>CAWAIK010000012.1:0-160880 GCA_963782115.1 uncultured Verrucomicrobiae bacterium
AACCGCGGACGCAAACCCTGCAAAGCATCGCTTAGAGATTTGTGAGCGATGCAGGCTGTGGCAGCAGAATTTTCCGGCTATGGCGCAGGATCTAACGGTTGGTGTGGTTATCGTCCATCACCATCATCCGCATGGGGAGCCAGTCACGGGCCCGAGGCTTGCTGGCGTTTAGGGCTCACCGGTCTGCTTCTCCATTTGAGCGGTGAACCAAAAAGTGGAACCTTTGCCCGGTTCGCTGCTGAAACCGATTTCACCCTCCATGAGGGCCACCAATTGCATGGCGATGGCAAGGCCCAAGCCGGTGCCGCCGTACTTGCGGGTCGTGGAACCATCGGCCTGGCTAAAGGCTTGAAAGAGGTGCCCTTGGACCTCGAGCGGAATGCCGATTCCGCTGTCCTCAACCTCGAAGCGAACCTCTGCGTGTGTCGCGGTTTCACCCCCCTTTGGAAATCCGAACGACCACCTCCCCTTTGCTCGTGAATTTCAGGGCGTTATCGATAAGATTGGTCAGTATTTGCCGCAACCGTCTCGGATCCCCGCGTAATCGGGGTTGCACGTCCGGGGCGATCGCGCTGGCCAGCTCAATGCCTTTGGCGCGGGCGCGTTCGGCCAGCATGTCCAAGGTACTTTCGACCGTTTCGACCAGATCAAAGTCGAGGATTTCAAAGGTCAGTTTGCCGACTTCGATGTTGGAGAAATCCAGAACATCATTGATGATGTCCATCAGGGAATCGGCGCTTGTGCGAATGATCTCGACGAACTCAGACTGCTCAGGGTCCAGCTTGGTGTCGAGCAACAGACCGGTCATGCCGATCACACCATTCATCGGCGTTCGGATCTCGTGCCTCATGTTGACCAGGAACTCAGATTTGTATCTTGTCGCGGATTCCCGAGCCGCTTCCAGCTCGGCATTACTCTGTCGGAGTTCGGCATGCGTCTGCTCCAGATGGCGCGTGCGCCTAAGCACCGTTTCCTCAAGCAACGCGTTTTGTTCCCGGATTTTAAGATGAGACCAGCGTGCCTTGAGCAGATTGCCAACGCGCAACGTTACCTCGAGGGCGTCAATGGGCTTGGTTAAGAAATCCGTCGCGCCAATGGTCAGCGCTTGTCGCTTGGCTTGTGGTGTGGCGTCCGCCGTAAGCACGACAATGGGTAGGTAGTCATCGGGACCGATCAATTGACGTAATTGCCCAAGCACCGCATTACCATCTAAATGCGGCATGAGCCAGTCGGTCAAAATGAGATCGGGCCGAACGTCCTGAAAAACGGCGACCGTCCTACGCGAGTCCGTGGTGCTGCTTAAGTTTTCGAACCCACCGTACTGCAGGATGCGCTTGAGCAGCCGCACATTAACTTCCTCATCGTCGATGATCAAAATCTTCGACCGGAGCAGCGTATCGTCTCTGGCAGGGAGGAGCAAAAGGTCGTTACTTAAATTACCTGGCCCCATGGGATTGCGACGTTTGTGGCTAGATGACGTTTATTTACGCCAAACCAGTGTCCCGCCTAGACTTTACTACTATAAAAACCATAATTAATCAATCCGGCTTGGTTAAATTTTCGAACCGGACGCCCTTTGAACCGGTACAACGCCTGGGCGGCTATTCGCAGCGGGCCAGGGCGGCGGGTTTTCTCCCCCAGTCGGATGTCATATTTGGCGAGCAACTGGCATCACGATTTACCTGGAGAACGACGGACGGCTCGAGCACGCCCAGCAGATGGCGGGACATGAGTATCCGCGAACAACCAAACTTTACGACCGCACAAAGGACGAGATAACGCTGCCTAATCATGTTTATAGATGAGGCGGTCAAAAAACTGGCTTTCTTTTAAATCTTTATGAATGGCGTTCACGAAGCTACTGAAGATCCCTTAGAGGTGATCCACAACGCGATAGCGCAATAGACTGATTGGCCCGATAGAGAACCTATGGGTGCGCCCCTCATCACAGACATCTCGGATTTCAAGCCCCGCGACTTTACGTTCGAAGGCAAGACTAAGCCGGTCCTATTCAGCGGCGAGATCGGCCCAGCAGTTGCTGTGATCCATGAGATCTATGGGTTTACTCCTACCGGTCGCTAGTCTCCGCCGCTGGGTACGCGATGCTGGTTTTCGGGTCTATGCGCCGATTTTGTTCGGACGTCCGGAGGCTACGAATCAGGAGAGACAGACGCTCGGTCGCACGCTGAGCCTCTGCATCTCACGTGAATTTACCATTTTCGCAGCCGCTGGCCCGCCAGGCGCATCGGGAGTGCGGGGGTCGAGGGGTGGGCGTGATCGGAATGTGCGTCACGGGTGGATTCGCGCTTTCGATGGCAGTGGATCCCGCCGTGATGGCCCCCGTCATGGATAGCGTGAAATAGTATCGATGAAGTGCTCAAATCGACAGACCCCAGGCACCCAACGCCACCAGGCTGAAAGATCGTTCAGCGGCACCGGCCGCGAAGTCGGGGTGAACACTACTGGACCGGCTACCAGCAAGCTGTCATCTGGCTTCGGAGTGCCCGGTGGAAGTTCCTTTTTCAGTTCTTCCCAGCCGGGTTTGCGCTCCGCGGTCGTGACATAGCTCGTAGCTTCCACAAATTTCGCAAATTCGGCATTCGTGACGTCATGGTCGTCTATCCAGAATGCCGCTATATGCAAGCCGTTAACCTAACCGCGGCGGGCGCTCAGCGGCGGCTTCTGGGGATCGCTAACCGGCCTGATCTGGCTAAATGCCTCGGCAGGGGCGGCTTCCGGCGCGCTCAGCGATGCGGGGATCAACGATGACTTCACGAAGGAGTTGGCCGCCATGCTGACTCCTTCCAGCTCAACCCTTTTCGTCCTGGTGAGAAGACGCGCGCCAGAAAAGGTGCTGGAAGAGCTAAAGGGAACAGGAGGGAGGATCTTGAAGACCTCGCTCTCGCACGAAGACGAAGCCAGACTGCAGGCCGCCTCAAGCGCGGAAGATCGTAGAGTCTTCCTGGCGTCGAGACAATGAACACAGTGAGGCGCGGCCAAGAGGGTATTAACAAAGATAGAAGTCCAGTCTCTCGCTTCTCATTATATTGACACCTTATCTGAGTCCGGTAAGCAGGGAGAAGCGGGTCTTGGAAACCGGTTCCACAGAATCTCAAGTCCACCGCGAGAGACCTGAGTGAAGAAGTCGGCTTTTAGTTCGCCGCTAGAATCACAAAGAGTTACTCTCTTTAAGACTTTAAAAGCCATCCGATGCACGTGGGCCGCTACGCTTATGTTGATGTGACTCCAGGCCTAGGCCGTTTCTATCAAAAGGATTTCTCTTTGTGACCTTTGTGATCTTCTGTGAAAATGATTCCTCTTCGGTCATCCGGTACTATGAGAGGAAAACGGCTAAAGACATTTTGAACAGAAGATCGCAAAGATCACAAAGAGTTATTATACTCTCTTTAAGACTTTAAAAGCCATCCGATGCACGTGGGCCGCTACGCTTATGTTGATGTGACTCCAGGCCTAGGCCGTTTCTATCAAAAGGATTTCTCTTTGTGACCTTTGTGATCTTCTGTGACAATGATTCCTCTTCGGTCATCCGGCACTATGAGAGGAAAAACGGCTAAAGACATTTTGAACAGAAGATCGCAAAGATCGCAAAGAAGAAGGACCCTCGGATCCACAGGTTTCGGCGGGGGCAGTTCGCCGGCATTAGGCGTCGTGCGAGTCTGCTTCCTCGAGTCATCGCGGCGGCTCGGGCGAGTCGAACACTATGAGATGGCTGTCTTTCGTGAGGGAGGCCGAATTACGCCTCCGGCTTTTCTCGAGCATGGACTCCAGCGGATGTTCGTGCGAGATTTGGGCTTACGAATTTCCGT
This sequence comes from uncultured Verrucomicrobiae bacterium, assembly GCA_963782115.1. Lineage (GTDB taxonomy): Bacteria > Verrucomicrobiota > Verrucomicrobiia > Chthoniobacterales > JAFAMB01 > JAFAMB01. The sequence continues at coordinate 3,828 of CAWAIK010000012.1, forward strand.
CCCGCCCAGTCCGAGCTTGCGTTTAGAGAAGCGACCCACCTACCCTCCGTTAAGATGGCAATATTCGTCAATGATGCCTTTTTTGTGAAGCCGTTGAAAATCTTATTTATGTGCCTATGCCTGCCCCTATGGGGGTGCGCCAATTCCCAAAGGGTAGAGAACCGAGACTACGCTTTTGATACCTATTATCCGACTCCAAACGAAATCCAGTTAGCTCAACGACGAGCACAACGATATTGGGAAAAGAATTCGCAGCGATTTAAAAACGCGACGCGGTATCTTGCAGTTTACACCACGAGCGTTGTCCAGGGAGACGTCAATCAAGACTTATATTCAAAACAGGATGCTGCATCACCCGGATGTCCTGTTTGTCATTAAATTTTTGTATTAACAAACTTTACATTGAATTCGTTAGGCCACGCGCATCCTCCTTGTAAGCTATTTTCTTGAAGCACGTTGCTTTCTGTGCGCACTCTTTTGAAGAGTTTAAAGAACGCTTTTGGTTCGATCTCCCTTCCCCCTGACATTCCGTTCGCCCGATGACGATGGCTCGAAAAAATGAGGAAGAACAAAACCATGAAATTTATGATGACCTGGTCTGGGAATGCGACTGACTTCAAAGCCGCGATTGCAGGTTTACCCGAAAGCAGCGGCGGTCCCCCAAAGAGTGTCGCTCGCTATGTTGGGCCGATGGCACGGTCCTAAGCCTGGCCGAGACTGACGACTTAAAAGGGATCTACGAATAGACTTCCCAATGGAACGATTTGCTCGACTTCACCGTGACGCCGGTCATTGACGATGCAGAGGCCTCAGAAGAGCTCAAGAAGATTGCGTCCTGAAACTTTTCTAGTTCGGCAGAGTTGGTGAACTCTCCAACTAAAACCATTTTTCGATTTCTAAAGGCATTGGTGCCCATCCACCTCATTAAGGGAGAGCGGTGCAGTCATTTTTTACGCACATGCCCGTGCCTGATTAGCTCCTACGTTCGCGCCATTGAAAAACACACCTGAATGATTGTCATTGTAAAGCGAGGGCGCTCCGAAGGGAGGGTTAAACTCAAGTAATCATTGCAATTATGGTAATTTGAGTCGATGTATGATGAGGAAGCCGGAAAGTTGGTAAGCTTTAGAGGCGCAAGTGAGCGCGACTCTTAGTCGCGGCTGAGGCGCGCGGCCGATACGGATACAAACTATTGCGCTTTCCGCGTGCGGCGAGAGATCGGGCTCGACGCGACGAATCTTGGAGGAAAGCCCGCGCAAAATGAGCGAACAATTTTTCTACGTCTATTTGAAGTTTGTACCGAAAATCGTCACCCTAACGGGACCGATTCTCCATCTGCGTGAGGTGGCAGTTGAAGTTCCAAAGCGTCTTGTGCAGCTCAGGCAGTCAGAATTGGTATTGGTAAATGAGGATCCCGGGGAGAAGACAATCGCCCTCGATCTAGCGAGGAGAGCGGCTCTCGGCACATTCCCGACCGTTGCGGAACGGATTCTGGGATTGTACGATGAAAACGTGCCGACCTGGTACGAGGACCGACCTCATGTTATGAACGAGCGGCCTTGCGATCACGAACAAAATGGCACCAGGGCCTGGAGGATAGTTTAGAAATCCCGATGTTCGAACTCCTGAGACCAAGCCGAGGTATAAAACAATCCGAAGCCAGTCTTCGTACTCGTGTCCTGTCCCCGAAATAACATGTATTTCGCCGACAGGACAGGAGGGCCGATCCAAACTTAAAAAAAACAGCGCCCTCATGGCTTTTTAGCAGAGCTCCGCGATGGACCGGGTGTCGGTGTGGGAGACGGATTCGCGCCATCCAGCTCGACGGCATTGAAGCCGGCTTCGCTTCCCCCTTCGGTGTTGTAAATCGGGCCGGCAGCCTCAATTTGCTGACCTTTCGGAGAGACTGGGTTTGGGGTGGTTACATACCATCCCACACCGGGATTTACACCCCATGCGTCAGCCTGAATCTTTTGATTACCGTGACTGGAGAGATTGTAGTCCCCGTACTTTCGTCCTCCAAAGAACAAGGTGGCCCGCAAGGAATTTTCACTTTGATTCCTAATAAGGAAGGAACCCGTTGCGTGACTGTCAAGATCGCTGCCGGCCGAACAAACGATTTGGCGTGGCTCAACCCTCTTTCCCGGCTGGTTGTCTTCAACTGAACCTAGCTGCCAATCCGCCTCAGCGACCAATACCCTGCCGCCTTTCTGGCCGTTATCGAATACTGCTTGGACGAACACTTGAAAACTCGTTGGCCCATTTTGCTTCAAGTCGGTAGCCGGACAGTGGATGGTAATCGGCCCGGTTTGGTACCTCGCTTCACCCTGAGCCGCCTTTCCCCCCTGGACGTAGACACGGACGACCTTATCAAATTGTCGGTCTCCCGACCAGACAGTGAGGTCGTATCTGCCGTCCCGAGTTCTGGAAAAGTCGACCTGGACAGCGACGGGCTGACCGCTATCCTGCCCTGTTGTCCTATGCCCATCGGGGGCGGTGTGAACATTCAGGGTGCCAACGACGTCTGCGCCGGCTAGACCCACTGAAGCACAAGTCAATAAAAGAACGAGTCCGGCGTTTTTCATAAACTTCTCCAAAAGTGCTTCATAACTTCCTCTTGAGCAAGGTGATCAGTTGCAGTGAGATAGTGAGCGGTTGGTTTGGGCCAGGAATTTAGTCGCTCAACTCTCAATTCGCCCGCGAATCACGCCCACTGCGCTCAGCAGGAAGGAGTTGAGGGCGATTGATAGCAGTGCGCCTGCGACAATCAGGCTTTGGCCCTCGGCGGGCAGCAAACGAAGGCTAATGCTAATCCCGAGCTCAGCCAGGATAAACGAGAATTCCCCGATTTGCGCCAGACTCGCCGCAACAACCAGCGCAGACCCGATGGGTCGTCGAAGAAGAAGGACGACCAGGAAGGCAACTACAGATTTTCTAAGATGATAATCACCAGGACAGCCAAAGCCTGGAACGTTCGTTGCACGAGGATTTCAGGATCAAAAAGTATCCCCATAGCCACAAAGAAGAGGGCCGTGAATGCGTCTTGCAAGGGCCGCATTTCTTCAGCCGCGCGATCGCTGTGATCGGATTCACCCACAACGACACCGGCAAAAATGCGCCCAGTGCAAACGATAAGCCGAACAATTCAGCGGCTCCGAATCCGATCCCGATGGCAACCGCAATTACGGCCAGGGTGAACAACTCCCTGGAACAAGTTGCGGCCCCTTGTTGCAGCAGCCACGGTAACAACCGGGCACCGATGACCAGCATTAGCAGAACAAACCCAATGAACTTCACGAGAATGATGCCAAGCGCCGCATAGATCTGCATGGGATTATCGTCGTGAGCTGCGTGGTCTGCGCCGCCCGCTTCTCCACCCAGGGATGCCGCCAAAGCCGGCAGCAACACTAGAATGAGAACCGTCACAAGAGCTTCGACGATCAGCCAGCCTACGGCGATCCACCACCGGCGACTATAATATTGGCCTGGGGCCTCCAAGCACGCAACAGAATACCGTTGGCCACCGATAGTGTCAGCCCGAGAACCAGACTCGGCCCGATGGACCAACCCCAAAAATGGGTTATGCCGCAGGTCAACGCCACGGAGACGGCGATCTGCACCAGGGCACCCGGAATGGCGACCGTGCGGACCGCCAGAAGGTCGCGAAGCGAAAAGTGCATTCCAACGCCGAACATCAGAAGAATGACGCCAATCTCCGCCAATTGCGGGGCCAGTTTGGCATCCGCCACAAAACCGGGCGTAAACGGTCCGACGGCTATGCCGGCAAGGAGATAGCCGAGAAGTGGCGGTAGACGCAGCCGGCAGGCAATGTACCCTCCAACCAGAGCATAGACCGAGCCGGCGGCCATGGTCGAAATGAGTGCAACGTCATGGTGCAACGCGTTTTCCCCTTCTCCTGCTCTTCATTTCGCTCCCCGGCCCAAGGGAAATTAAAGGGACCGTCCCGATCAGCTTCTTCAATCCTTCGTCGTCGTGGTGCTCGATTCTCTGAGAAGCGCGCGAAAACGGCTGCGTCCTTCGTGCACCTTTTTTTCAGTGCAGCCTGCTTTTAACGAGCAACGGCCAGAGCATTTATTCCCCCCAACGTTTAACACATAGTTTAGCTATCATACCTCGGTTGGTGTTAAAACTTGTTTTACTCAAGTGTGCAACAACTCGAGGAGCGTCTGCGGGCTTGGGGGATACTTCCCGCGCGGCTTCCGGCCAATCATGCGCAGCCGGAGCCGCTTCGGGCTATTGGGCAGCTGCAGTCGGCAACGGACAGGGAACGCCTTAACTTTGAGGCTGAGAACGCGGGGATGCGCGCGGAATTGTCTGAGTTACGTCAACGGCTCAAGCGCTTCGAGGCTATCAAAGAGACTTGAATATTTGCAAGCCAATCTGCAAGAGCCAGACTCGTACGAGCTCTTTAGGAACTTCGCTCAGCGGCTTTATACCGGCACCGACACGGGTATAGATCCCAGCGGCTTGTGCAGGTCACCACGCTCTCCTCAGGACGCAGGAAGCATCACCGTATTCTAGCATTTAACTGGCCTTCTGTGAACTGATGGATAGTCGTGCCGCCGGATGGAAGCGCGGCATGCATGACGCGCCTTATTACAAACAGGCACACTGGTTCCGACTGGGCTACGGTGAGCTCTTTATGGAATTGTGGGGCCGCTACCTCGCACAGGTGTCGCGCATAGACCGCCACCACCCATTCGGTCTCATTAATTTGAGGCGTGCACCCATCGGTGAGATGTACTGCCTGGCCCAATACCTCAAAGCTCATGCGTCGGCCTGTAAACGAATAGGGCTAACAGTGGTTGAGTTTCTGGATGACCAGGGATGGCGAGAAGGCAGCCATGGAGAAATCCTTAACAAGGTTGGCACGACCGTCTTTGACGCGGGTTTCGTGAGCGCTATTCGCAAAGTGTTGGGCGATTCAAACTAGGAGATATCACTCTCCGCAAGAGGGGGGCGATACGGAGCTCAGTACAAACTCGAACTTGGCTTAAATCGCCACCGCGTTAAATCGGGCGCCGCAAATAGGAACGAGACAACTTACCCCCGGAATCCCCACTTCACTTTGAGGATTGGTGCCGCCCCTTTGACGCACAACTCAATCGCTAGGGTATCCGCCTCGGTCGCTGACCGTCTACCAAGCGCAACTCCGACCAAGGAACCGTGTCCGTTTGGATGGAGAGCAATCGCGATCGCGCCGTATCCCGTTTGATCGGTAGACGCTATAATTTTCACGTTCCAACATCTTCCGACGAGCCCGGTCTTAAGCGCGGCCTGTTTGGCCATTTCTACTGGGCGTACCAAACGCATAGATGTTATGGCCAAGACCATCTGTCCCGACAGCCGAACCGGCATTGGCTTTGCAGAGCGCCACGGTCACCAACCCGATCAGCGTCACTCGAAAAAGCACGGACTTTTTCATACAGTTTTACTCGCCTAGGTAATAGCGTCAGTTGTTAAGATCCTCAATCTTAATTGGACAATTCATGATCCGCATATCGATCACGTTTGGAACAACGGGCGGGATTTTTTTGCCGCTACATAGATCGAGATCGGGAATCAACCGAAGCCACGCGGGCTGAGGTCCGCCTCCTGGAATTTCGCCGGCGATCGGTGTCTTGCCTAACGCGATGATACCACCCGTTACAATGACGTTTCGTACTCCCGGAGCCTTTTTGATGGCATCCCATGGCGATTGTGCGGCGCTGACAATCACCGCGTTGATGTACACGTTCACCGGTGCGGCTGTTGCCCCGGGAGGAACTGTGCCGGGGCCAAGCGTGCCCGTATCCGTCGGCGTGACGGGACCAAAGCCGCCGCGCGGATCGGTCGTCGCTATGTCCTCGATCGCCGCGAGCTCCGGCGTCACCGCTAGTGATTGCTGTTCCGCGGGGTTGGTTGTCGGCTCTGCGTTTATCGCGAGCGCATTATTTACGGTAGGATCGGTCTGATCAGGCGTATTGTTTGTCTGAGAAGGGTCAGTGTTGGCGGGTGCTACAGCGGACGGATTGGTGTTGGAAGGCGCATCGGGCGCATTATCGGTTGTTGTCGTCGTCGTAGCGGCGACCGCGGCCGCCTCGGCATCAGTAGTGGTCGTCGTTGGTGTCGCGGTGTCCTCAGCTGCAGCATCATCAGCCGTAGTTGTACTTGTGGTGGTTGCAGCGGCAGCTGCATCATCAGTCGTAGACGTAGTACTGGCTGCAGCGGCAGCCGCTGCAGCCGCGTCAGCGGCACCATTGCTTGCGCTATCACCGGCTCCGCCATCACCGGTCCCGCCATCACTGGTCCCACCACCTGCGCCGGTTCCTCCGCCATCGCCGCTCCCTCCGCCATCGCCGCTCCCGCCACTCCCACCATCTCCTCCACCCCCACCATCGCCACCTCCATCGGCCAGGAAGGGGATTTTTGATGGGACCAAGAGCGCAGCGAAGCGTTCTAACCGGTTATAACCCGCTCGCAAAAGAGCCTGGTACGCATCGCTTCCGACAAAAGGAAACTCTTGAGATTGAAGCGGTGCCCCGATTACGAGCAAGCCCACGACGATCATCGCCAAAAATGACAATCTTTTGCCCATTGCTCTCCTTTAAAAACGTCGAACCGCTTGTACCCGTTAACGCAACTCCGTGTCAACTAGGATTCAAACTGATCGCATTTTCTGTTGGCATCCAGTGATTCCTGGGTGCGTCCCGAAGCAAAAAAAGAAGAAGAAGAGAGAGAGAGAACCAGGATGCGGACAACGCGGGCATTGGTTTGGAGGGTTGTCGTAGTTGTCGAGGCACCGACTGCAGCCGCCTGCGCCGGGGCGGGCGTGCTCGCTCGTCCCTGTGGAGCTATGCAGTCAGTTCCGCAACTGTCTCGACGTCAAGACTGGATAGGATGTAATAAGAAAGCTAGCTCTCTGACAAGCTTCCACTCACTCACCAACTGAGGTATTGAGAACGGAGAACGAGACACGATTTATTTCCCCGGGGGGTGGTAATCGACCGGTATCCTGATGGCCTGATCGACCTCTTCCGGCGTGAGAAGGACGATCGTTTTCGTGCGAATCGCCCCCGTCGTTATCGCCAGCGAAATGGCGGCAGCCGTCGCATTGTCCGGCCCCTCGGAAATCACGTAGGCGTCGTTATCACCGAATGCGAAGTAAAATCCCTCGAGGCGGCCACCCAAATTCTGCAGCATCTTTTCGACAGCAGCCCGGCGAGCTGTTCCGCCCTCCTTCACAAGTCCTTTTATCCCTTCGGGCGTATAGGAAACCATTGTCAGGTACTTCGGCATAACTTGGAGCAGGTGAAGGGCTCCGTTCCTCGTTGACTCTCAGTCTCCCCACTTCCGCAGAATAATCCAGTGCTACTTCAGTTAATTGTGGACGAATCGGTGAAACGCAATTGATTTTCCTCGATGTCTTATCCGGCACCTTGGAATTTCACGGAGTTGAACAAAAAAGCTATGAAAGTACCCATCCTATTGGCCGTGGCCGCCGCAGCCATGACGCTGACGTCAACCGCATCAGCTGACAAATATGACGAACTCGCAGCGAAGGGATATCGCTGGGCGACCGCCGACGGCCCGTACGCCTGTGTTGCCAAAGAGGACGTTCGTCGCATGGCAAACAACCCGGGAGACGCAGTTGAATTGCAAATGATCGAACAGGTGAAAGCGTATTATCTTACGCCGGGAACGATCGTTCAGGTCACGGAAGAGGACTCACACACGGGAACGTCAAAAATTCGGCTGGCCGGAATTACGGTCGATCTCTGGACCTTGACTAAGTTTCTAACCAAACATCCGGTCAAGGATACGTACGGAGTCATCGAAACCCCAGAAACCTCGGGTCTCATTCCGTCGGCGAGTCCCGTCCTGGATGCTGGTCCATCGCCGTCGCCCGTTTTTAGTCCAATTCCCGGTGCGACTCCAACGACCAGCGCGAGTCCGACGCCCACCAGTAGCCAATGAGAGGGTTCACTGTTCAACGTTTGTTCCCCAATCCGAACAAACGGGGGACGGTTCGCCTACACGTGCCCCAAAGGCCGATACGCTTTTTGACGCTCCCTTACCTGAATTGAACGCGGCAAGACTTTATGGCTACTGAAATCCGCTTCGGACTTATTGGATTGGGCCTTATGGGCAGGGAATTTGCCAGCGCCGCCGCGCGTTGGAGCCATCTAACCAACGCTGATGCTCGCCCCATCCTGACGGCAGCATGTGATACGAATGACGGCGCCTTCGGCTGGTTCAAACAAAATGTTTCAACCTTGGAATTCACGACGAATGATTACCATGAACTTCTCCAGCGCGAGGATGTGCAAGCCATTTATTGTGCAGTCCCTCATCATCTGCATGCCCAGTTCTATACGGACATCATCCGGGCAGGAAAACATTTGCTCGGGGAAAAACCGTTCGGAATCGATTTGACCGCCAACCGTGCGATTCTGCGTGTGATCGAAGAGAACCCTGGAGTTTTTGTTCGATGCTCTTCAGAGCTACCTTTTTTCCCGGGCGGGATCGCCATTATCCGTGCGCTTCAGGAGAAGGATTTCGGGAAAATTATCGAAGTCGAAAGCGGCCTGCTCCATTCGTCGGACCTGAATCCGAAGAAATCGATCAATTGGAAAAGAATGATCGAGTACAACGGTGAATATGGCTGCATGGGCGATCTCGGAATGCACACCCTCCATATTCCCTTAAGGTTCGGCTGGTTCCCGACTCGGGTTCATGCGCAGCTCAGCAAAATCGTGCGGGAACGCCCGGATGGTAAAGGGGCTCTTGTCCCATGCAGGACCTGGGATAACGCGACCATCTGTGGCGAGGTCAATCAGAAAGACCACCAATTCCCGATAACGATCCATACAAAACGAATTGCCCCGGGCGAAGGCAACACCTGGTTCATCCGGGTAATCGGTACCAAGCGTTCCATGAGCTATTCGACCAAGTATCCAAAGACCCTGCAGGTTATGGAGTATGAGGAGGGCGGCCAACAGGCGTGGCAACATATCGATCTCGGTTATGAGAGCGCCTATCCAACGATCACCGGTTCGATTTTCGAGTTCGGGTTCACCGACAGCATCCTCCAGATGTGGGCAGCGTTCTGCGACGAGCTAACTAGCGGCCGGGAAAAAATGAAGCAGCCTTTTTATTGCGTGACCCCGGAGGAAACTCATCAGAGTCATTTAGTCTTTACCCAAGCGCTGGAGTCCTACGGCAACCGCGCATAGTTCGTTGACGATCATACGTCCGTGGTCAATTTTGGGAGAAGTCTATCGTTTTCGGAATTCACGTACGGCTAATGAACCAATTCAAATCACTGCGAGCCTCTTCGCTTTATTGCCCGAAGTGCAAGACGGCTCAACCTGTTCGCGAGCGACTGCTGCTGATCTTACCCGATCGAGAGATTTACGATTATTTGTGTAGTTCATGTGCGACATCTGTTGGATCACGCGAGGTCCGGGCCGCTGAGACACCGCGGCCACCTTTGATCCTTCACTGAACTCCTGGAAATGCTCCAATGTCGACTTGCCTTTTGGCTCGATAAGTGTTCATATGAACATATGAACGATTCGGGCGTTATTCCACCGTCGGTCGCCGGTTGTCTGGCGGAAATTGAGCGGTCCGTTCAACGACTTCGGAGCTGTTACAGTCTCGGCGCGGATCCGGAACGAATGTTAACGGATGAGATCATCACGATGAGGGTCGAGTTGATCCGACTCTGGTCAGAAATCAGTTCGGATAAGGCGTTTAAACGATAAAGGCGAGATGGTCGATCGAGGCCACGATAGGAGGGAGTCGTCCCTGTTTTGGGAGAGCATAGTCCCAGAACCGTAAATACATTGCGATGCGACCTTTCCACTGGCCAAGCCATCGCGCTGGAACATTTTTAATTCGGTTTGTTAAGCCAAATTTCCAATTATTGGCATTGGAAATGCTTTACATCTTTTGTTCATCCGCGAACAAGATCCGGGTGAACGGAAGGCATGTACCATATGAATAATTCGATCAGCAAAGCAGCTTACGCTGGGCTTGGTCACTGCTCGGTCTGTGGACTATGGACAAAGCTGGAGATGTGGGACGAAGGACTCAATGGTCGCTTCTGTTCTGAATGCTTCGATCACGTAGTGGACGCAGAAGAGCTGTTGGCCAGCCAGGGCCTGGTGGTCCCCGGACCCGAAATAAAACAACAAACGAGAAACTCTTTATGATTATCCGGATGTCATCTCAGACGGTGTATTATCCGGCGACACCGCGCCGCGCGACTAATCTGATTCGCAAAAACAGCAGAGTTCGATCTGTTCACGGTTGCATTTTGGTAAGCCGAAAAAAGCTGACCTGAGGCGCGTCATCGAAGGCTGCGTGGTCGCCTACCCCGATCACGACGCAAAACCGGCGGCCGGCTCGACTGCACGCATCGGCCTGGGCTCATCGGAAACCCACCGAATACGGCTTGACGTTCGGAGCGTTCGACAAGAGGATGCGGCCCGAGGCCCATTTCAGGCCGCCGTTGCGCACGCTGCAAATGCCACACGATGTAATTATCAGTCATTCCACAGCCGGGAAGTTGACTGCGTATGCGATCTGCAGCGAACTAGAATCCATCGGAATCCGGTACTGGATTTTGCCGCGAGACCTGAACATCGAGGTGGCATGGGATCAATCAATCGCGAATGCGGTCAGGTGTTGCCGGGTCATGATTGTGGTTCTATCCGATTACGCCAGTCGCTCCGATCGAGTCGAACGGCAGCTCGAAATCGCTTTTAATAACGGAGTGATCATCGTTCCGTTTCGAAATGAGTCGAATTCTGACATCTATAAACCATCCGCTTCTCTGGATTCGATGCACTGGCTTGACGCGGTGACTCCCGAGCTGGCACAGCGTCTGAGGTCCCTGTCCGATCTGGTCCGCGGCCTGGTTCTTCGCCGGAAGAATGATGCTTTGCCCGTGACTTTGGCCATCGGACAGGAAGAGATATCGAGCCTGAGAATCGAAAAAATTACGGACTTGCCGCAGCGCGAGGCGACGGATGATAAGGTAAAACTCCCTGCAAATGACCCTGTCGCGGAGTCGACCGACCCTGACTTGGAAAAGAATTCGTTGCCGGCATTGGAAAGTATTGACGCCAGCGAATCGGAAGGCAGGGGACGGGTCCGACAACAACGGAAAACGAACTCGAAGTGGCTGATAATCAAAGCGTTACTGACCTAGAAGCGTAAATGGAAAAAGTTGGATTGAGGTGAAAGAGGCTGATTTAGTTAGGGATGCAACCAAAAGCTTGGATGCCGAGCGCTCACCCGGTGGGTGAGCCGATTTTGAAGCTAATTTCAGGTTCGTGGCCGGTGGACACGCCGGGTGGACGTTACTACGCCGAGATCGACGATGAGTCACCTGTGACCCGTGAAGGCCAGCTTATTTTCTTCGCTCAGTTTCTGTGCGTGGGAGGCCGCTGGGAGCAGTTCGTGAGCAACTGTCCGTTAGACTACGAAGGCAACCGAGGCAGCCGTGTGGTCGATGTGCTTGGCACGGCGACGCTCTCGGTGCTTTGCGGGCACTGGCGTTACGCTCACATCAATGCGGTGCGCGGCGACACCCTCAATCCGGGATTGTTGGGCATGAGCACGACGGTGAGCGAAGACGTGGTGCGCCGGGCGATGAGACGGATGCCAGAGGATAAAGGCCTAGGATGGCTCGGCGGGGAATTGCGCGAGTGCGTCCAGCCGGTGTTGAGCCAACCTTGGATCATGGACATCGATGTGACGGTCAAGCCGATCTATGGTCACCAGCAAGGAGCTGAGGTGGGGTACAATCCGCATAAACCTGGGCGGCCGAGCCACTGCTATCACAGTTACTTCATGGCCAATACGCGGCTCTCTCTGGGTGTGGAAGTGCTTGGGGGCAAGCAGCACGCAGCACGGCATGCCCTGCCAGGCTTATGGCAACTGCTCGATGGGCTGCCGCGCACGCACTGGCCGTCGATTTTGCGTGGCGACTGTGGCTACGGAAATGAGGTGCTTTTGAAGGAGGCTGAGAGGCGCGGATTGCCGTGCCTGTTCAAGCTGCGCCATACGGACAAAGTCAAAACGCTAGTCTCACAAATGCAGCGTGCCGGAGCGGCTTGGGAAGATACCGGCCAGGGGTGGGAAGTGCTCGAAGCGACGCTGCGCTTGAGCGGTTGGAGTTTGGCGCGTCGTGTGGTGCTGGTACGCGAGAGGCCAGCGGTGGCTCCCGCAGGGGAGCAGGGACGCCGGCGGCGCGATCATCTGCAGCAAGCCGGACTGCCCGGATCGGCCCAGTGGAAAAGCGTCCTGGCGCCTTGGGCTGGGCGAATGGCAGTCTTGGTGACCACGCTGGATCCCAAAGCTTATCCTGCGGTAGCCTTGGCGCGTCTTTACCGGGAACGAGCCGACGCAGAGAACATCTACGATGAGCTCAAAAACCAATGGGGCTGGAACGGCTTCACGACGCAGAAACTGGCTCCCTGCCGACTGATGGCCAATCTCGTCGCGCTGATCTACAACTGGTGGCACCTTTACGTACGTCTTTACGACGGAGAGCACCATCGGGAGGCGATCACCAGTCGGCCGGCCTTGCTGAGCGGAGTGGCTCGGCTGGCCGTTCATCAAAACCAACGCAAAGTCAGAGTCAGCTTGCAGCACGAAAACAGTCAGGCGCTCGCAGAGGCTATCGCCCATGTCAGCAACACCTTACAACGCTTCTGGCTCATTGCGGAGCAATGGAGTATCCAGCAACGCTGGACTTTGCTATTGACTCATATTTTTCGCCACTGGCTCGGTGGCAAATGGCTTGGAATGCTCCCGCCGGAGGCCGAATCACTCCTCTCGGGCTGAGATCTGCCTGCTCTCAGCGCCTACGCCTGTTGAAAACCGTCGGCTGGGTCGACGGTTCGGACTCTATTTCCGTTTTTAGGTTAAATTGCGTGTACGGACGGAAGGAAACCTAATAAGGGCCTCTATCAACGATATTGAGGTCGCCATTTTGGCGGGGGAACCGCCGCAAGGCGTCTCCTATGTCGGATTGTATGGCGAATCCGCGGAAACGACTCAGAACGTCTGGGAATTCACAAACCTGACAGTAACCAGTGCGCACTAGCCTGAATTCTGAAAGGTGGATTTCCGCGAAAAGAGATCGAACACCCTGTTCTCGCTGTCGACAGCCTGCATGAGCAATATTGAAGGTATATTTTGCCAGATTGGATCTTGCAGGATGCTCTTCGTCCGGGCGGCGGGCAGCAGAATGTATTTTGCCTGCGCCGGGAGATCCGCCAGGCGATGAAAATATTGCACGTTAGGCTCCAGATAATACCAAAACGGCCGGTAGCTATCTTCCAGCACCCAAAGCTGCGCGCCGGCCGGTAATGCCGCGCGGATTGCGCCGCCCACTTCGCGCGGACGATGCTTGTTTACCGCGTCGATTCGCGGCATGATCAGGGTCGCAAAAATCATCATAGCAAGCGCTGTGCTGGCTCCGCTTATGATTGCCTGCGCGACTAGGCAACCGGTTTTGGAAGGCGGAATGGATGGAGGTCGAGCATTGTTTGCGAGGGCGAAAAACCAAATGCCGACGGACAGAATCCCCTCCAGGCAAGTCCAAAACAGAATCCAACGATCGCCCAAGCCAAAGAACGGCATAGCCGCGATGCCAAACGAAACAATGGTCAGAGGCAGAAAATTGAGCCGCCGCCAAATCGGCTCGAGCCAATCCGGCGTGCTCGCGCCATCATTTACGGTCAATGCGCGCCCCAACAACAGGCAAGGAACGACAATTAAAGGGTAGATATAACGAGGAGAACCGTTGGGCAAAAGAATCATCAGAACAGTCGTGGCCACCATCCCCCACCTTGCTCCTCGGAACAGAGCCAGGTCTCTGGAATCCGAATCGGCCGCGGCCGCAATCATTGCCAGCGTTTCTTTCCGCCACAAAAGAGGCAATAGGAGGGTCCATGGCAAAAAGTTCTTAAGGGTCTGCGGCCCGTTGAGCAACCAGGTCGAAAGCCGGAAATGCTGGTCCGACTCTGCGGAGGCGCGTGAAGCGAGTTGATCCCACCAAAAGCGCCAAACCCCAATCGGATTGTGACTGCTGACCTCCAGCGAACACGGAACTGCCCAGCAGAGCAAAGCCCCGACTACCAGGAACAGCGAAAGCAAATGCGCCGGGTGAAGCAGAGAACGCGCATTTTTGGCGAAGAAAAGAACTGGCAGAACAACCCCATAATAAAAGATCAGATGCGTTGGGCCCTTTGTCAGCATACCCAGCGCGAGAAACGGAGCCGGCAAGAGCCAGAGCTGCCAGGAACCGGCCTGCTGGCGCCAAGAGGTCATCCAAAGAATCAATGCTATACCGGTCAAAGAAATGTACAGGGCCTCAAGTTCCGCTAGTCTGCCGCTTTCGATCATCGTGAAATTAACCAGGAAGAAGGTCGCCGCGATCAGGCCGCCCTCCTGGCCAAGCCAACGACGACCGGCGACTCCCACGATCGCGACTGCGAGCGCAAAGGTGGCGAGCACTGAGGGGAGCCGAACGGCCCATTCACTTACACCGCCCGATAGTTTGCAACTCAGTGCAATCGCCCAGTTGAGCAAAGGCGGTTTGCGCAAGTAGGGATCCGACCCGACGCGAGGAACAAGCCAGTCGCCCGAGGCGAGCATGTGAAGTCCCGGAAGAGCCCGACGCGGTTCTTCGTGCTGGAGTTGGAGCGTACCGAGGCCGGGCAGATAAATTCCGGCCCACAACAACACAATGAAAACGAATGCGTGGAAAGGCGTCAGCCGAAAGGCGGGAGCACTCGACTGGGATTTTACCGAGAAGCTCACTTTGAAGCAGCCGCCTTGTTGATCGCCTCGGATCGGCGGCAGACGAAGAGGTAAAAACGGTTCACCTGGCGGCCATCCTGAGAGGTGTGGATTTCGCCGGCCAAGTGGATACCCGGAAAATCCGCTTGGAGCGACGGTGTCAGCCGATTGGTATCCGAAACATAAATTGCGTCGTCCGAAGGATATTTTTGGCGGTAGGTCGGCCAGAGGACGAGCTGGTTAAAAGGAGGGCTGGAAACCGGCATGAACGTGTCCGGTTGTCCCGGGAGATAAAAGGATAACAACGCGGCGGTCATATACTTATTGGCAATGACAACCCGGGCGCCGGAGTTGATTTGTAATGCGGTGACCTGAGCAGCCAAGTCGCGGGATCCGCGGGCGCGATCGAGTGGATCAAGACGCCCGGGCAGATGCAGCCAGGCAGTTTCGTGTAGGAGGGCGGTCTCCAGAAAAGCGACCGCGAGCCCAACTGAGACGACCCATCTCGCCCAAGGAAAAATTCGAACTGCCTCACACCACTTTGAGGCAACGAGGATCAAGCCGCTGACGTAGGCGGCAGCAGCCCAGTTTGCCTGGCTGGCTTTCTGGAAGCTGAGGACCAGATAGACGAGGAAAAGCGGCAGAAAGAGCGCCAGAAGGTACCCGGTCTGCACGCGCGGCGTTCGGGCCAGTCCCGGCCAGCAGACGGCTGCCAACAGGCCAAGAAACACGACAGGAGAAATAACTCCGGCCTGCTGCCCGAGGAATGAGAGCACTTCAAACGGGCGAAGACGCACCCGCTCGTCCAGGGCACCGCGATGGACCAGAAAGTGGCTGGTTGGAAATCCATGTTGCCAGTTCCAAATAAATACAGGGATCAGAAAGAGAGCAACGACCAGAAGCATTGCCGGAAGAGTAGCTCTTCGAAAATGTTGCCGGCTAGGCACGTGCCACGCGCAAAATCCCAGAAAGGAGAGCAGCTCGATCGCGCCGGTGTATTTCGATAGCATGCTCAAGCCGACCAGTGCACCGGTCAGTAGCCACCATCCAAGCCGGGTCTGGTCTTTTGCATACCAAAAAGTCAGCGCGGCAATGGTCCAAAAGAAGATATAAACGGTGTCGATCGTCATCAGCGTGGCGCCGACCGCAAAGAGCGGCGTCACGGTCGCGAGGAGAACCGACCAGAAAGCGACCCTGTCAGAAAACAACTGGCGCGCCAGAAAGAAAATTCCGACTCCGGTCCCGAGCGCCAACAGAGTGGCAAAAAAGCGGATCCCGAAAACGGTCTGGCCAAAGAGCGCTGTTCCGGCTGAGATGAACCAAGCGATAACAGGTCCTTTGTCGAGATAGCAAAGGTCAGGGTGCCGGGACCATAGCCAGTAATAGGCCTCATCTCCGACAAGCTCTAGATGGGAGCTATACCACAGGCGAAAGATCGTTCCGAGGAACAGGATGACGGCAGCCCATCGCCCATATCGGGAGGAAGTCAGGGTCGTCATGACCTCTTGCTGGCAACTCCGGCCGATTCCTTTTCTTTTTCTTTTTGCCGATCCAGGTAGGCCTTGCAGGCGATCATGAAAACGTGATCGACAGTTATCGATTTCATGCAAACGTTATCGCGGCATACGCTTTGCCGGTTGTTGTAGGCGTTTACACAAGGGCTGCATGGCAACTGCATCCAGATTGGTATGGCTCGTGGCGTCAACGCGCGAAACAATAGCGGCGTTTCCGGGCCGAACAGCGTGATGACTGTGATCGGTGTCATGGAGGCAAAATGTGCGGGGCCGCTGTCGTTGGTAATTAGCAACTCAGACAACGCGTATAGCACCAGAAGTTGTGGCAACGTGGTCTTGCCGGCCAAGGAAAAGCAACGCGGAGAACCGACCTGCGCAGCCAGCCGCCCAATCGCTTCCGCCTCATCCGGAGCGCCGGTCATCCCGATGCAAATGCCGGCGAATCGTTCCAAGAGCCGCCGTGCGAGATCGACATACCGTTCTGTGGGCCATTTTCGAAGAGGCAGCAAATCGCTGGCATTTGGATTCAAAAGAATCAGGGAAGGATCACCTGACCGACCGCTTTCGCGTTGGATGATCGCCCGAACTTCTTGCCTGTCAGCCGCCGAAGCGACGAACTGCGGCGAGACCGCATCCGCGGCCGGTATTTTGCCGTCAAAGGTTGGGAGTCGGTCAGGGGCTTGTTCCAAAGCCTCCACCATCAGTTGAAAATTCTGGCTGGTATGAATGTAGGGATTGTACAATAACCGATGCGTCATCAGATCGCCGCGGTAGGGACCCTCGCCGAAAAAGGTATGAAATCCGACGCGTGATCCCGCGCCCGATAAAAACGTCAACGCTGCCGATGAGCGTGAAAAAAATTCCAGATCGATTGCGGCGTCGATTCCGAGTTCGCGAACTCGCTTGAGCGCGCGCAACGCATGGAGGCCTGCATCAAGAATATTCTTGTGACCGACGGTAACGACATTCTGTTCCGGAATGAGATGCATCACATCTAGAATAAAACGGTTCTCCTCGAACACGAGAAAGTACACGTTTTCGCGGCCAACCATCTCGATGGCGCGGCGGATCGCGTGATATGCGAGTACCGTCGAACCTTGCTCAGCGAATTTAACGAACAAAATCTTGGTCGGTTTCCGTGCGATGTTCCCTCCGCCAGGGGAACCGCTCAGCCGCCGAATAAAACTCAAAACACCGCACACGAGCATGCCGATCCACCTATCGATGAATTGCAACTTGCGGGTATCGAGTGGAGGTCCCATAAAGTAGCGGTTGCCGTCAGAGGATCTGCGATCGCGGTGAAGAACTGGCAGGAAAGACCTTTAATTTCAATCTTCGGCTTGAGCAACCCCCATTCGTGAAGTTTCTCGGATAACCCACATTTCCTCTCGCCACCCTTGAAAAAGCAGGTTAAGGCGAACTCCGTGAGCTGGAACCTTAAATTTTGGGCCGGCCTTTTCTGAGCTTATGGAAGCAGCGATTCGACGTTCAGCGAGCGAGATTTTGAACAAGCATCGCATTTGGAATAAATGCGCCTGGATTGTCTGGACGGCAGCCCTGGTGGTACTGATCCTGCGTCCATTATTGCTTTCTCACCGCGGCACCTCTTACGATACGTACCAATTTGCCGGGTCGCATTGGCTGCATGGCGAAAACATCTATAGCCACTGGATGGGCTTCGTCTATAGCCCCGTGGTGGCGGCATTCTTCGCACCATTCGCCTACCTGCCCGCTCCGCTCGCGAATATTCTTTGGCGGATTCTGAATGCGGCTTTGTTACTCGGAGGCCTGGCCGCCATTCTAAAGACAAACCTTTTCGCCGGTATTAAGAAAAGTAATTTCGGCATTCTCTATATTCTTCTGGTCCCGCTTGCCGTAGGAAATATAGATATCAGTCAGGCGAACCCGTTAGTAGAGGGTTTGCTACTGCTGGCGATCGCCGCCGTTTACCTTGAGCGCTGGAACAGCGCCGCGCTTTGCGTGGCCATTGCCACCTGTTTCAAGATCTATCCAATCGCTGTCGGGCTGTTGATCTGCCTTATCGCGCCCAAACGTTTTACCTGGCGGATGATAATTGCTCTTCTACTGCTTCTGGTCATTCCCTTCCTTTTCCAGCACTGGTCTTATGTTTCAAACCAATACAACGCCTGGATTGCAACACGGGCTTCTGATGATCGACGCCAATGGCCAATTGAAAAACTGCCGTTGGATCTCTGGTTCCTGATTCACTGGGTTGGAAACTTACCGATCCCGCCGAAGATCTATTCCCTGATCCAATTGGGAACCGCAGGCGCGCTAGCTTTTTTCTGCGCTGTGCAGACCTGGAGAGGCTGGGCAAAAAATCGGGTTTTGAGCGGGCTATTTTGCCTGGTCTCGATCTGGATGACTCTTTGCGGACCGGCCACGGAGTCTTATACGTATTTGATTTTAGCGCCGGCAGTCATTCTGGCGCTAGTCCAAGCGTTTAACGCGCATCAACCTGCGGAGCTCCGTGCTTTGGTTTCAGCTGCATTCATTCTTCAGCTGCTTGCTGCAACACGAGCGAGTTTTCTCCCACATTTCAAGCCCTCTTGGGCACTAGCAATTCAACCATGCTCAGCGCTGGTGTTTCTGGTCTACACACTCTTGTGGCTGTTCAACAATTCGCTCTGGCCGGAAGACCGCGTTGCGGCGTAGCCGCAACCGCAAAGGACCGTATCGGCGTATCGAGCCTGGATTTAGGTGCGGCGTTGCTTGAATAGAAAAGAAATTTGCACAGCACAGAGTATGAAACCGTTCACCGAACCAAAATCTCGCCGCCTGTTAAATGTCATTGTGATGGGACTATGGGCCACAGTATTGCTTGGGGTCAGTATCCGTATCGGATTGTTTTCTCACTCTCATGACGTTTTTGGGACCTACGCGGACGCAGGCCGAAAGTGGATTTCGGCACAACCTCTCTATTCCTATACGCGCGGATTCGTCTACAGTCCTTTAGTTGCCGCGTTTTTTGCTCTGTTTGCGTGGTTGCCAATTTCACTGGGCTCGGTGCTCTGGCGCCTGCTGAACGCCGCCATATTCATCGGGGCAATTTTCTGGTGGCTGAAAGCGGAGATTAACAGTCGGATACCAAGATCATCCTATTGGCTGGTGTTTCTCCTGATACTTCCGCTGGCACTAGGCAATTTCAACAATGGTCAGGTCAACCCCATGATCATTGGATTGTTAATGGTCGCGATTCTGGCCGCGCACGAAGGGCGTTGGACACTTTCGGCGGTGGCCCTGGCATTTACGGTCTACCTCAAGATTTATCCCCTCTCTGTCGGTTTGTTACTGGTGTTACTCTATCCGCGCCAGCTCGGATGGCGCCTTGCGGTGACATTGATCCTAATGGGCGCCGCCTCACTTATTCTCCAGCGGCCAGCGTACGTCCTGGAGCAATACCACCGCTGGTTCAGCGCGAGAGCCGCCGACGACCGACGAATGAACATCGATATCGCACCGCGCGATTTCACCATGATTTTGAAGCTGTTGCACGTCAACTTGAGCGCTCCATTGGTACTGGCCCTCCAGATGCTCGCGGGCGCCGGAGCAGCCGCTATCTGCGTTGTTGGGCGACTGCGGAAATGGTCCGAGAGACGCCTGCTGACCTGCGTATTCATTCTAGGGACATGCTGGATGCTGCTTTTCGGACCAGCGACGGAAGATGCGACCTACGCGATGATCTCTCCAGCGTTGGCGTTTGCGCTGGTTGAGGCTTTTCACGAGAAGACACTTCTGTGGATGCGGGCTTTAGTCTGCGCATCTTTTGCATTATTGCTGCTGGGCTTGATCCTGAACGCGTTTTTCAGTTTGAAGAAGACACCATCGTTGATGTCAGTGCAACCGTTGGGAGCGCTCCTCTTTGCCGGCTACTCGGCCCTGTGGGTATTTCGCTCCTCGCTCTGGAAACCAGAAAAACGCTGATAAGAGCTATACTGTCGGTTCTTCTGCGCGATCCTACACACGTTCCTGACTTCCAAGTTCATAGCGGGCTCACCGAATGGCCGCTGCTGATCGGAGCGAGACTTAGCTGCCGGATTCACGAGTTACGGAAACGGCACAGGCTTTATAGGCAGGTTGCCGTGAGTAGGGATCAAAGGCCGGGAACGTAAGTTCGTTGGCAACCGAATAATGCATCGGGATAAACAATTGCCCGGCCGGGACCGTATTGGTGACGAATACTGTCGCGGTCACCTGTGCCCGTCTGGAGGCGATAATGGCCTTTTGATTCGCCCCGATGCCGAGGCGCTCAGCGTCGACAGGATTCATCTCCACATAAATGTGGTCTGGGTACAACTTTTTCAGCACAGCAGATTTTCCGGTGCGCGTCTGTGTGTGCCATTGGGAAGATGTGCCGCGCCCTGTTAACAGCACGAACGGGTACTCCTCGTCCGGAAGCTCCGGTACATCGCGGGGAGCCTCAAACAGGAACTTTGCTTTCTTGTCCGAATGATAAAACAACCCGTCCTCAAACAGACGCCTCTCCGGCTCAAAGGAGATCGCCAATTCCTGTGTCGGATCATCCCTTTCCGCGGCAGCGTCCTTGGAACGATCCGGCAGCGGCCACTGAATCCCTCCAGCGTTATCGATCATTTGATAATCGCGAATGCCCGTGATCTCACAAGGCTGATCACGCGACAGCTCTTTCAGAATCTGAAACACCGATTCCGGTGAAGACCACTTTTCGAACATTTTCCCGCAGCCCCAATATTGGGCGACAAGTTTAAAAATATTGAAATCCGACAGGGCCTGGCCCGGGGCCCGGGAAACCTTTTTGACCAGTCCAATTCGTCGTTCGGAGTTGATGAACGTACCTACCTTTTCACCCCATCCCGCCGCGGGTAATATCAGATGAGCGCGTTGCGCGGTTTCCGTGGTAAAATACATGTCCTGGACGACAAGAAAATCGAGCTTCTTGACGATCTCGTTGAAATTCCGCTGATTAATCCAGGAATGCGAAGAGTTCGTGGCAATCACCCAGAGGCCTTTGATCTTGTCATTGGCGATCCCTTCGACGATCTGGTCATAGGCCCAACTATTCTGATCGGGAATTCTATTGAGATCGATCCGGAGAATTCGTGCGATCTTCGCCCGATCTTCCGGACTCAGGAAATCATGACCACCGAGCAGATTTGTCGTATTCGAAAAGAGCCTTGAACCCATCGCGTTACACTGCCCGGTTATAGAATTGGCTCCCGTCCCCAGACGCCCGATATTGCCGGTTATGAGCGCGAGATTGATGATCGCCTGGGCGGTGCGAGTGGCCTCGTGGCCCTGATTCACACCCATGGTCCACCAGAACGAGACGCGGTTCCCGCGATGGATCGTTTCCGCAAATTTCTCCAACTGCTCTATAGTCAGCCCAGTGGCTTCTGTCACCATATCCGGAGTGAACTCGACGACAAAGTCGGCAAACGCCTCATAGCCGGAGGTGTGTCTGTCGATATAGTCGCGGTTAATCCAACCGCGCGAAATGAGCCTGTTTGCCAAGCCATACAGCAAGACTAGATCGGACTTCGGACGGATGGCGTAGTGCTGGGTCGCGGCCATGGCGGTTTCCGTCTTTCGCGGATCGACCACGATGATTTCGGGCTGGTGTTTGTTCTGGCATACGCGCTGCCACATGATCGGGTGCGCTATACAAGGGTTCGCACCAACAAAGATCAGCACATCTGACTCCTCAAAGTCCTTGTACGTATAAGGAGGGGCATCGAACCCGAATGATTGTTTGTAAGCCGTCGCCGCGGTAGCCATGCATTGTCGTGTGTTGCCATCGCCATGAACAACGCCCATGCCGAACTTTGCGAGAGCGCCCAGGAGCGCCATTTCCTCGGTGCAGATCTGACCCGTGCCGAGCCAGGCAATCGCGTCGCTGCCGAATTTATCCTGGATGGCTTTGAAGCGTAGGGTAAAGATTTGTAGCGCCGTGTCCCAGTCAACCGATTCGAGATGACCGTCCGCGTTACGCAGGTAAGGTGTAGTTGCGCGGTCAGGCGAACGTAGAGGTGTGAGCGCTTCCCAGCCTTTCGGGCAAGCCATTCCGAGGTTGACGGGATAATTCGTGGTTGGGCTCAGATTGATTGCCTGCCCGTCCTTGAGGTGAATTCTCAGACTGCAACCGGTTGAACAAAAGCCGCAGATCATGTCCGTCGTGTCGTCTGGCTTGAGGCGCGCGGGCACTTTCCCGAGGCCGAACTTGCCGGGATGCAATACCAGATCCTGCGTTAGTTTGCCGTCCCATTTGCGGACAAATGAATCGGCTTTTTTGACGAGCGGATGTTGCCGCAATTTCGCGATGGTCCTATTCATGACGCGATCCCTCCTGGCATTTTGGGCGGAATTACCGCCGTGAAAAACAGGTAGCGCTCAAGCAGTTCGCCGAGCAGCGAAAAGGGAAGGATACCGGTCACGACGACCGGAGGCAGTACGCCGGACACCACAAGGACCGGGAGGACGATGCCACCGAACGCGCCGCAAACGGACCGCAGAATGGTCACCCGTTTCAATGCGCCCGCGATCAGGAGCGCAGTGCGTTTCATGTCTGTCCATTCCCGGTCGTTCAAATGGCCAAGCACTGTAAGCTCCCAGAGCAATTTTACCGTCATCGCAACGGCCAAAAATCCGCACAGGCCAACAACGAGACGAAACGCCGGTTGGGCAGCGATGGCCGGCGCCCACACCGATTGCAGTGTCATCGTAAACAGGATCGTGGCCGGACCCAGCAGGAGCGTTGTTCCGGTAAATTTCAGTGCCGTGAACCTCATCCGCCAAAAGGTCCGCCGCGTGTCTCGATAAATCATGATCGAGGAAAACACGCCGGCAAGCCCGGTAACCGCCACACCGATTCCGAAGGCATTCTGCAACCGGGGAGAGGACAACTCCCGCCAAAATGGAATACTCACAAAGCGGCTCAAGGCGGGCAACCAGAACGAACCGGCATAAATCAGGGCGAGCATCGCGAACAGGCCAAAAACGATGATCTCCCGGCTCAGCCACGATGTTTTCAGCCCGACAAAAGAGCGCCAGGCCTCAAGCGGTCGTCCGAGGTGCATGGTGCTCGCGCCGAGGGCAAGAAAGCCGAGCAGCAGAGCGACAAGCGAATGAAACGGCGCCAGTTGACGGAGGAGCTCGGACGGGAAGAACAGCCGCAAGATCGTTGCGGTGCAAAACGCGCCCACAGAGAGTTGGGTGAGCACCAGCATCACCACAAGCGGCAGGTGCGCGTGTTCCGGCTTGACCTCATACAAATCGCCCGGGGACATATTGGCGGGCAGATTTTTGCTAGTGCGGTATTGGGTGGTCGGCAACGTATAGTCTGGATCGGGCGAGCCGGGCAGGAAGCTATCTTTCTTTTTCCATCGATGCGCAATCTGCTGCTTGTTGACCAGCCTAATGGAGATCGCTTCGTTGGGACAGGCTTGCACGCACGCGGGCGCTTCTCCCACCGCGAGCCGACTCGAGCACATGTCGCACTTGCGAACAATGCCTCGTTTCTTTGAATACTTCGGGACGTCGTAGGGGCATTTCCAAATGCAATATTGGCAACCAATGCACTGGTCATCGAGATGGCGCACGATGCCGGTCACCGGGTCCTTGTCGTAAGCCTTGACCGGACAGCCATTCATACAGGCCGGATCCACGCAGTGATGACACGCCGTGGTGATCGTCTGCTGCACCGGCTCAAGGACTGTTCCGCCAAAAAGCACGCCGACATCGCGCCAGATTTCGTCGTCATCGAGCCCGTTCAGATTATGGCATGCCGTCACACACGCCTTGCAACCTGTGCAGGCGTCCAGATCGACGGCGAACGCATACTGCTCGCCTGGTGCCGGCGAGGAGAGTGGAATCAGGTCGCTGTAATACTTCGCCTGCGCCGGCCCAGTGTGGCGCTCGTGCTTGCGGGAGAATATGGCGACCGGCGTCAGAAGTTGCTGCTCGCCTAGCAAATCGTCGATTAACGTGCGACCTCCACTGACCAGAGGGCCTCCCAGCAAATCAGTAGACATCGCGTTGGTACCGTTTTTCGGATTTGAGCTTCTGAATGTACTCCCCGGCTGCTTCTTCGGAGCGATCACCGGCAATTTTCACAATTTCGTGGAGAGCTTTATCTACATCTTTGGCCATCCGGCTGGCGTCACCGCAGACATAAAAATGCGCGCCTTGCTCAAGCCAGCTCCAAAGCTCCTTGGCGTTTTCCATCATGCGGGTCTGAACATAAATTTTATAATTCTGATCCCGCGAAAACGCTGTATCGAACCGCGTTAAAACACCGTCGCCCTGGTAGCCTTCCAGTTCCTCTTTGTAAAAGAAATCGCAGCTTGATTTTTGCGCTCCAAAAAAAAGCCAGTTCCCTCCCTTTGCGCCGGTCGCCCTACGTTCCTCCAGAAATGCCCGAAATGGCGCAATCCCGGTGCCGGGGCCAACCATAATGATTGGGACTTCGCCGTTCTCCGGCACCCGGAAATGCTTCGAGACCTGAATAAAAACCGGCACTGGGGTATGTTTGCCGGCACGTTCGGCCAGCAAGTTCGAACAGACCCCTTTGCGATTCCGGCCATGAGTCTCGTAGCGGACAGTGTCTACGGTCAAATGCACTTGTTCAGGGTGCGCCTTCAGGCTCGAGGCGATCGAATAGAGCCGCGGCTGAAGTTTTTTCAGCAGGGAGACAAATTCTTCTGGAGCAAATTTCACCCCTGGCGATTCGACGAGAAAATCGATCATTTCCCGCCCCCAGAGGAACTTGTCCAATTCGGTGCGAACCTCCGAGTTGATCAGCTCTTTAAGGTATTGATCAGCGGCGTCCTGTTCGGCCATGGCGTTTAAAAATTCGCGATGGGGCACGCGAATCTGGTATTCCCGCAGAAGGGCAAGCCGAATCGGCATTTTTTCGCCTTCGGTGCTACTGACTTCCTCCTCGCCGTCAAAGTGCAAAGTCTTCAGGATTTCGTCGACAAGCTCCGGAGAATTCGTCGGCATAATCCCCAAAGCATCCCCGGCTTCATAGGTTAACCCGGACCCCTCGAGGCTGATCTCATAATGACGCGTGTCTTTTTCAGAGCCTTCCCCGGTAAGTTTGCGGTTCACGAGCAGCCGTGCAGAAAACGGATTCTTGCGCGAGTAACCGGCGAGCTTTTCCTCTGCCGGCGCTGGTTCTAAGCGTGGTGCGGCGCCGTTGCCCGAACCGTTCAACTGCGACGCGCCGGCCGACTGATCAATATTTTTCAACGCTTCAAAGACGCCGGTCTGCCAGCGCGCAGCACCTTCCTCGAAATCAACGTTGCAATCGACGCGGTCGAAAATCCGTTTCGCCCCTAGCGCCTCAAGGCGGCTATCGAGAGTTTTGCCAAAGCCGCAAAAGTGCTGATAGTTGGTGTCACCCAAGGCGAGGACGGAATAGTTCAAACTGGAAAGCTTGAGATCATTTTCCGCTTTGAGCTGTTCCCAGAAACGGGCTGCGTTATCTGGAGGATCTCCCTCACCCCAGGTGCTGGTGACAATCAGCGCGCACCTCTCCTGTGCGAGCGCCGCAGGACTAGCCTTTTCAAGCGACGCGATCGTTGCATCGTAACCCTGCTTTTTTGCTTCCTTCACCAAACGTTTGGCAATCGACTCCGCATTTCCGCTCTGCGAGCCGAACAAAACATTCAGCTTTGGTTTGGCGGCAGCGATTGGCTGTGCAGCACCGGCAGTCGCGGTGGTCTGGCAGAACATGCCGGCAAGGAACCCGTTCAGCCACGCGCGCTGTGAAGGCGTGAATGGCGCATTGTCGGGGATAAACGGAATAGATGTTTGCTGGGTCATTTTACGAATTAGCTTCTCCCAATCTGCGAGATGCAGATCGGAATGCCTGTAGTCGCTACATTGCGACATTGCGTTTTCATTTATTCGGAAAACAGTTCCTGCAGTTCCTTGACACTGTGCCGGCGGGTGAAATCGACAAAGCTTTCGCCGCGATTGCGCTTTGCGAGATAGATCTTCAGCACATGCTCCAGCAACGTCGGCAACTCGTTAAATGCGACACCTCGAAAAACTTCGCGTGCGACAGCTTGTTTTTCTCCGAAACCGCCACCGAGGACTACGTGATAACCTTCGACGGTATCGCCGCCTTGGTTCACCTTTGCCCCAAGCAAGCCGATGTCGCCCATGTAGTGCTGGGCGCAAGAATTCGGGCAACTGGTCAGATGAATGTTAATCGGCTGATCGAGCTTCAGTTTCTTCTCCAGATGGCGCGCCAGGAGGACAGCATGGCCCTTGGTGTTCGTTGATGCCCATTGGCATCCGGTGTTTCCTGTACAGGCGATGAGTCCGCCGGAAATGGTTGTCGCCGAGTGGTGAAAACCCATCTTTACCAGATTCTTTTTGACCGTCTCGACGAAATGGTCCGGCACATTCGGGACGATGAGATTCTGCCAGACGGTCAGGCGAAGTTCCCCCGAGCCATAATTCTCTGCCACGTCGGCGATGCGGCGCATCTGTTTAGGCTTCATCCGGCCGACGGTAATGACCGCACCGACATAGTTAAGGCCGGGCTGAATTTGCTTGAAATACTCCAATGTGGCCGTGCTCGAATCGGCACCTTCCGCGGCTCGCATTGGTCCAGCGGAAGACGCTGCAGCGAGAAGGCGAGCTTCTTTTCAACTTCCTCGATGTATTTCGGGATACCCCACTTATCGATGACGTATTTGAGTCTCGCCCTTTTCCGATTCGTTCGATCGCCGTTCTCAACAAACACGCGAATGATCGCGGCCGCGACCGCAACGCATTGGTCCGGTTTCACGAGTACACCTGAGTCCTTCGCGAACTGCTGGTGGCCGGTGATGCCGGCCAACTCAACACGAAAATAAATTCCCGGCTCGACGCCTTTACCTTCAGGAACCCGCACCGCAATGAAACCGATGTCGTTCGTATCGGCTACGGTCGGTAATGGAGCCGCCGCCGTCGAACGCAACGTTGAATTTGCGGGGCAGATCATACATGTCGCGATTGTTAAGAATGTAGTAGTGAAGCGCCTTCGCGAACGGGCGGGTATCGATCAATTCGTCCTTGTCGATGCCGGCGGTCGGCGTCGCGGTGATGTTCCGCACATTGTCCACGCCGGACCCGCGCGCCGTAAGGCCGATCTCCTGAAGTTTGAGAAGGCATTTGACCATGTTCCGCGGCGCGATTTCTCGAACCTGGAAATTTGCCCGCGTGGTGATATCCGCGTACCCACCTCCCCACTCCTCGGCGAGATCCGCAAGGCCTCGCAGCTGTATCGAAGTCATTTCACCTGCCGGGATCCGGCAGCGAAGCATGAACGACTTCTGCGCCGGTGCGACATAAAACAGCCCGTGATAACGAAACCGGAACGTGTCCGGTTTATCGGGAAATTTGTCCTCGTTCGCGTGCGCAACAAGCTTATCCCAGACGTCGAGGCCATGCTGTTCAAGCTTCCAAAGCTCCTGCTCGCAGAGATCCGAAACTGGCGTGCCGTAAACCGTCTCTTCCTCCGGAGCTGCAGGCTCAGCTGCGCCGTTTGCGAGACCCGGCGCCGGCACGTTCGTGATCCGGCCATCGGGCAAATGGCCCACGAAGGGGATCATTCCGCTACAGGCCAGATCCGGTGAAGTATCCCTGCAGATATTCCTTCTGCTCCCGGCTAAATCCGATATCAGGAAGAATAGTTTCGGTGCTCATTTTTGTTAGCTGTTCACTAGGCGATACTTTTGCAGACGGGTTTCATGTCAGATCCGGGCGCCCGCCAGCGCGCCCCAGGTGCTGCGCCATCTGGTTTTCACCAGACTGAGACCGACGATTGCCAGGAAACAGAGCGAGGCGAAAATAAGAAACCCGAACTGGTACGAGCCAGTGATTCCTTTTGAAAATCCAAGCGAACTGGCGAGATAAAATCCGCCGATACCACCGCCTGCGCCGACCAGGCCCGTCATTATACCCACATCCCTGCGGAAGCGCTGAGGAAGCAGTTGAAAAACGGCGCCGTTCGCCATCCCGAGCGATCCGGAGGCCACCACGAAAAGGCGCGAGATTCACAGCCAGGTTGTGGATCATTGCGGCAGCGATCAATGCCAGCCCGGCTACGAGATAGAATCGATAGAGCGATCGGATGCCGCCAATCTGGTCTGCAGTCGCCCCGCCTACGGGGCGAAGCATCGCTCCCACAAACGTGCAAAGCGCTGCGAAATCGCCACCCTGCACCGGTGGGAGACCGAACTCGCCTTTGAAATAGAGGACATAGGAACTTGCGAGCCCGACAAACCCTCCGAAGCTGATCGTGTAATAAAAGCAAAACCAATGTGCGTCCGGGTCTTTGAGGAGCGTCCAATAATCGGAGAGCTTTCTCTGTTTCACCTCGCCCGGCGCCTCTTTGGAGACCACCGCGTAGAAAATCAAGACCAGGAGAGCCGGGACCAGCGCGAAACCAAATACATTTTTCCAGCCATAAGGCTTCGGCGAGTCTTGGTGCGATCAGGCTATCCAGCACCACCCCGATATTTCCAGCACCCGCAAGACCCATCACCACACCTTGCATGTTAGGCGGATACCAGCGTCCGGCTTGCGGCAAGGCGACCGCGAAACTTGCGCCGGCAAAACCAAGCACGAGTCCCATTAGCAGTGTCGCCGGGTAGTTGGGCAGTCCAAAAATCCAGGCGAGCGCCAGACCCGCTATAACCACCAACTGCGCCATTATCCCAGCTTTCTTAGCTCCGACACGATCGACCAACAGCCCAAGTAAAATCCGCAGGACGGCGCCCGCCAGTATCGGCAGTGCGACCATCAGACCCTTTTGTTGGGGAGAAAGATTCAGCGTTTCCCCGATCTGCGCACCCAAAGGGCCAAGCACGGTCCAGACCATAAAACTGAAGTCGAAATACAGAAAGGCAGCGAGAAGCGTCGGCCAATGGCCGGCATTTTTGAGGTCAGATAGTTTCATTCCGGCGGCCCAAAGTTTGTATTTGTTCTATTGAATCGCTTTTTTATGCCTCTATAGCTCAGTTTACTCATCATCCCGTTAAGCTGGTGGGATGCCACATTGCCGATTTTTTTGAAAAAACTCGTATAGATACTTCTGTGTGGCTGAAAAAGCCCATGGCATGTCGAAAACAGGGACGACCTTAGGTGTGGTGCTGTTCGCAAATAACCAACGTGAATAATTTGTACACTGCCGCCACGAAAACCGCCGGCGGTTGTCGACAGGCCTGAATGGCGCGAAGATAAGGGCGATTTGGGATGGTTCTTCACCCCGAAGGGGTCGAGAGGACTCAGCCCGGGGGTTTCAACCCTGATCATTATACACAACTCGGAGAAACGGCGGATACCTGAAAGCATCGCTCGGTGGTGCCAACAAATACAGGCTGGAAGCCTATGCTATGCTACATTGCTCTCCGGACTGTCTGCGCGATCTCGCAAGGAGATCCTGACGCTTTCTCCGCGAACCCGCAGCAACGACGCAACGGCGTAAAGTAGCATAGGCTTCCAGCCTGTATCGAACCACCAACCGACTTCGATTTTTCATCCAGACAATCCGAAATTGTCGGCCCCGATAAGAACGCCAGCCAACCGCAGTCGACGCTCGATACAGGCTGGAAGCATATGCTTCCAGACTGTACTGTTGGCACCACCGAGCGATGCTTTCCAGACAATCGATAGTGGCGCTGGGCTTGTGACCGCTTCCCGCCGACAAATTGTGTATAATGATCAGGGTTTCAACCCCGGGAAGGCCCCCCTCGGCGGCGGGCCCTCACAAGGGCGCCAGATGGAGCGCGTGAAACAGCGAAAGAATATAGAGTAGTGGTGGTATCCTCGATCTCTCGCCCTTTCAGGGCGCAGCGTTATGGATGGATGGTTCCCAGGGTTGAAACCAGGGTTGAAACCCTGGGCTGAAATCTATCGCCTCTTCGAGGCAAAAAACCATCCCAAACCCTGCTTAACTTCGCGCCATTCTGGACGGGCCTTTAGTGTTGCCTCTTGAGCATAACTATCAAATAGCGACATCACGAGGGCGGTCGCTGCGCTCTTGCCGTTCGTAGACAAAACGACCGCTGCCTCTAAGGGCTTCGACACGACCAAGGTCTTCGAATTTCAACTGTTCACGCCGATGGCACCGAATCCGTTGGGACAATTCTTCGGATTAAACGGTTAGTCTTTTTGGTCAGAACTATTATGCGGCGAACGCTAACATATCATTCAGTCGTGCGAGGACGAAGGGAATAGGAATCTCCCTGTTCCACCCAAACATAGATGCGAGAGAGCGAGTGAGGCATAGAGCCTGCGGTAACGTTTCGGACCGACATCTGACCCATCGCTAAGGAATTGCGCGCGCGATTTGGCGGCTCACCTCCGCCACTTCCTCGCTCAACAAACGCACAAGTCCGGGGTAATCGCGCGGTTTCCAGCCTCTTCGGCGGATATCGACCGTCCGAGCTGTGATCGGCGCTGAGCTCCCAGCGGTGGAAACCGACCAATGCGCGCGAAAAACTACCTCGCCATTGTCATTGCCCTCAAAGCGCTCCAATCGAATCCAAACGTCATAACTGTGAGCCGCCGGAGGCGCTCCAGGCGAAAACCCATATGCTCTAATCCGAGGATTTCGATTGAGGTCCTCCGCGACGGCTCTCGATAATCCTTGATCCAATGGTTCGGCCCACCGTTGAGTTGGCGCGTACTGCACCTCGATTCCACCCCTGACCGTCACTAAACTCGTATTTTGCAGGTAGGCGGGGACTTCGACCCGACGGACGAAGACAGCGACGGCTCCGGATGCCCGCGTGCGCGGCGTTCGCGATCCAGATCCGGTTAGCATAAAAAAGCTAGTTAACGGCTCTTTGGTCGCGCAACTGATTAAGAACAACAATCCTATCAAGACGCAACCCAATGTTCTGAAGTGACGATGGCGTTTCAAGGTTGATTAGCGTTAGCAGGTTTTCGGCCGAACAGAATAGAGTTCGGGTGACGCTGCAGGAAATCGGACAACTGCTGGATAGACGCAGCAGCCGCGCTGATTTCAGAGAGCGAACTATCAAGCTGGTATCGGAAACCAGAATCAGGTTTGAGTATCTGATCAAGCTGCACCGTACTCTTCTGCAGGTTTGTTAGCGCAGCCTTGGCCTGGTCAAGCGTTGGCTTCAGATCGCCGACCGCTGGATTAAGGTTCTTCAGCGTCACCGTCAGTTGCTGGAAGGATTCACGCACGCTGGCAAGAGCGTTTTTTACCTGTTCTCCGTTAGCCAGGCTTGAAACCGAACTGGCAGCTTTATCCAGCGAGAGACCCAACTGATCGAGGTGCATCGAGTCAATAGCGTCATGAGCACTTTTTAACAGTACTTCCACATCTTTCGCCAGACTCGCGAAATTAACGCTTCCGATATTTCCAATCGCTTTGGTCAGGTCAGCCAGAATCGCATCGATATCGGACGGTTGAGGCGGAATTTCAAATATATTCGCATTATCTTCCTGGTGCAATCCAGCAGGGACAGCAGCATCCTTATAAAAATCCAAAGCAATAAATAATTGGCCGCTGAGCAGACTCTCAAAGTCCAATTTTGCTCGAAACCCATTTGCCACCGCCTTTTCGTGAGTCTTGCGATCGGATAGGTTGATTGATAGGCCGTATTTGTTCAAAAGATTATCCGTATTGATCTCATAAAGCACTTTTACTACCGGGGGTTCATCACTACCCTGAAATTTCAACTGAACCCGCGTAACCTTACCTACGGTAACGCCCTTATACTTTACGTTGGACCCCACTCCCAGCCCGTTAACCGATTGATTAAAATAAGTCTCGAATAGTTGCTTTCTCGCGAAAAGATTGGCCGAACCAAAGAACAGGATTGCCCCGATTGCTATGATAATCGCGCCAAAGACAAACGCTCCAATTAAGGTCGGATTAGCTTTTTGACTCATTGATATCTTATTAACTGGTCTAACTTTGACCGGCAGGAACGGGGCATTTCACAGATTGATCTTCCCTGGGCAGACCGATGGGCGTCTTTTCCGGATCACCTCGCAACAGAAATTCCCGAACTTTCGGATCGCTCTTCCCTTCTTTGACTAATTCTCTGGGATTACCTTGGGCAAGCACTGTCTTAGTTTCCGCGTCGAGGAAAATGGATGTATCGGCAATGGCGAAAATTGAAGGCAGTTCATGGGTAACCACGACGATCGTCGTTCCGAGACAGTCCCGGAGCCGCAGAATCAGCTGGTCCAGCCGCAGGGAAGTGATCGGATCCAGACCGGCGGATGGCTCGTCAAAGAAAAGCAGGGCCGGGTCAAGTGCCATGGCCCGCGCCAGGCCGGCTCGCTTGCGCATGCCGCCGCTGATCTCCGAGGGATAAAATTCTTCGAATCCTTTCAAGCTCACCAGCGCGAGCTTCATGGAGACGATCTCCATGATTTCTTTGGAAGAAAGGCTCGTATACTGCTCCAAAGGAAGAGCGACGTTCTCTGCCAGGGTGAGCGAACTCCATAAGGCCCCACCTTGGTATAACACGCCGAAGGTTCTTTGCATCTCTTCCTTTTCCTTCGGTGAGGCCTTCGAAAAACTTTTGCCATGATAAATAATCTCCCCTTTCTCAACCTCTTTCAGTCCGATGAGATATTTAAGAAGAGTGCTCTTCCCACAGCCACTGCCACCCATGATGACCATGATCTGGCCGGCAGCAACCGAGAAATTAATGTCCCGCATGAGGACATACGACCCGTAGCCCATTTCAAGCCCTCTGACCTCGATCGCCGCCTGGGTAGGCTGACTTCCAGAGGAAACAGGGGCAGCGGGCGCCTGCGCTTTTGAAATTTTCTCGATGGAGCTCACGAGATGAGATTGCTGCAAAAATTCGGCACGGTTAAAGTTTCAACACCTCTTGGATCACATCGATGAGTGCATCTGAAGCTACAATCGAGGAAATCCCTAGAACGACCGCTGACGTCGCCGCATTGCCGACCGAGGCAGCGTTGTTCCCGCACTTTATTCCCCTTTCGCAGCCGGCCATGGCAACGATAGCGCCGAAGACAGCGCTTTTCGCCAGGCCGGTTGCAATGTCAACAAGGCCCATTGAGCCAATTGTCTGATTCCAGTACTGGGTCCACGATATTCCCAAAAACGTTAGTCCGACGAAGGCGCCTCCCAGGATCCCGACTAAATCAGAATAGAGCACCAACAGAGGCATCATGAAAAAGAGGGCCAGCAGCCGCGGGCTGACCAGAAAGTCCATCGGCGAGATTGCCAGCGTTCGGAGCGCATCGATCTCTTCGGAGACCTTCATGCTTCCGATCTGGGCCGCAAACGCCGCCCCGGTACGGCCGGCCATGATGATCCCGGTCATAATCGCGCCCATTTCGCGAGCCATGGCGACGGCCACCAAGTTGGCGACATAGATGCCTGCGCCAAATTGTCGGAGCTGGATCGCGCCCACGAAAGCAAAGATAAGCCCAGTGAGGAAACTGATCATCCCTACGATCGGCAACGCCTGAGCACTGCACTCCTGCATGGTGAGCCAAAACGTTCGCCAATCGAACGCAGCCTTGCCCCGAAGAATTCGTCCAAAACTGAGAACGGCTTCGCCGGTAAATTCCAAGGTCGTTCCAATCCCTTCGAAAACGTTGATCGCCTTACTTCCAAGGATTGTAAAAATCGACGACGGCTTTTTGGCTTCTCGTCCAGTTTTGCGCTCCGGGACTTCCTCGGACATGGCAATCAATCCGGCAACGTTTGCCGGCAGCGATTCGTGCAAAAATTTCACGTTATGTGTTCGGCACCACTCTTCGGCACGGGCGACAACGATCAAGAGGCTGGTGTCCCACGAACCCACATTGGACATGTCAACCTGGAGCGCATCGGCCGGCCCTTCACGATCGAGTTCCGAGAAAAGCGTGTCGATTTCGCGATGCCGAGTATCACGGACATTCCAATTTCCTTCGAATCTCAAAACCAGATTCTGGCCGCTTCGGCCGAGGTTCACCTTGGGAGCTGCAGTGGCAGTCGCTGAATTCGTCGTAGCCATCCTAGATCCAGATCCCCGGAACGCTATTTAACCCAGACCCGAACAGGTTCCCGAGGCTGAAATCTCGGATTGAATCCTGCAGCCTCTCCCGAGCAACAAACCGTCCCAAACCCTCCTCATCTTTGCACCATTCAACCCAGACGCCCACGTTTCCCGCAGCAACATCACCGTCTAATGCGAGATTGTACGCTAACATGGTTTTCAAGTTTTGAGACGACAGCAGGTTGGCTGGTCCTAAGGCAGCGGCCGTTTTCTCGCCTGTCGAATGTAGTGTCCTGTCCCCGAAATAGCAGCAGGTATTTTGTTGTGCAAGAGGTTGTCAGTGTCAGTGGTCAGTTCTCAGTAGGGGATGCGCAGTGGTTCGAGCCTTGCTCTCCAGATTTTTCTGCGGCGTTGAGAAACCTCTAGGTGTCAACGCCTTCAATTTGCATTTTCGACACCTCTCTCATAGAAATGCACGCCGCCACTGACATCGGCAATCCCACTGACAACTGACACTGGCAACTTCTTTCACATATGGGCGCTTCGCTCGGACCGCCTTGAAAAACATCGGTTTTGCGTGCCCGAGAAAAATCTGTTGGTGGGACACCTCAAGGCGACTGGAAACTTTTTCCTTGCGCGGCCACCGATTTGTCGCCGAGTGAACAGAGCCGATTCTTAGTTTCCAATGAACGTTACAGCTGCAGCCGGCTCCGAAACACAGGCAGAACCGCACTATTCGATCGTGATTCCAGTCTACAACGAGGAAGACGTCGTGGGGGCTCTGCTGAGCGAGCTTCGCAGTTTTGCCAGTACCTGGCGCAATGATTATGAGCTTCTTCTGGTGGACGACGGCAGCTCGGATCGCACCGCCGAAATCATCGGCAACCAATTCACGAATTGGAGTCAGGGAAGGTTGATTCGGCTTAGTCGAAATTGCGGTCAAGCGGCTGCTCTATTCTACGGCATGACGCGCGCCCGTGGGCAGATCGTGATTTTACTGGATGGCGACGGCCAGAATGATCCAAAGGATATCCCGAATATCCTCGCGCCCCTGAACGAAGTAGATATGGCCGTCGGCATCCGCGTGGAACGTCGGGACTCGTTCGTCCGTCGAGCCATGTCGCGGCTGGCCAATGCAGCGCGTAGCCGGATCCTGAGAGATGGCGTCGTCGATAGCGGGTGCGGGATTAAAGCGTTTCATCGACGCGTGGTAGACGCATTTATTCCGATGCGAACCCTTTATTCGTTTATCCCGGCCTTGGCCGTCAGCGCGGGATTTACCATCCGTCAAGTGCCGGTACGCCATCGCCCGAGGCGTGGCGGAAAATCAAAATACGGGGTTCGGCAATTTTTATGGAAGCCGCTGCTCGACATGGCGGGCGTCTGGTGGTTTGCCCGGCGCCGCTGTCCGTTGCCCACAGAAAAATCCGGCGTAGCAACGGGGAAGAAAGAATAGTCCTGTCTCCTGAATTCTGATTACCCGACAATTTCTTCTTTTTTTTCTTCCTCTTTTTCGATCTCTTTTTCCGGTCTGGTCACCATCTGGGTATTCGCGTCGTAGTCCATCAGGCCGGCGTATCTTCCCCACGCAATCATGGTCTGGAGGACATTCTCGGAATTCTCATAGGGCAAAGCGCTCGAGATATCTTTGATGACAGTTTCACTATCGATTTCTTCCTGTACCTCCAGATAGCCGAAAATGATGTGGAACAATCGGAGCTTTTGAACTTGTTCAGCAAAAATCTGCTTACGTGTATCACCGTCGGCGGCGATGAATTTTTTGCCAAGTTCGGTAAAACGCACCTCGTCTTTTGGCGTATCGACAAGCTCGAGGATCTCTGCTGCTTTCACGAGTGAAATGGTTTCACCGTAGTCTTTTCCGATCTCGTTCGCGATATCATAGATGTTGTCCAATTCCGGATGATCTTGCAGAATGCTCAGCAACCCAAGGATCCGTCCCACCGGGACCGTCGGTATTGATTCCAGCCGGGTGCGCGCCCTGGAGACGGGTCTGCCGGAAACCGAGGCCGGCTCTGGCGGATGATCCGGCAAAGCTTGCATCGTGATCGTTTCGTGGATCACGTGGACCAGGCGCTGGAATTCCGGGTTATTCTGATTCCGCGGATAGGCAAGGTTGTTTTCCATGACCAGACCGAGACGGCCGGGGTGCGGAAACAGGACGCAGATGCGAGTGGCCATTTCGACCGCTTCCTCGATGTTGTGCGTCACCATGAAAATGCTTTTAAGAGTCGTCGCCTGCTCCTGCCAGAGAGTCACTACTTCGTTGCGGAGGTTCTCCGCGGTGAGAACATCTAAAGCGCTGAAAGCTTCATCCAGGCAAAGGATCTTTGGCTCGGCCACGAGGGCCCGGGCTATACCAACACGCTGTCGCATCCCTCCGGATATTTCGCGCGGATACGCCTCGTGGTAATTATTCAAGCCTATCAGATCGATGGCCTTTTCGACAGCAGCCTCTTTTTCGGCGCGCGTCACCAGCTTCGACATCAAGCCAACCGCAACGTTCTGCTCGACGGTCAGCCATGGGTATAGGGCAAAGGTTTGAAAAACAATTGAAGCGTAAGGATTGATTCCTTCCAAAAGCTTGCCGTAAGCCAGTACGCGGCCGTTTGTCGGCGCTGCCAAGCCGGTGAGACATCTCAGCAACGTCGATTTTCCCGAACCGGATTGACCCAGGAGAGCCAACAATTCTCCTTCATGGATTGCCAAGTCGATCTGATCCAGCACTTTGAGTTCCCGGCCGCCGGCGACAGCGTAGGTTTTCGTGACATTGCAGAGTTCGGCGATCGCGGATTGTCTGGTGGCAGTCCCCGGGGGGCTTGGTTTGAGAGCAATTGTCATCTCCTTCAATCCAGATGGAAACGTTTTTCAGCGTACTCGTAAAGCCTTCGCCAGAGCAGCTTGTTGGTAATTACGACAAAAATACACATGACCGCAATGCTGCAGATGATCATCGGCGTATCTCCCTTCTGTGTGACCTCGGCGATGTAGGCGCCGAGACCATCCGCTTTCAGGGTAGTGTTTCCCCAAGTCGCGAGTTCAGCAACGATACTGGCATTCCACGCGCCACCGGCTGCAGTACAAGCACCGGTCACCCAGAATGGAAAGATTGCGGGTAGAATGAGCGTCCGCCAAAGCGACCAACCACGTAATCCATAAGTCCTGGCGGCTTCCTTGAGATCATTTGGGATCGCCATCGCACCGGCGATAACATTGAACAGGATATACCATTGAGTGCCCATCGCGATCAGGAGAATGCTTCCCCAGTTGATACTGATGTGCGCCGCGACAAAAAAGCCGATAACGAAAGGGAAGGTCATATTGACCGGGAACGAAGCGGCAATTTGCGCGAACGGCTGGGCGATTCGGGCAATATTGGGCTTGGACGCGATCCAGACGCCGATCGGTGTCCAAACCAAAGTCGCAAGAATGGTCATGGTGGCGACTCGCCCCATAGTTAACAACCCCAGGAAAAGGAGATGAACGAACTGGTGCCAGCTGACATGATTGTAAACGGCGTCGGCAGCCGCTATCACGCCGAGAATCATCTGATAAACCAGCCAGAGTCCAAAAATTGCACCCAGAATTCGGGGAATCCATCGGGCCACCGCTTTCCTCGGATGAGCAGGTACAACATCCAGGACACCCAGCCCTTTCTTGAGCCGGATGAACACATCCGAGACGGGCTGGAGAATTTTTTCCTGGATCCAATCAAAGAGGTAGGCACGCCGAAGGAAGGTGTAGAGCCAGGACTGAGGCGCGTCCCCGGACTCGACCAGTTCCATCTTGAACTTGTCCGCCCAAGCCAAGAGCGGCCGCCAGATGAACTGATCCGAAGCGAGGATGACCGCGAGCATCGCGACGATCGCCCAGATCGCAGCCGTGTTGTCTCCTTTTTCAACTGCGGTAGCCATATAGGAACCAAGCCCGGGCAATTTAATGTTCTTGTTCAGGACTGTAATGGCCTCGCTCTGTGCGACGAAGAACCAGCCGCCACCGAAAGACATCATTGAGTTCCAAATCAAGCTATGCATCGAGGAAGGCACTTCGAGCGTTCCGAATCGTTGCCAACGGGATAATCGGAAGTTGGTCGCCGCCTCCTGAAGGTCCTTCGGTATGGTGACCAGTGAATGATAAAATCCAAAGGCCATGTTCCAAACCTGCCCGGTAAAGATCGCAAAGATGCTCGCACATTCGACGCCAAGCAAACTCCCGGGAAAAAGAGCCATAAAGCCGGTTACCGTGATGGACAAAAATCCGAGAACCGGGACGGATTGCAGGATATCAAGCGCCGGCAAAATCACGGCTCGTGCGACGCGATTCTTCGCAGCAGCGTATCCAACAGAGAACGTGAACAGCAGCGAGAAGCCGAATGCGATCCACATCCGCAGGACGGTTCTTCCGGCATAGTACGGAATATTTCGAATGTCGGTCGAGATGGCGGGAGACTGACTTTCGTCGAAGTGCGTCACCATTCCCCGGCCAAAATGGAGGATCGTCCAGAGCAGTCCGAAAACCGCGAGAAGGACGACAATGTCCACCCAGCTGAAAGTGCGCTTGATCTCCGCAGCGCCTAGCTGTGTTGCTGTTGATTTCATCTTGGTCGCGCCCGGCAATATTTCAGAGCGGACAACGACGAACAATCTGTTTCATGTGACAATCTCGAGGTGAAGATTCCGGGGAAAGAGGTAACGGCGTGTGGGCCTATCGGCGTGCCGGCAATGTCCCTGGTTTGTTCGGCTTAGACTTGAAGAGGCAAGGCGGGATGCCGCTTACTGCGCTTCACGACGGTGCGGCAATATCCACGCCGCTACGTTCTTAACTCCACGCTATTTGCCGACAAGGATGATTTGGCCCTCCGGCTTGGAAGCGCCGCCTGCTTTCTCGACGCTGATCGCGAACGCACCAGCCGAGTCGATCGGAGTCGCGGGGTGGAAACTTGCGCGGATCAGCCCGTTATTTGGGACCGTCAAGACCCCGGCGCTGACCGGTTGTGGGATTTTCGGATCGATCACCCATAATTGATAGTCCTTTCCGGGTGCGGGCGGAGGCAATTTGTCCAACTGAAGAAGCCCATTCTTTTGAATTTTGTCCCAGACAACCACAGCAGTCGCCGTCTGGTAGGCCGCGACTTGCGCTTTCAACGTCGCAATCTTGAGCTCTGCAAGTACATTTTTTTTCTGCAGCGTTGCCAACTCTCCCTCGACCTGGGCGTTCTTCTGTTGGAGGGCCAGAAGTTCCTGGCCAAGCTGCTCGCTTTTTTTCTGCAGCGTTGCCAACTCCCCCTCGACCTGGGCGTTCTTCTGTCGGAGGGCCAGAAGTTCCTCGCCGAGCTGCTCGCTTTTTTTTTGCAGTCGTGTTCGCTCGAGACCCAGAAGGGCGCAGGCGATGGCAAGACAAGCTGCTAGGGCCCAGGGGACAACCAGCCAGACTATATTGGATCGGGGCGCGGGTGAAGAAACTCTGGAGATGTTTCGTTCCGACCGAAGAATCCGTTGCGGAAGCCCGACGGGTGGCTCCATTGGCGATACGGCGTAGGCCATCGACGCAAAGGCATGCTCCGTCTCCCGCACAAATTCCCGAAGCTCGGCATCGGTTTCGAGTTCCACGCGAATTTTTTCGGCCGTCGACGAATCCACCTCGTTGAGGAGGTACTGCACAAGCAAATCCTGTTTGGGCTCGTCTATCATAACCCTTCTTTCAAACACTCACGCAATCGGAGGAGGCCGCGTCGAATTCGCGCTTTGATTGTGCCCAGCGGCGTGTCAAGCCGCTCCGCAATCTGCTCGTGGGTCAGCCCGCCGAAAAAGGAGAGCTCCAGCGCTTGCCGTTGCTCTTGCGGAATCTGCTCGAGAGCGGAACGGACCAGTACGCCTCGTTCGCGAAGCGTTGGCTCGTTCGCCGAGGTCTCGTCTTTATCCTGGTAGAAAGACTCTTCAGAAGTGACCTTTTCACGGAGCTTTTCGAGCCGCTGGCGAACGCGCAACCGATCAATTGCCTTGTTCCGCGTGATCATCACAGCCCAGGCAAACGGACTGCTTCGATTCGGGTCGTAGGTCGCGGCTTTCCGCCAGATGTACGTGAATCCCTCCTGTAAAACGTCCTCTGCCTCCTTGGCATCATTCATCATTCGGTACGCCATCCCGTAGAGGGACCCTGCGAACCGCTTGTAGAGCGCGTCAAACGCCGAATCATCGCCTGCAGCAATTCGGTTTATTAACCGTGCTTCAAGCTCGTTCTCGGATTCCTGCGCCGGGCTCGTCATACCGCGTGGGCGGCCTCGTTTACGATCTCCATCGTTTGCCTGGATCGATATGATTAAATCGCTCCAGGCCACCTCGGATGGTAGCGTTTGAGCCGCGCCCATAGATCAAGGACCAGGAACCGAGGAACAATCAAGCGAATTCCAAACTTCTGTGACTGCATGTAGCTCCCGGATCGTTCCGTGTCTTCCGTTTAGTTGCGTGCTGAATGCGGATACCATCGTCGAATTGGTGCGTGCCCTTCCATCGGGTAGTACGCGGGTTTGCCGGCCTTGGATGCTCGGGACTACCTCCAAGCGAGCACGATCGCGCCTAGAACAATCAACCCGGCACCGATCCCACCGCGCAGGCTCAGCTTCTCTCCAAGGAACGCGATCGCCAATGCCATGGCAACGACGACGCTCAACTTGTCGATTGGAGCAACCTTAGAGACTTCGCCGACCTGGAGTGCCCGGAAATAACATAGCCAGGAAAGCCCGGTCGCGATGCCGGAGAGAACAAGGAAAATCCATGTTTTCCTTCCGATGGACCAGAATTCGCCGCCTCGGGTCGTTACCAGGGCGATGATCCAGCTGAAAAGGAGGATCACGGTTGTACGAATTGCGGTGGCTAGATTTGAATTGATCTCGGCCACTCCGATTTTTGCAAGGATAGCAGTTGCGCCTGCAAACAACGCCGAAAGTACCGCCCAAAACAGCCATTCCATGGAGAATAGTAATCAGTAGACAGTTGTCAGTGTCAGTTGTCAGCAGGGATCGTGTGTGTGATTTTGCATTTCAACTCATACGGGTTGGACTGCACGTCTGGAGATCAGCCTTTGTAGTACAATGAAGATTAACAACAGACCTCCGATGACAATTTTAGTCCACCAACTATTCAGCGTGCCATTGAACGTAATGATGGTTTGGATCAGTCCGAGAATGAGCATACCCATCAGGGTTCCCGGGACGAACCCGACACCGCCGGTGAGCAGCGTTCCACCAATGACCACACCGGCGATGGCATCTAACTCCAAACCGACAAATGATGCGGGATTTCCGGACTGCATATAGAACGTCGAAACCACCCCTCCACACGCGGAAAAGAATCCGGCGAGCGCATAGGTCGTGATTTTCGTCCGGCCAATCGGCACGCCCATTAACCGGGCGGAGCTTTCGCTCGATCCGATAGCATAAACATTCCGCCCGAATCGGGTGAAACCCGCGACTAAGGTTCCAATGATGACCGACCCCAGGAAGCACATGGCGGTGAACGGCAGCACCGCCTTGGGAGCGACTAAGATCGAAAGCTGCGGCAGGACTTCCGCGTAGAAGGGATGGTCGATCCCAATGGATTCGGGGTGAATAACAAAGCCGAGGCCGCGCAGACAAAAGAGGCCGGCCAGCGTGACCAGAAAGGGAGGCATTTCGAAATAGTGGATCAGGCAGCCCATGACAGCTCCGGCCACAGTGCCGATACAAAGCGCAATACCCATTGCCAAGAACGGGTCGCATCCAGCCTGCAAGAGCCGGGCAATAAGTATGCCAACAAAGGCCACCATCGAACCCACCGACAGGTCGATGCCGCCGGACAGAATCACGAACGACTCTCCCACCGCCGCGACACCGACGAATGCCTGATCGCCTAATAGGTTCACGATCACGCGAGGTGTACCGAAGTTAGGATAAAGCAAGGAGCCGGTGCCAAAGACCAGAATCAGTACAGCGGCTGTCGCCAGAAGCGGAATGTACTTAGGATTTAGGCGCATCATGCCGCGGAGCCGTAAAAAGTTTATGCGGTAGTCGGGAGCTAAGCGGTTTGAGAATCCGCCCTAGCGACCGAAAGAGCTGCGCCGTTCGCGCGCGGAATACATCGCTTTGGAAAAGACAAACGGCAATGATAACCAGGGCCTTTGGTACCGGAGAGACATCGGAACTCACGTTTCGGGCGTATAACGTCGTGGTCAGTGTCTGGATAAACAGTGCGCCGACAACGGCGCCCACGAGATAAAAGCGACCTCCCTGTAACGACGTGCCACCGACCACGACGGCCAGGATCGCATCCAATTCCAGATACAGGCCGATATTGTTTGCGTCCGCGCTCTTGATATTTGAGCACGCCACCAAGCCGGCCAGTCCGGCACAGAAACCGGAAAAAGTGTAGACCAAGAACTTTACCTGTCGGGCGTTAATGCCGGAGTACCGACTAGCCTCGTAGTTATCGCCCACCGACTCAATAAAGAGTCCGAGGGCGGTACGCCGGACCAACAAAATGGTGATCACCAGCATCACGAGGACAAGCGTCAGGGTAAATGGCAAAGCGAAGAGGTGGCCATTACCAAGGTAGACCATCGTCGGATCGAGGAAGTTAATGATCTGTCCTTCCGTGATCAGCTGGGCCACGCCACGCCCGGCAACCATTAACACCAGTGTGGCGATGATTGGTTGAATTCCGAACCCGGCAACCAGCAGTCCGTTCCAGGCGCCGGCCAGCACGCAGATGCCCAAAGCAGCGGCCATTGCGACGCCGGCCGGCTGATGCTCGGTCACCAGGAGCCGGGACGACACCGCCGAGGAGATTGCCATCACGGCACCGACCGAAAGATCGACGCCACCCGTAGCGATCACTAATACCATGCCAAGCGACAAGAGCATGACTTTCGCTCCCTGGTTAAGCACATCGATCCGTGAACCGTAGAAATGCCCATTCAGAAGCTGAATATGAAAGAAGCCAGGAGTGAAAAACTGGTTGAAAAGCAGGAGCAGCGCGAGAGCACCAACCGTCCAGAAGATTCTTTGACGGCGCAACGAGAACAGAATTGCGCCAAAAAATATCCAGAATAGCAGGTCAGAAACCCAATTGATCATGCAACGGGCCGCTCCATATCTGCAGTTGCGATGGACTGCATAATCGCTTCCTCCGAAATCTCTGTCTCTGTCAATTCCCCAACTTTTCGACGATCACGTAAAATCACCACCCGCTGGCTTTGCCGGACAATCTCTTCCAGTTCTGAGCTGATAAAGAGCACCGCCAAACCTTCCTGACGAAGTGATTGGATCAATTTTTCGATCTCGGCTTTCGCTCCTACATCGATTCCGCGGGTAGGCTCATCGAGAATGAACAACTTCGGTTCGGTCGCAAGCCATCGGGCAAGCAAAACCTTTTGCTGGTTTCCGCCACTCAGATTCCGAAGTAGCTGCTCTCGATTGGGAGTCTTGATATCAATCGAATGAATGAAGCGGTCGGCAAGTTTTTC
Source organism: uncultured Verrucomicrobiae bacterium (assembly GCA_963782115.1). GTDB lineage: Bacteria > Verrucomicrobiota > Verrucomicrobiia > Chthoniobacterales > JAFAMB01 > JAFAMB01. The sequence continues at coordinate 47,677 of CAWAIK010000012.1, forward strand.
CTGTTCAGGGACAGATAGACGCCGCCAGGTTCCCCGGCTGGCCTGGAGTGCTAAAACAATATTCTCCCGCACGGTGAGATTGGGGATAATTCCGGCCACCTTCCGGTCTTCCGGAGTCAAAGCAATGCGGTAGCGGATCGCGGCACGCGGCGAATTAAACTTCACGGCTCGACGATTGATCCAGAGTGTGCCTTGATCCGGTCGGTCGACTCCGAAAAGGAGGCGCGCTGTTTCAGTCCTTCCAGAACCGAGGAGGCCCGCGAGCCCAAGCACCTCGCCCGGCCTGATTTCGAGGTCAAGCGGATGAATGAATCCTTTCCGACCAAGACCTTTCGCCTCAAGCACCGGTTGATCAGAGCGGATCGTCGCGGTGCTCGCCCGCTTCTGTTCCAATGCCTCGACCTCCCGGACGTCCTTCCCGATCATATGGGAAACAAGCTTGATGCGAGGAAGCTCCCTGGTCGCGAAGCATCCGACTCGACGGCCGTTTCGTAACACGGTGATCAAGTCGGAAATCTCGTAAACCTGCTCGAGAAAGTGGGTGATGAAAATGATTCCGAGACCGCCTTCCCGGAGCTTCCGAAGTTTTTTGAAAAGCTCTTCGACCTCCGTCTTATCAAGACTTGATGTCGGCTCGTCGAGGATCAGCAGTTTGGCGGATATATCGAGAGCACGAGCGATGGCCACCATCTGCTGAACGGCTATCGAATACGAAGAAAGCTGGCGCTTAAGGTCCAGAGAGAGGTCGAGCCGGGCAAGAGCGGTCCGAGCTCGTTTGGCAATTGCGCCCCAACGGATGGCGCCAAGCCAAGTCGGTTGGCGGCCCAGGCATATATTTTCGGCAACCGACAAATGAGGGATCAGGTTAACTTCCTGATACACAGTGCTGATACCGAGCGCTTCCGCTTCGCCCGGTGATTTTGGCGCTATGATTTGGCCCTCCAGCCGGGTTTCTCCTGCGTCTCGAGGAAAAACCCCGGTCAAGACTTTGATTAACGTGCTTTTCCCCGCACCGTTTTCTCCCATTAAGGCATGGACTTCGCCAGCCTGCACCGTCAGATCGACCGCATCCAGTGCCTTGACGCCGGGAAATCCTTTACTAAGAGCTGTGACCTCTAAGAGCGGATTAGCCACTTCGCGATGTAACTACAAAATTCGGGCGCTCTTCCATTCGGTTCGAGCGCCCGCTTTAATTTAAGACTAAGAATCGGAGTTTAGTACTGTCTCTTTGGCAGCTCGGCGGCTGCTTGGGATTGTTCGTAAACTCCCTCTTGGGTGACTACCCGCTTCGGTACTTCCTTTTTGGCGGCGGCCGCCTCGACCAAGTCAAAGAGTTGCGGTCCCAGGAGCGGATTGCATTCCACTGTGACGTTCAGTTTGCCGTCCTTCATCGCCTCGAAGGCTCCCTTAACCCCGTCAATCGAGACAATTTTAATATCGACACCAGGCTTGATGCCGGCCTCTTCCATCGCCTGGATCGCTCCCAGGGCCATGTCGTCATTGTGGGCAAACAGCAGGTTAATATCTTTGGCGTTGGGGGCTTTCAAAAACGCTTCCATCACCTCTTTGCCTTTGGCCCGGGTGAAGTCGCCGCTTTGCGACATGATGATCTTCATGTCCGGATGGCTCTTTAAGACTTCTTCGAAGCCTTTCTTGCGATCAATGGCCGGCGCAGATCCGACGGTGCCGACTAACTCGGCGATGTTGGCCTTACCATCGGTCAGCTTCACAGCCTCATTCCCTGCACGCCGGCCTTCCTCGATGAAATCGGAACCGAGAAACGACACGTACAGCGAGGGGTCAGATACCTTCACCGCCCGGTCCGACAGCACGACAGGGATCCCGGCCTTCTTCGCTTCCTGCAACACCGGCTCGAATCCGGTCTCGACCACCGGTGAAAAGGCGATCACATCGACCCCTTCGGCGATGAATGAGCGGATCGCTTTGATCTGGTTCTCTTCTTTCTGCTGAGCGTCCGAGAACCGCAGGTCAATGCCTCTCTTGGCGGCTTCGGATTTGATCGATTCGGTGTTGGCGGTGCGCCAACCGCTCTCGGCGCCGACTTGAGAAAATCCGACCACGAGCTTTTTGTCCGCAGCAAATGTTGCGGTCGCTGACGCCGCGAGCATCGCCAAGAGACCGATCAGGCTGATAGAACGATTCAAAATTTTGATATTTTTCATTTTTCTGGGGGACTGTTTTCGCTGATCACCGCTCCGAGAGCGGCAGGATCCGCCTATCCCCAATACGTTCTTTCTCGTGAAAATCAATATCTACTTTTTGTAACCGGCATAAAGGCACGGATTTATTTCAGTTCGCGAAAAAAACGAACTTAATGCAATGAATCGAAATGCAAGAAGCCACGGCGAGACGGGTCTCGGTCCTCCGTGTCGGCCTCAACGGCGTGCAAATCCACGGAAGATGGTGTGCGGCGAATCTAACTCCTTTCCTCGACTACAGTACAGATAACAGAAAGCCGAAACACGCCGCTGGCGGCACAGGGAACACCAAATGTGGAGACCGCCAACGCGCCTCGAGCATCCTGGCTAAATGAGTCCTTACTCTGTTTGCTGATCCGGCGCTCAAAAATCGAGGACCAACCGAAGACTCCTAGCTGCCGCGCAGAACATGGAGAATCTGAGAATAAATGATTTTCATGAGAAATACCCGCATTCTTAGATTGATGTAAAGCGCGAACAGGAGTTGCTGCGGAGCCACGATATCATCCAATACGTTCTGCTAAAGGCTCTCCGCATGGCTGACCAGCACTCGGTAACAATGCAAGATCTGTTTCACGCTGAAGACAATCGCCGAGATCTGGTTTTCCAACGGCATATGCTTCGGGGTGCGAATCAGGAGACTAAAAGGCCCGGGCCGCGCGTGGCCGAGGCTGAACAACGAGTGACGATTACTTTGCAGCCGGGGGAATATCTGGATCGGCTCACTCGCCAGCGGGACTAGCCGTTGAGCCAACTCCAGCGCCGGCCACAAAACCTCGGTAGCAATCATCCGACTCGAAACCTGAATTTGAAAACCGGCGATCGGCTCATTCGCTTTGACAGCAATGATGCCGTCCAATTGATTTTCCGCAAACTCCTGCTCAAAATACCGGATAACCGGGTCGGATGCACCTTTCCAGAAATCGGTAGTAAAATCCGGACGGCGACCGGCAGCGCGGTAAGGATTGGCAACCGGATAACTGAAGAGGGCGAAATCCTGCGCCAAAAGCGGGGCCAGATCGAGCTCCACCAACAACTTGACGATGGCATTGGTGCTGAGCAGATCTTCGGATTCGATTCCCGCCAGCAAGGCGAGGCGAATCGAGATGTTGCCGCCCCGGGGACCAATGAACACGTAGCTCGGTACCACTCGTCGATCGACGGCGAGGCTGCGCCATTTCGCCAGACCAGCCGACGTCGAGGCGAGGAAGTCGAGCGGATTCCAGGTCTGCTCTTCAGGATCGGAATTCGCCCAATGGTTTGGGACTTGCTGCTCAGCTGGGAAGGACGACGATCTATTCATGGGCAATCTCCTTTTAGCAATTAGCGCTCAGGCACGCGCAACCAGAGAGAGGATAACAGGAAAAAAGAGAATGTCTACTGGAATGATAGGGATTGCGATCCCAGAACTTTATTTTGTCCGGCTCTCCCTGACGAAACGAAAAAATGCGTTTCGATCCTTGCGAAAAACCTAAAGACGGATTAACCGAATGGGTCGTTACGCAACTTGCAAGGATCGCAGGTGTTTGATGAATTAGAGCCTTAACCAGGTCGCTGCCATCCCACGGTAACCGCTTAACCACATTTGAAATATGTCCAGGGAGTCCATTAAAGCCCCGGGTGTGCCTGCATGCCGTGGAGGTCTGACGGCGAGAGTGAATTTCTCGTCTTCGGGAGCCGTGTGTCTAATGGCGTTGACCTTTAACGTTGTTCTTGAATCATATCGCAGTGCGGATAGCTTGCGTCGCACATTTGGATTTTAAATATGCGTTTTCCTTTGGCACTGACGATGAAAATAGCCGGTCATCTTTTGCAGCATAAGCTGCGAAGGACGAGGAGATTTGCCACGGTTCTGCAACTTGAACCCTTGCACACCTGCAATCTGACCTGCACCGGCTGTGGTAGAATTCGAGAATATTCGACTTCGATGAAGGATGTCATGCCTCTTGAGGATTGTCTTGCGGCAGCTATCGAGTGCGATGCTCCGATGGTTTCGATCTGCGGGGGCGAGCCTCTGATTTATCCCCAGGTCGAGGCATTGGTCAACGGGCTGCTAGACCAACGCCGGATCGTCTATGTCTGCACCAATGGCATGTGGATGCGGAAGAAGATGCGGGATTACCTCGCGGTTTCGTTTGCTCGGGAACCCGAGACGATCTTGCCGCGGTTGGACCGCCTTGCGGCTGAGAAACTGCTCACGCCGAGCGAAGTAGAACAGATCAAGAAGGGCCCGAAAGATCCGTTCAAGCCGGTGATCGCCCCAAGTGGATGGATGTACTGGAACGTGCACCTGGATGGGTTGGAGAAGACCCACGACATTATTGTGGAACGGGAGGGCGTGTTCCGGGAATGCATCCTGGCAATCCGCATGGCCAAGATTCTCGGTTTCCAGGTTGCCACGAATACGACAGTTTATCGGGAGACCGATGTTGCAGAAATCGAGCATCTATTCGGTTATCTGGCGACGCTCGGTGTGGATGGCCACACGATTTCACCTGGCTACGACTACGACGCCGCCAAAAAAGATATGGCTAAACGCCTGGGGTTGGATCCGGCGAATTTTTTCCTGACCCGACGAGCCACAATCGAAAAATTTTCGCGAGCGACAATCTGGGGTAAGAAATACCCACTTTTTGGAACGCCGGTGTATTTGGAATTTGTGGCCGGGCTGAGGGATCTGACTTGTTCTGCCTGGGCGATTCCGACGCGGAACATCAAGGGCTGGAAAGCTCCTTGTTATTTCATGACCGACGGCCACTACGCTACCTTCAAGGAGTTGCAGGAGAAAGTCGATTGGAGCAAATATGGAGTTGTCGATGGCGTCGCCAAAGACCCTCGATGCGAAAATTGCATGGTCCAGTGCGGTTATGAACCTTCCGCGACAATCGGTTTGCAAGGTAAACCCGGTGATACCTGGAAGAACATTTGGTTTAACTTTGGCCCGCGGCCCAGGCCAAAGGATCATCCGGATCCCAAGATCGTGTTCAACGGGATCTCGGCTGCCGCAGCCAAGCCGAAGCGGGAGGCGGTTGTGGCGCGCGGCTAAAATGAATTGTTCAACGGGAGAACAAGGTGAATGACGATGCAGGAGCACACGCGCTCCTAAAACAAGCCGTTACCAGGGCACAACAGCATTTAGTCAGTCTTCAGAATCCAGAAGGGTATTGGATAGGCGAGTTGATCGTCGACTCCACACTTTGTTCCGACTACGTGACGTTCATGCACTGGACGGGAGACATCGATCTCGATCTCCAGCAGAAATGTATTGATCACATTCTGTCCAGACGGTTGCCGGACGGCGGCTGGAACATTTATCCCGAGGGTCCCTCGGAGGTGAATGCATCGGTCAAAGCCTATCTGGCGTTAGCGCTGGCCGGATTCTCCAAGGAGGATCCGATTCTGGCTCTCGCTCGGACGAAGGTCCACGAACTCGGCGGCATTGAAAAAACGAACACCTACGCCAGACTGTACCTGGCTTTGCTCGGTCAAATCCCGTGGGACGCTGTTCCGACCATACCGGTCGAATTCCTGCTGCTTCCCAGATGGTTGCCGGTGAACCTCTATGCGGTTTCCTCCTGGACGAGGGCGATGGTGGTGCCCCTTGCAATCATCAACCATTACAAGCCGACGCGAATCCTGCCTTCCGAGCGCGGGATCTCTGAACTGTATCTTGATCCAACCAAGGTACCGCACACCAAAGCGGGGGGACTAAAGCAGTTCTTCATTCTGATCGATCGGTGTCTGAAAATCCTCGAGCGGAACGCGATTCTGCCACTGCGCAAGACGGCCCTTAACGTCGCCGAACGGTGGATGCTGGAACGGATCGGTGATGGAACTAGCGGATTAGCCGCGATCTTTCCCGCGATGCTAAACTCAATGATCGCCTTGCGATGCATAGGGTATCAGCCAAGCCATCCGATCTACCAGAAAGCCGACGCCGATTTCCGAGAACTTCTTGTCGACGACGAGCAAGGTTTCAGAATTCAACCCTGTTTTTCGCCGGTTTGGGATACCGCGATCACACTGGTCTCTCTCGCGCGTTCGGGGATCGGCGAGCATCATCTTGCTTCCCGCAAAGCCGTGGCCTGGCTTTTATCCCAAGAGGTGCGAATAGCCGGGGACTGGGCGGTGAACAATCCGAAACCGGAACCGACAGGCTGGTGTTTCGAGTTTAACAATCCTTTCTGCCCGGATGTAGACGACACTGCCATGGTGTTGCTGGCTCTCTATACGGCGGGCTACCAGGATGACCCCACTCTCTACGACCGGGTGGTTCGGTGGCTGCTTAGCTTTCAAAACAGAGATGGCGGTTGGGCTGCATTCGATAAAGACGTGCAGAACCCGCTTCTCGAGAATGTCCCATTTGCGGATCACAATGCGATTCTGGACCCGAGTTGCTGTGACGTCACCGCGCGTGTGCTCGAGATTCTTGGCGATCTCGGTTTTCGTCCAACCCATCCCGCGATCGATCGGGCCACGATGTTTTTGCGCGAGAAGCAGGAATCCGATGGCGCATGGTACGGCCGCTGGGGAGTGAACTATATTTACGGCACCTCTCAGGTACTGCGAGGGCTCCGGGCGGTAGGTCTTGACATGAATGAAGCGTGGATTCAGCGTGGCCGGGATTGGTTAGAGGCCTGCCAGAATGAAGATGGCGGTTGGGGCGAAACCGTGGCCTCGTATGAGGACCCCAGCTTGCGGGGCAAGGGGGTGAGCACACCTTCGCAAAGCGCGTGGGCCTTGCTCGGCCTCTGTGCGTTCCGAGAGGTAAATCGCATCAGCGTCGAACGCGGCGTGCACTATCTTGTTAAATCTCAAAACCCGGATGGCTCCTGGAGCGAAACCTTGATTACCGGGACCGGTTTCCCGCGGGTCTTTTACCTCAAATACGATATGTACCGGAATAATTGGCCGCTCATGGCGCTCGCCCGGTATGCCGCGGGCGTTTCGGCGAATCAACACGAATCAGAGATAGATTCGGGCGTGGTGGGCAAAGCGCATGGGGATTCGGCATTGCAACCGACCCAAGAAGCGGCGTTTTCTTCTTTGATCTCCAGCTTCGCTTCTCTGCCAGTGTTTGTATTGGTAAAGGATTTGTTGACGAAACTGAATCATGGCTAAGCCCAAGGTTCTGGTCGCAGATTCCATCTCGCCGAAGGGAATCGAATCGCTGGAAAGTGGAGGGCAGCTTCTTGTCGAAGTCAAAACGGGGCTGAAGGAAACCGACCTCCTTGCTATCGCGGGGGAATACTCCGCTATCGTCGTCCGGTCGCAGACAAAGATCACCGCAGAGGTAATCGACGCGGCGAAACAGTTGAAAGCAGTGGGACGGGCTGGAGTGGGAGTCGACAATGTGGACGTGGACGCTGCAACTCGCCGCGGAGTCATTGTCATGAATACTCCGGGCGGCAACACGATCTCCACGGCCGAGCACGCCTTTTCGCTGCTGGTTTCAATTGCCCGGAATATTCCGCAGGCGGACGCAAGCGTGAAGGCGGGCAAATGGGATCGAAAGAGTTTTGAGGGTGTCGAACTTCACGGCAAGACGATCGGCATTTTCGGGATGGGTCGAATTGGAACGGAGATCGCCCGCCGGGTCATCGCCTTCGGTATGCGGGCGATAGCCTACGATCCCTACTTGTCTCCGAGCCGCGCACGATCGCTGCAAGTCGAGCTTTTTGAGGATCTCGATCAGGTGCTTGCTCAATCCGACTTTGTGACCATGCACATGCCATTAACGGCGGAGACCAGGCACTTGATCAACGCGGATCGCATCGCGAAGATGAAGCGAGGCGCGAGGGTTGTCAATTGTGCTCGGGGCGGCTTGATCGATGAACAGGCTCTGTTCGAAGCTCTTACATCCGGACAGATCGCAGCAGCCGCGCTGGATGTTTATGAGATTGAGCCACCGCCAGCGCAATTTTCGTTGCGAACTCTCTCGAATGTTGTTTTCACACCGCATCTGGGCGCTTCTACCGCAGAGGCGCAAGAGAGTGTGGGCATCGAGATTGCCGAGGCGATCCGCTCCCTCTTACTTGAAGGCGTTATCAAAAATGCGGTAAACGTTCCTAACATTGACGCGAAGACGCTCGCCGTCCTTGCTCCGTACCTTGCGTTCGGTGAAAAGCTCGGACGATTTTTGCGCCAGATCGCGCCCAAACGCTGCGAAATGCTTTCGATCAATTACAGCGGAAAGGTCAACGAGTTCGAAACGAGCCCGATCTCTAGATACATTTTAAAAGGATTTTTGGAGGAAGCCGCAGGCGGAGACGTAAACCCGGTCAACGTCACCTCCTTCGCCAAGACGCTGGGACTGAAGACGATTGAGACCAAAGATAGCGCTGCCGGAGAATTCACGGATCTGGTCGATCTTCAGGCGGTGGGCCAGGGGGAAACCGTCTCGGTGGCCGGGACTTTCATCGGGTCGTCGCCAAGAATTGTCCGGATCAACGGTCGTCACGTCGAGGCGCGATCGGTTGGAGTCCTGCTCCTCTTAGAAAACCGTGATGTTCCAGGAATTGTGGGTCAAATCGGTACGGTCCTGGGAGTGCACGCGGTGAACATTGCGAACATGTCCTTGAGCAGAGACCACCGCGGCGGCGAAGTTCTCACCGTCTTGAACCTCGACTCCGTGCCCGACGAAAAAATCATTGAATCGATTCTGACCAATCCCAACATCAGGAGCGCAAAGGTCGTTAAGCTTTGAACCAGGAGTCAGGAGCCAGTCAAATTTCCTTGAAGGGCAGCTCGTGCGCGTGGGCGACTGCTTTATTGCGAATGAATCCTCCCATCACATTGATGCCGCTTGCGAGACCCGGTTCTTTTTTGATGGCTCCCGCCACACCGCCTTCCGCCAAGTACTCCACAAATCGCGCAGTAACGTTCGTCAGCGCTTGAGTGGCTGTTCGAGCATATGCGCCCGGCATATTCCCGACGCAGTAGTGCGTGATTCCTTCTTCCACATAGACCGGATCATGGTGGGTGGTTGGACGAGAGGTTTCGCAACAGCCTCCTTGATCGATTGCGATATCAACGAGCACGCTTCCCGGCTTCATCTGTCTCAGCATCGCTCTGGTGATCAGTCTTGGTGCCCGTGCTCCGGGAACCAGTACTGCGCCGATCAACAGGTCGGTGCGCGGCAACATTTCCAGTAGATGCGCCTCGGTTGAATACAGCGTGTGCGCGGTGTGCATCGTGATATCGAGAAATCTCATTCGGTCGAAATCGACCTCCAGAATCGTGACGTTCGCTCCCAATCCAGTCGCCATCCGGGCCGCGTTGACTCCGGAGGTTCCACCTCCGATCACCAATACATTTCCGGGCAGAATACCCGGCACTCCACCGAGAAGCACCCCGGTTCCACCGCTGTGTTTTGCGAGAAAATAGCCGCCCACAATAATCGACATACGCCCGGCTATTTCGCTCATCGGTTCCAACAAAGGCAGCCGCCGATTGATCTCCACCGTCTCGTAGGCGATCGCCGTCACACCCGATTTCAACAACTCTTCGGTTAAAGACTTGGCGGCAGCGAGATGAAGATAGGTGAACAGGATCTGTCCCTCTCTCAGAAGCGGATATTCGGGAGGCAACGGCTCTTTTACTTTCACGATCAGATCTCCTTCGCGAAAGATCTCTGCGTGATCGCCGGACAGGATTGCGCCGGCTTCTTCATACTCTTTATCCGGGTATCCTGCTCCGGCTCCCGCTTCTCGCTCAACGTAGACTTGATGCCCCAGTTTCGTGAGCTGATAAACGACCGATGGAAGAACCGCAACCCGGCTTTCCTGCTCTTTGATCTCTTTGGGAACACCAATTTTCATAGGTAGCTAAAACTGTTCCCCTCGTGGGATCACTCCGCTCCAGGCAGCAGCGAACCGACGAGAGCCAAGGACAACAAAACGTTAGTTGAGCGAGGGATCATCCGGCGCGATTGCGAGCAGGTGATAGGCCGGTCCGAGATTTTTCATCAGTTCAAGCCAAGCCTCATGATTCGCAGCGTCACCCAGAATCGATTCGGTTGCCGGATGGACGATCCATGCACTCTGCTGGAGCTCCGACTCGAGTTGGCCCCCCGCCCAACCCGCATATCCAACGAACGCACGAATCAGCTTCGAGCCGCTTCCAGCCAGGGTTTGCACTTGATCCAAGGAGACTTGCGAATGAAAGGTGATTTTCGCTTCACCGGCAATCCAATCGAACGAAACAATCGTCAACTCATGCGCCCCAACCGGTCCTCCAAGGTAAACCGGAATTTCACCGAACGCATCGAGTTCGTGGTGCGGGAGAAAATCGGTGAGCCTCTTGTTCGTCGGCCGGTTGAGAACGAGGCCATGAGCACCTTCCTGGCTGTCATGAGCGGAAAGAAACAGTACCGTTTTACGGAAATTCGGGTCACGTAAGTTCGGATGCGCAACCAAAAGCTGACCCGTCAGACTTGGGATTTCACTATCAGATGGGCGCATGTCAGAATCTAGGAAGCGATTACTTGCTGTTCAAGGGCGGAGTCAGTAATTGTCCTGAGGTTCCATCACATGCATAGCCCACCTTCGAAATTAAGAATCGCGGACCGCAGCTTCGAATCCCGGCTCCTGGTCGGCACCGGAAAATTTGCAAACAATTCCCTGATGCGAGATGCTCTGGAGGCAAGCGGCACGCAAATTGTCACCGTGGCGTTGCGGCGTGCGGACCTTTCTGGCGGCCACGATCCGTTTGCGGACATCTTGGATTACATCGATCCAAATCGTTATTTACTCTTGCCCAATACCAGCGGCGCAATGACTGCTGAAGAAGCGGTACGCCTAGCCCGGCTCGCGGCTTCCGCCGGTCTGCCAAAATGGGTGAAACTCGAAATTCACCCGGATCCGCATTATCTGCTGCCCGATCCGATCGAAACCTTAAAAGCCGCCGAGCAATTGGTTCGAGAGGGTTTCGTCGTTATGCCTTACATCAATGCCGATCCTGTCTTGGCAAAAAGATTGCAGGAAGTCGGCACCTCAACGGTCATGCCGTTGGGATCGCCTATTGGAAGCAACCGCGGAATCCAGACCCGAGACCAGATCCGGATCATTATTGATCAGGCGACAGTTCCTGTGGTGGTGGATGCGGGGATAGGAGCGCCAAGCCACGCCTCCGAGGCGATGGAGCTTGGAGCGGACGCCGTATTGGTGAACACCGCGATTGCGATTGCGGCCGATCCTGAGCGGATGGCGGCAGCATTTCGGAAAGCAGTGGAAGCGGGGCGCGCTGCCTACGAGATGGGGATTCCCGACTCCAGCGTGGAAGCGGTTCCCACTAGTCCACTTACCGCCTATTTTACGCATTCCATGTGAATATTTTGGAGGTTCGAAATCTGACCGTCTGGTTTTCCCGGAGGTCCTCTTTGTTGCGCAGGAGGGTCGGTGAAATCAAGGCTGTCTCCAACGTCTCCTTTGATATACCCCTTGGAAAAACAGTTGGTTTGGTGGGCGAAAGCGGGAGTGGTAAAACCACGATCGGAATGGCGATATTGAAGCTCGTGCCGACGACTAGCGGAAGCATCCTGTTTCGCGGAACTGAGATCACGAACCTGACGGAAAGAGCGTTCAGGCCATTGCGACGGCAGATGCAGATGATCTTTCAGGATCCCTACGGATCGCTCAATCCCCGATGGGACATTTTGAGAATTGTCACCGAACCGCTCCGGGTGCACTTCCCTTCACTCAACGTCTCTCAGCGAGAAGACAAGGCAGCCGATCTCCTGCAAAGAGTTGGGTTGAAACCCGAGCTTCTGCGGCGTTTCCCGCACGAATTCAGTGGGGGACAACGCCAACGGATTGGGATCGCACGCGCGCTCGCAGCGGAACCTGCGCTGATCGTTTGCGATGAGCCGGTCAGCGCGCTCGATGTCAGTGTTCAGGCCCAAATTGTCAACCTGCTCGCGGATCTACAGGAGGAATTGGGGATCACTTATTTGTTCATTGCGCATGACCTCGCCGTCGTCGAGCATGTCAGCGACGAGGTCGTCGTCCTGTGTCGGGGAGAAGTCGTTGAAGCCGCTTCGGCTGAGATGATCTACCGAGAACCGAAGCACGAATACACTCGAAACTTGCTGGCCAGCGTTCCGACTCTCGATTAGTAAGACCTCAGGCGTATGAATTTGCTCCTGCGAAAATTAGTCGGCATGAACTGGCTGCTGTTAGCCATAGCGGTCGGTTTGTCCATTTTTGGGGTGATGGCCATTTACAGCGCCACCTACATGAGGGAAGAGGTTTATCTCACCGAAATGTGGCGACGCCAGATTGTCTGGCTGGCAATTGGTATCGTGGCATTTTTCGTTGCCGCTTTGATCGACTACCGCGCCTGGCTGAATCATGTCTCATTCCCCCTTATCATGTATCTGGGTGGTCTGGGATTCCTCGCGCTCACACATTTCATCGGAAGGACCACGTTCGGTGCGCGAAGCTGGCTGGACATTGGCCCGATCAGCTTTCAACCGGCTCAACTCGCCGTTATTTCCACGTTGCTTCTCATCTCCTGGTTGCTCGCGAATACCGAGAACTGGGTCGGATTGTGGCCGACGGTCGGGCGAATCTTGAGCTGCGGCGCGATTATTGCCCCACCCTGGATCCTGATTCTGATTCAGCCGGACCTTGGCGAGTGTCTCGTCTGGATTCCTGCGGTATTGGCGCTTCTTTACGTTGGCCGGGTCCCGAAGCGGTATCTCCTCGTGATGGTCATCGTCGCGATCGCTGTGGTGCCGGTTGTTGCGAATTTCGGGCTGAAACCTTATCAACGCGAACGGCTGACAACTTTTCTAAATCCGGACTACGACCCGCAGGGTGCGGGGTGGACAATTAACCAATCTTTGATCGCCATCGGATCGGGCGGATTTTACGGCAAAGGATTCACCGCCCCGAACACCCAGGTGCAATTGGGTTTCCTGCCTTCGACGATCGTGCACACCGATTTCATCTTCGCCGCCATTGGAGAACAGCTTGGTTTTGTAGGAACCATCACTCTGGTTGCGGCTTTTGGAGCCCTTCTGCTCACGGGTCTATTGATCGCGGCATCGGCAACCGACGACCTTGGACGCCTGGTGTCCGTTGGAATTATCACGCTGATTTTTACTCACATTTACATGAATATCGGGATGACAATATCGATTACTCCGATCACTGGCGTCCCATTGCCGCTGATCAGCTACGGCGGATCGTTTCTGGTGCTGGTGCTGTTTGCGCTTGGCGTCCTGGAAAGCATCTGGATCCATCGAAAGACCCGCGCCAACTCGCAGCCTTTGCGGCAGGGGCCTGCGTAGGCACTCCTTAATTAGCTGCAAAAATAAGCGATAAACCTCGAGAATACCTCGTGATTACCAGCGGAAGCTCATACCGCTGGTTGCACCACCGCCACCATTCCCTCCACCAGCAGAGCCGAAGATAACGGGAGCCTCGTTTTTTCCGGTATTTGCGGGGGCACATGCCGCAAGCAACAATGACGCTGCCAAGACCAAAACCGGAGTTGGAGCGGCTATCCGCGTAGATGACAAAATTGTCATAGGAGGGAGCATATCTGAATTGACATGTTGTCTCGCATATAATGGTGCACTAACCCCCAAACGCCTGATACCGCTTAAGACCTTGCCGCCAGAGCGTATTCGCGCCGAGTGCAATAATCAGGAGCCAGCAGAATTGGATTAGCAGACCCTCCCAGAGTTCAGCGCCGTGCACCTGGCCCATAAAGATCGCAATAGGGAAATAAAGCTCATAGGGAAAAGGCAAGAACTTCAAAACCGCTTGAATCGACGGAGGCATAAAGCCGATCGGGAACATGTGGCCGCTCAAAAAATATTCGAACGAGTAGATGATGAAAACGACGGTAGATATTTCCAGCATCCAGAACGCAAAGAGCGCGACCGAGTAAGCGATCAGGAACTGCATCAATCCGGCCAGCAGCACACTTACCATCGTCAACAACCAGACTGCCCACGAAGAAGGCCACACCAGGTACCGGTGGAACACTGCGAAGATGATCATGACGACCGGAAGCGTAACCAACGTGTAGACCAGCCGATTACTGACGAACAAGGCCAGCCGGTAAACGAGATAGTTCACCGGTTTAATCAGGAATGCGTTCATCTGCCCGTCGCGGATGTCTGCCGCTACCTGCCACTCATCGTCTCCCGGCGTGATGAGACTGTCCAGCACCAGGACCAGGAGGAAATAGTAGACGACTGAGGTGTAATCAAAGTTGTTAATGCCTCCACCTTTCGCCTCAAAAATGGCTCCCCAAATGAATACGGTGCCCAGGAGAGGAAACAAGCCAAAGAGAGAACGGAAAAAGAAGTTCCAACGATAAACGAAAGTGTTCTGCAAACCGACGTCGAAAATTTTAAGATATTTTTGCATTTTGGGAGGGATCGCGAACCTCCTCCGCCGCACTTTCCTGCAGTCTCCAGGTCCGCAGATACGCCCACACGCCGATCTGCGAGCATCGGGTCGCTTTGTGCGGCCTAGTAAATCTTGATGTAGGCCTTTTCCCGGAGGCTATCGATCCACCTCTGAGTCGCCTTTTGTCGCTGGGCCTGCTCCAGTTTCCTCTCGATCCCATCCCGAACCTCGGGAAGAGGAATGACGCCGCTTTCCTTTTTGGACTCGCAATAAAGAAGATAGAACGAGTCCCCAATTTGCACCACCTGGCTCGTTTCACCGGGCGAAAGCGCGAACGCAACGTCGGTCAACTGCTGGTTCAAAGTCTTGCGGTCGATGAGTCCCCAGTCACCGCCGGACTGGGCTGTGCCATCCATAGAGTAGGTCTTGGCCATCGTGGCGAAGTCGGCGCCTCCTTTTACCTTGTCACGAATCTCGTCGGCCATTTTTCTTGTTGAATCGGCCGAATTCGCATCGAGCGGATCCGCATTCAGAACAATCATGCGAATTTTCATTTGCTCTGGAGTAACAAATTCCTGCTTGTTCGCTTCGTAATAAGCCTGGATCTCTTGGGGGGTAGCAGTGAAATTCCCTTTTACGTTGTTCTGGCGCATTGCCCCGACGATGACCTTATCCTTTTGCATCTCACGGAATTTGGTCATCGTGTAGCCTTGCGCGTTCAACGTGCGTAGAAAGGCCTGACGATCGCCGGCGAAATCATCCTTTATAATGTTTTGGATCTGATCGTCCACGACGTATTCCGGCATATTGTACTCCTTCTTCTTGAATTCCTGGACGATCAACTGGCGATCGATTAGATCGCTTAATGCGGCAAGGCGAGCTTCCTTGATCTTATCGATCAATTCCTGGCCGGTGAATTGCTCTCGCAACGTCCGTTCGCGCGGTCCGGAGACTTCTTGCACCTGGGAAAAAGTAATGACGTCTCCATTAACGACAGCTGCGACCCCGTCGATCACCTCAGGGTCTGCGGCCCTGAGTTGCGGAATGAAGAAACCTACGGCGAGTAAAACAGAGAACAACAGCTTGGAGGGCATGAGTATTGTTAGAAAAGTCGACTTAGGAGAGCAAGCAAACTCGCAAGATTATTTTCGCCTTCACCAGAAGTCAAGCGGGGAAACCGATCGCCTATCAGGAGGTAATCGCCTCCTCTTATCAGCATGACCTTCGAGTCCTTGACCTCGATAGCAACAACCTTAACCTGGGCTGCCAAAAGCTTTATCTCGTTTAAGATGAGAAGATTACGAACGGCGTCGGGATGCGGGCCAAATTGGTCTCGCCAATCGCGTTCAAGCTTTTGGAGTTCCTCTTTCGAGTTTGCCGAGGCGAGCCGTTTGTAAGCCTGGATACGCATCTGCGGTTGCGAAATGTAATCTGCCGGGATAAATGCCGGTTCCAACTGACTCTGTGAACTGAGAAATTCGGCTTCATTCGTGGAAACGAAATCGAGACGGATGGTGACTTCGGTCCTGGTCCGGGCGCGTTTTCCCTGCAATTCCTCCACCGCCTGCTGCAACAATTGGCAATACAAATCGAAACCAATGTTGATGATGTGGCCGCTTTGCGCTGTCCCGAGAATATTTCCCGCGCCTCGGATCTCGAGATCTCGCATCGCTATTCTGAATCCCGCGCCAAGGCCGGAGTACTGTTTAATCGCGTTGATTCGTCTTCGAGCCGCCCCGACCGTCATCATGTCTCTCGGAAGCAAAAGATAAGCATAGGCCTTATGCTGGGCTCTGCCCACTCTTCCGCGCAACTGGTACAGATCGGCCAGACCGAACCGGTCTGCGCGGTCAATGATGATGGTGTTCGCGTTCGGGATATCCAAACCACTCTCGATGATCGTGGTCGAGACCAGAACATCCGTCTTGCCGCCAACGAACCGCTCCATGACATCTTCCAGGTCCTGCTCATCCATCTGGCCATGGCCGATATCGACTCGCGCGCCCGGGCACAGCAACAGGATTTTTTCTCGAACGCGATCGATTGACTCCACACGATTATGGAGGAAATAGACTTGCCCTTGGCGATGGATTTCCCGCTGAATCGCGTCGCGGATGATTCGTTCGTCGTAACCGCAAATGACTGTTTCAACCGGGAGACGATTTGGTGGCGGCGTTTCAATGACCGACATATCCTTTGCGCCGACAAGCGACAGGTAGAGCGTTCTCGGAATCGGCGTCGCAGAAAGGGTCAGGACGTCAATCAGCTTGAACTGTTCCTTGAACTTTTCCTTGTGCCGTACACCGAAGCGTTGTTCCTCGTCGATTACCACGAGGCCGAGTTCCTTGAATTCTATATCGCCGGTGATCAATCGATGAGTCCCAATGACAATATCAATCGTTCCATCCCTCAGTCCTTGAACCGCTTCTCGCTGTTCTCGTGGCGAGAGGAAACGGCTCAACATCGCCACTCGGATCGGGTAATCGGACATCCGCGCTCGAAAAGTGTTGTAATGCTGCTGGGCTAACACGGTCGTCGGCACCAGCATGACGACCTGCTTCCCATTTGTCACCGCCTTGAACGCCGCGCGGATCGCGACCTCAGTCTTTCCAAAACCAACGTCTCCGCAGATCAGCCGGTCCATCGGCCGATCCGTTTCCATGTCCGCTTTGGTCTCCTGGATTGCTCGCAGCTGATCAGTTGTCTCCTTGTAAAGAAACGATGACTCAAATTCGTTTTGCCATTCCGTATCGGGAGGATGCGCGTACCCTGACCGCGAATTTCGTTCTGCCTGGATTTCGAGAAGCTTTGCCGCATAATCGAAAACCGCAGTTTCCGCTGCCTTCTTCGCCCTGCCCCAACGGTGATCGCCCAGCGTGCTCAAAAGCGGGAATCGTTTTCCGATGCCAACGTAGCGAGAGACGAGAAAGGCTTGTTCGAACGGAACATACAGTCTGGAATCATTCGCGAATTCCAATACGACGACTTCTTGCTCGGACCCATTTTGCGGCAATCTCTGGATGCCGCGATACTTGCCGATTCCATGCTCCAGGTGCACCACAAGATCCCCTTCGGCGATTTCCGAAAAATCGATCGGCGCTCGGCCCCCTCTGAGCCGAGACCTTCGAACCGAAAGACGGCGCGCGCTGGGGCTCTGATAGCGGCCAAATATTTCCGCATCGCATAAAATTGCGAGTTTCGCCTCTGGGTAAACAAATCCGCGAGTTAGCGATCCGACCATGAACCGAACCGCATCAACGTTCACTTCGTTATCGCGCAGCACATCGCGCAAGCGCTCGATTTCTCCTTCGCTGTGGCAGACTGCGAATAGCCGCCAATGCTCTCCAATCCAGGCTCGAAGCTGCCGAAGCGCAATCTTCCGCTTACTCTCCTGGACTAGAAAATCGCCCGCTTCGAAATCCTGAAAACCAGTTCCGAAGAACGCGGTTCGATAGTCTTCAATTCCCTCGCCAGCGATCGCCCCAGAGGTAATTCTGATCGCCGCCTCGTCGCGTTCCGACTCGACACCGATCAAAACATCCGCTTTGCGCACATAGTCGCGGAGCCCGACATTTCGATGTTCTATGTCACCGATCAGCAGTTCGCAGCGATCCAATGTCTGAATCGAGGTCTGGTCATCCAGCTCAAACTCTCGGATTGAGTCGATATCGTTGCCGAAAAGCTCAATTCTGACCGGCAAAGAATGATGCCAAGAGAAGATATCCAGAATGCCGCCCCGTACAGCGAATTGGCCACGAGTTGTCACTTGCGGAGATTTTTCATATCCGCTCTTCAACAGACTTTCACACAGCGCGTCCCGATCGAGGTGGTCCTTGCGCCGCAATATAAGCATTTGTTTGCGGAGCGCCTGAGCACTTGGAACCGCGTCCTCAAGAGCTGACTCAGTGAGGACGATTACCGCGCGCTTGCCCTCGGCAACTTTTTGCAAAACTTCCAGACGCTCCGCGACGATTTCCGGGTCGGGAACAAATTCCTTGGCGGCCGGCAGTTCGATTTCAGGTAAAAACAGGGCATCGATCTGCCAGTTCAAAAGACCGTTGAAGATCTCTTCCTGCCGCCGGAGATCCGGGCAAAGAATCCAACAAGATCTGGAATTATGATGCCGAACGACACAGGCAGCAATAAAGGCCTGCGCACCCTCGCAAACATGGCCGAGGGTCACCGGACTTTTTCGTTTGAGGAGCTCAAGAATGGGCTCGAAATTGCGAATTGAATCAACTATATCTGCCAGCTGTTCTGACATTGCTGCGTAAGAATGGAGACGGCCAGGAACAAAGTCTGCGCGATCTGCGGCCCAAATTTTCCCATATTTCTGACATCGATCGCTGCTCCGAACAATCTACTGAAAGTTCAGCTCCCTTGTAATGCCATAGCGCTCGATCCGCTTCCGTAACGTCGCGCGTGTCACTCCAAGGAGCTTTGCCGCTTTGACCTGGTTTCCTTTCGTTCGCTTCATCGCGAAAAGCGTGAACTCCCGCTCCAACCAGGGAAGCAATTGGAGCGAGCGGTCAGCGGACGCGGCATCAAGCAGGATCTCGACGGCCGTCTCAAGCGTCGGCCTAACGGGGTTATTGCTGACCGTCACCGGCACATTATCCAATCCACCATCGGGATGTTGAGTAGCCGCGCCTAGCGGAATATCCTTGGGGAGCAACACATCGCTGGTGGCGAGGACACAGGCCCGCTGAATCGTGTTCTCCAGTTCGCGCACGTTGCCCGGCCATGGATACTCCTCCATCAATTTGACCGCCTCTTCCGAGATCTTGAGTTGAGGCAGATGCTTTTGCGTCGCAATCTTTTTCAGGAAATATTCTGCCAGCAGGTTGACATCTTCTCTCCTCTGCCGGAGCGGCGGCAGGTGTATTCTGACCACGTTCAAGCGATAAAAGAGATCTTCGCGAAATTGCTTCTTTGCCACCTCTTGCTCCAGTGTCTTGTTGGTAGCGGCAATAATTCGAACATCGGTTTTGACGGTCGTGTTTCCTCCAACCCGGGAAAATTCACCCTCCTGCAGCACCCGTAGAATTTTGCTCTGGACGGCTAAGGGCATGTCACCGATCTCGTCCAGGAAAAGAGTCCCTCCGTTACTCTGCTCAAACCGCCCGATCCTCTGCGAAGAAGCACCCGTGAAAGCTCCTTTTTCATGCCCGAAAAGTTCGCTTTCCAGGAGATTCTCCGGAATGGCGGCGCAATTGATCGCAATGAAAGGCTGCAGGCTTCGATTGCTGTAATGGTGAATCGCCCGAGCGACCAACTCCTTGCCCGAACCACTTTCCCCGGTGATCATCACCGGCGCATCGCTATGAGAGACTCTTCCAACCATCTTGAAGACTTGTTGCATCGGCTGGGATTGGCCAACCAGACTGTCTTGATACTGCTCGACGGTCAACTGGGGCTTGAACGCGGTCGCCGACCGCATTTCAGCCTGAGCGGTCAGAGCCGCATCAACAACCGGTTTCAAATTGAATGGGAGTGACTCTTTCCTGAGGTAGTCGAAAGCGCCCAGTTTCATCGACTCGATGACCGATTGGGTGGTTCCGAAGGCGCTCATCAGAATGACGATCGCGTTGGAATCCCGCTGACGAACCCTGGCCAACAGCTCCAATCCGCTAAAAGGCATCAAATGCGTCTCGGAAATCAGCAGGTCGGGATTTTCCGCAATGTAAATTTTGTACGCTTCGTCGGCTGTCGTCGACGTCACCACGCGGGTGGTCGGCGTTTCAAGCTGATTTTGCGCCCATTCGAGGAAGTCGGTTTCGGGATCAACTAACAAAATCGTCTGCATCAATATCTGTACGGGTGGGACACCGGAAACCGTTCCATAAATCGGGGTTCACGGTCAGAAGTATATAAATTTTGCGCACGTATGTCAGTGTGCAAGCCACATGCTCAATTTTGAACACCGAGCATAGAGCCCTTTTATGCGCCGGTCCATTAACGATGCGCAGAAAAAGACATTAGACCGGAAAACTCCCAAGCTGGCAACGGCTGGCTTGCGGGTTTTCCAGACTCTACACTCCTCCGTATCTTCTATTTCGCCGCCCGAATTCCTCGATGGCCTCTCGAAGATCATCTCGAGAAAAATCGGGCCAAAGCTTCTGTGTCACGTAGATTTCCGTATAACTCAGCTGCCAGAGCAAGAAATTCGAAATCCGCATTTCCCCTGAGGTCCGAATGAATAGATCCGGGTCCGGCCATCGATGCGTGTACAAATGTTTGGCAAAAATTTCAGTATTGATCTGATCGATTTCCAGCCGTCCAGCGACCACATCTTCCACGATTTTTTTCACGGCGTCGACAATCTCGGCTCGACCGCTGTAGTTCAACGCCAGGATCGTCGTCAGGCGATTGCCGTCTGCTGTTGCTGCGATTGATTCGCGAAGCTGCTTTTGTACGGCCGTTGGAATTTCGTTCAGTCGACCGATTGCTTCAAGCTTGACGCTCCGCTTTCGCAAATCGTCAGTGTAATCCCTCAAAAACTTCTGCAAAAGCCCCATGAGGGTATCGATCTCCTCTTTCGGACGCCGCCAGTTCTCCGTTGAAAAGGTGTAGAGCGTCAGGTACTCGATGCCGAGCTCCAGACAGGCCTCCACGCATTCTTTGGCCGCGTTCGCTCCTTCGAGATGGCCTCTGGTCCGCGGCCAACCACGTTGGCGGGCCCAACGCCCGTTACCGTCCATGATCACCGCAATGTGTTTCAGAGCTCTCCCGGACATACTTCAAACCCGGTGTCCTGGAAAGACACTACACCAGAATAGTCTGGGCGCGACTTTGGCCCACACCAACCAGTTTTAGTTTTGCTCCAGTCAGATCGCAAATTACGCGAAGATACTCTCTAGCGTTCAGCGGCAGCTCGTCAAAAGAACGAGTCTCGCTGGTCGGTTGCTGCCAACCGGCCACCTCCACATACACTGGGACGCACTTCGCCAGCTGCCGGACACAGGTAGGCGGCACTTCAATCTTTTTTCCTTCGAGCTTGTAGGCCACACAGACCCTTAACCGAGCAAGAGAATCCAAGCCGTCCAGGTTCGTTACGGCCAACTCGCCGATCCCATTCAGAATCTGCGCATACCTCGTGGCAACCGAGTCAAACCACCCACACCTGCGAGCACGTCCGGTGACAGCGCCGTATTCTCGTCCCATCGAATGCATCAGATCGGCAACGACGGCATCCTGCGTGGGAAATGGCCCCTCTCCCACTCGAGTCGTGTAGGCCTTCATTGCGCCGACCACACGATCGATCCTGTTTGGGGGTACTCCAGACCCCGTGCAAGCGCCCCCTGCCGTCGTGTTCGAGGAAGTGACATACGGATAGGTCCCATGATCCAGATCCAGGAATGTTCCCTGCGCGCCTTCAAAAAGAATTTCTTTGCCGGCCGCCATCGCCTTATGAATTGTCAGGACAGTATTCGTAACCAGTGGCCGTATTTTTTCACCAACTTCCAGGTACCCATTTAGAAGCGTCGTAAATCTTATTGGCTTTTGACCAAAATTTCGCAGGATTGAATTCACTTCTTTGACTCGCGCCCGCAGTTTCTCCGTGAATAATTCGGGCTGCAAAAGCTCCCCTAAGCGGATCCCGACCCTCGCGATCTTGTCGCCATAAGCCGGTCCTATCCCGCGCTTTGTTGTACCAATCTTCTGTGCTCCCATTGAGGCTTCCCGTTGTTCATCGATCGTCTTGTGAAACGGGAAAACCAGATGCGCGCATTCACTGATCAACAGGTTCTTCGAGTTGATCTTAACGCCATGCGCCGCCAATTCCGATATTTCTTCCCAAAGCGCGATGGGATCGATCACGACCCCGTTTCCGATCACGCAAAGTTTCCCTTTCCGCAGAATGCCGGAAGGAATCAGGCGAAGAATATATTTTTTCTCGCCGACAACGACCGTGTGTCCCGCATTGTTCCCCCCTTGGCTTCGAACTACGACGTCCACCTTATCCGTGAGGTAATCAATTACCTTGCCTTTACCTTCGTCGCCCCATTGTGCGCCGACTAAAACGATGTTGGACATAAATTCTTCCGAACAGGAAATCGTTCCGGAACTCCTCAAGGTATTCGCGGAACAAAGAGCGAAACTAGGTGACCCCTCCTCGCTCCGCAAGCACTGCTGTCCAAAAAAGTTGCCAGTGTTAGTTCCCTCCTTTATCGTCCTCCTCAATCGTGGTTATCGATCTTTGAACGTTGGGGGCCTGCAGTGCTTTCCTACGGGGTTTTCGCCCTGATCACGGCCACAACCGGCCGATGATCGCTAGCTGAGTACCAATCGGCCGACCGATACAAATAGGAGCGCGATTGATCGATTTGCGGCAAGAGCGCCTTGTCTGCCAGGATATAGTCAATCCGATCATACGTGTCGCTCAGTCGCCGATAGTAAGTCCAACGGTCTCCTTGTGCATCTGTCAGCAGAATCTCCTTCAAACGATTCGGGCCTTGTCGGGGACCAAGAATCTCCTGAATCGCAGGCTGATCCTTCGTGTCATTGAGATCGCCATACACCAGCAGATTCTCGTCCGGATCCTTGGTCAATACCTCGTCAATGTGCTGTCGCAGAAGTCGAGCCTCGTTACGGCGCAGAAGCGCCTCTCCAGATGGAACCGCCAGCTTGGACTTCAGATGGGCACCCAAGACTCTCAGCCTGAAAGCGGGATTTACCTGGATTGTGACGTCCAGAAATCCGCGTTCGACTGGTTCCCGTTGTCCATTCAGGTCGAAGAACAGATCTTTCTCAGAGTGGCGCTCCACGATTTCGAATCGACTGAGCAACGCCAGATGCCGATCTCGATCCGCGCCGCTGACGTACTCGGTGAAAGGGAATTCAAGACCAGCTTCCTTGAGACGCTTTTGAAACTCCCCGAATTGATCGGGCGGCCCCATCTCAGCGACGCCGAGTATATCCGGGTGAATTTCCTTGATGATCCGGATCAGCGTATTCTTTTCGCGTTCCGGTTTGGGGCCCAAGACGGCTTCTGCGCCCTCTCGCCGATTCATTTCGAGATAGTTTTCGACGTTGTAGTGAGCGAAAGTCACCGCTTCTTCTCCAAGAGCTACCCTGGATAGCAAGAATAGGCCCAGTGCACCCAGACTGAGAATCTTCTGTGCAGACATAATAAAAGCCCGGTCCGGCAAACACCGGACCGGGCTTATAAGACTTCGGGACCAAACTTTAGGAAGGCTGACTCGGCGGTTGGGTGGGGGGTTGGGCCTGAGCCTGGACGGATGCAGGCTGGGCCGGCGGAATTGGCTGAGCCGGCTGCCCGGGTTGATATTGCTGGGTGTTTTGGGGTGACCCTTTCAGATCTTGCCCGGCTTGGTGGAGTTCTTTGTCAAATTCCTCACGGGCTTTACGAAACTCGTTCATACTCTGACCCAAACTCCGCGCCAGCTCGGGAAGCTTCTTCGCGCCGAACAAAACGAGCACGATAACAAGGATCAATACCCACTCAGTCGGCCCTGGCGTCACAAGAGCGATCGTATGCATACTTTGCACCCTATCGCAGGCTTCGATGAGTTTCATCCAAAACCTGTGGGGTCCTCTATTTAATTATTATTTTAGGGCATTCAGACGAGAAATAAGGTCTGCTTTGCTCGTCAACCCGACGACTTGATCTTTGACCTCGCCCGACTTGAAAAATAGCATCGTCGGAATATTGCGGATCCCGAAGCGATTTGAAAGCGTGGGATTATTATCCACGTCCACCTTCACAATCCGGACGGCGGTCCCCTGCTCTTTGGCGATCTCGTCCAGAACCGGTGCAATCATTCGGCATGGGCCGCACCAAGTCGCCCAGAAGTCAACAAGAACGGGGACATTTGCGGCGCTTACCGTCTGATCAAAAGTGGCTTCGTCTAGATGAGTAACTGATTCTGTAGACATAGGAACTTAAAAAGATTTCTGCTTCGCCTCCAGCCAGCTCATTTTGAGTCAGCTAAACGCAATCAGCAATTGCACAATAAGCGAAATCACCGAAAAAGCCAGCAGTAAGCCTATCAAGGGAACGGTCAAGGGATCCCTCTGGGGCTGAACTGCACCCGGCATCAACATGGGCACTCCCCGGGACTCGGCGTCTACTTGCTGTTGCTGTGCGCGACCGGCTTCCTGGCGTTCGGATTCCTCCGCCTTGGCCTGCTTCCTCGGCGGTACCGGAATTCTTGCCACTCCCTTTTTCGCTTCAGCCATTGACCTATATACCGTTCCAAAATTGGCCAATGTCAACTGAGTAAGTTCTGAAAGAGCGGATCTCCCAACTCCGGGCGCTGGTGGGATTTGCCTGCTGGAAACTTACTCCTTGCGCTCCTGGCCTTTTCCTCCCAGTTTCGAGCCGATCGCGATATGAAAGTACTGGTCACAGGAGGTGCCGGATTTATCGGTTCTCATTTAGTGGAGGCCTTGTTAACCGACGGGCACGCCGTCTCTGTGATTGACAATTTCAACGATTTCTACGATCCCCGGATCAAAAGAAGGAATCTGCAGCCGGTTCTGGGCGAGATTCGCCTCCATTCAATCGATATTCTGGACAAAGACGCCGTTCTAGACGCTTTCTCGGCAGAACGACCGGACGCTGTCGTTCATCTAGCGGCTCGAGCCGGCGTCCGACCTTCCATCCAGCGTCCAGAGCTCTATCTTGCCACCAACATCAACGGAACCTTCCACCTTCTCGAGGCCTCCAAGGAATTCGGAGTCAAACGCTTCGTTTTTGCGTCGAGTTCTTCCGTCTATGGTGCATCGGCAGTCGTTCCATTCCGGGAAGACCAGGTTTTGACCCAGACGTTGAGTCCGTACGCCAGCACCAAGCTAGCGGGTGAACACCTTTGCTCAAGCTATTCGCACCTCTATCACATCAGCGTGATCTGCCTGCGTTTTTTTACCGTCTACGGACCGCGCCAGCGCCCGGACCTGGCAATTCACAAGTTCACCGATTTAATTCATCGCGGAATACCGATAGACGTCTACGGCGATGGGACTGCGCGGCGAGATTTTACGTACATCGAGGACATCATTCAGGGCGTGGTCGCATCGATCCAGCACAATGGTGCTGCTTTCGACCTTTTTAACCTCGGAGAAAGCGAAACCATCGAACTACGCGAGGTGATTGCCGAAATTGAAGCCGTGCTTGGGAAAAAGGCGAAGATCAACACGCATCCGCCGGTGCCGGGGGACATGCCGGCAACCTACGCAGATATCTCCAAGGCTCGCCGATTGCTCGGTTACGCGCCCGCAACTCGGATCCAATCAGGTTTGCGGAAATTCATTGAATGGTATCTTCGAGAGCATGCCCTATGAACGTCTCTTCCATCCATAGCGTCGTGGATTTATGCCAGGCTCTCGTCCAAATCCCGAGCGAGAATCCGTCCGGTTCCGTGGCGAGCCAAGGCGAGGAAGCCGTCGCCCGGTTCGTCGGGGAGTTTCTTGAGAGCCTTGGCGCCAAGGTCGAATACGAGGAGATCGGATCGGGCCGGCCCAACGTGTACGGCCTCTGGCCTGTCCCGTCCGGAGCAAGCCAACGCATCCTGTTTGCGCCGCATCTTGACACCGTGACGGTGGAGGGAATGACGGTGGATCCTTTTCTGGCTGAGCGTCTGGATGGAAGATTGTACGGGCGCGGAAGTTCAGACACCAAGGGATCGATGGCCGCGATGCTATGGGCGTTGAAATCGGTCGACCTATCGAAGCTCAATGTAGCCGTTGGATTTGCCGGGCTGGTGGATGAAGAGTATGAACAGCTCGGAGTCAAAGCGTGCGCCGTCCGCAATATGGCCGATTTCGCGATTGTCGGCGAACCCACCAACCTCGATGTGGTTTATACTCACAAAGGAACAGCCTGGATCGAAATCGAGACCCGAGGAAAATCCGTACACGCCTCAATCCCGGAAACCGGCGTCAATGCGATCGACCGAATGACGGATACTTTGAGATTTCTGAATGAGCGATTTCCCCAGATTTGCCCCGTTCAGCCGGATCCTGTTCTTGGCAAACCGACCCTGAGTACCGGACGGATTCGCGGAGGAGCGAAGATCAATGTTGTCCCTGATCGATGTTACGCCGAGATCGATATCCGTATTTTACCTGGTCAGGAATCGATGGCCACGGCCATCGCCGAATTCTTCCAACAGTATCAGATTCCCGCGATTGTCCGGCCGATTAAGATTTCGGCTCCTCTCTATACATCGCCTGATAACCCGTTTATCAGGAAGTTCATTGCGCTCGGGTCAAGGCTCACTGGAGCCAACTGGTTTTGCGATGCGGCGTTTTTCGCGCTCGAAGGCGTGCCTGCCATCGCCATCGGGCCTGGTTCAATCACCCAGGCTCATACAGCGGACGAGTTTATCGAAATCGCCGAGCTTGAACGCGGCGCAGAATTTTTTACGAACTACTTACTCACTTTCGACAATGGCCGACACGACGCCTAGAGCCGCGATCACCCCTACCCGAGCCGAAGATTTTCCCGAGTGGTATCAACAAATCGTTCGGGCCGCTGACCTCGCGGAAAACTCGGAAGTCCGAGGATGCATGGTGATCAAGCCATGGGGATACGGCATCTGGGAAAATATCCAGGGGCAGCTGGATTCGATGATTAAGGCCACTGGGCATAAAAATGCTTATTTTCCATTATTTATTCCGCTCAGCTATTTCGAGAAGGAGGCGGCGCACGTCGAAGGGTTCGCCAAGGAATGCGCCGTTGTCACTCATCATCGCCTGGATGTCGGCCCGGACGGCAAAATGCGTCCTGCGCCTTCAGCCGAGCTGACCGAACCTTTGGTTGTCAGACCGACCTCAGAAACCATCATCGGCTCGGCCTTCGCCAGATGGGTTCAATCGTATCGCGATCTGCCTATTCTCATCAATCAATGGGCGAACGTGGTCCGCTGGGAAATGCGTCCTCGCCTCTTTCTGCGCACCGCCGAGTTTCTGTGGCAGGAGGGCCATACCGCGCACGAAACGGAACAGGAAGCGATCGAAGAAGCAGTCCAGATGCTGGAAGTCTACGCTACATTCGCTCGCAACCATCTTGCGCTGCCGGTTTACCACGGAGAAAAGACAGAAAGTGAACGGTTTCCAGGCGCCGTTCAGACCCTTACTATCGAAGCGATGGTTCAGGATCGCAAAGCGATACAAGCCGGAACCTCCCATTTCCTTGGCCAGAATTTTGCGAAGGCGGCCGGCATCAAATACATCTCTCGCACTGGGACGGAGGAACATGTCTGGACAACAAGCTGGGGCGCATCGACACGATTGATTGGCGCCCTCATCATGATGCACGCCGACGATGATGGAATGATCTTGCCGCCAAGAATTGCGCCCGCACACATTGTCATTCTCCCGATCACGCCCAAGGAAGAGACAAAACAAGCAGTGCTGCAAGCCGCCGCGAAGCTCCGAGACGAGATCGCGGCTTTACGCTACGCGGAAGAATCGATCCGTGTTGAAGTTGATCCACGCGATATCGGAGGGGGTGCAAAAAACTGGGAGTGGATAAAACGCGGAGTGCCGATCCGGATAGAGATCGGTCCTCGTGATCTTTCCGCAGGTACAGTTGCCCTTTCCCGGCGCGACCAGTCTGTCAAAGCGAAAGTATTCAGGCCATCAGCCGAGATCGTGGATCAGCTTCCCGCGATCCTCGGAGAAATTCAGCAAAACCTTTACCGTCGCGCCAAAGAGCTACGCGACTCGAACACCTTGCGGATCGACTCGAAAAGAAGATTTTTACGATTTTTTCACACCAAAAAATAAAGAGAAGCCGGAAATCCACGGTGGATTCGCGCTCGCGCATTGGTCTGGAAGTCTCGATGTCGAAGCTCAAATTAAAGAAGAACTCAAGGTAACGATCCGCTGTATCCCGTTTGATCAGGAGGTCCGTGACGATCGGCCAGGCAAGTGCGTGATCTCGGGAGAACCAAGCCCGCGCAGGGTATTGTTCGGCAAATCTTATTGAGGAAGTTGTCAGTGTCAGTGTCAGTGTCAGTGTCAGTGTCAGTGTCGGTGTCAGTGTCAGTGTCAGTGTCAGTGTCAGTGCAGTGTCAGTGTCAGTGTCAGTGTCAGTGTCAGTGTCGGTGTCAGTGTCAGTGTCAGTGGAGGAAGAGCTAGGGATCATGTCAGTTGCTCGATAGAGAAGAACTATGACACCTTGACTGCTTTACTCCGAAATCGACTCACTGTTTCCGGCTGGGCAGCTCGACAGCAGATCGGCGGCAGTCCGCCCAGCAATAATTCCACGTCGGCCAGTACCATCTGGCCAATTTCATAAAACGCCTCTTGCATGCCGCCGGAACGATGCGCGGAGAGCACGACGTCCGGTAAATCTCGAATCGGATGATCTTTGGCAAACGGTTCTTCAGGGAATACGTCAGTCGCCACTTTCAGCCGCCCCGATATGGCTGCCGCAGTCAGTGCCTCAAAATCGACCACGGCCGCCCGGCTCATCAAAACGAAGATTCCTCCGGGCCGGATCAGACGCGAGCTCCCGAGCTCCCAGAAATCCCTGGTTCTCTGCGGTCACGCTCGCGAACACAAAAACCGCATCCGAAGAGGAAAGCACCTCGTCCAACCCGGCCGGCGTGCAATCCTGCAACACCAACTCCCGTTCAGGCAACCAGGGGTCATAGACCTTCACCGGACAACGGAAAGGGCGAAGCATAGGGCGAAAAGCGCGGGCAAGATCGCCGAAACCAATGATGCCGACGCGACATCCGGTAAAAAGAAAGGAATCTTGATTGCTCTGAAGTCCATACACCTCCGCTTTAGCGCGGAAGGTACGGTCATTTTTGCTGATCCCCCGCGCCAGATCGAGCCCAAACGCCAGGGCCATTTCGGCCACCGGGACCGCGAATGCGGGACTGGCGATGAGCACACGGATACCGTGCGAAAAACAATAATCGTAATCGATATTCGGCAGGAAATTTCCTTCGACATTAATGATCGCCCGCAACGTTCGAAGCCTGCTGCAATCGCTGCCGTGGCAAATCACTTTGACCAATGAGTATGTCGGCCCGCGGCAGATTCTTTTCCAGCATCTCTGCCGGCATCGGTCCCGTGTCGAAGACGACGAGATCAGCGACTGCCGAAAGCCGCCGTTGGGCATTCGGCTGGAAAATCATGTCCATGGTCCGCGGTTGAGGATCGATAAGAATCGTTGGCTTACTCATAAGGTGAGACAGCTGCAAATTTACTCCGCGAGCCGCGCGGGATTTTGCTCCGCGGGCGAGTTTTGCCGCCCCACTAACCTGCCATCAGGCCGGCGCCAGTAGTCGCGCTGTTTGCGGAATGGCATGAGCAGGGCGTTCCAGAAACTGTTGTCCTCGCGTAGAGTATAGGCTGGAACGCCGACGACGATCTCATCTTGCGGGATGTTAATACCCAGCGTGCGGTGGAGCCGATCCCACCACGGAAACACGGTGCCGAAATTCGAGTTGTTCTCCCGTTGAACTTGCGAGTGGTGGATGCCGTGCATGCGCGGGGTGACGAGCACTGTGTTTAGCAAGCGTTCAGTGCCGACCGGCAGCCGGACGTTGCTGTGGTGAAAGAGCACCTCAGCCTGAAAAACTAGCTGGTAAACGGCAAATGCCCATGCCGGAGGGCCGATGAGGCTCACTTGAAGGAGACTGAAACCGGTCGAGAGCGTGATCTCCCCGAAATGGAAGCGGAAGGCGGTGGAAACATCCAGGTCAGGGTCGATGTGGTGGACATTGTGAAAGCGCCAGAGGAATGGCACTCGGTGATTAGCCAAGTGCCAGTAATAGAACGTGAGATCCATCAGTAAAAAGCTAACCACAAACACAACCGGCGACGGTAGCGCAACGAGATGAACAAATCCGAACGGCTGGCCCGCGGACCATCGCAGCGCAGACTGCACCGCCGGCTGGAGCAATCCGACGGCTGCAATGAAGGTGAATACCGAAATTGCCAGATTCACGAAGAGCCGCGCCAGAAGCGATCGCGTGGTCTTGCGCAGCGGTACAAAGCGCTCAATGACGAACAGCAGCGCAAAAACTGCAACAGGGATCAGAGACGTCGGAAGACTTTTCATTTTGGAACGCTTTGTACGAGCGCGCCGCCGCAGGAGGAGCCGGAGCCCGCGGTGCAGCCGAAGCAATGGCTGCCCATGGCGATCGCGGCGCCTTCGAGTCGTTTGGCATCGAGGTCCCAAAGGAAAAGTGGCGCTCCATTTTTCCACCGGATGCCGAGCTGCTGGTTGAAATCGCAGTCATAAACTTCGCCTCGCCAACCGACGCTCAGGGTAGTTTGGCACATCAAGCCGGCGACCGAGGCGGGGTTGAACGATTCGATCAGCAGTTGCATGTAAGCATCTAGCTTCCCGCTATGTTTGAGCCAGGAAGCAAAGCGCCCGATGGGCATATTGGTGAGAGTGTAGAGTCGGTGGAAATCGATGTCGAAGTGCTTCTTCAGCTCCCGTTTGTAGTCTGCTTCAAGTTCTGTCTGGTCAGGCGGAAGAAAGTCACCATTGGGATTGTAAACAAGGTCCAGAGGAAGGTCAGCCATGCGACCGTAACCGAGCCGGTTCAGGAGTTGAAGGGCGCGGATGCTGGAATCGAAGACGCCCTCGCCCCTTTGGGCATCAACGTTGTCGGGCCTGTAACACGGCATCGAGGCGACGATTTTCACGCGGTGGGCTATGAGAAAGTCGGCCAGCCATTCATAACCTGATTCAAGGAGAATCGTGAGGTTGCAGCGGTCAATGATGGTTTCGACCTGTCGTATGTTTCGTAGCTGCCCGACAAGATACCGGAAGTCAGGCACCATTTCGGGCGCGCCTCCGGTTATATCCACCGTGTGAATTCCAGTATCCGCCAGCCATCCTAGGATCCGGTCGATCGTCTTCCGGGTCATCATCTCCTTGCGCTTAGGGCCTGCGTTCACGTGGCAATGGATACAGGTGAGGTTGCAAAGCTTACCCAGATTAAGCTGAAGAATATCTGTGCTTTTGCGATGGCAAGACAAGTTGTGATCGGCCAGAGCCCGAGAGAAAAGCTGGCTGGCTGAGTGGCCAAATTTCGGCATAGGTAGCATCTTTCAAAACATCGAGCACAGGAATTTTATTTGCCTCAAACCCTCGGCGACAACGGATCGACGTCAATGCCGTGACCTGGGGATTCCCAGACGGGGCGATAATACCATCTATGCAGTGTGTAAGGATCGAAGCCGAGGTAGAAGAGGCCAATGAACGTAGCGTTAAGCAGCGTCGTACGCCAATTGCCCAGCCGACGGAAGCGCCGTGGCGATGACCAGAGTGGCGGATCCAGCAGCGCGACACCGCCCAGCCGCCGCAACCTGCGGGAAAACTCGATGTCTTCCATCAGGGGAATGTCAGCAAAACCGCCCAACTTTTCAAAGACGGATGGTCTAACGAAGATGGACTGGTCACCAAACAGCGGTCCAGCAAACGGATTTATGCGTCGAACCAAACCTTCCCACATGACGACCAAGGTGCGCCGATCGTCGAAACGACGGTGAAATGCACCGCCTAAGATTGCATCGTTCCTGGCGGCTTTTTCCAATGCGTTCAAATGCTCGGGACGCAACTCGGTGTCGGCGTGGTGAAAGCAGAGTAGCAATCCCCGCGCTTCGGCGGCTCCGACGTTCATTTGTCTCCCGCGCGAGGGTTCGTCGCAGGAAATCAGACGGACAATACCTTGACGGTGCAACTCGCAAAGACTTTTGCCGGGCCGAACGGCGGCCACCACCCACTCGACAAGTTCAGGAGTCACTTCCAGACCGCTCACGAGGTCATAGACAAGCTCTTGATCCTTCCAGACAGGAACGATCAAGCTGATCAACGGACGCGTGACGGGGCCATCTCCCGCGCCGCGCCTGGGTAACACCTCCGCAGTACATCGTGCGCGATCAGACACGCTGTAACCTTGCCAGACATTGAAATCCTGCGCAAATAACCGAAATGCGCCCGAGCGCGGCGACAACCGCCAAAATGAGAAAGCGGAGGAGATCTCTCCCGGAGATCACCTCGCGAGCGACCGTTGAGGGCATCCATGGGCACCGCTCTGTCGTAAATAAAGGCACACAAAGTGCTCTTTGGGGTACACGGCCTCGAGCCAAACGAGATAGTCGGAAACGCAACATGGAGAAAAACAATATGGATCCTTCGAGCACGCTTCTTTTTGAAGTCGTCTTCAGGGATTTGCCTGTTCTCGGGGAAAATCAAGGCTCTCCGGCCGGCGACCGATCGATCATCGTCGAAGTGGCGCCCGACGGCATCGTCCAGGCCGCGACCGATCTTCCCATAGGAGAGGCCGCCCGGGAGTTTGCCAAAGAATTGGCCCCTCAATTTGCGATGCAGGTCGTTCAGAAGGACCTTCCTCACGGCTTTGAACCCCCTTATTCGCTGGTGGAAATCGATCAATTGCCACGTGATCTCCATCATCGTCCTCCCAAATTTCAGGGAAATCGGTTTCGCGCCTGGCTCGTTTAACAAAGCCACATTAAAGGTTTCATTGAAAGCAACTGTCCGCACTGCGTCGGTGAGCCGTTGCTGACAATCATTTCTTGAGAAAACTCCGAATAGCTTCCAGGATCCGCTGGTCGACGTCATCCTGGGTTTCGCCGTTTGCCCGGAGTTGAGCTTGAGTGACAAGCAGTGAATGGTCTCCCCCTTCAACGATGTGGATTCTATTTAATGCCTTCATCTCTCGTCGAATGCTCTCCAGGAGTTGCAACGGGCAGAGCCGGTCGCGGGTCCCCTGAACGAAGAGGACTGGAGTGGATATTGCGCGGAGCACCGCCGCTCGCAGCTTAGCCGGATCACCTCCGCCGCAGAGTGGGTAACCGAGGCAGATTACCGCAGCAACCTCCTCTTCCAATGCCAAGTGACATCCAACGCGTGCCCCAAGGCTTTTTCCGATCAGAACGATTGGTCCGCTATGTCCCTGCCGAGCTTCGGTCAGTGCCTGACGATGAGCTTCAACGAGCCTCGGCAGCGGATCAGGACGTTTTCTTGAGCGTTTCATATACGGATAGTCGAAAGGGATAACGGTCCCGATTGTCGCCAGCCTCCCAATCCAGCGTTGTATCCAAGGATGCGAACAAGGCGCACCCGCACCATGGGCAAAGACAAACAGTGGCATTTCCATATTCGGTTAGTTCTAA
This sequence comes from uncultured Verrucomicrobiae bacterium, assembly GCA_963782115.1. Classification (GTDB taxonomy): domain Bacteria; phylum Verrucomicrobiota; class Verrucomicrobiia; order Chthoniobacterales; family JAFAMB01; genus JAFAMB01. The sequence continues at coordinate 81,401 of CAWAIK010000012.1, forward strand.
AGAAGACGCTTTCGAAAGGAATGAGGGTAATGTGATCTTCTAGCTAGCGAGAGAGCTTTTCGTGCGGGCGACAGCGCGTGTTTCGGATATTCCCATTCTTCCCTGTGCGGTGCGGACGGATATTATACGAATCAATATAACGTTGTATAGTGCCGCTGTGTGTGTGTATATGTGTTGTTCTCGGTCATTTTTTGCAGAACTCTGAAAGAAATGCGCGAGAGGTCAGATTCCCTCGTGAGAGGCAACGGTGCGAAGCGACTCCGGGCGAACGCCGAAGACTGAATGGAGAACGGTTCGCTTAAATACCTGTCATTACAAGTTAAGGTCTTTGCTTTCAATACATTATAAATGTTTCTCTCCCGGATTCTCCTCAACCGGACTAAAGTGTCAATGGCTTCGGTCGATATGGTGCTATTGTTGGCCGCAATGAATGAATTCTCTGGGCATTCCGGAAGGCGCATCGATTAGATGCGACCGATCCAGAATGCTGAGAGAAACAGAGGGGAACCCCGCGAGGGGTGTCTGTATCTGACTCTCATAGTTTAAAACAAACTGGAGAAGCAGAGATACAATGGAAAAGATTAGCATTCACGACATGGCTCTTGTCCTGTCGTTCATCGCCATCGTGATCGCTCCGCGAACGATCGCCACCTATCGTGCCGTTCGAAAATAAACGACCGGCTGGTAACGCAATGTCACCAGGTTGCCGCTCTTGTGGCAGCTCAATGAAAGGAAAACAAAAAATGGAAATCCTAATATTCGCGCTCGTCGCGGTCACGAAGCTGTGCAGACGTGAGGAGAAGACGGTCCCTGAGACACATCCGTTTCAGCCGTTTGATGTTCAAGCGTTGAAACAAGTGTATAACGCCAGGGTTGAGTCTTCACGCCGGTCGTCTGGTCGGCAGGAGTCGTATGCGGTCCAGGCTGCGTCCTAATCGAGGCAGCTATGAGCGGGCGACTTAATTCAGGTTCTCCCCAGACATATTTTCTAAGTTCAGGTACACACGGAACAAATGCCTGCACACCTAAACCAGACGCCAAGGTCGGATATTTGGAGGTACCCTCTGGATGACCAGCTTTCGAAGCTTGACTCGTTGCTGCGTTTCAGTATGGGGTGAAGTCATCGGACGCATGTTGCACTCAGGATTTAAGTGTAAGGGTTGGCCGGCTACATGACGATGGACACGATTGAGAAAGCGAACCAGCGCGCTAAAGCCAAACAGGATCGACCGCTGTCGGGCATGCCGCATCCATTCGACAAGTTGCATCCCCGAATGTACGCCTCGGAGCTGGTCGGGACGGCGCTGTTGATCTTCCTCGGGCTTTCCATCGTCATTGCGCTCTGGGGAAGCGGTGCTCCCTTGGCTTCTCTGCCGATTTCCGCGGACGCCCGCAGGCTGCTCAACGGCTTTTTGTTCGGCAGCGTTGGGGCCGCCATTGCTTTCTCCCCGATTGGAAGGATGAGTGGCGCCCATATCAACCCTGCGGTGACATTTGCTTTTTGGCTCGAAGGGAAGGTCCGCTGGCGTGACGCGAGCTTCTACGTGGTGGCACAACTGGTCGGCGCCGCGTTCGGGGCAGCAGCACTTCTTTTCTGGGGTTCCGTGGGGGCCAGCGATCAATGGGGCGCGGCAGTACCGAACGGATCGGTGCCCGGTTGGCTTCCCGTGGCTGGCGAGACGGTCTGCACTTTCCTGCTCGTTCTGCTGATCTTCATTTTCGCCGCGCACAAGGTTACCCAACCCTTTACGCCGCTGGTGAACCCGCCGCTCTTCGCGATCCTTACGTGGCTCGAGGCACCACTATCAGGCGCAAGCGCGAATCCGGCGCGTTCCTTCGGACCAGAACTGGTCGCGCGGCTCTGGCAAGGCTGGTGGGTCTACTGGATCGGCCCGTGCCTGGGCGCAGCGCTCGCGGTAGCTGTTCTACGTTTTCACCTGTTTCGGGCTCTCCGCCCCGGCGAAGCGCGCTTGTGCCATTTCGGCCATCACGGGGCAACCGGAAAAAACCTCGACAGCTAGTGGTAGTACTAGTACTAGTGTCCTATCCCCCCTGAGGATTTTCCCGGCAAATCCCCTATTCCTTCAGGCCAAATGCCGTGTAGTTCTTCACGTTATCGGGGTTGATCAGAACGCAGTCGATAGTCTGTTTCTCGTCCTGACCGGCTTTTCCGGTTTTATTTAATGTATTGATCAGCCTGATCCACGGCTAGTTCAGAGAGGTGGACAACGGGCTGAAGCACCGTAGCACGAATCTCGCCGGCCTTGATCGATTCGGCAACGTCTGGACTGCCATCGAAGCCAACGACAAAACTGCCTATCTATACCTACATCAATATCCATTCACGCCAGGGAAGCCAGGAGTAATCTTTCGTCAGTACAGGGGGTGTCGCCCGGGTCGAAGCGATCGAGACAAAGCGCCCTCATTCAAGCTCCCTGTCATCAATACTTCGCCAAAAAAGCGACCGCCGCTGTGGCGGCGGTCTGCAAAATCCAGTTCAGGTTGGCAAGGAGGTTAATGTCCAGCATCTCCAGCGCGGCCCGCTTCGAAGAGGAACCATTTCCGCCGCTCCGTTTCGTCGATCCATGTCTCGATGAGGCTGGCGGTGGCGATGTCGCGATGCTCGTCGCAGACTTCGTGGGCTTCCCTCAGCCGGGCGGCTAGCATCTGATTGTCTTCACAAAGCTCGGCAAGCATGTCCAATGGCTGCACGTAGTTTGCGTCGTTGTCCAGAACGCGCTGGATTCTGGCGATATGGCCGATGGATCTCAAAGTCATGCCGCCAATTTTTCGAATCCGCTCGGCAATGGGATCGGTCATGGAAAAGAGTTGGTCCCCATGCTCGTCGAACAACAAGTGGTAGTCGCGAAAATGCGGTCCGCTGAGATGCCAGTGGAAGTTTTTCGTCTTCAGATAGAGCGCGAAAACATCAGCCAGGATCGCGTTCATCGCCCCGGAAACATCCTTCGTTGCTTTAGCGTGTAAATCCGTCGGGACAGCCAGCGGAGCTTCCTGTTTCCCGGCGAGGGTTTCACTTTCTGTTGTCGTCATTGTTCGACGTTAACACCGCGTCCCGCCGGTCGCAATCGCCCTCACCGATACTTTCCCTGCCGATTTTCCGGTCCCGGGAACTTTGCAGGAGTCGTAAAATCAATTCCTATCTTTACCATCCACCGCACTGCGATCGGCCGCATCCAGACGAGCTGAAAAGGTGGAAGCATGGTCAAACAATTTCGGCAAATCCTCGAGAGATCTGCGGGCGAGCCGCCCCCGCTGACTCCCAATCCCACATTGGAGGTAAATCGCCAGACGTAGTAATTCGAACAAATCGCGCGAACGGCGTTGTTCCCAGATTGTTTCCGGACCAGAAAAAGCTCGCTCGGAACTCTCAAAGTCGACCAGAAAGGTCTGAATCGGGCCGGTGCACACCACGATGTTGTGCAGTTCCAGATCGCCGTGACAGAAGCGCTCGGAATGGAGTTTTTCAATTTGCTCGAAAACCTCTTCCACCAGCCGCCATAGGCCGATGAGCGCCGCCGGTTGGCTTTCCTGCGCGATGCCCAGACAGCGCTGTGGTGGTTCGATATTGGTGAATGGAGAAAGCTTGCTCAGCGGCTTGCCCGGCATAAAGGTGGCTCGGAAAGAGTTGCTGTCGAACCCTATTGGTTCAGGCGTTCCGAGGATTTGTGCAGCAGCGCGGTTATTCTCGAATTCGACCCCTGGATCGCCGTGAAAGCTCCACGGATGATAGGACTTCAGGAAATGGACAGGATAACGCTCGGCCAGGGGGTAAGTTGTGCGGGTTCGTTTCCCAGCGATAACCAGCTCGCTATGCATCAACTCACGGCCGTCCGGGCTGGTTTTGCGAGCGATGGAATAGATAGGAAAATCTTTCTCCGGAGGTTTCGCCAGCAGATGCGACAAACCTGGGGCCAACTCAATGCTATGCAACGGCGAAAGCGAAACACGCGTTCCGGTTCCGACGTTTTTCATGTGCGGTGCGGTCAAGACAAGGCTGATCTTACCCCTATCGAATGGCTAATAGCAAACCACAGAAGAGAGTCGCGATTTATCCACGACCCTCTTGGCTCGGAAACCGAAGGATGAGCGTTGACCGAAGATGACTCAGCGCGGCGGCACGCAACCAGAATCGCCCTGCCTACTTGATAAAGAGCATTTCCTGGTAAGTTGGTAACGGCCAAAGGTCGTCGGCAACGATACCTTCGAGGGCATCTGCAGCGGCGCGCACTTCCAGCATGGGAGGGAGGACCGCCTCTTTGAAATACTTGGCGTGTCCTTCTGCAGACCCATTCTCCCCGTGGTATAGGGCTCCTTCCAGTTTGCTGACGCCGGTCAGCAGAGCATTGGCTAGCTCGGTCACCTTTTCGAGAACAGTGGTATCCGCCTTCAGACCTGCTGCCTTCAATTTAGAAACGGTATCGGCCAGTTCACCTTGGTAGCGCATTGCTGCGGGATAGATGATCGTCTTGGCCATTTCGATCACTGTGTTCGCTTCGACGTTCACCGATCTTACGTAATGTTCGTAAGCAATTTCCTTCCGGCTCTCGAGTTCGCGCCTTGTCAGGATCCCATATTTTTCAAAGGCGGCAACAGTGCTGGGTAAAGTGTAAGCCGGTAAGGCTTCGATCGTGGTTTTGAGGTTCGGTAGACCGCGTTTTTCAGCCTCGGCATGCCACTCTTCACAGTAACCATTGCCGTTGAAAATGACGCTCCCGTGCTCGTCGATGATATCTTTGAGCAGCTTCTGAATCGTTTCGTTCAGCTTGTCCGGACCGGCCTTTTCCAGCTCGGTGGCCAGGAAGTCGACCGATTCAGCCACGATGACGTTCAGCGTGAGGATCGACGCGCCAATCGATTGGCTAGCGCCGACCGCCCGGAATTCGAATCGGTTCCCGGTAAAGGCGAAGGGACTGGTCCGATTGCGGTCGCCTGCATCTTTTGGAAGCGTTGGCAGCACGTCAACCCCGACGTTGAGCGAGCTCTTCGCCTTGCTGCTCTTGGCGCCGCCCCCCTTGATTTGCTCGAAGACATCAGTGAGTTGGTCGCCGAGGAAGATGGAAATGATCGCAGGTGGCGCTTCATTAGCGCCAAGGCGATGATCGTTCCCGGCGCCGGCGACAACCGCGCGCAGAAGTTTGGCGTGCAGGCTCACTGCACGTATGACTGCACCGCAGAGCACCAGAAACTGAGCATTGGCGTGGGGCGTGTCACCGGGGTCAAGCAAGTTGCCCTGAGTCGCATTCCCTAGTGAGAAATTCAGATGTTTTCCGCTCCCGTTCACCCCGGCGAACGGCTTTTCGGCCAACAAACAAGCTAAGCCGTACTTCTCAGCGACACTCTTTAAAAATGTCATCACCAGTTGCTGGTGATCCGCGGCAAGGTTCGAGGATTCGTAGACCGGTGCCACCTCAAATTGCCCTGGGGCTACTTCGTTGTGCCGTGTCTTGATCGGTATCCCAAGCTTGAAGAGTTCACGTTCGACATCCAGCATGAACGCGAGAACACGCTCAGGAATAGACCCGAAATAGTGGTCTTCGAATTCCTGGCCTTTCGGAGGCTTCGCCCCAAAGAGGGTACGTCCGGCGTTCAGCAGGTCGGGGCGAGCGTAGAAGAAATTCCGATCAATAAGGAAGTACTCCTGCTCGGGGCCGCCGGTGCTGGAGATATGAGCAATCTTGTCGTGACCGAATAGTTTCAGCACCCGGCGGACCTGCTGATCAAGGGCCTGCATGGCACGGAGCAGCGGCGTCTTGCTGTCGAGCACGTCTCCGGTCCAAGAAATGTAGGCGGTCGGAATACAAAGGGTCGTTCCGTTGGGATTCTCTAAGATATAAGCCGGGCTGGTCACATCCCAGGCGGTGTAACCGCGCGCCTCAAACGTCGAGCGCAGACCACCGCTGGGGAAGCTGGAAGCATCAGGTTCGCCCTGAATGAGGGTTTTGCCAGAAAATTCGGCGAGTGCGCCGCCCAAACCATCGGGAGAAAGGAAAGAGTCATGTTTCTCGGCGGAGACGCCCGTGAGCGGGTAGAAGACGTGGGAATAGTGGGTGGCACCCTTCTCGATGGCCCAATCCTTCATCGCTGAAGCCACGACATCGGCAACGGTCGCGTCAAGTTTCGCCCCACTCTCGATCGTCTGCATTACGCTCTTGTAGATCGTCTTTGGTAAGCAGTCCTTCATCACTGTCGGGCTGAACACGTTCGAACCGTAGAGTTCAGTCGCGAAAGTTTCGCGAAAGGTTACAGGAGTCGATGAGGATTTGAAGTTGCTCGCGGCGGTGATCGCCTGAAGTCGAGAAATGCTTGAACTCATAATGTCTCTAAACGGTCAATTAGTCTGTTTTTGTTCAGTTGTTTACGATTCGGCCCAGGCGCGGCCTGTACTATGGAACGGCCCGGCGGCCGAGCGATCGCGAGGCTCAACAGCAAGTAATGTGCTAGAACGTTTAGAACATTGAGAATCATCTTCATTGCGGCCCTGCAAGTCTGCGAGTCGATCGTCATCCTGACCCACGGGTGCTCTGACGACGCCACAGACTCCATTTTATAACCTATTGTTAATATTGGAATAATCATTCATCCTGGAAAACATTGAATATTTTGTATTTATTGTTTTATCCGCCCGTCTTTGGTAGATTCCGGCCGTGGGCAAGACGGCTCCATTCATGCTAGTGCGAAATAAAGGAAAGCAGCGCCCCGCGAATACCAACTGCGCACCACCAATGGACAACGGTCAGAGCGCGGAACGACTTTTCCCCATCGTGGGGATCGGCGCCTCAGCCGGCGGGCTGGAGGCACTGGACCTGTTCTTGCGGAACGTTCCGCCGGAGAGCGGCATAACTTTTATCATCGTCCAGCACCTGGAACCGACGCAGAAGGACTTTATGGTGGAACTGCTTCAACGCGCCACCGCCATGAAGGTCGTTCAGGTCAAGGATCACACCGTTGTTCACCCGGGCTGCGTCTATGTGATCCCGCCGAACAAGGATATGTCCATCCTCCACGGAGTTTTGCACCTTCTCGAGCGGATCGCGCCGCACGGCCTGCGCCTGCCGATTGATTTCTTCTTCCGTTCCCTGGCAGATGACCAACAGGACCGCAGCGTTGGCGTCATCCTGTCGGGCATGGGCTCCGACGGAACGCTGGGCCTTCGGGCCATCAAGGCAAAAGGGGGAGCCACCTTCGTGCAGGAGCCGGCTTCGGCTAAATGCGACGGTATGCCCAAGAGCGCGGTGGACACCGGGATGGTCGACTTTGTCGCCCCGGTGGAGCTATTGCCAGGCAAAATCATTGCCTATCTCCAGCACGCGCCGCTGATCGCCAAGTCCGGACTGGCCCAGGCGGATAAAGCCCGCAGTGGGCTCGCAAAAATCCTGATTTTATTGCGGGATCAGACTGGCCACGATTTCTCCCTCTACAAGCATCTCGCGGTCTATCGCCGGATCGAACGGCGCATGGGCATCCATCAGATCGACAAGATTGCCACCTACGTCCGGTTTCTGCAGGAGAATCCTCAGGAAGTGGGGTTGCTGTTCAAGGAGATTTTGATCGGAGTGGCAAGTTTCTTCCGAGACCCGGTGGCGTGGGAGAAAGTGAAAACCGAGGTTATCCCGGCGATCCTGAAAGGCCGGGGAACCGGTCAGACGCTACGGGCCTGGGTGATCGGCTGCGCGACCGGGGAGGAGGCCTATTCGCTGGCCATCGTTTTCAACGAGGCGCTGGAGCAACTCAAACCAGCCCAAAACTTTTCGCTTCAGATCTTCGCCACCGACCTGGATGGGGATGCCATCGAGAAAGCCCGCGCCGCCGTTTTCCCGCCGAACATCGCTGCGGATGTGTCGCCGGAGCGCCTGAACAGGTTCTTTATCCAGGTCGAACACGGTTTCCAGATCACAAAAACCATCCGGAAGATGGTGATCTTTGCGTCGCAAAACCTGATCATGGATCCGCCCTTCACCAAGATGGATCTCGTGAGCTGCCGGAACCTGCTCATCTATCTGTCGCCGGAATTGCAGAAAGGACTCTTACCGCTTTTCCACCATTGCCTGAATCCCGGCGGTGTTCTTTTGCTCGGAAAGTCGGAAAGCATTGGAGAGTTTACCGATTTCTTTGCCATCCTGGACGACAAAGCGCGTCTTTACCGGCGGGTCGACTCCCACCTGCGAACGAAGCCCCTCAAGTTTTCCTCCGCGTTTGTGCCTGCGCTGCATCCGCCGAAGCCCTCAAAACCAGCGGTCAATATCCAGTCGCCGGCGGATCACTTGCTGTTGCAAAAGTATTCGCCGGCGGCCGTACTGGTCAACGAAAAGGGCGACATTCTATACATCAGCGGCCGGACGGGCAAATACCTGGAGCCGGCAGCAGGCAAAGTCAACTGGAACGTGTTTGCCATGGCTCGCGAGGGCCTGCGCTATGAATTGAAGGGCGTCTTCCAGAAGGCACTTCAGCAAAGAGACGCGGTCACCCTTAAGAACCTCGTGGTAAGAACAAACGGTGAGATGCAGGCCGTGGACATCATCGTTCAGGCGGTCGCGGAGCCGAAGGCGTTGCAGGGATCGGTGATGATCGTCTTTACAGACGTCGCGACGGCCGCAACCGCCGCCGAAGCGAAAATATCGGGCAAAGCCAGAAGGTCGTCCGCCGGCGTGCTAGTCCAGATGGAGCGGGAACTGGAGCAAGCCCGCCAAGAGGCCAGGATCACCCGCGATGAGATGCAGCTCTTCCAGGAAGAAGCCAGATGCGCCAACGAGGAAATGCAGTCGATGAACGAGGAGATGCAGTCGACGAACGAGGAACTGCAGATGCTCAACCATGAGCTAAATGTCAAGGTGAACGACCTGTCCCGGCTGAACAATGACATGAAGAACCTGCTCGACAGCACGGAACTCACCACCTTGTTCCTCGACGACGAGCTCAACGTGCGACTCTTCACGACCGGGTCGAACAAGATCTTCAAGTTGATGCGAGGTGATGTTGGCCGGCCGATCACGGACATCGCCTCCGACCTGCTCTATTCCGAACTGACGGACGACGCACGGGAGGTCCTGCGGACATTGGTCCCCCACGAGCAACAGCTCACCACTCGCGACGGGCTGTGGTTTTTAATGCGCATCATGCCCTATCGAACGCTGGAGAACATGGTTGACGGCGTGGTCATCACGTTTGTGGACATCACCGATTCCAAGACGCTGGAGGCGGAACTACGGAAGAGGCAAGTCGATTTATACAAACAAATCGGCGAACAAGTCCTCAAACTGGAGCAGCAGCGCGGGCCTCTCGAAAAGGATGGCGAAATAACGCCAGGGTCGGAAGAAACGAAGGTTGGATCCCTACGAAAATGATACCCTCTAAACCATCGGATCCCGCCGAACTGCGCCGCCAGGCGGAAGCTCGGCTAAGCGAGAAGCAGAAGGCTCAGCGCTTGCAGGCCGGAGCTGAGAGGACCGCGCACAACACACACCGGCTCGTTCAAGAACTGCAGATTCACCAAATCGAACTGGAGATGCAGAACGAGCAACTTCAGCAGGCTCGCGCAGCGACGGAGGCCGCGCTGGAGCTCTACACCGATCTCTACGAATTTGCGCCGTCGGGCTATTTTACCTTGGATCGTGATGGGAAGATCCGACAGGCAAACCTGACTGGCTCAGGACTGCTCGGGGTGGATCGTTCGCGCTTGGTGAATCGTCATTTCGGGCTTTTTGTCGCCGAGAGTTCTCGTCCCGCCTTCCGGGCTTTCACGGCGAAGGTATTTGCAAGTCAGTCACGAGAGACTTGCGAAGTCGTGCTCCTGAGAGAGGGGACACCCCCATTCTATGCGTGCATCGAGGCAAGGAGATCCGACAATGGCCAGGAATGTCGAGCCGTGGTGGTGGACATTACCGAGCGCAAACGGGCGGAAGAGAAAATTCAGGTGCAAGCCAATCTCCTCGAACTCGCTCACGATGCCATCTCGGTCCGCAGCTTGGATGAAAAGATTCAATACTGGAATAAAGGCGCTGAAGAGCTTTACGGTTGGACTGCGAAAGAGGCTATCGATGGCGGTTTTCGGAAAATGGAATATCAAGACCGCGCCTCGTTCGAGGCGGCAAAAAAAATCCTCCTGGAAGAAGGAAGCTGGTCAGGAGAGGTACGCAAACTGACCAAAGACCGACGAGTAGTGGTGGTCGCCAGCCGTTGCACGCTCTTGCGGGACGGCCAGGGAAATCCGAACTCGATCCTGGTGATTGACACCGACATTACTGAAAAGCGGCAAATGGAGGCTCAATTCCGCACCCAGCGGCTCGAACTCATTGGAACGCTGGCCGGCGGTATCGCGCACGATCTCAACAATATCCTCCAAGTAATAATTACCAACCTGGATCTGGCCTCGGCCGCGACGGCCCTCGATAAGCGGTGGTCTAAGTACCTCGATGACGCGAGCCAGGGCGCCAAGCGTGCCACCAGCTTGTCCAGGCGCCTGCTCACTTTCTCGAAAGGCGGAGCCCCGGTTAAGCAGGCTCTGGATGTTTCGGAAATTCTCACTCATGCTGTCCTTCTTGCACTCAGCGGGTCGAAGCTCAAATCGCACTTTGCCTTTCAACGGGATTTGTACCCAGTCGTTGGTGATCCAGTTCAGCTTACGCAAGTAATCGAGAACGTGGTTATTAACGCCTGCGAAGCCACCCCGCAGCGAGGCAAGCTCTTGGTGCGCGCCGAGAATGCTGATCAGAGCATCCCAGGGTCGTTCGAGCTTCCCCCCGGCCGGTATGTAAGAGTCGAGATTGAAGACAGCGGTACCGGGATTTCTGAAAGCATTCGAGACAGGATATTTGAGGCTTGTTTTACGACAAAGCCAGGCGGCAGCGGTCTGGGTCTCGCTACCGTCAAATCGATCATGGAACAGCATGGCGGCGGTATCACTATCGAGTCAGTGGTTGGCCGCGGGACTATCGTTTCGCTGATGCTGCCGGCTGCAGCGCACCGGCCCGAGCCACCTGTAGCATCACTGCCCCCTCCTGTCGTGAAGGCCACCGGACGGATCCTGGTTATCGATGACGAGGAGATGATCTTAAGCGTCGTAAGGTCAATGCTAAATTCTCTCGGCTACGAGTGCGCTGTGGCACAAGATGGCATCGCAGGCTGCAACGAATTCATTCGGGCGAAAGCAAATGGCAACCCTTTCGCAGCGGTCCTTCTCGACGCCACAATTCCAAATGGACTCAGCGGCCAAGAGGCATTGAAGCTCCTTTTGGAAGCGGACCAGAATGCCCGCGTGATCCTATGCAGCGGTTATGCAGACGACGACCTGTTCACGAAAGCCGAGCAACTTGGATTCAGAGCATTTCTGGCCAAGCCGTTCAGTCTCTCGGAATTTGTCTCTGTTTTCAACAAGGTGCTTTCGTAATTGGCAATCGACGAGGGTTCACTCATTGGAGGCAAGCCGCAACGAACTGGTTCCTAATGGAACCGAGCTCCTATGAAAAGCCCATTGAATAAATGGAAACATCAACCCGTTCCGAATAGGTCGTGTGAGCCGGAGGCTCGGCTGGAGTTTCAAATCCGTCCATCGCAAACAATCCCGGATCGGCGTCGGTCACGGTCACTTTGCGCAACTGGTAGGGCGAATGATGCACTCGCCCGGTGAATAGTTGTCTCCCGCGGCGAGCAAACAGCCGGTATCGTTCGATAAGGAAGAATTCAAGGGAACCGAACTTCGCTTCTCCGAGCTTCTCGGAGGGCCGATACCGATAATGAAGCGAGTTTTTGAACCCGAAACGATGGGACCGATAGTCGATTTCGCCGTCAGAAACCTTGGCATTCATATCAGCAAATTCGTAGGGGAGCGCGAAGGCTGCTCTGGCTAAGCAGACAGCCAGAGGCTGGTTTGCGTCCAGGGAATAAAACCAGATACCGGGCCGCCCGCTCGCGTCGCGAACATAGGTTCGAAGGTTCAATTCAAGAAAGTTTGAAATGCCGGGAACCGAAACAAAACCTGCAGGCCGCACGCCTCGCATGAAAAACGGTACGATCCCCACCCAGGCGTTGCCCTCAAAGGTGTCCGCTTGCAATCCGGGCGGCAATGTCATCTGGACAATATCGCGTGAAAGCGGCCAATGAAGGAATAGCAAATGAAACCAACGCTGGAACATCACGGGCGATTGGCGCCTCGGCTGCTGCCGTTCAATCAATTGGCGTCTGATCCAATCCTCCATTAGCTACGGTAACCACCTTGATCGTCAAACATAGTGGGATGGTAAGGCAGAAGCTAAAAGCCAATGCGAAACCGAACTGCACGAAAGATTTGTCATAACACAACCATAAAAACAATGAATGCCATGCGTTTTAATGACTCCTCCGACCATCCTGCTCTGCTCTCAGACACGGTTCCGACGCCCCAGCCAAGCCACGGTGAAATGCTCGTTCGCGTCCATGCTGCAGGCGTGACCCGGACGGAGTTGCTTTGGTATCCGACCACACATACCCGGGAGGGTGGGAAAAGAACAGGCGCAATTCCCGGTCATGAATTCTCCGGCGTGGTTGAGACTGTGGGCGCGGAGGTGGACCAAAATCTGATCGGTCGCGAGGTCTTCGGAATGAACGACTGGTTTACCGATGGAGCCAGCGCAGAATACTGCGTCACCGCCGCGACTTCCGTGACGGTGAAGCCTGCCCGATTAAGTCATGTTGAGGCGGCCAGTGTTCCCATCGGAGCATTGACGGCCTGGCAAGGTTTGTTCGATCGCGCCAAACTCCAAGCCGGAGACCGGATTCTCATCCACGGCGGATCGGGAGGCGTCGGAGTGTTCGCCATTCAACTGGCCAGACGTGCCGCAGCGCACATCATCACAACGGCTTCCGCTCGAAATTTCGACTTTCTCTCTCACCTTGGAGCCGACGAGCTCATCGACTACCGATCAGGCCGCTTTGAGGAAACCGTTTGCGGAGTGGATGTCGTCTTCGACACGGTCGGTGGAGAAACCCTGAAACGCTCATGGAGTCTGTTGAAATCGGAAGGCCGCATGGTTAGCATCGCCGCCGATGGCGAAGGAACTAAGGACGAACGCATAGAGAAAGCATTTTTTATCGTCCAACCAAATCAGAAACAAATGATGGCGATATCCCGCCTCCTGGACGCCGGCGAGCTTCAATGCTTCGTCGATGCCATCGTGCCCTTGGTGAAGGCGTCCGATGCCTATTGCGGATCAATCAAGGAACGGAACGGCCGCGGGAAGATAGTTCTCTCCATCGTTACCTCACCCTGATGACTCACGCTGTGTGACACGTCGACAACCGGAGGACGAAGTTCCATGAGCCCGGCGATCACAAGTTTTTCTCGCGGGTAGGGGCCGGATCCGATATTAAAAAAAGCGTGTTTAGGATTTCTGCCCTGACAGCTCACAGCTAACTCGACGAAGCCGATCGTGACGACCGAGCTCTATGACATCAGAAGATCCGGATCTAATCCTAGTTCAGGCGCTACAGGTCGGCAAAGATCAAGCTTTAAACGCGTTGATGGATCGGCACCGAGAGGGCTTATTTCGCTTCGTGTTGCGTCATGTGCATAACGAAGCTGACGCCCTGGAGTTGGCCATGGAGACTTTTGTTCGGGCTTACTTCAACATCGGAAAATTTCGTCCCGCGGCCAAGTTCACCACATGGTTGTACCATATCGCGTTGAATCTCTGTCGGGATCACTTGAGAAGCCGCGCTTACCGGGATTCTCTGCAGACGGCATCCTTCGACGTTCCCGCGCGGGAAGGTGAAGATCCAGACTTGCTTCTGGCGACGGATCTTGGGCCAGACCAAAGAGCGGATCGTCGCGAGGAGTTAATCGCTTTGGAAAAGGCTATCAGTGAACTGCCCGAAGACCTCAAAACCGCGTTCACTTTAACAGCTTTGGAAAACCGCCCGCAGGCCGAAATTGCCGGACTACTCGGCATCTCGTTGAAGGCGGTCGAAATGAAGGTTTATCGCGCTCGCAGGCTGCTTTTAGAGAAAATGAGCAAAATGGGCTTTTAAGTCCGTCACACGATCCGGACCTTGTTGCCATAGCGCTTCTTTACTGACAAGCTGGGCATTCTCAATGACATTCGCACCCTTTTTGCTCACGATCGTGCCACTCACAGTAACAATCCTCGCGGCATACTGTGCCAACTGGGCGTTCAGCGATTCGTGCATCGCAGCCGGTTGGGGACCCTGAGGCAGTTGCTTACCTATGAGCACGTAAATTGTTCCGTCCTTCGCCTTAAGTCCGACGGGAAGCCCGCTTGCGATACACATTCTGGCGCACTCAGCGTGAGCTGGCCCGCTTGCCCCATTGTCAAAGTAACAAGCCATGTCAATCACTTCGCCGGTCACAGATGCCGCCAGTTTTGTCTCCGTGGGACTCGCTGCTGAACCTGTCGTCATTCGTCCTAGAATCCAACCGGCTAAAATGGCGAGAGCTAAAGCGGCTGCTGCCCACTGCGGCGTTGGGAACGCGGAGAGTAACGTCTTAAGCCAACTCTCCCGTCTCGCACGGGAGCGCGTCTCCCGGTTTTTCACTTTTGACCAAACCTTAGCGTTAAAGTCGGTCGGCAGATCCGGTCGCGGACGTTTAGAAAGAGCTTTGAGATCCTCGTCTAAGCGTGATTCATTCATTTTGCTTTCCCGAACATTACAGGAAGTAAACTGGGGTCCATACCTCCTTTCTTGATTAAACGAGAGAAAAGGCTGGATCCCTCAGAATTTCGGCTATTTTTTTTATCAAAAGCGTTTAACGAGGTCTTCGCGGTCAGAAATGCCGGCGAGGAAAACCGAGGTGTCAGATCGATCGTGAGAATCTTGGTGGTTGAGGACGAACGAAAAATCGCGAGTTTTGTCCAAAAGGGCTTGAAAGAGTTCGGCTTCGCGGTCGACGTCATTGGTCGCGGCGATGAGGCTTTGGAAGTGATCCTCGACAACCCTTTTGACGCAATCGTCTTGGACATCATGCTCCCCGGCCGCGACGGCCTCAGCGTCCTTCGTGCGCTCCGGGAGCGGTCGAACGCGGTTCCGGTGCTCATTTTGACCGCGCGGGGAGAGATCCGCGAGAAGGTCGAGGGGCTTGATCTAGGCGCGGACGATTACCTGGCGAAGCCGTTTGCTATCGAGGAGTTGGCCGCCCGTCTGCGGGCATTGATCCGGCGCCGAACGGGAGCAACCCTTGTGCGATATCGAATACAGGATCTTACCCTTGACGTTGGGACGCGAATCGCCCGCAGAGGCAATCGGCGCATCGCTCTGACCGGCAGGGAATTTTCTTTGTTGGAGTGTTTAATGCGGGCACCCAGCAGGGTGTTCACGCGAACGCAACTCTGCCAGCACGTGTGGGAATACCAGTTCGATGCCGGAACTAACCTGGTCGAGGTCTACATCCAACGGTTGCGGCGCAAAGTCGACGACGGCGAGCCCACCAAGCTCATTCAAACAGTTCGCGGAGTCGGCTATCGAATCGGAGATTCAACGTGAAACAGTGGCCTATCCGCAGCCGACTCGCCCTTTGGACCGCTCTCTTCCTTACGGTCGAACTGATGATTTTTGGCATCGCTTCTGGCCTGGTCATTTATAATGATCAATTGGAGGCGTTTCGCGAGATCAGGAATAAGCCGACTTCTCCAATTGTGATCAGGAAAGAGACCACCGAGCTGATCTTTGATCTGACAAGCGCTTATCTAGCGGCCCTTGCGGTGGCAGTCCCTGTGGCGGCTTTGGGCGTATGGTGGATCACGCGTAAAGCGCTTCAACCTTTACAGAAGGTGGCCGCCGCCGCCGAACAAATCCACGCCAAGGCTCTGAATCAGCGTTTGCCTGAGCCTCGGGCTGAGGATGAGGTAGGCCGGCTGGTCCAGGTGCTTAACCATACGTTCGATCGGCTCGAGCGAAGCTTTGAGCAGGCCACCCGTTTCTCTACCGATGCTTCCCACGAACTCAAGACGCCCCTTACCATCATCCGCGGCGAAATTGAGTATGCCCTTAAGGCTGAAGCAGACAGCCTGCAGATCGAAAGCTTTTTGGAGGGTTTGCTGACCGAAACTCAACGCCTTTGTGATATCGTTGAAAAACTCTTGTTGCTCTCGCGCGCAGACGCCGGGGCGCTCATGCTGACCAGGGAAATCCTCGATTTCAGTGCGATCTGTCATGAGTTAGTAGAAGACGCGCAAATCCTTGCCGGTCCAAAACGCATCAGCACGGAATCTGAGATTTCGCCTGACGTTAAAGTCTGGGCAGATGAACTGTACCTTCGGCGGGTGCTGCTGAATTTGCTGGATAACGCGACGAAATACAACGTCCAGGGTGGCTCTCTTTCTATCTCGCTCACGAAATCCAATGCTCTCGCACTGCTCCGGATCGCCAATACCGGACCTGGTATCACCAAGGAGCATGAAATCCGCGTCTTCGAACGCTTTTATCGAGCTGACCCCAGCCGCTCTTCCGAGACCAGTGGCTCGGGATTGGGCTTGAGCATTTGTCGCGAAATTGTCGCTGCGCACGGAGGACAAATGTGGTTAGAGCAAACTCGATTGGGATGGACGGCGTTCACCGTGACGTTGTCCAGCTCACAACCAGAAGGCCAGGCTGAGAAAAAAAGGAATTCGGAAACTCACACCATGAGAAGTCTCGTCACTGAACCGTCCTGAATTTAATTCGGTCTCCAAGGCAAACTCCGGCACTTTTCGCAAAGGTCATTTGGACATGGCGGTCTTTGAGCATATATCCGGCTGCCGGTTGGTGTTTGATCAATTCGTGGGGTTCGACAATCTGAACCCAACCCATCCCCGCCGCAGCACCTTCCGGATCGTCCTCAATGGTAGTAGTGACGTTCACGAGCTCGAGCAGCAGATCGTTGGAAACCTTATAAGGGGCCAACAGATCAATTGAAGTGACCAGTGTAAAGATCTCGGCCATAGAGCAATTCTTTGATTCAACTCCTCCTACGCTGCCTTCTAGCCGAGATCAAGCCACCCGGCAATATTCAGCCCGGGATTGAGCCTTATGAACAGGAAGTTCGCCCCGGCTACGAATTGCCGGTGTGCGCAACGCAAAGGTAGTAAACACCGGCCATCGAAATCCCGGCCGATCCGATTCGCTGAAACGCCATCGAGAGACGCGTCCGCGCAAACGGTGTCTGGGTGCGTTTGGCGCGCAGGCTTCAGAGGAACGCGAACAAGGGCTCCACGTAGGTTGCCTCCCACCCCTCGCCAGGTGCGAAGTTGCCATCACTTAGAACATCGTCATTGAGCATGATATGCTCGGCGCGATGCCCGGCTGGAAGCGCATAAGAGAACTCATAGGTGGCTGCGGCATTCACGGACGAGTCGGTGGAGCCCGGCGGCTGGAACGCGCAACACTTTGCCCGGAAGCGCGACGCCATCTGCGAGGAAGTGCAGGTGCGTCGCCAGGTAGGCGGCATGACGCTCAAAGGCCGCGGGCACTTCGATTGCCCGTATATTTGGCTGCGCCCTTTGTGACCGCCACTTCCTCGACCGCGACGCGAGCGTGAACGGTGATGGAATGCTCATCGACCACCACATCCAAAGCCCCTTGAGAAAACGGGTGTGCTGCCGCCCGGAAGAACGCTCGAAGCTTTTCCTTCGAACGCGAGCAATGGCACCAGAACAAGTGCATCTCCGAGGAGCCATAGGCGAATGGTTGACCCCTCATCGAAAGGCAGCGGGCTCAAAGGGACATCGGCCCGCGTGTAATCCAGTTGGTAGAACGACTGCTCGCAGTTTCGGCTCTGAGCAGTGAAGCTCAGCTAGCTAGGTCATTCCACCTCCGAAATCTTTTTCCTGTCCATGACCAGGATGATTGCAGGAGCCAAGAGGACGGCGGCGGCAATGACCAGTAGGCCACTAGCGGGATTGCCGGTCCTTTGCGCCACCCAGCCAACCACAATTGGGCCGACAAAACCGCCTATGTTTCCGGTGGCGTTCACTAAGGCGAGTCCTCCGGCTGCTGCCGGCCCTTTAAGGAACGCCGCCGGGAAGGTGTAGAAGATTGGCACCGCAGGCAATACACCCACCGCACACAGCGTAATGCCAACAAAAGCAACCGGATGCCGGGGGACTACCGCCAACACCAACCCAAGCGCGAGTGCCAAAGCCGCGATCGTAAAATGCCACCTCCTCTCGCGCGTCCTGTCTGAATGCCGTGCCCAGAAGTACATGGCAAAGGCGCCAATCAGGTAGGGAACCGCAGCAATGAATCCGACTGCCGTGTTCGAGAAACCGAATCCCTTAACGATGGTCGGCAAAACCTCCGCACGGTCTCGGACCGACGCGTTGATGTTGATAACCTTGGCCCCCAGGGCTGCCGCGAAATCCATCCGTCGCGCGAAAATCCGTTCCGCCTTGGGCGTCCCGAGATCGATGTGTGAGGAAAACGCAAAACAAGCAAGGCCGCTCTGCTTCAACCAGACAGCGTATTGTTCCGCGTTCGCTTTGTTGAAGGCACCTCGCCTCAAGCCCGAATCTGCGCGTTGGGAAAGGAGACTCCATTCAATTTCCTCCGATTTTCGTGAGAACATCCGTTACCGGTGTACCCTCTCATTTGCCGACAACTTGATTTTTCTTGCCGCTGCCGGAGGGACACGGGTCATTTCGGCCGGGTGTATTCGACGCTCGGCGGGACTCCGATTTTCGTCACAGCTGCTCCAGAAGGCGTAGACTGCCAGAACTGCTATTTTCAGTCCATCGCACAGCTCCAATGGGGTCAACGCCGTAAACGGGTTCAGAACATTTTTGTCCTCCCATTCTGCCGATCGGAACTCCACTTTTTGGCAAAACCGCTGGTATCATCCCCGGCCTGCAGGCGGAATTTCTGCAGTTTGGGGACACGGTCACCTGGGCAAGGACGAAAGGATCCATGACCCATACGGGTAAGAGCCAACCGGCGAAAAGTCTGGTAGTACGACAGTCAATGAGCATCATCCCAAACTTCTTCTGGCAACGCTTCGTCTCACGCTGCTTCCTTTGTTTTGCGTTTGCCTGCGGCTGGATGGACGCAGCCGCTTATCGAGCCTTGGCCGTTGGCTCCAACGGGCTAGGAGCAACTTTCGACGCGAACGAAACTCACCTTACCTTCCGCGTCTACTCCTCGCGGGCCACGCGCATTGAAGTATGGCTCTACGACCAGCCGGCGAGCTCCACGGAGAAGGCCAGCGTCCCGTTAGATGCCAATCCACAGACCGGTATTTGGTCAAAGACCATCGCTGTAGCCGATTTGGCAGCCAAGGGCATCACCGGCACCATTTATTATGACTACCGCGCCTGGGGACCGAACTGGCCTTTCGATCCGGCATGGAAACCGGGCAGCACCGCCGGCTTCATCAAAGATGTCGACGATGCCGGTAACCGCTTTGATCCGAACAAAACGCTACTGGATCCCTATGCCTTGGAAGTCAGCCACGACCCGAAGACGCCGCAGCAGCCAACCGACGAAATTTATTGCTCCGGTAGCCAGGCGCGCACCATCGATACGGGCCGGCAGGCGGCCCGCGGCATAGCACTCAAGCCTGAAGAGGTCGGTGGGTCGGCGGATGCGGGTGCCAAACCTGTTCGGCCGTTTAAGGACGAGATCATCTATGAGGTCAACTTGCGTGGGCTGACGAAGAACGATCCGAGTGTCACGGCCGGGCAGCGCGGCACTTACTCGGGTGCGGCGCAGAAGGCAGCCTATCTCAAGTCGCTTGGCATCACGGCGGTCGAGTTTTTGCCGCTCCAGGAGTTTCAGAATGACACTAACGACCTCATCGCTTCCACGGACGGCAACAACTATTGGGGTTATGACCCGGAGAACTACTTTGCGCCTGATCGCCACTACGCCGCAGATCAGTCGCCCGGCGGACCGACACGCGAGTTCAAGACGATGGTCAAAGCCTTTCACGACCACGGACTGAAGGTTTATGTGGACATGGTCTACAACCACACCGCCGAGGGCGACGCGGATAGTCCGGGCGACATCGCCCGAATCTTGTCATGGCGCGGGCTGGACAATGCGACCTATTATGAGCTGACGCGCGATCACCACCATTACTGGAACAACAACGGTGTCGGTGCCAACGTCGATACGGCCAACCCGGTCGTGCGCCAGGAGATCATGGATGCGCTGGGCTACTGGAAGGACGCGCTCGGCGTTGATGGGTTCCGCTTCGATCTGGCGCCGGTGCTCGGTAACACGTTTACCGAGGGGGGCTTTCGTTTCGATAAGCTCGATGCCAACAACGTGCTCAACCGCGCCGTGCGCGAACTGCCCGTGCGGGCCGCCGCCGGAGGCGCCGGCGTCGATCTCATCGCCGAACCCTGGGGCATCGGCGACGGCACCTTTCAATTGGGAGGCTTTCCCAGCGGCTGGGCAGAATGGAACGGATTTTTCCGCGATGACCTGCGCACCAGCCAGAACAAACTGGGGGTGGCCGAAACGGCGCCGGCCGAGCTGGCTACGCGCTTTGCCAGCTCGGCCGACTTGTTTCAATCGAATGGCCGCAAGCCGTGGCACTCGGTCAATTTCCTCGTAGCCCACGACGGCTTCACGCTGCGCGATCTGTACTCCTACAATAACAAACAGAACAACCAATCCTATCCTTTCGGCCCTTCGGACGGCGGGACTGACAACAATATTTCCTGGGACCAAGGCGGCGACGCCGCGCTCCAGCGCCAGGCCGCGCGCACGGGCATGGCCATCCTGATGCTCTCGGCCGGCGTGCCCATGATCACCGGAGGCGACGAGATGTATCGCACCCAGTTCGGCAATAACAACGCCTACAACCTGGATACGGACAAGAACTGGCTCGACTATTCCAACGTGCAGACCTTCGCCCGCTTCTTTCATTTCAGCACGAAGTTGATGGCCTTTCGCAACGCCCACCCTGCCCTGCGCCCGGCGGAATTTTTCACGGGCGCCGTTTCCAACAGCAACGGTCTGAAGGACATCACCTGGCTCCGCAATGATGCTGTAGAAGCTGACCCCAGCTACTTAAATAACCCCGACAATCACTTTCTGGCCTATCGCATCGACTGCACTGAATCCGCCGTCGGCGACAGCGTCGTCTCCATCTACGTGGCCTACAATGGTTGGTCGGATTGGGTCACCGCTACGCTGCCGGCTAACCTGCCCGGCAAGCGCTGGTATCGTGTGGCCGACACGGCTGGATGGATGGAGAGCCGGGATAATTTCAACGCGCCCGGTCAGGAAGAGCTACTCACCAGCAGCAGCTATACCTTGGCAGGCCGCTCCGTTCTGCTGCTCATCGAGCAGTAAGCCTAAATCTACTGAACTTTCTTGTACACCACAATAAACCTGCTTTCCTGCCCACTGATCGGGCTTCTGGCGGGAGCGGTCATGAGCGTCAGGGTATCACCATCCAGTTTGTAGAATCGCATTTGGTGTGTGCCAGCCCACGATTGATTCCAGGAAATATCAATATGATAGAGTACCGCTTCACCGCTTAAAGTATACCTCCCGGCATAGGCGATCATGCTTTCTTGGAGTTTAAGTTTCTCCTCGTCCGTTGGGACTACGTCGCCTGGGTTCGGACGATTTTCCATGACGACGATCGAATACATACGGCCATCTGGAGAGTAACTGAGATAGCCATCTGGATGGTCGCCGAACGGGTTGGAACGCTGCCCGGTTGCGATCACCTCAGAGACCAATGATTGCAGTTTCCACGTACCCAGCAGCGGGTTTTCTGCCGCTGACGCAGCATCCGGAACATCGGCTTTCAGTGCTGCCAGGTCTCCATGAACGCCCTGGGTATGGACTATGAAAATCCCGAACGAGACGGGATCCATTTGCAAGCGGCCGGTCTGGATTGCGGCCCCTTGGACGAGTAATGGCGTAGCATTGTCCAATCCCTTCAGCGAGACCGAGCAAGACCGAGCAGCAGGATTGATGGACACTATGAGTTGCTCGGTATCGGCAGTACGAAGGTAAACAAACGGATACGTGTCTTTTTCAGCATATATCGGCTCAAAATCGGCGGCATTGCCGAGCGCTGGATGGTCGCGGCGCAACTTCAACAATGTGCGGGTAAAGTTCAGCATGGATGCTGGATCTTTCTCCTCAGTTGCGACATCCGGTCGTGACGTAGACGGGTCGATCGGAAGATAAAGCTTCTCGGCCGGTGCATTCGAAAATCCCGCGTTCTTCTCCCTGGACCACTGCATAGGAGTTCGCGAACCACAGCGCTGGAAGGTTCCGATCGTGCCGCCCTCTTTGTCAGGGCTCGGGTAAAGATAGTTCATTCCGATCTCGTCACCGTAGTAAATGAAAGGGATCCCCGGCATGGTCAGCAGCATCGCAAAGATGGTACGAACCTCTTGTTCGTCCCGGCCACAGGTCGGACGCGGGATATCATGATTGGCCGTCGGCATTGAAATGTAACCGCGAGACTTCGACGCGGTGTAGTTCTTGAGGTAGTTTTCGACGAAGGCTTTGATATCGCCACCTCCGGCGCGCTCGAAAAAGGCGTGCGGGTCGCGAGCATAGCCATTAGGCCACGAGAGCGGCCCGAGAAGCGTTCCATAGGCCGGTTGGCCGCTTTGGATCATGAAATCGACGTGAAAGCCAGCAGGAATGGCTACGGCAGGGTCGCTCCATTCGGAGATCAGCACTGCCTCGGGATATTCTTTATCGAGCCAGGACCGATAATAGCGCCACAGAGCACTGATCGCTGCATGATCTGAATCGTTTCGGACCAGCGAGGATGCCATATCCACGCGGAACCCATCAGCGCCCAGGTCCAGCCAGAATTTCATGACGCGTTTGAGTTCCTCGCGCACCGCGATGCAGGCGGGATCCGTGGTCGGAAGTTGCCACGGCTCTTTCGGATCGGGCCGGGCAAAGCCGTAATTCAGCGCCGGTTGAAATGTAAAGAAGTTGGGCAAATACCGATCCGAACGATGGTGTTCACCGGGAAATGGCTCTGAACCTGGAACACTCTCGGCCGCCGGTGTCCAGATAAACCAGTTGGAGTACCGGTTCGGGCGGTCGAGAGCAGATTGTTGAAACCATGGATGCGCGGTCGAGGTGTGCCCGGCCACGAGGTCAAGGCACACGTGCATTCCACGTTTGTGTGCCTCGGCGCAAAGATTCTTAAGATCTTCATTCGTGCCGTAGCGCGGAGCGACCTTATAGAAGTCAGCAACATCATAGCCCGCATCGCCAAACGGCGACTCATAAATCGGATTGATCCAAATCGCGTCGCAGCCGACTGATTGGATGTAACCAAGCTTGGAAGTGATACCGGGTAAATCACCGATTCCGTCGCCGTTCGAGTCAAAATAGCTTTGGGGATAGACCTGATAAAACACGGCCGTCTGAAGCCACTTCGGTCCCGGAGGAACTTCGGCACAAAGCAGCGCAACAGCTTCAATCGCGAACCAAAGAAGGGCCAGGAGAGCCCAGGGTTTGACCATTGATTTGCGCATTTCAGCACACATTGCGTATCCAATCTGTCACGGGTCTGGTAGCTTTCCTTCGATTGATGAGCAATTCCGAGGGTTCAGGGCGTCATGAAATAAGTGTATCAAATATCTAATGTGTTTGGACGAATGTATAGTTCCATTCTCGTATCTGTTTAGCCCGGTGTAGGACCTCTCCCAATCGTCCTCGATCATGGATGGTTGCTGGCTAAAGTCTTCCCGCGGAGAAAAGACACCGGACGGGAGGAAGCAAACCCGTGCCGAAGAAATCGAGGACGAAGGACGAGTAACGATTGGGAGAGAGGGGAGGGAATCGAGGTGGGGGACTATGTATCGAAGCTTGCTTCCTGATCGTCCTCGTCGTCGTGGTCGTCCTTCGTCCTCGATCTTTGAACGTTGTCGGCAATCGGCGGGTTTCCCCCGTCCATAGAAGTCGAGAACGACGACGAGATTACGATTTCAGAACAAGAGGACGAGTGGGGATTAACGAGCGTTTCGTTCGTTGCTGATCGCGATTTAGACAACGCAGGCCCACGTGCCTCCGATGGCTCTTAAAGACAGTGACTCTTTGTGATCTTCTGTTCAAAAATGACTTTTGCTTTTTTTCCTGTCTTAGTGCCGGGGGAACGAAGAAAATCATTTGCACAGAAGATCACAAAGGTCACAAAGACAGTCCCTTCGATAGAAACGGCCTACGCCTAGAGCCACATCTAGATAGATCAGCGCAGCGAACCGGAGTTCGAGTTCCAAGTTCTCCTTCCTCGTACTCGTTCTGAAATCGTAATCGTCTCCCCATCGACACCGGGAGCATCTTGCTGGCATTGAGGAGCTTGTAAGAATTCGATTTTTGACGATTTTGCGCGCGAGACAGTGTCGATGTCGCACCCAAAAAAGCCCTGGCTTTCTAGGGTACTCGAACTCGTCCTCGTCCCGGTCCTTCCGGATACATCGCGCTAAACACATACCTTACCTGTTTAGCGCTGTTCTACGGGTGGATCTCAAAATTTCTGCGGATCCGTAAATTTTCCGCTGGCTTCCGGCAAAACGGCGCGCTAATAAGCTGGGAGTGTTTGTTGCCGGATTAATTCAAGGGCGCTGGCTGGGCGCCGAAGATTTCGAGGTGCTCCAGCGGCTGATTGCCGAGCATCCGGAGTGGAGTCGACGGCGGCTCTCGATCGCGCTGTGCGAAGCGCTCCACTGGCGCACCGCGAGCGGACAGCTCAAAGTGACATTCTCGGAATAGACTTCGGCGGTGTGCTGGTCAGCGACTGTCTGGCTATCTACGACGACGCCACTGCGCTCCAGCAGAAATGCTACGCTCATCATCATAAAGCCATCCGCAAAGCCAAAGACCTTCACCCGCAGCAGGGCGAGGGCTTCTTATGCGAAGTGGCCGCCATGTTGAGAGCCGCGGTCGCGCTTCAAGAGCAGAAAGCTGACCTAAGCCTGCAAACCTTCCGTGATCTGCGTCAAGCCCTAGAACACCAAGCCCTTCAATTATTGGAGGCTCCGCACAGCGAACCTAACGAAGAAGCCGTGCGCAATCGCCTCAACAAACAGCGCGATCATCTCTTCACCTTTCTGGACCACGAGGGCGTCGACGCCACCAACAATCTGGCCGAACGCCAACTGCGCCCCGCGGCGATTGCCCGCAAAATCTCCTGTGGCAACAAAACGCCTAAAGGCGCTCGAACCTGGCAAATCCTCACTTCGCTAGCAGCGACCTGCGTCCAGCGGGCTACCAGTTTCATCGACGCACTCGCCCGCGCAGCTCCGCTCCAAGCGCGCTAAACACATACGGGGAGTCGTTGTGGTGTGCTTGATTACAGATCCGCTCTTTGGCTTCAGCGATACCTGGCAATTGGTGATCAACACGGGAACCTCAGTCGTGACCTTCCTGATGGTATTTCTGATCCAAAATACTCAAGACCAAGATGCAGAAGCGATGCATATCAAATTGAACGAATTTAATTACCCGCAATCGAGGGGGCGCACAATGCTCTTTTGAATCTGGAAATCTTGAACCAGAGCCGCATCCGCATCGATTACATCAGGTTGGCGAAAGAGGAGAGAGAGAGAGAAGCTACAGGGGAAGAGTGCAGGAACTCCGAGAAATTCACGAACCCCAAACGTGGGGAGTCCAGTCTTGGGCTCAACTTGTTTGTTGAAGCAAATGATTACAAAAAATTAATCTTACCGACTGTCTTCTATTTACCTTCATAGTCGCGTCCTGCGGCGAAACCCTGGCATGTCACTATGCCTCTCATGTCTATTCCACGAAAATCTGAATAGTGTCATTGCGTTTTCTTCACGAACAAGCTTTTAAGATCTGTCGCCCGGTCTGCATTGTCACAAAAAAGTTACATTTGCGAACCTCTATTTTCAAAAAGTCCCATTTAGACTCCAAAGCTCACAGGGCTGCCAGGGAGGAAGTACGAAGATCGTGTTCGCGGTGCCCTGCAGGCCGCCTCCTGAATCGCTGAAACAAACACTAAGAGTTATCAAATGAAGAGTCGATACAAACCAAAGACAGCCAGTAGGAAACTAACGATCGCCTCGATTATCATCGCCTTTGCCATATACGCTGATGCTCAATCATCCGGACCCGCTGCGAAGGAACCGTATTTTGTGTCCGTTTTCGCAACCCCACCGGCCGGGCTCACCAATCCGGATTCTATTACGACAGCGGATGGAAACATTTATGTTGTTTATGCAAACGCCACTAACCCTGACGGCACCGGGGGTTTTAGCACCATCGTTGAGTACAATCCCACTGGCAAGGTGCTAGGCACTTTTAACGTGCTGGGCAAGGCCGACGGGTTGAAATACAATCCATTCGATCACAAACTCTGGGCATTGCGTGACGAAGATTCCAATCCAGGTCTGACGATCATTGATCCAAAGCACCCCGACGTCCTATCCGATTATACTTACGCACAAATGCCTCCACCGCACGGAGGCGGCTATGATGATGTTGTGTTCCTGAATGGGGAAGCATTCATCAGTGCTTCCAATCCCAAACTTAACGCCAACGGACAAAACATTTTTTCTTCTATCGTCAAAGTGCGCTTCTCCGGTCACATGATTTTCTTGACGCCAATATTACAGGGTAACGCATCGCTCTTCGACGTCACGGTAGGGGGGGAAGTAATTTCTCTACAATCTGATCCCGACTCTCTAAAAGTTGACTCAGTGGGCGATCTCGTCCTCGACAGCCAAGCCGACGGCGACCTAATCTTTATCAACGGAGCAGGGTCACCAAACCAGGCTGCTCTGCGCCTGCACCTGAGTAACGGCACTTCTTCGCAAATCACAGTCGATGATACCGTCTTCCCAACTGCTCCGTCTGGAACGATCTATGTCGTCGACACCGCAGGGGATACTGTCTACGCGGTAAAGAGCGATGCGTTCCAACCGGGCGGTGCTTACTCGGCGAGCGATAGTGATGGTATACTCGGAAAGGTGAATCTCAGCACCGGACTAGTGACGCCAATTGTCACCGGCATGAAGTCTCCTCACGGCGCGTTATTTGTCTCCGCTCTTTCCGATGTCAGTGTTTTCCGTTCGGATGATCTCAGCCTGCAAGGTCAAAGCGTGGATGTCACTTTCAAGGCTGAACGAACCGGGGACGTTTCCCAGCAGATCGAAGTGAAATATGTCGTCAAGGATCTAGCCTCGGACAAGAGTGACGATCCCCAGTTTGCCGGTTCCGTTAAAATAGAGGCCGATAAGTTCAACGCCGAGTTTAAAGTTCCGCTCACCAGCATCCGTGAGATCTTGCACGATGGAGTAACCGAAGAGGCGACCGTGGTTCTGGAATCCGGTAAGGGCTACAATGTAGTCAAGCCGGCAACGGCCACAATCAAACTCAAGGATTTTGCAAATTGAACGATTTCTCGCAAGCAAACGTTTCGCACTTCGACCCAGTCGTCGATCCAAGTAGTAATTATAGCTTAAGAGGTCAGTACCGAAACCGCTCTATGTCTTCGAGGAACACCTTCGGTCGCATCGATCGTGAAGCTAGTGCACTAGACATGTAACCCCGGGCCGCCAATTATTCGCCATCAAATTGTTACAATCGTCACGTTGACTCTCAAGGCGCGGGCGGATTACGTGATCATAAAGAAAAGACCGCGAATTAACTTAGCCCCCTTGCCAGAAGAAGATTTTGGCAAGCGTCAGCGATGCAAGCCGCACAGCGGGCATTTCTACCTAACGACTCGTTTTAAGGCATGAAACAAGCAACATGAAAAGCAGGATTCCTATGAAAACCGAATCACATATCAATCGGTCAGACAATGCAAACAACACCTTCGGATTCTCCCGTCCCCGGCCCGGAAAACTCCAGTGCAAAACCGTGATGCTCGGCGGCGCCGTTGCCGGCATTCTGCTGGCAGCCCCGGTAGTAGCCAGAGACGACGATAACCGCGGAACGGTGGATCACGTGCTGCTGGTGTCGGTCGATGGGATGCATCAATCCGACTTGGCATGGTACGTCCAGACTCACCCTAAATCCACGTTGGCAGCGCTGACGGCGCAGGGCATCGACTACTCCAACGCGAGCACGCCCTTCCCCTCGGACTCGTTCCCTGGAATGGTCGGTCAGGTAACGGGAGGCAACCCGTCTACCACGGGCGTCTACTATGATGATACCTGGAACCATGCTGTGTTCCCGTCAGGGACCACGAACTGCGTCGGCCCCGCGCCGGGCGCTGAGGTCACCTACTTCGAGGCCCTCGACAAGAACAAGGGCGCCCTCGACGCGGGTCAGGGCATCGTGCCAGCTCCCGGCTCGGATCCTTGGGTCAACATTCTGCAGATGACCGGCAACCCAGTGGACGTGATCAATCCGTTGCAACTGCCCGTCGATCCCTCGACCTGCGAGCCGATCTACCCCAACCAATATCTGCACGTGAACACGATCTTCGAGGTGGCCCATCGGCACCATTTGCTGACCGCGTGGTCCGACAAGCACCCCGCCTACCTAATCCTGTCCGGTCCGTCCGGGGAAGGTGTTGACGATTACTTTACTCCCGAGATCAACAGTAGCGCGAACCGGACCGCTCCGACGGACCCGAGCCAGCCGGATTGGACCACGGACAACCTTTTCACCCAGCAGTACGACGGCTATAAGGTTCAGGCCGTTATCAACTGGATCAACGGTCACCGCCACGATGGCTCGGGCAACCCAGGGACTCCGGCGATCTTTGGCATGAACTTCCAGACCGTCTCGACAGCCCAGAAGCTGCCAACTTCCAGGACGGAGAGTGACCTGTCTGGAACCGCCCAAGGCGGCTACCTCGCCGATGGCGCAACTCCTGGACCGGTCTTGAGCAACGCTCTCGACTTCGTCGATCAATCCCTTGGAAGTATGGTGAGCGCCCTCAAGGTGCGGGGGCTCTACAACAGCACCGCGATTATTGTGTCGGCCAAACATGGCCAGTCGCCGATGAACCCTGCTGCCCTCAACCGGATCGACGACGGCAAAATTATCGCCGCTCTCAACGCGGCGTGGAACAGTATCCACCAAGGCGGAAATCCGAGCGCCACGCCGTTGGTAGCCTTGGGGGTCGATGACGACGGCATCATCCTCTGGCTCAACGACCGGTCCGCCGCCGCCACCGGCTATGCGAGCCAGTTCCTCCTGAGTTACAACGATCCGACGGCTAGCGTCGACGCCAAGCCCGTCACGTCTGCCGGTCTTTCACAGGTATACGCGGGCGCCGCTGCGGCGCAGCTCATCGGCATCGATCTGACCGATCCCCGAGTACCCGACGTGATTGGAATCGCCCAGTACGGGGTCGTCTACACCGGCCACAAGAGCAAGATCGCCGAGCACGGCGGTGATCACCTCGAGGACCGGAACGTCCCCATCCTGGTGGCGTGGCGCGGGGCCGTTGGCGGTACGGCCGTCACGGCGCCGGTAGAGACGACACAGATCGCCCCAACAATCCTGGAGCTGCTCGGTCTTGACCCCGACGAACTCCGGGCGGTCCGTACCGAGGGCACACAGCCCCTCTTCTAAGCTTTCTCGCAGCATCCCGCGGGTGACTTCGCGGTGTCACCCCCGGCAAAGCGGAGCCAGGCTAACAAACGCGCCATAGCAAGGTTATTGCCTCTAATCTAACCCTTGGAACCGAAAGTTCTCCGCGCTGAGCGTCGTAGGGTTGATCCTTTGCGTGCTAACCAAACGCTTGCGCCAACGACTCATGCTCGCAAAGCTCGGTCCCAGTCGGCTTGGAGCGGAAACAAAAGCCGGAACGCCCTAAAAAGTGTCGGCCCCTCCTCCCTTCTCTCCCCTACTCGCTTTTCTCGATTTTTCCATTGAGAAAACGTCATTTCCAGCCCAGGAAGTTGAAGAACAGAAAGAGCAGCCCGGCAAAAATCGTGGCGCCCAGGAAAAAACGGACGGGCAACGTGAGCACCCAAGCGAGGAGGATGTTCCGCAGGGTACTTTTCTGCAGGCCAGACCGGTTCGCAAACATCGTTCCGGCGATACCGGAGGTCAGAACGTGCGTGGTGCTAACTCGGTTAATTTAGTTTTCGCGTCCTCGTTTTGAGGTGGCTGTTTTCCTTGCGCCTTCGCGCCAACATACTGAATGCCGTGATCGAGTTCGGTCGTGAGCTGTTGCAATTCAGCGGGCTTCATGTCTGAATTCAAGGCCAGGGAGAAAGGAAGTGCGACAATCAGGACTAGTTCCTAATGGGAGAGCGAAAGTGGTGTCAATGTCAGGAATCTTGGCGTAACTCGCCGACAGCGGCTGGATTGCATCCCGTCGCTGACGTCGCAATTACTAGAGTTGTTTCGCAATTGTAACATTTGCGTCCTCGCGAACGCGGCGATTGTGTGTTCTTGTGCCGTTCAATGGAGGCGAAGCTCTGGTTGCATTTTAACCGGGAGCTCCGGTACCAGTATCGCCACCGGATCGGTTCTATGGAAAACAGCGGAACTCTCCCAAAGATCACGGCCAATCCCTCCCACTTCTCGCGATCTGACGCTTCCGAAGCATCGGCTCTGCCGGTGAGGACCACTCGGACGATTATTGACGTCGATCGAGTTGACTTTTGCTATCGAGCCTCTAAAGCATTGCACAATATAACCCTCCAGATCTCCGCAAATAGAGTAACCGCATTCATCGGACCTTCCGGCTGCGGAAAGTCCACGCTACTGCGCTGCTTCAATCGAATGAACGACTTGATCGATCACGCTGAAGTTACGGCGGGCGAGATTCGGATTGACGGCGTGAATATCAATGCTTCGGGCGTGGACGTTACCGAAGTACGGAAACGAGTGGGAATGGTTTTCCAAAAGTCAAATCCGTTTCCGAAATCGATTTACGAGAATATAGCTTACGGGCTTAGGATTGCAGGTATTCGTGACCGCCATATAATAGATGAGACTGTCGAAGACAGCCTACAACGTGCGGCGCTTTGGGACGAAGTCAAAGATCGGCTGCACAAGAGCGCGCTTAGCCTTTCCGGAGGTCAACAGCAGCGTCTATGTATCGCTCGAGCCATCGCACCGAAACCTGAGATCATCTTGATGGATGAACCTTGTTCTGCGCTCGATCCGATCGCCACGGCGAAAGTCGAAGAACTCATTAATTTGCTCAAGGAGCGATTGACGATCGTCATCGTGACGCACAATATGCAGCAGGCGACTCGCTGCGCCGACTTTACGGCCTTCTTCTATCTTGGCAGGTTGATCGAGATTGATCGAACGGAGAAAATATTCAGTAATCCGGCCCAAAAAGAAACAGAAGACTATATCTCAGGCCGATTCGGATAGGTTCGCTTAAGGACGGTGCAAGTATAGGCTCCCATTCAGAAGACCGCGATGAGGCGGTCACCCAATTGGATCCGCTCCGAGCGTCTCGGATCGTCCCTCTGGCATCATCCTTAGTTCTTTGGGGCAGAGAAAGCGCGCACATCGTCGAAAGGCCGAGTAATTCCCCGCAGCTTTGAAGTGGATAGAATACCTTTACTGTTCTTTCTCAACTGCAAGGCGGTTTCTTGCGCGCCGGATATCTTTTACCTCGGCGACGTAGATTATGTCCTCCGTAATGCTTTCGATCAGATAGACAATTTGCTCCAAACTCCGCACCATTATAATAAAGTTCACGTAGAGCCCGGAACGCTCTGGATTCTTACCCACTGCGTCACTGTAGTTTTCCAGTAAATCTCTGGCGCTTTCAGCAAGCGGCTCCATCTGACACCGAAGCTTCTCGGCTCGCGGGCTATCAAACGTAGAGAAAGCCTCCAAAGTTTCGGCGAGGGATTCGTTCACCTGCGCGAATATGGAAATCAGTCGATCGTCCGCTTCCAGGGCGTTCTCCTGGATCAACCCGCGGGTGCGCCGGGCAATGATCACAGCCTGATCAGAAATATTCTTCAAGTGTGAACCCAGTTTAATGGTCGCGAGCACTGAGCGGAAATCCGACGCAAGCGGCTGAAAGCGAATCAGGACATTGGTCCCACCCCGATCCACCTGTCTCTCTAAAAGGTCCACCTCTTCATCATCGGCAATGACCCCGGAGCAATAATCGTCATCCCGCCGAACGAAGCCTGTCTCGACATTACTCATACTGCGACGCACGAGAGCCGCCATCAAGAGAATATCTGCTCGAAGTTCCTCCAGCGACCGCTCGAAGCCAGGTAACGAATGCTTGCCGCCTAGACCCATAAAGTGTCTATCGATATAATAGCGATGCTGCGAAACGCAATCGCCGGATTGTTTCGAAATCGTGACATTCGCAGAGGAAAATAAAGAAAAGACCGCAGGTGGTTACCAAAGAGGCAATGCTCCAAGTCACCAGCGGGCAAACTTAAGAACTCACGTGGCTAAACCGAGACTCCTTTTGCACGCGGCGGCCAGTGTGCGTGAGAACAACTCTCAAAATCTGAACCCATTCTGCGAAAGCTGGGCCAGTGACACGTCTTTCTAATTTGGCCTGACGGGTAAGCCGGCTCGGTCCGTATGGAGTGTAGGAAAAAGGGCAATATTGTAAGGCTTTGACCATTCTGAGCAAGTTGCGTCTCATAAAATCTCTTTTGTCACTCTTGGGAAAAGCTGTTATTTGGACTCCGGCTCCGATTGACGTGCGAGAATGATTTGAGCAATCACTTTCGCTAGAGCCTAGCGAGCCGGCCAGGGAAGCAGCCGAGTCACCCTCCCATGACGCGCCCGCAGGCGATGCTGTGACGACCGATTCCTGGTCCTTTTCCAAAGGGATGACATTCAGGAACCCGCCCGGTAAATAAATTTTACTCGAATCCGGCTGTCGCCTTGGGACGCTACAGAGATCCTTCTAGGCGTTGCTGGGTTTATGGCGGTATTGTATCTGGCTGGTGCAGTCGCTTTGGGTGTTGCTTTGCTGTACCGGGTCTTTCCGAGCGATGGCGATGCTGCTGGGCCGCCAGTGGCACCACACCGCGTGGGCTTCGCTCGCACACAGCGTCCGAACGGGCGGGTCTGCGTTTCTTAAAGTGTACCGCGTGCCCCACTTCGAGTGGCTCCAAGCGAACGCCGAAGAAGGCGCTATATACCATGGTAACATCGGACCATCTGCGCCGATAGCGAGGCGTGACATTGTGCGATTGGCCCGGTAAAAAGGAAGCCATGAACGACGACATACACGCCACCCAGGCGGAAAAAGAAGAGATGGAACGGTTGCGGGAAGAAAAGAGCAAACGCAAACAAGCCGAGCAGTCCGCCGAACCTACTGAAGCCGACCGAAGACCGAAGGCTGGACCTTCAGCGCCCGATCCAAATTCCTCGCGCGGACTTCCTTCGGTAGATGACAAGCCGCCGCAACACCCCTCGAAGATCGATCCCAATATCGGACCTCCTTCTGGTCCAAGGGTTCGCCCAGGTTGCTAGCCTCGAAGTGAAACCGTGCTTTCGCGAGGAAGTCAGAGAGACCCAAGGCAATCGCGAATAGTCCACCGCTTTCGGGCGTCAGATCGTGCCGATCGGTATCCGCTCCTCGCAGGTTGAAGACGTGTTTTTTTCGACGTTCGAAGATATCCGGAACGGAGTGAACCCGAAAAATGCGCTGGATGGCGCGGCAAGGCGCCTTGATCGCGCGCTCGCGCAATTCAAAATAACCCGCAAAATGGCACGATCAGCGAGGCGAAAAGCAGATGCGGGTTATGGCAAAGGCGCTGACGCGCGTTTTTGAAGAAACGGAACTGGAAGTGGGAAGTGACCGAACGGCGTCTTTAGCCTGCATCGCTCATACGCCCAGGCGGATGAGCGATGCAGGCTAATGGTGAAGAGTTCGGCGATCACCGCTTATGCACTTTTACTGCCAGCGCTCGTAGCGCTGGCAATTTTTCGTATTTATCCGATCGCCGTAACGATATGGGGCAGCCTTTGTACGGAGTCATTTGAAAAGGCGGGGACGAGCGTTTTCTCGGGTATTTCAAACTATGTCGATCTGTTCACCGATCCGGTTTTCTGGGGATCACTCTGGGTGACGATCAAATTGAACCTGGTCATCAATCCGCTCCAGATCGCTCTGGCGCTGGGTCTGGCGCTGATGGCAAATCAACGATTTGAAGCGTACAAGTCCGGCTTCGTCTATGGCGAGAGGGGGCGCGCCTTGGCTATCGTTGTCGTCCTGCTCCTGTTAGTTGTTGCCGTTGTGGCGCTGCAATTTCGTCTGTTGAGACGGTCCGGAGGGTGAGCGATGAAACGGTTATTCGTCCACGCCGGTTACCTTTTGGTCTGTATTCTGTTCATACTGCCGCTTTGGTGGGCGCTTGCCTCTTCGTTTAGGCCGCTGGACGAGATTTTTAAATACGTCTCACCGTTCAGCTGGAAAGCGTTTGTCCCGGATAAGATGACGCTCGCGGCGTACGTGATCATTTTTTCTGAGAAGGGATTTGGGACGGCTGTTTTTAACAGTATTTTTGTAGCTGCTGCGACGGTTTTGCTCGGTCTGGTCATCAATGCATTTGCCGGTTGCGCGTTTGCCGTTCTCCGATTTCCCGGCCGGAATATTTTATTCTTACTCATCGTTCTGACTTTTCTGGTCCCATTTGAGGTGATTGCGATTCCGCTTTACACCGTCGTCCGATCTATCGGTTGGCTGGACGCGTATCAAGGCTTGATTGGTCCGGGTGTAGCGAACGGCATTGTCATATTTTTGTTCCGACAGTTCTTTGCTCAAATTCCACGCGAGCTGGCCGAATCGGCCAGGATCGAGGGCGCAAGCTGGCTCGGAATATTATTTCGAATCTATCTGCCGCTCTCTAAACCGGTCGTCATCAGCGCCGCTCTGTTAATCTTTTTGTTCCAGTGGGAATCTTTCTTGTGGCCATTGATTGCCACGCGTTCCGAGAATTTAAAAGTGATCCAGGTTGCGTTGGCCGGCTTTGAAGAACGTTATGTGACCCTCTGGAACGAGCTGTTTGCGGCTGCAATTATCGCCGCGCTGATCCGCTGATCCCGCTGATCATCCTGCTTCCGTTACAGCGATTTTATGTCCAGGGCCTTACAGCGGCCGCCACCAAAGATTAACCGTCACAACCCACGAATTCAGAACACGCCTAACAATTATGCGACCAGTTATTTTCGATACCGATATCGGCACCGACGTAGACGATATTCTGGCCCTTGTTCTTCTTGCCAAAGCGCCGGAACTCAAACTGCTTGGCGTCACCACCGTTTACGGAGACACGATTTTTCGAGCGAAGATCGCAACGGTAACGACCCAGATGCTGGGCCGCCACGAGATCGAAATTGTTCCCGGAGAACGGCAGACGCTGAGCGGACGCCAGATTCACTGGGCGGGGCACGAGGGGGAAGGTATCCCTCGTCTCGATTCAATCGAGATCAAGACTAAGCAATCGGGTCCGAGTTATATCATCGAAACCGCGGAAAAGCTGAACGGAGAACTCGAAGTGATCGCGACCGGTCCCCTAACCAACATCGCCAAAGCAATTACCATGGCCCCGGCGTCCTGCGCGAAAATCAAGCATCTTTACATCATGGGCTGTGCGTTCTGGATGAGCCAGGCCGAACACAATATTAAATGCGACGCGGAGGCCGCCCGAATCGTATTTGGCAGCAGTATTCCAAAAACTGTAATAAGCCTCGATCTGACGCTCAGGGTCTGGTTGGGCAAAAATGAATTGCCGCAAATCGCCGCATTACAAAATGGGCTCGGACCAATGCTATCCCTTACGACATGCTGGATGTTGAGTTTAGCCATCACGGCGAGTCTGTACGATGTCGCCTTTGGAAATCTGCCTTGATCGGAATGACCCGATGGAAATGGGACATTATTCCAGTCGTTCTTGGTGCCGGACTTGCCGAGGTGATTTTCAAGCTGTTGCTTCTTTAATGCACGATTGCAAAGGGTGCCTCAGACTGTGCTCCCCTCCCTATTGTCTCATCGATAGGCCGCGAGCATGGCGTAGACAATAACGCCGCTGACCGAGACGTAGAGCCAAATCGGAAAAGTGATTCGGGCCAGCCGCCGGTGCGCGGGAAAGCGACCGCTGAGCGAGAGAAAAAAAGTAATGAGAATCATCGGCAGCGCCACGACCGAAAGACCGATGTGCGAAATGAGCAGCGGGAAGTAGACGTAACGAATCGCTCCCTGACCTTGAAAGCGCATGTCGCCGTGGAGGGCGTGATTGGTGATGTAGGTGACCAGAAAGAGGGAGGAAAAGACAAACGCCGTGAACATGGCCGCCCGGTGCTCGCTGACGCGCTTGGCACGGATGAAGCAGAAACCGATGACGAGGGCGACGACGCAAAGTGAGTTGAGCAGGGCGTTGAGTGCAGGAAGGAAGAGCAGGTGGGTGCCCGTGACATCGACTGGCGCATGATAATAGACGAGCCAGCAGAGGAAGAGGCTGGCGAGGGCGCTGATGGCGATAACGGCGGCAACGATGCTAAGCGGAGTACGGTTCTCGTTGGTCGTGAGTGTCGCCATGGCGTTTAGGCAAAGATCATATATCGAAGTGGCCCGGTTTACGAGACATTGTCAAAGCGGACCGAAAGCCATCCGAACTTCAGCCTTTTGCTCGGGATCGAGAGCGGGCCGCGTGCAGAGGCTCGTTTCGGCTACGATGCGGGCTTTCTGCTCGCATAGTTCCACTACAGGGCCAAGTACTAAGGCTTTTGAGCCTAGCCTGATAACACAAAAATCAAATCGATTGCCAGGAAGACAGACGTTCGCACTATTTCGGACAGTGTCTCTTCTCGCCGCGGTGCACCGTCTCGGTTGTCCTCAAGTTGGGTGAGTTTCCGGGCTCCGATAATCGGGATGACCGGTACGGAACGGTGACGGAGCCATGCCAGCGCGACCTGAGCTGGGGTAAATCCCATTTCTTGGGCGAGGGCAACGACTTCGCGCACCGTCCGAAGGCCCGATTCACCGATGGTCGCAAAGTCTTTCATCGTCTCGTTGTTCAGCCGCGAGTCTTGGTGTGCGGCTTCTTTTCGGGAAGATATTTTCCGGTAAGCATTCCGCTGCGAAGAGGTGACCAAGCCAGAACAGTCATTTCTTGGTCCTCGGCGCGAGCGAAGCGCCCATATCTGTACCCGTAGCATGGCCCATCTGCGGGCAAATTGACGGTTCGCTAAAAGATTTGGAAAGTCGATAAACAGAGGTCAAAGAACTCCTTATGAAGCATAGTTGGACTTTATGAGAGTTGTTTCCATGCCATAACGGGCAGTCTTATTTCGAGATGAATGATCTCAATTCCGGGACGCAATGCCTCATAGTCTCTTTGCTGCATGCTTATCTTTCTTGTTATAAGATACTCCCAATCAAGCATTTATATCGATAGTAAGAATTCTGGCATTAAGCATGCTTACCGCTCAGATAGTTTATGGCATTTGGATCCGTGAACGCTCCAAGCAACGGGAAGATCAACGAATCGCATCCTCCGAATATGAACATCATCTTCCCACCAACAATTGCATTTAGGCTGATTAGAGTATGGCGCACAGCTCTCCTCGTGATTGGTGCTTCGGTATTTGTCTTCTCCCTAACCCTCCCTCTTGCTCAACAGCACACCCGAAAAGCGAGTGTTGGTCCAAACTCTGCTTCCGGTTCTGGTTCATTGGCCTCCGATAACTCTCACTCCTGGAGCGAGCTGGATCGCAGGTTTTTAGATGACCTATTCCGGAACCAGGACAGTCAGCAGCAAGACAATTCTGCACCCACGCCTGTTCCGAAAACTGAGTTGATTATGAATGCAAAGACCGTAAAACGTGCGGAACTGGTTGTTCACAATGAGACGGTTAAGCGCGCTGAATTGGTTCAACACCATGGCCTCGTAAAAACATTCGTATTTCGATTGGAGAACGGAAATGAAGGCATCGGAAGTAATTAAAAAGCTCTCAGAACTGGTCGCGAGATACGGCGACGGAGAAGTGCGCGTCTCGCATCAAAGCGAATTGGCGTCTGTTTGGGCGATAACCGCT
This sequence comes from uncultured Verrucomicrobiae bacterium, assembly GCA_963782115.1. Taxonomy (GTDB): domain Bacteria; phylum Verrucomicrobiota; class Verrucomicrobiia; order Chthoniobacterales; family JAFAMB01; genus JAFAMB01. The sequence continues at coordinate 119,291 of CAWAIK010000012.1, forward strand.
ATGGACGCAAGGCTTGCGTATTATCTTTTGACCCCCGCAGAACAAAAATGAGGGACACCGAGAGGTGTGGTTACGCGCTCATTTCGCTTGCGCTTTAACCAAGTTGATCTGTTTTTCGGCTTCGCCTTTCCGAGAGCCTGGCGAGCGCTTCCATAACCATCGGGTTAGCTCGCGATTGTGATTGTTTATCGAGCCAATTTTGCTTGACACAGAAACCCGGAATTGCCCTGGACCGGATGATTTCTTCATTCTGCCCGAATTCCAGAAGTAGGTTTTCTTGTCGACTGTAGAATCGGTGCGCTAAAGTTTTGCGCCTGTCTCTTTTCACACCATTCCAAGCACCTTTCCACCAATTCCGACCGATTTCGGTGCCAAAACAAACATTGATTCGATCTCCCTACCTTGCCCCTGCGGGAAACGGGACGCACCTTGGACCAACCCGCCGACCAGGCGACCTAAAATATACGCCTGAGCGGCCGTATCTATGACTACTACGGAATCTATGGACTGATGACCAACTAGATTAAACTGTTCCGTCCGTTAGCCGAACAAGGCCACTTATTATAACAAGCCATATAACCTTTGTAAAAAAGCGGGAATCTAATTACCTGATCAAGGTATTAGGCAGGCGACGGTCACTAGAATCGTATTTGACGACCGGCCCTGGAAATGATCGCTACCAAGGCCCTGGCCATCGCCTATTTGCCACCAGCTCACTTTTACCAGTGCGGGCTGCAGGGCGCATGATTCGTTCTTGCTCGCAGGCGACGCGAAATAGCTAATCGCGGGGAGTCGGGAACTCTGACTCTCAAGACTATTTCGGGAAACGCTGAATTGCTGCGCGGCTTGGAGGTGCCCTCCGCCCTCCCCGAAGGAAACGAATGGAACGAGAGTTCGACGTGCCTGTTTAGACGGGCGAACGTCATTAGAATTGTCTTTCCTCACTGGCCTGCAAGTGATCGCCAGAACAGCCCTGGACCTCGGGTGCTTGCCACCAGCTCAATTTACCGAAGCTTCTCTAGGCGCGCTTGTTCGCTCGCTCTGATCTTTCCGAGCGTCACTACACCCCACCTCGCTAGATATCCAAGTTACGTAAATTGCTCTCCGGATCTTGTACGAACAACCGGACGCCATTCTCAGGCTCAGTTTCCACTCCACATTTATGCCAGTCCCCTACCAAGTCGACCTGCTCACGCCGCGACAGAAACTACAAGTTCAACTACTGATAGGAGTGTGGGCTATTGCTGCCGTCTATTTCCTGATCTGGTGGTTTCGTCCATCCCACTTTACCGATCTCGGTCACTTCATTTTCAATTCTTCTATCGTACTGTGGAACATCGTCCTGCCTACCTACTACTTTTACTTTTTCCGCAGAACGAAAAAGCAAATCCCCGCACAATGGCGGATCGCTATCGTCGCTACCCGTGCACCCTCAGAATCTTTCGAATTAGTGAAGACAATGCTCCTGGCGATGAAAGCGCAGGACTTGAAAGCAGACGTCTGGTTAGCCGACGAAGATCCGACACCCGCGATTTATCCATGGTGCGAGGCTCAGAACGTATTTGTCTCTACTCGCAAGGGCATACCAGCCTACCACAAGACATGCGCCTGAAAACCTAAGAGGCCGCATTGGGGATCGCTGCTACCACACCTCTTTTATCGATATATTCCGGTTTTAGATCAATACCTCCGCGAAAAACACCGATTGACGATCCGTCTCAAGAAGGCGACTATGCGCGAATCACGCAGTCTTGCGTTCCCCCCATATCCAAAGAAATAAAATCATGCCTTACCTCCTTATCCGCCATAGAGTCTCAGATTATTCAAAATGGAAAACCGCATATGATGGCCATTCACCAGCTCGCCAGAAAGCAGGCCTGAAAGAAGAGCATCTCTTACGTAATATTGATGATCCAAACGAAGTGATTCTTTTGTTTGAAGCTGGAGAAATAGAGAAGGCCAAGGAGTTCAGTGAATCTGCCGACTTACGAGAAGCGATGCAGAACGCCGGAGTAGTTGATAAGCCGGATATTTACTTTCTCAGATAGCATCATATCCGACGCGTCAAATGGGTAACTTTGATTCGTCGCTCTCGGTCTTGCTGCATTCGCACTCGGACTTGTTCGAGTTATGGCGACTTGCCACTTTGGGAAAAGGCGAGCTGGCCCGGGCAGCATCCTGTTCATAAACGATACCGATCGAAAGTGCCGCCTCGGCCTTCTAGTTCTCGGCCGAGGTACACAGCGCGGTCCAGCTGGGTCACCATTCCGCGCTCAACGGCTGTGGCAGCAATAAGCGCTGCTCGCCGACCCTCAATCACGTGAACCAAGCGACCGCTGTTCTCATAGTTCGCATACGATGAGCCCTTTCTGCGGCTGCGGCAAAACAATAAAAAAACCGGCGCGATCCAGCTGCAGCCGCTTCGCAGCCTTGGCCCGAATGTGTTCGACTGCTGCAAGCGCATTAGCGCAGCACCGACTGCCCGTGTGCAGAAGGCAATGGCAGTAGTCCTACTATGAAAGCTCCCAACCGGCTGAATAGTCTAAGGATCAGGGTCACGGCGATCACTACCTCTGAGAAGTAGACCTGAGGTGCGAAGAAGAAGAAATGTGGAAGCACTACCTCCTTCACGAAGTGCCGCTGCAAACTCGTGCTGGCCCACTTTACCATTTCACCCATCCAGTAGCGCAGGCCCCCAGAGCCATCGGGGTTATCAGTGTAAGTGGGAGGAAGTTTCCACAAGGACTGCTGCCACCACAGCCCGCCGATAAAGAATCGGGTCCGCCAATTCCACAGGTGTAGAACCGAGCGCTGACTCGCGTCGTGCCAAAGGTTGACTGCGGCAATCGCAACGCTGGCCAGCGCGAGAAGCGCGAAAACATAGCTCGTCCATTCGCCCTGAGTTAGGAAATCCAATGCGCCTATCAGGCAGACCGCGGAAAATCCACGGAAAATAGATCCCTCAGCTGCGCCTAACAGGCGGGTGCCAAAATCGACTTCGCGCTGAGCGATCATTTTGAATCCTGGCGGCAAAAGCTCCCCGAGAGCAGCCTCAGACCCAATCGGCGTATAAATCGCGACCCCGACCATGAGGGGATCTTTCTGGCTCAAGGCTTGGATCGTCGCGCTTGTATCTTTCAGGAAGCAGCGGCTGTCCGTTTTTGGAAGGAGGTTCTCTTCAAGGCGAAATACACCGAAGCCGGTCGACGCATCGAATCCAGAAACTGGGCGGTGAGAATTCAGCACCAAGGTCGTCGCCGGTCATTCAGCCTCCAGACGCCCAACCAAGCCGCCGCAGCCGCCAAGGCGAAGGAGATCTTTTTGCATCTTCAGGCACATGGCTGGGAGTGGACGATTGCCCGATATCGACCCGAATTTGTCAAACAAAAGAAACAATGTGCCACCGTCGGCGACTTCTTATCCGAAGTAAAGGCGAAGGCAGACGGTAACCCAAAGACAATTGAGGGTTACTGCAAGTCCTTTCGCAAGATTGTCGCTGATATCCAAGACATTGAAAACACGCCGGAGAAATTCGATTACCGCTCAGGAGGCCATCAGCGATGGCTCCAAAGAAGTTCACAAAACTCCCTTAGCTGCCATCGTTCCGAGTAAGGTGCAGGCATGGAAACGCTCTTTTCTTGCCAGGGCAGGGAATGACCCGGCCGCGTTGCGTCAGGCCAAAGTGTCGGTCAACTTTTTCTTGAGGCAGTCCAAAAACCTTTTTTCGCCCGCTGTGCTACGACACTTGGATATAGAGTTACCAAGCCCTTTGCCGTTTTCGGGTATTCAACTTGAGCTGAGGCAATCTTTGAAGTATCGAAGCGACCTAATCCGCACTGCTCACCATTCTCTAAGCGAAAGTCAACCAGAGCTCTTCAAGATTTTCCTGCTAGGGACAATGGCCGGTCTACGACGAAAAGAGATTGACCTGCTAGAATGGGAGGCCTTTCGGTGGGAACATGGCGTTATCCGGATAGAGGCTACTAAATGGTTTCATCCGAAGAGCGAAGATTCAATCGGCGATGTTCTTGTTGACCCGGAGTTTATGGAGATTTTCCGAACATACCATTCGAGGAGAACCAGTGATTTCGTGATTGAATCCACAAAGCACCCGAGACCCGGCCTAACCTACCAATATTATCGGTGCCAAAAGCTCTTTGAGCGTTTGACTGAATGGTTACGCGAGCACGGTGTAAAAGGGAACAAACCGCTGCATACGCTGCGAAAAGAGTACAGCTCGCAAATTTGTTCGATCTACGGCATCCACGCTGCTAGCCGCGCACTTCGACATGCCGATATCCGGGTGACAAATGAATATTATACGGACTCGCGAGCGCGCGTCACCTTTGGTATGGGGCATTTGCTCAAATCCGACCTGAACGCCGACTCTGGTTGAGTCCGGGCTGATCAGGCGCAATCCCCGCCCCTTCTGACTCCATTTCTCGCGAACTACTTTGCTGAAACTGAATCTGGCCATTGCCCAATCAAATATTATAAGTCAACGCGAGCCGCGGCTTGTTAGGTGACATTTTCAAAGGCAATATCCTTAAGGCCCAAAATGTCGCCTCGATCTGCTTCGCCTTGTACGCCGTCTGACTCACGGCAGAATTATTCGTTCGCAATTCAGGCGTTTGGCGGTTGATTCGTACATCTCCTGTTCCCGACTTAAATGCTGTCCCGTAGTTTTCCAGCGGACGATCTCTTGGGTCCGATTATTTCCGCGTACCCGTTCGGCACGCCGTCGTCATTGGCAACATAAAAAGATGGTGAGTTCGCCCCGCTTATCGTTCGCGGCAGGTATTGGCTGCGCCTCCCGGAGTTCGTGCAACGCCGAGCATGATAAGCACCGACCAGCCTAATACGTCTACGGACCTTTTGATCTTTTCAGCTTTTCCCTTTAACGTCTCCAAAAAGGCGGATCGCTCAGGGTTTGTGATCGAAGTGCCGCCATGATACTAGTAGTCAATCCGGCCATACATGCGGTTGCTGAAGCACACTCGAAACAGTCGTTGGTCGGCACATCTCAGCAAATGAAAGCGATCCCAAAAATCGTGTCAGGTAGGCAAACCGGTGCTGACCGAGCCGCCTTGGATTGGGCGCTGAGGTGTGGGGTGGCATGTGGCGGGATGAACCCGCGCACCAAACGGCCTAAGAACATCGAGTTTTACCTCAATGGCAAGCTTGCAGAAAGTGCGGCCGGGGTGGCTTTACGAGCACGCTTTCCCCCCCCGAGGGGAACGCCCCCTTACCACTGGACTCTTCTAAACTTCATTGCGTTGCTAATCGGTTTAGTCGCCGGCTTCTCCCTTGAGTCGGCGGAAGCTTACCAAGGCCCAACTTCTGCCGCCGCCAATAGCCTAGGCGTGAGCTTGGAATTGGAGGGCGGAGCATACCGAATGTTTCGCGATGGAGTGGACCATCCGACACTAAAAATAGACGCCTGGAGCATGGACGGCGCCCGACACGAAGTCAGGGTCAAGTTTCAAATCGAGGACATTTTTAACAAGCCGGCCCAGAGTCCAGAGGATGTTCGAATCACGTTGCCCTCAGATGGCAAGAAAGCGGAAAGAACCATTACGTTCGAACCCGGCCTTGGGTACTTCAGCTTGACCGCCAAATTCCAAAGCGAAAGCAGCGAAGTTGCGCGCTGGCTGGACCTGGGCGTCGTCGCGCGCCCTTTTAGCGGCCCTCGGCCCAATTCGTTCTTCGGTTCCAATACCTCTGGGCTTAAAAAGGGCATGGACTTGGAACTTCTCGAACGGATCGGAGTGAAAGTCGAGCGAGCGCATTTTGCTCCCCCGGTCCAAACACAGGATCCAAACTGGCCCCTCACGCTCCCCTCGGGCCAGGCCGTAGCCTTGAATTTTTCCCAGCCGGACAAGAACTGGGAATCGACAAAGGCGCACGGCCTCTGGGTTTTGCCGGTTGTCGGGTATTCGCTGGCCGGCGCCGGCAATTTTGATCGCACCGATTTGGCAAGAAAATTGGGAATGTACGGGCCCCCCGGCGACCGGCAACGCTTTATCTCTACCTGGGAGACAATCCTGCGGCGCTATCCGGAAATCACGACCTATGAGTTCTGGAACGAGCCGTGGATTTTCGGCTGGAGCTGGGCCGGTACCCCGGCCGACTATCGTCAGTTACAGAGGGATTGGTGTGCCATGGCCTTAAGGGTCAACCCGCAGAACACAATCATAGCTGGCAATAGTACCATGTTTGTCCGGGACAATATCGAGCCCTATCCCGAGTGGTGGCGCGGCTTCCTTGGCGGTATATCGCACCACCCCTATACTCGAAGTGTCGGTGAGGAGAGTTACCGGGCTGGCGATAATCTGCGCTCAATCGACGACTGCGTCTTGACGGCCCGCCAGATGGGTTTAGAGCATGCTTTTTTGACCGAAGGCGGGACCAACTTTGAAAGCGCTCGACCAAAAGCCGAAGAGAAGCCCTTTAACAACCTGGAGAACGCCTCAAAAATCGTGCAGTATTATGTGAGTGCTGCGCTCTCGGGGGTCTTCATGGGAAACGCTCAGTGGGGGATTGGTTACGGTCCGGATTGGACGCGCAGCAATACTGCTTTTGCGGTTCTGACGCACTTTCTGGAAGATCGCGTGCCGTTGGTCGATCTCTGGCCCGAGGAGGAGTTGCTCTGGGGCGGTATTTTTGCGAACGCGAGATTCGCCGACGAAGAGGTCAAAGCTCTGCCGCGCACCCCGGAACTAACGGCGCGCTGGAACGTGGAGGTTCCGCCCGAGCGCAGCAGCAGGTGTGACACTACCAAGGTCGCGGTCCTCTGGAGCTTAACTGGCCCTTCCGCGACTCAACTTGATCAACACGGAGAGTTGGTCGTTCCGGATGCGAGCGGACTGCGAGCCTTTGACCTGACAGGCCGCGAAATCCTCCCCGTGGAGGGAGCTTTCGTTCTGCCCTTCACGCAGGTTCCGGTTTATCTTACAACCGACAATCTGAGCGTAATGGAATTTCGGGAGCGGATTATCCAGGGCAAGATCGAGCACCTGACTCCGCTTAACCTCTACGCGCTTTCCCTAAGCCGGGAAGCTGAGGAGAAGCAATCTCTCTCCGTGCGGATCCAAAACCAGTTGAACCGGCCCGTAAAGGGGACGTTGAGCTTGCGCGTTGGCCAGGATAGCGATGAGTCAAAAGCTCGTTTCGCGATCAAGGCCGGGCGCCTCTCTGAAGTAGAAATAGGCTGGCCCGGAACTGCCGCAAGCCCGGATAACAAGTACGCAATCACCCTCACGGCTCGCTTAGAATCCGATCAGGCCGATCACTCAGATTTGCCGATCGTGGCGCGCGATCAGACGATTGCCGTGGCCAGGTTCGCAAAACGGACACTCAGCCTCAACGGTTCAGTCGATGATTTGAAGGGAATGACTCCGGTGGTAGTTAATAGTCAGGACTTTGAGAACGTCCAGGATCCGACCAGGCAGTTGCTCAATCCAAACCTCGAGGCCCGAGCCCAGAGCGTGGGCCGCCCGCGAGTTGTCGCCCGGGTAGGAACCGCATACGACGATGCCAACGTTTATGTCACGGCGGTGGTCAATGAAGATCAATTCCATTGTCAGGCCGGCCAACTGGTCACACTCGGCGAGAATGGCAAAAAGGTCACTCTTTCCTATAAGGAAGGGATGCCCAATGGGCTTCACTTCATAACTTACTGTGGAAACGTTTTGCAGTTTTCTTTTGGCTTTCGCGATCGCGTGCCAGGCATCGGGCGGCAAATGAGTGATCCATGGGCCTGGAAAGGGTGCTTCTACGATACGGACTATTCATTTGTCGCCCATGTTTCGACGCAAGGGGACCAACTAATCCGTATCTGGGGCCCGGAGAGCTCGCGCCAGGACGGTTATCAGACTGAAGCGGTCCCCGGTATTGGACCGGTGCCTGGCGCAAAAGTTAAAATCACCCGTGATGAAAGCCAGAAACTGACCATTTACGAAATTGCCATTCCGCGCCACGAGCTAACGTTATTTGATCCCGGAGCCGGCCGTTGCCGATTCGGATTTATCCTTTACAATTCCGAACAGGCGGCCGGAGGTTCCCTCAATTGGAGCGATGCCGGGGGAGTTTTCGACTACTGGCGCTCTAGTGGCTCCTTCCCTCCGACTTGGAATCAACGACTCCCGTGCCAGACGTTTTTCGGGATAGAGCAATAGGCTATTGCGCAAATGAACTGGCGGCTGACCACTTTCTGACTGCGATCCTTCTTTGCAACCGAGTCGGCTTTGCTGGCTGTGCTCTTGGGGTTCAATCTCCCAAGCGAATTTCAATGCGCTCTTGATCTGGCGCTTAAGCCTTACAACAACCTGCGACACTGCGTTTCGAGGTTTTCACCTGCGGCGCAATCCTCGGTGAAGCGGACACCATTTGGTTATCGCTTTCCTAGTCCGGCGCGCCGAACGAGGGCTGCAGGTGCGCTTCGAAAAATACGTTTGACCTTTGCGGCCGTGGCTTTTATGCGAAGGGGCCAGCAAATCATGCCGAATAGCAAAAATGAAAGTTGCAATTCTAACGCTATCACAAGGGAGTTACCATTTGGGAGTTGCCGCACTGATCAACTCTCTGATGACCAAGGCGGGGTTCAAAGGGACGGTTTACGTTTTTCACAAGGGTGATCCGCCGCCATGGAAGAGTTTGCTATCGAATGAACACAGTGCTCGAGTTGAAGATATAAATGTAGTTTTTAAGCAAATATCCCCAAACCGATTTCTTGGGTTTTATAAGCCCTTTGCCGCGTTGGAGGTTCTAGAAGGTGATCCTGAACTGGACGGGGTCATATTTGCCGATGCGGATGTCTTATTTCTAGCGCCATGGTCGTTCTTTGAGGAATGGTTGGATTCCGGAGTCGCGCTGTGCTTGGATTGTAACTTTGCGTGGCTGCATTCCAATCACCCTTGGCGGCGTAAATGGAAGGAATTGGCGCTGCGAGCGGGATTAGAAGTCGTGCGGGAATGTACGGAATATCCAAACAGCGGCTTTTTTGGTGTCACTCGCTCGCGGAGCGCTGTACTCAGAAATTGGATCACAGCGACTCTGCAGTTCGAAAAGGAGGGGGGGACACCTCAAAGTTTGCCCAAGAGTTTCGAACTCGGGCCATCGTAGGTGATCAGGATCTGTTGGCGGCCGCTCTGCATTCCGTAAAAGACGAAATATCATACCTTGGAGAGGAAGGTATGGGATTTAATGGTCACTTTTTTGTCCTGTCACACGCTTGCATTGAATGGAGCAAGCCGTGGAGCAAGTGTTTCAGTTTGCGCGCGTTGAAGGGGGAAAAGCCTTCACGACCCGCTCGTTTCTGGATTGAATGTAGCCACTATCCCATCCCAGCCATTCGACCCATGAAGCACTTTCTAACACGGATCGATTTCGCAATCGCTCAGTGCATCTCCCGCGTCTGGAAAAGATGATGACCGCTGCTATTTAAATTCATATGTAGTCCCCGGTTATTCCTCCAGGTGGAGTCTATCCAGCCCCATCAACTTGCCCCATTCTCCCGGCGCCACATAGCGCGACGCTTCGAGCGAAGGAATACGCGCCAGGGCCATCAGCGCCAGAAGTAGAAAGATGCTTTCCAGCGGATAAGCCTTGGACCACTTGGCAAACTTCCGCAGTCAATTTGCTGCCCGAGCGCTTTTTGCCAGGTGCAAAAAAGGCCGCTGCTCCATTCTCCCGATAGAGCTTCACATAGCGTTTGACTGTGACCAGCGGCACTCCGAATGCACGAGATAATTGATGTGCGTGACTCCTGCCGGAAAGATCGGTAATTGCACCTGTGGCATTCGGAATTGTTGCCACATTCGGGCAAAAAAAGCAGCCTTCTTCACCCTCTTCTAGCAGAGCAAAACCGTCTCATTCAGTTCCTCTTCCTGCCTATCTGCCGGCAGGGAGGGATCTGGAGTTTTGAGGTTAGTGGCCGTTCCTGCCCGCGGCTTTGCGGCGTGGCCGCTTCGCCAGCCGACGCCGGGCGGTTACAATAGCGCGACTTGGCCACGGCTAAGCATGCAAGCAACCTACCTTTGAGAGTCGCTCGAATTTTCGCTAAACCTAGCGGCTTAGATTTGATGGCGCTGCGGATCATAGTTAAAATGCCGGGGCAGTGAGGAGAGCCGACGAGTAATTGCCACAAGACCCCGGTCACGCGAACCACACCGGAGCCATGTTTCAACATGACAAAGGTCTCATTGAAAGCCATATCAGCGGTCGGCCCAGGGCTGAAACGGCCGCGATGCAGCTGGTCCCCATCCAATCGCGGCGCAACATGGTGAAGCACCTCGATCTCCGGATCGTAAAAGAGACGTTTCCCGAGCCTGCGAGCCTGTAAGGCCAGCGCTACTTCCCAATGTACCTGAGCGCCTTGCCCGCGCAGATCTTTGTCAAACCCAACCCTTCTAAGGAAATCTCCTCTATAGAGGCAATTCGAGCCGCGTAAGACATCCACTTTCCGCGGTCCGCCGCTTCCACGGTACTGATTCCCGGTCATACGGCCGTACCAGTGAAAGCGGCCTACGTCTGCTCTGCGCGGCTCGGCACGCCGCATGGCGGGATGATCCATCAGAAAGTCGCGGCCGCCGGCTCCGGCAACGTCTGGATGAGTTTCCAGGTGGCAAATCATGGTCTTGAGCCATTCTGGAGGCAACTCAACGTCGTCATCCACAAGTCCGATTAAATCGCCCTTTGCTTCAGCCAAACATGAGTTCATGGATCCCACAACGCCCACACCCTTGGACTCAATTGCCTCTACCTCGAGCGGGCCCGAAAACTTTTGCAGAACCTGACGCCTCGACGCATCGTCTGAGCGGATACCAACTAGAACTTCTGCCGGCAGTACGCTCTGAAGAGCAATTGAACTAAGACAGCGATAAAGAAAATCCGGACGCTGAAACGTCGGCACGATTAAAGAAACTGAAGTACCGTGCTCCAGAGTACCCGATTTTACTTCTTGCTCCTTGGTTTCCTTCATTTGCCTCCCTCCCCGCGTTTTGGGATCATTCTTTTACAACGTCCCCTAGCGTTTTTAGTGCGCAATCCCACTGCTTATGTGACATCATTTGGACGAGCTCTGCAGGACGGGTTTGCTGCTTTTTAGAGGGGTACGTCGTCGCTGCAACGCCTTGCGACCGGCCGACCAAAGCCAGGAACACAGCCATGGACCCCTCCCCCACCTTGGGATCCATCCGGACTGGAAGATTACCTTTTGGTATCCTCTTACGTGCGGAATCAGCAATCCGTCGTTCCAAGGTTTAGAGGGTCCGATAAAATGAACGATTTTTGGCTCGGACAAAAGCTGCGCCCTCCGCCTTTTTAAGAACGCTTTACCCTCTGGCCAGCCCATCCGGTCATAAAAGCGAATGGCGCCGATTTGGACATTCCACGCAAGATCAACTTCGTTCAGTTTTCCGGAAAGTACGGCGTTTAATGCGTCCTGATCGGGATGCACGATCGTCTTGCGATACCGCTGCAGGTAGTTAACTGCTTGCGTGGTAATATCTTCATTCCTCCAGAGGCGAGCGTTAATCATCATAATGCCCGTATTGACATAAGGAGCCGCTGGGTTTAACCCAAGCGCCTCGTAGGTTTGCTTTAGTCCGTGCTCGATGTCGCTATAGCCATAATCTCGTATTGCTGCAGCGATCTTGTCATCCGGTAGGTCCGCGAAAAGCGGCAACAGAGAGCTCCGTACCAGGATATCAGAATCAAGGTAAAGAAACCGGTCGAGATGTGACAATACTCCCGGGGCCAGCAATCGAATGTACGCATGAGTTGCATGTCTTCCCGCCGTCGGCAAAGTCTCAAGAAACCGCATGTCTACCTGCACGATCGCCAAAGGGATCCCATCTCGTTTCGCCAAAGTCTGCATCTTGCGGATGGGCGCAGATTCCGCTCCCGTGGTCAGCAGGCTAAAAGCTAACTTGCGCCCTGATTTCACATACGCCGACCAGATCGCGACCCACGCACCCAAAGCAAAGCGAGGATCGGCGCATAGCACTACATGGTTTTTTTCCTGATCTCCGTTTGTTGACGAGTCTGCTACCATATCTGTCTCTTTCAAATTTATACGCTTCAGAAAGCCACTAGGGAAAACTCTGAATATTTAGAATCAGTTCCCCTCAACCCATCGGGAGATGTCCGTGGCGGCCCCGGGGAATTCAGCGGCTTTTTTCCCGCGCCTAGCCGATACCTCCGGGGGCAAAGAATCAAAAAACTCTGGGATCGCATTCGGAAGGATCTGCTTTAGGCGACTTGTATTCAAAATCATCTTAGCCATATTCGAAAAATGCAGAACGTTAAGGCGTGGGCTCCTTCGAAATTTGTCTTTGAGCGCGGTCGACTCAAAGCATCCAAAAACTCGTGTGAGGTTAACCCCGCCTCCAGACTCATGTGTAACCTGGTGGCGAGTAATTACGACGCGCACGTCAAGGGCCATTGTCGCGGCCGCCTGCTGGATCTGGGTTGCGGGAAGGTCCCCTTCTACGGATTGTATCGACCATACATTTCTGAAGCGATCTGCGTGGACTGGAGCAAGTCTCTGCACGGCACTGACCACCTTGACGCCGCGTGCGACCTCACTCAGGAGCTACCGTTCGCCGACGCGAGTTTCGACTGCATTCTTTTGTCGGATGTTCTCGAGCATATTCCAACGCCCGAGCGCTTGTGGCGGGAGATGGCCAGGATACTCAAGCCAGGAGGTAAATTGCTCTTAAATGTGCCGTTCTGCTATCGATTGCACGAGGAGCCCTATGACTACTATCGCTACAGCAGATACGCGCTGCAACGCTTTGCCCAAGAGACAGGATTTGACACTATTCTCGTCAAAGAGCTTGGAGGCACCCCCGAAATAATGGTGGATATCGTTGCAAAATTCATCGTCCGCTTCGGCCAAATTGGACGCGGGACGGCGATCGCGCTCCAAGCCTTTTGGCAAAAACTGGCCTCCTGGCCGCCCGCGAAGCGTTTATCGGAAAGGAGCGCGCAACACTTCCCTTATGGCTACTTCATGATCGCCCAAAGGCTCTCCGGATTTCCGCAAGCTCCCGGCAGTCAACAGACAAATTAGAGAAGCTACCCCTCTGTCTTGGGCAGCTTCATCGCACCGTCAACAATCACTTTTTTTGCCTTGCGGCGACATTGTCCGAGTTTGCTTTCTCCATCTATTTTCGGTTGTTTTGCAAAGAACAAGAGCTGTAGCAGGGCTCCCTGCGGGAACTTCGCACTGTGCTATCGGTCGAGAACCGCTACGCGCCGCCCAAAAGGAGATTAGTTTGCCTTCAGCTCCGATTTTGGACCCGCCTGGATTTCTGGGGTCGCTTGGAGTTCGGCCTGAAGATGGTGCGCGAGTCGGAGGCTCAAGGCGACAATCGTCAGGGTCGGATTGGCAAATCCGCCGGTTGGAAAAACCGAGCTCCCGCCGATAAAGAGATTGGGAACCTCATGCACTCGGCAATCGGCATCGACTACCCCATTGCGCGGGTTGTCGCTCATCCGGGTGGTCCCCATAAAGTGATGAGGGCTGTTGAAGGGCTGGGGCTGGGAGCCGACTCTTTCCCCGGCCGGATTAAAGGTGCCAATCCCGGCGGCCGCCAGATCATCGCGGAAAATTTCCTGCGCCTGACGGATGCTATGCAGATCCAGCTCGTTCCAGCGCCACACCACTTTGGTTTTACGCTGCCCAAAGTCATCGATTTCCTCCCCCAGCATTACACGGTTGAAACGATCCGGCGACTGCTCGACCAGAGACCGAACGCCAAATTCGCCGAACCGGCGTTCCAGCCCGGTGAGTCTCGACCAGCCGCATTGAGACTCCGAATAGTACTCGTCAAAGAGTCGCTGCCGGAGGGGCCGGGAAGGTTGCAGACCGATGTTCGGGTCGTAGTGTTGCGCTCGCGCTCTAAAATGGCGCCACAAAATGAAACGCGGGCCTTTAGATAAGAGTTGATAAGCGATGGCCAGGGAGTTGCTGCGCAGATCCTTAAAATGCGGCGCCAGCACCGCACAAAGATTGAGCATTTTCTCCCGTCGCATCACCTCCGGACGGATTCGCAATATCCCCATCACACTTTGCCCATCGACATCGTGCTGGTCGTAAAAACCAGCCTGGCTAAAACATGCACCGGAGAACGGAGTGAGCGTTCCTAAGGTAATCGAAGGGTGGTCCATGAAACATCGGCCGACCATGTCGTGCTGGTTGCCGAGCCCGCCGGGCTGCAAGGCGTCCTGGAGTAGTAAGATCCGGGCGTTTTCCAGACCTCCGGCAGAAAGGACAAAGGCCCGGGCCCGGACTTGGATCTTGGGTCCACCCGGGGTGCCGGCTTCTATCGAGGTGATGACACGGGACAAGGGGTCCATCCGCAACTCGAGCGCTACGGCGCGCAGAATAACAGTTATCCGCTCCGAGCTGACGAGTTCTCGGCGATAGCGGTCTAGAAAAATAGCAGGGGAGCCAAATTGGGAGGCTATCGTCTCGATTTTTTCCGTTTGCCAGGGCTGCCGGTTTTTCGTTCCACTTTGCCAGGCTGCAGCGCGAAAATCGAACTTCCCGATGTCGCAGACCCGGCCTGCGCTCTCGTAATAAGACTGGATGTCTCGGCGGCTGAAAGGCCAGCCGCTTTCCGGAACCCAGCTGCGCCGCTCGAAGTCTATTTCATCGAGCGGCAGATATCGAATGTGCCGGCCGGTTGCACCGCGCATCTGGTGATTCCACAGATTTCCGGTGCCGCCAAACTGCCGGCAGCGACCCTCCCTCAATGTCTGCTCGCGATAGCCGTGAGATGAATCAACGGCACCCGTGTTCAGGCTTTGCGCGGCCTTCACAGACTTGTATCCGCCGGATTCCAGTATGCAAACGCGGAGTTCAGAGCTGCAGAGTTTGCGGGCTAAAGTGATTCCGGCGGGTCCGCTGCCCACGATACAGACATCAAAACGCAAGAAATCTTGAGGCACCTCCTCGGTGGTATCAATTAGCATCGGGAAATGGCCGTTTGCGGCAAATGAGAGCCGGAGAAACTTACTCTTCTCTAGGGCGAACGACCCCCCTCGGGCGGCGCCTGCCATTCTACTCCGGCCGTATCATGCTCCCAGCGCGGCCAACGCGTGCTCAGACCATCATGCTCAATACTCACCTGCACTGCCTCAAGCTTTGCAAAACGAGGAAGAGAATAATCGAAGGAAGTGCCTGTTGGAAGTTCAACGCGCCCGTCAGAATCGCGCTCTGGCCATGGACCCCAGGAGAGCGTCGCGCTTGAGGGTAAGTTTGTCCGAAAGGTTACGTGCGCTCTCCCATCGGCTTCGCGCTTCAATTGCGGCGCCACTATCAAGGGACCAGGCCTCGACTCCTCGACAATCAGAAAGCGCGGGTAATCAACGGTCTCCAAGCGAACCTTAAGCGTGTTTTCGTCGGAGGCCAAAACGGTGACCGGCACGCTTTGGTCGCTCATGGGATCCCATGCCGAAACCTTGGCCCCGTCACCCCGAAGGTTTTGTAACGTAAGGTCAAAGATCTGTTCCGGCATATTGTAGCGAGCGGGGTCTAGTGGACCGAGACTGGCATTCCAGTCGTGCACCATGTTCCGCGTGACAACGTAATAGGGAATCGCATATTTATCCGCCGCCAGTTGAAACGGCAAGCAGGCGAAATCATCCCGATTGAATCGGTCCGGATGCTCTGGTGTGCCATCGCCTTTAAAAACCAACCGGGGTTGATGCTCAACGAGCTCAGTTACACTCAAGGGCCGGGTCAGGTCTAGCGGCTGACCACTCCTCATCAACTGATTAACGCGAGTCAAAACTTTTAGCTGCAGGCCAGTTTGAGCACGGACTCTCTCTGTGAGTTGATGGCTATCTTCCTCTAAAGCGCTAAAGAAGGAATCCGGAATGACAGCAAGGGACAGGTCGCCGCCGTGCGCGGCAAAGATCTCCAGGGTGTGTACCCCTTTATGCGACTGAAAGATCAAGGTGCGCAGCAACGCCTTGGCACCCAGATAATGGCTCAGGGCGATGACGCGAGGGTCATCGGGCTTGAGCCCTTGATCATCCATCAAGTGCTTTATCCAGGGCGCGCGATCGGTGTTGGTTTCCGTCATCCAGACTTGCGCGGGATGACCGTCCCCGGAATTACTGTACCGGTAATGGTCCTTCCATAACCCGGGAAAGGGCTGCACATCGCGCGTCATGTATTCCGGAAAATAAGCATAGTGCCAGCCTTCGGGCATCGCCAAGGCGACCGTTGGTACAAAAAAAGTACCGGGCGTTACGGTGAACCAATTTTTCCCATCCGGCTTTCCATCCACGAGTCCCCGCGCATTGACCGGGCCGCTATTTGGCCGGGTATTGGTCGAGGGCGACAGCAGTCCGCAAAAACCTTTCCAGCGCCCTAACGGATCCAAATTGGTGTAATAGTGGCGGCTGAATCCGACCTGCCCCGGCCACATTGACGCACCATTATCCCACGGCCGTTGGTTTGAAAACCCGCTGATCACATTGACCCCGGGCAGTCGGTTGGCTGGGTCATTCACAAAATCGACCGTGATTGGCAGGATCATTTCGGGGCCCGAGGCTGTCAGACCGTGATTCTGGTAGCTGAGCCCCGTTTTAAACGTGCGCGGAGGTTCGTAGTAGGATTTTTCATTAAGGAAATCACTGCTAAAGCTGTATTCATTCCAGACTTCGAGATCGAATCCGGCGTCCGATTTTCCTTCGGTTCCAAGATCTTCTTTCACCATCTGGCAGACCGTAGCGACATAGAGTTTCCAGCCCTCGACGGTTTCCTCGGCAAAAGGGTTCGGTGTTCCGTCGGCCAGAACAGTTCCGCTAAAGGGATGATATTTTAGTTTCACCATCGCCAGTTTACCGACCGGCAGATCGTGCGGTAAGGGAGCAGAGAGTTGGCAGCGCCCGCTTTGGTTGTCCACCGCGGTGACAAGTGGAAACCCCACCTTTTGATTCGCCATATTGGTGAGCCCGGTGTATCCGGGCCGGATTAAATCAGGGCGATCAACCACAATCTCTCGCGTTCCCGCCAGAGCGCTTCGCCACAGATGCTCTACGATTGGTACGGCAGGAACCGGGGCGCCAGCGTTAGAGTTTAAGAGCACCAACGGTCGCATACCCGCATCTTTAAGGGCTTGGAAAATCTGCCTATAATCATTCCGGCGGGCGTTCTGCCCGGGGACGTAGTAACCTAAGGCGCCCCATCCAACTTCTACTCGCGCGGAGCGAAAGCCGGCAAGAGCCAACACCCTCGCGGTTGCCTTTGCATCGGCGGGGGGCACTTTAAAATTTATTCCGAGTGACCCCAGATATTGCTCCGCCGGCCAGGTATCCATATACGCTCGCCAAGGCGTAAGGTAAAAAGAAACACGTCCGAACGGGATTTCCTGCTGTCGAGGGTCCTCATAACAGCCCTCCAGCTTCGCTTCCTCTTCCCCTCCCTGCCGCGTACCGATCTGGTCCAGGAGCTCTTGGGTCGGCGACGGCAAAACAGCCGGCGCCCCTTTCAAATCGCCCGCGTCACATCGCCGGGCGAAGAAGAGTCCTACTAAAAACACTAGGCGACCGATCGTGGTAAGCGTGCTCAAGGGGCGCATGTTGCCGACTCTAGTCATTTAATCATCGGGATGGGGCGCGATTCTTTAGCTCCGATTGGAGCTCCTTTCGAACACGATGTTTCCACAAAGACCGGCGAGCGCGCAAACACGCTAAAGCCACCAGCAAGGCTCTTTTGGCTCCCGGAAAACTCAGAAGCTTTCCGCGGTGGTAAGGGCCTAAGAGCCAGGAAAGAGCCCTTTCCGTATCGCCCAGTGCCGCCGCTTGGACGAGCCCTACAGAGATCCGCTCCCGCAGACGAAGTTCGAGCTCCGGCTTGCACGGCGCACCATTTTGAAGCAACTCCAGGCAAAGCCGCACGAACTGATAACCCGCATCATCGCTCTTACGACCCTTTCCCCGGCCAACCGAATGAGTGCTCAACCGGTACTTGGAGGTCCACACCGGGACGAAATAAAAGGGACCGTGGGAGGCAGAGCGGACGCCGAACACTGTGTCGCAAGCCGCGCCGTAGTCCGGTTCGTATAGGACGGCCTTGGCCACCGAGGAACGAATCATAAAGCCGTCGTTTGGAAACTGACCCAGAACAGCAGAACGCAATGACTCTGTTTTTAACCCTGCTTCCTGTTCAACGCGGAAAAAGGCCCGGTTGGAACTCTCGGACTCCATCTCCCGGCCGCTGTTAGTGACCCGCATCTGAAGCCCATAGGAAGCCACCAGACCCGGCACTTCCAAAAAAGGCTGAACTAATGCCTCCAGAGCCTTTGGGTAAAGAAGATCGTCATCGTGCAGAAGGACAAGCAAATCCGAAGAAGCGGCTTCGAACGAGCTATTGACGTTCTCGGCCTGGGAACCGCGGTTTTGACAATTGACAGATCTAATAGGGAAACTGGCCCGGGAGGCAAAAGACGCGACTACCCTGGCCGTCGCGGGATCGGCAGCATCGTCGCTTACCACGACCTCGCAGGGCGGGTGGCTTTGCCCCAAGACAGATTCCAGCGCCTCCTCTAGCATGTCGAACCGGCGGTGGGTCGGAATGCAAACTGAAATGGTCGGATTAGTCATAACGGCATGAGCTTCTCTGGGGAATGGGTATTTTAGAGTGCCGCAAAGCGGTTAAGGCCCCCGACAGAGCTTTTAGCAAAAGCGGCGGGATCGAGTCTTTGAAAAAGCTGCCACCTCGGGGCTATACTTCTGAAAAAAGAGTCTAACCAGCAAGCGTCTCCTGTTCAATCTCGTCACGGTCTACCGGCGGTAAATTCGCCCTTCGCTTGCTCCGCACAAAGCGCCACGCAACCAGAGAGGCGTAAACAATGCCAGCCACTGCGACCCTGACCGAGTCCAGCCTTAACACACCCATCGGGGTCGCCAGATTGAGGAACGGGATGGCGCATAACTGACACAACACTTCGGCAATTGGACTGATCCACATGTAATCCGCCCATCCTCTGGCATAAAGCAGCATCATCGACATGGAGGTTAGGGTTCCCGTGCAAGCTACTCCGGAATAGAAGACGAGTTCCTTGTCCAGGTACCAATAATTTTTGCCCAACAGCCAAAGAAATTGGTATCGAAAGAGGAACATTACAACAAATGAGCCCGCGGCCATCACTGCCACGCAGAGTACCGCGATCGCGAATTTGCGCCACAAGTCCGCTCCTTCGTTAGCTCTGGCGAGTTTGGGTTCTATGATCTTGGAGACAATGGCCTGGGGCACCATTAAAAGCAAAGCTACCCGGGTTAACGCGCCCAGGTCAGCTACCGAAGCGGTTTTGCCGAAGATACTGATCATGGCAATCCCGATCTGGGCCTGGAAGACAAAGGTCAGGGTTGAGGGCAGTACATTGAAGTTTAATTTGGTCAGCCTTTGCTGGATCTCCCAGTCCGGCGCGCAGTGCGGGGCAATAAACTCTTGCGCGTGCTTCTTAATTGAAAATCTGATCACCGAACCGGAAACCAAGACCGAGACCAAAAGTGTCGTGGCGGCGTTCAGACAACCCAGGAGAATCAAAAGGCCGAGAGTCGCGGTGCGAAAAATAGCCTCGGTCAATGCCGCCTGCTGGAGGTAGTTGTAACGGCCAGCGATGCGCACGGGCGAGCTGAAGATCTGTCGGTTGAGTTCAACAAAGAGTAGGCAGGTTGCCAGCACAACCAGGGCCAGCATGTGCCAGGGCGGGCAGCCATTCTTGAGAAGTAGGTAGCCGAAAACCGGGAGGACCAAGGGGCCGACGATCGTTAACAGGAGTTTTCGATACTGGAAGGCAGAAGCAACCAAGGCTCCGATCCGTTCCCGGTTTCCAATCCACTGGCCGCTCATGGAGGTCATCCCGGTTCCAATGCCCAACAGGGTAAAAGCGCCCAGGGTGCTCTGCAGATTAAAGGCGAGGGAATACCACGCGTAGTGCTCTTTATTCAAGTTGCGCACCACTAAGAAGGAGGCAAGGGCCGCGCAAGCCTGAGCAGCAATTTCAAGACTGACAAATGCCGTCAGCATGCGAAACCAGCCAAGCAATCGCGCCTGTATTGCCGAACGGCTAGAAGTGAGCTCGAGCATCTGTAAGGCCATCTTTAAACTAAAATTCGCTTCAAGGAAGGAGGAGGTTTGCCGTGAACCAAGTTTCTCAAACGTTTGCACTTTTCCCTTTCCCCAAAAACGGGCCTCTCGCGGGACGCCCCCTTAGCCGCCGCGGCGCTTGTTTCCCTAGCCCCTGGAGCGGCTAAGCACCGAATCAAGAACTCCCATTAAACGGTCTGCCACTCGGTCGATATGAAAATGTTCTTCGGCCAGCCGGCGGGATTCGCTAAAGTCTCTCGCCAGATTCAGTTGTTTGCGGCGCCACATTTCAGCGAGCGCTCGTGCGAAGGTTTCCGGTCGATCATCGGTGAGCTGAATATCCCGGCTGCAAAGGTAATCGGCATTGCCATTAGTGGCTCCGACGATCACCGGCAGACCACAGGCCTGGGCCTCGGCCACCGATGACCCGAAGTTCTCCTCGTCGCTGGGCTGTGCCAGCACGTCATGATGCCCGATGAATCGAGGAATATCCGCCCGCGGCATGCTCTGGATCCACAGAAGTCGGTCGAGAAATTTAAATGACCTAATGAGGCGCTCGTAGCCAGGCACAAAACCCACCCGGCCAACGATGGTTAAGCGCAGGTCCACTCCCTGCGCCGCCGCGATGGCCGCGCCCTGCAGGAATAAATCCAGACGCTTTCTGGGGACGATGCGCCCCAACCACAAGACTCCAAGAGCTTTCGCCGCTGGGAGCGATGCGGCCGGGACTGGACTGAATAAATTTAGATCGACCGGGTAAGGTACGATCGAGACGAGCGCCGGTTTAATTCCATACAATCGGCCCAGGGTGCGGCGCGACTGCTCACTACCCACAATGAAGGAGTCAGAGTAATGAAAACCAGGAAGGCCCAGAGGCGAAAGACGAAGCCGCGCCAGAGCGGTCCATTTTATAGCCAGCCAGTTGCCACAGACCCTTTGAAGTTCTTTTCCACGCTGCAATACAGAACGCGCGTCGGTCCCCGGAGGTCCCTGGACAAAGCTGACGGTCGGTACTCCCGGTACCGACCCCCATGCATAGTCCCCTAGCCAGAGACATAAATCGTAAGAGCGGCGCTGGTGTTCTTGACGAATGCGTTTAACCAGCAGCCGATTGTAGCTCACCGCATCCCTTCGGCCGGCAAAGAAGCTAACACAGGGCAAGGGAGCGGCTTTACGGCGGACAGTGTCCCAAATGGTATTAACCGTCGGCAGAAAACGAAACCCCCGGGCATCTCCGACGACCGGTCGCGGATCGACAAAGGAGGGCTTCGAAAAGAAGTCGATCTCAACGCCTCGTTCAACAAGAGTTCGCAAAAGAAGCGCATTACCTCCGGCGAGACTCCCTGCCTGTTCTGACAAAAATCCGGTACACGCTATTCTCATTTTTAAAAGTTCTAGCTTTCGCTTTTTTCGAAAGCCTGCAGAGGGGCATCTAGATGCAGAAAAATTTTTACCCCTTCCAACTGTAATTTATGAGAAGGAGGCGGGGTTGGGTTGGATGCTACCCCCCTGAATGCAAGGGCAAGGGCAGCGTTCTGTGGCCTACATACTTCTCCCCGTAATAATAGTAGGAATCAGCCGCACCGATATTGAAGTTCACACGGTTTAAAAAGAGCCCGGCCATTTTTCCGCCCGCTTTTTCTACGAGCACACAAGCTCGAGCAATGGCTTTTTTCGGCGTTTTCCCGGGCCTCACAATGAGGCAAACATACTGGACCACCCTAACTAAGGAGAGCGTATCACTAACCGCGTTGATCGGAGGGCTATCAAAGATCACCCGATCGAAAGTTTCCCGTAAATGTTCAACTAGCTTCGCGAATCTCCCGCTAGCCAATAATTCGGCCGGATTACGCGCCGACCTTCCGGCGAAGATAAACGATAAATTTTCCAAAGGGCTCTGCCGAATAACCGCCTCCAGAGGCTCGTTCCCTGCCAGGTAATCGCTGAGACCCGGCGTTTTTCTGTCCGCCATCCTGGGTAAAGCTTTCGCAAAGCTGGGCCGCCGCAGGTCTGCTTCCACCACTACGGTCCTTAAGCCTTCGACAGCAAAAGCTGCTGCGGTATTCAGCGCGGAAAAGCTTTTACCTTCATCACTGACGGCGCTGGTCATTAAAAATACCCGCCGGGAGGATTCGGGCCCGAGTAAAGACATCGAGGTCCGAATAAAACGAAACGCCTCAGCTTGCCGGGAATAGGGGGTGTTTATGACGACAAACGGCAGCTGGGCCCGCTTCTTTTGCTTCTCTTCAGGAACCGTACCTAAAGTCGGCACTCCAAGGAAGTCTTCCGCCTGATCCACAGAACGAAGCGTATTATCAAGGGAATCCATCACCACGAGCAAGACGCCGGCGACGACGAGTCCAAATACGAGCGCTATCAACATCATTTTTATCTTTTCCGGTTTAACCGGCCTTATCGAGACCATCGGTTGCTGGATGATATGAAATGGGCTGGTTTTAATCTCGGAACTGATCGTCGTTTCTCGAACTCGCAACATCAGGGCGTCGTACATCTGCCGCTCGGAGTCCACCTCGCGCTGCAGGACGTTATACGGAATCCCGATTCTATTCATATCAAGAGCGGCTTGTTCCTGATCATGGAAAGCCTGGGCGAGCTTATCCTCGGTGTCCTTCGCCGTCTTAAAGCGGCCGGCGAGGAGTTTGCGGACGTTTTGTAATGTCGCATTAAGCGAAGCCTGCAGTTGCTGAATAGAGGCTTCCGCCCGGACATATTTGGGCCGCGATTCAGGCTTTTTATACCCCGCTAACTCCGAATTCAGGAGCTGGCGTTCCTCCGCCTTGGCGGCCGCGATTTGAGTCTGGAGTTCGGTCACCTGGGGAATTGTCTGGACGCTGGCAATTTGGAGCAGCGCGGCGAAGTCATTGGGCGCGGTTCGCTTAACCTGCTCCAGATCAGACTCGAGCTTAATGCGCTCACTTTTGGCTGTCATTGCCCGGTCGTTCAGATCTTTAAGCTGCTCAACGGTGATATTCTCGGTCTTTTCTAAAGAGAGCGCATCATAGCGCTCCTTATAGGCCTGGAGCTGCTGCTCATCGGTTTCCAATTTGGCTTTGAGCTGGTTCGCCTCTTCTTGCAGAAACTGCGCAGCCATTCGAGACGTGTTATACTGTTGCTCAACGGTTTGTCGGATAAATTCTGTCGCCACCGCTTCAGCAACTTTATTCGCTCGCTCCGGCTGCTCGTCATAGGCCGTGATATCGATTAGCCGAGTCGCCCGCCGCAGCTCGGCAGTGATCCGCTTGAGCATCGTTTGGGCAATCGCCGTGTCCGAATAAGGTTTCCCGCCTGGGAGCAGCGGGAAAACTTTCGGATCCTTGTCTATTCCCGTGGCGCGAGCCACCCGCAGCATTAGAGTCTGACTAGTAAAACTCTGCGTCACCGTATTAAAGTAGTCATCAGTGGTTAGAACTTGCGGCTGAACGTCCTCGACTTTGCCCAGGACCTTCTGTTGTTCATTTTCTAATTGCACTATCGATTTGGAGGCGTATTGGGGCGCCTGGTGGATCAGCCAGACATACATGACCACGAGTGCAGCTAGCACGATCAGAATAATCAGCCAGAGGTTGCGGCGGAAAAGAAGGAAATAACGGCTGAAGTCCAATTCCTTCCCGCCGCCCCGCACAAAATCCCGCATCAGATACTTTTGAGCCCGATTTGAATCAGTCATCTATTTCTCTTTTGATTTACAGTAGTTCTTTGTTTTTAAAAGGCTCTTGCCGCTCACTTTTCAATTTGCTCACTTTTAGCTTAACTAACAGACGCTGGTTACCACCGACTCAACGGCACTCGAGATTTGCTCCGCTTTTTCCGGCAGTTGTGCCGCCGCCGTCTTGGCAATCACCGGGGCCAGCGATGGACGCGCTCTAACCGCTATCCGCACATACCGAGGAACCGTTAGGGCGTTTACTACTGAAATCATCGATCGAACCACCACTTCGCCTTTTTTGCCGTCGTGACTTTTGAGCGATGAAAAAACAAACCTGACGATCTGTTCGGCCTGGTCGCAGTTAGCCTCTAAGGCTGCTTTGGTGGCCTCCCCTAACTGCTCAGCGCTTGCCTCATGTATCTTTAATCCGGGAGGCAAATTCGGAGAAATCAGCTTTTCTGCAACATTAAATTTGCGAGTATCCGCGCCAGCCAGCCAATTTAGGCCCCCTGCCAGCCCGGTCATGAACCGTTCCAGCTGCGTCCGCCAGTGCGTGACCGGTGTCATCCTCCGGGCGGGCCGTCCCGCCAGTTCACGGCCCTCCTGGCCCGCCAGATTCTCGAGAGTTGAAAGCGCGTTCATTCTCGTGCTACTGCCAAATTCAGGAGTTATCATCTTCATAGTCATGTGTTTGTCTTGTGTCCAATTTTAAGCTGGTTCGACTGCGGCTAGTGAGCCGGCCTTCTCGGCGATCGCTGCCTTCAATACCTCGAGATACTTGGCGACCACATAGTCCGCCTGGTGTCGCCTTAAGTATTGGGCCACGCCATTTAAGAGCTCCGGCGCTCGATCATCGGCCTCTGAGATGGCATCGGCCAGCGCATGCAGGTTACCCGGTTCAAAGAGCACACCGTGGGGGCCCACTGCTTCCGGAAGCCCTCCATGGCGGGCGGCGACCACTAAACAGCCACAGGCCAGTCCTTCCAAGGCGACAATCCCAAAGGGCTCGGGTTCCAGCGAAGGGACCACCATAATTTTGTGGTCGGCAATGACCTGGGCCAGTTCCCGCTCCCGCTTTATCCCGGCAAAGGTTACTGGAAGCCCTTCTGCTGCAAGCATGAACTCCGCTGCATCATGTCCCGTGCCAACTATCGTTAATTCTCTTCGAATGCCTCGTTGTGCCAGCTCTCGCACTGCCTCGATTAATAATCCGACTCCCTTTCCCCGGATCAGCCGGCCGACAAAAATCAGATCATTATTGCGTTTATCGTTTAGAGAGGTTTTGAAAATGTCACTGCGATACGCGTTGAGGATAACCGTGGCGGGAACCGGAAGCCGAGTTGCGACCGCCTGGCTGATGGCGATATTTGTGGCGAATCGCGGCACTTGCTGTTTTAGCCAGACCCGTAGCCCGCGGCCGCGATCCATCCAGTCGTTATGAATGACTACCCAAGGCTTCCTCTTAAAGAGTAACGGCCAGGAAGTTCTTAAGGCCATGGTCCGTTGGAGAACTACATCGCACCACTGGTAGAGTTCAAGCAGCCTTAGCGCGTGGGGGCGGCGCACCAGCTCATAAGCTACCCCTGGGATCGGTTCACCCGGCGACTGGGTGACCACCACAACCTTATGGCCGGCCTTTGAGAACTCCTGGGCCATGGATTGGGCGGCTGTTTCGGTCCCTCCAACGTCTGGATAAAAACGATGTGCGGTCAAAAGAATATTCATGCGGCGACCTCGATGGTCGTGTTTGGACTTCTCCCTAACGCCGATTGCTTGGCGCGGAACGCCTGATTGTAAACCTGAAGGACCTTTCTAGAGACCTTCTCCCAGATAAAATGACTTTTGACGTAGGCCACACAATCACTCGCTGCGGGCAGCGCCAAGTCTCCACCTAAATACGCGTCGAGTCCTTGGGCGATCTGATCCGCCTGCGGTCCGGGCAGAACACAGGAGGGTGCCAGTGACGCGATCACCTCCGTTAACCCCCCGACCGGGGTGACCAGCACCGGGGTGCCGCAAGCGAGGGATTCAACGGTCGTCAGGCCAAAGCCTTCCAGGCTTTGGCTCGGGACGATCGAAATGTTTGCGGCCTGGTAATGGATCGGTAAGAGCGACTCGCTAACAAAACCTAATATTCGAATGCGCTCCTCTAACCCGAGTGAACGAATTTGAGCCCGCAGGGCCGCTTCTAGCGGGCCTTGGCCTCCGATAAAGAGTTTTATGTCGGGATATTTTGCGGCAATCGAGCTAAACGCTTGAACTAAAACCTGCAGGCCCATGCGTTCGACCAGGCGGCGGAGGCAGAAAATAAGCCGCTCTTTTTGCGGCCACCCAAGGAGCGCGCGGGCGCTAACCCTCTCAGAAGGCCGAAATTTGGAGGTGTCC
This sequence comes from uncultured Verrucomicrobiae bacterium, assembly GCA_963782115.1. Taxonomy (GTDB): domain Bacteria; phylum Verrucomicrobiota; class Verrucomicrobiia; order Chthoniobacterales; family JAFAMB01; genus JAFAMB01. Next base: position 145,456 of record CAWAIK010000012.1, read on the forward strand.
ACGGCTCCAGGAATCACGTGTACCTTTTCAGGCTCAACGCCATAGGTTGAAACTAGCAGGTCACGAAAGGCATTAGACAAAGTAATAAAAGCGTCAGCAGTTTGGTAAACGACGCGCTCCACCATTCTTTTAGCAAGGGCCTTTAGCCTCTGTCCGCGCAATAAAGATTCCTCTGCCCACGGGCCGTGAAAGTGAACTACGTGAGTAAGTTTGGAGTCTCTCTCTAAGACCGGCAAGGCGTAGAGCGCGAAATGGGAAGCCAGGACAGACCGGCCGGGGTCATACTCTGGGGAGCGCAGAATCGATTTGCGCAATAGACCCAACCGTCGCCCGAGCGGCAGATCCGCTCGGCCCAGGGCCTGATGACTCGAGTCCTTTTGAGGAGTGCCTTTGTCAAAAAAGAACCTGCGGGTGTCCAGGCCAGTAGAGGTTTGGGTAAAGCCCTGGTTTAAGCCCCAAAAATAGCGGTCGACCCCGCCATCGGAAGCATCGCTGTGCATGCCAACCTGAATCAAAGTGTATGGATGCATGGGTCCTAGCTTAAGTTGCCTGCGGGAATCGGGGCGGGGTACTGCTCCAGGTATTCGAAATAGGCGCTTTCGGTCATTTCAGCCACATGGTCCCAGGTGTAATAGCTTTTTACTAATTGCCAAGCCGCGTCTCCGAGTTTTTTTCGCAGCTCGGCATTATCTATCAGAGGCTCTAACACTTTGGCTGCCTGCTCGGCATCATGCTCGATAAAGTAGCCGTTCTTCCCCGGCGTGATAAAATCCTCGCTGCCGTTGATGCTAGTGGCGACTAGCGGCAGGCCGCATGCCGCCGCCTCAATGATGGCGAGACTAAAGGCCTCGTAGCGACTTGGAAAAAAGAAGATATCGGCAGCGCCGAGCGCGACCGGCACATCTCGGCGAAATCCGCCAAAAACTACCCTTTTCACGACGCCGAGCTCACTGGCCAGCGCTCTAAAGCGGCGCCGCTCCGCATCAGCCCCGGCTACGAACAATTTCACATTGGGGCTAGGGATTTTCGAGAGGGTCCCAATAGCGATATCCAAGCCTTTCCTGGTCCACTCCCCTCCGGCAAAGATCAAGATGATGTCTGCCGCCTGAAAGCCATTAGCTTCACGCCACCGCTGCCTTTCAGCCTCCTCCAGAGGCTTAAACACCTTCGTGTCAGCGGCGTTTGGGACAACTCTCACCGGTGCGGCTCCAATGTCATAGTGCTTCCTGAGTTCTTTTTCTACCCCTCGCGAACACGGTAGAAAAAGCGGCGGCCTAGCCCCGGGATGCTGGGTATAAGTTCTATTTTCGGCCATCGTACTGGCCTCTAAATGAAGCCAGCGAGTAAATTTTCGGGGGAGAGAAAGGCCGCTCGGCTCGGGTTGTTGCAAGAGTACTTCCCTTTTTGCCGGCTGGATCTGTGGAATCGTGATGACATTGGCCGCCCTCGCGTTAGGTCCGACCGAATGGATAATATCGAATCGGCGCTTAGGGATAATGAATTCCGCCAGCAAGTGGTAGCTCGTAAAATCGACTACCGCCGGCCAGGATAGTCCCGGTACCCGGTGCCACTTTATTTGTGACAAATCAATCTCTTCGGCTGTACGCGCAAAGAGGTGAACCTCATGCTTGAGGGCCACTCGCTCGGCCAGCTCGTTGAGCGCGCGAGCGCTCCCGTCGCTGCGGTTACAGTTGATCATGGCGTAGGCAATGCGGAGTCGGCGCATAAAAAGAAGGGCAAAACAGAGAGAGCACGCTTCTAAGCCCAAGAAGGCTCGCGTTCGAAAGGCGGCTCAATCTTATAGACCAGCTTATCTAACATCAGCGGCGAAAGCGCTTGACCAAAGGCAATCCACATCGAAGTCAAGCCGCAAAAATAATTGCCGGCGAGCATGCCAATCAGAAACACCACAAAAAAGGTTCGAGACATTCCGAGGTAATCATCTACCAAACCAAATCGAGAACAGGCCGAAAGATGGCTCCAGACTAGGAAAAAGGCTGCCGCCAGGAGGAGCCCGCCCGGCACGCCGAAGGAGGTTATTACCTCCAAATATCCATTGTCACCGATGACTGACGCACTATCTGTCGTACCAGTGTTTAGCCTACCTGCAAGGCCGGAGGACCCGATGCCAAAGCCGACCGGATTACTGATTGCCATCTTCACTCCGGCATCTGCAATACCTAATCTGCCCTGGAAAGATCCATCGTGTTGCATATTCCCGAGCGTCGAAAAGCGCCCGCTGATTCTATCTGAATTGGGCATGCGGCTCAAGCCGACAAAGCCGGCCAAAGCGATCACGGCCACCAGCGCGACGATGCCAAGAGCGGCTTTGCCCCGGTTTAAAAGGGGATGGATAAGAACTCCAACCCCGGCCAGAATGAGGCCCGTCCGGACCATGGTTAGGAGAATCGTCGAGAGGATTAAGAGCACCTCCGGCCATCCCAAAGTCAAGCGCCAGCGTCGACTGACCAAAATGGGAATCAGCGCCAGAGATAAAAAGGACGCGCACGGGCCGCGCTCGGCGAAGGTTGAAAAGACGGTCATCTCAGTAGGGGCAAGTTTTCCCAGATATCCGACAAAGCCGACTTGTTGAACCCAGTAGGCGTCCCATGGAGGAATCGTTAAGTATTGGAACCAACCGTACAGGCAAGCCCCGACGGTTATCCAGCCGGCAGATTTCATCCAGCGATCCGCCGTCGCCTGGTTGACTGGCGCGGTGGCGGTAAAACCCATTAGCGCGATCGGGGCCAGGTATTCACTTGCGGCATAAACCGCGGCGATGCCATTGCTGGTCAGCCCGACAAAAGTCCCGTATCCCACAGCGGCCAAAAAAAGGATGAATATTTTTTTGGAGGTCGGATGCAACCAGCGAAACCGGGAGAAAAAGGGTAACAGCAAGAGGACCGTCGCCACCAGAGGAATTAGAACAATCGGACTAAATGGATTAAAGGACCCTTGCGACCAATCCACGACCCTCCGGATTTCGCGGTTAATTACGTATAGAAAAACGGCATAATCGACGAGCAGCGAAGAACCTTTCACTGCTAACCAAAGCGCAGGCAGTAAAAAAGCTGCCGTGACGACCCATGCCAACCAGTCAATAGCCATCGTTAAATACTTTCAAGGTTTAGAGAGAGCTTTCCCGCCAAAGAAAAGCCTCTAGGGCGTGTTTGTAAATCCTGTTGAATGGACAACGCGCCTACCTGGAGGTAAAAGGGAAGATGCGAATACGACCAAAAGTGAAGGCGCTCCTGCCGAAGATAGTGGAAGCTATAATTTCCATAGAAATCGACTCCCTGGAGCGGCAATAAAGATAGTAAAGCTGGTCGGCCTGCTTTGTCAATGTACGTTGTGCTTGAAAGTGTTCTCTTTGTGCTAACAGAAGGATGTAGCTGGAGAGCTATCGATCGGCCGCAGGCCCGCTGGAACTCTGTGTACCAGTATTTCCGCCGCTGGTGTCGCCGCGGCACGCTACAAAAAGTGCTGACTCAATTCGGACCGGAGCTGGCTCCGGGGTGGTACTTTGTAGACAGTACTCACGTCAAGGTTCATGCTGACGGGTCCAATCCGGCCGGCGGACAAGCTCCACAAGCCATGGGACGCACCAAGGGAGGGCTAAACACCAAGATTCATGCTGTCGTCAATGCCCGCTCGCAAGCTATCGTCATTGCCTTGTCCAGTGGGAACGAAGCCGACATCTCTTTGGCAGAAGAGCTCACGGAGTGCCTGCCAAAGGATTCTACCCTTATTGGCGACAAAGCCTATGATAGCTCCGCCCTCAGAGAGACAGCGACCGCTAAGGGGTTTAAAACCTGCATTCCTGGTCGCGCTAACCGCACTACGACTGTACCATTCTCCGCAAAGCTCTACCGGCGTCGTCATCGAGTAGAAAACTTCTTCCAAAGAATCAAGCGCTACCGGCGAGTCGCCACTCGCTATGACAAACTCGCCGAAACTTTCCTGGGCTTCGTCTGCCTCGGCATCCTGCTCACACTTCGCCTCACATAGATGATTTACAAACACGCCCTAATATGCCGCGTCATGCGGAACAATTACGTACCTGATCGTTTTTAGGATGATCACCAAATCCCGCCAAAGAGACCAATTCTCGACATAGGTGATATCCATCTTCACGCGCTCCAGAATCTCACTGTCGGTGCGGGCCTCTCCCCGATGACCGCTCACCTGTGCGATTCCGGTAATTCCCGGCTTCACGAAGGCCCGGATGCGATAAGAGGCCATAATCTCTTCAAACCTTCGGTTATGGACGATCATGTGAGGTCGGGGACCCACCACGCTCATTTCACCTCGTAAGACGTTCAAAAATTGCGGTATCTCATCCAGGCTGGTTTTCCGCAGGAAGCGGCCAAAGGGGTAAACGCGGCCGTCGTCTCGGGTCACCTGCCTGGAAGGGCTCTTGTTGGTGGGCAACATAGTACGAAACTTTATAATCCTAAAAGGCTTGTTCCCTCGACCGGAGCGTGTCTGTGTGTAAAAGAGCGGCCCGGGAGATTGGCGCCTTTGCGCGATTGCCACTAACAGTATGAGCGGGGGTAGAACCAGCCCGACGACCAGCGCACTCATTAACAGGTCAACGGTCCTTTTCAAGAGCCGGTTCAAGGGATCTTCCAAGGGTTCCTCCATCACCGTGACTAAATCTAGTCCAGACAGGCTGAAATGACTTACCCGTCGATTAAACATCTCGGGCAGATCGTCAATTAAAAGCAGACGCGATCCCAGACGGTTGCACACCGCCACAATCTCCGAGAGGCTTTCTCGCCTTCCCGGCAACTCTAAAAGCACGACTTGAGTTATTCGTTCGCGCCGTACGATCCGTTCCAAGGTGATGAGGCCAGTGGCGTGCAGACTGTGGGAGAGCTCCCCGTTACCGCCCAATCCATGCAAGAAGCAGCTAGCATCCAGTCCTAAATTAAGCATCTGGTTAGACCAAGTCTCAATGCGTTCGGCCTTCTCGATCGGACCGACCAAGAGTGCCTTTTGCATATGACTATTAGTAAAAAAGGTCCTGTTCAAAATGGTCGGAAGAAACCGGTGGCAAATAAATAAGATAAAGTAGAGCAACGGAAGAAAAGTGAACAGGAAAAGGCGCGACATGAGCGGATCCTTGGTCGCTACTAAGATGAGGAGAATCCCGGCGCCCGCAACTGACATATCGCGCAGGGCCGCTCGATGGTTGCTGGAAAAATCAGAGCGCAAGAGTCCCTGGCTTTTCGTACCACTGTTGAGCGCCCGGAGCGCCAGCGCACAAATCGCGGCCAGGTTGTATACGACATAGCGCTCATACGTATAGCCGCCAGGCGGTCGGATTAACGTTTCCAACAGTAACAGATAGAGCCAAAAGAGCCCGCTAACAACGATCACAAGAGCGCAGTAGTAGGCCCGATTTAGTCCGCGTATTCGATGCCACAGCATGAGGATCTACCTCCTAATCAGCATGAACAGAAAGGGATTATCGTCCTGGAGCCTTTAATTGGCCGGAAGCTCCCCTGGTCCCAGTTACTCGAGTAATAAATTTCTCGGTCTCTTCGATAAAATGCTCTTTATTGAAGCGATCGGCGTTTTCCCGAATACGAGCCGGAGACCATTTTATTGTTTCCGCGCGCTTGACCGCCTGCGCCAAGGACTCTTCGGTCGGTTGGGGAAATAACACCCCAGTTTCGTCCGGAATCACGGTCTCCAAAGCTCCACCTGCGGCAAGGGCGATGACTGGCTTCCCACACGCCTGAGCTTCCACTGGGGTAATCCCAAAATCCTCTCTTCCCGGAAAAATCAATCCGCGGCATCGCTCTAAATAGCGCTTGACTTCATCGTCGCTTAGCCGGCCGAGAAAGCTGATAGTGGGACCGGCTAGGCTTTCCAGGCGTTTGCGATCAGGTCCGTCACCCGCAATTAAAAGGCGTCTTTTGAGGGCATTGAAGGCCCCCACAGCGCGGTCAAGTCTCTTGTAGCCGACCAGCCTGGAGATAACCAGATAGTAGTCATCGACCTTTTCGGTAACACAAAATCGCTGCACGTCGACAGGAGGATATATCACCTCCGACTCTCGGTCGTAATAGCGCCCGATGCGCTCCTGAACGCAGCGGGAATTGGCAATAAAGAAGTCGATCTTTTGGGATCGTTGATAGTCTAGCCTCTGCAAATGGAGCAGAGCGAGCCTCGCCACTGCACGAAGAGCTCTATTAGTTATCTCACGATTAAGATAGTCGTCGGGCTCCCAAAAGAATCTGGGCGGGGTATGGCAGTAGCAAATACTGGTCGTTTTTTGGCCAAGCCGGATCCATTTTGAATATCCGCTGCTGCTAATCCAGGTGACGTCGGCATCGACCGGCTTTAGCAACCAAAAGGCGGCTGGATAAAACATGAACAGTTTTTTAAAATGTTTTCTCGACCCAGGCACGGCATTGAGCCAGGAATTGGTGATCCGCCGCCCGGAGAATTGAGGTAAGAGCCTGCGAGTGTCCGTAATGCTGGTAAAGATCCCAGCGCTCGGAAACGCCTCAGCCATCACGCCAACCACCCGTTCAGCACCCCCCATCTGAATCAGGTAATCGTGGACGATCGCCAAGCGCAATGCGCTTTGGGCTCCATCACTTCTCTGATGCATTGGTTCCATTGCAATAAGACTTGGTTTAAACCGAAGCGTTGCTCGGCCTCCCTTTTTGCTGATTCGCCCAGGGCCGTCGCGAGATTTGGGTTTTCCAATAAATTCTGAATTGCTCTTGCTAGTGCTTGAGGGTTACCGGGTTCAACCAGAAGGCCGGTTTGATTATCTTTAATAATTTCAAGCACTCCACCCGCCTTAGCGGCGACGACGGGGCGCCCGGCGAGCATCGCTTCGACGATGACGCGTCCGAACGGCTCTGGAGAGGTGGAACAATGCGCCACCAAATCGACTCTTGAAAGGAGCGGGACAATCTCGGGACAAAACCCGAGGAAGTGAATCCGCTCAGCCACGCCAAGATCAGTCGCCAGCCGGCGTAGCTCCTCGCCAAAGTCGCGATCTTCCTCGGTAAAAACGGCCTCTCCGACAATCAGGCCGTGGACACCCGGGAGTTGTGCCAATGCTTTGATTAACACGTCCTGTCCTTTCCACCGAGTAATTCGCCCGAATAAACCGATCAGCGGAAAATCGCCCGCAGGAACACCACGCGGCCGCTCCGGCCAAAGCGGGCCGGCTCGAAACAACGAAATGGAAAACCCATTTGGGATAACTCTAATGAGCTCCTGCTTTCCCCCGTTAGTTCGATAAGCCTCTGCCGTCGCGCGAGAATTCGCCACGACAGCCTCTGCCCGGTTGGCTAGCAAAACGATTAAGCGCCGATTGATGGCGCTGAAATGGTCGCTAGAGAGAATGTCGTGAAGATGAAAGCAAAATTTCTTCCGCAATAAGAAAGCCAGAACAGCTCCGACGATCAGTGCTTTGGCCGTATTGGCGTAGAGCAAGTCAAAATCCTTGGCCACCTTAAGCCCGCGATACATCACAAAAGCCATTCCGGGGACTGCCCGCAGATAGGTCAAAAAGCTCGCGGCCTTCCTTACCAGAGAGGCCATTCTGGGCAGGATAGCGAGATGAACCGCTATGTTTCTGGTAGAGAGAAACTCCTTAAACGGGCCATCCTGGAACAGCAGGACGGCTGAACCTTCTCCACAAGCCTCCGCCAAGTCCGCCAGACAAAGTTCAGCGCCGCCCAGTTCGCCCGACTGATCTAAAAACAAAATTCTAGGAGAAGATCCCATGACAAATGCTCCAAAAAAAGAGAGCGGTGTTGAATTAAATTCGCTGCGGCAATGGCCATAGTCAGAGCGGCAACAAGTCCGCAGCGTTGGATTCCGCCCGGAGGCTGCGGCCCATCCACTCGATTAGAATTTCCACCCGGTCCTTCGCCACAACGAATCGAGTCACCAGTGCCTCCATTCCCTGGAAGGGGCCCTGGGAAATCTGAACATTCTGTCCTGGCACCAATTGTTGGTTCATTTCCAGAAGTTCAGACTCCCCGACGCGGGCTTTGAGTTCGGTAATTAGTTCGTCAGGCAAAAGTCCGAAGCGATCTCCGAATTGGACAAATCCGCCGACACCGCGTCCTTGCCGGACAAGCCGATGAAAGGCCGCATAATCAAAGCGAGCAAACAGGTATCCTGGAAACATTGACTCGATAAACCAAACCGGCCCACGATTTGTACGCTTTCGAAACCGCACGCGAGGACTGAAAACCTGCACCTCGCGGTTTTGACGCAGGCAAGCCGCCGCGATATGCTCCCGTTTAGGACGCGCTCTGAGGCAAAACCACCATTTTTGGGAGGATTCACGCGAAAGTTCAGTTGCGGTGAGAAGCATATCGATAGTTTTTCAAATGGTCTTCCAGAATTTCGTGCAGGCGACCGCCCTTGGTCGCGACCTCGCCGATCGGATTCAAACCGGTAAAAGCGTCTTCGTAAACCTCCGGGTGTACGAAAAGTTATGTGTTTCTAAGGACCCCAACTTTCAAGGTGCAGTGTGAATCACACTAGCCCAAAGCCGTGATCACTACCCTCGTCGCGATAGAAGCAATACGCTGTAGTGCCGCCTGTCGAATGGCAATTATCAACGTCTCTGTCATGCGCTCTCATTTTTCCCATTTGTACAAACCCACGTTGAAATATCGGCACCATGAACCTTTGATGGAACGGCGTAAGCGATTATTCAAAAAAGAATATTGACCGGTACGACAAATTTTCCAGCGCCGAACTCATACTGTTGTAAGTATTGGAACAGCTCTAATTCCTCGATCTGCATGCAGTTTTATTGATCAGGTCCGTATTCTCGGAACATCCATAATTTAGACGATCGCATATAACTAATAGTGTCGCAGAAGATGCGACATGCGGCGAATATGCTAACAAGCCTTCTTGTAACTATACAAAACGCGGATCCTAGTTCAGTTGTCTCCAATATTAGCCATTAACGTACTAGCCGGCCTGTTTAAAATTACACATCCTGACTAAAAGGGGCTATTTTTCCACTTTCTGCGGCAAGCCGATTCACCGTGCAGTCCAGGCGACCTTGCAGCAGGTGTGTGAGTGCACCTGCGTTGCTCTATTATTCTTTCCTCCAGGATGCTTTGGGCGCAGGCCCACCGGAGCAGCCTTTTTCAAGCGGCGAGAGTGCGATCGCCCCATCATTCACCAATTCCCTGCGATTGCGTACCGGCGGCCGACGCGCGGATCGCGGTAGCTCAGACCTTGGGGAGTCGGAGGCGCAGACCAGAAGAACATGAGAGTGCCAGAGCCCGGGGATTGCAACGGCCGATGTAACCATCTCCCAATAGGCGATGATCTATCCAGCCCAAACCGCGGCGGCGGACTTTTACGCATTCGTCTCGGATCCATAAGTCGTTTGATGGGCATTGTCGGGAGGTCCTCTTCAGGTTTTGTCAAAGCAAGTGCTGCCAAAACCAGTCGGCTTAACGCTAAGTTGCCAGCAGGCGCTTGCCATTATCTACGAGGTCCCGAGCAAAAACGGCAAAGTGATCTTGCAACGCGCAATGGCACAACTCCGGCAAACAGAGGCAGTCCGACGTCAGCGAGATCTTGTAACGCACCGGTCCCGGGAGGTGTCGAGGGCGCATTGACTGTAACTGGCTCAGTTTTGTGAGAGTTTACTGGGGCGAGATCTTGTAACGCATCTCGCAGCTCCGCTCTCTTTTTACACCAGTAACCGGGATGGCACTCGCTAGTGTCGCACCCGCTCGACATTTTCCGGTCCCCGAAAATAACTGCTATTCTGCGGCTTATTCTGCCACCTACTTGAGCAGCAGGCTGACCTGCCTTGCAGATTACCTGCGTTAGTACGACCGGCAGAAAGTATGCGGAGAACCACTTTCGATATAACTGTTTTCTTCACTTAAGTGTTTTAGAATTATTTGGGAATTGCTTCCTAAACGCTTCATTGGCTAGCAGCGCAATCTTTTTCCTGTCCCTCAACGGACAAAAACATAGTCCAGATTCGCATTCAATCTGTGATAATCATTAAATAAGGATAATCAGCAGCGTTGACAGAGATGATGACGTTACTACCGGCGATTGTAACGCCGGCCGGATAGTAAGCGTCCGCGATCGGGTCGTAGCATTCGACTTTTGTTGTCGCAGGGTTTATTCCGGTCAAAGTGATCTTGAATGGTTCAGGAGTCAGCGCCGGGACTAATTTTCTCGTCATCACGTAGTAGGGAATTACGAACCGGTTCGGGCTGCTTTGGAAGGGAAGGATGGTCAAAACGTCGCGGTCGTAAAGGATCGGATGCGCCGTAGTTCCGTCTCCTTGAAACTGGCCCAGGTTGTGCGTATCAGTTACACTGATCACATTCAACTCTCTGCTCGACCAGACCCGGGATGCCTTTAATTTCATCTGGTTAGTGATTCGCTGGGTCACCGCGAGAGCAGGGGAAGTATAAGAAGTATCATCTGTGGGATAGACAGTGTTCGTGTTGCAATAGGCAAGGAAATTATCTTGGACAATCCCGAGTCTCGCATCCCCGCCCCCGGTAGCGAATATGGTCACCTTCTGGCACCCTTTATTGAGATAAAAACAAAAAAATCTAGCGGTACTTTTAGCTTTGAGCGCCAGGGCCGTGACCGGATCGGTCACCGACGCATAATAGGGATCGTACCCGCACTCGGTCACCCATCCCCAACACGGATTCCCAGGACGACTATATCTTCCATGTATCGCCCCCTGGATGTTGCTGGAAATTGGCGAAATATCTCTAATAAAACTTTCGGTTTGGATGGCGACTCCGAAGTATTCGGGAAAGAAGTCGCTGTAGCTCGGTATAAATTTGGGCGGGCTTTCCAGTGCTAAGATAGCGTTCAACGAAGGATTTTTTTGTTCTTGGATGGGAAATGTTGTATGGACAGGATAGACATGTTTGGAGATTGCTGTTACCCGCGCCGATTCTCTGCTTGAAGCAGGCCAGGGGATCGTGTTCGCAAACCCATCACTTATCAGTGTTCCGGTGAATACCGAGGGATTGGCCGTTGCGACATCCGCGGTTGCTTGAACCAGAGCTGACCAGATAGCTGTTTCATCATAATTAGAATCAAACGCTGGATTGTAGTAATCGTTGATGTACAAAAAACTGGATCCAAACGTTAGCTCATTCCAGACTTCCAGATCGAAGTTTCCAGCGCCCATGTATTTGGTCGCTAATTGACCGACGGTGAGGACGTAGGCCTTCCAGCCCGCCAGCGTTGCGTTGTAGTCGGCGCTTCCCGGGACGCTGAAGGGCCGGTATTTTAACGTCGCCATATTTAAAGTTTGCCCGGCGGCGACGGCTCGAGGCAACGGCATGGACAGCGTGACCGTCTTGCCGTTCACCGCGGTAATCAATATCTGCGCCGCGGTATTTGAGGTAAGATAGGAGATCCCCGTTTTTCCGGGGACAAACCCGGTCGTGTCGGCGAACGTCAACTTCGTCGCCCCCGCTGCAGCTGAGTTGGTAAGGGTCGCTACAAACTTGGTCAACGGACATGGTATTCCCTGATTGGCGTTAAGCAAAATGACGGGTCTAAGCCCCCACTTGTGACAGGCTTGCAGTGCTGCGATCGGACGGGGATCGGTTATCGTGTTACTGAGAGTGACGTTAGACCAACCAATTTCAAATCGCGTTGTTGTGACCCCGTGCTGGGAGAGCATGTGGCAAACCAAATCCGGATAGGGGCTGTTTAGGACGACTCCGACACCGCTTAGAAATCGACTCGCCTGAACCGTTTCCAGATATCCTCGCCAAGGTTGAATCCAATGGCTGTGAACTCCGAAGGGGATATCATTCTGAAAAAGAGGATCCGTGTATTGCGCCGATGCATTTTTCCGGATGAAGAGTGACAGCAAAACCAAAAAGGCGGCTTTCAGAAACCGGTTAATTGCGTGGTAGGTGGAGCACCGCCAGGCCCTGAATCCGAGGTCATACTTTAAAAAATTCATTGTAATTACAATAATAAACATGATAAACCATAATATCAGACACAAAACGCCGGGCCGACATTTTTTTGGATGACCTCTCCAAACCGAGAACGGAGGAGCAACAGTTTGCTTGGGCTTACCTCGTATCAGGCGGACTCGGCGTTTGCTGAACGGCAAGCAATTCGGGAACCGAATCTTCCGGGTCCGGAACTAAGGGAGATCGCTACCATGCATGGACTCGTTGTTCTCCACGGAAATTCTAGTTTTCATGGTTGCCAGCTCTTGGATCGATGATTTTCCCATTTTACAGATGCGCGATGGCGCGAAGGTCGGTAAAAAGCGTCGCAATCTGGTAGCTTACGATGAAGGCGCACGCGTAAAAAGATGGTGGAGCATCCCTCTCCCAATCCAAAATCCGATAAACACCCTGAGGTAGGGGAATCCTTGTCAATAAGGTCACTACAAGAATGCCAAGGATCGCACCCGCCAGGACGTCGGAGGGATAATGAATGCCTAAGTAAATCCGTGTGGAGCAGGTAATCGCGGCGCAAAAAAACGCGAAAATCCCACAGAGGCGGTCACTTAAGAAAACCACGGTCGCCAAAGCGAAATAGATGCAGGCATGATCACTCGGGAAAGAGTTCCAGTGGCTCAACGGCCCCGGTTCAAGACCAATCGGGAACGTCAAATGCAGGTTATAAAGGGGTCTGAGGTGAAAAGGAAGCATGTGTTGTAAGACTCTGCTCAACACTCCGACCAGCACTGCGACAAATATTCCGAAGAGCAACCGCATCCGGGATCGGGCACGCGCGTCCTTGAACCATCGATACCACAGCAGAGTCAAAAGCAGAACGCCGCTGAAAAGAAAAGATTTCTCAATAAATTCGATTGATTGATCGAGGGGGCGAAATTTGCCGACTAACTGTTTGTTAAAAAAAAATATGATTGTGGAGTCAAAATGATCCACAAGATCTCGAAATGTCATACGCTAAACGGAATAGATTATAGGGAATCCGTTCGAATCTGGCGTCCTTTCTCAAGGTACACGGAATTATTGCGCCAAGGATCATTGGAGACCACTCCGACCTCTACGACCAAACCTTACTACCGGCTCATCTTTGTTCAGTATTCCGAGCACCTTACGCCCTATCCCTTGATGCTTCGGCATTGCTGCTGCTGCGCTTTTCGTCGTCATGGACGTCGTCCATCGGTATGATCGGAGGATGCCACCACGCGAGTGAAATAGAAAGGTGGGTCCCCAGTCTGATTCTGTCCCCAAGAGTCATGATGGGGCAAATTTTATGCCACATTGCTCAAATTTGCAAAATGACTTTCGTCAGAGCGCGCTCGAACGACGCGATACAGGAAGACATGCGCACCGTTGTATGGGCTCACAGCCACTGCAGCGCCTGTAATTCAGACATCGACAGGTCTAAACGATGAGCCACTTTTGGGCAAACTTGGCAGACACTTGCCGGCAAACCGCTGTTCGATGGTGCGGCAACATTCTGCTGTTGCGCAGGAAGGACAACGATGAATGAGCAATGCTGAACGACACAATGCATTTCGGAGAATCGGCGAGCCGTGGAGCAGCTACGACGGTGTCGAGATCGACTTTGTCATTCAGTACAAGCACCTGACCGATGCCGGGTACAATGTACTGATCTACGACATTCGAAATCATGGCAACAGCAGCGCTGCGAACAACGGCATCTGCGGCATCAGTCGTTGGGAGTGGCGGTAAAGTGGTACTTCGAAATTTGCAATTGCTCAAACCAAGTAGTTGCGCCTCTAGAGGACCGAGCAGTTCAGGCCTGTCCGCTAGTATCGCGACGGCCTAACTAAGCTCGCAGCGCAACAGGACCGCGCGCAATGGCACCCAACCGACCGCTGAGGGTCAGATCGTTCTGGGGTACCACGAGGCAGTCTTTCCCAGTATTTGCAATTGCCGGCCCTTAGACACTAGCTAGCTAGACCTTCTCAGAAAAGGGGTAACGGATTTTCAAGTTTGAACTGGTGAGTGGTGCGGAAGGCTAATTTTTGTAGCGGCGCACCATTCCTGCCCTGGACTTTGTATTATATTACACTTTTATTGCTTGTTATGCTACAATTTACTGGCTTTTTGACAATCACCGATCCGTGATCTTAATCAAGCTGCTGCCTGTTGGATTTCTTCGGGTTCTGAAAGCTTCTTCCGCAACCGGATAATTTGACAGATATTGTAGGCAAGCACTTTTTCCAGCATCTCAGCCAGGACGTTCTCATGGGTGCGCCGCGCCAACGCCCCGAATTCAAAGCTCTCTTTCAAAATGAACAGCAGTGATTCCATGGCACTTCGCTCCGCACGCGCTTGCCGGTAAGGCCGGCGGTGGCTAATCAATCGGATCAGGATGGTCGAGTCCGTCGGCCGCTCGGTGTTGGCTTCAACCGCGGTGCTATCAATGAAGCATTTTTGAAAGTCATCCAAACTCTGTTGCAAAATATAACGTAGGTCGATTCTAAATCTCCGTAAGTTTCACCGAGCGGCCTTCCTTCAAACTTCGCGTTGCCGCCAAAGCAATCTTCAGAGATTCTAAGGCGTCATTAGATCCGGGGTCGGGCGGTTTACCATTTGAAATCGCGTGGAAAAACGCCTCTAGTTCGGCACGAAAGGCGGGACCAAAACGATCCATAAAGAAATGGTAATGGTCCAACCGATATCCATCCTTGTTATACTCGCGCAAAGGAGTTTTTGGCCATTGACAGCGAGCTTCCGAACTGCAGAGGAAGGCCAGAGGTCAAAGGCACCGGTGACAGGGTCTTTCGGCGGGCCAACTCCACTCTGCAATTAATGCCCTACGCGTCGAACTTCAGGCTAAAGGCACTTCGACAGGTTTCCAACTTCGAAGCGCGGAACTTTGGATAGCAGCTTCCACGAAGGCCAGGCCCTTAACGCCGTCTTCGACCGTAGGAAAAGCCCGATCGATTTGGTCTGGCGGTTCGTGCAGCATCCTTGCAACGACGGCTTTCGCAAAGTCTGAGTAAAGGTTAGCGAACGCTTCAAGGTAGCCTTCGGGATGGCCAATCTCCACGCGCGTGAAAGCCAGCATGCAACGCCAACGAGCAGATCTCGTAGTGGCTGTCATTTGGCGTCATCACGGCAATGGCGTCGGCGCGATCGGCTCTCTCAGCCTCGCCTTCGATGAGTGCCTGCGCCGACGGATAGGCACGGTCTTCGGGCACTCCGATCGCAATCCCAGCTCGGCGCGCTCGTTCCGGGTCGGAAGAGAGCGTTGCTGCGACAATGTCGTACTAGCCGTCCAGGCGCGCGGCGATGCGATGAACTTCTCCGATCACCGATCCTGGACCGCCATCGATAACGGCAAGGCGAAGGCAGCGTCCAATCGTTTCAATCACCACTTTCTTAAAATGGCCGTGGGCACTGAAATATTTTGGACCTTTGGTATAAGCGCTTTTGCTGGACTTCTGA
>CAWAIK010000013.1:0-133261 GCA_963782115.1 uncultured Verrucomicrobiae bacterium
AGCTGCTTTGGCTCCTTCGTCGCCACGCTTCCGAGAGCCGCGGTATCGGCTGGTGCAGCGACGCTCCCCGCTATTCTGGGCGCTTACCTCGACCAGGTATCGCTTGGATTCACGGCCTCATTCGGCGCTATCTCGTCGCAATCACCCATCCAAGCCTGCCGGCGCAAGGCGGGGCTCAGCGTCTTGCAGCGACTGTTCTCATGCTCAGCTTGGGTGCCGTAGCGGGCGCCGCGAGCGCCATGCAGGTGTGGGCGTTCGTTCCTTTGGCCGTCGTCTGTGCTACATGGCAAGCCTGGGCGGAGCTCGCTGACAGCGGCCTTAGATTGCCAGCCGCCATGAGCGTTCTGGCGTCGCTTCTGTCGGCCGGCAACGTCTCGTCTCACGTTGCCGCAGTAACATTTGGCGCCGCGTTCGCCAGCGGAGCCGTCTGGCAGGGCCTGGTTCAATGCATCGCCGCGCGCACAAGCAGCATGCCCAAAGCGCTCCTCGCGGTAGATTCCGCGGTGCTGCCCTCGAGCATTGCGGCGGCTCCACGCTTCATCGGCACGATGGCGGCGCTCGGTTTTGTGGGAGGAGCGATCGCGGCATCGCTTCCCGTGCCGCAAGTGGGTTGGTTGCTGACCGCTGCCTTGCGGGTTATGAAACCGACGCAAGCGCAGACGCTCCTTCGACTGAAGCGAATCATAGCTTCAGCGCTGGTGGTGTGCCGAACTGCACCGGCTCCGTGGCGTGTTTCTCGCGGTTCTCGGTGCTGACGAGACCCAAATTGAGGCTTCGTTCCGCGCAGCTATTGCAATTGCAA
The DNA here is from genome assembly GCA_963782115.1 of uncultured Verrucomicrobiae bacterium. Classification (GTDB taxonomy): domain Bacteria; phylum Verrucomicrobiota; class Verrucomicrobiia; order Chthoniobacterales; family JAFAMB01; genus JAFAMB01. The sequence continues at coordinate 803 of CAWAIK010000013.1, forward strand.
AAGAGCAGAAGTCGATTTCACTCGCTAAACGTGCAGAAGCAACCTATGCGGAATACCATCGCCAAAAAGCAAGCGGGTCAGGAGGACACGGATTCCGATTACCTCTTTGGTGACTGCTCGCAGCGCGCTGTCTCTCGGTTTGGTTGTGGGAAGTCCAGCGTTATCAAACAAACGCTTGAGATGCAAAGCGAGGACACTTCGGCTACAAGAGATCCGCTAAAGGAGGCGTGTTTAGCCAGGGGTGTCTGGGTGAACTCGTGATCAAAGGTTCCCGCCAGATTGACGGCACTCGCTAAGCCCCGTTTGCTGCTCGGGCGGGACTCTGGCTTCATCGGCTCTCGAGTGGAAGAGACAGATGCGCGCATCAATCGCAAATATCGGAATTCTCTAAGGTCTTTGTAAAAAGAGCGTGAAAATTGCCTTGAATAGTCAATTTATAAGCTACTTTAAATAAGGATATTATATAATGCAGTCTATGGGAGTGGTTTTAGGCCAACCTGGGTTCGCCTGGGAGAATGAGGAAGGAGAGAAAGCCTTGGGGCTCGACGGGGAGAAAGTCTTTTCTCCCGCGAAAATGATCCGTGAACGGAGTTCTTTCTCCAAAGAAAGGGACATTTCGACAACAAAAAACGGAACAACCTTGCGCTGATGCTTGGGTGTCTGCTGGACTTGGTTTGCGTCTGAACATCTCTGATCTTGACCCGAAATGTGTGCGTGTAAACACTATATCAATGTCGATCACACCGCATTTTTCAACAGTCTGCTAGGTTGCGCGAAGCGACGTTGGTTGGATTTACCTCACTTCGGCCCTTCTGGCTTCGCCGTCTCTGCAATCTTCACTGCCGAACCCTCCATGACGGAGTCGGATGGATCGAGAATTACAGTGTCCTCCGATGTCAAACCAGACAACACTTCGACGCTACTCCCGTAGTCGTGGCCGATGGTGACTGGCACTAACTTCGCGTGCCCGCCTCGCACGACGGCTACACGCAAGCCTTCGGCTCGAAATAACAAGGTATTAGTTGGAATGGTGACAGCCCGGGCCGCCGAGGGCAGTTTCCAATGAACAAATGCATACGCGCCCGGTAAAAGACTTCCGGTAGGATTATCGACATCGACCTCCACTCTCAACGTCCTGGATGTTAAATCGATCGAGTTCGAGTCGCGCACTAACGTGCCGGTGAAGTTCTCCCCAGGAAACGCATCCAGGGTTAACGTCACGGTTTCACCCGACTTGATCGCGGACGCATAAACCTCCGGCACCGAAATATAAACCCGAAGCTTGCCTACCGCCGCCAGATGAAACAGCTCCTTTGGAGCCGTGTTGTCTCCCTGAATCAGATCCCCGACATCCGTGTTGCGCGCGGTAATCACGCCGTCGAACGGCGCGTATACATGCTCAAACGATTGCAGTTTTTGCAACCGAGCGACGTTCGCTCTGTCCGAATCCGCGGTTGCTCGTTTTGCGTTCAGATCACTAACCGCTTGATCTCTTTCTTGTTTCGAGACGACACTCGATTTCTCTAAATACACCCAACGGTCCGCGGTGACCTGCGCCAATTGGAGATTCGCCTCCGCCGTTTTCAGTTGGTTCTCGGCTTGCTCCAATTGCTCATCCAGCTCGGGTGTTTCGATCTCAGCCAGCAGCTGTCCTCGCTTAACGTGAGCGCCGATATCGAAATACCATTGTTTCAGATAACCGCTCGTCCGTGCATAAATCGGCGCCTCGCTGAAGGCCTGCGTGTTGCCGGGTAAGGCAAACCCCTGGTCATCCGAACCCCGGATAGAATGTACGACATTAACCACCGCAGTAGAAGATAGGGTAACTGACTTTTCCGATCCTTTTTCGGCATCAATACGAGACTGAATCCCGGAATAAACCAAAAAAGCGCAACCGACAATTAACAATATAGCGCCGCCAACCATGATCGCTCGCCGGGTACGCGATCGATTGCGCGGAATAGCTTTCCCAACCTGGATGGCGACTTCGGCCTGGGGCCCAGGTATCGTTTCTGGCGATTCAATTGACATTTCTCCACTCTTCTTTTTTAGTTGTTGGTTACCGGCTCTAGCTGCTCGGCTTCACTGGTTCCGACTCTCGAGGTGCGTTGATGCAGCATACTGAAAACCGCGGGAACGAATACCAGGGTGGCAACAGTCGCAGCTAGCAAACCGCCGATCACAGCCCGACCTAACGGCGCGTTTTGTTCACCGCCGTCCCCTAACCCGAGAGCCATCGGAATCATGCCGATGATCATCGCTAGCGCCGTCATGACGACCGGACGGAACCGGGTTGCTCCCGATTCGATGGAAGCACGTACAGAGTCCCCGTGTTCCCGTAAACGCTCTTTAGCAAAAGAAACCACTAAAATACTGTTGGCAGTCGCGATCCCCATACACATCAAAGCTCCCGTTAGAGCCGGGACGCTGAGCGTGGTATGTGTGAAAAACAGAAAAACAACGATACCAGTCAGCGCCGCGGGTAATGCGGTAATGATAATAAAGGGATCCAGCCACGATTGAAAGTTGATGACGATCAACATGTAAACCAGCACCACGGCTAAGGCCAACCCTGTCAAAAGACCTGCATACGAGCTCTCCATGGTTCGCACTTGGCCACGGATCGTTAGGAACGTACCGCGCGGAAGCTGTTGCCGGCTATTATCGACGATCTTTTGCACGTCTCGGCTCACCGCACCCAAATCTCGGTCCTGGACCGCCCCGTAAATATCAATGACCCGGCGGATGTTGTAGTGCGTGATTAATCCCATCTCGTGGCCACGGCTTACGGAGGCAACGTCTCCCAATATCTCAATGTTACTTGCACTGGCAGCTGGTAGCGGAATATTGAGGAGGTCGTTTATTGACTGAAATCGATATTGAGGGGTCTGAGCGACTAAGTTATAATTGACTCCGTTCTTCCAATTCATAAAGAACAACGGAGTTATCTGAAAACTCCCGCTCAGAGCGTTCAATACGCTGTTAGCAACATTCTGCTCAGTGTAGCCAGCTTGGAGCGCTTTTACCCGGTCAACCGCGACATCCAACGTCGGATAATCCAATGGCTGCTGTACCCTCAGATCAACCAAGCCAGAAACCTGCCGCATCTGGGCCATTAGCTTCTCGGCGATCTGTTGGCTCGCGACAACGTCATTGCCTTCAACCTGGACATCGATTGGAGAGGGAAGACCAAAATCAAGAATCTGCGTGACAATATCAGCCGGCAAAAAGTAGAAGGTGACGCCGGGAAACCGCTGCGGCAGCAGGACACGAAGGTCTCGGACAAAATCAGCAACCGGACTATGATTCTTCCGGAGCGATACCAATACGTCGCCATCGTTTGCGCCTAACACACCCGAGGTGGAGTGCATCGTATTGTAGGGGCTATAGGGCAAACCTATGTTATCCAGGATGCTTTCCATTTCTGTCGTTGGAATGTTTTGCCGGATAACGTCCTCAACCAAGTCGAACAGACGCGCTGTCTCTTCGATTCGTGTCCCGGTCCTAGCGCGAACATGCAGAATGAATTGACCACTATCGGTGTCAGGAAAAAAGTCCTGACCTAGCCACGGCACTAGGAAAACCCCGCATAGACAGGTCCCAAGAAACGCTGGGATAAATAGCTTGCGATGAAACACTAAACTGGTCAGCAATCCGCTATAGGCGTTTCGAACTGACTCGAACCCTTTTTCGAACCCGTGTTGCAGACGGGCAAAGATGTTTTGCGGATTCGCTTCATGACGTTTGGGCTTCAATAGATACATCGCTAACGTAGGAACTAGCGTTCGCGAGAGCGCGTACGAGGCCAGCATGGCAAACACCACGGCTTCTGCCAGGGGCACGAAAAGATAACGCGCTACCCCGTCCAAGAGAAACATGGGAAGAAAAACGATACAGATACAGAGGGTAGAAACTAAGGCCGGTACGGCAATCTGGGCTGCGCCTTCTAAAATGCCATCGTGAAGGGAACGTCCTTGCCTTAATACCCGCTCGATATTCTCGATCGTGACCGTAGCGTCATCGACTAGTATCCCAACAGCCAGGGCCAAGCCTCCCAGCGTCATGATATTGATCGTTTCGCCGAGAAGGCTGATGATCATAATGGAGGTCAAAATCGATAGCGGGATAGAGACAGCAATGATCAGGGTGCTGCGCCAACTCCCAAGGAATAAAAGGATCATGAGCCCGGTTAACGCTGCCGCAATCACCGCCTCGCGGATAACCCCGCTCACCGCACTCTGTACGAAAATGCTTTGATCTGCCAAAGGCGTCATTTTCAGCGCCGGCGGAACAATGGTAGCCACGCGCGGGAGTAGAGTTTTTACCCCGCTCACCACACTGAGAGTCGATGCGTTTCCCGCTTTGAGGATACTCATCAGCACACCACGTCGGCCATCCTGCCGGACCACGTTCGTCTGTAACGCAAACCCGTCGCTAGCCGTAGCGACGTCTCGCAGATAGACGGTTGTATCGCCCACCTGCTTGATCGGAAGATTGTTCAGTTCGGCCACGGTCCGAGGATACGTGTTGGCGCGTATGTCTAATTCGCTCTGACCCAGCTTCACGGTGCCAGATGGGAGCACCAGGCTTTGGGTGTTCACTGCGTTGAGAACATCTGTCGGCGAAATGTTTCTCGCCTGCATCAGGTTGTGATCCAAATTGATCATCACCTGACGCTGCTTCCCACCGTATGGAAGAGGAATCACCGCTCCCGGAACCGTGATCATTTGCGTCCGGACAAAATTCAGCGCCAGATCATTCAATTGTTGTTCGGAGAGACCCTGACCGGAGAGTCCAAGTTGAAGAATCGGTACGCTCGAAGCGCTGAAATTGATAATCTCCGGCGGTTGAATGCTCGATGGCAGCAATCGAAGCGCAAATTGAGAAGCGCTGACCACCTGAGAGTTCGCTCGATCCACGCTCGCATGCGGTTGCAAAAAGATTTTAATGACGGCTGCACCGTTATAGCTGGTGGATTCTATGTGCTCGATATTATCAACGAGAGTAGTGAGCACTTTCTCGTAAGGGGTGGTTAACCGCCCCTCAATATCTTCCGGGTTCAAGCCAGTATAAGTCCACGCGACCGAGATGACGGGGATATCAATGTTTGGGAAAATATCGGTTGGAGTTCGAAGAATCACCAACGGGCTCAACACAAAAATGAGAAGTGCAAAGACGACAAAGGTGTACGGCCGACTCAGAGCAAGTTTAACGATCCACATAAGATCACCTCGGTAGCCACGAGCGTTAAGAAAAGAGAATTATGCATGACAGCATACAGGGATATCCCCCTTCTTCACCGTGTTGTCAAGCGTGAGCCTTGGAAACACCCACGCTCTAGCGTCAGGAGCCGGAGGCCCCGCCCCGAAGGAGCGGCAATTTATTTGCCCTCATTCGCGGTTTTCCCAAGCTCGGGGTTATAGGCAATCGACAACAACACGGACCGCAGCTTGGCCGCCTCTTCCGCGCCGAAAACTTCTTCAAACCGCTCCTGGGCCTTCTGCCAGTACGGCTTGGCCTCATTAAACTTGGCGATCCCCAGTTTGGTCAGCGCGATCAATCGAACTCGGCGATCTCTTGGATCCGTTAACAGAGTGACAAAATTATCCCTCTCCAGAGGCCGCAAGTTTTGCCCTAACGTCGATCGATCCAGTACCAGCTCCTCCGCCAACTCCTGCACACTCGGCAACGCCGCACCTCTTGCGTTCAATGCCGAGAGAATTCCGTATTGGCACTGCTTCAGACCAGTTGGCGCTAATATGGTATCATACATGTGCAGCAGCCGCCGGCCGGCTCTCCTGACGGCGCCAGCGTTGCATCGAGTGGTCCAAACTTGCGTTGGCGTCTCTAGCTCGTCGTCGCTAGTGGATATCTTCTTTCGAATACTCAAATGACCTTTTATCCATCAATAAGGGGAGTTCCCTCAATGTTCTTCTATAACCGTATTCCGTTCGCATCGCAACCAGTTTCGTTTCCGCGTCAACGAGCGGCTTCCTTATGAGTCAACTGAAACACGCGTGGTTCCGACGTGCTTTTTTTCCCAACCCGGATTAGCCGTTTGTTCCGCCGAATCAATAAGGCGCTTTTTGACTTCAAGCCAAATGCGCTTGAACCTGGGATTCAACGTCACGGAAACGTTTTCATCTTTGACCTGGACCGCTTCGAGCCATCGCGTGTAACTCGTTACCGCCTTTCAATCGCCTATCTCGCCGATCCGCAAACGATAAGGGTTAGCAACCGCAACGCCGGTTTGAGTAGCCTGGCGCCGCCGACAAGCATCGGCTCGGATTTAGCCGGTTGATATTTCCCAAGAGCAATGTTCAAGACATCGCGATCGGCCTGGGAAAGGATCGGCGGGCCAGCTGGCATTCTGATCGGCACGAACATCGGCGCCGGCCTGGGCGGCCGCGCGCTGCGCACGGCTTGGATCACCTTGCTGTTGTCAGCTCTCGCCACCGAAGCGATCGGTCTCGCTGCCGCGACCTGGCCAGCGGCGTGGATTGGATCATTCAGCGGCGAACCCAGCTGTAGCGGCCGATAGTTACCCGCGTTTTCGGGTGAAGCATCGACGGTCATAAATTTAACGGGTATCCGCAATATGGCGTATAGCTGTCAACATGCTGTAGCGACGCCAGTTACCGTGTGCAGACCACAGTTGGACCGCCGGCAGCAGAACTCCTCTGGCGGGCGCCGTAGGCAGAGCGGTGGAAAAGACCAGGCAGGCTGAGCAAGCCGAAGCTCATCATGCCAACGCTCACGGCCATGAAGATGTGATCGAGGTTTGCTCCGAGCCTGATCGCGGCAGCGCCACCGGCGACCGCGATCGCCGCGCGGATGACACCGCCGGCCACCGGCCATCCCATGCGATGATCGCGATTGTCAGATTTGTCGTTGCGCTGACCAGCGCCGACATGCCGCCCACCGGCAGGACCTCACGGAAAGGCGCCCAGGAGAGGCGCGGCGGCCTGGCCGACGGCCGCAGGATGCCGCGCCGCCCCAGATATACAGCGCGAAGCACAGGCTGCCGCCCGCGTAGTAGAGCACGACTGCGGTTGCAGCACCGGCGACGCCGAACGCAGGCAGCGGACCCAGGCCGAAGATTAGCGTCGGAGAAAGCGGCAGAAGGATCAACGCCCCGCCACAAACGATCGCTACCGGCAGAAGAAGATTGCCGGTACCGCGCACGGCCGCGAGCAGCAGATTGAAGACCCAGATCAGGATGGCGCCACCGAAGACTAAGCTGGAATAGGTGGTGGCGACGGCAAGGGATGCGCCTTCGGCGCCCATCGCCCGGTAGAACAATGGCCCAGCACTCAGGATGACCGCACTGGTTAGCAGCCCGAAGAAAGCAGCGATCGCGACGGCATGCCAGACTAACTGATTCGTTTGAGTAATTTGGTCGAATCTGGTAACAAGAGGGCGAACAACGTTGGGCGTAGGCCGTTTAAGTTAAGCCGCAGACGGCACTCTTGCCCGAAGGACGTCCGTGGGTTCGAAGTGAATCTGGCGTGAGCCAGACACGATAAAGGAGTGATTTTAAGCGAACCTGGGTTCGCTTAGGCGAAAGAGGAAGGAGAGGCCGCCTTGGGCCTCGACGGGGAGAAAGTCTTTTCTCCCGGATCGGGTTGCTGGCGATAAAGCCTACGTTCAGAACAAATGGAAAACGCCGAGAAGCCGAAAACGGTCCGGCAGGAAGTACACGGGTCCACCCGGATAAGTCATTATTTGCGGTGTTACCAAGCGCACTCGCAAAACGTAACATTTTCACTATCAGCCAATTTCCACTCAGGCCAGACAGAATTCGCTGCCTGCTCGCAACAGATTTGCCTAGCTTATGATATAATATTATATATTGTAGTTATTTTATTTGCGGTTACGTCTCGTTTTCAAAATTTTCACCGGTAAGATGCAATGAATGAAGATCACAAGCCTAGGGAAGACGTCAGCCAGACCGCGTATGAGCGCTCCAGTTGCCCGGACGAAGAACATTGCGGATTGCGTATGTTGATGCTCGATGTCAGGAACGCCAGCGCCAACATACTTGACCGTTCACATTGGCCGATGTTCTCGAAGTAACCCTGCGTAAACTTCGAAAAAGCAAAATGTCTCTCCCTTTTTCCCTGGAACAATTAGTGGAAGAGTCGGACTTACGCTCAAAATCGTTCAAGAGGCCTAAGAAAAACGAACGGGCGATCTTGATCGATCAAATGGCAATCTAATAGTCCCTTTTTCCGCTTGCTGGGCAACCCCTGTACTCATTTACGAAGTAATCCTAACGGCTACCCATCTATATCGTCGGTGAGGGCGACCGTGCACGAAACGGAAAAGCACGCTAGGCAGGCTGTCCAACGCTAGCATCGACAGCATGTTAAGACAGCGCCTCCGCCTGCCGCTGCCAAAACCAGCCTGAAGGCGCGCGTAAGCGCGAGGGGACCGAAGTAGTTTACCTCCATCTCCTGTCGCGCGCTTGCCAAGTCGAGCGCAGAGCGTCCTCAAACGCAGCGTAGCCTGCGTTGTTGACGAGGAACGTCACATCGGCATCTACTGGTGCAGCCAGTCCCGGCCCAGCTGCGGCTAATTTCTCTTCAGGTTCAGCTTATCCAGGTGAGCGCGAGCGAATTCCCCGACGGGTCATGGGCCTGCGTCCGGTCAGCTTTTCGACGTTACCATCGAATCCAGCGCATTCCGTTCGCGGGCCAAAGTATGTGGTCAAGAAAGGTAAAACGCCCGTCTGGAGCCGCGAAGACGCCAAAACATTGTTGGATTCAATTCCCAAGGATTCGGTGTCCGGCTTACGAGAAAGGATCATTCCAGATTGGCATGGTGCGCGTGAAACATGTCCTCACCGTTCAGCCGATGCTGCTCCATGTATTCCAAGATCAGGCAGTCGCCCAAAATGAAGAGTGATTGCTCGAAGAGCGATCCCATGGCCTGAACAGAATCTGTCGTTCCCGCCGCGTTCCTAGCCTTGCTAGAAGGAGCAGGAATGCGGATGATGCTATCAGCCAACGCGCCGATGGGAGATTCGGGAACGATGGTCAAAAGCAACAATCTTGCTCCGATGTTCTTGCACTTTTTAGCATAGCACTGCAGAGCCTCGGTACTTCCTGATCCCGAGCCAATGATGAGAAGGTCCTTCTCGGCGATCTTCGGTGTGGTAACGTCTCCGACCACATGCACTTTTTTTCCCGCATGCATGAGACGCATGGCGAGGCCTCGAATGGCCAGACCACTGCGACCCGCTCCCGCAACAAAGATTTGATCGGCGGCCTCAATTTCGCGAAGCCCCTTCTGAAACGCTTCATCGGAAACAGATCCCAGACAGTTTTCTATCTCCTTGGAGACAATCCTAGCCAGATCTTTTATACTGCTCATCGCAAATGGTCTTGTATTTTTTGGAAGATCAGTTTTGCCATGGCACCCGGGTTTGCATGGGTCGTGATCGCTCCGCCCACCACCATGATATTGCCGCCGGCCGCGATCACCTGCTCGGTATTTTCCAAGCGCAATCCGCCGGCCACGGCCACGCTTCCCGTGATCGCTGCACGCACCTGTTCAAGTTCCGAAAGAGGACTAGCTCCCCGTGAGGACCGGTCATAGGCAGTATGGACGCAGACGCAATCGATGCCTAATTCCTGTAATCGACGGGCTCTTTTCGCGGGATCCGGCAAGCCGATCAGATCCGCCATGAGATATCCGTCGCATTCCTGGGCGGCGTCGATCGCGCCCCGAATCGTGGAATCGTCGGCGGCGCCGAGCACGGTGACGACATCGGCTCCCCGGAGAAATCCGCTTGTTGCTTCGAGATGTCCCGCATCCATAATTTTTAAATCGGCCAAGAAGAGTTTATCCGGGAACTGGGCTTTGAGTTTTTGGAGGGCGCCGAGACCTTCCTCGATAATCAAAGGTGTTCCGATCTCGAGAAGATCAAAATGAGGATAAGTGGCGGCGGCAATCTTAAAGGCTTGGTCAAGATCCGTGAAATCGAGCGCCAGTTGCAAAAGAGGACGCCGGAACAATTCAAGATTTAGCTTCATATTAAGCCTGTTATTTGATCTTGGGATTAAGAAGCTCCTGTGAACGGCTGTCCATATTCTCCTTGGTGATAGTGTTCACCCCTGTGTCAACAGCGGCCGGAACTTTCTCGCCTTTGGAGGCGGCGAGCGCCGTTTTCACACCTTCGTACCCCATGCCGTACGGGTCCTGCACAATCAGCGCTGCGATGGTGCCGTCCTTCAAGAGCTTGACGAGCTTGTCGTCTGAATCGAAGCCAACGAGTTTGATTTTGTTAGCGAGTTGGTTTTCGGCGATCGCCTGACCGGCGCCTTGCGCCATGATCAGATTCGAGGCGAAAACACCGCGTAGATTAGGGTTGGCGGTGATCAGATCGGTCATGATATTCAACGCGGTCGTAGCCATGCCGTCGGCGACCTTGTCCGCAACGAGTTTCAAGCCCGGATACTTAATCGCGATCTCCTCCTTAAAGCCCTTTGCACGCTGTTCCGCAGAACCGACGCCGGGGAGTGAGGTTATGTGTGCCACCTCACCCTCAGGCTTGCCATATTGCGCCTGAATAGCGGTGCCGAGAGCATCGGCACCGGCGCGTCCGCCCTGAACATTATCGGTCTGCAAAAAGGAGGTGAAGGCCTTTGAGTCGGCAGCAGAGTCAATCCCGATGATGATACATTTTTTGGCGGCCTCATCGATCGGCTTGCCGAGCGCACTAAATTGCGTCGGGGCGATGACGATCGCGGCCGGGTTTTCCGAAACGGCGTTCTCGAGGATTGAAACTTGGCCGTTGATATCGGCTTCGGACTGGGCGCCGAGTTCCGGCACCTTCACGCCAAGGTCCTTCCCGGCCTTCCGGGCGCCGGCCAGCACGATCTGCCAGAAGCCAGATGTGGTGTCCTAAACGATAATCGGAATGGTTGACTCCGCGGCGGATGCCGGAGCCGCAACAGCCAGACCGGCCAAGGCAACTGCGCCGACCAAGCCGGTAAAAATGCGCCGAAGCGGAAACGAACTGGGGAATTTTATCAGCTGATCTCGATAATAGAGCGCCGCTGACTTGGTTATCCGGATGAGGAAAAGATGTTTCATGGGAGGATGAGGTTAGAGATTTGAGTATTAAGGTATAAAATTAGAGCATTAGAAAAGCGCTTGCGCAAGCGCTTTTCTAAAAAAAATGGACGAAGCATTCGGGGAGTCAGGAACCAAATAAACTGTTTATCCCGGCGCGGCATTTTTCAGGCCGCAGCCTCTTCAATCGCTTCCAAACCGTAGCCAGCCAGAACGATGCAAGCGGTGGGCGTTGTGAGCACCAAACGAGGCAACACAAAATAGTTGAACGCAAAACTTGCTGGTAATGAGATACCTAGAAAAGTAAATCAGCGCCCTCTCTAAGGCCGGTAGACGGGTTCGACTCCCGGCGAACGGCGAACGGTGAACGACGAATGATCTTCCGGTACTCCGAAACAATGCCGTTATTTGCCGGAACCACAGGATTCGCGAATAATCAGCTTCGGTTTGATGTGCAACGTTTGACGCTTTATGTCCGGCGTTTCAATACATGCGGCCAGGAGCGAGATGGCGCGTTTGGCGATCGCTTCAATCGGTTGGGCAATGACGGTCAATCTTGGATGGAAGTAATCCGCCCATTCAAAGTCATCGAAGCCCACGACCGCGATATCACGGGGAACGTGAAGCCCAACGGTGTGCAAGTATTGCATCAATCGCATCATTGATCGATTGTTCCCAGCGAGAATGGCGGTTGGTGGGGGATTCAAAGCAAAAAGCCTGTCAAAGGACTCCGCGTCGTCGCTTCCGTCATGAATCAGTGCTTCGTCGACCGGGAGAACGTGACCATGAAGAGTTCGCTTGTAGGCATTCACCCGCTCGAACGTGGTCGCCACATGCGGTCTCCCGGCAATCATCGCGATTCGCCTATGACCAAGGTTGTAGAGATGTTCAACCAATTGCTTCACCGCTTGCTTGTTCTCGACTCCAACTTGGCTGAATCGACGGGAGACTAATCTGTCAACCAATACGGTGGGCACTCGATTCTGCTCGAGATACGCGAGGGACCGGCTGTTTTCATCGCCGCATGTGGCAAGGATGATACCATCGACTCTGCGTTCGTGTAACTGGCGTACCGATTTTTCTTCGACATCAGGATCTTCTTTGGTGTCGGCGAGGAGCGTCATCCATTTACGCGGGATGCACTCGGCAGCAAACGCGTACACTAGCTCAATGAAATAAGGATTGGACGTGGTAGAAAGGGCAATGCCGATGGTGTTGGTTCTTGAACGGGCGAGCGAGCGAGCCAATGAGTTTGGAATGTAACCGCTAGCAACGATCGCCCTTTCAACGGCCATTCTTGTTGCCTCGCTCACAAATCTCGTCCCGTTTACGACATGGGAAACCGTTGAAATTGCAACTCCAGCCTGCCGTGCAACGTCATCAATCGTGGCTGCGCCCTTCATGACCGAAAATTTCCCTGTCGAGACGCGAGAACCCTGCTCATCGTAGATCGAAATCTGGCTTGCCCATTATCACGTAAGACCCAAAGCAGAAAGCACATTGCCGAATATTCAAAGTATGCTGTGCTTTGCGATCACGAAGTCAAGTGAATCATTCCAAGTCCAGCAGATCTCACTACAGGAGTCAGGAGTCAGGAGTCAGGAGTCAGGAGTCAGGAGTCAGGAGTCAGGAGTCAGGAGTCAGGAGCCAGGAGCCAGGAGTCAGGAGTCGTGCTGGCTCTCTTGATTTTCTCGGGGGAACATCCTGACCCGGCAAAAGGCCGCTAAGAGCGGGCAGTCTTCGCCAGACGATACCGGTCGAGCGTGACTGCGCCGATAATAACCAAACCTTTGATGATATATTGCCAGATGTCGGATACGCCGGTAAGGACGAGCCCATTGGATAGTACCGCGATGATTAGCGCTCCGACTAGCGTACCCCAAATCGATCCGGTGCCACCGACAAAGCTGGTGCCTCCCAGAATAACTGCGGCAATCGCATCGAGTTCATAGGACTGGCCAAGCTGTACGCCGTTGGCGGCGAACAGCCTTGCAGCGGACATCGCGCCTCCGAGCCCTGCGAGCAGCCCTGAAATTCCGTAAACAATTATCAGGATCAGCGGGACTTTAATTCCCGCGAGACGAGCTGCATCTGCATTGCCACCGACTGCATAGATGCGGACCCCCAAGACGGTTCGCTTCAAGATGTACCACGAAACAATAATCACGCTAAGCGCAATCACCATCAGCCATGGCACACCGTAGAACGTTTGATTGCCGATAAAAGCAAAAGGGAGATCCGAGTTGAAAATCGTCCTATCGCTACTGAAAAGTCGTGCGACACCACGAACGGCGGTTAGTGATCCAAGTGTCACGATAAAAGGAGGCAGACGCAGGAAGGCAATCAGAGCGCCATTGGTTAGACCCAATACCAGTCCAGTAAAAAGGCAGGTCTCGAATCCGAGAAACGAATAGTTAGGCACTAGAGATACGATCAGTCCTAACATAGCCGAGGCAGCCAGAATTGAGCCGACCGAAAGATCGATACCACCAGTTAAGATGACGAAAGTCATTCCGGCAGCCAGGACGGTGTTGATTGAAGCTTGCGCGGCAACAATCGAGAGGTTTTGCAGGCTGATGAAACGTCCGCTGGTCAAGGCTGCTGTTGATTGACGGCGTGCGAATCGACAAATTCTTCACCGATGCGGCGGCTCGTTGGCGTGCTTTACCTAGATTTAAGAATCCGCCGAGACTGGCATCCTTTCCGACAACGCCCAGATTGATGTTTTCCGAAACCCATCTCAAGGAACAGTCCCAATCGCTTTCGATCTTCAGTCAGGTAGAGGATTCCAGCTTGAATTGCGGCCGACGGAGAATGTATCTCCATTTTTTGACCATTTACTTCAACCGTTCCGGACACCCGTCGGTCTGCGCCGTAGATGATCCGGGCGAGTTCGGTGCGCCCAGCGCCAACCAGGCCGGCAATACCGAGCACCTCTCCTCGATGAACGTCGAAAGAGCATCCTGTGACTCGCTCCCCGTCACTCATATCTCGAATATCTCGAACAGAAAAAATGATGGGCTCGCGTTCTTGGGGCATCTCGTGGGCCTTCTTGTAAAACGTAGAGAGTTCGCGCCCGACCATCATACGAACGATCGTATCGGGACTAATTTCGTCGCGCTCGAGCGTACCAACATATTCTCCGTCGCGCAGAACCGAGACGCGATCGGATAGCTGGTAAACTTCGTTCATGCGATGGCTGATGTAGATGATAGCAATTCCTTCCTGACGCAGTTGCCGCATCAGCGCGAATAAAAGGTCAGTTTCTCGTTCGGATAGCGCCGTGGTCGGCTCATCCATGATGAGAACCTGCGAATTATGGTGTACGGCGCGGGCTATCTCTACCAACTGGCGTTCGGCGATTGACAGTGAAGATACCGGTGCTAACGCGTTGATGGAGGAGCCGAGCCGAGCTAGTACGCTGCGGGCCCCCGCGACCATCTGAGAACGGTTAACGATGCCGCCGACGCTCAACTCCCGACCAAGCTAAATATTCTCCGCGACAGATAAGTTAGGGCGGAGAGTTCCTGGTAGATGATCGAAAGTCCTATTGCCGCTGCATCTTGTGGTGTACGGATAGTAACCTGGCGGCCGAATGCCCATATTTCAGAGCCGGGATCCGGCGTAACGGCGCCGGCCAGGATCTTCATTAAAGTGGATTTCCCGGCGCCGTTCTCCCCGGTTAGAGAATGAATCTCGGCTTCTCGGATCTTCAGCGAGGCCGAACGGAGGGCTCGAAAACCTCCGTACGTCTTCGAGACGTTGCGCATTTCGAGAATGGTTCTCTTACCGGGTCCACTCTCAGTCGAATTCTCTACCGGATCCATGGTCGACCTGCTTTTGGGAGGAAGTTGTCGTTTTTGTCCGTCGCTCATACCAGAATCGCATCGAGTGAGGCGTGACATCCGTCTGAGGCTAGTTTGTGACTAAGTTCCAAAAATTGCTCCCTTTGGTTGTGTTGCAGTAAAGAGCGCAACAATACTTTAGATGGACCTTGATGTGTTGTTATCGCTTTGGCGCCAGACGATTATTTTCGAGTGGCGAAATAGGTCGCGATTGCTCGCGGAGCTAACACGAGAGCGATAACCGCCACTACAAAAGCGACGTCGTGAATGTGAATAGCTTTCATTGTCTTTCTCTTTCTCCAGTTTAGTGGTTATTAACTGTGAGAGTCAGATTCAGACATCCCTTATGGGATTTCCATTTCTGTTTCTCTCAGCGTTCTGGACTCATCGTCCCTAATCGGGACGCCTTCCGGAATGCCCAGAGAATCCTTGCATTTTGGACAAGGCTTCGCTGTTCACGTTGGGTGGCCCCTGCCACCATTCCGTTTAACCGTTGCAATGTAGTAGTCGCTTGTATGGTCCAATCTTCGCGCCTGGAGCACGATTAATCCAATGGCATTATTTCATTACGGTGATAACGTTTGGCTATGGATATCCGCGAGGTCCGTTCCTTTTTGGCTCTGGCCGGGCAATCGCATTTCGGCCGCACCGCCCGCCTGCTAAACCTCAGCCAGCCCGCCCTGACTAAACAAATCCGGCGGCTGGAAGAAGACTTGGGCGGTCCATTATTAGTGCGCGGCCGTCACGGCGCGCAGCTAACATCCCTCGGCCGTCTATTTCAGGCCAAGGCACTCGATGTCGTCCGCGATTGGGATGATCTGCTGGCGCACACCCGACGCGTCGCTCGCGGTGAAGCCGGACGTCTGCGCCTGGGTTTCGGCATGCACACGTTCGAGCTGGTTCCCAGGGCGATTGTCCGGTTCCGCAAAAGCCTGCCGGACGTCGATGTCTCTCTGCGCGACATGTCCACGTTCGAACAGATAGAGGCGCTGCACGCGGAAAGAATGGACCTTGGATTCATTCGCCTTGGCCCGGTCAAAAAGCTCTCCATTTTGCCGCTCACGCAGGATCGGATGATGCTCGTCACCAGTCAGGCCGCCGGCTACTCGGTGACAGATGATCTTTCTGCGGTACGTCACGAACCCTTCGTGCTGATATCCCGCCAACGTTCACCCACTTTTCATCAGCACGCGTTGAATCTCTGCTCCAAATACGGTTTCCGCCCGCGAATAGTGCAGGAGGTTCCCGAAGTGACCACCGTGCTGGCCCTGGTGAAAGCCGGCCTCGGTGTTTCCGTGATCCCTGAATCTTTTGGCATCAACCGTTTCCAGGGCATCCGCGCCCATCATTTAACTGACAAAGCCGCCGCCTGGACAGCAGCAGCCGCCTGGCGCAAAGACGACCCCAACCCCCTGATCCAAAGGTTCGTCGCCCTCTTGAAAACAGAATTGGTCTCCCACGGCGCTTGAAACGATCTCAGCTTAGAACTGAACGCCTCCGCTACGCTCGTTGGGAAATCTTCACGCCTGCCGCAATTCCCACCGACCCGGGTAATGCTTCCTCTGATGGAGCCAGTACAATACCGCCGCCAAAACCTTCGCCGCGTCAGAAGCTCGTTGTCTTTACCGAGCATCGCGACACACTGAGCTACCTCGGAACCCGCGTCACCACCCTGCTCGGCCGCAAGGAGGCTGTTGTGGTCATCCACGGCAGTATGGGCCGCGAGGAACGATTGAAGGCACAAGAGTCGTTCAAACATGATCCGGAAGTGAACGTACTCATTGCCACGGATGCCGCGAGCGAGGGGATTAACCTTCAACGTGCCCACTTGATGGTCAATTACGACCTCCCATGGAACCCCAACCAGATTGAGCAGCGCTACGGCCGTATACACCGTATTGGCCAGACCGAGGTATGCCACCTTTGGAACCTAGTAACCGAGGAAACTCGCGAAGGCGACGTTCACTGCACTTTGCTTGAGACGTGAGAAAGGTGCTTTAATTCAACTTCCTGACGGCAAGAGTGCCAAATCGCCAAGCCGCTGGCCGGTGTAGAGGCCGAACTTGATCAGGCTTTGCCACTAAACTCTTTGGATCTCAGGAAGCCTAAACGGCTGGCGCGTCCTGCTTGGTTCGCCCCTGACTAGGCGGATGCTTTCGAGCGGTGATTCGTAAATGTATGGCTTGCACCCTTCTCCTTGGTTGCGCCCAGACCGGACTATAGTAAGATCTGACTTTTTTCGACCTCCCTCAGGAAAATGACAAGGATCGCTTCCAAGATCCGTTTCAAAGCGAAACTCTGCCGGCCGGCCGAGAGCGCCAAGACCCGCTCCTGGAGCTTTCTTGTTCTGCCAAAGAACGCGAGTGCGAAGCTCCGGTCGCGCGGCATGACGGCGATCGAAGGCACCCTCAATGGCTTCCCTTTTCAAGCCACTCTCGAGCCAGACGGCCAAAAAAGCCACTGGCTCAAAGTGGACCGGAAGCTTAGCGAAGCCGCGGGCGCAGAGGCGGGCGACGTTGTCACGCTGGACATCGCGCCTGCGGCAGAGGAACCGGAGCCCGCGGCGCCGTCAGATTTGAGAAAAGCTCTCGCGGCGGCGGCCCCGAAGGCGCGGGCGTTGTGGTCGGACATCACACCCATTGCGCGCAGAGATTGGATCCACTGGATCACCTCCGCTAGGCGGCCAGAAACGCGCGCGCGCCGGATCAAAAATGCCTGCTCGATGCTAGCTGCCGGGAAGCGGCGCGTCTGCTGCTTCGACCGGTCTGGGTTCTACAGTAAAAGCTTGAGCGCTCCTATTTAGAGCTGACGTGAAAACAAATTTCGGATTTGGGTTTCCTAAACCTTAAATCCGGGTTCGATTCCCAGCGGGGACAAGACGACAATTCGTTTATTACAAGCGTATTACGAGAAGTCACGGAACCTCGCTGGACGTCAAAATTCGTCAATTCCCTGCATTGAAAACACAACCGATTGCCCAGTCCTGCTTGCTTTAAGCCATCAACCCTCTCTCGCCTCGACAGAAGATGCAGCTGCTGCCGCCTGCCTGCCGCACTGCCAGAACTTTTCCGCAGCGGGTGTGAGTCGCCCTTCCGGCGCGGCGATGCCGATGATCACCGGCTTGGGTTCCGGGGCCAGAGGCCAGAGTTTGACCCGCTGAACTCAGCGGCGGAGAATACGATAAACAATCTACGGGATTCATCGGATTTACTGCGGGCAGCCTGGATAATCCGAGCTGGTTTCGTCCGGAACGTTAATCGTTAGGGTCAGATTTCAACGTTCACATTCAATAATTTAGCGACTGTATCTCTTTTTTCTGGAGCGATCGGTCGCTTTTCAGTCGCCGTTCAAATCCCGCGATGGCTACGTGTGACCGCCGGGTACTCGACGTTGCCCATATGGCGGCCTAGCTGGCCTAGGGTCATCCCGGGCGCAGCGTTGCCCCAAGTAATACGCTAACCCAATTGCACCGATGCCCCTTTGCCGGCAGACCGCTTCCCAATGCAGCCCTTCTATACCTTGGCGATGGCCTCCACAATTCTTGGTCAGCCAGGTTGAGTCATTGGACGGCACGGCTCAGATTGGGCTCCAAGGTTTCGATTTGCAGATGAAAATGATTCCCTATCAGCACGAAGGCATGGGTGGAGCGAGTCGGTATGCTTTAAACAAAGGCATTCCTCGATAAAAGAGCAACTCCTTTCGTCCCTGTACCACAAGCCATTCGTTGGCACGACACGGATTGGCGTGCGTGAAGTGGCGTACGTGTGTACTATCCCGCGCTCGCGGCACAACCCTCAGTTCAACGCGGATTCCCTGCCGCAATCGCTGAAGAACGCTGGCGTGGGCTACGTTCACATGGCTGGACTCGGCGGCCTGCGCCATCCGGCGCGTGATTCACTCCACATTTGACGGCGTGGGCCTTGCGACGCCGGCCCAGCAATGTGATCGATCGGTGGACGGTCAAACGTATCGACGAGCGTTGACCACATCCCCCAAGCCCCTCACGAAAGCCTTTGGCCCAGCTTCTACCTAGAGCATTGTGGATTCCTCAGCTGTACCATTTGTTTTCTATTCGGTAGTCCATTACCAGAGGTTGCACAGAACCGAGTTTGGACTCCAGGCACGCACATTGCGGGCTAGAAAGGCCTCCCTGCACCAAACGGAAAAAAGTGGCCGAGCTCGGCATTTCCTCCGTGTGGTGCGGCGAGGGCAATCCAGCTTCTTTATTCGTTTTGATTTCAAACCTGAAATGATACTCTCGAGCCTGTGGATTTGGCCGGGCCAAGCGAATGAAGATCTGGCCGATCAGGCCATGCGTAAACGATCCGAAAAACAATGACGAAGGGAACTTAAAGCCCATCTAGCCAGGCTCAGCGCCATGGAATCCTTTAACTACCTCTCGGTCCTGCTCTCAATCGTCGTCGGGCTGGCGATCACGCAAGTCCTGCTAGGCTTTCGAAGGCTCATTCTGAGCAGGGCAAAGGTGAAGCTCTACTTCCCAACCATGATCTGGGCCGCGCTCGCGCTCCTCATTGCCATTCAGGGGTGGTGGGCGAGTTTCGCCATGCGCACGCATGCCAATTGGAACTTCGTAGCACTCCTCGTCATCATGCTGCAGGCAATCAGCGTGTACATGGTCGCGGCGCTGATCCTCCCGGACTTACCGGGGACGTCATCATCGATCTGCGGGACCACTATTTCGCGCATCGGAGCTGGTTCTTCGGTGCCCTGCTTGGGGGCATTGTCTTCAGTGCGGCGAAGGAGCTTGCTCTCACCGGACATCTGCCCGGTCACATGAACGGGCGTTCCACGCAATTTTCGGCCTTGCGACGGTCGTGGCCGCGGTCACGCGACGGGAGTGGTTTCACAAGTTTTTGGCGCCCGCTGTCGGTTTGCTGTTCGTCCTCTACATCACCCTGCTCTACGCGCGGCTGTAGCTCGCACCTCAGGACTCATTTTTCCCTCCGGGCGCTGATCCAACTCTCCGCAAGCGCGCGATGCATACCATCGGCAACTGTGCGGATGTATTCCTGGGATTTACCCTTAATGAGTGAGATGCGAATGAGAGGCGTGACAACAGCTCCTATGCTACTCAGCAATATTCCGAGTTCCGGAATATTCCGAGTTGTCGGTGGCGATCTAGCCTCATGCGTTTCATCGAGGAGAACTCGGAATATTAAAGCGGGGCAAGAAAGGCCAAGAGTGCATCATCGGCCCTATATCGGCGGACCGAGGAAGTCGCTGGTGCAATCCGTTCCAGTGCCCGTTCCTTCATCGCAAGATCTGCCTCGACGTAGACGTGTGTCGTCTCGATGCTTTCGTGGCCAAGTCAAAGCGCGATCACGGCCATTCGATTCCGGATGCTGGCCGGGTCACGGAGCGTAACCAAGCGGAAAAAGGAACGGATCGCCGTAAGACGAACGTTGCGCGATTGCGCTTGGTTGTGTCTTTGCTTTTCGAGGTTCTCCAGAAAACTCAAGATCACCGGAGCGTCCAAGTCGCCGATCGACAAAGCTGAGGGTTTTTTTCCAGTCTTGGCCTGGAGGTGCTGGAGTAGCAATCGAAATGTATCGCGGTAGCTCTCTACTGTGCGTGGGCTGACTCGTTTGTGGCTACAGAGATGTTCTACGAAAAAGCTTTGCAGCAGAGGCCCTAGCGGTGTTTGAGGGACTTTAGCTGTGACCGTCATTGGTTTGCTCCTTGGTTGGCGAATTTTTGAAAGCAGTCCCCAGCGGCAGTGAGCAACTCTGGGATCGCCGTCAGATACCAATAAGTACAAGCAGGTTTCATAGGGCCCATGTAGATCGAGAGGTTAGGCAGCAAGTCATTGACCGGCAAACCACAGTGGTACCACTCAAGCATGCGGCTCATCGCAAATGTGTGCCGCAGCCCATGAATGCACGGCCGGGTGTTACCGCTAACAACGCCCTTGGTGGCCAGAAAGCGCAACAGAGCTCGGATTCCAGTGACAGCCTGACCGCAACCGGAAGGATACTTCTTAGCAGCTTCTCTCCGAACAAATTCCGTAATCTGTTCGGTTTCTAGCGTCGACCAGTCAGGTTCCTCGGCTCCGAAACGCTCAAGCAAAAATGGCCGAGCATACCAGAGATAAATCTTCCGTGTGCGAGGCGCGTTGTCTCGCACTTGATCGAGGTGATGGTCAAAGTCCGCTACCCATCTGGCTATGCCAATTGGTGGCTGCTCTTTGGCATCAGGCCGCAAAACACCCTGTTGGCTGAGCATCTCAACCATTTGCCGTAAGCCCGAGGCCTTATCGGCAATGTTCCTCCTAAGCGAGACGGGAAGAATTGACGACCCAGTCCCTCCAGGTACCGATCCACGGTGGAAGCGTTAATATCGACAATCGACATTCCCTCTTTGAGAATCCACGCACCAAATCGATCTGCCGCGCGAAGATGCCGGCGAATGGTGCTGCGGGCGTAGCCATTGCGATGGAGCACTGCAGTGATCTCAGACAAATTGGGGCCTATCGGGCCACTCTCTATTCGAGATCGCACTTTGATCTGAGTAAAGAATGTATCAAGCATTCTCCTTCTCTACCCACCGTAGCGCGACAGGAGAAGCGTCTCAGGAAAAATAAAATGTGGAGTGAATCACTCTAAAATCCTCTCCCAGAGCACATTCATCCGGCTCACTCCACATTTTACTGTGCTCGACATTTGGAGAGGATTAGGTACTGAAGCCCACCGAGCTTCGGAAAACAGGTTGCCCTCGATAGCAGCCGACGATTAATACCAGGGCAATGAAAGCGGATACTCCCATCGGGTAATTTTCCCGAAGAGCAAAGCGGATACACTACGAAGACCAGCGCACCCGCAGGAGGGTTATGACTATGGTGCTAAACAATCTTGTAGATCCAATTATAATCGCGATGTATCGACATGCGGCACGACTTCAATTACTGGCGCAAACTAACCGACCAGGGATCTCGGAGATTTTCCGGGAGGAGAGCGCCCACGTAGCCGTCTCGGCAGTTGCTGAAAGTTATTTTGTCAATGTAGGCGAAAAACAGATCGAAATTCCCGTTCCGGCGGATGCGGTGATGGCAAAAGGGTTGAACGCTCAGTTCGATTTCATTCTTGATGCGGCCAATTCACCCAACGCACGCCGGCTTATCTACTTTGTTGACCCCGAGTTAGGGTCAGTACTTCAACGTGGCGGTTCCCCTGGAGCACCCAAACTCCTCTACATAGTGAGTTGCACGCCTGCGCTCGAACGGACCGACTTCAGGTCAAGCGACTTTGCCGAACTTCTGGACAGCATAGCTCAGAAAATGCTGGACCTTACGAACATGCTGGGTCCAGCGATTTCAACCTATTCTGCCAAAATGAACGAATATTGGCAGCAAAAGACAGGAAAAGATCCCCAACTCGATGTTTCTAAACCAGAGCCCCTCGGGATCTTCAACAAAGACGCTTGGTCGATTACAATGGGCCTGTTGACAAAGGCGCAGTTTCAGGATCCCAAGACAAACGCCATGACACAAAAGGTCACTTGCGAAATCTCATCGGTGATTTGCGCCAGGAACCGTCTGCTGTCCTTGTCGTGCCGGTCCATTTTTCAGGGCCCGGAGACAATAGGATCTGCCTTGAATCTCGTACTCGCATGGCGAGACAAAGTCTTGGAGATGAATCCGAATACTCCTTAAATTTTGCTTGTGGCACTGCGTTTCCGGCAGGCCGGTGTCAACATTGATCTCAGTTTTTTGCCTACACACACTGCCGACCCCGTCCCGAAATCGCTGTTTATCCTACAGGTCATCGACGATCCCGTGCTGAGGCAGGCCATCGAGAAGCAACTGGATCGGATCGAGCACGTGCACCGGTTCACGCGCGCCGTCTCGGTCGGCAATCCACGAGAATTTCTACAGGCGGAGAAAGGGGACCAGGAGATGGCGGAAGCCTGCAAGCGGCTCATCAAAAACTGCATCATCTGCTGGAATATCTCCACCTGGAGAGCGCCAAGGCTGACCGAGCCATCCAAGACATTGTCAATCTCCTCGATGTTGCCTGATACTGCTGCCTGCAAATCTTCAACCAATTATGTCTATGATTTTGGAGGCAAGAATTGTTCTACCTGCCGGCGTACTCGCCGGATTTCAATCCGGATGAAGGGGTTTGGAATCATTTGAAATCGAAGAATTAAAGGCGCACCAAACAACTAACAAAGAAGAACTGATCAAAAAGACCCACTAGGCATTAAAAAGAATGGCGAAAAGCCCGACCCTGATTCGCTCTTTTTCTAAACGCTGTAGCATCACCTACATTATGAAAAAGACCAATACAACGACTTGCGCCTCGCGCCGGAACATCTGCCCGGGCTGGAATTCCAGCACTTCATTCTTCGGTGGCTCCCGTAATTGCACCCTTGCACCCGGTTATAAATTGTTCTGTCGCCGAATTTTCCCTGTTTCTGAAGAATATCTGTCGAAGTTAAAACGTAGACTGAGCACCGACCAGTTTCCCTGGAGTCTACGATTTAATTGAAAAGGGTTTTTTCAGTTAAATCGTGGACTTTTCATTTAATTCGTAGACCATTTGTGGCCCCAATTTGGTCGCAGATTTAACTGAAAAATCATCGTTCCTGGCACGGGGTTCACCAAGCCAAATGGGAAGGGATTGTCGGGACGGACGCTCTCATTATAGGCCGCTGGGCGACGAATTCCCGGCTTTCAGACTGTGTGTGGCCCTTTGCAGAGGAAAAGTGCAAACGGTCTACGATTTCGCTGAAAAAAGCCGGCCTAGTCTACGATTTAATTGAAACAATCTGACGCGAAAATGACTTAGTCTACGATTTAACTGAAATCGACAAGGTACTTTAGTAATCCTTATTGTTGGATTGCTTGGAATCACTCCGCCGCCAATGCGCCGACAGCCTAAGACTCTGGACCGCTGAGCCATGCTATACGCAAGGCTAGGTCGAGCTCAACTACGCTCAACCCGCCGTCCTCGAGAGAACGCCCTTGCCCGCGGTCATGAAGGTCCCCCCTGCTCCCGTCCGTGGGATGACGCGTCCCATTATCGGCACGCCAACCCCGGCAAGCTGCCGCTTGGCAGGGAGCGCCCTCAACCGAATGGGTAATACTATTTGGACCCTCATTCTGGTATCATGCTGGTGAAAAAAGGCTCTGTTTTGAGCTAAAAACCCGCTGTTTCTACCCCAATGATTGTGTGAATGATAAAAGCAACTCCGGCCGTCCGGGCACACGTCGCAAGGGCTTCCAACCACCGCGCTGCCGAACCCACTTTCCTGCCATTTCATCGGTGAGACGTGACCACCTTAACCACCCTTTGCACCTCCCGAGCGTCACGAATCGTCAACGGTCGGCCGTGGGTTTGGCACGGCCAATGCGTACGCGCTCGTTTGGAAAGCGATCGATACCTTTCGCACACCGACAGGAACTATCTAACCTACACTCACTATACTAACTTATGGCAATGGACATGTTTCCGGACATCGACGGCGTTAAGGGCGAGTCAAAGGACGAAACGCACGCCAAACAGATCGATGTGCTCTCCTCGTCCTGGGGCATGAGCAACGGCGGCTCGGCTCAGGTCGGCGGCGCTGGGCCGGCAAGGTCAACGTGCAGGACGTCAGGATCGCCAAGCACGCGCCTGGAACAGGTCCGTGATCCCGCGACAGCCCTCGAGCTGGCCCTGGCCCTGCAATGCCCCTTGAGCCCGGGGGCGCTCTTGGCGCAGCATTACCAGCTGCTTGAAGACCTAGGCGACAGCCCGCAGGGCCGCCAGTTCCTGGCCGACGACCTTCGGCAGCAGCGCCGGGTGAGCCTGCTGGCCTTAAGCCGGGGGTTTGCGTCCGATGGCCCACGGATGGCGTCCCTCAAAGAAGCCGTGGACCGGGTGCGGCAGGCCCCGCACCTGAAGCTGCGGGAGGTTTACGGGTTAGAAACGCCCCTGGAGGGCAGCGTGCTGGTGGAAGAGCACGTGGGTGGACCATCCTTACTGGAGGTACTGCGGTGCCGCGGCGCGCTGAGCGCGCCGGAAGTGATCCGGTTGGTGAGCCGGTTGGCGCCGCTGGTCGATCATGCCCGGGTCCACCGGCTGGAGCACGTGGAGCTCACCTTGCTGGGCATCCATTTGACCGACTCGGGCTGGAGCGGGACCCAATCGGCCCTTTTACAGCAGCCGCTGACGGCGTGGCCGGGGCTGGAGCTGAAGGTTAACTCCATCGATTTTTCGTTCTCGTGGGTCCCTGCGGGTGAGGAGGCGGCGGCGACGCAGGTCGGCAACGGCACGGCGGGCGGCCCGCGCGGCAGTTACGTGCGCCTGTTGGGCTTACTGGCCTACGAAGTCCTGGGGGGGCCGCGAGCCCGGGTGGAGGCGACGGGCCGGTACGCGCCGGTGGCGGCCTTAGGGGAAGAGGGCAACGCCGTGCTGCGGAGGGCCTTGGCCGATGAGTGGTCCTCCGGGGGCGAGTTGGCTCGGCAATTGGCGGCCACGGCTGGCGACGCCGAACCGGCGGCGTTCGCCTCGGGGGGTGGCGCAACGGGCGGGAGTCGGGAAGCGGGCCCCCAAAGCGCGCCCGTGGACCCCTTGAAGAAACGCCCCTGCTGGAAGGATCGCGCACCGCGCCGGGCGCTTGCGCTGGGGTTGGTCGTTTTGGTCGGGCTCGGCAGCTATGCCTTGCACCGGGCGAACCGTCGTCCTCATCTTCCGGCAACGGAGGCGCGGGTCCGGTTGATGCCGGCACCGGGCCCGAGTTCGTCGGCCTCATGGGCCGCCGGGTCTGTAACACCGGAGTGGGACATCGGTTCGCCAACGGCCATCAGTGACCCGCCACCGGCGCCTCGTTCGAAGGACGAGGCGGCGGATTTCACGGTCGAGCACCCTGCGCCCTTACCCGTTCAGATCGTCCCGCCAACGCCCATCGGCTCGGCGGCACCGGCCCCAAGCGCCGCTTTGGCTAGGGCAAATTTGACCTCACCATCGCCCGCCCTGAGCCCCATCCCTTTGCCGGAGGAAACGCCTGTCGAAACGACGCTCCCCCCAAAGGGGGGCAATGACGCGGCGGTGCTGCCAGCGCTTCACGCCAGCAACCCTCAGGCCCTGGATGACGCGGCGGTGCTGGAGCAGGACGGCGGGGCGGTGACCGCCGACAATGTTCAGGAGGGGGGAGGCGAGCGGCTGCAAAGGGGCCCCGGGGCTGGCCGCGTGCAGGATATCCCGTCCGGCGTCTTCACGCCGACTACCCTCAGGCCCAGGGTGCAATGGAGACACGTTGACAGACCCCGGCAGCCAGCGCGGCCCTCGTTTTGGCAGTGGCTGTTTCGGAACAAGGAAACCAAAAAAGCCAAGCCCGGCAAACCCCGAAATTAAGGCCTTACTGAAAGGACGCGCATCGGGCAGCAAAGGATTTCTAAAAACTAATCTTGTTAACAAAATTGGCCAACCCCTTCTATGGCGGGGGCTTACGCTTGCGCGGCACCACCCAGTTTTGGGCGCCCTTCAGGCGGTCAATTTTGGGGGTGCGCAGCCATAAACCCTGTGGGAAGAAGAGCCTGACAAACTCCTGTACCGCCTTTCGTACCTTTGTTGGAATTTAACGTCGCGAGGAAAGCCAAACCTGCTTTTTCAGAAACCCTGAAACTTGCCGGCGAGAAAAGCTTTTGATTAAGGCGACATGATCACCGCCGCGTGCGCCTCCACCCTCCTGTCGTTGTGGCCCCAAGCCACGATGCCCGTGCGCTCGCCCCGCGCCTCGCTCATGCTGGCCGAACTGGCCCGCCAACGCCGCTACCAACGCCGGGGTCTACGGCTTTGCTCGACGGCGGGGGCCACCCGCCCGAGGACGCCCAGGATTTCGTCTAGGGCTTTTTCGAACAACACCCATTGCGCGTCATTGTATAACGTAGTTATGTTCAGGATTCGCCTATGGCATTTATGGTGAACTAAGGATAAAGAGGTATCTTCTTTTGTGAACAGCTTTCAAACTGTCGTGACGAACCTAATGGAGTAGTAATGGAGCGTCTCCGGGGTAAGCCGGTCAGCGGGTTAAGGCCGATGCGGTCCTCAGCGTCCTCTGTCGCTGCTGGGCGGGCCCACCGAGCGGATCCGGCAAGAACACGAAGCCGCAGGCAAAGTCGAGACCTTTTGCCCAAGGCGAGCTGGCCGAATCCCCGGCGCGCTCCAGGCGCGCCTGCCCAAGGCCTCGCGTCGGCTGCTGGGCGACCAAAACCCCGACACTTCGATACCCTGATGTGCAACCCAACCTTAAAGGGTGCCTAAAATGCAAGGTCATCACCCCAGGGTGTTCATCAGTTACAGCCACGACTCGGCGGAGCATCAGAAACGGGTGCTGTCCTTAGCCGAACGCCTTCGTGCAGATGGCGTCGACGCCCAAATCGACCAGTACGTTCACGGGACGCCGCTCGAAGGCTGGGCCCGCTGGATGCGCAACCAACTGGCCAGTGCCGATTTCATTCTGCTGGTTTGCACCGAGACCTATTACCGGCGCTTCTGTGGCCAGGGAGGCCCGGACCAGGGTAGAGGGGTCGACTGGGAAGGGCTGCTGGTAACGCACGAGCTTTACCACGCCCGAAGTCGCACGGCAAAGTTCGTGCCAGTCGTTTTTGCCCCGCAAGACGAGCGGTTTGTTCCCGAAGAGCTGTCTGGCCATACTCATTATCTGCTGACTTCTGAGGATCTGTATTTTCAACTGTATGCGTTCCTAACGGGTCAGGCCGGGGTCGTCCCCGGAGAACTTGGGACCCTGAGGGCATTGGCGCGGGAACCCGTGGCGCCCCTGAAGTTCGGGCACGTTGGCGGGAGCAAGCCGTTAGCAAGCAAGCTTAATGGGACGCTCGAGACCCCGGCTCACGATTTTGAGGGGCCTGCACATCCCCAAGCGGCCATTCGCCGCGGCCTTTCTGCCGCGCCACGCGGCAAAACGAACGGCGCGGCAGCAGCCGAGGCGTCCTTACGAACCGCAAGCTCCCTGTTTGCTCAGCTCGCAGCGGCGGCGAAACGCCGTCCGCTCCCGGTCGCGGCGGCGGCGCTGGCCGTCCTGCTGTTCGCGGGGTTCATGGACGGATCGCTGTGGTTCTTCGGCCCGGCATCGGTGAAATTAACCCATGAAAATTTCCGAGCGCCGTCCTTGCCGAAGCCGGCGACGGCTGTCGATTTCCGCCGGCCACCGGAAGCCGGCAGGCCGTGGACGAATAGCCTCAAGATGCGCTTCATGCCGCTTGGCCGCATCCACATGGCCGTGTGGCAGACACGCGTTCGCGATTTCGAGGCCTTCGTGCAGGCAACCGGGTATGATGCCGTCGGTGTGATGTCATCGGCGATTACGCGGGACGGCCTCAAGCTCGCCACGATGAGCTGGAAGGATCCTGGCTTTGCGCAAACGCCCGAGCACCCGGTCGTTGGGGTCAGTTGGGAGGACGCGGTCCAGTTCTGCGCTTGGCTCACGAAAAAAGAACGGTTGGAGGGTATACTTACCGGCTCTCAACGCTATTGCCTGCCGACCGATCAGGAGTGGAGTGAAGCCGTGGGACTTGCGGACGCGCCGGGTGCGACCCCTGAAGCTCGCAGCGGAACGGTTAAGGCCATGTATCCGTGGGGCCGCACCTTCCCCCCGCCCGTTGATGCGGCCAATTACGCGGGGAGCGAATCGAGCGCCGATGCGCCGGAGGGATGGGCCGTCATCGCAGACTTCCACGACGCTTTCCCGCGCACGGCGCCGGTAGCGGCCTTCAAGCCGAACGCCTGCGGTCTCTGCAGCGTCGGCGGCAACGTCTGGGAATGGTGCATGGACAAATTCAACGATACGACGAACTGGCGCACGCTACGGGGCGGTTCTTGGGCCACGTCGCATGCGGAAGAGACGCTCTCGTCCTATCGCCGCGGTTATGAGCCATTTTCCCGTCGTGACGACGTCGGGTTCCGCTGCGTCCTTGCCGAAGGTGGTGGTGGACAAAAATGAAACTACTTAAAGTTAATCTCATTTTCATTCCATTGCTCGCACTCTGCCTCGGTGCGGTCGGCTACGCCGCAAGAAAGATGTTGGTGGAAGATGCGCGCCAGCACGTACTCCAAGTCGCACGGCTGATGATGGAAACCGCTCAGTCGAGCCGAAACTACACGATCAAATATATCACGCCACTGATTCTTCAATATGATTACGATTTGCAGAATGGACTCTCCGAATTCCGAAAAACGGTTGAAGGAGTTCCATCGGCGCCCAGCCCGGATGTCGCGAGTAGCATTCCCGTACCCTTAAGAAAAGGGTTCCTGCTAGGCCAACAAAGTGCGCTCGAAGAAGAGAAGCGGTACCTCGAATCTTTAAAGCCCAGAGCTGAGGAGTTCCGCCCTACCGGGTTTCATCCGCAATCGGTATCGTTCTTCGCGGCGCTCGAGATCCTGGCGTATCTGCACGAAAGATTTCCCGACTTCTCCTATAGGGAAGCTATGCTCAACCCGGCCAACACACGCCATCGTGCCATCGATTGGGAACGCGACGTGATCAATCAATTCCGTTCCGGCGCGCTGCAGAATGAATTTATCGGTACGCTCGAGACGCCTTCAGGCGCAGCGCTTCTTCTCGCTCAACCGATCAGGGTCAATAATGCGGGCTGCCTCGAGTGCCACAGCACGCCCGACAAGGCACCCCCGGAGATGGTTAGACTCTACGGCACGACCCACGGCTTTGGTTGGCACATGGACGAGATTGTCGGCGCACAAATCGTCTCGATGTCAACCGCGCTTCCTATGCAGATGGCCGAGGGCGACTTTCACGCGCTTGTCGTCTGGCTGGCCGGTGCCTTTGCTGGAATCGTGCTCGTCGCAAACGCAGCCATCGCGATCGGGACTCGGGTGCAATCATAGGCGGTTCATGCGAGGAAACCCACCGGCTTTAGCCCGAAAAACTCACGCATGGCGGGTTGCCCACCGAGACAGCCCTTGTGAAGCGGTGCGCATGCTCAATCTTGTTGAGTTGAAGCTCGATCGCCTTGCGCAGCTCAACCTCGTCGATGTAGCGGAGAATGAAGGTGGACTTGATGATCTTGCCAAAGGCTTTCAACGCCCGATACAGCGCGTGCTGCTGCGAATAGGAATTGAGTCGCCGAAAAATTTCCGAGGCGGTGGTTTCTTTGAGCATGATCGTCGCGATCAGGCGCAGAATGTCGTCCCCAATTCTGTTCGATGAGCTCTGCGTCGATGTAACCCGTAGGTTTATCTTCCACGCGGAACGGTCTATGTCGCGGCGGCTTTTAAAGATTCGCTGCCGCTTGAGGTTTTGAGCCAAGGCGCATAGGAAAACCCCAGCAAATGACTGACGCCGAAAATGGCCTCACTGAAACCGAAGGAATCCGTCGAGTGGATATCGCTTCTGACCACGTCGTTGTGCATCAACCCGTCGATGACGTATGCGCTCTCACGCTCCCCAGCGCTGAAGACGAGCGGGTGAAACAACAGATCGCGCTCGTCAATAAAGCTGTAGACACTCATCCCTTGGCCTTTACCGAAGTATTTGAACGAGTATATAGAATAAAGGCGTTTTTTAGGTTTTAATCGAATACTTGAACAGTGACCAAGAAAAGCACTCGTCCATCCTCCACCGTCATCGGCTATCTGCGCGTCTCCACGGCCGATCAAAATCTTGAGAAAAACAAAGCCGACATCTTGCAGCTGGCCAATCATCACGATCTGGGCAGGGTGCGTTTCGTGGAAGAAAAAATCTCCGGCAAGGTCTCCTGGCGGGAGCGCAAAGTTGCCGAGATGCTCGAATCGCTAAAGGCCAATGATGCGATCATTGTCAGTGAACTCTCGCGCCTGGGCCGCAGTATGCTCGAGTGTATGGAGATCCTCTCGGTTGCTGCAGAAAAGCGGATCAACGTCTATTCAATCAAGGGGGCTTGGCGTTTAGACCAGAGCATCCAGAGCAAAATCGTCGAGATGGCCTTTTCGATGGCGGCGGCGATCGAGCGCGACCTGATTTCGCAACGTACCAAGGAGGCTTTGCGCTTTAAGAAGGCGCAGGGAATGAAACTCGCAAGACCGACGGGACCGGGAAAAAGTAAACTCGATCCGTATCGTCCTGAGATCGAAGCCTGCTGGCAAATGGTTCTACCCAAAAGTTTATCGCCTGTCGCTACCACACGACCGAGGCCAATCTTCACAATTGGCTCAAAAAGCGCGGATTGAAACTGTCCAAGGGCCTTGTACCTGTATTGACATCTATCTCCGAAAGGAATTCATGAAGACATTCAGACGTAACGATCCCTGTCCCTGTGGCAGCGGCAAGAAATATAAGCATTGTTGTTTGAAAAAGGAGGAAACTCAGGCAGCAAACGACTGGCGCCAGGCAGTACCGAAGGCGCTAAACTGGTTGATGGTGAAATACCCCGAGGCGTTACGTGAGGCAGTGGATGACGTATTTTTCGGCAGTTTGAACGAGAAGGACTACAACCAACTGCAGCAGCATGAGTCATTTCGGGGCATCAGGGTCAATGCCTTGGAATGGCTACTAGCGGAAGGGAACATTAGCGTCGACGGTCATGAGCGTCGCGTTTCGGAAATGCTGCTTGGGCAAAGCGGCCTCCAATTTTCTGCTCCAGAGCGCCAATATCTCGAGCTATTGGCGGCAGCGCCCTTGAGGTTTTACGAAGTGGTCGGAGTGACACCGGGCACGAGCATGTCCTTGAAGGACATGCTGCTTCCTGAGCGGGAGCCAGTCTTGGTGATGGAAAAGGCCGGATCGGAACTCTTGGTCAAATTCGATCTGCTAGGCACGCGTATCTTGTCGGTGGATGGTAATTTCATCCTGTCCGGTGCTATGTATCCGATTCCTCGGGAACGCGGCCTGGAGCTGATTGGAAAGCTAAGGAAGGAACTGCATGGTTTGGCCCTGGCTTCTCCTCAAGCCAAGCAAATCCTAAGCGCGATCATTTCGAATTACTGGCTCAAGCTATTTACCCAATCCCAGATGCCAGTTATTATTGATCAAATAACAGGGGAGCTAATCCTGTTCATCACCGATCACTATCGGGTTCAAGACTGGCCTGGATTGGAGCATGCACTGTCACGCGAGGCAGACGTCGACGGTAGCCGGAATGAGGGTTGGAGCCGGGTCTTTAAAGGAAAAGACGGGCTGCAACGCAGGAGCGTCGCTATTAATCTGAGTGAGCGACCGGATCGGATAGAAGTGTTCTATCGCACCCGGAAATATGCAGACAAAGGGCGACCATGGTTCGAAGAGGTTGCAGGGCGAACCGTACAATTTGTTCGTCGAGAAATTTCTGATCCTAAAGAAATATCCAGGAATAAGTCAACGGGTGAACTTTCGCCTCCACCGAGCCCATCGAGCCCGGTTAAATTGCCGCGACCGGAAGTGATGACTGAAGTGATTGAGAAGCAGATTCACCAACTTTATTCCGATTGGGCTGACAAGCCGATGGCCGCATTAGACAATAGAACGCCGCGCGAGGCGATCAAGACGCCGGAAGGGTTGGAACGCGTGAAGTACCTGCTACACACCTACGAACAAAGCGAGGCACGGCAATCCAAGGATCAGCGGCGCATGCCAGTGTCATATGATTTTCTGTGGAGTGAATTGGGGATAGACCAGCGGCGCGAATCTTGGGCTACGGCTATAGAATAAGTACTTTGCCCATGTCGCTGCCCATGTCGCTTTTCGTACCTTTGTTGGATGTTCGCAGGACCAACTGACTATTACATCACCCTGCATCTGCATTCTACCCGGAGTTGCGTCTAAAGGGTACCGAGATCGCCACAAATATCCATCGAACCGAAGGTCTCAGTTCTCCTCAGAACCGTTACTCTATTCGAAAAGACAGCTAAAAACTTCTCTCAGTATGCGCGCCTATAACCTATGCTTTTCTATAATGGGATAAAAGCGGCCCCCGCCTCTTTGGCGGCTTGGGCAAACTGCGCGGTGGCTCGAATCAATCCTGGGAGCATTACAGCTCGCCCGTATCACCAAAGGCATCGAACTTTCGGATCAGATCCTAGCGATCATTGGAGCAGCGGAACTGCTCACGCAACCGGCGAAAACGGCTCTCGTAAATCATGTCATAGAGCGGAATATTCTCAGGGAATAGGCTCATCGCCTGGACTCGGAGGTGGAGTCGCTCGATCTCGATTTCGCTAACCGGGCAATCGCTTGCAACGATCAGAAAACAGAGCCGGTCGACGTGTCGCTGGAAATTCCGATACGCTTCCTCGCTTATTTCCATTTCCATGATTCGCTTTAACACAGAATCCAGCATTAACCCAGCATGAAGGAGAGCACCCCTGTCGGCGCATGGTGCTTCGTCGGGGAATGGGGCTACAGGGGCTACATCGGCCGCATCGGAAGGCCCGGCCAGATCCGCAACCTTCCCTATCCCGCCGAGCAGGAAGCAAAGACCGCGCCGCTCAGCGCGCGTTGACACCGCCTACTGTAAGCCCCGCTCACCTGCCCAGGACTGTCTTTCTTTCAAAGCTGCTTACTATCTCTTAGGAATTTCTCACCCAAGCCAGGCTGGCGCTGGTTGTACCATTGAGCCGCTTCCGGACGCTGATACGAGCATGCGACGATTCACACCTTTATCTGCCTCAGCCCTCCGATGATGGCTTGAGCAAACTCCTTAGTAGACGCCGTGCCGCCAAGGTCGCCGGTGCGCACCTTATCTTCGTTCAGCGTCTGATCGATCGCCTTGCGCAGTTGATGCACCAGCTCGCTCCGGCCAATGTGTTCAAGCATCATCATAGCCGCCAGCAGCAACCCGAGCGGGTTGGCAATCCCCTTACCCGCAGTATCCGGCGCAGAGCCATGCTCGGCCTCAAAAATCGCGGCGTCCAGTCCGATATTGGCCGCAGGGGCCATCCCCAATCCCCCCACCAGGCCAGCCAATTCGTCCGACAGAATATCGTCGAAAAGGTTGGGTCGTGACGATGACATCGAATTGCCACGGATTGAGGACCAGCTGCATCGCGCACGCATCGACTATGCGTTCGTCCACCTGGAGCCGGTCTTCGTAACGTTTCCCTACCTCTCGGGCGGTCTCCAGAAAAAGTCCGCTAAGCGCCTTCAGGATGTTGGCCTTGTGCACCAGGGTCACCTTCTTGCGGCGATGGCGTCAACAAGCGTTCAACCGGTTCAAAAGGGCGCATTTTCGTGTCGCAGGATGTCAGCCAAGTGAAAACGACGTTCGTCGAGCCGCTCTGCCCGGGAGAATCATCGCCAGAAGGTACAGAGCAAATAGTTGGAGATCCACGAACCGATGCAGGTGGCTGTCAATCCATCCTACTCTGTGATGCCGGCCTCCCTCAGCAGGCGATTGAGGTCGAGTGGCCGAGTGAACATCGTCAGCGAGCCTTCGGGAGAGCGGGGCCACTCTTCTTTGGGTCGATCCCAATAAAGCTCTATTCCATTTCCGTCAGGATCGCGCAGATAAAGCGCTTCACTGACTCCGTGATCGGAGGCACCTTCCAGTGGAATTTTTGCCTGGATGAGACGGCGCAAGGCGTGGGCGAGTTCTTGCCGCGTTGGATAAAGAATCGCCAAATGATAAAGACCCGTCGCGCCAGGCGGTGGTGGCGACCCACCGGAGCTTTCCCACGTGTTCAGACCGATGTGATGGTGATAGCCTCCAGCCGAGAGAAACGCTGCTTCCTGTCCGTGCCGTTGCGTGACTTGAAAGCCGAGAACATCTCGATAAAAGTCGAGCGCGCGTTCCAAATCGGCCACCTTTAGATGAACGTGGCCAATTCCGACCTTTGGGTGAAGGCTGGTAGTTCTCGGGAGCTGCTTCTTCACAGGCTGTAATCCCCCCAATAACGCTCGATCATAACGGCCAAAGCTTGAGTGTGGTGGGTCTCGAAATGGTCGGCAATCACGTCCGCCGGTGCGAAAGCGAGAGGAAACTTATAACCGTCTCCAGACTTTGGCCCGCTAACAAATCCTGTCTTCGCACCTCTTGCAATATGCCACGGAAACTCTCGTGTGCCACACCAAATCGATGGCACGGCTACCCGGGTTGAACCTTCCCGAACCAAAAATCACGAAGAGCCGTCCAACTACGGTACGGGGAAGCAATCGAGATCGTTTGCAAATGCCACGGGGCCCGAAAAGTTCTTACTGATTTCCGATTGGGTCTGCCCTTCCTTTCCCAAGGTCCGGAGCATCCGGTGAGACAACACGAGGCGCTTGACATGCGCCTCCTGAGCGATCTGTCCGATCACAGAAGGAGGCATATGCAGCCGACGTTCAATCCCGGTAGCTCCTTCCGGAACAGCGTTGTGAGCTATAAATAAATCTGCATCTTTTGCCAGGCGCACCAGGTCGGCACCCTCTCCATTGGTGTCTCCGCTAAACACGATGGACTTGCCGCCGATCTCGACGCGCCACGCTAAGGCCGGTACAGACCCATGGATGACCTGAGCGGCATACGCCGAAAGATGTTCGTCACGAAATGCCACCGAGGATGGGTCCCCGACCACGTTGTGAGGCTGCAACTCGTAGCCGCCCTCCTCTTGAGGGACCAATAGCACACTCAAATAACGATAAATACCGTTCCGACTGTTGAAGAAAGAGTGTACGAAATCTACCGTCGACGGAAACTCGCTGTTGCCCGCTGGGCCGTATACGGGCAGTGGGCGGGCGCGCTCTTCAAACCAGGACGAGAAGACCAGTGCGGGAAAATCGGCGCTATGGTCAACGTGGAAGTGCGAGAACAAGATCACGTCGAGCTGGGACATTTTCGCGCCACTCTCTCCGAATCGAAGAGCGCTGCCACCGCCAGCATCTACTAACACCCGCGCCCGTCCGTCTTGCCACACCAGATAGCTGCTGGAAGCGCGCTTGTCCTGTAACTCTGGCCCTCCGGATCCGAGCACTTGAACTGCAACCCCCTCTGCGCCGCAGGCTTGAGCATCAGCCGAAGGAACGAACGGGCAAATGGAAAGAGTCACTAAACAGAGCAGCGGGATAGAGAGGAAAACGCTCCGATGCATTTGTGGTTCGCTCATTTTTGGTTTGGTGAGGGTTTTAGCTATCAGTTCGAAAGAAGGAAGACAGCCGCCCTGCCTGGCGCAACGTGCGGTATGAAAAACAGTAACTCATCGGTCCAGAGATCCGGGTCATAGCGTTCCACGTTGGGATCGTTCCCGACATGGCGCGTCCGCGTCGTGGCAACGACAGGAGATTTGTGCGAAGCGTGCTTTCGTTGGCGGCGCGATCGGCCCAAAAGGCCCGCCGCGGCTTCCAATTCGCACCCAGGCCTTCGTTGTGCGCCACGGCTCCTGGACGATGAGAGCCTCGATCCGGTCCGGATGGGCCAAGGCCATGCGAAAGCCCACGGGGCCGCCGTAATCCTGCATATAAAGCCTGTAGCGCGATGTGAGTCGGTTCTGATTCCAGGAAGCCGGCATCAGGCGGACACCTCAAAAAATCACTTCCAGCTCGACCGGGGTGCCGAGCGGAAGGCTTGCGACGCCATACACCAAGCGGCAAGGGCTCTTGTCTTTTCCGAAGACGTCTTGCAGCAACTCCGAAGCGGCGTCAGCGACTTTCGGCTGATCGCGGACATCTCCCGAAGTGGCCACCGACACGCCGAGCCGGACGATCCGCGTTATTTTGTCCAGCGATCCCAAATGTTGCCTCGCGACAGCGAGGACGTTGAGCGCCGCGAGGTGAGCCGCTTTGCGCCCCTTTTCCACATCAAGCTCCGCGCCAACGCGCCCAATGAATTTCGCCCCGTGGCCTTCCGTGGGAAGCATCCCGCTCAGAAAAAGCAGATTGCCCGTCTGCACCGATTCCACATAGGTGCCGAACGGCTCAGGCGGCGCCGGGAGTTTGATGCCAAGCTCTTTCAACCGCTGCTCGGCGCTGGCCGACCAAGAGCTTTGATGGGTTACCATTTGCCAACGTGCGCACCGCCGTCCACGTGCAGCACCTCCCCGGTCACTTGATTGGCTTCTGTCAGATAAACGATCGCGTCCACGATGTCTTGCACATCGGAAATCTGTCCCATCGGTTGCAGCGTCTTGAGAAAATCCTTCGGGTCATCCTTGTGCATAGGCGTATCGACAATGCCCGGCGCGACGGCGTTCACGCGTATGCCCTCTTTAACGTATTCCATGGACAGGCTCCGCGTGACAGCCTGAAGGCCGCCTTTCGTGATCATCGGAACCGCACAGTTTACTCCGGCGATTGGGTGATCCGCCAGCGTTGTCGTGATATTGACGATGCTTCCACCGGTCTTCTGAGCCAACATCTGCTTGATCGCCAGCTGGCTGATGAAGAAAAAACCCTCGATGTTGACGGAAACGAGAAGCCGCAGATCGTCGACCGTGTAATCCGTGAAGTGCTTCGAGAAATATATGCCGGCGTTGTTGACGAGCGCGTCGATCGACCCGAATTCGCTCTTGGCGACTTCGGCAACCTTCGCTGCCGTTGTAGCTTCGGCGATGCTTCCGTCGACCAAAGCGAGTTTATCTGACGCCTCGAACACGCCCGACTTGGTGATGTTTCGCGAATTCGCCACCACGTTGTAACCGCGATCCAGAAAGGTCTTCACTAGACCTTCTCCGATGCCTTGCGAGCCACCGGTCACGATCACTGTTTTCTGTGCAGTTGTCATTTCTACATGTCTGGAGTTAAAGCGCAGCCGGGTTATGAGTGGCTGGCCTGTGTCAAGAACGCGAGCCAGCCATCTCTAAAATAGTTCTTTACTTCACGTAGCCCGCTTCCTTCATGGTGCGCTCGGCCGCGGCCTGGCTGTCTTTGAGGGCTTGGTCGACCGACATCTTGCCGGCCAGCGCTCCCGAAATGTTCTGGCCCACCACCGTGCCCAATGACTGAAACTCTGGGATGCCCACAAACTGGATGCCGGTGTATGGCACCGGCCTAATGGCGGGGTTAGTCGGGTCGGCTGTCTGCATGGCTTTTAAGGTCACCGGGGCAAAGGGGGCCGCTTTTTGATAATCCGGGTTGTCGTAGGTCGACTTGCGCGTTCCGGGTGGCACGGTCGCCCAGCCGGCATCCTCGGCTGCCAGCTTGATGTAGTCCTTGGAAGTGGCCCACTCGGCAAAGCGCTCCGCCGCTTCGGGCTGCTTGGCCTTTTGGGGGATGGCAAAGGCCCAGCTCCATAGCCAGCGCGAGCCATTGGGCGTCACGGCAATGGGCGCGTTGGCAAAGGCGACTTTGTCAGACACCTGCGACTGACGTTTGTCGTACAAAGGGCCGGCGCCCGAAGTAGCGTCGATCCACAGGGCCGCCTTGCCGCTGGCAAACAAGGTCAGGTTTTCATTGAAGCCGTTGGAGCTGGCCCCGGGTGGGCCGTCGGCTTTCATGAGGTCCACGTAAAATGTGATAGCTTTCTTCCACTCCGGGGTATCGATAGTGGGCTTCCATTTCATGTCAAACCAGGTGCACCCAAAGGTGTTGAGGAGGGTGCCAACATAGGCCATGTTTTCGCCCCAGCCCGGTTTGCCCCGCAAGGTGATGCCGTAAATGTCTTTGGCTTTGTCAGTCAACGCGTCGGCAAACTTCTTAATGTCGTCGTAAGTGGGCTGCTCTGGCATGGTCAAGCCCTTAGCCTCCAAGAGGTCCTTACGGTACATGAGCATTGAACTCTCCCCGTAAAAGGGCAAGGCGTAGAGCTTGCCTTGATAAGACAAGCCATCACGAATGCTTTTAAAAACATCATCCAGGTCGTAGTCTGGCGGCAGGTTGGCCATTTCCTTGAGCCAGCCACGCTTGGCAAAAATCGGAGTTTCGTACAGCCCGATAAACACTAGGTCAAACTGGCCGCTGCCGGTCGCCACGTCGGTGGTGACGCGCTGCCGCAACACATTTTCTTCCACGACGACCCAATTCAACTTGATGTTCGGGTTTGCGGCTTCGAATTTGGGTGAGAGCTTTTTGAGCTCAATCATTGCTGGGTTGTTGACCGTCGCGATGGTCACCGTCTTCTGCTGAGCGATGGCGCTAGCACCAGTGAACAGGACGGTTATAAAGATTGCGAGATGCCTTTTCATAGTTCTTGGGGGTTATCGGTCGTTTTACTTTTGTGGAGATTGGTGGGTCCTACAACACTTTTACGATGCGGACTTCGAAACACTGATTCAACAAAGTTAAGGTCCGAACTTTGTGGCATAGCCCTAATTGTTTTCCTCTTCATGGGGGTAATTTCATTTTGACATCAAATCGCTCTCCAACCCTTCAATCCGGGATAAATTTCCAGGAAACTTCTGTAATGAGATTCTAGAGAGCGGCCGTGTCTCGCTTTAGCTCGGTCACACTGCTAAAAACCGGAGCCAGTTTTTGTAAATCATGATACGCCGAAAAAGCCAAGCGCTATCCGACGCTTCAGCCGTTTATCCGAGGAAAGCATCAACTCTTTGCCCCCGATGGCAGCCCGATCACCGGGCAATCAATTTCGACCGCGCTGCGCGCTTACAGCGGGCAAAGCTCGCAGACTTACGCGACATTATCAGACGCTACGGCGCGCGAGCGTGAAGTGATGGCTCATGTCGTCTCGGGGCTGCAGAACAAGCAAAGCGCCCCATCAGCTCGGACCCACGGAAAAAACCATCAAGGTTCATCGCGGTCACATCAAGCCTGGTCGAATTACCGGTCGGCGTCTTATCCTCATTTCATTCATGAAATTGCTCTCCTTAATGTCTTCCGGAGTCTTCCTGATTATGAACATCGCAACTGCCGCACCCGAACAGCTGGTCTCTTACCATTCCACTCGCGTCAATGGCCTCGAGATATTTTATCGAGAGGCGGGACCGAAAGACGCGCCCACGATTCTTCTTCTACATGGGGTGCCGTCGTCCTCCCGGATGTATCAATCGCTGCTGGAATCCAGCCTGAGCGAAAAATATCATCTGATCGCGCCTGACTATCCCGGTTTCGGTCATTCCTCTTGGCCAAATCACACGGAGTTCGCTTATACCCTCGATTCTCTCGCTAAAGTCATGCAGGACTTTGCGGAACAACTGCATTTGGATCGCTACACACTCTTCATGCAGGACTACGGGGGGACCAGTCGGTTTCCGCATGGCTTTGGCTCATCCGGAAAAGATTCAAGCTATGATCATTCAGAACGCCGTTTCCAACGAAGAAGGATTGTCTCCGCTTTGGGCCGTTCGGCGGGCCTTTTGGCAGGATCGAGCCGCTCACGAGGCCGAAGTACGAACCAACCTGTTATCACTTGAGGCAACCAGGAAGAGACACGTCGGAACATCTCCCGATAGCTCACAATACAATCCCGATCTCTGGGTCGATGAGTATTACTTCCTGAACCAGCCCGGACAGGCGGATATTCAACTGGATCTGTTTTACGACTATCAGAACAATGTCAAATCATACCCAAAGTGGCAACAATGGTTACGCGATCATCAACCTCCCCTCCTGGTACTCTGGGGTCGCTACGACACCTCGTTCACCGTCGCCGGCGGCGAAGCATATCGCCGGGATGATCCGCGCGCCGAAGTCCATATACTCGATGCGGGGCACTTCGCGCTGGATTTAAAACCGAAAGAGATCATCCGATTGATGGGAAACTTCATGGACAATCTCTTCTGATGTGAGACGCGACGAACACTCCCAAATTACGCGCAACCAATTAGCTGGCTTTTGGGCCTGGATTGCGATTGTTTTGCATTTTAAGATTTGATGCGGAACAAGATCGCCAAAACGCACACCCGCCTTACTGACCGCTCCGGCATTTGCCCGAGCTGTTGCGGTTAGCAAAAAGAGTCTCGCCATTTCACATTAAAGCCACAAGACCAAGCAGCTCACCGAGGAGCCTCTATGTCACAAAAAACCATCGCCGAAGTTCTAGTCGAAACCCTGATTGCGGCCGGAGTCAAAAGAGTCTACGGCGTTGTGGGAGATTCTCTCAACGCGATCCTTGAAGCGATCGGAAGACACAAAGAGATTGAATGGATTCATGTGCGCCACGAAGAGAGCGCTGCCTTTGCCGCGGGAGCACAAGCCCATTTGACCGGCGAGCTGGCGGTCTGTGCCGGAAGTTGCGGACCGGGAAATGTCCACCTCGTCAATGGTCTTTTCGATTGTCACCGCAGCCGCGTGCCGGTGCTGGCCATTGCCGCGCATATTCCCAGCAACGAGATTGGGAGCAATTATTTTCAAGAGACGCAACCCGACCACTTTTTCAAGGATTGCAGTCACTACTCCGTGCTTGTTTCCCAAGCCTCCCAAATGCCGAGGGTGCTCGAAATTGCCATTCAGACCGCGCTCGCCAAACAGGGGGTCTCCGTGGTGGCGATTCCGGGCGACGTCGCGATGCGGCAAATTCCTTATCGTAAGCCCAGTGCGAGCATCAAGCAGATCGAGCCATTGCTTCGGCCTTCGGAGAGCGAAGTAGACAAGCTCGCTACCCTGCTGAACAAGTCGAAGTCGGTGACGATCCTGGCCGGAGCCGGGTGTGCCGGTGCCCATGGAGAGTTGATGAAGATGGCGGAGAAGTTGAAGGCGCCGATCGTGACAACCTTGCGTGGCCGGGAACACGTCGAATACGACAGCCCCTACGATGTAGGGCTGACAGGGTTAATCGGTTATTCCTCGGGCTATCGTGCCATGATGGAATGCGACACCTTACTGATGCTCGGCACCGATTTTCCCTATACACAATTCTACCCGGAAAACGCCACCGTCATACAGGTGGACCGCCGGGGAGAAAACCTGGGACGGCGCACTCGACTTGATCTTGGCCTCATCGGCGATGTGAAAGCAACGATCAATGCGGTGCTGCACAAAATCGAGACGAAAACCGACGAGCGGCATCTGAAGAAATCCGTCGGCCATTATCAAGATGTTCGGAAGGGGCTGAATGAGCTCGC
Organism: uncultured Verrucomicrobiae bacterium; assembly: GCA_963782115.1. Classification (GTDB taxonomy): domain Bacteria; phylum Verrucomicrobiota; class Verrucomicrobiia; order Chthoniobacterales; family JAFAMB01; genus JAFAMB01. The sequence continues at coordinate 42,588 of CAWAIK010000013.1, forward strand.
GGTCGGGCATCCCGGCAGGAAGCCGATTCACCCGCAATATGTGGCCCGGCTGATCGACGAAATAGCCTCTGAGGACGCGATCTTTTCCTGCGACGTTGGCACGCCCACGGTTTGGGCCGCGCGTTATTTGACGATGAACGGAAAGCGACGCCTGCTCGGCTCCTTTAACCATGGCTCGATGGCTAACGCCATGCCGCAGGCCATTGGTGCCCAGTTGGAATTTCCCGATCGCCAGGTTGTCACCCTTTCCGGAGATGGTGGACTCGCCATGCTGTTGGGCGATTTACTTTCCATGCAACAATTGAAAATCCCCGTGAAAATCGTGGTCTTTGATAACAGTGCCCTCTCTTTTGTGGAGTTGGAGATGAAAGCAGCTGGTTTCCTGGAAAATGGAACCACCCTGGTCAATCCTCATTTTGCCGACCTGGCGAAGAGTGCGGGCGTTCACGGTCTTCGGGTGGAAGATCCCGTGGATCTCGAACCAGCCTTGATCGAAGCCTTTCAACACCGTGGTCCCGCTCTAGTTGATGTGCTCGTTAACCGAATGGAACTTTCCATGCCGCCTACCATCAAGTTGGACCAGGCGATTGGCTTTAACTTATGGGCCCTTAAAACTGTCTTGAACGGGCGCGGAAACGAGCTCATCGACTTGGCTGTCACCAACATCTTTCGCTAAATGGCAAATCAACGGTCACTCACCTTTGTCCAGAGAAGCCCAATGAAACTGGATTGGCCCGGCCCACCTAGCTGAAAGGGCAGCGTCCCCGTGTTTGGCCCGATTGGCTGTCCCGGCGTGCAACCTCCAGCAGTGCAAACTAGCCAGCTGTGGCGGATATATTGAAAGGTTTGTGGCGCGATAAACCTATATTCGCCGCTGTCGAGAATCACGCCTCCCGCACCAGTCGCGCCGTCGCCGCCTTCTACGACAATCTCGCGGCGATATTGACCCGAAGGGCTTAGCCACATCGTCTGAACGTCGCTCGCGCTGACGCCCGGAAAAATGCCGCTCGGTGTCCTCTCGTGGGCGCGCCAAACGCCGGCCATGTAAGCGTCTTGCGCCGCGGCCGGCTCTACGACAAGCAAGGCGACTGCAACCGCCAACAGGGCGGCACGGTAGACGAAAAAGCCGGCGTGGACGGAAAATCCTCTAAAGGCGTCGCGGAACCGGTCCTCCAGCCCGGACCTCAAAATCGCTGGGGGTGTGAGGGACTGAATTCGGTGACTTTGTCAATGTGGTCCTTGAATTCGAGCCAGTCGATCTGCCGTCCTGCCGACGAACCCGGACCCTGACCAACATCGGCCTAACCGTCCGCTGTCGCTTTTGCGGTTTCCAGGCTTTGTTCGAGCAATCCGTTGATGATCTGGCCATTAAAAAGTTCCATACCGCAATCGGTGTGATGAATCACAAACCATTCCTGCGTTCCCAGCATTTTATACGAGATCACCAGTGAACGGATGGCGTCCTGACTTGCCCGGCCGCCGGCGTTCCGGATGACGTGCGCATCACCTTCCCGGAGACCGGCGAACTTTGCGGGATCCAAGCGAGCATATTTCCAATTTGGAGGGTCGGGCGAAAATCGGTGCCCCAAACGCGAAACGAACTGACCCTCCCCTCTGCCCAACTGACAACCGACAACTACTCCGACAACGGCTGGACGCCGACGGTCCCGAGGAGCTGTTCCGGATAGGCGGCGGACCGAACCGTCTCGAGAACCTTCTTCTGAGCCACTTTCACGGTCCACGTACTATCCATGCAGTCAAATTGCCATCCTTGGTGGCCGACTCGCCGCGCGCAGGCAATTCACTGAGTTTGACGGGCCGCACGTCCACGTGTTTCTCGCTCCAGCTGCTGGTGCCTAAACCGCGCTCGAGCATCAGCTTGGTCGCGAGTCTAATCAGGGGGATTTGAGTGTCGCTCCGCCGCCTTGGCCTCGGTCGTTTGGGAACCTCGATGATGATCTCCAAGATATTGCCTTTGGACGCATCAAAATCCTTGTCCTCACTTATGATGACCAGAAAATAGTCGCTCTCATCCGTCGTCATGAGAACATTAAGTCAGAATCCGGAATTGGTAGCAATTTGCCATGCTTGCAGTTGCTTCTTTTATGCATGGTTCGAGCGCACTGAGCTCGGTTGAAACTACAAAGATGGGTTCAAAATGGTTAAAATGCGCCACCTCGAACAAAAAGTGACCAGGCAGTCGGTTATCCTCTCGGTACCTCACGTATCCACAGCGGCGAAGTCACGGCGTATTTAGAGCTGGGCTTCCAGCGTGTATTTTGTTAGCGCCCGAGCGACGCCTTCGAGACAGTCGAAGTACTTAACGGATTCGCGACCGCTTCCGCCCGCTTTGTTTTTAAAGCTCAGGGTTGAAACCTGCACCAGCTCTCGCGACCCGCCGCGGGCTCAGATCCCAGTTCGCAACATGGGCTTCTCTCTGGAATCTTGAAATCCTAGGCTAAGCTCCTTTGGCCGGGGTCAGTGACCGACCGAACATAGTAAAAGCAGTAAGTTTGATTTGTGCTTCAATCGAAGCAAGTTTCGGAATAGCAAATGCTATCGTACCCCGATAAAGCTGCAAAAAAGCCTATGTGTGATCAGCAAAAGCGAGCCTCTTTTTGTTCATGTCCTCGCATATGAAAATCGAATCTGGATTGCCTACCTTAGGTACTACCCGTGGCGCCTGCGGCGTCGGTGCGCTCATCGATTTGAATGGGACAAAAACTCATCAACTGGTCGAAGACGGATTGCGCATCTTATGCAATATCGACCACCGCGGCGCGCGGGGTGCCGAAGAGAAGACAGGGGACGGCGCAGGAATGCTCTTGCAGAAGCCGCACCAATTTTTTCATGCGGAGATCCCTACACTCGGCGACTTTGATTCGTACGGCGTCGGGCAACTTTTCGTTCCGAAAGATCAATGGAAGCAGATCGCGTTGAGGAAACTGATCACGACGGTCTGCCGCGAAGCAGCTTGCAGATTGATCCACTGGCGTGAAGTGCCGACTGACAACTCGGACCTTGGAAGAACCGCGCTCCTCTCCGAACCGGCGGTCAGGCAGATGTTCATTGAACCGATTGACCCGCTGACACCAGAGCAACTCGATACCCGACTGTATGTGTTGAGGCGCCTGATTGAAAAAGCCATCAAACGATCCGGGATCTGCGGAAAGGAGCTGTTTTACGTCTGTTCTCTTGACCGCCGAAAAATCGTTTATAAAGGTCTGCTGACTTGCAAGCAATTGCAGCTTTACTATCCCGATCTCTCGAATAGCCGAATCAAGAGCAGCATTGTTCTAGTGCACTCCCGCTTCGGAACGAACACGTTGGGGGCCTGGGAACTGGCGCATCCCTATCGCACCGTGGTGCACAATGGCGAAATTAACACCTTGCGGGGAAATTTGAACCGCATGAGAACGCGCGAAGCCGCGCTGGCGAGCGAGAGATTTGGGGACGATATCGAAATGCTCAAGCCGATCACGGGCGACGCGCAAAGCGATACTGCGGTATTCGATAACGTGCTCGAGCTGCTCTTGGAATCCGGCCGGGGTCTGCCGCATGCCCTCCGAATGTTAATTCCAGAAGCCTGGAACAAAGACAAGGGAATGGATGCCAAGCGACGCGCTTTTTACGACTACTTTTCCACGATTATTGAACCTTGGGACGGCCCCGCGTTGATTGCCGCTACCGATGGTTACAGAGTCGCGGCAATCCTCGATCGGAACGGGTTGCGCCCGTGCCGCTATTGTCTGACACGATCGAATATCGTCATTATGGCGAGCGAGACGGGCGTACTCGAAACACCAGCAAACGAGATCGTTTTTCAAAGCCGGCTTAAACCTGGCGAGATGTTTCTTGCCGACACCCTCGAGAAGCGAATCGTGCCCGAGCAGGAGATCTTTGAGGAACTCACGACGCACAATTTTTCGGCGTGGCTGACCGAGAATCGCGTTCGGTTGGAGGATATCGTAAAACCAGGTGCGGAGACCGAGGAGATTGGCGATGTGACCCCCTATCAGCGAGCGTCCGGGTACACCTTGGAATCGCTCCGCTGTCTGCTTCAGCCAATGGCCGAAGAAGGGAAAGACCCGATCGGTTCAATGGGCAATGATGCGCCGTTGGCAATTCTCTCGACGCGGCACAAGCCATTGTTCCAGTACTTTCTTCAGCTTTTCGCCCAGGTCTCGAATCCGCCGCTCGACTATCTGAGGGAAGACCTGGTGACTTCGCTGGAAAGTCATATCGGCCGGCAACGTAATCTTCTAGAGGAAACGCCCGAGCATTGCCGCCAACTTTTCCTCGACTCGCCAATCCTTACTTACCGGGAGCTCGAGGCCATCAAACATTTTGGCCGATTCCGATCTTGCGTCGTCGACGGGACCTTCGCAAAGGAATCTTCGCTTGGTACGGCGATCGCCGAGCTTCGTAAGAGCGCGGTCGATGCCATCAAGCATGGGTGCGAGATCTTAATTGTTTCCGATCGGAATATCGGACCGGACCGTGTCGGGGTGCCAAATCTGTTGGCCGTCGGCGCTTTGCATCATCATCTCATTCGAGAAGGACTTCGTACGCGTGCGGCGCTGGTTCTTGAGGCCGCTCAGCCTTGTGCCGTGCATCATATTTGCACGCTGATCGGATACGGTGCGGACGCGATTTATCCGTGGCTGGCCTATCAGAGCATCGTGCAGATGGGTCGCGAGAATTGCTTGAGTGGCGAGGTGGGTGAAACGGTGAGCAAGTTCAAAAAAGCGATCGAAGGCGGCATCTTGAAGGTGATGTCAAAAATGGGAATCTCGACGCTCGAAAGCTACAAAGGCGCTCAGTGTTTCCAGGCCGTCGGGCTCAATCCAGATTTCGTCCGGGAGTATTTTACCGGGACAAGTGCCTATCTAAAAGGTGTCGGGCTGGAGGAGGTCGAGCGTGAAGTACTCGAGCAACACGAGTTGGCGTTCGGCCATAAGATCGTCGGAAATCTCCCGCTGGATGTCGGTGGCGACCTTTACTGGCGCCGCGACGGTGAACTCCACCAATGGAACCCGTCGACGGTGGGTCAATTGCAATATGCGGTGCGAACTGGGAACTACGAAGCGTACCGCGAGTTTGCGAATTACCTGAACGACCAGAATCAACGGCTTCAGACCGTTCGAGGCCTGCTCGATTTCGAGATCGATGAGCATGACTCGATTCCGATTAGCGAAGTGGAGGCGGTCGAAGAGATTTGGAAGCGTTTTTCGACCGGTTCGATGTCGCACGGCGCGTTGAGCACCGAAGCACATGAGGCACTCGCAATTGCCATGAATCGAATTGGTGGTAAAGCGGGCACAGGCGAAGGCGGCGAGCAAGTCGAGCGGTTTGGCACGGAAAAGGAATGCTCGATGAAGCAGGTCGCCAGCGGCAGATTCGGCGTAACGATCAATTATCTGGTCCACGCGAAGCAGATCGAAATCAAAATGGCGCAAGGGGCAAAACCCGGCGAAGGCGGCGAATTGCCCGGACCGAAAGTCAGCGAAGAAATCGCTTCGGTGCGTTTTACAACTCCCGGCGTCGGCCTGATTTCTCCGCCGCCGCATCACGACATTTACTCTATTGAGGATCTGGCGCAGTTGATCCATGACCTGAAATGCGCGAATCCGGCCGCGGAAATTCATGTGAAACTCGTTTCCGAAGCCGGCGTGGGAACCATCGCGGCAGGCGTGGCAAAGGCGCGCGCGGATGCGGTGCTGATCGCGGGTGATTCGGGGGGCACCGGCGCCGCCATCAAAACTTCCATTAAAACCGCAGGCGCCCCATGGGAGCTTGGTCTGGCCGAGACGCAACAAGTGCTGCTGGCCAATAATCTGCGCTCACGTATTCGTGTGCGCACGGATGGCGGCCTGAAGACAGGACGCGACGTTGTGATCGCGGCGTTGCTTGGCGCCGAGGAATACGGGTTTGGCACGGCGCCGCTGGTGGCCCTGGGCTGCATTATGCTGCGCAAATGTCATTGCAATACCTGCTCGGTTGGCATCGCCACCCAAGATCCTCGGCTGCGAGCAAAATTCGCGGGGCGGCCGGGGCACCTGGTCAATTATATGCGTTTCGTTGCCCACGAAGTTCGGGAACTGATGGCAGAACTCGGATTTCGCACCATGGACGAAATGATAGGACGAGTCGATAAACTGCGTCAGCGTGAAATCTCGCATCCGAAAAACGGGTTGATCGATATTTCGCAACTGCTTTACCAGCAGCCTTCCGACGATATTCCCCGGAAAATACGCAACCAGAACCACAAACTCGACAAAAAGCTCGATCATCTGCTTATCGAACTGGCAGCGCCGGCAATAGAACGCGGGGATCCGGTCATTCTTGACGTTCCAATCAGGAATTCCGATCGAACTGCGGGCACGATGCTGAGCTCAGTGATCGCAATAAAGTATGGCGCAAACGGGCTTCCTCCGGACACGATCCAAATCCGGTTTACCGGTTCGGCTGGGCAGAGTTTCGGGGCATTCCTTGCGCGGGGTATCACCCTCCATCTTCAGGGCGCCGCAAACGACTATGTCGGCAAAGGTCTTTCCGGAGGAAAAATCACCGTTGACACGCCCAGAGATGCGGCGTTTACGGCTTCACAAAATATCATTGTGGGCAACGTCGTATTGTATGGCGCAACAAGTGGTGAGGCTTATTTCAACGGGATGGCCGGCGAACGGTTCGCGGTCCGGAATTCCGGGGCGATGGCTGTCGTCGAAGGAGTTGGCGATCATGGATGCGAGTACATGACGGGTGGAGTTGTGGTGATCATTGGCAGAACCGGGAAGAATTTTGGAGCTGGTATGAGCGGCGGAGAAGTCTTTATTTTAGACGAAGACCAAAAATTCAGGACACGGCTCAATCCGACAATGGTCCGGATCGATGAGTTTAAAGAGGATCGAGATATTGAGCTGGTGAAGCTGATGCTGGCAAATCACGTCGTTTACACCAACAGCTCCAAGGCAAAGCGGATTCTCGATAGATGGAAAGAGAGCATCCCGAAATTTCTCAAAGTGATTCCGGGCGCTTATGCAGAAGTGGTCGAGCGTCATCTGGCTCAAGGGAAAGACGTACGCGTCGGTGCACCTGCGCCTGCTGAAAGAAGAAAAATTGCCTGACCCGGAATCGAGCACCGCGCAAAAAAACGTAACGGACTATCTATTTCATGGCGGACGATCATCCAAACGGCTTTTTGAAATTTCCTCGTAATCCGATCGCCTACCGGGATCCGGCTGTGCGCATTGGTGATTACAGCGAAGTTTACGCGAAGGATTGGGACGAAGGACAACTACGGGAACAGGGCACGCGCTGTATGGATTGTGGTGTGCCGACCTGCATGGGGGGTTGTCCAATCGGAAATATCATACCGGACTTCAACGATCTAGTTTCTCGGGGAAACTGGCTCGGGGCCCTCGCCCGGTTGCATGCGACAAACAATTTCCCTGAGTTCACCGGGTACACCTGTCCCGCACCATGCGAGCCAGCTTGTGTTCTTGCCTATAACAACGATCCCGTCACGATCAAAAGCATCGAACGCGCAATTGTGGACCGTGGTTGGGCGGAGGGCTGGATCACCCCGGAGCCACCCAAAATTCGGACCGGCAAACGAGTGGCAGTGATCGGAAGCGGTCCTGCCGGGCTCGCCGCCGCTCAGCAATTGAACCGTGCCGGACACGAGGTAACGGTTTTTGAGCGCGACGACGAGATTGGCGGCTTGATGGTCTACGGCATACCAGATTTCAAGTTCGGTAAATACCAGGTCGCGCGGCGCGTCGATCAATTGCAGCGTGAAGGGGTGCTCTTCCGCACCGGCGAAAATGTTGGGGTGAATCTTCCCTTACAGGAGTTGAGAGACAAATTTGACGCGGTTTGTCTTGCGATTGGCGCTCAATTGCCACGCGAGGTCCCGGTCCCCGGCCGACAACTCAACGGGATCTATTGGGCGATGGATTACCTGACAAAGGAAAACCGGCGGCAGGCTGGGAAAAAGGTCGATGCGATGATCGATGCGCACGGCAAAAACGTGGTGGTTCTTGGCGGTGGCGACACCGGTGCCGATTGCGTGGCAACGGCGCATCGGCAGGCTGCCAAGCAGGTCGTGCAGATCAGTATCAATCTAAGGGGATCAGACGAACGGCCGGGGGATAATCCGTGGCCGGAATGGCCGATGATTTATCGGCAAACCTACGCGATCGAAGAGGGCGGCATCGAAGAATTCAATGTCAACGTAACGGGCTTTGTGGATACCAACAGCGACGGCGTTGTTGATCAGTTGTTGTTCGATCGGGTCGAATGGACCTATGAGAAAAAAGACGGTCGCATGGTGCGCACCGCCATGAAAGTCATCGAAGAAGGGTTAACAACCCCTGCAGATGTCGTACTCGTGGCGATTGGTTTCAAAGGCGCAGAGTCGGCGCCGTTCGCGAGCGCCGGTATCGAGGTGACCTCTCGGAACACCATCAAAACGGATCGAAATATGATGACGAGTCTGTCGGGAGTGTTCGCGGCCGGGGATGCTAACCGTGGTCAATCGATCGTTGTTTGGGCAATCGGCGAAGGTCGCGACGTCGCCCGCTGCATCGATATCTACTTGATGGGCGGTTCCCAACTGCCGCAGAGTCTTCGCACGCGAAATCCTCCCATTGGAAAGCTATGAGAGGTTCTGATGACATACCTCACGAGGTAGGTCTCTCAGCAGAATCCAGGAAATATGGTCCGCGATTTTTCGAGGCCTCGCGTCGTTTCGATGAAGAGAATGGGCAGGACCCAAATCTCATCGTTGTTAAAGGTGTCACTCATCCTCAAGAGTTGCTCTACGCAGAGAGACTGACAGATTGGGTCCTTCGCTTGGAACCGGAGGCCTCGGAGCACCTCCTTTTAGCAGCAAGAAGTCAACATATCTGCCGTTGGACTATTCCACGCAAGACGTATGAGATGACTCGCGCCGGATATCTGCGGTGGCGCAGTGACCTGAAACAGTTTCACGCAGGCAAAGCCGCAGAGATATTACGCGAGGTTGGCTACGATGAAGAGACGATCGCGCGGGTTCGTAACTTGAATCTGAAAAAGCTGCTGGGGCGTGATCCGGATTGCCAGATCCTTGAAGACGCACTCTGCCTCGTGACGCTTCAATATCAGCTTGCCGATCTAATCGCCAAAACCGAGCCCGCCAAAATGATAGAAATATTGCAGAAGACCTGGAAAAAAATGTCGAAAGTGGCCCGTGAGCACGCCTTGACATTGCCATTCTCCGACACCGAAAAGCAACTCGTTGAGAAAGCTCTGAAGGCTGCTAGTTAAAAACGCAGTTGTCAGTGTCAGCGCAGTTGTCAATGTCGGCGCAGTTGTCAGTGTCAGCGCAGTTGTCAGTGTCGGTTGCCAGTGTCAGTAGGAGAATCGAGCTCCTATCAACGTTGAACGCGAACGTTGAACGCCGAACGCTGAACGCCGAACGCTGAACGTTGAACGCTGAACGTTGAACGCTGAACGCTGAACGTGCTTGAACCAAATCGTCAGCATGCCGCACTTGTCTACTCCAGAGCTTGGTAATAAAGGTTAGAAAACACTCTAAAGAAATGCCAGTCGATCGGAAGATGCTGTGTCAAACAAAGAGCCACAACACCCTCTGAACGATTAATTTTGCAAAACGTGGTGGCCAACCCATACCATCCAAAATCTCCCAAAGATCCAAGGCGATCGCCTCCTTGTTCAATTCGGACTTCGCCTCCAAAGCCGAAGCCGTCAGCATGATTGTTCGGTCGAATGGTATTATACTTCAAAGGCAGATCGTAAAGATTGTTTGCCATCATCAGGTCGACCATTTTGCGACTCAGAATGCGATGGCCATTGGCCGTGCCATTGTCGCACAGCATTTGAGCAAAGCGCGCGAAATCGTCGACGGTTGAGAAAAGACCATTTCCCGGCCAAAACGTACTGCCATCCGGTTCGACATTGTAGTGTTTGGTCGATTCGACAAGCTTGCCGCTTGCGTCATGCTCGTAGAGTTTCGCTAGCCGATTACGTTTTGCCGGTTCTACCGAAAAACCGGTATCCTTCATTCCAAGGGGTTCAAGAATCCGCTCGCGCAAAAACTGTTCGAAAGGTTGCCCGCTAACCTTCTCTACCAGGGCACGTCGATCGAAACGCTGTACTCGAACTTTGCTCCTGGATCATGAGCTAGAGGCAAGGGAGCGAGCCGGTCGACAAACTCATTCAAAAGATTTTGCTTGCCAGATGTTAGCGCGCTTCCACAGTTCGCTAACGGCGTCCGTGCCTCCGCCGTAGATGAACCCCGCGGTATGGGTCATCAGTTCGCGGACGGTGAACGGATGCGAAGCAGCCTCCAGCTTCGGTTGGTCCGGGGTGCCGCCAATCACGACCTGACGATTGGACAACTGCGGCAGATACTTCTCAACCGGGTCACCCAGATCGATCTTTCCTTCCTCGACAAGAATCAGGGCGGGGACCGTCGTAATGATCTTCGATTGAGAATACATCCTGCAAATTGTATCTCTACCCATTGGGATCTTGTTCTCGATGTCTTGCATTCCGTAGACATAGACGTCGGCAACCTGTCCACCACGCATTAAAAGGCTGATGGTCCCGGCGTATTCGCCGGAGTCGACAAACCTTCGCAAGCCGTCGTGGAGCCGTTCGAGCCGCTGCGTGTTGAACCCGGCTACCGTTTCGCCCGTGGTTGTCCCCGACGTCTCAGCGGATTTTAGAGTATATGGTGAGAGGCCGGCAATTAGCAGAGCGATGGCCGGCATCAGCGCGATCTTGCGGTGGGATCTGATCATAGGTCTAGCGGTTGGTTGATCGCGCCGGCACGGTAAAGCCGACGACCAACGCTGCAATGGCAAGAAGTACGTGTAGTTTCATGATCTCCTCCTAAGATTTGGGTTGGATTTGTCGTCGAGGATTTCCAGTACGGATTTCGCCGCGTCGCCTGGGCAAGAGGATCAATGCCTTCGGTCGAAGATCTCTGAGCGACATGCGAATTGCACGCCTTGCCCTATCCGACGTCAATGAAAAATGGCTGAATTGCTGATCTTCGCCAACTGCGCTTCCAACGCTATATGCGAGACGGTGCACTAGATTCCAGAAATTGGACCGGTTTTTCATAGATCGCCAGGACGATGCAGCCAGCCTCGCTGTGTACCTTGTGGCGTGTACCGGGCGGATTGATCACCAAGGTTCCTGCTTTGAATATCCCATTTTCATCCTGCTGCGAGCCGGACAGGACCAAAATATGCTCGTATCCATTGTGTTCATGCATCGGTACCTCGCCATGCTCGCGGTATCGAACCAGCGCGGCCGTCGGCCCGCTAATCCCGTCCCCGTACAGCCGGAAGATGTCTACACCTTTTTTGTAGGGTTCCCATGCGATCTGATCCTGGTGCGCGACAAAGTGAAAAACGTCAATTAGTTCAAAAGGGAACACTCTGGAGAAAGGTCGTGATTCCATGAAATTTACTTGTCATTCGCGATAATCGAGCCGAACCGCTTTGTGACCTCGACAAGTTCAAGATGCGGCGGCTGAGCATCGGAAAGGGACCTGTCTCATTAAATCGCAGCGATAAACGACTGGGAGTTTGAAACAGCCCCAAAGACGCCGCCCTGCATCTTAATCATTTCCAGGGCGGCCAGATAGTTCTGATAGTCCGTTGCTCCTGTGCAGTCCGAGAGCAAAAGACATTCGTAGCCCCGGTCATTGGCCTCTCGCATGGTGGTGTGAACACAGACGTCGGTGGTAATGCCGGCTAAAACGATGTTCTCAATCCCCTTGTGATGCAGAAGCATATCGAGGTCTGTTGCATAGAAAGATCCTTTTCCAGGTTTGTCGATCACCGCTTCGCCCTCAAGCGGAGCCAACTCCGGAATGATTTCCCAGCCAGGTTCTCCTCGCGTGAGGATCCGTCCGCAAGGTCCGGGATCTCCGATTCCCGCGCCTATCCGCCGGCTTCGCCATCGTTTGTTTTCCGGGAGATCCGCAAGATCGGGCCGGTGACCTTCACGCGTGTGCATGATATGAAAGCCGCGCTCACGAGTCGCAGCCAGGACGTTTTGAATTGGTTGAATAGGCGCCCGCGTCAGCGAGAGGTCGTAGCCCATCTTGTCGACATATCCTCCCTCCCCACAAAAGTCGGTTTGCATGTCGATCACAAGGATAAGGGTATTCCGGGGACGCAAATCACCGTTGTACGGCCAACGATACGGATCAGCTTCTACGTAGCTTTGTTTCATGTTCGATCGGTTAACCGGAAAATATCGACGGACAATCGTCGAAATTGGCGCACCTCGATCATTCGGTGACTTGGCGCAACTCTCCGTGGTGTTCCACTTCTGCGGGTTTTGCCGTGACAAATGCAAGCTTAGCGCAGTAAACGAGCACCGCTGCAACGGCCAGATAACTGACTGAGACTGCCGGAGTCTGCGCAAAACCAATCTTCTCGCCATGGATAAAGCCGAAGAAGGTGAGAATTGCACCGGCGGTTGCGAAATACGCCGCCTTCATGAACTCTCGCTCGATGATGAACACCCCGACCGCGCCAAGTATCAGCCCGGCAAGGATGGCACCGCCTCCCAGCACTTCCAGCCCTTTGTAGAGAACGCCGTTCTGCCCGAGCTTATCCAGCCCGATTGCCGCTGCGTTGGTCCCGGCGGCGGCCAGAGAATTGTCGATCTGGAGCTTGCCCCACGCAGCGATATGCGGGGTCAGTGCGAGAATAATGGCTGGAGCATGTGACCTCGGGTTTTCCTGAAAGGCCTGAGCGCCAATCAGCATACCGATATAAAGAAGAATCGGGGAGATCGCCACCACAGGAATCAACGCCATCATCACGGAGATAATACCGAGCCACGATAGCAGGATCACCATGACTCCGGTCGCGGCGGAGTAGCCAATCCTGCCACCCATCGCTTTCCAACCTGGATGGCCGATGTAGACCGCATTGATGAATGGATTGCCCATGAGGCAGCCAATCAGGCTGACAACGCCGTCCGCAGTCAAAACCCGCGTTGTGGGAAAACTGTCTCCGGCCACAGAGGCGCTCTCCACGTTATCCATCGCCTCTACCAGATCGTAAATACCGAATGGAATCGCGGTCACCAGAATCACCCCGATGAATTGGAAACCCGCGAACACATGGCCCACCGCTGGAGTCGGAAATGAAAACCCGAAGTTGGAAAATGCCTGGGAAAAGCCGGCGGCGCTCATGCCCCCCCAGTTCAGTCCAAACAGGGTCGAGCCCCACGCGATAATGCAGCCTACGGCAATCGCGACTAGCCCTGCGGGAACGCCGCCGAAATAGCGCACGCCGCCGAACCAGCTGGCGAGAATGATTGCAAAACAGGTAACGCCGATCACCGGCGTTATGAACATATCCTGAGCCGGTCGCATCGAGATAAAGGCGATCGAAACGCCCGCCAGCGTGCCGAGGAGAGCTGCACGCGGGGTGATCTTCCGGATGATGGGCGCAACAAATCCGCCTGCCATCAACACGAAGCTCTGAATGAATACCCAGGTCAGGCCCGCTTCCCAGCCTTTGACCGGATCGCCCGTCTTCGCGGCGATCGGTAGCATGATCACGAACGTGACAACAAACATATGCGGCACGCTTGTACCGGAAGGAAGCGCGCAAACGTCGTTCCGCCCGGTGCGTTTGGCCAAACCGTAAGCAAGCCACGCATAGTACAGCGTGCTCAGGAAAAGCATCATTCCGGTGGCCGGGAGGATGCGCCCGAAAACGATTTGGTCCGGCATTTTCAGGACGAAACGCAACAACCCGCTCAGTGTGAGCAGGTTGACCAGTATGTTAGTCCCGAAGCCGAAGAACGCATTCCAGTCTCCGGCGACCCAGATCGCAGGTTTCGTATTATTCATAAGCGTCTCTTTCAATCATCCCCATCTTCCTGTTGTCGCTGGTTGCCCTAGCCACTAACCGAGCGCAGCGAGAATTCGGGCTGAGTCTGACACCCAGCCGAAAATTCCTCCCTGCGCCTTGATCATTTTCAGTCCCATCTCCTGGAACTCCGGAAAGTAAGACCCAACGCAGTCCGCCGGAACAAGACAGTCATAACCGCGATCGTTGGCTTCGCGGACGGTGGTGTTGACACAGACTTCAGTGGTGACACCGGTGACTACGAGCTTCTGAATATCGAGGTTCTGCAGGATCGCGTGCAGATCGGTGGCAAAAAACGCGCCTTTGCCAGGTTTATCGATCACAGGCTCCGTCGGCAGCGGATAGAGTTCCGGAATGATGTCATGCCCCGCCTCGCCTCTGATCAAAATTCGGCCCATCGGTCCGGGATCGCCGATAGAAGTCTTGCTGTGACCCCGCACCTTCTTGGCCGGCGGCAGATCGGTCATATCGGATCGATGCCCTTCCCGAGTGTGAATCACCTTCAAACCCTCCGCGCGCCACGCTGCCAGCAGCTGCCGGTTAGGTTCAATCGTACGGCGAAGCTGGAAAACGTCATTGCCAAGCATCTCGCCGAATCCACCCGGCTCCAGGAAATCGCGTTGCATGTCGATGATCACGAGCGCGCAATGAGCCGGCTCGAATTCGTAACCATACGGTTCTGCGTCGACACAAATTGTCCGTTTACTGATCATGAGGGTTCCTCTGTTCGATCGTCGAAGTGAGCGTCGAGAACTTCAGCATCGCGCGTGCCACAGAGAGTCAGTTGTCAGTTGTCAGGAGCCAGTTGTCAGTTGGGAGGAAGCGTCGGTGGAAGTGTCCCCCTCGAATATGAGCATGTTGTGCAAAAGCAGCCGTTCGTCACGGCTTAATAAAAAACGGGAACAGCTCTGCGACCGACAGCGCTACCTTGACCTTCATCGATCCACCTAATGCGAAATATCGCCGTCATACTCGCGCTGCTGTTACTGCCCTACTGGCTGCTGAATTCACCGAAATTCCCGAATCGTTACGTGGGCGAGCCGGCATATCGCTCGTCTTCGCATTTACAGGTCTCGGCCATTTTATCAAAACCTCCGCCATGGCGCAGATGCTTCCGGGTTGGGTGCCCATGCGGCTGGCACTGATCTACGCAACAGGGGTTTTCGAGTTGCTTGCCGCTGTCGCCATTCTCATCACACCGCTTTCCCGGGATGTCGGCCTGGCGATTTGCGCTTTCCTGCTCTTGATCCTTCCCTCCAATATCTATGCCGCGTTCCAACGGGTTGATTTTGGCGGTCACGCAGCCGGGCCGATGTACCTTCTCGTTCGCATCCCGCTGCAATTGTTTCTTATAGCGTGGGTCTATTGGTTTGCACTGAGATGATGCGTTTGGCATCCCGCTCAACTTCTGGCTCCTGGCTTCCGGCTTCTGACCCCTGACCCCTAATTGCGTTTATTTGCTATCCAGGCAAGCTTCGTGCTCAAACGTGAAGGGACAATTGATCGTTTGAGCTATTCCGGAGATTTGCCATGAAGGATTTATCTGAGGTGTCGTTGAACATAGGGTCCCTTCAAGCGCACTACAGTTCGGGTAGCTTAACGCCAGGGGATGTGATCCGTGAGGTTTACCGACGGATCCGTGCGCTATCGGATAATCCGATCTGGATCCATCTTGTCCCGGAAGAGGACGCTGTGCGCACTGCCGAGGCTTCGCACGGCACAGCGGCCCATCCACTGTTCGGAATTCCATTCGCAATCAAGGACAATATCGACGCGGCGAACCTTCCTACGACAGCGGCTTGTCCGATGTTTTCTTACGTTGCTGAAAAGGACGCGACGATCGTTGAACGGCTCAAAAAGGCCGGAGGAATCTTGGTGGGCAAAACAAACCTTGATCAATTTGCCACCGGCCTCGTCGGGGTGCGGTCACCTTACGGAGCTTGTTCGAACGTCTTTCATCCTGAGTACATCTCGGGCGGCTCCAGTTCAGGCTCTGCGGTAGCGGTGGCTGCGGGACTTGTGAGTTTTGCCTTGGGAACTGACACCGCCGGTTCCGGACGCGTTCCGGCGGCATTCAACAACATCGTTGGACTGAAGCCGACGAAGGGCATCTTGAGCGCCCACGGCGTAGTTCCAGCCTGTCGATCCCTTGACTGTGTCTCACTCTTTTGCTTGACGCCTGGAGACGCAGAAGCGGTGCTTTCAATCGCTGCCGGAAACGACCGAAACGATCCCTATTCGCGTCTTTTGCCTCCCACAAAATCCGTCGCGTCCACCTACCGTATTGGCATTCCCGCTCCTCAGAATCTTGATATGGTTGAGCGCGAATACCTCGCGCTGTTCACCCAAGCGCAAGAACGCCTTGCCTCGCTTGGACATACCTTGATTGAGGTTGAAATCAAGCCGTTCCTGCAGGCAGCTCAACTTCTCTACGAAGGGCCATGGATTTCTGAGCGTTTCGCGGCGGTGGGGCGCTTTGTCGAGGAGCACGCCAAAGCAATTCACCCAGTGGTGCGCGATATTATTCTCGGTGGCAAAAAATATTCAGCCGTTGACGCCTTTAACGGCCAATATGCGTTAGAGAGATTTCGGCAGGAGACATCCAACGCCTGGAACCTCGTCGACTTTCTGCTGTTGCCAACCGCCCCTGATATCTTTCGGATTGTGGAAGTGGAGAGCGATCCTGTTGCGCTGAACAGTCGGCTCGGCGTATTCACGAATTTCGTTAACTTGTTGGATCTTGCCGCCGTCGCGGTTCCAGCCGGATTCCGCGCGGATGGTCTACCCTTCGGAATTACTTTCGTTGGTCAAACGTTCTCAGACCATTCGTTGCTCGCGCTCGCCGCCTCGTATTTGCTCTCTATGCGTCCCTCTCTTGGCGGAACTGAACTCCCGTATCCTGACACGCCGGTTTGTGCTAAGGAAGTCAACTCAGACCGAATGATGATCGCCGTCGTCGGCGCACATCTCACCGGCGAACCTTTGAATTACCAGCTCACGGATCGGGACGCCCGATTTGTTCGGACCGCTAAAACTGCGCCGTCGTACCAACTTTTTGCGCTCCCTGGTACATCTCCGGCGAAGCCCGGACTGATCAGGATCGGAGCGGAAGGCGGAGTATCGATTGACCTGGAGATCTGGGAACTTCCAGCCGCCCAGTTCGGGAATTTCCTGCAGGGTGTTCCCTTTCCTCTGACCATCGGAATGATTCATCTCAGTGACGGACGCGCTGTCAAAGGTTTCCTTTGTGAAGAAGCCGCCGTGCAGGACGCGTTGAACATTTCAGCGTTTGGCGGCTGGAAGGCGTACCTCAAAAGCCAGAGTCTCGCTGCCGCGAACGGGAGCCGGGTTTAGCAACGTGTCCCCTCCGGATTGCCTTAGTTCCCTTGTCTTTCCACTCCGACCCGATTTTATCCAACGGCGGACAGAGATCGATAACGACTCCGAGAGTCGATAGCGAGAGCAGCGAGCTTCAAGGGGCCGATCAACACGAGACCGAACGTGAAACTCTTGCTTCGCCGCCTGAAAAAGCTGGGCATTTTATTGGGTCGTACCCTGAGCGAGATTTTCGGGCTATGGAAGACGCCGGTCCGAAAAAACTCGGGGTGAATGGTTGAGTTTCGCCCACAAACTCGATAGTCTCGCCGTTCCATTTCAAATCCCCCCAAAGCTGACATCACAGCAAATTTGCCAACATGAACTCTCCGAACAAAGATATTCCTGGAACACCTATTCATCGCCGAACTTTCATTCGCCGCACGGCAGCGTTTGCCGGTGCGACCGCCGTCTTGTCCATCGTGCCTCGCAGAGCCGCAGCTGCCGGCACCCCGACCGTGGTCAATTCCATCCGGTCATTGTCGAACCCCTACCACGCGACGTGGAACCAGGGTGGCCAGGCCTTCGCAAAATCGATCGGCGCCGATTACGTCACCCTCGTCACTGAGGGGGACAGCGAGAAAGGAATCGCAGACATTCGCGCGATCCTCGCAAAGACCGGTGGCAATATGGTTCTGAATGTCGATCCAAACGACAGCCCGGATGCGCGACCGATCGTCGAAGCCTGTGTGAAGGCCGGCGCATATGTCACCACGCAGTGGAACAAGCCAGCCGACCTGCATCCGTGGGACTTTAACCCGAATTACGTTGCGCATATTGCTTTCGACGGCGTTCAATACGGCGAGGACACCGGGAACGCATTGATCAAGGCGATTGGTGGAACAGGAGGCATCGTGGCGCTCGGAGGTATTCTCTCGAACACTCCGGCAATCGAACGCAAAACGGGGCTGGAAAAGGCGCTCAAGGCTAATCCCAACGTTAAGCTGCTCGATTTCCAGGTCGCAAACTGGAAGTCGACCGAAGCCTTTAACATCGTAAGCGCCTGGTTGACTCGGTTCGGCGACGATATCAAAGGGATCTGGGCAGCCAATGACGACATGGCAGTCGGCACACTGGAGGCGCTCCGGGCTGAAAA
The DNA here is from genome assembly GCA_963782115.1 of uncultured Verrucomicrobiae bacterium. Lineage (GTDB taxonomy): Bacteria > Verrucomicrobiota > Verrucomicrobiia > Chthoniobacterales > JAFAMB01 > JAFAMB01. The sequence continues at coordinate 60,972 of CAWAIK010000013.1, forward strand.
ATTGGCCGGAAAGGTACCAGTCACCGGAATCGACGGAATAAAAACGGCGATTGAAGCTGTTCGCGCGGGCGAATTTGCAGCGACCGTTTCCTGGGATCCATACTGGCAAGGCAGCATGGGCCTTTCGATCGCTTACGCCGCCAAAACGGGTAAAATCGACCCTGCGAAAGAACCGAAGGACCATCGTGAGTTCTACGGTACCGGTGTATTGGTCACAAAAGAAAACGCCGACGAGTTTTACAAGACCCACATCGAATCCGAACCGAAGATTGATTTCAACGATTATTGGGGCCGTGTAACGGGACAGATTCGGCAGAGCTAGGAGCGCGTGGAACCCCAGATCGGTCATCCAGCAGATTCAGGCAAACCGCAGAACAGATCTTCCGACCGGCGCGAAGGGAACTCAAAGCGGGCTCTGAGCCGTCTTAAACCCTACGCGCCGCTTTTCGCACTCATCGCGTTATCGCTCTTGATCGGCGCGATGAATCCTCGATTCTTTGAGGTCAACAACCTGATTCGGATCGCGAATTCGGCCTCGATTCCGCTGGTGCTAGCGCTAGGTATGACCTTCATCATCGTGCTAGGGAGTATCGACCTGTCTGTGGAGGGTGTTCTAGCGATTGGTGCGGTCCTGATCAGCCTGCTGGTGCGCAACAACAGCAACACTCTCGATCTTGGCTGGTTCGGCGTAGTATTGGCGATTCTGGCCTGCGGCGCGATCGGGTTTTTGAGTGGGGCCATCCACGTCGGGTTACGCATACCATCGTTCATGGTCACACTCGGCATGTGGTTTATCGGCGTTGGAGTTGCCACGCTTGTTCTCGGCGGGTCGACCGTGCGCGTGCTCGACAAAGGAATCCGAAGCCTCGCGCTCGACCGTCCCTTGTTATTTCCGAACGCGGTCTGGGTAGCCCTTGGCGCGCTCGGAATTGCCTGGGTGATCGAGCGCCAGACCAGGATTGGGCGTTATATCTATGCGATTGGAGGCGGCGAGGACCTGGCCGGTCTGTCGGGCATTCCAGTTAACAAAGTCAAGATTATCGTCTTCATTATTGCGGGAACGTTGTACGGACTAGGCGGTTTGCTGGCTGCGGCGCAGCTTGGGCAAGGAAATGCATTAATCGGAAGCGGAAGGCTGTTCTCAACTGTCACGGCTGTGGTCGTTGGCGGCACGGCACTCACGGGTGGAGAAGGCGGGGTCCTCAATACTCTTGTCGGCGTGATGATCATGGCCGTGCTCGGTAACGGAATGGTACTGCTGGGAATCTCTCCCGATGTGCAGCAAGGGGTGCAAGGAGTTCTAATCATCGTCGCAGTCGCACTCTCCCTTGATCGTACCCGCTTAAAGATTGTTAAGTAAAAATGCTATCAGTCGAACATGTCAGCAAAGCGTTTGCCGGGGTTCAGGCGCTAGATGACGCCAGTGTGGAGATAGGCGCCAACGAAGTGGTCGGCTTGGTCGGCGAAAACGGCGCAGGCAAGTCGACACTAATGCGAATTCTGGCCGGCGTTTACTCGCCAGACCGCGGATCGTTGAAATTGGATGGCGCGCCCGTCTTCCTCAAAAGCCCTCGCGAAGCCAATCTCAATGGCATCGGGATCGTATTCCAGGAGCAGTCGCTTCTGCTGAACCTCACTGTTGGGGAGAACATCTACCTCGGACAGGAAGCCGAATTTACCCGCTTGGGACTAATCAACCGCCGACGTCTGAATGCCGCGGCTCGTCGTCAGCTCGACAAGGTTGAGGTTGATATCGAACCTGGCACCCGGACGTCGGAGCTCAGCTTCGCTGCACGCCAGATGGTCGAGCTCGCCAAAGCGTTGGCCTTGGAGGAGCGTACGGAACGCCAGCTGATAGTTCTGCTGGACGAACCAACCTCGGTCCTGGAACAGCGCGATATCGATATTCTGTTCGCCCGGGTTCGCGCGCTCAAGCAACGCGCCAGCTTCGTTTTCGTGTCGCATCGACTCGACGAGGTTCTCGAACTCAGCGATCGCATCTACGTCATGAAGGATGGGCGCGTGGTTGGGAACATGCAGACTGGATCTACCACAGTGCCGCAGCTCCACCAGATGATGGTCGGCCGAGACCGGCACGCAGAATATTATCGAGAGTCACGACAACAGTTGGCGAGGCCAGAGATCGTGATGGAGGCGCGCGGCTTATCCGTAAAAGGCGCCTTCCGGGAGGTCGATTTCGCGCTCCATAAAGGTGAGGTTCTCGGCATTGCCGGTGTGGTCGGTTCAGGCCGGGAGGAACTGACGCGCACTTTATTCGGCTTCGGTCCGCAAACGAGTGGCACACTCCAGATCGACGGTCATGAAGTCCGTTTGACTGTGCCGTCACAGGCAGCCGACCATGGCGTCGGTTATATTCCGCGCGAACGGCGTACCGAGGGCCTTGTGCTATCCCTCCCGATCGCAACGAACATGACCCTCTCCAGCCTGCCGATCAATCGCATCACGGGATCCATCAGTCTGAGTCGAGAGCGTCAGTTGGCGAAAAGCTGGGTGGACAAACTGCATATCCGCACTCCGAGTGTGGAAGCGCTTTGTCTGAATTTGAGCGGCGGTAACCAACAAAAGGTAGTTCTTGCCAAGTGGATGAATGCGCGGGCGCACATTCTCATTTTGGACCATCCCACGCGAGGCCTGGATGTCGGCGCAAAGGAAGAGGTTTATGAGTTGATCAGGGATCTCTCAGAAGAAGGTGTGGCGATCGTGTTGACCGCCGACACCTTGGAAGAAACGATCGGCTTGTGTCATTCCATCCTGGTCATGCGCGATGGCCAGGTCACTGCCCGATTCGACGCTTCACCGGGTCGCAAGCCGTCCCAAGTCGATCTAATTCGACACATGGTCTAAACCGGATGACGCTAAATCGAACGGCCACGAAATCGCTCCCGGTTGGGGCCACTATCCGGGCCGCCATTCCGATTTTACTCCTGCTAGGTTTTGTCACGCTTATTGGCGTCCTGCAACCGAGTTTTCTGACTGTTGACACGCTCGTACTCGTGATGGCGGATACGGCGACTCTTTTCATCCTCGCGGCAGGAATCACCTTTGTGGTGATGCTAGGCGGAATAGACCTGTCGATCCAGGCAGTTGCATCGTTGAGCAGTGTCATAGTCGCCGTAACGCTGTCGCGGATTGGCTATTGGGCGTTTCCGGCGACGCTGCTGGTAGGATTCATCACCGGCGCCTTTAGCGGCGTAGTCCATGTCTGGTTGCGCATTCCCTCCTTCATCGTCACTTTGGCGACCAGCGGCCTGGTAGCGGCGGCAGCCTTGCTTCTTTCGCAGGAACGCTCAATTACTATTGGCGAAGCCGGACGCACGTATCTTAGCTGGATCACGGGGCGGCCATTCGGAGTGCCAAGCGTGATACTTATTGGCGCGTTCGTCGCCGGCGTTGGGATTTGGTTGCAACGGTACACGCCTTTTGGACGTTACAGCACCGCCATTGGCGCCGGAGAGGCTGCGACCTGGGCCTCCGGTGTAAAAGTGAACCGGCAAAAGGTCATCGCCTATTCCTTGTCGGCGGGATTGGCGGCTTTGGCCGGCATCTTGCTGACGGGCCGGCTGAGCAGTGGCTCTCCCACCCTGGCGAACGAACTTCTCCTCCCGGCGATCGCCGCGGTTGTCGTCGGAGGCACTTCAATCACCGGCGGTGCCGGCGGTATCGGCAGAACGGTTGTTGGAGCGCTGATTATTTCCGTTGTCCGCACGGGCATGACGTTTGTTGGCGTTGACATCTTCGCTAAGCAAATCGTATTTGGGGCGGTTCTAATTCTAGCGGTTGCCGTCACGATCGACCGCACGAAGATCCTCATCGTGAAATAGGCGCGATCGGCTGTCCGTGAATGGCGGGAGCCGTGGAGCTCGAATTGGCACAAATCTAGACCCGCGACCATCGATTGATCAATGGTCAAAAAGTTCTACGGGCCCTCGGTGCGAGCTCTTCTCCTTCTGACATCTTGTGCTACCTTCATTTCTCCCCGTGATCCCCAGAACCAATTGGCCGCCCGCAGAGCGGTCGAACCGTCAAAATTTATGGATCTTGAACTAAGAGGCAAAGTGGCCGTCATCACCGGCGGCAGCGTAGGTATCGGCCTTGCTGTTGCGGAGGGATTGGCAGCAGAAGGAGTTAATGTCGTCATCGTGGCGCGACAGGCCGACCGGGCGCGCACGGAAGCGGCGCGTGTCGCGAAAAAATTCGGTGTCCGATCGATCGGAGTTCCTGCTGACGTCGCCACGACGAGCGCAATTGAACAGGTGGTGGCCGAGACCGAACGCGAATTCGGCGGCGCCGATATCCTGATTAATAATGCAGGCACCGGCAGTAATGAGACGATCATGGAAGCTCCGGACGAAAAGTGGCAGTACTATTGGGATCTCCATGTGATGGCGGCGGTACGTTTGGCACGCGGCTTAGTACCGTCCATGCGTAAACGCGGTGGTGGCGTGATTCTGCACAACGCCTCAGTTTGCGCAGTTCAGCCGCTGTGGTACGAGCCGATCTATAACGTCACAAAGGCGGCGCTGATGATGTTCTCCAAGACGCTGGCGAACGAGGTCGTCAAAGACAACATTCGAGTCAATACGATCAATCCCGGTTTGATACTGACTCCCGATTGGATCAAGACGGCGAAACAACTCACGGCGGAGAAAGGTGGTGATTGGGAGGGTTACCTGGCTTCTGTCGCACGCGAGCACGCTCCCATCGATCGCTTTGGCTCCCCGGAGGAGCTTGCAAGCTTTTTTGTTTTCCTTTGCTCAAAGCGCGCGAGCTATTCCGTCGGGTCGACCTATTTCGTGGATGGCGGGATGTTGAAGGTAGTGTGAGGGGAGTAGATCTATACGATGCCGGAAGGTTTTTATCCGATCGAGAAAATCTTCCTTCTATTGGCTCTTATGGCCCTGGCCCGGATCGCTTCACTAGAAGGCTTGCGCTACGTCATTGCCGGAGAATGGGGCAAGCTGCTGGGGCTGGACCGGATCCCGGAGGTTCACACGTTGCGCCAAAAAATCAGCAAACTCTGCTCACCAGAAGGCCGGGCAGAACGCTGGAGCACTCAACTGGCTCGACAATGGATGGCCGACTCGGCGCAGGTATGTGTTTAGCGATATGTCTCAGCAGCTCAAAAGCCTTTTGCCTTACATCGCGCGCTACGAAAAACAGATCGCCGAACTCTTCCATGCTCATCCGCATAGTTCCTGTTTCGGGATTTACTGGGCCTTTGGCACTGATCGGGGGCTTAGATGTGGCTCCGGGCGTAGGCCGTTTCTATCGAAAGGATTGTCTTTGTGACCTTTGTGATCTCCTGGGCAAATGATTTTTCTTCGTCCCCCCGGCACTAAGACAGAAAAAAAGCAAAAGTCATTTTTGAACAGAAGATCGCGAAGATCACAAAGAGTCACTGTCTTTAAGAGCCATCGGAGGCACGTGGGCCTGCATTGTCTAAATCTCGATTCAGCAACGACCTTAATCCCCACTCGTCCTCTTGTTCTGAAATCGTAATCGTCGTCGTTCTCGACTTCTATGGACGGGGGAAACGCGCCGATTGCCGATAACGTTCAACGTTCAACGTTCAGCGTTCAGCGTTCAGCGTTCAACGTTCAACGTTCAACGTTCAGCGTTCAGCGTTCAACGTTCAGCGTCAACGTTCAGCGTTCAAAGATCGACGAAGGACGACCACGACGACGATTAGGACGATTAGGAAGCAAGCTTCGATACATAGTCCCCACCTCGATTCCCTCCCCTCTCTCCCAATCGTTCTCGTCCTTCGTCCTCGATTTGTTCGGCACGAGCGAGGCACGGGTTTGCTTCCTCTTCCTCCGTCCGGTGTCTTTTCTCCGCGGGAACGCTTTTAGCCAGCAACATCCATGATCGACAATTGGGAGAGGTCCTACACCGCGCTAACTAAACAGATACCGGCGCAGAGCGCCGGAGTCTATTACGCCGACGATCGAGGCAAGACCGAGACTTCGCGATGATTCGCCGTGCTGACCTATCACAAGTTCCCGGGGCAAGAGTGGCCCTTGAGTGAGTTTGACGCGCGGGAAGTCACCTTGGTCCACGGCCAGAAAGTCCTGCTGCACCTGGCCGAGCGCGGGCCGTAGCTCTTTCGCTCTTTTCGCAGTTAGGGCCAGCGGGCGGACAGCGTTCAGGATCTCGGGACCTTCGCGGCTACCTTGAGCCGAAGGGCGTTCAATGCGATAAAACCGGTCGCGTCCGACTGGTTATAGGCCTTGGTCGGATCAGCCTCCATTGTTGCGATATCCGGACTGTACAAGCTCACTGCGCTCTTGCGTCCGGCCACGGCCACATTGCCTTTGTAAAGCTTAACTCGAACGACTCCGGCAACGTTCTTTTGCGATTCTGTGATCAGCGCCTGGAGAGCTTCGCGTTCAGGTGCGAACCAAAATCCGTTGTAGACTAGCTCGGCGTACTTCGGCCCGAGCGCGTCGCGAAGATGCATCACTTCGCGATCCATGGTCAGAGACTCGATCTGCCGGTGAGCGAAAAACAAAATAGCGCCTCCCGGCGTTTCATAGACTCCGCGGCTCTTCATGCCGACGAACCGATTCTCCACCAAATCAACTCGGCCGACACCGTTACGGCCCCCGAGAATATTCAATACTTTCATTATCCACAAAGGAGAGAGTCGAATCCGGCCTTCCTCAGCTTTGACGAGATCGCCTCGGAAGCCGAGGTGATCCAGCAAGCCTGGCAGATCTTTGTGCCCTAACGCAACACATAGCCCTTGAAAAAATTCCAGCTCCAGATACTCGGAAACGTCCGGAGCGTCCTCCGGAGCAACGCTCAACTTGTACATATCGCGCAGTTCAGAACCGGTGGCGTCGATCCAGGGGTCCTCCAACACACCGCTTTCGAAACTGATATGGAGAAGATTCCGATCCATCGAATATGGTTTTTTGGCGCTGGCAGCCACTGGAATACCCTGGTTTTCCGCGTACCGGATCATCTCGGCACGGCCCGGAAATTGTTCCCGGAAACTTTCGAGGCGCCAGGGAGCAAGCACTTGTATCTCCGGCGCTAACGAGGCGACCGTTAACTCAAATCGGACCTGATCATTGCCCTTGCCGGTTGCACCGTGCGCGACTGCTTCCGCCTTCTCGGCAAGAGCAATTTCCACCATCCTTTTCGCGATCAGCGGCCGGGCGATACTCGTTCCGAGAAAATATTGATTCTCATAAAGTGCCGATGCCTGGAACATTGGGAAAATAAAGTCCCGGGCGAACTCTTCTCGCAAATCATCCACGTAACACTTGGACGCCCCTGTCCGCAGGGCCTTCTCCTCAAGTCCTTGAAGTTCCTCTTCCTGACCTATATCCGCACAGAAAGCGATGACTTCGGCAGCGTACGTATCCTTAATCCATTTCAGGATCACAGACGTATCGAGTCCTCCGGAATAGGCGACGACGATTCTCATGGCGCTTGCACCAATACACGGCCGGCCACAATTCGTCGAGTGTCGTGTGGATTCTTCTGCGATCCTCAGCGTCACGCTCTTACGCAGATAAAACTAACCAAGTTCGCTTCCGACGCAGCCGCGTCAAAGGTCCGATCTTCGCTTCGGCGTGATGTGCGGTTCCTTGAGATAAAGCGGCTCAAGCGAGGGAACGAAACTCTTCCGACAGCGAATAAGGTATTCCGCTTCAGGGCGAATGATCGGTAGATCGGGAGAGCCTGGAATCGGTCCGATCGCAAATATCGGCGCGTCACCCAACCTCGGCCGCAAGGCTTGAAATTCTTCTGCCGGCAGTAATTCCGGACCGCGAGTCAATCGTTTGTCCTTGACGCTGGCCAGAAAAACCGCGCCCAGCCGGGCATCGCCAACCACATGGTACGAGACGTTCCTGTAGCCGAAAACGGATGGACAGCCAAACGCAGGACAGCCCAGCGCCAACTGAATCCCGATTGCCGTCGCCGATGCCACCCGTAACCCGGTATAAGAGCCGGGTCCGATCCCGACAATGATTTCGTCCGGCGCCCCAAGTTTCAAAAATATTTCCTGGATCGCAAGAGCGAGCTCTCCAGCCTTGGAAAATTTTTGCCGCACCAGGATTTCTTTTTCCCCCGCGACTGCCACCGTTCCGCTCTCGGTAGAATTCTCGATGAGCAAGCTATTCACCAGACGATTTCCCTTCGGTCGCCGGCACGAATAGAAAAGAAGATTTTCGTCGAATCAGGCGGCAAGCGGTTTGGAAATTTGTCGCCCCACTCAATCGCGCAAATGCCGCCCGCTCTCCGATACTCGTCAAACCCGATCTCATCCAGTTCCCGTTGTTCACGGAGACGATAGAAATCCATATGAAAAAGGGGCAGATGCCCGCCTCTGTACTCATGGAGAACGGTAAAGGTGGGACTTGTGACTTCGCCGTCGAACCCGAGCCCCAGTGCAAGCCCTTTGACGAACTCTGTCTTTCCGGCGCCGAGATCACCGATCAGGCTCAGGACCGTTCCAGCCGGCGCGTTCCTGACAAATTCCGAACCGATTAGCCGGGTCTCTTCAGGGTTGCTGGAGACGCGACGCATCCTCGCTCCTCTCTTCATGGCGCGAAATGATCATACCCCGTTCTCGAAAAATAAGTCCTGCCATTTTCGACGAGTTGGCCGATAGCCGTTAATCGCAATTTCGGGAACTTCGCCCGCCATTCTGTTTCTAATCTTTTTTTCACGGAGGGCGGCACAGCAAAGAGGAGCTCGTAATCTTCGCCGTCTCGCAAGCCATTTTCAGGGCTGGACCCCCGGTGAAGGGGAAGATTCGCCAAATCCACGTTAAAGCCGAGGCGGCTGGCCATTGCCAATCGAGGAAGATCACTTGCCAGCCCGTCGCTCAAGTCCATCATCGCATGAATTGGAAATTGACCGACCAGCCAGCGCGCTTCCGCAACGCGAGGCCGAAATCGCAAGTGCCTGCCCCCGATTGCCCCCCCTAATTTTCCGGTGACATACAACCAATCACCTTTTCGCCCACCAGAGCGCCCAACGTACCTGCCGTGTTCGACCGTTCCTGTCAGGGCGACCGACAGAAAGAAAGGGCCGGGAGATTTTGCCGTCTCGCCACCCACGAGATTGACCTCGTACATCTTGGCCGCCGCTTCCAGACCGGAGTAGACTCGTTTCAGCCAGGCGAACTCGGTGTCCGGACGAACTGCCAGTGTGACCAGTGCGTCCAGTGGCGTTCCTCCCATCGCCGCAATGTCGCTGATCGAACGGCACATCGCTTTCCAGCCAATCCATTTCGGATCCGCATCAGAAAAAAAATGGATCCCTTCGATCACGCAATCGGCCTTCAACAGCTGCAGGCGCCCAGCCGTCTCCACCACCGCGCAATCATCGCCCGCGCCCAGCTTGACCCGGCTATCCAGGCGGAGCGACCGAGTCAATCGCGTGACGACAGCGTCTTCTCCGAGTTCGCTCAGCTTCATTTACCCGCGAAAAAAACGCCGATCAGAGTAATAGCGTTGAAGAGCGCGTGCATGGCCATCGGCACAAGCAGCGAGCCGGACAATTCGTAAGCGAGGGTTAGCACGCAAGCCAATAAAAACAAGGGCAACAAAGAAGGCACATGAAGATGAATCAGGGCAAATGCGACCCCGGTAAACACCAGAGCAGGTAACGCTCCTGCGTAACGCTTCAGGACTCCATACAGGAAACCGCGAAAGAAGAATTCTTCCGCGAGCGGCGCTATGACTATCGCCAACAGAATAATCGGGATCTTCCTGGTCGGTTCCGGGACCCGTTCAAACAATTGAATGATCGGCTGCGAATCTTTTTGCGAATTGACGTGCATAAGGCTCGAGACGACCGCACTGCTCGCGAAAATCAGTGGAAGTGCAGCGATTAACAGTCCTGCCCCCCAGAGAAAAACTTTCCTAAAGCCAAGGCGATCGAACCCGAAAAGTTCGGCCGGATGCATTCGACGGAGAAGGAGAGAACAAAGGATGGTTCCAATCACGAACAACCAGAAACCGAGCTGCACAACAACCAATAAATTCGTATCAATGGTCGCTGGGAGTACGCTCCCCTTCGCTTGCAGATTTTGAAAGCTTTGAAGGGCAAATATTGTCAGGCAGCCGAGCGCCAGATAGGCATCGGTGCGTGTGAAGTGGTTTGCAACGACTCTCCCGGCATTCTGTACATAAATAAGTCTGAAGATTCGAAAATAGACCGCGCCACTGACCCCTACCAGTAAAGCGAGAATCAAAACGATAATAAAGTCCATCAGTCGGTGGGCTCAACCTACAACCAAGCAGTTGTCAGTGCCAGCATCAGTGTCAGTGAGGGAAAAGCGCCCTCACGCTTGACAACTGACCACCGACAACTGCCACTGCCAACTTCCCTGGCAACTTCCCTGGCAACTGCTACGCTTGTCGATGCGCGCAGTTATCCAACGCGTCACACGCGCCTCTGTGGAAGTTAAACAAGAGATCCTCAGTCAGATCGGTCTCGGGCTGCTGGTCCTCCTCGGCGTTCAATCCGCGGATTCGCGGGATGATATTCTCTGGTTGGCCGGCAAGATCGCTCGCCTTCGCATTTTCTCGGATCAAAACGGGGCAATGAACCTTTCCGTCCAAGAGATCGCAGGCGATCTCCTGGTCGTCAGCCAGTTTACGTTGTTTGCGAGCACGCGAAAAGGCAACCGACCTTCTTTTATTAACGCCGCGGCTCCCGAACAGGCGAAGCAGCTCTACGAAGAATTCTGCGGGCAACTCGAAACGGAGGTTGTCAGACCGGTCCGCCGCGGAATCTTCGGCGCAGACATGCAAATCGACCTCGTCAATGATGGTCCGGTGACGATCTGCATCGACACCAAGAGGAAGGAGTAATAAGTCGACTTCGTCATCGCAAGGAAGCAGTTGAATCGCCGTCCGCAGACCGGAAAACCGCCGTTCCGTTCTGCAACTCCTGAACTCCGGAACTTCTGATTTCTTGACGTTCCATTGTCCCCTTGAACTTCTGCGGAACGTCATCCTCAATCCCGAACTTTGCGGTATACAATCCCTCGACCCGTTCCATCTCATCGTCCGTGAGATTCGGGCATTCCGAAATCGTCGCGAATTCGGTGAGCTGCTTCTCATCATAGATGTTTGGGAGTGTTGAGGCGATACGCGGATCCTTGAGCAACCAGAGCAAAGCAGCCTGCCCCAAGGTCCGATTCGCACGTTCCAAAAAGCGCAGCTGTTCCACTTTTCTGACTCCGTTGATAAGCCAGGCGCGCGGACGATGGTTTCGATGGTCGTTTGGCGGAAAAGTGGTCTCCGCGGTGTAATGCCCCTCCAACATTCCGGAGGAATGCGGTACGCGGATCAGGAACATCGTCTCTTTACCATATTGGGTGGCGGCGTTCTGAATAGCCTCGCCCGGATGCTGCTCAAGCAGATTGTAGATGTGCTGGACACTGGTGACGGAGCGTTCTTTCACACAATTAATCCCTTCGTAGAGCCAGCCAATGGCGGGCCCGAGTGCGATTCCGTAATATCGAATCAAGCCTCGCTCACGCAGCTTGTCGAGGGTCTCCCAGACCGCGTCGTCGGCAACCTGTTCCATCCGGATGTTGTGAAGCTGCAAAAGATCGATCCGATTCGTTTTGAGCCGTTTCAGAGCGAATTCAGTGGCGCGGACGATTGCTTCCGGCGAAAAATCCTGGGGAATTTCCCTTTGCCCCCTTCGTTCGTTCCCGTAATGCACAAAATCGTAGCCGACCTTTGTCGCTATCACAATTTGATCACGCTGGTGGGAAAACGCCTTTGCAATCAACTCTTCGCTAAGTCCATTCCCGTACGTATCAGCAGCATCGAAGAGCGTGATTCCAAGATCGAAAGCCTTCTGGAGAAGTTTGACAGCCTCCTGCTCGGTAAAGCTGCCCCACCATCCTGTCGACACCGTCCACATGCCAAATCCGACTTCGCTCACCCGAAGGTCGGTGTTTCGATAAGTGCGATAATTCATCGTGCGTGAACTATCCAGCGAGGGAAACCGAAGGTCAACGGAGGATCGACCCCTCTGTCGAGTCTCGTTGAACTTTGGCTTGCCTCCTCTCTAAATGCTTGCATGTCTGCCAAGCACGGGTTGTGCTTGCGGAGGTTCCGCCGTCCGATTAGGAGAAAACGGAGAGAACTTGAGGAAAAACAAGAAACACGATGCAACCCGTACAAACGTTTAACGTATCACCGCGATTGCCGGAGAATCTGGAACCGCTCCGTGAACTCGCTCATAATCTGTGGTGGACATGGGAGCCGGATGCGCGGCGGCTCTTTCGGCATTTGGATACTCAACTCTGGGACAGAACGAACCATAATCCAATTCGGATGTTGCAGCTTTCGCGCCAAGCACGCTTGATCGAACTCGCAGCCGATGACGACTACATCCGTGAAATGCAGGCCGTCTATCAAAAATTCAAGGCCTACCTGGCGCGCACCGACACTTATGGAAAACTTCGATCGACGGGGCCGCGTATCGCCTATTTTTCGGCGGAATTCGGCTTTCACGAATCAGTACCGAATTATTCCGGTGGTCTCGGTATTCTTTCCGGCGATCACTGTAAGTCGGCAAGCGACCTCGATCTGAACTTCTGCGCGGTGACGCTGCTCTACCGGCACGGTTACTTTAAGCAGCAAATCAACAAGGATGGTTGGCAGGAAGCGGTGAGCCTCAACCAAAATTTTAATCACCTGCCCTTGTTGGAAGCAAAGACCGGTGATCAGCCGCTCCACGTTTCTGTCTCGATACTTGGGAGAAACGTAACGGCCAAGGTCTGGGAACTCCAGATCGGCCGGATCAAGCTCTATCTGCTCGATACGGATATCCAACAGAACTCCCCCGAAGATCGCCCGATCACCGAACAGCTTTATGGCGGTGACCTCGAAATGCGAATCCGGCAGGAGATTGTCCTTGGGATAGGTGGAGTCAGGGCCCTGGATGCCCTCGGTATCCATCCGGAGGTTTATCACATGAACGAGGGCCACTCCGCATTTCTCTCCCTGGAAAGGATCCGGCAATACGTCCAAGACAAAGGGCTGGAGTATTACACCGCCCTCCAGGTAGTCGCTTCTTCCAACGTTTTTACGACACACACCCCTGTGCCGGCCGGAAATGACGCTTTCCCGCGAGAGATGATGATCCGCCATTTCTCCCGGTACGCGGAGGATTTCCGGATCAGTTTTGACGATTTCTTTCGGCTCGGAGAACCGACTGCGCATCCTACCAATACGTTCAGCATGACGATTCTCGCACTGCGGCTCAGCCGTCATGCCAACGGCGTGAGCAAACTCCACGGTGAGGTGAGTCAAGGGCTATGGGAGGATGTCTGGGCAGGCGTCCCGATCCAGGAAGTGCCGATCACCAGCATTACTAACGGGATCCACACGAAAACATGGACGGCGCCTGAATTTCATCGCATCTACGCAAAATATTTGGGTTCCGATTGGGAGGAGCATCTCACCGACCCGGAATATTGGCGCAGAGTCATCGATATCCCTGATGACGTGTTGTGGGAAACCCATCAGTTGCTTAAGGCCCGATTGATCGATTTTATTCGCGACAGGCTGCGTCGCCAACGTCTTAGGCTCGGCGAATCGCCCGAGCAGTTGCGAAAGATTAACAGCGTGCTCAACCCAGAAGTATTGACGATCGGATTTGCCCGCCGTTTTGCGACCTACAAGCGTGGTACTTTGCTTTTCAGCCAGAAAGAAAGACTCCTGCGCCTGGTTCATAATACCGAGCGCCCGGTCCAATTTATCTTCGCCGGCAAATCCCATCCGAAGGATGAACCCGGGAAGCGATTTATTCAGGAGGTTTACAATAAATCGCGGGAAGCCGAACTCGAAAACGCCATCGTTTTCGTGGAAGATTACGATACCTACATCGGGCGCAGGTTATATCAGGGAGTCGATCTCTGGCTTAACAACCCGCTTCGGCCCCTTGAAGCGAGCGGAACCAGCGGCATGAAGCTGCCGCCCAACGGCGGGTTGAACCTCAGCGTCCTGGATGGCTGGTGGTGCGAGGGATACAACAAGAAGAACGGTTGGGCAATCGGGCCGGAAATTACCGAAGGGACCCCGGAATTCCAAAATGAGGTCGACGCAGACAGCTTGTACAACATTCTGGAAAACCAAATTATTCCGCTCTACTACGCCAAACCTGACGGCCATATTCCGATTGCCTGGATCCAGCTAATGCGGGAATCGATGCGAAGTGTCACTCCGGTATTTAATACCCATCGAATGGTTAAGGAATACAACGAACGATTGTATGAACCGGCTGCGCACGGGTTTAAGGCGCTCAGCTCGAACAATTGCAACGCAGCCGTGGAGCTCGCGAAGTGGAAACACGCGACGCGTGTCGATTGGCCGCATATTTGGATAGAATCGGTGGAGACTTCTCAGGCAGGCCGAGCCTCCATGTTTGTTGGCGACAGATTGGAGATCGTCGCTCGCGTGTTCCTGGGACCTGTCGATCCCACGCACGTTCGAGTTCAGGCTTATGTCGGTGAATCGGACAACGGAACACTTCGCAATCCTTTCACGGTCGATCTCATGAGCGTCGAGAAAGGGGCAGACAATGGAGTTTATCGCTTCAGCGGAGTGATTCCGGCTTCGGAAAGTGGAAGTTACGGATTCAACGTTCGGGTGATTCCGACCCATCCGAACCTCGTTCAGGAACATGAATTGAGATTGATCACCTGGGCCAGGTAGGCACTGAGAGAAGCCAGGAGCTGCAGAATGTCTGGCGTCGTTCCGGTCTGGGGATGGCGATTCTCGCTTCTCTTCGATGAACTCGGCCAGGAGTCCATTCGACACCAGTATTTGTCCCCGGCTATAGGTATTTGCATCCGAACTCCTCCAGCTCCTGATTACTGACTTCTTCACCAGGCGTCCAGGCCTATGCATTTAGCTTTCTCCACCTGCTGGAATTCAAGCCGTCACACCCGTGGCGACGAAATGCTGAACGAAATCTTCGCGCTCGGGTTCGACCGTGTCGAACTGGGTCACGGCATCCGGCAATCGCTGTGGGAAGGAATCGAGCGGTTCCTCTCCGATCACCCGATGACGGTGACCAGCCTTCATAATTTCTGCCCGCTTCCGATCGAGATCGAAGGTCCCGCACCGGACTGTTACCAGTGTACCTCTCTCCGCGCAGCCGAACGGGACCGCGCCCGGCATTACACCCTGCAGACCATCGACTATGCGCACCGGCTCGGTGCTAATCGAGTGGTCATGCACCTTGGCTCAGTGGCAGCTCCTGACTACACAGAGCGGCTAATTCGCTCCATTCTCGCTGGCCGATATCTCGATCGCCGCTACGTCAGGTTCAAATTAGACGCCATCCGGAAGCGCGAGGCGGCTGCTCCCTACGAGCGCGTCGTCGAATGGTTGCAACCTGCCCTTGCCCACGCGAAATCTGCCGGTGTTGCTTTGGGTGTCGAAAACCGTATCGGAATCGAGACATTTCCATCCGAACGAGAGTTTCGTCGCCTGTTCAAGGAGATTGCGGACGGTACCATTGGCTACTGGCACGATTTCGGCCATGCCCAGGTTCGTCATAATTTGACCTTGATCGATCACGCCGAATGGCTGGCCGAGATGTCCCGGCAACTGATAGGCTGCCATATCCATGATGTTCGGTTTCCTGCCCGCGATCACCGTGTCCCGTTCAGCGGAATGATCGATTTTGCGAGGCTGGTCCCTTCTCTGCCGGTCGAACAGCCGATGGTCTGGGAGTTGAGTTCCAGTGCGTCCAAGGACGACATTGTCGCCGCATTGGAACACTGGAAACAAAGGTTCCCTGTGATTCCGCTTGCAGGCCAATAGTTCGCTGCCAGCCGAATACAAGGTGGAAGCCTATTGAACTTTATGCCACGGCCTCAAATCATTTTGAACTTTGCCATCACAATCGATGGCAAGGCATCGACGGCCAAACAGACGCCATCGGGTTTCACCTCCGCCTTCGATAAGCACCGCCTGCTTGAGATCCGTTCGCGAGGAGATGCCCTGATGGTTGGAAGGAACACATTGCTGATCGACCAGATGTCGATGGGTCTGCCGGACGAAGCACTCCGGCGAGCGCGCCTCCGCCGGGGCCAAAGTGAATACCCGATTCGCGTCGTCATTTCGAACTCAGGCGATCTCCCCGTCAATTTGAACATTTTCAAACATCGGGTTTCTCCGATTGTGGTCTATTCCACAACGCGTATGCCGGAAACCAAGCAAATCGAACTTCGCCTCAAGGCCGAACTGCATCTCAGCACCAATGATCGCCTGAGCCTCACGGAAGTCTTGAATGATCTGTACAAGACGCGCCAAGTTCGAACGCTCGTGTGCGAGGGAGGACCACAACTGGCCAGGGCTCTGGCCGAATTGGATGTCGTCGATGAGCTCTTTCTCACGATAGCTCCTATCCTTGCAGGCGGAGCCAACGCTCCCGGCATTCTCGGGACGTCCGGAACATTTCTTCCGTCCTCCCGGATCTATCGACTGGAGTCGATGAAAGTTGAAGAGAGTGAATGTTACCTTCATTACATTGCCGATCGACCATCATGTACCACACCAATGCGATTGTCATGAACGCCGCCGAAGAGATGATCTTCGAAGCCGTTGCCAACCTCGAACGCTGGCCCGCGTTTCTGCCCCATTATCGGTATATTCGTTACTACGAGAAAGGTCCGGTCCGCAACCTTGTGAAGATGGCTGCCAATCGCGGCGCCATACCAATCGCCTGGATGTCAGAGCAGGTCATCGACCGCGAAAACCGGGAAATTCGTTTCAAGCATCTGAAAGCCTGGACAAAAGGGATGAAGGTCGTCTGGAAATTTCGGCCCCTGCCAGGCGGGGTCGAGGTGCAAATCATTCATGACCTCACTTTCCGGGTGCCAGCGCTTGCCCCGGTTGTGGAGCCGATTATCGGGGGATTTTTCATCAACTACATTGCCACGCAGACGCTGCAGCATATGAAGGCTTACGTGGAGAAAAAATGAGGCGAGTCGTTATCACGGGAGTTGGACCAATCACCCCAATCGGGATCGGAAAAAAGGCCTTCTGGGAGGCGATCAAAAACAAAAAGTCGGGTATAGGCCCTGTCTCGACCTTCGATGCGTCAATTTTCAAGGCGACCAGCGCGGGTGAGATTTTGAATTGGTCTCCGGAGACCATTTTCCCCCCGCATCGATTAAAACGATTGGACCGCTACGCGCAATTCTCGGTGGCGTCCGTCAAACTGGCACTCGAAGATAGCGGCCTGGACTATTCCCCCGATCTGCCTCATGATCGCGTCGGCGTCAGCTTCGGAACCGCGCTCGGCGGCGTCTCCAATGCCGAGGGCCAGCACGAAGCCTTTGTCCATGGCGGACCAAAGTCTGTCAGACAAACGCTCGCTTTGCAGGTTTTCGGCGGGTCAGCTCATTGTAACACGGCCATCGAGTTCGGACTCCGCGGTGTCGGAACCACCAACTCCAATAGTTGCGCGAGCGGCAACGTAGCAATTGGGGAGGCGCTCCGATATATCCGCGAAGATTGGGCGGATGTCATGATTGCCGGCGCCGCCGAAGCTCCGTTAAGCCCGCTGACCTATGGAGCGTTCGCCCTTATCCGGACCATGAGCCGCGCTCACCCATCGGTGGCCTGTCGTCCGTTCGACCAGGACCGCGATGGATTCGTGATGGGTGAAGGCGCGGCCAGCCTCATCCTGGAAGAGTACGAACATGCCAAGGCACGTGACGCAAACATTTACGCGGAAGTGATCGGGTACAGCCTCAATAACGACGCTTTCCACATGACGACGCCTCTGCCCACCGGCGATTCCTGTGTACGTGCGATTCGTAACGCGCTGAGTTACGCCCAATTGAACGCGGATCAGGTCGACTACATCAATGCTCACGCGAGCTCGACGCAGCTCAACGATGCAAACGAGGCGTTTTGCATCAGGAAAGTGTTCGGTGAACGGACGAAAACAATTCCCGTCAGCGGAACGAAGGCTTACTACGGACATCCCCTGGGAGCGAGCGCAGCCATTGAAGGTGTTCTCTGCGCCTTGGCCATTCGCGATCGGCTGATCCCGCCGACCCTGAATTACCGAACCCCTGATCCGGCATGCGATCTGGATGTCGTTGCGAACGAAACGCGCGAAGGTGATCTGCGCTATGTCCTGAGCAACGCCTTCGGTTTTGGCGGGATCAACTCCTGCGTCATCTTCAAGAAAATTTGACGCCACAGAAGAGAAGAGAGGGAGTAGGGAGCAACGGAGTATTGGAGTAAGGAGTGGTGGGGTGGAATGGCACTAAGTTAAGGGCTGTTTGGGATGTTTTTTGCCCCGCAGGGGCTGTAGGGTTCAGGGTTTCGTATCTGTTTAGCGCGGTGTAGGACCTCTCCCAATCGTCCGAACTGTGAATAAATTTGTAAAAAACGTTAACGGGCCACCTCAGATGTCTCGATCTTTGAACGTTGTCGGCAATCGGCGCGCCTTTCCCCCGCCCATAGAAGTCGAGAACGACGACGATTACGATTTCAGAACAAGAGGACGAGTGGGGATTAAGGGGCGTTTCATTCGTTGAGATTTAGACAATGCAGGCCCACGTGCCTCCGATGGCTCTTAAAGACAGTGACTCTTTGTGATCTTTGCGATCTTCTGTTAAAAAATGACTTTTGCTTTTTTCTGTCTTAGTGCCCGGGGGGACGAAGAAAAATCATTTGCACAGAAGATCACAAAGGTCACAAAGACAATCCTTTCGATAGAAACGGCCTACGCCCGGAGCCACATCTCCTTAACTTAGCGGCATTCGTGGTGGAGTGCTTTATTCGTGAAATACTTTGTCTCACGGCGGTGCGATGTCCCCTTGAAAGCGTGATAATCAATAAATTTGGTTATTATCGTGAAATGGCGCGCCCGATTTTGCAGCTGGAAACAACCGAGGAAGAAGTTCTTGAACTTAGCCGTTTAGCGGGCGGTTCCAAAGTATCGGCAAGGGAACTTTTTTTAGGTTGAACTCTCCTCGACAACGGCAACCTTATACTTATGCCCGAACGCCCAAGTGATTCAAGTGCATTGTCTTACGAATACTACAATAGACCGCGAGACACTTTAAGATTAGGAATTTGACGCTTCTATTTGCCATCCTTTCCGTCAAGGAAATAGAAACAATCGCGGGAGCTAATGACATTGGTACATGTGCAAAAACAGTTAATCAATTGTTTGAAGGTGTTTTTTCCGAAAAGCAAGCTCTAGAACTTTATAAAGCACTGTCTAAAAACAGCATACCGAGAGCAACTGATTTTTTGTCTGCCAATTGATTCACGAGGATGCAACTTCTTTGTGGTGCTAAACTCCGGTTTCCATTATTTCAGGATGATGAACGCGCCGGATACCGTATCTGTCAGAAGCAAGTCTCGGCTCAATATTCCATCTCAGTAGAACTAGCTGTTGACATTGGGGTCGCATGCTTTTCGGCTTTGAAAAATTAGAAGCTTATCAACTAGCTGCTCCTCAACGGTCGGCATAATCAATATAGCGGCCTCCCTGAATCGCTTCTAATACAGCATCAATCTTGCTAACTCTTTCTCCATTCGCACAAACCTTCCTTTTGCCATCAAGTTTCGCCGCAACGGTATCGATTCTGATCAATGAGGCATGGGGCCACCACTCCACCTCTCCATCACTCCACCGCTCCGATGCGTCGATACACGCCTCTTCAAGGCGATATCTCCACTTCCGGATCTGCTCGCTGCAATCTTCTGATCGAACTCGCAGCGATCTCAACTTCTTCCCCCGAAACCAACGCACTGAATGTGACCTTTGTCGTGTAGCTCTCCTCGCCTTGAAGCTTCGGAATCCGCCCGGCGGCGCGCTCCACCGGTTTCGGGAAGGGAAAACTGGTACCGGGTTCCAACCCTGTCACATATCCGGCTTTTGATGGCGCCTCGTTTTTCCAGAGCGTCATGCACGGCAATTGGCGAACGTTAAAGGAAACGAGCGCGCCCTTCGTCCCGTCAGCAGACTTTAACAATGCTTCCGTCATGCCGGCGTCGTCAGCATAGAGTTCCATCAGATAGACCTGCTCGGTATAGCCGGGGGCATGCGGACCAGTGTATACGTTCCAGGCGGCCATCTCCCCTTCCGCTGCGCGCGAATCCCGCGGCGCTACTTTCTTGACCGGTGCAACGAATTGTGCGCCGGGCCCAAGGACCGGAGGGCCGAAATTCGCGTGATAAAGACATTCCATCTCCTGGGGAACATCGGAAAGGTTCGTCACGGTGTCGTCGAAACTCAATGCCGGTTTGCCTATCTCGGTAGAGATCTCCGTCGTCAATCGGAGTCGCGGGCCAAACATGAGCGACTCGTACACGACTCCTCGAAGAACGATCCGCGACACCGGTCTGGATTCGAGCCGGACTTCGACATAGCTTGCGGGAATGTAGTTGATTCGACCATGCAGCGTGTGCGTCTGTTCGCCGTCCTGGCAAGGCGGCCCAATCGATTCGAGGCCGCAGCGGGAGATCCATTCGCCGAAACCATTTAGCCAGCCAAGACCGCCGCGCTCGGCCAGATTCACAAATTGTGGATGGACAATTTCCGTCACCGGCGAGTCCCATCCCAGACGTAGATCGCCGACATGGGCCGTCCAGACGTGAAAGCCGCGAGTTGGAACAACAGTGAATTTCATGAGGCCGTTATCCACATCGATGACCTCGACACCTTCTTGTCTGCCGCCCACCAGGACGCGCTTGGAAACGCTCCACCTGAGCCCATCCGGAGTACTTCCGAGGTCCTCAGAGCTAATTCTCCATTCCTTTACGGAAACATTGCGGGTCGCATCAGTGAGTAAGATTACGTCGATCGCCTCGGGTGCCATCACTCTGCCTCCAGTAAACCTTCTCGAAGAACAGCAGATACCGGCACATTTGGAAAGCTCTGACTGCTGCCTACTTTGCCACCTCGCATGCTCGATGGTTTCGTTTGGCAAGCCATTTTGATTCCAATTGCAGAGTGTCACGGGCCAGGGATTCGGCTCGGGATGCTCGCTTCCTCCAATCGTCCTCCTCCTCGTCGTCGTCCTTCGTCCTCGGCCGTTTCCCGGTGGTACGAGCGAATTTTCCGCCGCTTGCTTTCTTCCCTTATCCTTTGGCCATCCTCGCAATTCGCCCCGATCCCCAACCGATGACGAGAACGACGACTATAAGGACGATTCGGAACCCGAGTAGCGGAGCAAAGCCCACAAGCGGCGAATTTGCCTGGATCGATCTACAAAACTTCATCCCCGAAAATCTCTTGTATTTCACTCGAAACCACATATAGATCGATCTAATAGCCTTCAATTGCTCTGTTTCTATAAGGCACCTCCCATGGATGAAGTTCTAAAACAGCGCGTGACGCTCCTGGACATAGCGGCTGATGCCGGCGTTTCCCGCGCGACAGTTTCCCTGGTTGTTCGCAACGTGCCGTCGGTGGCCGATTCCACCCGCAAGCGCGTTCAAAGATCCATCAAGCGCCTCGGCTATATTTATCATCGGGGCGCAGCCAGCTTGCGAATGCAGCAGTCGCACGCCATCGGGCTGATTGTCTCCGACATCACCAACCCGTTCTTCGCAGAAGTCATCGTCGCGATCGAAGAACGCCTTGCCACTGCGCGATTGGTGACTCTCCTCGGCAATACCTCCGAGGATCATGCCAAGGAAGAACGGTTGCTGAAAACAATGAAGGAGTTTCCCGCGGACGGGATCTTGATTTGTCCCGCGATAGGCCGCCGGACCCCGACCGGACCCCAGGACCTTGCAGGTCAAGTACCGGCTGTCGCTTTTGTCCGCCGCGCGGTTGGCCTCGACTACGCAGGCGTCGATAACGCTCAAGGTTCGTATCTCGCAGTAGAGCATCTTTGCAAACTGGGCAACCGTCGAATCGCTTTCATCGGCGGCGATCCGGATATCTCAACGGGCCATGAGCGGATTGAGGGATATCAGCAGGCATTAGTCCGATTAGGGCGTCCATTTGATTCCCGGCTGGTCGTTCCCGCACCTCCGACACGCCGAGGCGGCTATGATACCGTACAACGGCTTCTGCAAATGGATAATCGCCCAACCGCGGCTCTCTGCTTCAACGACGTAGTCGCGCTCGGAGTCATCGAAGCCCTTCAGCATGCAGGTGTACGAACGGGTAAAGAATTTGGAGTTGTGGGATTCAACAATGTGCCCGACGCGGCGCAAAGTCTTCCAGGATTGACGACCATTGATACTTCCCCTCGGGAACTCGGTGCAACAGCCGCAGAATTGCTCCTCAAAAGAATCGAACAACGCGATTCCCCGATCCGCACCGTGATTCTTCAACCTCGATTGATTGTCCGCGAGTCGTGCGGGGCTGGATCCTTGATCAAATAATTTATCCGTTTATGGCGCATTCGAAGATCATTCCCATAGAAAAAATCGGCAAATTAATTCCGGACGGAGCGGTTGTTACGGTCAGTTCCTCTAGTGGTTTAGGATGTCCGGACGCCGCTTTGCGCGCCATCGGATCACACTTTCTGAAAAATGGGTGCCCCCGCGGGCTTACAACCCTCCACCCGATTGCGGCTGGCGACATGTACGGCATTCCGGGAATCGATCATCTGGCGCATCCCGGCCTCCTGAAACGGGTCATTGCCGGCTCGCTCCCTAGCGGCCCTTCGAATATGCCAAGTCCAAAGATCTGGCAGATGATTATCGATAACCGGGTTGAGGCTTACAACGTGCCCAGCGGCATTCTGTACCATATGCATCGCGAATCGGCGGCGGGCCGGCCTGGGATTCTGACCAAAGTGGGGATGGACACCTTTGTCGATCCGAGGCGAAACGGTGGCAGGATGAACAGCTGCACAGTCGAAGAGATCGTCCGCCTCGTGAACTTTGAAGGCGACGAATGGTTGTTTTTCCCTTCAATCCCGCCGGACGTTGCGGTTATCCGTGCGACCACCGCCGATGAACACGGCAATCTCACGATGGAGCATGAAGGGGCTTACCTGGGAGCCCTGGATCAAGCCCTGGCGACTCGCAACAATCGAGGGATCGTTATTGCCCAAGTCAAACGATTAACGGCTTTCGGGACCCTTCGACCGCAACAGGTCCGGGTGCCGGGGGTCCTGGTGGATTACGTCGTCATTGACCCCGACCAGCAACAGACCACCCAGACCGTCTATAATCCGGCCATTAGCGGCGAGGTCTTTCGGCCCCTCTGGGATTTCAAGCCAATCGACTGGGGAGTGGACAAGATCATCGCAAGGCGCGCCGCCCTGGAGCTCTGCGAAGAGGATGTCGTCAACCTTGGCTTTGGCATTTGCGCGCTTGTCCCTCGGATTTTGCTGGAAGAAGGATTGCATGGCGAAGTGACTTGGGTGATCGAGCAGGGTGCTGTCGGCGGTATGCCGTTGCTGGGCTTTGCTTTTGGTTGCGCTTCAAACGCGGACGCTATCCTGGCGTCGCCCGATCAGTTCACTTTCTTTCAAGGAGGCGGTTTTGACAGTAGCTGCCTTTCCTTCCTTCAAGTCGACCAATATGGGAACGTCAATGTTTCCCGGCTGGCTCTTCGTCCGCACGTAACGGCCGGCTGTGGCGGATTCGTTGACATCACGGCCGCGGCGCGCGCAATCTTTTTCTGCGGGTACTTTACTGCCGGAGGCCTCGACCTGAGGGTTGAAAACAGCCAGTTGCGGATCGCCA
Organism: uncultured Verrucomicrobiae bacterium; assembly: GCA_963782115.1. Taxonomy (GTDB): domain Bacteria; phylum Verrucomicrobiota; class Verrucomicrobiia; order Chthoniobacterales; family JAFAMB01; genus JAFAMB01. The sequence continues at coordinate 84,677 of CAWAIK010000013.1, forward strand.
AAGAAGGCAAAAACAAGAAATTTGTTCCGGAAGTCGAACATGTAACTTTCAGCGGCCGCAGAGCGCAACAGCTTAAGCAAAAGGTCTTGTACATCACTGAACGCTGTGTGCTGAGTCTTGAGCCGCAAGGCCTAACGATCATCGAGATAGCCCCCGGCATTGACTTAAAATGTGACATCCTTGCTCAGGCTGATTTCCCTCTTCGGGTGAGCGAGAACCTTGCCGTGATGGATAAACGGATCCTCCAGCCAGAGCCCTTCGGCCTGAAATTGAACTCCAAACGTTGAAGTTCCTCCCCTTTTCGGGCCAGCTATGAAGGCTTACGATCTGATTATCATTGGAACAGGAATGGGCGGTGGGACATTGGCCTACGCACTGCGTAATTCGGGTCGCAAAATTCTGTTACTGGAGCGAGGGGATTATCTGCCATCCGAGCCGGAAAACTGGAGCCCCGAAGCAGTCTTTGCCCAAAGACGATACAAACCTAAGGAGCAATGGTTCGACGAGAACGGCCATCCTTTTTTTCCGGGAGTCCATTACTTTGTCGGCGGAAATACAAAGGTCTACGGAGCGGCTCTTCCAAGACTGAGAAAAGAGGATTTCTCAAACGTTGAACATGAGGAAGGAGTTTCCCCGGGGTGGCCGGTCAGTTACGAGGAGTTTGAGCCCTACTATTGTCGTGCTGAACAGATGCTTTCTGTACACGGCGAAGCCGGAGTTGACCCCACGGAACCGCCGCGCTCAGCGCCATTCCCCTTTCCCGCGGTGCCTCACGAGCCGTATATCGAGGATCTCAAAACGCGCTTGGAAGATCAGAGCCTGCATCCCTATTTTCTGCCGTTAGGAATCGATTTGCGACAGGGCGGAAGATGCATCCGATGCAAGACCTGCGATGGGTTCCCCTGCAAGGTCCATGCAAAATCTGAGGCGGACGTTTCCTGCGTCCGCCCGGCGCTTGAATCGGGAAACATTGAACTCATGACTCGAGCACTTGCTCGCCGACTCATTACCGATGGTTCCGGCAAGAAAATAACCGAAATCGAAATTGAGCGGGATGGCGAAACCTTTCGCGTGAGCGCTGAAACATTTGTCATTTCCTGCGGCGCGGTCAACTCCTGCGCCCTCCTGCTGCGCTCCGCATCCTCTTTTCATCCAAACGGGCTCGCGAATTCTTCCGGATTGGTTGGCCGAAATTACATGGTTCACAACAACACTGCCTTGATGGCAATTAATCCGTTCCGTGTTAACCCGACCACGTTCCAAAAGACGATGGCCGTTAACGATTTCTATTTCCGAGGTGAAGAGGGTCACCGATATCCACTAGGGAATCTGCAACTCCTCGGAAAATTGCAGGCCGGCATGCTCACCGCCAATCAACGCTGGGTGCCGAAACCCGCCCTACGCGCGTTCGCCCGGCGCAGCGTCGACTGGTGGGTAATGTCCGAAGATCTGCCCGATCCGGAAAATCGAGCGACCCTTGGCGCAGCCGGAAGGATCGAGGTTCGCTACCGCCCTAACAATCTCCGCGCGCACAATCGACTCATTCAAGCGGGCACCCGGATGTTAAAGAGAGCGGGTTTCTCCATTGTTCTTATTCAGCGCATGGGGATTGAAACCAACTCTCATCAATGCGGTACTCTGAGATTCGGAACTGATCCGACAAAATCGGTCCTTGATCCTTTTTGCCGGAGCCACGACGTGCCGAACCTTTTTGTGGTCGACAGTTCTTTCTTCCCTTCTTCATCGGCGGTGAATCCGGCGCTGACAATCGCCTCGCAGGCACTGCGGGTTGCCGATCATATCCAGAGTCGCTTCCTGAGTCCCCCCCAAAACTGAACCATGGATACCAACTTCCCACCCCAGAACTATGCTTTTACGGCGCTCAACCTCGCGGAAGCCGCCACGCTCGACGCCCTTTTTGAACGACTCTTCCCGGGAGACGAAAATGGTCCGGGTGCATCCTCGATAGGGGTCATCCAGTATCTCGACCGCGCTTTGAGCGGGGCCTACGTGCACCATCTGGAGGCCTATCGGCTTGGGGTTTATGCCTTGGATGCCGAATCTGTCGATCGCTTCGGAAAACCATTCCTAGAAGCCGATTCCATTCAGCAGCAAGAACTGATCGCAGCGCTTGAGCAAGGTTCAGCGCCCAATTTCCGCGCAATCGAAGGGAAAACATTTTTTGAACTGGCGCGATCCCACCTTCAGGAGGGCTTGTTTGCCGACCCGATCTACGGAGGCAATCGCGACAAAGCGGGCTGGCGCTTTTTAGGTCATCCTGGCGTTTGGATGGAAAACAGCGCGAAAGAAAACCTCTCTGAAAAAGCAGTGGACAAAGGTGGCGAAATCCGGTCGCTGGCAGACCTAAGGTTTTCACGCGATGCAAGACGGGCTGTTCCGAGCTACGATCCCCACCGCGGAGCCTCTTATCCGGATGCTGAAGGCGATATTCTGTTAATAGGAGCGGGCACTGTAGGCTCGGTCGTCGCGCCGATATTCGCTAAGGCAGGCCTGAAAGTCGTTGCGCTCGAGCCCGGCCCATTCCGGACTCTGGCCGATTACCTTCCTGACGAACTTGGCGCGACTTACTATTGCCGTGCCAATATGGGTTCCAAGTTCTTGAGCGAGATCCCCCGTTGGCGACGCAACGAAGGCGAACCGACGCAGGAAGCAACGTTTTCTCTGGGCCGTATGATGAACGGAGTCGGAGGATCCATCGTTCATTACGGCGGTTGGCTGCGGCGATTTCACCCGCACCATTTCAAAATGTTGAGCTATGTCAAAAACCGGTGGGGTCTCTCCGTACTGCCGTCTGGATGCACGTTAGCCGACTGGCCGCTTACCTACGAAGAACTCGAGCCTTACTACACTTTTCTTGAGCACGAAATAGGGATCGCGGGCGACGAATCCAACCCGTTTATTACGCGCAGCAAACCTTTGCCGATGCCACCCATGCGTCCGTTCCGCTTGGGAGAATTGTACAGAGAAGCCACGGAACGAATGGGTCTGCATCCGCACCCGGTAGCTGTCGGGGTCAATACGGTGCCCTATCGCGGTCGCCCCGCCACCACTTACTGCGCTTGGAGTAATGGGTTTGGCTCGTTTAGCGGCGATAAATGGGATCCTTCCCTCACGTCGATTCCTGAAGCGCTAGCGACCGGCAATCTTGATTTGAGGACTCAGTGCCGGGTTATTCGGATCGGAACCGACGAGAACGGTCGAGTGGATGGTGCGGAATACGTGGATTCGCAGGGCCGGCGCCGCTTCCAAAAAGCTCGGATCGTGGTTTTGAACGCGTACACCTTCGAGAGTCTCCGGCTGCTTTTCCTTTCGGGCGATTCGAGACATCCCGCTGGACTGGGAAACAATCGCGGTCAACTCGGCAAGCATTTCATGACGAAAATGTTTGCCCACGTCGACGGTTTTTTCCCAGACGTCGTCTTTAATCGACACACCGGGCCAGCTGCACAAGGATTGGTGCTGGACGACTTTTTCGCTTCCGGTTTTGACTCCCTCAACCATGGCTTTATTGGCGGGGCGACCCTTGGTGCCGAGCAACAGTTCTTGCCAATCCAGATTAGTCGCGAGGCACTGCCGGCCGGCGTGCAGCGCTGGGGTAAACCTTACAAAGATCATTTGCGCCAGTGGCAACATTTCGGCGTTGTTCGCATCCAACCCGACACTTTGTCCTATAGTAACAACTTCGTGGAGCTTGACCCTCACTATCGAGACAAGAGCGGGGTCGGTCTCCCCGTTCTTCGAATCACGTATGACCTCCGGGAGAACGAGCACAGGCTGGCGGATTGGATGGAAGCGAAGTCGGAAGAAATTCTCAGGGGCATGGGCGCAACCAATACCTGGCGCGGCGACCGCTTTACCGGGGTCGGAAGCAGCCACGATTTTGGCGGCGCTCGAATGGGAGAAGACCCTGAAAAAAGTGTGGTGAATCCCGAGCTGGAGGTGCACGACACACCCGGACTGTACGTCTATAGCGGCGCCACGTTTCCGACCTGTCCGGGAATCAACCCCACTTTAAGTCTTCTCGCGCTCGTCTACCGTGCGGCGGAAAGACTGGTCAGACAATTGACGACAGGAAAACACCGATGAGTCAAAGCGACAAAGTAAAGTTCGAAATCCAGGGAGCGATTGCGCGCATCGTCCTGGATAGGCCTGAAAAACTCCACGCGCTCGATTCGGAAATGTTGTCCGCGCTGGAGGATGCCATCAGGGGAGCGGACGAGTCGCACCAGGTTCGAGTCATCGTTATTGAGTCTACCGGGCAAAAAGCATTTTGCGTCGGGGCCGACATCCTTGCCTGGACGGCCTGTTCGCCCCTTGAGATGTGGTCGGAATGGGTACGTCGCGGCCACCGGATTTTCGAGCAGCTCGAACGCGCGCGACAGCCCGTGATTTGTGCAATCCAGGGCTTTGCTTTTGGGGGTGGCCTGGAATTGGCACTCGGATGCGACCTGAGGATCGCTGCGGACTCGGCGCGGTTCGCCATGCCCGAAGTGAAACTCGGCACCGTTCCAGGTTGGGGCGGCACCGGCCGTTTGCCTAAATTGATTGGCAACGCCCGTGCTAAACAGATGATTTTCACAGGCGAACAAATAAACGCCGATACCGCGGAACGGTGGGGTTTGGTAAACGAAGTGGTTCCGGCTGGCTCGCTGCGCGAGTGTGTCAGCACACTTTCTGAAAAAATTTGCGCCAACGCGCCGGTCGCGGTCCAAACCGCTAAACAACTGATCGCACACCCGTCAGCGGCGGTAATCGAATCTCTGGCCTCCGCTGCAAACGCCTTTACAGACGACGCCAAAGAAGGACTTGCGTCATTTCGCGAAAAACGTCCCCCTCAATTCAAAGGTCATTAAATCATGATTCCCAAAACACCGTTTCAATACCAGTTGTGGATCAACGGCAAGGATGTCCCTTCCGAATCCGGAAAGAGATTTGAGCGCCGGAGCCCGGCGCATGGCACGGTCGTTGGAGATTACGCGGAAGCCGGCACCCCTGATGTCGATACGGCGGTTCATGCAGCCCGGGAAGCCTTTGATCGCGGACCGTGGCCGCACTCTTCCGGGGCTGATCGCATGAAGTGCCTGTTGAAAGCGGCGGAGCTCATTCGTCAGCAAAAGGAAACGCTGTCATTGATTGAGACCCTTGAAAGCGGCAAACCGATCTCCCAGGCACGAGATGAAGTGGACTGGGCGGCCAATCTCTGGGATTACGCTGCCACCCTCTGTCGGCACATTCATGGAGACAGTTACAACGCGCTGGGACCCTCCATGCTCGGCTTGGTGATCCGGGAGCCAGTCGGAGTCGTGGGAATGATCACACCGTGGAATTTCCCGCTGTTGATCGTCAGCCAGAAACTTCCCTACGCGCTTGCCGCCGGCTGCACTTGTGTCATAAAACCCAGCGAGCTGACCTCAGGCACCACGCTCCGCCTCGGCAAGATCGTCGCGGAAGCAGGCGTTCCAGACGGCGTAGTGAACATTGTCAGCGGTTACGGCGATCCGGTAGGAAGCCGGCTCAGTCTGCATCCGCAAATCGACATGATGTCGTTCACAGGATCGACCAATGTCGGTAAAGCCGTGATCAATGCCGCCCGCAACAATCTGAAAAAGGTCGAACTTGAACTCGGCGGCAAAAATCCGCAGATCATTTTCGCAGATGCTGACCTGGAGGCGGCACTGGATGCCGCCGTCTTCGGCATCTGTTTCAACATGGGAGAGTGCTGCAACAGCGGCAGCCGCCTTTTGATCCAGCGACCAATTGCCGAAGAGTTTGTGCGCAAAGTCGTTGAGTTGGCGCGAGACGTGTCCGTCGGGGATCCGCTGGACGAAAAGACTAAAGTGGGCGCGATCGCAAGCGAACAGCAATTCAACAAGATCCTGGGCTACATCGATCAAGGTCGCCGCGCCGGAGCCCGGCTTCAACTGGGCGGCCAACCGCTCCAGATTCTGGACGGACGTTTCATCGCAACCACGGTTTTTGACGAAGTCCGTCCCGACATGGCCATCGCCAGAGAGGAAATTTTCGGGCCGGTTCTCTCCATCCTGACTTTCGACACGGCTGAGGAAGCGATCGAAACCGCCAACAGCACAAATTACGGCTTGTCGAGTGGAATCTGGACGCGCGACTTCGATACGGCGTTGTCGGTGAGCCGCCGCATTCGTGCCGGCACCGTGTGGGTCAATACGTTCATGGACGGTTATCCTGAGCTTCCGTTCGGTGGATACAAAGAAAGCGGGCAAGGCCGCGAACTGGGCCGGTTTGCGATTGAAGAATTTACCGAACTTAAAACGATCCAATTGCATCTTGGGCCGAGGAGTTCGTGGTGGGCGAAGAAGCGATGAGGCAGGAAATGAATACCCAGGCGAAAGGACCGTTCAAGGAGCGGGCACTGATGAGCAGCATCCCCATACAATCAATCATCGACGAGGTGCCAGTTGTCGCGATTGTTCGCCGGCCAAAGGTCGATCCGGTCCGTTGCATTGAACATCTCTTCCAAGCAGGTATCCGCCTGGTCGAGATCACGATGGATACTGTGGGTGTGGTTGACATCCTTAAATCGCTTCGGTCGCGCGTTCCGACGAACGCACTTCTCGGCGCCGGCACAGTCACCGATGTTGCCCTCGCAGAAGTTGCCCTTGCAGCCGGTGCGGCGTTTCTGGTCTCACCAAACTTGAACCTGGATGTCATCCGGACTGCGCGTGCACACAAAGTGCCGATTATGCCCGGCGCCATGACTCCAACCGAAATTTGGACCGCTGCGGCTGCCGGAGCGGACTACGTCAAAGTGTTTCCCGCCAGCGCACTCGGCCCTGTCTTTTTCCGCGAGATCCGCGGACCTTTCGCGCAGATCCCGTTGATGGCTACGGGTGGCGTTAACCTGGAAAATGCTCGTGACTTCATGGCATTTGGCGTCGATGCCTTGGGAGTCGGCGGAGCCCTTATTCCCAAGTCCAACGACGAATTTGAACGCTGCGGAGAAGTCGCTCAACGACTCTTGGAAATCGTCAAGGAGGCCCGCGCGGCACGATGAATGCGGTGTCGGCAGGATCAGGCTTTGATGTGGTGACCTTTGGCGAAACGATGGTCCTCTTCGCGCCCGGGGAACGTGACAGGCTGGAATTTGCTCCAGCTTACTACGCATCGATCGGGGGGGCTGAGTCGAATTGTGCCATCGGCCTCGCGCGACTCGGTCATTCGGTATGCTGGGTCAGCAGAGTGGGCTCTGATCCTTTCGGTTCCCGTGTCCTCAAGACGCTGCGGGGCGAATGCGTCGACGTCAGCTGCGTAGAAGTGTCCCCGAATGAGCCCACGGGTATCATGTTTAAGGAACCGGGGCCGGGCAACACCTCTCGCATTTTCTATTACCGGCGCAATTCCGCCGCGGCTGCCTTGCGGTCCGAGTCCTTTGAGTCGCTGAAGGCGAAGTACCTGTTTGTCACCGGAATAACCCCGGCACTGAGTGATTCGAATCGCGCCCTGACATTCGAGTTGGTGGACCGCTTTCGCGCAGCAGGTGCCAAGGTGGTGTTCGATCCGAATATGCGCTTTCGCCTCTGGAACGCTGACCAGGCGCGAAGCGTCTTTCTGGAACTTGCAAAAAAATGCGATATTCTTATTCCCAGCTTGGCGGAAGCCGAGATTCTCACCGGATTCACCGAGCATGAGCACGTCTCCATGTTGGATGCATTGCGCGGTCTGGGACCTTCCCACGTCATCTTAAAAGCTGGTGACAAAGGAGCTTGGTACGCGGACGGTAAGAAACGCGGCTTTTGCCCCTGCTTCCCGACTACGGAGATCGATCCTGTCGGCGCCGGAGATGCGTTTTGCGCGGGACTCATTTCCGGACTGCTGGACGGCTGCTCTCTTCCCCAAGCAGTCACTCGCGGTGCTGCGCTAGGCGCGTTCTGTGTCTCGACGTTCGGCGATTACCAGGGATTGCCGGACAGGGCCGCGCTCGAAGCATTCACGGCCGAAAAACAGTCTCCCGGCCGATAATGTTCAACGTTCAGCGTTGGGCGTTCAGCGTTCAACGTTGGGCGTTCAGCGTTCAATGTTCAGCGTTCAACGTTCAGCGTTCAACGTTGGGCGTTCAGCGTTCAATGTTCAGCGTTCAATGTTCGGCATGATCTAATCTGTTCATAAAAGCAAAGTGGCCTGATTGTTACCCATGGCCTGACTGCGCCCACACCCTCCCGAACGTTGAACGCCGAACATTGAACATTGAACATTGAACATTGAACGCTGAACATTGAACGTTGAACATTGAACGTTGAACGTTGAACGTTAACGCCAACATTGAACGTTCAACGTTGAACGCCGAACGTTGAACGCTGAACGCTGAACGTTGAACGTTCCTTTTTGGTTGCGGCTGCACCTCGCTGTTTTTAGGCTTTAAGAAGTATATGCCCTTTGCAACTGACCCGCCCGAAGGTGAACCGCTGATCCGCGCGATTGCCATGCCCGCGGACGCCAATCCCTCCGGAGACATTTTCGGTGGTTGGCTGATGTCGCAAATGGATCTTGCCGGGGCAAATGCCGCAAGCCGGCGGTCTCGCGGCCGTTGCGCGACTATTGCCGTAGACGGAATGATTTTTCATCGACCGGTTTTTATTGGGGATGAAGTCAGTCTCTACGCCAGCATTTTGAGAGTCGGCAGAACATCGATGACGGTCCGAGTTGAGGCTTGGCGGCGAAGCCGGACCGGCGAGGCCAGGAGCAAAGTTACGGAGGCAACATTTACATTCGTAGCCACGGACGAGAATCGAAAACCGAGACTGGTGCCGCCAGAATAAGTTGGGACTAAACCCCTCGTGAACAAATGAAAACCAACGCATCGCCACACCCGGAGACCCCGCCACCACCTGCAACACCGCCAACACAGCCACGACCGGAGACTCCACCGCCACCTGAGACACCGCTCCCGACACCCTACGACTCCGGAGAACCGCTGTAATTCGAATGCCAGGAAACATAAATGGCTTGGTCCGACGCCATTTTTTATTCCTGACGTATTACATGAGAATGAAACCATCTCGCTTCACTTACTTGCCGTCGGGCATTACTCTATTCTGGCACCGTGCTTAAAGCCGAGGACCTCGACGGTCTTCTTGCCTTCATTAACCGGTCATAAATCAGGTAGTTTGCGTGAATGAGTTTCAGGACATCGCGACGTTTCTTTACTTTAGATCCGCGGTAAGGCATCGAATCAAGACTCAGCGCTGGGTCGAGAAGGCTTGAGCCAAGTCTTTTTGCTGCTTTCGGATTCTCGGCGGCTACGTGCCTAACAATGCTGATGATGTCTTTGTCGGCGCTTTTGGAAAAGATGACCCTGTACATCAACCTCTAGAACCTGCACGGGCTTTTTCGAGGATTTCTGCGATATGTTCGCGAACTTCTTCGATGGTGTAGGTTTTTTCGCCATTTTCCAGGGATCGGATCCCTTCGTCGATGGCAGCTAAGACTTCGGGACTTTCTTCGTCCTCTTTAGAAGTCAACTCATGGTCGAGAACGTTCCAAAGCTGTCTCTTTTCTTCTTCTGTAACGAACCAGCTCCGGCATCGCGGTCCAGTAGGCCATCGGTATTGTTAAAAGTTCGCGATAAAAACAGACTTTCCGGTTTTGTCATCATCGAAGCTGATGCCGAGGCGTTCGAATAATGCCTCCCGAGCGGTGATCGATGTGAGAGGAAACCGGGCTGCTTCCGCGGACAGGAGCAGGGTTGGCTTGCGTCCGACGATTGGCTCATTGACTGCCTGAAACTCGGCATTTGAACCGGGCCGGGTAACTCACAGGGAATCTTCAATTTTTCCTGGAAAATTTGAAACTCCGGCCTGCGAATCCATTTGAAACCAGGAGGAGAAGAGAAACTCGACGAGAAACGGGCGGATTCGCAGAAACAAAGACCAACCAAACTGCCATGCACTCTGCGCCTGGACCCAGGCAATGGGTGGCTGGCAAGATCGATTTACCTGCAGAGGTTCGCCGAGTAAAGGCGCCCTATGGGGAATAGCTTGAAGAATACTTCGACTTTTACGGCTCTACGGAACCCGGTTTATCGGAAGCTGTGGTTGGCAAGCCTGCTTTCCGGAATCTGTGTTGCGGCTCACGACTGTGCTGCAACCTGGGTAATGTACAAGCTCAGCCCCTCACCGCTGTTCTTATCCTTAATGTCAACGGTCGCGTCTCTACCTTTCTTTCTTTTTACTCTTCCGGCCGGAGCTTTGGCGGATATCGTGGACCGTCGCAAATTGGTTTGGGTTATGAATCTTTGGCTAGCCATGGCCGTTGGCTTGCTTGCTCTCCTGGCCTCATTGCGACTGCTGAATCCGTACATTGTGCTGGCTTGCGTGTTTCTAATTGGAATTGGTTTCGCCTTTAACGCCCCTGCCTGGATAGCGATCGTACCGGAAGTCGTATCAGACGAAGAACTACCATCAGCCGCGACCCTGGGCGGCTTGCAACTGAATATCTCCGGGATAATCGGACCTGCTCTTGGTGGCCTGCTGCTTCCTCTAATTGGAGCGCATTGGCTGTTCGCAATGAATGCGATCTGTTTCCTCGTCGTGATTCTGGCGATCTTTCAGTGGAAACGAGAAAGAGGCGCGCCGAAGCTGCCAGTAGAGAATTTCTTTGAATCCTTTTCTACCGCCATTCGTTACGTTCGCTACGCGCCAGGGATACAGGTGGTCTTGGCTCGCAGCGTACTGTTCGCCTTTTTCATCGCCCTGATTCCGGCGCTGATTCCGGTCGTTGGACTTAAAGAACTGCGACTCACCGCCGCCGGTTGCGGAATTCTCTTCAGCTCCATGGGTGCCGGTTCAGTTGTTGGATCAATCATTGTCGTTCCCTGGGCCCGAGCACGTTTTTCCTCCAACATGCTGACTGTGATCGCGAATCTAATGGTCGCCGTTGTCTATCTGCTAATGACCTTTGTCCGGGACCAAACTATCTTCATGGTCGTTGCTGCCCTTGCGGGATTAGGGTGGACTTTGTCTGCTGCAGAACTCTGGGTTGCAGCACAGCGTGCGATGCCAGGCTGGGCCCGGGGCCGTATCAATGCGACTGTTATCATGGCTGCCCAAGGGGCGATGGCTTTGGGCGGCATCGTTTGGGGAGCGGCTGCAGCCATCCTGGGCGTGAATCATACCTTGATCGGAGGGGCATCCCTGTTGTTCATCAGTCTGATCCTGGCGATTCCTCTGTCGATTAATTTCACCGCAAAGCTAGAGATCGATTCTGTGTCGGCAACAAGTTTCCCTGATAAACTGATCCACTTCCCTAAGCCGCAAGATGGGCCAGTTGCCATCACCTATGAGTTCGAAGTGGATCGAGCGCGCGCAACCCAGTTTATGGAATTGATGAGACACCTTCGGCTGATTCATCTCCGAAACGGTGCATTCAGCTGGCGACTCCACGAAGATCTGACCCGATTCAACATCTTTCGTGTCGAGATGATGGTACCGTCCTGGACTCAATATTTGTTGCAACGCGAGCGGATGACAAAAGCCGAGAAAAAAATTATCGACCAAGCGAAAAACTTACATGTCGGTGAAGGTCCGATACAGGAGAGGATTTATCTTTGCGTCAATAAGGAACTGCGTAGCCAGCGCAGCTTGACTGCCAGGCAATGGCGCCCTGGAGGGGCCGCGGGCTTCAGCCCGGGGTTTCAACCCGGGTTTCAACCCGGGGAACCGCCTACCCGCGGCGATGCGCACGGATAAGGTGATTTCGGGGACGGTCCACCAGCGAAATGAATAGCCTTACCTCGCCACGGGGATTTCAGTTCAGAGGTTCAAGCGTGCTCACAGTTCTGGCCGCTCGTTCCTGGTTGTCTGCCACTTCAAATATAAGGCTCAGAATTACCGAGTACTCAAAATAAACTGTTTGTCCTGGTTCTACGTGGACCGTCTGTGGGTCATCGTCGAGGAACGGTATATCTTCGTGACTAATGATGTGATCACCCGGCAGGACAGTAAGCCGATAGTAAGTGCCATTGCGGACCAGTAGGTTAGGTCCGTCATTCAAATTGAATTCCCAATTTTTGATGTTGCAACCGATGATTGACCGCGGGCGATACACAATGATGGTGCCAAGGTTCTGTCCCGCTTCCGGTCCCGCTTTGGTTTCTCCGGCGGAGGCGATTGCCAACACCGCAGCGATCATCAATAAAACCTGTCTGATTTTCTTTTTCGTTCGTTCCATTGGTATTTTCGGCTCTTCAAGAATTTTGAGGCACGTCGATCAGCCTGCTCTACTCCTTTTGAAAGATTCGACTGGTGTGGCCGTTCCGCCGCCGACCACGGATTGCTTGACGTTGGGTGATGCGTAGATATCGATATCATCGCATTTACAATATTATTCATAATTTCGATTAAGGAAATAAAATAGATGGTGAGCTCGCAAAGATTTTGCGCTTTGGGTTTTCGCTCCTTGCTTTCCTGTTCTTGGGAGTTTTGGTGAGCGCAGCGGCGGCTTATTGCAGTACCGAATTGTTTGACGTGTTAAATAGCGGTGCTCTCGACCAGACGGTCCAAACGCTTCTGTCAAAATAAGAGCCACCAGCTGCTCTAACAATTTGTCGAACCTACCCCTTAAACGTACTCCGGAACCGGATCTGGAACGGAACCGATATCCAGGGTTGGCGGAAACTCATATTCGATGAATGCTTCAGGCTCCGGCTCCAACCGGCTCTTCGAAATGGATCGGAGGTGCGCGGCGGCTCGGAAACGCCCTTTTGCTTTTTGACCCGCGGGAATTGCGACGAGCGCGGTGAGCCCAGTGATGCTCGTCTTGATCGAGCGGGTGGCGGTCGCGTTGAAGCGCCAGCCGCCATTTTGTTCTCCCGCCCCCCAGCTCATTATAGCGACCGTCTCAACCTCGAGTTCTGATTCGGATTCAACCTTAGCCCCGCCACCAACTTCTCCAATGGTAGGAATTTTGAACGTTGCTTTACCGTCCCCGCTTCTCGTGAGTTTCTTTTTCTCCACGACGATTTCTTCGTCAGGGTGTAGCCGAACAAAAAATGGAAGTTTTGCCTGACGGTTATCCGGAACAAGGTCAAGGCTAAGCTCGCCGCGTTCAATCGAGCGATCGGGATCCGGAAGCATAGTCAATGAGAATTCCAGTCGGTAGAAAACGCAGTTGAGATGGACGTAAGCTTTCAGATCATCCGCGACCAGCAGACCGCCTTCCTTTGGAGCGCCCTCTCGCAAGCAACGAGTTTCACCGATCGAAACCCGCACACTTGCCTGAGCCGAATCCGTCCATTCGTTGGCTAAATCTTCCTTTGGCTTTTTTCGCGCACGCACGATGAGCCAAATCAGCAACACCACCAGCGGAAGAGCGAACCACCAACCCGGTAATCCTTCGCTGATGGCCGGGCTTGGTCGTGCGCTGGGTTTTGGAGATGGGGCAGCGGGACTTGCTATTGCCCCGGGTAATGGAGGTGGGACCGGATGAGCTGGTGTTGCAGTGGGCGATGGAGACAGGGCCGCCGAATCTGCTATGGCGTTGGATTTTGGAGATGGGAGGGCCGGAATCCGCCAGTAACACCACCAAACCACCAAAACAAAAACTACGGCGAGAATTCCAAACCAGACAAAGGGCGATTTGCGCTTCGCCTTGATCGGCGCTGCTGGTTTCGGTATGAACTGTTTCGGCCCAAGAGAGCCGGGCACCCTATCAAAAGCGGCGGGCTGAGGTGCTTCTGCTTTGTCGGCCATCCCTGGCATGTCCAAGGGTGGCGCCGGCGCCGAGCCAATCGTTTGTTCCTCCTGCTCCGCTACGTGGTCAAGCCTTAGCTCGCCTAAGATTCTGTCGGGCATAACTGTTCAAGCGAGTCGGTACACTAACAAGAAGCGGCCCAACAGGGAAGCAGCAAAGATGTGCGCCGATCGGGCTGGATGAAATCCCCTTTACAAGCCAAAAGATCATAGCACCGTCTGGGTGAGAGTAAAGCGATGCTGCACCTGAGCGAGTCCGATTTGCGGTTCCTGGTAGAAACTGTGGCCACCAAGCGACGTGACTACGACCACATTGTGAACCTTATTCGCGACAAAGAAGATCTTTTGGAGCCCATGCTCGAAGATCCGAAACTAACAGAGCGGCTCTTTCGAGACGAGGAAGCCTTGGTGCGGATCTCTCCGCACCTGCTATTCTCGGTGCTTCTGCGCCGGCTGCGAAGGGAATTGGAAAAGGAGGCATATGTCCTGGACGTGGATACCAAGGGAAAACGTATTCCGGTCTTTGAGGGCCCGGCAGTGGCCGAGATGCTCGCCGACAAGCCAACGCGTGATTATTTAGCCGAAATGCTTTCTTCCTTTTCGCGGACGAACAGCGGAATCATTTACTGGAAGGAACGCGGCACCTGGCATAAAAGGCGGTTCAGCGACATCGACATGGATGATATGATCGAGTTGGCCGGCATCGTTGATCCGGAGATGCGGCCGGCCCTTTACAAACGGATTGCCGATATTGCACTGTTTCTGAGCGGCATTTTCCCCGAACATGCAGCGTTTTTTGCGACCCCGCGAAGAACCATGTTCTCAGCCAAGCGCACCCTGAAAGATTACGAACTGACCGGAAAACGCTTTTACAGCGTGGCTGCCCGGAAAACGGATCAAGAGCGCTCGAGACCAGTCCTCGGACTCCTCGCTGATAAATTCAACTTGGCACGGCTGGCCCTGAACAGCTTGAGCGACCGCTATGTCAAAACCCAGCGCGCCCGATATTTCCGATTCCCAACAGAGAGCCCTCCGGCTAGACTCTAGGTGTTGAGGATCCGGAGGGTCTTCGCGACGTGAGTTCGCGAGCTTAGCGGATCTCTCATTTCCACCCCCCATGCGACTTCAAATCATGACGCGCTTGTGGCTATAACTAACACTCCGTGACGTTTTGCCTCCCAAATGAAAAATTAAAGCTTTCAGCATCTTTCCCGGTGACCCGGCCGGATCCAATGGGCTTTTCCAGTCGCTCAAGGCTCGCGGCATCGCGGTCGTCGCGTTTGGCGCTGAGCCCAACCTGCCGACGCCTGCCAGTTTTACCGTCGCAACTGATATCAAGGCGGCTGCCATGAGGGCCTGTGAGGATCTTATCAAGTTCATGGGCGATAAAGGGAATATTCTGAACGTTCTCGAGACGGTCACGGATATAAACACCAAGAAACGGGACGACGGCATCAAGGAAGTGGTCGCGAAACATCCGAACGTTCATATCATTCAGACAATCTCGGACATGACGCAACAGAGCGTCGCGCGCAACAAGATTGAGGCCGCTCTGGCAGCGCGAGGAAACGAGATCGATGGCATCATCACGACCGGATATAACCCCTCCGTGGCCGCAGCGGCTCTGCTCACCGAACGGCACAAGAATCCGAGTAACAAACGGATGCGTTTTGTCGGTATTGATACAGACCCCACCGTCCTGCAGGCGATTAAGGATGGCTACATCGATGGAACCATTGCCCAGAACCCATTTGGTCACGGTTACATTAGCTGCGCGCTTCTCGCGCTGATGTTAGATGGCTATAAACCGACCCAGCCGTATCAGTTTATCGAAGCTGGCGATGTCCTGATCACGAAAGAGAACGTCGACACCTATGCCCAGGAGGTCGATGCCATTACCCAGAAGATAAAGGACAATTTGACCACGAAATACCTGACAAAGTGACAATTCGTCGGACGAAGACAACCGTGGATTCATGACCGTTCCGGACGAGGAATTGGCGGCAGGGTCTCTGGCGCTTCGAGGAATCACCAAAAGCTTTCCGGGCGTCAGAGCTGTTGACAATGTCAGCGTTGATTTTTATCCGGGAAAAATCCACGCCTTGATGGGCGAGAATGGTGCGGGGAAGAGTACCGTCATGAAAATCATCACCGGAATCTATCAGCCGGATTCCGGAGAAATGAGCTTTCACGGTAAGCGGCTGGCGCCGCGGAGTTATCGAGAATCCCTGGCCTTGGGTATCGATATCGTCCACCAGGAGATCCAGGTTGTCCCTGACGCAAGTATCGCCGAAAACATCATGCTCGATAAGCTCTCTTTGGTCTCACCGGGCGGCCTGGTGAACTGGAGACGCTTGTATGAGGAGGCGTTGGTCTTCATGCAGGAGGTTGGATTACACCTCCCGCCATCAACCATCGTTCGGCAGCTGAGCGCGGCTTATAAGCAACTCATCCAAATAGCGCGTGCCCTGGCGGCGCGCGCTACGGTGATCCTGCTCGATGAGCCCACGAGCAGCCTCTCGCTGAGCGAAGCTGACAATCTTTTTAACTTGCTCGATGGCCTCAGAAAACGAGGTGTAACGCTGATCTACGTTTCGCATAAGATCGAGGAGGTCTACCGAATTGCGGACACGATCAGTGTCATGCGGGACGGGAAGCTGATTGGTACTCGAACAAGCACCGAACTTGAACGGCGGAAACTCGTGCGAATGATGATTGGCAGGGATCTCCGGGAACAGCGGATCGGTCCCACCGAAGTGAACGAGAAAAGAGTTGTCTTGAAAGTCGATGGCCTCAACAAGGCACGGAAATGCAGAGATATCTCATTCGAGTTGCACGAAGGTGAAATTCTCGGCTTTTACGGTCTCGTTGGTGCGGGGCGAACCGAGTTTGCGCGGGTACTGATCGGCGAAGATCAGGCAGACTCCGGATCGGTTTACGTGAATGGCGAGAAAGCTGCCATCCATAGGGTTTCGGACGCCTTGTTCCGGTACAAAATTGGCTACGTAACGGAGAACAGGAAGGAAGAAGGCCTGTTCCTGGGCGAATCCGTACTGACCAATCTGACCCTTCTCGTCTGGAAGAAAATGCGGCACCCGCTGACACGCTACATCAGCAGAAAGAAAGAGGAGCAGGCTGCCGCGAAAATGGTCTCCGAACTTTCCGTGCGCACGCGCAGTCTTGCTGATCTGACGGCAAACCTGAGCGGCGGCAACCAGCAAAAAATCAGCATTGGAAGATGGTTGCTGGCCGATTGCGATATCCTGATCATCGACGAACCGACTGTGGGAGTGGATGTAGGCGCCAAAGAACAGATCCATCAGCTGATCTGGAACCTGGCACGTCTGGAGCGGAAAGCGATTATCCTTATCTCCTCCGAGATGGCGGAAATCATCCGACTGTCCAGTCGGATTCTGGTTTTTGCCGATCAACAAGTTATTGGTGAAGTGAATCATCTGGATGACGACGAAAAATCCTACCCCAAGGTGCGGGATGAAATCGGAAATCTTTTGAGCGCGATACACTAATGCAGAAAACAGAATTGCGGCCGAAGCCGACCGAGCCGGTGCCTGATTTCCGTAAAGCATCCAGACGCTTCCGCGGTGGCCGAGCGCTTGGATTGCTCATTGGGACTGTCGTGTTGTTCGGGGCCATCGCGTTGGTGTCCGACACTTTCCTCAACCCGTATACGATGTTCATCATTGCGCGACAGATTGCCTTCTCGATCTTGATCGCCTTGTCCCAAGCAGTCTGTCTGGTCGTTGGTGGAATGAATCTCTCGGTCGGGGCAATCGGCAGCATGGCCACCGTGATACTCGGCCTCTGTTTTCAAGAACTTAAATTGAACGCCTGGCAGGCCGTCCCAATCACACTTATTTTCGGTGTTGTGTCGGGTGCAATCAACGGATTGATTATTACCCGCCTGAGGATCAACTCCTTCATTGTGACCCTGTCGTTGATGTTCGTCTATATGGGCCTGCGCTCTGGAATCTCAGGGGAGTCTCCTTACATCATTCCACAGGATTTCGGGTTCATCGGGCAGAGCGCGATCTTTGGAGTTTCCTGGGTTTTTGTACTTGTATGCCTCATCTTACTGGCTGCTGGCTACATGTTTTCTTACACGGTTTTCGGCCGGCACATGCTCGCCACGGGAGGCAATGAGAATGCTGCACGACTATGCGGTATAGCGACCGATGCGACAGTATTCAAGGCACACGTCATCTCCGGGTTGCTCGCTGCTCTCGCTGCCGTTCTCTGGGCGTCGATGATCGGTTCTTGCGCTCCGGAAACCGGTGATTCCTGGTTGATCGGGAGTTTTGCCGTCTCGATTATCGGCGGCACAGGCCTGAATGGCGGAGTGATCTCAATCGCCGGGATTTTCCTTGGGGGCGCAATCTTTGTGCTGATCAACTACGGCCTGATTGAGATCAAGGCCAATCCGTATTTCGCAAATTCCTTCCTCGGCGCGTTAATCTTGCTGGCAATCGTTCTCGATCGCATCCGCGAGATTGTCGGTGAAAGTAAACGCAACCGTTAGTCAATTTCCTGCGCAGTCCAGCTCCATACGCCTTTATGGGCTGTCATGTCGCCGTTGGTGACTTTCAAGATACCGTAGCGTGTTCCCGGACGGATCACCACTTCCTCCCCGACGTCCTCACTTCCCAGACGAATCATTGACAATTTGATCGCTTTGGTCGACCCGGGGTGCTGCTCAAAGCCAAGGTAATGTTCCCACTGAGCATTCCCGAGGTATCGATCCCCTGTGCGGAAGCGGTAATCACCTTCCCGACCCTCGCGCCACGGTCTCCAAGTGATAGTGCGGTCCGGACCATTGAATGTACCCCTGGACGATTTGTATGAGTGCACGTTTGGCGGCGTCGCCGTGGCGGATAAGGTTGATAGAACAAAGAAAAAAAGAGCGAAATAGTTCATATTGCAAAGCGATCTTATTCTTCTTTTGTAAAATCGGATCAAAGCCGTTTTATTTTGTCGTTGGAAGAACATTTTGTCATCGACGAAAACCTTGGTTTGTTGCTCCCATTGGATTCCGGACGCGTTTGCCATCAAGACGCCTTTACCATGGGCCATTTTGTCAGCCCGGCTGGCTTCCGGAACGCGCGCGGCAGGGTTAGGCCTTTTTGCTTAAAAAGCATTTGCTTGCCGGAGAGCGATCCTGGCCGCTTGACACCTGATCGGGCGGCTGCAGTTTGTTCTGGTTCAGCAGCACGGTGAATCGTCCATCAGGGAAACCTCATTGATGATTTGAAATCCGACACTCGGGAACGGCTCTGTAGCTGAAAATCGGTCTAAATCACTTATCATCATGAAGCTCTACGTCGGAAATTTTTCCTTTGACATGACAGAACGCTCACTGAGGGAACTCTTTGAGCCGTTCGGCACTGTTTCTGAAGTCAAACTGATCACAGATCGCGAAACCGGCGAGTCACGCGGGTTTGGGTTCGTAACGATGGGCAATGTTTCGGAAGGAAACGCGGCAATCAAGGGTCTGGATGGAAAGGACAAAGGCGGCCGCAAACTCAAGGTCAATGAGGCTCGTCCAAAAGAAGATCGTGGCGGGCGCCCTTCTCCTGGATCGCGTCGCTAAGAACTATAGCTTTTTAGACCGAGGAAGCGCATCGGGTTGGTTCTATCGATGGCGTGCCGGTTTCGGTAACGCTTCTTCGATTTCGCGTCTAATGAGTGTTTCTCAAAGCACGGGGCCCCCTTGCTTGCCCAGGCGGTTGAGGGGCTTGTGCTGATCCCCTCCGCAATGATCCCCGTTCCCCAATCGTACTCGTTATCGTTGTCGTTCTCGTCCTCGATTCGACGTTTCTCTATGGACCAGGAACGCGGCCACGTGGTTCTGCCGAGCTGTTTTCCCGAATTCCACGATGCTGTTGGCTGTCGACGGCCAGAGATCGATAACGACTGCGAGGACAATAACCTAAGGGCTGCTTTTCATCTCGGGCCATCCCCTCCGTAATGATTCCCTTCCTCAATCGTACTCGTTATCGTTGTCGTCCTCGATTCGACGTTTGCACCGGGAGAAAAAGTTGAACGAAGAAACACCGCAGTAGCCTTTGCACTGCAAAACGCGACGGGTGTCACTCATCCCAAAAAAATCCGGGGAATTGAGTATTCGCTCAACAAGGCGGGGGGATTTCTGGGATCGTTCAGGTCATTATGCGTGACTCGGTGGATGTACTGGTGGTTGGGGCTGTCCCGTGGGCCTGTTGCTGGCCTGTGAACTGCAACGCCTTGGAGTGGCTCATCTTCTGGTCGAGAAAGCTCCCGAGCGCGCTTATTTCTGCAAGGCGATGGGCGTGACGCCGTGCACGCTGGAAATCTTCGAGGCGATTGGGGTAGTGGACCATGCCATCGACGCCGGCGTTTGGCTCAATGGCATGACCGCCTTTGACAATGGCGTGGAAACCCCTTCACAGGTTCCTCCTTTTGAAGGGCTGCCTTACGGTTTCCTTGCGCTCCCGCAATACGAGACGGAACGGATCCTGGAAGCTGGCCTTTATCGCCACGGCGGCAGCAGTACAACGCGGCATGACACTGGCCGGTTTTACGGATGCCCCAGAAGGCGTCGAAGCGCGGCTGACGGACACCGGGGCAACGGTTCATCCCGTTCGGTGTCGCTGGCTGGTGGGATGCGACGGCGCGCGCAGCGCGGTCCGCAAAGCCCTTGGTTTAGACTTTTCGGGCGGAAATTCATCAATTACCGCTCAAGCGCATGGGTCCAAGATGATATGGCGCAGGGCGCCGATGAGCCGGGCGCGCCTCGGGCCGGCGACCGGGCACCTGACGCCACGGATCTCAGTCGACCCCGTGTCGCGCATCGGCTTTGGTTGCGGGAACGGCTGGAGCGTGGCCATCACGTGCTCGTCGGCTACACTGCGGGCAACTCCACCGCGTCGGATCAAAGGGCCTTCGCGGATCTTGTGGAGCGGGCGCAAAAGCGCTTGGGCGGTTTGGCCGTCGGCCTGGCGATGATTGCTTCGGGTGCACGCTTTGTCGAGGGTGAGCAAATCCCGGTTCTCTCTGATCCGGACGATACGTTCCAACGCGCCTACCGGGCGCGTCCCGGCATGGTCTGACTCATTCGCCCCGACGGACACCTCGCGTGGCGCTGCGATCGTGCGGATCCCGAACGGCTCGAGCGATTTCTCGATCGAATGGACGCAAGATAAGCAGACGCGCAGGACGGAGGCGGAAGCTGTCGCTCCTTCGTTCACGCGTTTTCCCGTAACGCAAACCGCTTCCAACCGCGACGGTCAAAAATCGAGAACGAGCACGACCACGATAACGATAACGATAACGATAGAAGAGAGCTGCGCTCTTTCGTGGCCAAACTCGAAAACATTTTTTCGTTTGGTTAGCTTGTTCCCTTCCCCTCACAGATCGTTCTCGTACTCGTCGTCGTCCTCGTTCTCGGCCTCTGAGCTCAAAGCCTCTTGTTTCCTTCGTTCACGCGTTTTCCCGTAACGCAAACCGCTTCCAACCGCGACGGTCAAAAATCGAGAACGAGCACGACCACGATAACGATAGAAGAGAGCTGCGCTCTTTCGTGGCCAAACTCGAAAACATTTTTTCGTTTGGTTAGCTTGTTCCCTTCCCCTCACAGATCGTTCTCGTACTCGTCGTCGTCCTCGTTCTCGGCCTCTGAGCTCAAAGCCTCTTGTTTCCTTCTTTCACGCGTTTTCCCTTAGCGCAAACCGCTTCCAACCGCGGCGGTCAAAAATCGAGAACGAGTCCACACCACGAGCACGATAACGATAGAAGAGAGCTGCGCTTTTTTCTGGCCAATCGCGAAAACATTTTTTCGTTTGGTTAGCTTGTTCCCTTCCCCTCACAGATCGTTCTCGTACTCGTCGTCGTCCTCGTTCTCGGCCTCCGAGCGTTGCTTGCTCAAAACGCCTTTCCTGAGATAAACCGGTGGACCAACGACCCCGCAGGCTGAATGATAAGTGCGCGGACACTAGTTGCTTCCTTCCTTCACGCGCTTTCGCCAAGTGTCCTTCTTCGATTGCCATCCGCTTGAAAGATTGGTACTTTCAGCCGCGCCTAATTAGGAGGACACATGCCTGAGCAGCAGACTTTCCTGAGCACGATCACCGGATCGTTCTCCACGCCGGCGGCTGAGAATCCTACCGTGGCGATGATCGAGGCTGCTTATGCACATCACCACATCGACGCGCGTTACCTCAATTGTGACGTAGCGCCAGAAGCACTTGGCGATGCCGTGCGCGGTGCCCGTGCGATGGGTTGGGTGGGTTTCAACTGTTCCATGCCGCACAAGGTTTCCGTGATCAAATATCTTGATGATCTTGACAGCTCGGCGGCCCTCATTGGCGCTGTCAATTGCGTCGTGCGCCGCGATCATCGCTACATCGGTGAGAACACCGACGGGCAGGGATTTCTCACGTCACTGCGCACGATTGCTGATCCCACGGGGAAAGCGTTTGTCCTGTTCGGCGCAGGCGGTGCAGCGCGCGCCATCGCTGTGGAAGCGGCGCTGGCCGGCGCGACCTCGGTCACGATTGTCAACCGTGATCCGAAGCGTGGGTCGGAACTGGTCGCTCTCCTCAATGAGAAGACGTCGGCCAACGCGGATCTTGTCGGCTGGGATCGCGCTTATCGCATTCCAGAGGCTACCGATATTGTCGTGAACGCAACTTCCATCGGACTTTTCCCAGCTGTGGATGGTCGGCTCGATCTCGATCTGGACAGCCTGCGTCCTGGTCTGGTCGTTGCCGACGTGATCGCCAATCCCCCGCGAACGCAACTGATCCGCGATGCCCAAGCACGCGGTTGCATCGTTCTCGACGGCCTTGGTATGTTGGTCAGCCAAGGTGTAATCGGTATCCGGCACTGGATCGGAATTGAACCCGAGGCCCAGGTTATGCGCAGCAAGCTCGAAGACATCTTCGGCGTTTAGCACCAATCAGAATTGGGGACCGTGACTGCGGTTGATGCCGATGGCGGCAAGTGCCGACTTCCGATTATTTGGCCTTGATACTCAGGGGTACTCCCGGCGCCCCGGCATAAAACACAATTAACTCGGCCGGTTGATCCGTCGTATAACCACGATGAATTGTATTGACGCACTCCGCTAAAGCTTGCCCCGCATGGAATGCCTTACGTTCCCGCGTTTCCTTCTTTTCCAAAATAATATGGCCAGACAAAACATACCCAGCATTGATCATCGGGTGCTGATGCCAATCCAGGGCAGTATTTCGTGGGACCGTGATTTTGAGAATTGTAATTTGGGGTTGACCACTAAGATAACCAGCGTATCTGGTTCCATCCCAGGAACGGGTCGTCTGGAGTAACTGTTCCACTTTGATCTCGGGGTCGTGAGCATACGACTCGCTGGTCAAAGAGAAAAACCAGCATAAGCCGCTAAGAGTTATCAAATGAATTAACTTTTTGATCATGGCTGAAAATAGCAATGCGCGTCGATATTGCGAGGACAGGAGTTGCAGGAGTCAGGAGTCAGGAGTCAGGAGTCAGGACGGCGTAAAGTCAGTTGTCAAGGGAAGAAAGGCGTCTCGGCTTAGCCAGGCTGTTTGCTCGGGCGAGACTCGGTTCATCCTTTAGCAGCCTCGAAGCCGCACTGTCCGCTGACGCGCCAAAGCCCATGTTCTGGCTCCTGCAACTCCTGTCTCCGTTGACAATCTTCCTTTCCCATTTATCTTGATATCAAGCTAAAATTAATCCTCTTCCTATGATCCCGGAGCTACTTGGAATCCATCACGTCACCGCTGTCACTGCGAATGCGCACGAAAACCATCAATTCTACACCCGCGTTCTCGGAATCCGTCTGGTCAAAAAGACCGTCAACCAGGACGACGTCAGCGCTTACCACTTGTTCTATGCGGACGCGCAGGGTTCGCCCGGCAGCGATCTCACATTTTTCGATTGGGCGCATAGCCCACGACAACGCAACGGGAACAACAGTATTAGTCGCACCGGTCTGCGTGTCGGCGGAGTGGACTCTTTGCAATGGTGGATCGAACGCTTTGATCAATTGAAAGTGGCGCACTCGCCGATCCTGGACCGGGGCGGTCGCGCGGTCGTGGATTTCCAGGACGGGGAAGGTCAGCAACTCACGCTCGTGGATGACGGAAGCGCCGGAGAATCTTTTGCGTGGTCAGGCAGTCCGGTACCTCCGTCCCATCAGATCCGGGGTCTGGGACCCGCCACAATTACGGTTCCGGAATCGGAGTCGACGGGTGGTCTGCTCACCGAGGTTTTGGGCATGCGACCAACCCTGCAATATCCTGACCCTGAAAGAAAAGAGTTCAGCATCCACGTCTACGAAATCGGCGCAGGGGGTGCTTCGGCGGAATTGCATGTCCGAGTGCGCCCGGATCTGGCACGGTACCGGCCCGGAGCCGGAGGCGTTCACCATATCGCGTTCCGTGTCCCAGATGAAGAGACCTATCGCGCCTGGATGCGCCGGCTCAGGGATTTCGGCATACCCAACAGCGGAGAAGTTGATCGCTACTATTTCAAGAGCCTCTACTTCCGTGAGCCAAATCAAATCCTCTTTGAGCTGGCCACCGATGGACCCGGATTCGCGGTCGACGAAAACATTTCCGATCTCGGAAACCGCCTCGCCCTGCCGCCTTTCCTGGAACGACGAAGAGCCGAGATTGAAGCCAATCTCAAGCCGATCTGAAAGTAGTTGGCAGTTGCCAGTGGCCAGTTATCGGGGGGCGCAGCCAAAAATCTCGTTGTCGGTCTTTGATCGTTGGTGGCTAAGACCGGTTCACGTCGATAAAAACGGTGAACGAAGGAACCAAAACGCCGGGTTATTTTTTGGCGGCGATTAGATGCGGTTATATAAAGTCTAGCCATGATCTCAGCGCTTCACCACTCCCTGATTGCTATCGCCCTCATCACGCTGCTCGAAGTGGTGGTCATCGTACGGGTGCTGCTGCGGCCCCATCGCGACCCTGCTTCCCGAATCGCATGGGTGGTGGTCGTTGGCGTGCTCCCTCTGTGGGGCATGCTCGCCTATCTGCTTCTGGGCGAGGTGAACATCGGCCGTCGCCGCGTGAAACGGTTGCACGCCCTCCTCAAGCGCATGCCGCTGATCCCGTATCATGCCGCTGGGGACGAGGCGGACTTCGCAGCCGCCGTTCCCGAGCGTTACCGGCATCTCTTTCGGCTCGGCTACTCGATCAGCGGCTTCCATCCCGAGGGTGGCAATATCGCGCACCTTCTACCGGACTCCAACGCCACGATCGACGCGATGGTGGCCGACATCGATTCCGCAACGGATCACGTTCATGTGCTGTTCTACATCTGGCTGCCGGACCACAATGGCATCAAGGTCGTCGAGGCTCTGAAGCGCGCGGCCGGCCGCGGCATAACTTGCCGGGTCATGGCCGATGACCTCGGCTCGCGCACGATCATTCGGTCCGCGCATTGGCAGGCGATGCGCGCGGCAGGCGTGCGCGTGGCTGCCGGCCTGCCCATTGGCAACCCCCTCCTGCGGCCGTTCGAGGGTCGCATCGATCTCCGGAACCATCGAAAGATCGTGGTTATCGACGATCGCATCACCTACTGCGGGAGCCAGAACTGTGCCGATCCCGAGTTCCGGGTGAAGGCGAAGTATGCACCCTGGGTGGACGCCGTGATGCGCTTCGAGGGTCCCGTCGCACGCCAGAACCAGTTCCTGTTCGCGAGCGACTGGATGACATACGTGGACGAGGATCTCGACGAACTCTTGAGTAAGGCGCTGCCTTTGCCCATGCCTGGAGGGGTACCCGCGCAGGTGATTGGCACCGGCCCGACGGTGCGTTTCTCGGCCATGCCCGAGATGTTCGAATCCCTGATGTTCGCGGCGCGGCGCGAGATCGTCGTCACGACCCCCTATTACGTGCCCAACGAGTCCCTGCACAATGCTCTGTGCACGACCGCCTACCGGGGCGTGGACACGACGATCGTCTTTCCCGCCAGGAACGACTCGTGGATCGTCGCATCGGCCAGCCGGAGCTATTACGAGGACCTGCTCACCGCGGGGGTCAAGATCTACGAGTATGTGGGTGGCCTGTTGCACACAAAATCGCTGACGCTGGATGGCGAGGTCACCTTGATCGGCTCGGCGAACATGGATCGCCGCAGTTTCGAGCTTAACTACGAGAACAACATCCTGTTCCACGATCCTGCGCTCACCTGCTCTGTCCGCGAGCGCCAGCAGGAATACATTGCGCGGTCGAATCGCGTCACTAACGAGGCGGTGGCGGCCTGGTCGATGCCACGCCGGCTATGGAACAACCTCCTTGCAACGCTCGGGCCCGTACTCTGAGGGGCCACACCCCAGCAAACCCGATCCTCACGATTGTCCACCAAAAGTAACGTTATCGTCGAGATCGAGCAGATCGAATCAGGTCGCTAAATCATCGCGATCCGGAGCTTGCTTAGGCCTGAACTTCCGGGTAGAGCCAGCCGTTGCCGACTGGCTCCCCCACAGTCCCGTACGAGCCCAATTAAGGCATACGGTTCTTCAGGCTAGGATTTCGCTGCGTAGCTATCTGTAGCTGTTTCGTTGGCACTCCCATTTCGGCTCTGCGTCCTCCCGTCTCGTGTTTCCCACCCACAGTTTCCTATGCCCGGCATCCCCCTTCCCTACTCGGTGGCTCCCTCGGGTCGGTTCGCCACTTTTCTTGCGGTACTATGAGGATGCTAAGACTTCCGGCTGCTCGTTCCCTCGCTCTTCGTTCTCCTTCGAACGGGGGTTACCTCCTTGACTCCCAGCTCTTTCGCTCGCCTCGGGCTCCTGGAGTCCCTCCCGCTGCGCCTGGGCGTTGGTCGACCGGTCTCGCCCCTTGCTCCGGTTCTTTCTCTCTTGGAGGAACTCAGTCGGATCTCTCAAGTTCCCAGGGTACCCTTTCGTGCTTTTGCCCTGCTCTTAGACCCCGGTCGGATCTCCACGCCAAGCCTTTTGCGGCGCTTCGATTCTGCCCCCGCGGTCAGGACTACGAAGGCTCCAACGTTTAACATTATTTCGAGGCTCAATCACACGGCTTTCGCACCGCTCCATACGCTCGCTCCATACGCTTCGTGCCGCCATCGCTGACGACTACGCAATGTTCGCTTCCGGTCGGTGGCCAGGGCCAATGCCTGGCGGTGGGTATGTCGTTTAGTGAGAGGAAGAAGAATCTTTTTGCGGGACATTTGTTTAGCAATTTTTTATCCTCGCGGGCGTGAGTAAAACTCTGCGACTGCCTAACTGCGACCAACAAGCCTTATTAGACCAAGTCCAAGTGCGGCTTGTGGAGCGCGCCGAACTGGAGCGTTTCAAACAATTGCTCGATGAGCATCACTATCTGGGAAGCCTCAAAGCGGTGGGCGAACGCCTCCACTACGTGGCCACCGATGCCCAAGGTCAATGGCTGGCCTTGCTGGTCTTCAGCGCTCCAGCCAAGCACCTCAAGCATCGCGACCAATGGATCGGATGGAGCGCTGCTCAACGCCACCGTCGCCTGAGCCTGGTGACTAACAACAGCCGCTTCCTTATCCTGCCCGAGCGCTCCGTGCCCAACCTGGCGAGCAAGGTGCTGCGCCTGACCCTGGATCGCCTTCCCACCGATTGGCAGAGCTCTTACGGCCATCCGGTGTTGGTGGTCGAAACCTTCGTCGATGTTGCCCAGTTTTGCGGTACAGTTTATTCGGCCAGCGGCTGGAGCGAACTGGGCCAGACCGACGGCTGGGGCCGTCATCGGCGCGATTACTACGTTAAACACGACCAGCCCAAACGCCTCTTCTGCCGCCAACTGTTCAAAAACGCCCGCCGCAGTCTTCAGGCCGAACATCTCAAGCCAGCGTTGGCGGTGGTCGAACAAAAGGTGTCGCCACCCTGCACGCGTACGGTGAAGGAAATCCGCTCGATGGTCGAACACTTCAAGGCCGTGCCAGACTTTCGCGGGCGCTTCGAGTCCTATCCGCTGTGGTCGATGTTAACGATCCTTCTTTTAGCCACTCTCTGCGGTGCTCCGCGCGGGCAAAAGGATATCGCCAAGTTTGCGCGGGGCTTGAGCCAAGCGCAACGCCGGGCTCTTGGCATCCGGCGTAACCCAAAAGGCAAGTATCCTGCTCCGACACAGCCGACCTTTTGCCGTCTGCTCCAGCGGGTCGATGCCCGTAGGGTGGAGGAAGTCATTTTAGCCATCCAGGAGCAAATGCGCGGCTCGGCGCCCAAAGATCAATTGATCGTACTGGATGGCAAGGAACCCAGGCACGGCAGCGGCGCCTCGATTTTGAGCGCGGTCACCGTACCGAGCCAGCATTACTTGGGCAGTGCACTGGTCGACCAAAAGACCAACGAGATTCCCGTGGCGCGAGAGTTATTTAATCGCCTGGAGCTCGAAGGCCGGTTGGTCTCGTTGGACGCCTTACACACCCAGGACGAAACCGCGCGCGCGCTGGTCTTGGAACACGGGGCCGATTATCTGCTAACAGTCAAAGGGAATCAACCCACCGTGCGCGAACAGATCGAAACCCTCGTTGCCGCCCCTCAGGGCGATTTTCCCCCCTCATGAGCCGACGCCCACCAAGGCTCGCGTGCAGGAAATCAACAAAAGCCGCAAAGAAAGCCGCAGTATTGTCACCGCGCCAGTCACCGGTGAACAGGTCTGCTTCCCATTGGCCGAGCAGGCTGCTCTGCTGTTGCGCCAGACCGAAGGACGCAAAAACGAACTGGTGGCGCTGATCACCAGTGTCGAGGCCTCACGACTCCATGCGACAAACTGGATGCGTCTGAACCGGGATGCCTGGGGCATCGAGAGCGGTTTGCATCAGCGCTTGGATATCTCCCACAACGACGACCGCTGCCGGGTGCGCAACGACAACGCTATGTTGGTTCTCGGAATGATCCTGCGCTTGAGCAATAGCCTCTTCATGCAATGGAGTGGGTACAAGCGACGCCCAGACCATGTCACCACCACCGATTTCCAATCCGCCTTGTCCGAAGACCACCACCGTCCGGCACTCTGCCTAGCCTTGAGCAAATATCCCAACCTCAAACGACTCTCATGAATTGGCGCTGGTCGGTGGCTAGCCTTTGCCGGGTGGGGTTGTTTTCCCCACTGGGTCCCTGTATTGTGTTTCCGAGTCTTGTTTTCTTTCCGATTACATGCTCTTCCTCACATTCTGGGTTTTCTTGACGCGACCTGACTACGACTACTGACTTCTCTGAAACTTGACGCTGGAATGGGCAACAGTTTCTTCTAAAATCTTCACTGACCACTGACCACTGACCACTGACCACTGACCACTGACCACTGACCACTGACTACTGAATTCTGTCTCCTGATTCAAATGCTCTGTTCCATTCTGTGCGCGATGTCCTTGAGCCGGCTGAGCTGCTGGACCAGGGCTGGTACATGGTTGAGGCTCGCGATGAAATTCCAGAGATACGCGAGCATGGCGTAGATCGTGCCAGGTGCAATGTGTGGCAACGAAGAGATTCGGATGATTACGGCGGCGGACAAGGCAATACTAAAGAGTTCCATGACACCCCAGTTCATCGCCTCCGCGTCTGACAGACGGATGCGCCATTTTGCAAGGAGCCGGTAATGTCCGAAGACTCGGCTGGGCATTCGTCGCGTCAACACCGTAACCTCGCGTTCGAGTTGATCGTTTAAGCGGGTGTTCAGCGTCAAGGTGCGTTTGGAGTAGCGCCGATTCAAGATTGCGAGCGGTACCAACAGCATAAGGCAGAATACCGCGCTCCAGACGTCATAGAAAAAGAGCAAAACCAGTGCACCAAGTAACCCGAACACGGAATTAACGGTGGCAGGGATATCGCGTTCGAAAAAGTTAACGAATTCTCTGGATAACGAAGAACGAGCGACAATTTGAGACGTTGAGACGCCCATCGTCTCCTGTTCAGAGACGGTACGAGTCGCCAGATCCGTGTAGATCGACGAAAAGACCCGGGTGTCGTAGCTCTGGCGGAATACCCCGGTCGCCGTGTGAGCAAACCAGACTCCGAGAAGCAGCCCTAGTCCGGTAAAATCATGCTTGAGCAATCCGTTGACGGCCAACCCTGTCAGAGAGGGATAAAATAACTCAAACAGATTTTCCGCCAGCGTCACGATGTACGTCACCAGGATGCGCCCACGATAGTTCCCAAAGATGGTCTGCAAAAGCTGGGTTCGCCCGGTCTTGATCGCGATTGGCATTGGAGCAGTGGTCAGTGCCAGTGTCAGTGTCAGTGAGGAAAAAGCAAGTGGCTGGCGATCGAAGAGTGTCGACGTGCCGGTCGCGAAAGGATTGGTTTCCGCCGATCGTGTTTGTCCCGGGAAACAAATGCTCGCGCGTGTCGTAGCAATGCTGACACTTCCGATCGATCGCTTCGATACATAGTCGCCCATCGATTCCCTCCCCCCTCTCCCAATCGTTCTCGTCCTTCGTCGTCGTCCTTCGTCCTCGATTTCTTCGGCACGAGTAGGGCACGGGTTGCTTCCTCCCGTCCGATGTCTTTTCTCCGCGGGAACGCTTTTAGCCAGCAACATCCATGATCGAGGACGAAGGACGACCACGACGACGAGGACGATTAGGAAGCAAGCTTCGATACATAGTCCCCCATCTCAATTCCCTCTCCCCTCTCCCAATCGTTCTCGTCCTTCGTCGTCGTCCTTCGTCCTCGATTTCTTTGGCAGGAGTAGAGCACGGGTTGCTTCCTCCGTTCCCGCGTCTTTTCTCCGCGGGAACGCTTTAGCCAGCAACATCCATGATCGAGGACGAAGGACGACCACGACGACGAGGACGATTAGGAAGCAAGCTTCGATACATAGTCCCCCATCTCAATTCCCTCTCCCCTCTCCCAATCGTTCTCGTCCTTCGTCGTCGTCCTTCGTCCTCGATTTCTTCGGCGCGAGCGAGGCACAGGTTTGCTTCCTCCCGTCCGATGTCTTTTCTCCGCGGGAACGCTTTAGCCAGCAACATCCATGATCGAGGACGAAGGACGACCACGACGACGAGGACGATTAGGAAGCAAGCTTCGATACATAGTCCCCCATCTCCATTCCCTCCCCCCTCTCCCAATCGTTCTCGTCCTTCGTCGTCGTCCTTCGTCCTCGATTTCTTCGGCACGAGCGAGACACGGGTTTGCTTCCTCCCGTCCGGTGTCTTTTCTCCGCGGGAAGACTTTAGCCAGCAACCATCCATGATCGAGGACTATAAATATAAAGGAAGACCACGACGACGAGGACGATTAGGAAGCAAGCTTCGATACATAGTCCCCCATCTCCATTCCCTCCCCCCTCTCCCAATCGTTCTCGTCCTTCGTCGTCGTCCTTCGTCCTCGATTTCTTTGGCACGAGTAGGGCACGGGTTTGCTTCCTCCCGTCCGGTGTCTTTTCTCCTCGGGAACGCTTTTAGCCAGCAACACCCATGATCGAGGACGAAGGACGACCACGACGACGAGGACGATTAGGAAGCAAGCTTCGATACATAGTCCCCCATCTCGATTCCCTCCCCTCTCTCCCGATCGTTCTCGTCCTTCGTCGTCGTCCTTCGTCCTCGATTTCTTCGGCACGAGCGAGGCACGGGTTTGGTTCCTCCGTTCCCGCGTCTTTTCTCCGCGGGAACGCTTTAGCCAGCAATCCATGATCGAGGGCAAGAACGACTACGACGACGAGGACGATTAGGAAGCAAGCTTCGATACATAGTCCCCCACCTCGATTCCCTCCCAATCGTTCTCGGTCCTTCGTCGTCGTCCTTCGTCCTCGATTTCTTCGGCACGAGCAGGGCACGGGTTGCTTCCTCCGCTCCCGCGTCTTTTCTCCGCGGGAACGCTTTAGCCAGCAATCCATGATCGAGGGCGAAGGACGACCACGAGGGCGATTAGGAAGCAAGCTTCGATACATAGTCCCCACCTCGATTCCCTCCCCCCTCTCCCAATCGTTCTCGTCCTTCGTCGTCGTCCTTCGTCCTCGACTTCTTTGGCACGAGTAGGGCACGGGTTGCTTCCTCCGTTCCCGCGTCTTTTCTCCGTGGAAACGCTTTAGCCAACAATCGTCGTCGTCCTTCGTCCTCGATTTCTTCGGCACGAGCAGGGCACGGGTTGCTTCCTCCGCTCCCGCGTCTTTTCTCCGCGGGAAGACTTTAGCCAAAAATCGTCCATGACCGCGGATAAGTTTCCCGCTTCTCTTCCACTGACACTGACATTTGCGCTGACAACTGGCTCCGCGCCTATGTTCCCTCCCAAGGACATATCGATAACCATCAAAAAGCTCACGGATGAGCTTCCCGCTTCTCTTCCACTGACACTGACACTGGCACTGGCACTGGCACAGCACCGACACCGGCGCTGACAACTGTCTTGCGCCAGCTGCGCCAACCTTCCGTTAGTTCGAGCCAGCCCCATTGCAGCAGCATTTTGAAAATGAGTCGGACATCAGATCGGCTCAGGGTGAAACCGTTGGCGAGACAGCGGTTGGCACGGTTTGTTCTTCCAAGTTGGTCCAAGCGGCGGCGGCGGCGCGCGATCTGAGCGAAACGCCGGTTGTAGGTGCGCATCAGGGTGAACACCGGAAGCGCAAGAGGCTCGGAAAACGGCGGCGCTAGCAACCCTTTAATTCCCATCTTGAACGGTTGCGAGACGATGCCCAAATAATACAGACCAAGATCCAGCAGGAAGGCGAGCCGCATCAGGTCGTACTCGCCCATGTATTCGTACTTATCCTGATAAACAGCCTGAAACCAGCCGCGATAACTCTTCGCGAAAACGTTGTTATGACGCTCGATCGGTCCGGCCATCGACTCGCCACGCCGTTGCGCCGTAATGAGTTCCGTCGCGTTGATCGCAGTAAAGGCAATCCAATCCATTCCTGGACTGTAGAATGGATCAATGAACCCGGCTGCATCACCGACGAGCACAAAGCCGTCTCCGGCAAACTTCGTGCTATAATACGCAAGGTCCCTGCGCCAGTGCACATCCCCGTCGATCAAACTGGCGTCGGCGAGCATCTCGCGCGCGACCGGGTGTTGCACCAGAAAGTGTTTTAACCGGTCACCAAGTTTTCCGCCCTCCTGCGGCCAGTGAACAAGGCGCTGATCGAACACCACCCCGACACTCACGTCTCCGCCTTTCAGAGGAATCCACCAACTCCACCACCCATTTCCCACCACATGATTTGTGGCGGTGCCACGAATCCCGTAGGGTGCAGAAGCCCATCCGGGGTATTTCTGGGCCAGTTCGTATCCATCCCAATCTTTCACGCCTTTCCAGCGTCCCCATGCTGCGGCAATTGGGTGGGCTCTGTTCGACTGCCACCATCCTTGCTGCCGCGCAAGCAATGCGGCCACACCGGAGGCATCGACCACCCAGCGCGCGCGAACTGTTTCTAATGCCTCCCCCGTGCGAAGCGTCATCCACTGCTCGCCGCCGGGGGAAAGGTCCACCTTTGTTACGCTGGCCGGACGAATCAAGCTGGCGCCGGCGGCGCAAGCTCGGCGGAGAACCTCCTCGTCGAAAACCGCCCGATCCAGTTGATAGGACGGAAGCCGAACCTGGTAGCGGCCGCCGAGTTCGCTCGCTTGGTCGAGAGATGCGACTTCATCGTTGGTAAACCAAAATCGCATCCCCTGTTTCACCAGGTGCGATTCATTGAGATGCTGCGTCATTCCCAGAATCCGTCCGAGAAAAAACGCGCTCACCTCCACGGTCGCTTCACCAACGCGTCGGGTAAAATGGGTCGATTTTTCGACGATGAGCAGCTTTAACCCGGGGTTTTTCCGCAACAGCAACGTCGCTGTGGCTGCGCCAGAAAGGGAGCCGCCGATCACGACAACGTCATAAACCGGAGCATCCTGGCTTGCCGCAGAATTGAAATCCCTGACCATTTATTTAGGCTGGAAGCTCATCCGCGGCGCAATCATTGCAAACCGCTTTTGCAAAAACACCAGGAAATCAAAAATCCAAAGGCGCCAACGGACTTCCGGCAAGCGCTCCTCACTGCCAGCCAGCACCGAATTCACCGCGGGGACAATCTGGAAAAATTGCTTCGGGTTAAAAAACACCTCAGCAAATTCCTGCGTATACCACGCGGTAACGAACTTTAAGTACAGGTCCAGAACGCGGCCCAGGTGACGTTCATAGCGAGCGAATTCGGCCGCACGCCGCTGTGGCTGACGTAATGTTCGGTCGAGCATGTCGGCGGCCTTCTCGCCAGAAAGTACCGCGATGAAAACGCCACTGCTCCAGACGGGGTCAATGAACCCCGCGGCATCCCCTGCGAGCACCCAACGGTGACCGGTAAACCGTTTGTTCCGAAAAGAGAAATCTCCGGCCGCGTGGACCTCGGTGATGCGCCGCGCCCGCGACATCTGCCCCATGACTTGCGGGTTCTCCTGGAGAATCTGGGTGTAAGCAATCTCCGGCTTCAACTTCATGCGTTTGAAAGTCTCTGCATCCAGCACCACCCCCACACTGGTTTTTTTTGCGTTGATGGGGATCATCCAAATCCATCGATCCTGACAGCGAATCATCTTGGTCAGCGTACCGTCGATCCCGGGCTCACGGTCGACCCCTTCAAAGTGAGCAAACAACGAAAATTTCCGGAGATGCGGATAGTTCTGGCGCAACTTGAATCGCGAGCCGATCAGACTGTTGCGACCGGAACAGTCAATCAGGTATCGCGCCCGGAAATGGCTGTCGGCGGTGTGGACGGTCACCCCGTCCGTGTCAAATCCGAGATCGGTGACCTGGACGCCTTGGAAAACGCGGCAGCCGGTTTCGGCAGCATGATCGAGGAGCAGCTTGTCGAACATTGAACGCTCGACTTGATAGGAAGTCGGGTATTTGCAGCGGAA
Organism: uncultured Verrucomicrobiae bacterium; assembly: GCA_963782115.1. Lineage (GTDB taxonomy): Bacteria > Verrucomicrobiota > Verrucomicrobiia > Chthoniobacterales > JAFAMB01 > JAFAMB01. The sequence goes on from CAWAIK010000013.1 coordinate 119,257, forward strand.
GACGTCACTGAAAAGAAAGCGATTGGTGCGGGTACCACAGGCGGAAACAATTTTGCCGCCGTATTTCACAATCACATCGGCTTGATCGATTTTCTCCTTGATCCCCATGCGTTCAAAGGTGCAGAGGCTGCCAGGCAGAAGGGACTCGCCGATTTTGAAACGGGGATATTGTTCCTTTTCGAAAATCGCGACGTTCCATCCCTGTTGTGCCAGTAAAGTTCCAGCCGTGCTGCCGGCCGGTCCGCCGCCCACGATCACGATGTCGAAGAACTCAGCCATCATTACGAGCAATAGTCATTCGTAAGCGTAGTGAACCACGTTCCAGGGGGTTGCGCGAGTCAAGAAGACGAAGGGACAGGAGTCAGGAGAACTCAGGATCTGATAATAGCTCCGTCCCATGGTGCAACTCGTGAACTCCTGACTTCTTGACCCGCTTCGATCACGGGGACTACAGTGATTTTCATGGCCACATCGGTTCTCCACGGCTTGATCGAAGAACCAGAAGTGTCCTTGCGAAAACTCACGATCGAGGAATACCACAAGCTTGGCGAGGCCGGAATCCTTAACCCAAACGATCGCGTGGAACTGATCGAAGGTCTCCTCGTACAAATGGCCCCCATTGGTCCTGAACATCAATTCATCCTTGAAGCGCTCAACGACATCTTCAGCGAGCAGAAAAAAGGCCGGTTTAAAGTTGGGCCAGGAAGACCGATTCCGATCCCCGATTTCAATGAACCGCAGCCGGACATGGTACTTTTCAAAACCGATACTGGAACCAGGAGGCGCCACGCCTCCCCCGAAGAGATCTATCTGGTCATCGAAGTTTCAGACACCACTCTCAAATACGATTCTGAAAAAAAGCTCCTCGCCTACGAGACGGCTCGAATTCCAGAATATTGGATCGTGGATATCCCGGCCCAAGCCGTCATAGTATTCCGCCTGAACGAAGGAAAAAAGTACCAGGAAACACGGCACACCGGAGGGTCGATCGCAGTACAAACGTTTCCCGATGTTTTCGTCCATTTGGACACCCTTTTTTAAGCCTTCCTCGCAAGGCTATGACGACGCACCGCTCGTTTTGTCACGCCTCAAAGATGAAGAAGGAACAACGGACAGGCCAAAAAGAAGGAATAAGGGACAGGTCAGAATGTCGCTAAGTTAAGGGCTTGCCCCGAAGCCGAAGGGCTAGAGAACTCAGCCCAGTGTTTCAACCCTGGGAACCATCCAAGCAAACGGTTCGCCCCGAAAGGCGAGGGTCACTACACGTTGGGGGCGAGTTGTTTCCGCGTTCGTTCCCAGCCCTTCGGGCCAGCCCGCTATGCGAAGCATAACGGGAGCCCCAGGGTTGAAACCCGGTTGAAACCCTGGGCGAGTAAGGCGGGACGCCTTACTTACAACGGCGGACGAACCCGGCTGGCTTGATTACCCCCTTGTATCCCAGTATGTCCCGCCTATCCGCCGTAAGTAAGGCGTCCCGCCTTACCCTCTTCCCTGAGCAAACCGTCCTGGTTTGCCCAGTAGTAAGTAAGGTGTCTCGCCTTACCCTGCGGCCTAAGTCGTTCTCGGAATGTCCAAGCTGCAGGGCGCCCTTTCAGGGCGCTTCACCGGCGAGGTTCGGGTCCCAGGGTTGAAACCCGGTTGAAACCCTGGGCTTCTATGAGGCCTAAGGCTCCGTTGGGGCGAAGAATCATCTCAAACAGCCCTTAACTTAGTGCTATTCGGGTCAGGTCAAATATTGAACGGCCCGCGTTTGTCTGCCTGGCTTAACTGACCTGTACCCAGGACAGGATTTCCCCAGGACAGGATTTGTTAACGCCGGGGCAGAGCTATTTGAAGAAGGGCGTTGCGTTTATCTGCCTGCTTAACTGACCTGCACCCGGGACGGGGGTCATGGGGACAGGTCAAATTGAAGGGCGTTGCGTTTATCTCCCTGCTTAACTGACCTGTCCCCGGGACGTGATTTGTTAACGTCGGGAGCCAGGGCGAGCAGGACGATTTGTGCTGAGATCGTGCGTTTGTTGGAGAAGTTTTTCGAGGCCGCGGTGATTGGCGATGGATTTGCAAAGAGGCCAGCCTGCGCATGGGAGGTCCGCCATCTGACCTGTCCCCAAGGTCCACCGTGGCCCCAGGTGATTGGCGATGGATCGTGCAAAAAGGCGCTGCGCTTGGGAGAGAGCCAAGATGATGGTCTTAGCCTTTCGAGTCCGGCGCCAGGAATCGAAGAAGCAACAAAGGGACAGGCCAAAATATGGAACGGCGTTTGCGTTTTGTCCGCCTGCTTATCTGACCTGTCCCCAAGGTCCCCTCCCCGGTTGCAACCGTCGCGGCTGGCAGGGCGAGACTTCGTTTGAGCAAATCTTTACGCGCTAACTTGATTCTTTCACAGAATGATAGCCTGACAGCTGAGCTGAAAAAGCCGCTCCGCCGAGGGCGCGAAAGCCCCTGATCGATCGTTCTCGGTCCTGGTCCTATTAATCGTTCTTGTCCTCGAATTCACATAACCGGGACGCATCCCGTTCTAGACGTATCACTATCGATCGTGATGCAGCGTTTTGCGCTTCTCAAAAATTCCGCGCACAAAATGCGAATAAATATTGAAATTATTATCGGACGCTGCCATAAAGCAGAAAAAGATCGCATTTATCATAATTAATGTAGGAATGACAAAGCCTGTATCCTTCAATTCGGACGGAACGATTCATGATCCTGCCCGCACGGTTCTCCATTGTCAGCCGGTTTACTGATGTTGGGCGGAAACCGCATGGCAGGTCGGGAAGCTGGAGCCGAATCATCGCGCTTCCTTTTCTCTCCCACTCAGACGGCTTCGATACTTTCCCCGGTTGCGCCGGCAACCGCACCGCCGATGTCCACAATTTCTAAACTAGAATGCCCATTAAGAAGTTTGTTCCTGTGAAAAGTCTTTTACTAGCAGTCGGATGCCTGGCCGCGACTCTGTGGCCGCTTCGCGCACAAGTTCCTACGCCGTCGCCCGTGTCCACTCCGGGTTCAGGGCTGCAGGCTTTGCCGCAAACCCCCGATTCGTCGCCGTCACCTGGCGCATCACCCGTGTCCACTTCGGGTGCCGGGCTGCAAGCTTTGCCGCAGACGTCCGATTCGTCGCCGTCTCCGGCCCCTGCCAGCGATGTTAGTCCGACTCCCGCGCCTTCAAGGCACAACCCCACCGCTGAACCAGGGGATCCGGCGCTCAACACCAGCAACAGTTTCTGGCTCGACAACTATCCCCTGAACGATTTGTACCAATACCTCGCGCGCCAGGCGGATTATCAATTTTTTCAGAATCCGTTCATCGATTCCATCAAAGTGACCGGCGAGCTTTTCAAAGGAAATGACCCGCTGGAGAACATGCGCGAACTGGCGCTGCAGTATAACCTGGTCCTCTACCAAAAAGGCCGCACCTTGTACGCGCTCACCCAGGATCAAATCGCCACCCTTCCCCAGCAGGAGTATCGCTACGAGCTGAAATACCTGCATCCCAGGCCGGAGGATATCCAGCGCATGCTGGGCCATTTTATAACACCTGATCACGGGTCGGCAACGCTGGAGCCCCAAATCAACACCATCGTGGTGAGCGACAATGAGACAGTGATCCCGAAAATCGCTCGATACCTGAAATCGATCGATGTGCCAAGGCGTCAGATTTCCATCCAGGTGCGGGTCATCAGCATCACGACAACCGGTGACAAAAATGTTGGAATAGACTGGTCCCAAACCTTGGGCAAACAAGGATTGAACCTTTCCGCGTCCGCTCAAACCAATCTGGACTCCACGTTCGGTTTCAGGCCCAGCAAGGTTATTCCACCGGTTACAACTCCTGCCACGACCACAAGCGCCGCTGTAACGACTGTGGCAAAAGCTGGCCCAATTGCTTTGTCAAATGAAGGAACCAACGTGATTCTCGGTCCGGTCGTGGTGACTGCCGTGCTTCATGCCCTGTACGAAAATACCCGAGCCCACGAGGAGAACGCGCCGCTAGTCATTACGGAAGACAACCAACCATCCCTTGTCAGGGTCGTGACTCGGGTCCCGATCATCATTTCAACAGTAACATCGACAGTCGCGGGTCCAGAGATTTCCAACGACGTTAGGTATGTACTCGATAAAAACGACCCGCCAAACCGCGAGATCGGCACCACTCTTACCGTGACGCCAAGCATCTTGCCGGATAATACCATCCGGTTGCAGATTGATGGCACCGTGGCATCGCAGGTGGGTTCCCAATCGGCGACGAGCAGTGTTGGCACGAGCGCAGTGACCAACGTCTATCCTATCGTTAACGAAGCGCACCTCGTCAATCTGTCCCGTGTTCCTAGCGGGTACAGCTTGATTCTGGGCGGTTTTGTAACGGTTAGCAACACGGTCTCAAACAACAAGGTACCGATTCTTGGCAGTATCCCGTTGCTTGGTCAAGCCTTCCGATTTAAGTCGACTTCGCGTTCCCGCACAAATCTGGCATTTATCATTACACCCATCGCATTCCAAGCCGAGAGCCCTCAACGATCGGTCGAAGTCAGCGATTACGACAGGGGGGTAATCATTGGTCCGGAACGTGACCTCTCCGATCCTGGCCTAATTGGTCCCGTCAACGAAAACGCGACCGATTTCCACAATGCACTGTCGACCGGACAATTCCAGGAATCGGGAAAAAACCCGGTCAACCGGCATAAGTTATCAAAACCTAAAAAGCAGAATTCAACTCAGAGCTCTGTCCCCGAGCCGCAAACTCCAAAGCCGGAGGATCCGTAAGACGGGGAGAAGGAGTTCAGGAGTTCAGGAATATTCCCTTGAGAAAAACTGATTCCGAAGTGCAAAAAATCCTGCCGAAGTCTCGAATGCAAACTGGATCCTGCACCTGGCGAGCATGCGATTTTTTACAGGAACAATCATTTTCAGAACGGAAGATACCGTCGTATTCTGCAACTCCTGAACTCCTGCAACTCCTGAACTTCTTCCCAAAAAACGTCCATGCGATCTCACGTCTCAACACGTCTTTCCTTGTTCTGCCTTTTTGCGGTGGGGATGCTCACCGGTTGCACGAGCCTGGTGACAACCTTTAACAGAATTCGTGCCGAGATGACCTATCAAGAGCCCGAAGCGCAAAATAATTACGGTGCGTTTTTCAACTGGCCGCTCTCGTCGAACCCTGAGCAACCGAGGAATAGTCGAGCCCGATTTCGGTCAACATGCGGAAGTGAAGAGGTCTATCAGCGAATTCTCGGCTCGATACGAGCAACACCGCAGCAGGTAAGCCGTAGGACGGCGCGGTTTCCTAATGCCCATGAATGAAGAAATAGATGGCGGCGCAGGAAACGAGCAACAGGAAGGAAGCCACTCCGACGATCCCGCCTTTGGGAAATCCCTTCTTTGTTCTCGCCGTTTGTTCCGCGGTGTCTTGACTCGTCGGATCCGGGACGCGCTGTTCCGCAGCGGCAGCCGAGCATCCGATGGCCTTCTTCACGGCGTCACAGATGGTGGCCCGCGAGAATGGTTTCTCGATGATATCAGAGATTCGGAGCTTCTCTGCTCTCAACGCGACCGAGCTGGGATCATATCCCGAAATAAGGATAATTGGAGCTTCGCTACCTTTCGACCGAATCCGTTCCGCCACGTCGAGTCCGGTCCCATCCGGCAACTTGTAGTCCATGACGAAGACATCGAAAGGTTTTTTTTCAATGGATTCGAGGGCATCGGCGACAGATTGGCTGATCTGCACTTGGTATTGCTCATCGGAAAGCATCCGGTGAAGGATCCGACAGACCGCGATATCGTCGTCGACCACGAGAACATTCGTACCGCTCATCAAGATTCATCCGACAAAATTAGATTTCTCATAGAAAGCGGCGTTCCTGGAGCTAATTCAATGCACTCGCCATTCCTGACATTATCAGACATATGGTAATTCTGCTATGCCTTTTGACAACCTTTGCGAAATTTGCGGGGGCGATTCTCAGATGTGCCGTACTTTAGCCGGCGGACCGCTGGGGTCCATCCGCGGAACGGAGTTCATCAGGCCAACGCCGCCTTGGTCGCCCAAAGAGCATGCTTTAAGGCGTCTGAAATCGCCGTTCGCGAGAACGGCTTCTCGATGAATATCGGTGATGCCAAGCTTCGCGGCTCTTAAAGCGATGGTCGTGGGATCACAGCCCGAAAGCAGAATGATCGGTGCTTCGCTCCCTTTCGATCGGATCCGCTCCGCCACATCAAGTCCGGTCCCGTCCGCCAAATTGAAATCCACGATATAAATATCAAACAAATTTTGGTCGATCGCTTCGACCGCATCGGCCACCGAAGGGCTCATCTTCACCTGATACTGCTCATCGGAAAGCATCAGCTGAAGAATTCGACAAACTTCGAGCTCATTGTCGACCACTAAAACGCTTGCATTGGACATTAGAATTTTACTCTAAATAGTTTGCGAGAACCGGCAGATTGCTGTTTTCGCCTTTCAGTTTGCGCCGCAGTTTCGCCAGTCCCTGGTTGTGCAATTGGCGAACGCGTTCCGAGGTCAATCCCAGACGGATGCCAATTTTTTCGAACGACTCCTCTTCGTCCGTGCCGATGCCAAAATGGGTAGTCAAAATCTCCTCTTCACGTCGGGTCAGCAGAAGCTTGGATTTCAGAAGCCGGTGTAACTCCTGCGTTTGATCGTGATCCTCCTGGCGAAGAGCCGGATTAACCGCTTGTTCATCGGGAATAAAATCTTCGAGCGTCCCGTCTTCTTCACCGTGGGGAGCATGGAGAGAGAGCGGCATGGCGCCGGAGGCCAGGAGATCGGCGATCTGGGTTGTTTTAAATCCGGTGGCCACTGCCAGTTCTTCCCGGTTGGGCTCCCGCCCCAGTTCACCAGTCATTCGTTCCAGCACCTGCTTTACTTTAAGAAGGCGTGCCACCACGTGAGCTGGAAGCCGAATGACCCGGTTTTGGTTATACAAGGCACGGAGAATAGTATGGCGAACCCAGAAAGAGGCGTAGGTGGCGAAGCGGACCCGATGAATCGGATCAAACTTGGAAGCCGCTTTCATCAAGCCGATGCTCCCTTCCGAGACCAGGTCGTCGAGCGTCAGTCCCAATCCGGTGTAGTCGCGGGCAATGGAGACCGCCAGGCGCAAGTTGCAGAGAATCATCCTCTCAGAGGCGCTTGAGCTCCCGGCACGCCCATCGACGGCGAGTTGATGCTCTTCGTCCGCAGAGAGCGCCGGGTAAAGTAGCGCTCGCCGACAGAGCGAGGAAGGAGCTAAACAATAGAAATCGGAGCGCGTCATAGAAATCCCGTTCGACCCCACTTCAATAGATATTGTATTTATGGGGAGTATGGATCATGCAGTAGGAATACACCACTGCAACGCAGAAAGCTAGGGCCAGATTGAATTATTTATTGGCTGACCGGCGCTCCGGTAAGATAGGGTAGGGACGCCGTGTGTCGGCGCCCTTCCCTCCGAACCGAACAGGCCGATTTCCGGCATTCGGCTCTCCAGTTGATAGTTATTCTCCAGAGGAGATCAGCCGACGCAACGATTGTTCTTTGAGGTTCGATCAAGTGTTGACTCCCGTTACCGAGGCGGCCAACAGACATTCAACGAGGGTCGAAGGTTCGCGTACTTGCTTTTGCTCTTCACCGGACTGAGTCCATTGGACATTTGCGGTGCTGTTTTCCTTCGTTCTTTCGTTCAGCGTCTCCATCTTCCTGCCTCCCTTTGCTCCACGGGCATTACCCCGCTTCTGCGCTCCTACGAAGGCTCTGTCACCTTTCGGGCACGGTTCTTCGGACCCTCTGCCGGTCATGAACGCCGTTCCTCTGCCGAATCGTGATCCCTGATTCATGTCACTCCAACTTCCGACCATTCTATCTCCACCCACCCCATGCACTCCTGTCCTACGCTCACTTCTCGCCGCAGGTCAGGTCGCGGAGTTACCGTTCTTTCCCTTTCCGGGCGGCTTCCGTTCTGGGCTTCGCCTTTACTTAGCAGGCTCGCCAATGCATCAGGCCGAATCGAGTTCATCATTTTGTTAATTATGGACTGGTCGTTCGCTTCGGGTTGCTCCCCACCCCGCCTCTCGGCGACGCAGTTTCCTTCAGCTAGGGACAGCCAGTGCTCCGTCCGATGGGGACTTCCACCCCACTGTTGGTGCGCACTCTCAGGCGCACTAAGTAAAGCGTCTCGCTTTACCTCTTTAGCCGCGTCTTCTTTTTGAATTTAACGCGAGAACCGCTTCAGCACTCGATCCACAGTCATTTCGTTTTTCATTTGTAGCCATACATTATATCGATATTACTTGATTTATGTTGGAGTCTATGCTTACTTGGTAGCCATTAAACGCAAACCTCTCCCCCTCCATCTCGAAATTCAGCGCCACCGGGGTAATCCGGTCGGCCTCCTCCGCTCCTCCTATCGCGAGCAGGGTAAAGTTAAGCACTCCACCCACGGCCGCATCACCGGCCTGACTTTAAAGCAACTCCAATTGTTGCAAGCTGCCTTCCGCGGCGAGGTCGTTCCCAAGGGCTCAGCAGAGGATTTCCAGATCCTCGCCTCCAAAGAATACGGCGCCAGTTATGCGCTGCTGGAACTGGCAAAGGAACTTGGACTGGACCGTGCTCTTTACTCGCGCAAAGAAGCCTGGGTCCAGGATTGCCTGGCGATGATCGTCGGACGCATCATCTATGCTGGCAGCAAGTTGGCGTTGTCCAATCAATGGAAAAACACCGCTCTGTGGGAACTGTCCGGCGTGGAAGGCAAAGTCGATGTGGACCAACATTGTTATTTCCCGATGGATCGGCTACTGGAGCGCCAGAACGCCATTCAGCGCACCTTGGCAGCTCGTCATCTCAAGGATGGTCATTTGGTGCTCTACGATATTACAAGCAGCTACTTTGAAGGAGCCTACACCCAGATGCGGGGACCGATCTGAAATTGGTCTGATTCTACAGGTTTGAACGAGGACTTCCGGATCCTCCGGGGGTATTTTCTTCGTCCATCTTCGACACAAATGTTTTTCTTCGAGCTTGGGTTTTGTTCTGGATCAAAGGAAGTAGCGGGGGCTTGAGTGCGGCTTGGCGGGGGGCTGTGTTGTGGCCTCGCCATGAACTCGCCTTCTTCTTGCAAGTGCCTCCATTGCAGAGAGTTCTTTATTCCCTGCCCGAATAGTCGACACACTCAGCGCTACTGCGCAAAATCCGATTGTCGCAAGGCCAGCAAGGCCGCCGCCCAAGCCAAGTGGCTCAAGAAGCCGCAAAATCGTTCCTACTTTCGCGGACCGGAAAACGTCGAGCGGGTGCAACGCTGGCGAGAGCGCCATCCCGGTTACTGGCGCAAAAAGAGATCGTCACGGCCGGATGCGTTACAAGATCTTGCCCCCAGTGAAGTATCACAAAATCAGCCGATTACGATTAATGAGATCGGTCTTTTAGCAGACGATTTTGGCCTCTGCGAGCCCTCGAAGCCCTCCAAGACTCCCCGTGCGGGTGCGTTACAAGATCTTGCCTATGTTCAAGTGCCTCTGCTTGCGGGAGTTGTGTCCTTGCTCATCGGTGATGCGTTACAAGATCGCTTTGCCACTTTTACCCGGGAGCTCGTAGACAGAGGCAAGCGCGTGCTGGCAGCTGAACGCTCTTGAGGCGGGCGGCTTTTGGCAGCCGCGGCAAACTCTAAGGAAACAACCCATTATGCCCACTAAACGACTTATCGATCCCAGGCGAATGCGCAAAGGCCTTCCGCGCGGATTCGGCTGGATAGACCACCGCCTGTTGCGAGAGGGTTACATCACCAATTGCACCCCACAGGCTCTGGCGCTGTATGTTCTTCTGGTCTGCGCCTCCGATGCGCAGGGTTTAAGCTATTACTCCGGCCCACGCATCGCAGAGTTGTTGCGTCTGGAGCCGGAAGTCGTCGCGGGAGCGCGCCGGGAATTGATCGAGTTGGGACTGATCGCTTACCAAAAGCCCCTCTATCAGCTCCTGAGCCTGGAAAGGCAACTGCCGGAGATTAAAAGCCAGCCTGCACAACGGACTGCGTCCGCCTCCGAACCCCAACCGATTGGTGCTATTAGCCCTCTGTCGCTCAAAGCGATGGTCGAAGACTTTCTGCAAAAGCAAGGAGGTAAGAAATGATCAACTTTGAAACCTATCACGAGGTGCGCCGTTTGAACCGGGAGTTGAAGCTGACTGCGGCTCAGATTGCCGAAAAGACCGGACTCAATATCAAGACCATCCGCAAATGGCTGGATAAACCCCGCTACGAGCCGCGCAGCAAGGGATCCAAGCGCGCAAGCAAACTGGATCCCTATAAAGATCTGATAGTCTCCTGGCTGGAAAAACATCCTTACACCGGAATGCAGATCTTTGAGCGCCTGCGCTCTGAACACGGTTACACAGGCTCAAGATCGATCCTGCATGACTTCATCGCCACGGTGCGACCAGTTCGCCACCAAGCTTACCTCAAACTGGCCTTTGAACCGGGCGATTGCCTGCAGATCGACTGGGCCACGCACGGCTTGATGCGCATCGGAGACTGTACACGCAAACTCCATTACTTCGCCGCGGTGCTCTGCTATAGCCGGTTACTCTTTGTGGAGTTTTTCCTGAGCCAAAGTATGGAATGCTTCCTGGCCGCCAACCGTCACGCGCTGGAATACTACGGTGCGAGTCCCAGGCGCATCATGCACGACAATCTTAAGACGGCTGTACTGGAGCGTCTGCCGGGTTGCGCTCCTGTCTTTAATCCGCGTTATCTGGATTTTGCCGCACACTACGGCTTCAAGCCGGTGGCGTGTAATGTCGGGCGAGGCAACGAAAAAGCTTTGAACTCATACTGCACCTCGTAAAGTATTTGATGATGAGGTTACTGGATCGACCTGATATTCACGCTTATGAGCGTACTTCGCGGGCAGGTCTTCGGTCGGGATTTCGTACAGATAGTCGCCTCGATCGTTAATGGGGTGTGCCCGAAGCAGACCGCGTCGACGCCAGAGATGGACGGTCGATAGCACGACGCCATAGCGGGCGGCCACATCTTCCGGGGTCAGGAGGCCCTGGGCTAGCAGGCGCGTGCGCCGATCGGTGAGACGATAAATCGCGCGTAGTCGGCCGACACGCGCGGCCGTCCAAGGAGTGGTCACGACGGTTCGCACACCACGCTCATTGAGCACATCAGCGATTTCCCCGTCCGTGTAGGTCTCAATAAGCCGGTCGATCTCTTTGACGACCTCAGCATCGGTGGTGCGCAGCTCCACACACGACTTCGGCAGAGGCAGATCGAGCGAGCGAGTCGCCCCGCCGACAAAGCGGATATCGACATGGAGTGCATCACCCTTGGTGAGCGTGACGTCTTCGATCAATAACCGCAGCATGCGCTTTTTCTCCTTCATCTGGGTGCGCGGATCGCGCCAGAGGCGCGGGAAGTCAGTGGCGAGAGCCATCAGTTCTGCACGCTCGGCGTCGGTCACAACACTTGCGTCGGCGGCCTTTGCTTTCTCGTACGCTTCCTGTGCCGCAGCGAGCGAGCGCAGCTTGTCATTCCAGTCCGCCTCCAGCGCATCGGCTACCAAGCGGTTGTCGGGATCGACCTTTAGGAAACGGCGCTGCGCTAGATCCGCTTCATAGCGCGCACGCTCCACGTGCTGACGTCGCAACTGGTCAGCTTCCTCGTGGCGGGTCGCGAGTTCTTGCTGCACCGTCAACGCGACTTCGATCGCCAGAGGCGTCATCGCTTCAATGACGATATCGCTGATCGCTCCATCGAGCGCGCGGCCGTGCACGGTTTGACAAAGACCACTTTCACCCCGTTGCAGCGGGCGTCGCCCGCACCAGTAGGTTGGTACGCTTTGATTGCGATGCGAGTGGTAGCGGACCGACATGCGTTCACCGCAAGTTCCACAGATCACAAGCCCCTGCAGCAGTGCCGTACCTTCGCGTGCTGGCCCACGGCACCGCTCGGGGCTCCAAGCGACCGCATTGCTCTTCACGCGCTGGAGGTTCGATTGGTACTCCTCCCAGGCAATGTAGCCGGGATGCGTATCGCGCAACAGAATCCATTCCTCGCTTGGCACCAGACGCGAGCAGACTTTGCCATTAGGCAGATGCCGCTGTTTGGTGCGACCGAAGACGAAGGCGCCGGCATAGCGCGGATTGTGGATGATCTGCCGCGCACGACAGTGCAGCAACTCGGCCCAGACCAGCTCGCCTTTGTGGACGCCGCTACGCAATCGGCGTGGAAACAGGAGCCCCTTCGCATGGAACTCCTTGCCCACTGCCAAACAGGACCCGGTCCGCTGGAAGGTTTCGAAGAACAGACGCACCGACGCCTGCACTTGGGCGTCCGGATCGAGGATGACACGATCCTGCGCGTCGTGCACAAAGCCGACGGGCACCATCTGCTTGAGCTCCCCGCGTCGGGCGCGGCTCAGGATGCCGCCCCGCAGTCGTGCCTTAAGCACATGCAGTTCCGCTTCACTCATTGTGCCCTTCAGGCCCAATAGCAGGCGGTCATTGAAGTGCGCGGGATCGTACAGGCCATCTTCATCGAGGATGAGCGTGTCAGCCAGCGCGCACAGCTCAAGCAGCCGATGCCAATCGGTGGAGTTGCGCGCTAGACGCGATACTTCCAGGCCAAGGACGATGCCAACGCGACCCAGACTGACTTCGGTCACCAAACGCTGGAAGCCCTCTCGGTCGGCGGCACTGGCGCCCGACTGCCCGAGATCGCTGTCGATCACGACAATCCGATCAAGCGACCAGCCCAGCGCCAGGGCGCGCTCCCGCAGCGCATACTGGCGGTGGGTGCTCTCGGTGTTCTCGAAGACCTGGCGAAGCGTTGACTGGCGCACGTACAGGTATGCCAGCCGCGACAGATGCGCAGTCGTGACCTTCTGATGAGCTTCGCTGTCCATTACCATGAGCGATATCCTTCCCTCGATGATTGGTGCACGGCGGATCGAGTCGAGAGAACCAGATTCGCCAAAAGCGTGGTCACCTCATGCCGCACGCTTGCTAAGCAGCACACGGCCGTAGCGCTCGATGGCAGTGAACCTTCATGCGGTGTGGGGTCCGGGGCGTCAACCGCACGCGGTGTAAGCGTCGCGCGAAGCACCGTTTCCACAGTCTCAATCCATTCGGGCATCCCTTTGCTTAAAAACAGGGCAAGCCCAACTCCGCGTCGCTGGTCTGCAGCAGTATCTCCCTGAGCTGCGTTCCCCGCCAGCCTGATAACCTGCGAGCGAAGCAGTTCGTACTGCACGGTATATTGCGTGACGTCGAGCTTTACGGCTTCTACGATCATCGGCGTTTTTTTTCCTCCCGCCACAGATAGGGGCGCAGCCGTCGCAGTATACTGCGCGGATGGGCCTCGATGCCACAGCGCTGCGCCAGAACCGTCGCTAACTCCTCGCTTTTGAGCATCCGTCCAGCCTCTTCTATAGCCTCGAGCAGGACGGCCATCGCTTCGTCGCTGAGCTTGTGGGGCCGCTTTGGCCCGCGCTTGCGCGGCACCAACCCTGGCAGGCCTTCGCGCTTGAACAACTCCTGAGTGACATAGAAGACCGGGCGGGACAGGCCAAAGGCTTGGGCCGCCTCCACCACTGGACGGCCCTCCTGCTCGACGCTGCGCAGCATCTCGTACTTGACCTGCACCAGATCGTTCGGATCGAAGAATGCGCTGTCGCGAAAAAGAGAATCGCTCACAGCCTGGGGGCGCGGGTCGGTGGCACCCTGTGTGCTCAGGGCCTGCCGACGACGCTCGCGCTGACGTGAATCCGCTGTCATCTATGTATTTACAATTATGTGCTACTACATTGGAGAACGCAACCATAAAACGGTACTCATGAGCGCTAATCATCATTTTAACTGGGTATACGTGTCGCGGCCATCGCACTCGTCCACGGCGTAGCAATAATATACGCACATATTTACAAAGACATAGTGCATATAATTTGCTTAACATCGCGCCGCCTCCTTTCGGGCCATTTGTTCATCGACCAGCGTGCGCAGCTGGAGCAG
>CAWAIK010000014.1:0-261825 GCA_963782115.1 uncultured Verrucomicrobiae bacterium
AAAGGGATTGCTTGGGCGGGTGGTGAACGCTTTGGGCCAACCGATCGATGGCAAAGGTCCGGTCAAATCGGATGAGACTTATCCGGTCGAGAAAATTGCTCCTGGCATCATCAAGCGAAAGAGCGTCTCGGTGCCGGTTCAGACCGGCATTCTGCCTGTCGACGCGATGATCCCCATCGGACGCGGGCAGCGGGAACTAATCATCGGGGATCGCGCGACGGGGAAGACGACGATCGCCATTGACACCATTATCAATCAAGCCCGCATGAACAAAGGGGCCGAGGAAGGGAAGATCAAGAACCATAAACCGCTGTATTGCATCTATGTTGGGGTAGGGCAAAAGAACATGAGCATCGCCCGGACGGTCGATATTCTGGAGAAGGCCGGAGCAATGCCTTACACCATCGTCCTGTCGGCGCCCGCTTCCGAGAGCGCCACGAACCAGTACCTTGCGCCATATGCAGGTGCCGCGATGGGAGAATGGTTCATGGGCAACGGAATGGATGCGCTGATTGTTTTTGATGATCTGACCAAGCACGCAGCAGCTTACCGGCAGGTCTCCCTGATTCTGAAACGGCCGTCCGGACGTGAAGCGTATCCCGGGGATGTGTTTTACCTGCACTCCCGTTTATTGGAGCGCAGCGCCCGTCTCAACGATGAAAACGGCGGCGGATCGCTCACCGCCCTTCCGGTCATTGAAACCCAGGCTGGAGACGTGTCGGCCTATATTCCGACGAACGTCATCTCGATCACGGACGGCCAGATCTATCTTGAGACGGATTTATTCTACCAGGGTGTCCGACCAGCGATTTCTGTCGGTATTTCGGTCAGCCGAGTCGGTTCTGCTGCGCAGATCAAGGCGATCAAGCAGGTTGCCGGATCAACAAAACTTGACCTTGCCCAATTCCGGGATCTGCAGGCGTTTGCTCAGTTTGGCTCCGATGTGGACGCCGGTACCCGGAAAAAGCTCGAGCGCGGCCAACGTATCGTCGAGCTTTTCAAGCAGCCGCAATACAATCCGTATTCGGTGGATTTGGAGGTCGTCATCCTTTTCGCGATGCAAAAGGGCTATTTTGATGATGTGCCGGTCGACAAGATCAAGGACTGCCAGGGAAAGTTGGTGGAGTACTACCAGACCCGGAAAGAAGATCTCCTTGCCACGATTCGTGATAAGCGCGCGATCGACAAGGAGTTGGAGGAAAAGCTCCATAGTGCGTTGAAGGATTTTAAAGGCTCTTACAGACCGTAACTCATTCCGATGCCCAGCACCCTCGATTTGCGCCGGCGAATTAAGTCGGTAAAAAATACGGCTCAGATCACCAAAGCCATGCAGATGGTGGCTGCTGCCAAGATGCGCAAAGCTCAAGCAGCTGCGCTTGCCGGAAGACCGTACCAGGAAATGTTGACCCGGGTTTTGGCCGCGATACAAGGCCGCGTCGAATCCACGAGCCATGAGCTCCTGGCGGTCCGTCCGGTTAAGCGGGAGTTGATTTTGATCTTTTCGACGGACAAAGGGCTTTGCGGCCCTTTGAACACGAGCCTTTTCAGAGAACTCACCGACATCGACCGGGAAAAAACGGAATTTGCCGTGATGGGTAGAAAAGCGGTGCAATTTATCGCTCGCACCAGACGAAATTTGACTGCCGACTTCGCTCTTAAAGATTCGGTTCGTTTCGCCGATATTCGGCCGATCGCAAAATTTGCTGCTGACAAGTTCATTTCTGGTCAGGTCGACCAGGTGCGAGTGTTGTACCCGAAGTTCGTCAACACTTTGACGCAGCAACCGGTGATGCGGAATTTATTGCCTGTCCCTGCGGAAGAGCTCGAAGTCAAGGGAGAGGCAACCCATGGCGAGTATTTATTCGAACCCGATGAGCATGGTGTTCTGGAGGCGATACTTCCGCACTATGTCGCGTTCCAGTTATTTCAGATGGCGCTCAATACCAGGGCGTCTGAGCATAGCGCCCGAATGGTGGCGATGAAGAATGCGACGGATAATGCCAAAGAGTTGATCAAGGACTTAACCCTCGAATACAACAAGGTTCGCCAGGAAAACATCACCACAGAGCTGCTCGAAATTACCACCGCACAGCTCGCCGTCGGATAGCCCCGAAATATGAATACAGGTACCATTGTCCAAGTCATTGGCCCCGTTGTGGATGCCGATTTCAGTGAAACGGATACGATGCCAAGCATTTATGACGCGTTGGAAGTCGATTTTGAGCTGGAAGGACGGGAGTCCAAGAAACTGACTCTGGAGGTACAGCAGCATCTCGGAGGCGGTTGGGTTCGAGCGATCGCGATGTCGTCAACTGAAGGGCTCAAGCGCGGGATGCCGATTATCAATACGGCCGCCCCGATCTCTGTGCCGGTTGGTGAAGGCATTCTCGGCCGAGTCTTCAACGTAACCGGAGAGCCAGTCGATGAGCGCGGACCGGTCCAAACGGAGAAAAGATATCCGATCCATCGCAAGGCGCCGTCTCTCGTCGAGCAGGATACAAGCGCCAGCATCCTGGAAACGGGGATCAAGGTCATTGACCTGATTTGTCCGTTTTCGAAGGGAGGGAAGGTCGGCGCGTTCGGCGGCGCTGGAGTGGGTAAAACCGTGGTTATCATGGAGCTGATCAACAACATCGCAAAGGGGCACGGTGGTTTTTCCCTGTTTGCCGGTGTCGGCGAAAGGACTCGAGAAGGCAACGATCTTTACACGGAGATGTCGGAAGCCGGGGTCATCGATCAAAAGGATTTGGGCAAGTCCAAGGTGGCGCTCGTTTATGGTCAGATGAATGAGCCTCCAGGTGCCCGTCTGCGCGTCGGATTGTCGGCATTAGCCATGGCTGAATACTTCCGGGACGAAAAAAACCAGGATGTGTTGCTCTTTATAGACAACATCTTCCGGTTCTCGCAGGCCGGTTCGGAGGTTTCGGCTCTTCTCGGGCGCACACCGTCGGCGGTTGGGTATCAGCCAACCCTGGCGTCAGAGATGGGTGATCTGCAGGAACGAATCACTTCGACCAACAAAGGCTCCATTACCTCGTTCCAGGCGGTCTACGTTCCGGCGGACGATTTGACAGACCCTGCTCCGGCCAACACGTTCGCCCATCTGGATTCGACGATTGTGTTGGAGCGCTCGATTGCAGAGCTTGGCATTTATCCCGCGGTCGATCCGCTGGGGTCCACTTCAAAGGTCCTCGCGCCGGAATTTGTGGGCCAGGAACACTACGACGTCGCCCGTGGTGTCCAACGCGTCTTACAACGCTACAAGGATCTGCAGGATATCATCGCGATTCTCGGTATGGACGAGCTGAACCCTGATGACAAGTTGGCCGTTTACCGCGCTCGAAAGATGCAACGTTTCCTCAGCCAGCCGTTCCATGTGGCGGAAGTATTTACCGGCAAGGCTGGAAAGTATGTTTCCATTGCCGATACAATCCGCGGATTTAAAGAAATTCTCGACGGTAAACATGACGATATTTCCGAGCAGAATTTCTACATGAAAGGCGGCATCGAGGAGATCCGCGAAGCCCAGGAATAAACCCATGGCAAAATTACTGCTGGAAATCGTTACTCCGGAAGCGAGGACTTTCTCAGAAGAGGTGGATATGGTCGTGCTGCCCGGTGTGGAAGGAGAACTGGGTATTTTGCCGCTGCACGTGCCGCTGATGACTCGGCTCTTGCCCGGTGAAGTTCGGATCACGCAAGGTGCAAAGGAGGTTGAGCTGGTGGTCGGAACAGGTTTCGTGGAGGTTACGCAAACTAAGGTTTCAATTCTGACCGACATGGCGTTGGCGGATACCGAGGTTGATGAGGCTGCCGCAGAAGAAGCAATCAATCGCGCCAAGGCTGATCTCGAGAACAAGGATCTGAATTCGGAGGAAGTGTCGGAAATTGAGGGTGCGATCGCTCGTTCGCTTGCAGCGCTAAAATTCAAGAGGCGCAGGCGGTCGCATTAGGGTGAAGGTCTTGCGATCGAAAGCGCTGGTGAGATTTCGCGCCATTCATTCTCCTAATTTTCGTTCGATCGGGCCACCGGCGTTCATCCGGCGCAGCACCAGGATGTAACGGGCTCGAAGCCTTGGACTAGGGTTGTGAGGGTCCCAACCTCGCGGGAACGGGAGCATCGCAGCCAGCATTGCGCATTCAGAACGGGTTAACTGTTTCGCCGGGACGTGATAATAATGCTGGGCGGCTTCTTCAATGCCATAAATGCCATCGCCTAGTTCGATAACATTCACGTATAGCTCGAGTATCCGTTGCTTACTTAAGAGGTGTTCCATCAAGAACGTATAATAGGCTTCCAAGCCCTTTCTGATCCAGGATCTACCTTGCCAGAGAAACAAGGAACGAGCACTCTGATTGGAAATAGTCGACACACCCTGTACCGGTCGATGTTTACGCCCTGCACGCTGGATTGCCTCCTCCATCTCGATCCAGTCAAAGCCATCATGGCTGAAGAAGCGGCTATCTTCCATTTGCCAGACACCGTCGAGAAAATCATCGGGAACCTTCTCGAGCGGGATCCATCGATACTGAGTGCCGCCACGATACCGCTTGGTGATCATCGCCTCGACCCGGCGAAAAATCATCAGGGTGGTCACCGGTGGATTAAAAAAGCGGACGTAGAGAACCTCCAGGACCGGGATCAGCGCCAGAACAATAAAGAACAGGATAGCGGCGCGAAACCAAGGTAGGCCTTTCCGCGTTTTCCGCGCCATCATCTAGTTAGGACCTATTCAAACCGAATCGATACCGATCGACCGTGCGCGTCCAGTTGTTCGACCTTGCTGAACTGTGCGATGATCGAGACGGATTTGCTGAGAGCCTCCCGATCGTATCGAACGATGCTTGTCCGTCGCTGGAACTGGTCAACCGTCAAGCCGCCAAAGGATTTCGCCGCACCGCCAGTAGGAAGCTCGTGGCTGGGCCCCGCCAAAAAATCACCCGCAGCGACCGGTGAAAAATTTCCGATAAAAATAGCACCGGCGTTCAATATTGCCTCGGCCAATTTTTCACTGTCACCGGTTACTAACGAAAGATGTTCGGGTGCGAACGCGTTGGCGATCTCTACAGCCTGCTCTTGGTCCTTAGCGAGGACGAAAAAGGCGTTCTGTTCCAGGACCTCGCTCAGAGCAGCGCCCCGGGCCAGGGAACTCATCTGTCGAACGATTTCAACTTGGACCGTTTCAAGCAGCTCCTGATCCAGAGCGACCAGACAGATCACGCTTCCGCGACCATGCTCAGCCTGCGCCAGTAAATCAGCCGCAACCCAACGTGCGTTGGCGGTGTTATCCGCAATGACCATGATTTCGCTGGGACCTGGTACCAGATCCACAGCGACATAGCCGAAGACTTGGCGTTTTGCTTCCGTAACGTAGGCGTTTCCTGGACCGAAGATCTTGCAGACCGGCTGAATTGTCTCGGTGCCAAAAGCGAGCGCGGCGATACCTTGTGCGCCTCCAACCTTGTAAATTTCGGTCGCGCCGGCCAGTTGCAGGGCCGTCAGAAGACCGGGTTTCATTGCTTTATCCGGACCGACCGGGGAGATGGCGACAATTTCAGGAACGCCGGCGGTCGCTGCCAGCGAGAGCGTCATAATAGCCGTAGATACCAATGGCGCAGTTCCCGCCGGCACGTAAATACCAACTCTTCTGAGAGGATCGAAGCGCTCGCCAACCTCCGCTCCCTGCGCATTTTTCCACATCCAGTCTGTGCGCAGGCTGCGAGACGCAAACTCCTGCACGTTCGCGTGCGCCGATTCCAAAGCGTCGACCAATCCGGATTTGGCGGCGCCTGTTGCGGTCTGGATTTCAAACTTCGAGACTCTCAAATCTTCTGGGGTGAAACCGACATGGTCGAACCGTTGCGCAAATTCAATCAGCGCGCGATCGCCGTGCTGCCGCACCTCCGAAAGGATCGTTGAAACCTGGCTGATCAACTTTTCGTTGGGAGCGTACTTGCGACACAGAAGGTTCCGCCATTGATCCATCTGCTCGGCACGGAGATCGATGATTTTCATGCGCGCCGCACTTTGCACCTCTCGCGGAATGTCTGCAAGAGGGGGCGAAAGAGAGTTTCGATCTGACCACAGAGCCAGCTGACAGTCTTCCGTTGATCCCTTTCGATCACGCGGTATCCTCTACGGCGGATGGACGATGATCTGAATTTTGCATAGCAGATTTGTGATGTCATCGTAGGTCGGTCGGCTATGGTTGGCCATTAGAACAAGCTACATTCCTGGAAGGTTTTTGCGAAACGACTGAACGCTCTCCATCGGCCGTTTGCCTGAAGCAGCATTCGCCCGAGCCTATCCTCCCAATGAACAAAGCGATCATCCGCACGTTCCAGGCAGTCTTTACGATCGCCATCCTTATCTGGCTCTTTCACAGCCCGGAAAAGCGTGCGCAAATGGCGGGCGCCATCGCTAAAGCCGATCGCACATGGCTCTTGATCGGTCTGCCGGTGGCTTTAGTCGGCGAGGTCGCGAATATTGTGCGATGGCAGATTCTGATGCGTGTTCAAGGCATGTATATGAGCTGGCGCCGTGCGACGATGCTTTTTTTTGTCGGTTTATTTTTTAACCTTTTCATGCCGGGATATACCGGCGGAGATTTTGCGCGCCTTTATTATCTGATGCGTGAATTTCCGGACAAAAAAAAGGAGTCGATCCTCACAGTTGTCATGGACCGTCTCATCGGGATGGCAGCGTTGGTGTTAACGGCTCTGGTGACGACCGTTGTTCGCTGGCAATGGCTCCAAAAAACGCCTCAGGCCGCGGTCTTGCTCTGGGTTCTGATGAGCATGTTAATCGGGTTCGCGCTTGCTACAGTTGGTTCTTTTGCCGTTACCGGCTTCAGGCTGCTGAACAGGCTGCCGGAACATTTTCCATTTCGTGATCGTCTGGTCGAGACCTCGGAGGCGTACCATTTATTCGCCCGGTCGAAGAAGTCCTTGCTGTATGCTTTTCTGCTTTCTTTCCCAGTTCTGTTTTCATTCTATGGCGCGTTCTATTGTACAGCCACCGCGCTCGGGGCCGGAGTCTCGATCCTGGACATGTGCTCAATCATGCCGATCGTCACGTCGATTATTTCGTTACCGATCACGCCCAGCGGCATTGGCTTTCGAGAATCGCTCCTGGGAATTCTGCTGAACGACCTCTGTAACGTCCCGATTGAAATCGGGGTTTTGATTTCGCTACTCGGCTTCGCCTACTTCGTATTATTTGGTATTGCGGGGGGTATTACGTATTTGTTTTATGCTCCGAAAAAACATTCCCGCTGGCGCGAAATGCAAGACGAGGTCCGCCGGGCGCATGGCTACTCGGATTGAGCCGCCAACTAAAAGGGGGTAGCATGCGACCTATGAATTTTCTTCTCGGACATTCACCGGACCCGGATGACGCTTTTATGTTCTATGCCATGGCGCAGCACAAGATCGATACGCGCGGACATCGGTTCGAACATATTCTGCAGGATATCGAGACGTTGAATCAGCGGGCCATGCGCGGCCAACTTCATATTTCGGCTGTCTCGATCCACGCCTGTGCTTATCTGGCGGACAAATATTCTTTGCTCCCTTGCGGCGCAAGTATGGGAGATGGCTACGGCCCCATGCTAGTTACCCTGGACGAGCCCCCGGGCGACCCGGACGGGGTACAGGAATGGCTCCGTTCCAAAACGATTGCGATTCCAGGGTTGAAAACGAGTGCGTATCTGGCACTGCGGTTGTTTGCCCCGGAAGTGCAAACTGTGACGATTCGATTTGACGAGATTTTCAGGGCCGTGAAGGCTGGTAAAGCAGACGTTGGGCTGATTATTCACGAAGGCCAGATCACCTACGCCGATCAAGGGTTCAAAATGGCGCTCGATCTTGGCTTCTGGTGGAAATCGGTAACCGGACTTCCCCTTCCTCTGGGTGGTAATGTCATCCGGAAAGATATTCCGCCAGCGATCCAAAAGGAAGTTTCCGAGATTCTAAAAGAAAGCATCGACTATGGGCTCAAACACCGAAAAGCTGGAGTCGAACATTCGATGCCTTTGGCGCGCGGTCTGGATTTGGAAGGTGCAGATCGCTTTATCGGAATGTACGTGAACGACTTTACGGTCGATTATGGTCCGACAGGCAAAGACGCCATTCGGGAGTTTCTAGGGAGGGCTGGCCGGCAAGGCCTCATCCCGGACAAAGTGAACCTCGAGTTTGTCGAGTGACGAAGTGACGAACCTAGCACGGCCGGGCCGAGATCATACAGGTCTCGGATACCGGCTGCCGGGGTTGTGTGAATTAACTGTTCGTAGACATGGAGGCGCCGAGCGCCTCCATACTCACTACCTTCTAAAGAAGACGTTGGCTTCGTGCTGTTCAGGTGGGCACGGAGCATTCAGCGGAACATCGCTTGGAGCGGCGTCGGCCTGCACCAGACTGTTGGTTACGAGGTAGTGTTCCACTTCCTCGCCACTGATATCGGCGAGTACGACCCCGTTAATTTCTATGCACGGGGAAAGTGGTTGGCCACTTTTCTGCTCCATTTCCCATCGAAACGCCGGGTTCTTGATGATGTCCTTTTCTTCGTATGGCAGATCATACTTTGCCAGAACTGCCCGGACACCAGCGCTCCAGCCGCAATGGGTTTTCAGATAGGCGACAATTTGCGGTTTATCCATAATGCTTTAAAGAAACGATCATCTGATAAGAGATTGTTGTAAACGATTTTTGGCGAGACTACTTGCGCCGGTCGCTTGGACGATATTCTTCCTCGGCTGCCTGAAACGCCTGTTCCAAGCCAACCATGTCTTCGCCCGGCCGCAGGCTGTCAAAGGCCTCTGTTTCACGCCGGAGTTCTTCGTCAGAATAGTGGGCCGCCTTGATTGATAGACCAATACGCCGCTCCGCTTTGTCGACCTTGATGACTCGAGCTTCAACTTCCTGGCCGACTTTGAGCACATCCTTGACCTTTGCCACATGCTCTTCGCTGAGCTGGGAAATGTGCACTAGACCATCGATATCGTCCTGCAATTGCACGAAGGCACCAAAGCTGGCGAGCTTTGTGACCTTACCGTGAACCAGGTCGCCAATTTTATACTTTTGATCGATTTCCTTCCAAGGATCGGAGTCCAGCTGCTTCACTCCAAGACTGATCCGCTGATTGACCTTATCGATGTCCAGCACGATTGCCTCGACCTCGTCGTTCTTCTTCAGCACTTCACTCGGGTGATTAATCTTACGTGTCCAGCTCAGATCTGAAACGTGAATCATTCCGTCAATGCCCTCTTCGAGTTCAACAAAGGCACCGTAAGCGGTCATGTTCCGGATCTTGCCTTTGACGCGCGATCCGATGACGTACTTGTGTTCGATTACGTCCCACGGATTGGGCTCTAGCTGGCGAACGCCCAAAGAAATCTTCTGCTCCTCCTTATTGACTCCAAGGACCACGGCTTCAATCAACTGGCCTTGGCTCAGCACATCGGACGGGCGGGTGATCCGTTTGGTCCAAGAGAGTTCCGAGACGTGGATCAGTCCTTCAACACCCTCCTCAATCTCGACAAACGCACCGTACGGTACAAGGTTCGTCACCTTGCCGTGTACGGTGGCGCCCACTGGGAATCGCTCTTCAATTTTGTCCCACGGGTTGCGCTGAGTTTGTTTGAGTCCGAGCGATACCCGCTCTTTCTCTTTGTTGATATCGAGGACGACGACGTCGATTTCCTGGCCGATCTTGAGAAGTTCGCTCGGGTGAGTGAGTCGACCCCAGGTCATATCCGTGATATGAAGCAAGCCGTCCATTCCATCGAGATCGATAAACGCACCGAAATCGGTCAGATTTTTGACAACTCCTTTTACGGTATCGCCCAGCTTCACGGTCTCGAGGAACCGCGCGCGTTTTTCGGCTCGCTCTTGCTCGATGATCTCGCGGCGGCTGAGCACCACGTTTTTGCGTTCGTCATTGATCTTGACGATCTTAAAGTCGTAGGTGTTACCCACGAACTGCTGGAGATCCTTGGGCGGAACAATATCAATCTGTGAACCGGGGAGGAACGCTTCGACGCCGATATTTACGGTGAGGCCGCCTTTGACCACGGCCTTCACCTTACCTTTGATCAAGCCATCGCCTTCGAAGACCTTGACAATTTTATCCCAGTTTTGTTTGTGAGCGGCCTTTTCCTTGGACAGAACGACCATCCCATCCTCGTTTTCGAGCTTTTCCAGCAGCACTTCAACTTCATCGCCGACCTCGACATCGCCCATGTCGTCGAATTCAGAGGCGGGGATCACGCCTTCGGATTTATAGCCAATGTCCACCAGAACCTCACGCGGCCGGATCTCTAATACACGGCCTTTGACGATGCTGCCTTCTTTAAAATCGCGCAGGGACTTCGCGATTAGCTCCTGCATTTCTGTCATAACGTTTACAAACACCAACAAGCCACGGTTGCCTAAAGTTGATCTGATCCGGGTCGCCAAATACAGGCCACCTTCACGAAATCAGAGGGAGAGAGAACTTAACCGGATATAGCCCTTTCCGCAAGGGTGGAGTCTTACCGGAGTCGATTGGACGCTTACTTCATCAGGAGTACCGAACGAGCCCGCTTGATTTCCCGGGTTATCTTCCGATGGAGGTGCGCCGGCATACCGGTGACCCGTCGAGGCAAAATCTTGCCGCTTTCGGTCACAAATTTCTTGAGCAAATCCGGATTTTTGTAGTCGATGGCTTCCGTGGCAATATCGATGCGACGGCGCGGCATGATCCGGTTTGCTCGTCGGAAATTCGATCTGCGTTTGGCATTTTTCGGTTCCATGACTTACTTCACCTCCCGATGAAGAGTACGTCGGCGCAGGAAAGGATTGTACTTTTTCTTTTCCAGCCGGCCCGGTGTATTGAGGCTTTTTTTATTACGCGTAGTCACGTAACGAGAAACTGGTTTACCTTCGGCTTTCGCCTCTGTGCACTCAATAGTAATGGTGTCCCTAGGCATGACAGCTAATCTTTCGAATCGGTGATCGTGTCTTCTTCTTCTCCTTCACCACCCTCCTCATCAGTTAAACCGAAAAGGGACGTGACAGGCTGCCGGACACGCATTGCCTTCTTTTGCTTTTCAATCTGGGTCTGGCATTCGACCGTAAATCTGGCAAAAGGGATAGCCTCCAGCCGGGCGTGTGGAATTGGTTTACCGGACATTTCGCAGACGCCGTAGGTTCCGGCATCGACGCGTTTGAGCGCCTCTTCTATTTCGTACAGAGCGTCCTGCTCCTGCGAGAGCAGACTCAGTGCGAAGTCGCGATCGTACGCATCGCTCCCGGCGTCTGCCTGATGCATTCCGAACGCCGACGCCTCGCTGCCTTCTGCGCGTGAGCGGAGCGTGTCCCGTGAAACCCCCATCATTGAATCGAGGAGACTATCACGAAGTTGAAGCAACTTGCTCTTCTGTTTCCGCAGGAACGGAGGAAGGCTTTCGTCGCCATCTTCTATGCCCGACGAAGGTGGTTGCTGTTTCTCAAATTCGGTCGAATCAACGTCCCCGTTCTCCGACGATGAGTCCTTCTTTTGTGCTTTTGATTTGGCCATAAGCTCAACAAACGAATCTGCTGTTTTGCTAACCGTTCCCAACTAGGAGGGCGAACATATACTGGCAATTGGATAGCCGTGCAAGGGGAAATGTGTGCCTTCTAGGAACTTGCGCTGGAGTATCGATTTAGAGCGAATCGCCATAGGAGTCTGGAAAAAAAAAGCATAAGAGCTGACGCCAGCAGAAGGTGCAAAATGAGCCACCATGGCGTTTCAGAGGCGTTCATCAATACACGCGCAGGAACATTCGTGACGACAATTACCGGGATCAGCCAGCTGAAAACGAATTTGACCACTCCTTTAAATACCACATCGGGATAGCGAGCCAGGTTCATCACATTGTAATAACCCCAGATCAGTCCCTGTGACCGGATGATCCAAAAGCTCACCGTTCCCAGCGAGAACAAGATTGCATAGTGAATCGTTACCCCAAGCAGCATCGTAGCCAGGTAAAGAACGATCTGGCTCAGGCCCGGGACAACGTGCAGCCTGTACAAGGAGTAGGTTACGATTCCGACGCCCACCAACGCATTGACGATGCTGTCGAGCCCGAATTGCCGGACTGAGGTGGCAAACTGGCCGTCCACCGGCTGCAGAAGAATGAAATCAAGTTTCCCGGTTCGGACGAGTTCGGGCAGATTGACAAGGTTGGTGTAGAAGAACCCCTGAAAGATTTGGCTGATGATCTGGTGCGTCCCGACGAGTAAGACCATTTGCCACTTCGTCCAGTCGCCAATCTGGTTTACATGACTGAAAATCACCTCGATAAAGACCAGTTGGCCAACAAACCAGAGCGCTTCCACGATCATCCAGAGAAGAAAATTCAGCTTGAAGTTCATCTCCCGAATGAGGGAGTTGCGCAACATCACCAAGTAGACCGACCAGTATTTGCGGAAGATGGACACAGGAGTCAGAAGACAGAAGACAGAAGACAGAAGGGCGCAGGAGCAAAATCCGACTGCCGGCAACTAATACCGGCTGCAAATCGAATTCCAGCTGAGTCGATTCTTGATGGAGACGGATAAATCACCGGCAAACAACGCGCAGCCGCTGCTTCTCATTCCTGACTTCCGACTCCTGACTGCGCCCTCCTGACTTTCTTCAAAGAGTCCGACAGAATTCTTCGAAACGGTCCATTCCCTTCTTGATCACGTCCAGGCTGGTCGCATAGCTCAAACGGACGGTTCGATCGTCTCCGAAGGCGATCCCTGGAACCACCGCGACGTTCGCCTTACTGAGCAGGCGATCAGCGAAGTTCTGCGAGGTGAGCCCAAGCTGACTGATATTGACGAGAACGTAAAACGCACCGTTCGGACGCACCACCCTGACATGCGGCATTTTGGATACTCGTTCCAGCATGTATTCGCGGCGGAGATTGAACTCATCGCGCATGTCGGCCACGGGTTGCTGGTCACCTTTGAGCGCGGCGAGCGCCCCTTTCTGCGCGAATGAACAGGCATTCGAAGTGCTGTGACTCTGGATAGAGTCAATGGCCTTGGCGATCGGTTCGGGCGCACCGAGATACCCAAGACGCCAACCGGTCATCGCATACGATTTGCTGAAGCCGTTCACCGTGATTGTCAGTTCGTAGTACTCCTGCCCAAGCCCGGCGATGCTGAAGTGCTTGGAATCATCGTACACCAGCTTTTCGTAGATCTCGTCCGACAGAATGAGGATTTCTTCTTCCGCGGCCACTTTTCCAATAGAATCGAGCTCTTCTTTCGTATAGACCGCGCCGGTCGGGTTGCCGGGACTGTTCAATATGATCATCTTGGTCCGCGGTGTCATCGCGTTCTCGAACTCGTCGGCCGTCAGCTTCCAGCCGTTTTCTTCTTTGGTGTGAACGAATACAGGATCGGCTCCGGCGAGACGCACCATTTCCGGATAACTCAGCCAATAAGGTGCCGGGATGATCACCTCGTCACCGGGTTGGCAGGTGGCGAGAATCGCGTTGTAGCAGGAATGTTTTGCGCCGTCGCTAACGATGATCTGGGACGGTTTGTAGTCAATGCCATTGTCAATCAGGAACTTGTCGGCAATTGCTTGACGAAGTTCCGGAATGCCGGAACTGGGCGTGTACTTGGTAAATCCCGCTTCCAGAGAGGCTATGGCGGCAGCCTTAATGTGTTCGGGAGTGTCGAAGTCCGGCTCGCCTGCTCCGAAGCCGCAAACGTCGATCCCTTCGGATTTCATCGCCTTGGCCTTGCTGTCGATCGACAGGGTAAGAGAAGGAGTTAAACTGGAGGCTCTAGAGGAAAGTTGCATAAAGGACTGTTTCAGGACTACATGTGCCACCCGGTCTTTTCAACCAAGGAATTCGAAAGCTCAGAGAGAGGCTGCAAAGCCCCGGCGCGTGTTCCTACTTCTGCGTCCTTTGTACCAGCATTGTTACCCATTTTCCGCGGGTTCGTTTTATTTCGATTTGGCCGCAGAGTTCGTGGATTTTCTCGCTGACGCGCTCGACTTGATCTCGCATCAACCCGGAGATGATCAGTCTGCCCCGCAGCTTGATCGCCGGCCAGAGTCTTGCGGCCGCTTTCCGGAACAGGTCACCGTAGAGGTTCGCGGCTACCACCTCGAAACTGCCTTCGGGCCTGTATTTCAAGACATCGGCGCGAAACAATTTCAGGCCATCGGCCCTATTCAAATGAGCGTTAACTTTCGCAACTCGAATGGCGGTCGCATCAGAATCGAATCCGAGGGCCCTTCTGGCCCCCAATCGCAGCGCCGCGATGGCCAGAATCCCGGTCCCGGTGCCGGCATCCAGGAATTCCCAATCACCCGTTTTTGGGGCGATATCGGCTAACAGTCGAAGGCATCCGGCCGTTGTGGCGTGATCTCCGGTTCCGAAGGCGAGGTTGGCCGGAATGTAGATCGTGGTCGAATTGCTAACGGCCCCTAGGATCGGTTCGTCATTGACGATTCGCAATCGTCCCCGAATCGAGATTGGTTTCTTCAGAACAACGCTGCGAACCCAATCTGCGGTTGAGTGGTTAAGGTCGCGAATCTCCCCGCCGAAGCGTTTCAACAATAGAGTCGATTCATTTGCTGTGACGTCGAAAATTTCCAGCCGGACTCGCTGCGAGCTTGCAATCTGAGTGCTCACAAGCCGCTCCCAGCCAAGAAATGCTAATCTTTCCTGCCAGGAATCGAGCCATTTGCCGCTGCTTATTTTTCTCCAGACGAGCATTCAATCGATATTCCTTGCTTACTGCAGAACGACTTTCTAGAAGAAGACGCGCAAATGATTCATCACATCGTTTTGTATAAACTCAAACCGGAGATCACCCCAGAGCGCGTTGAGGGACTCTTGATGCAGACGCGGATGCAGCTGTTGAAGATTCCGGTTGCGATGAATGTCCGGTGCGGCCGGCGGATTGACCAGAGCAATGAATGGCCTTTCTTTTTTGAGGTTGAGTTCGATTCCAAAGAGCGCATGGCAATGTTTGTCGAGGACCCGTTCTACATCAAATTCATGGAAGAAACCATTAAGCCGAATACTCTGGGCTCGATGATCCTGGACTACGAGACCGATCCCAAACGCAAATACCCGTGAATTTTGGCGCACGTGTAATCGATTTCATCGGCCTCGATACAAAAGGGCGGAGTGAATGACAAAACATTTCCGTCCGGTCCACCTCCGAGAAAAAGCAGGCCATCCTTGAGCGCCGAAAGAACCGTCTCCAACGCGAGCTTCGGATCGGGCGAACCATCCTTTCTGACAATTTCTGCACCAATCATCAGGCCGAGGCCTCGCACATGTCCGATCGCGGGGAGAGCCATTTCTTTGAGCCGGTCACGAAACCGTCTTCCGAGCATTTGAACACGTTTCGCGACGCTGTTCTCCAGGTGAAGTTCGATCGAAGCGAGTGCGGTCGCACATCCTATTGGGTTTCCAAGAAACGTGGTGGTATGCAGCGCTTCACCGGTCGATCGCGGCCAGGCATCCATGATCTCTGCCCGACCAACGCAGGCCGCCATGGGAAGAGCCGTCGTCAACCCTTTTCCAAGACAGAGGAGGTCCGGATACACGTCAAACTGATCACTGGCAAAGAGCGCGCCGGTGCGATTGAACCCGGTATAGATCTCGTCGAAAACGAGCAGGATCTTGTACGCGTCACAAAGCTGCCGCAGCATTCGCAGGAAATCGAGCGGGGGCACCACTTCGCCGCCCCGTCCCTGGCAAGGCTCGACCACAATGCATCCGATCGGACGCTGGCGGATCGTCTGAACGATTTGATCCTCGATGGCCGTCAGACAGGAGCTTGCGCAATTCGGGAATCGGGATCCGTCCAACCGGTAGCCTTCCAATCGGCCGAACGGACACCGGTAACAGTTAGGATAAGGAATTGAAGTGGCGAAGTCGCGCAACTGTTGCTGGAACGGCTCGCGAAACCAACGGATACCAATCACTTCCAAGGCTCCGTATCCCAGCCCATGATATCCGCCGGTGAACCCGATGACCCCCGGCTTTCCGCTGTGCAGCAGGGAGGTCTTGATCGCGACTTCCACGGCTTCAAAGCCGGAATTGCACAGAGTTGTTTTCCCGATGCCCAGCCCCCACCTTTCGAAGGTGATCTGGCTCAGCTTCTGGCAAAGCAGGAGCTTATTCTCGGCGGGATGGACGTCGCCCATGGCGTGCAGCAATTTGGCGGATTGATCGATCATCGCCGCGCGAATCGCCGGGTGGGTATGGCCGTGCGCCGCAACCGCGAAACCGGCGGTGAGATCCAGAAAACGGTTTCCGTCGACATCCCAGACGTTCGCTCCGGAAGCTTTCTCCCAAAAAACCGGAAAGCCCGGAGCGAGATAGGTCACGTTGCGATTTTCGTACTTCGAGAGCAACGACGCGAGGTGGCGCGACCGTGGTCCTGGGATCGGAGTAACGATTTCTGGGAGCATCGCAGGTTAGATCTTTGGCAATCCAGAGCCGTCAGGGCTGATAAGAGCCTGCGGTCGGGCACCGGCTCTAAGCCGGACCGGCCTGGCGGTGCCGCAAAAGGTTGCCATACAGCTTGGCGAAGGCCTTGGCCGACTCTGTCCAGGAGAAGTCGAGGGCCTTCGCTCGCTCCGCCAGTTTTTTCCATTCTTCCGCCCGTCGGTAAAGCTGATTGGCGCGTCGAATGGAATCCCAAAGCGCCATGGGAGAGTGGTCGTTGTAAACGAAGCCGCAGCCGCCTTCCGTGGCGGGATCGTAGTCGGACACCAGTTGATGCACCCCGCCGCGAGCCTTAACGATCGGCAACGTCCCGTATCGCATCGCTGCCACCGCGTTTGTGCCATGGAACCCAAGAGACGAAGGGAGGAGAACAACGTCTGCACCTGCCAGGGCAAGTTGGCGCAGCTTCTCGGCCGGTTCCGGGCGGTAG
Source organism: uncultured Verrucomicrobiae bacterium (assembly GCA_963782115.1). GTDB lineage: Bacteria > Verrucomicrobiota > Verrucomicrobiia > Chthoniobacterales > JAFAMB01 > JAFAMB01. The sequence goes on from CAWAIK010000014.1 coordinate 16,927, forward strand.
GCGAAACGCGTGGGATATTTTCGTTCCGCGATGATGATTTCGGCGAGATCCTGATCCGGCCCTTTTCCAGTCACCACCATGCACGTATCGGATGTGAGAACGAGATCCACGATCGGCTTCAGGGAGCCAAATGCACCCGTGTCATTCGATTCAATTGGCAAATCGAGAACGATTCCGTTCGGATTTTTTTCGAGCTCGAGTTGGTCGAGAAGGGCTTGCCGGCAGCTCGACTTGCCATTGGCCGACTCGGAGCTCTGGCGGCCCTCGATAAGTTGATCGAGCGGTGGGTTGGTGAGCGAATAGTCGACTCCATGAGGAATGCCATAGAGGTGAAAGCGATTCTCCTTCAGGACCGCGTCGAGGCCAAAGCCGTGTTGAGGGGTGAAAGCCTCGAAAAGAGCAGCTTCGCCCGGCATTGTAACGGCGTCCGCGTACAGAATTCCACTTTTCAGGAAATTCAGGCGTCCATAAAACTCGAGGGCTTGCGGCCCGAAATAGCTGCCTGGCAAACCGGTCAAAGCAAAATCGAAACTCCAGAATGAACCTTGATGCTCCAGGTTGTGAACGGTTAGAACAGTGCGAAACGGCATTTGGCGATCTCGGACGAAGACCGGAATCAGGGCGGTCGTCCAGTCATGGCAATGAATCAACTCCGGGGAAGGCGAAATTCTGCTGGCGAGCTCTAACACTGCTTTTGAGAAGAAAATGAATCGCTCGGCATTGTCTTCGTAGATCCTGCCGTCTGCGCCATAAATGCCGCTTCGATCGAAGTACTCATCGCGGCGAACCAGGTAAACTTGAATTCCTTCCGGGCTGATCGTCTCGACGACGTCGGATGACGCGCGTTTGCCTCCCAGGTTGACCTGGACCTCGCCGTCCGTTGGGCGGAATTCATATTTTCCTTCGCGAACGGACCGATAGAAAGGCATGGCGACGCTGACGTCATGGCCAAGTTTCTTCAGCTCGGTGGTCAGAATACGGACCTGATCTCCCAGGTCACCGGTCGAACCGAGAGGGGAGAACTCACTGGTTGCCATTAAAATCTTCATGCAATAAAATCAGGGTTTGGGTAGTTATTGGTAATGTGGCCGACTCTCAAAATTGAATTGAAATGGCGGCTTTCGTGTTCCGCCTTATAAATAGCGTTTGCATCTTTCAAGTGAAAGGCTCTTGTCAAAGGACGGCGACTTGCTAAGGTGCGGCATTCTCGATCGAGAGCTATGACATTGGGCTCCCTTTTATCAGTAGATCAAATCATCCCCGAGATGAAGGCAACCGAAAGGTGGGCGGCAATCGTGGAATTGATCGACCTCTTGGTGCAAAAGAACCGGGTTCGGCCGGCCGACAGAGACTCGATTCTGGCTGCTTTGCGCCAGCGCGAGGAGACGATGAGCACCGGAATCGGATTCGGGATCGCGATTCCGCACGCCTCTTCGAATTGTGTGAGTGAGGTGGTCGCGGCGTTTGGGCGATCCTCCACCGGGATCGAGTTCGATTCACTGGATAATTCTCCGGTTCGATTCATCGTATTGTTTGTGGTGCCCAAAGATCAGTTTCAGGTTCATCTCCGGACGCTTGCCGCCATTGCCAAATTTCTGAACGACAAGTCGGTCCGCGAACAGCTTGCGAAGGCGGAATCGGCCGACGAGATCCTGGGCATCTTCGAAAACAAGGCCACCCGTTCCCAAGCCGGCTAGGGGATGGCGACGGTCTCCGAAACATTGGAGGAGCGTTTGCAAAATGCTCTTCAAGCGATCAGCATCGCGATCGACGAACCGCTGCAGGTAGCACCGACGACCGATCCAGCGGCATGGTGATTACCAGACAAACGCGGCGATGGTACTGGGCAAGAAGCTGAAGCAAAACCCCAGAAGTCTCGCCGGACTCATCGCTGCCAATCTATCGGTGAACGACATCGGGCCGCCACCTGAAGTCGCCGGTCCAGGATTCATCAATTTCAGGGTTTCTCCGGAATTTGTCGCTCATCGTCTCCACCAACTTGCTTTGGATCAACGGCTGGGCGTGGAGCGGACAGGAAAGCCGAAAACTGTGGTCATCGACTTCAGTTCGCCAAATATTGCGAAGCCGATGCATGTCGGCCATATCCGGTCGACGATTCTCGGGGACGCTTTGGCAAAGATCACCCGGTTCCTCGGACACAACGTGATCACCGACAATCATATCGGCGATTGGGGGACTCAATTCGGGAAGGTGATCTACGGTTGGAAACATTTACTGGTCCCAGTGAACCTCGATTCAGACCCGGTTGCCGAGTTGGTTCGGATCTATCGCGAAGCGGGCACGGCGGCAAACAAGGATCCCGGGATTCTGGAAGAATGTCGCCGGGAACTGGTGAAACTCCAGCAGGGGGACGACGAAAATCGCCGGATTTGGCAACGATGTGTTGATCTTTCCAAGGAGGAATTTTCCAAGGTCTACGATTTTCTCGGGGTCCGCTTTGACTACCAGTTGGGCGAAAGCTTTTATAACCCGGAATTGCCGCGAGTTGTTCAGGAGTTGCAGGAACGCGGGCTTGCGGAGACCAGCGAAGGGGCCGTGGTAGTGTGGGATCGGGCGTTGAGTGACGATCCATTTATCATTCGGAAATCTGACGGTGGCTATGGGTACGCTGCCACGGACATAGCGACGCTGGAGTACCGGTTGAAACGCTGGCGAGCAGAGGCTATCTGGTATGTCGTTGGTGCGCCTCAGCAGCTCCATTTTCAGCAATTGTTCGGACTTGCACGGCGCTTGGGGCACGACGTCGAACTTCAGCACATCGCTTTCGGAAGCATATTGGGAGAGGACCGGAAGCTCATGCGCACTCGATCCGGAGAATCGGTCCCTCTGCGCTCCTTGCTGGATGAAGCAGTCAATCGCGCGACAGCGATCGTGACCGAGAAAAATCCCGAACTATCGGAGCAGGATCGCGTCGCGATAGGCCGGATCGTGGGGATAGGCGCGGTCAAATATGCTGAACTATCCCAGCACCGGATGACCGATTATATCTTCTCTTGGGACAAAATGTTATCGCTCCAGGGCAACACCGCGCCCTACCTCCAAAATGCTTACGTTCGCTGCCGCTCGATCTTTCGGAAATTGCCTGCTCCGTTCTCGGCGGCGGCCAGTTCGCTTAATCTGCGAGAAAAGACGGAACTGGATCTCGCTAAGAAGATTCTTCTATTCCCGGATATTGTGCCGTCGATCCTGGATGGATTTAAACCGAACGTCCTGGCAACTTATCTGTACGAATTAGCCGCGGAGTTTCACGTATTTTATGAATCTTGCCCGGTGCTCTCTGCGGAACCGATGGTGCGCGACACCCGGCTGATGTTATGCGACGTCTTTTCCCGGCTTTTGCAGACCGGGCTCGACCTCTTAGGGATTCAGGTCCCCGAAAAAATGTAGTCCGCTGCTGGTAAACCCGAGGTATATCGCGTTTATTCTCTCGGAACTGAGTATGTTGGAACGCGGTAAACATATAAGCACGAGCTTCGACGCAGCGCTCAACAGCCTGAAAAATGACGCCCTCATGATGTCCAGTCTGGCGGAGCGATTGCTGGAAAATGCGATGCAAGGCCTTTTGAAGAGGGATAGCACTCTTTGTAACCTGGCGATTGCCGATGACGAAGAGGTGGACGTCCTGGAAAAGCAAATCGACAAAGAAGGGGTGGAGATAATGATCCGATTCCACCCGGTAGCCTCCGATATGCGGCAGGTGATCTCTACGATGAAACTGAGCTCCAACCTGGAAAGAATTGCCGATCAATCGGTGGTGATCGCCAGGCGGGCTAAAAAACTGAATCTGCGTCCGACAGTCCCCGAAATCTTTTTACTGGAGCCTCTCTACCGGGAGGCCATGGGGATTTTCCGCGATAGTCTGCGTGCTTTCGTGGATGGAGACGCGGAACTCGCTTTGCAGCTGAAACCGCGAGACCGGTATCTAGATACTCTGAATTCCGGGCTCAACGACAAACTGGCGGAACGGATGGGGACTGATCCTGACCAGGTTCCAACTTACCTGAATCTCATATTCATTGCGCGCGCTTTTGAGCGCATCGGAGACCACGCGACAAATATTGGCGAAGATGCGTTTTGGCGGGAACAAGCCGAGGATATTCGCCATACGTTTGGCGCCGCCCAGGAGGAGTGATGACAGCCGCTTCAGCGTGATGAGCGGGATCGAGATTTTCTTGGAACAGCCGTGACCTCGATGCTATCTGACTTTTCTCTCGACTTCTGAGACTCACGATCTAGTGGTTACAAAACCTACAAATGTTCCAATCCAAGCTCTCACAAAAGACCGCGGTGGTGACTGGCGGTGCCGGATTTCTGGGTTCCCATCTCAGCGATCGTTTATTGGCCGAAGGATTTCGCGTCATCGCGATTGATAACTTCATCACTGGATCTCCAGAGAATGTCGCACATCTGGCTGGTAATCCGGATTTCCGTTTTATCCGGCACAACGTCTCTGAATTTATCTTTGTGCCCGGCGAGGTTGACTTCGTTTTTCATTTTGCGTCTCCGGCCAGCCCCATTGATTACTTGGAACACCCGATCCCCACCTTGAAGGTTGGCGCCCTCGGAACCCATAATTCGCTCGGTTTAGCCAAGGATAAATCCGCGAAATTCCTGCTCGCTTCCACTTCAGAATGTTACGGCGATCCGTTGGTCCATCCGCAAAGCGAAGATTATTGGGGAAACGTTAACCCGATCGGCCCGCGAGGCGTTTACGATGAGGCCAAGCGATTCGCCGAGGCGATGACCATGGCCTATCATCGTTTCCACGGTATCGACACGAAAATTGTCCGGATTTTTAACACCTATGGCCCCAGGATGCGGCTCCGCGATGGTCGAGTGGTGCCTGCGTTTATCAGCCAGGCCTTGAACAATGAACCCCTGACAGTGTTTGGCGACGGAAGTCAAACTCGGAGCTTCTGTTACGTATCAGACCTGATCGAGGGGATATTTCGACTGGCGATGAGCGAGCACCACGGTCCGGTGAATATTGGGAACCCGATGGAAATGACGATCAATCAATTCGCAGAAAAGATTCTCCAAATCACGGGTGCCAAATCCAGCATCGAGTACCGAGAACTCCCTGTGGACGACCCAAAGGTCCGTCAGCCGGATATCACCCGCGCCCGGACCCAGCTGAACAATTGGGAACCCAAGGTGGAATTTGACGAAGGAATCCGTGTAACGATCGATTATTTCCGGAAAAAATTGGGAGCGTAAGCGCGGAGTTATGACCTTTGGGTGAAATAGGACGGCGCTGTAATTTCCTCGTCAAACTCAAAGCTCAAGACCCGAACAGCGGATGCCCAGCATTGGAATCACTGGCGGTGTGGCAACCGGGAAGTCGACAGTCGCCCGACATTTGTTCGATTTGCTGCAGCGAACTGTTCCGGTTGAATTTTTCAGTTCAGATTTCGAAGCCAGAAGATTGACGGATAGCAATTTAGTTGTACAAGAGGAGATTAAAGCGGCTTTTGGAGCTCTGGTGTTTGACTCTGAGGGCAATCTCGCACGAGACCGGCTGCGGGACTTAGTATTCCACGATGGTGCGGCACGGAAGGTTCTGGAATCCATTCTCCATCCCCGGATACGAGAGGCATGGATTAGCCGGGCCGGGGGAGATGGGCTGCTCCTTGCGGAAATACCTTTATTGTATGAAACGGGGGCTGAATCTTATCTTGATCGAATAATCGTGACTGCGTGCAGTCGCGCCTCGCAAGTTGAACGGATCGTAGTCGAACGTCGATTATTAAAAGAGCTGGCGGAACAGATCATTCAAGCCCAGATGGATCTCGAAGAGAAAATTCGTCGGGGAGATTGGGTCGTATGGACCGATTGTCTGCCTGGAATCACCGCTCAACAAGTTAATCTGATATCTCAAGAGGTCATCGAACGTTATGGAGGAGCCAGGCGCTGAACCGACGGTGTTGCCGGGTTCAGAATATTTTGACGGAAACGGGAATGTTCTTGAGCTAGACAGGCTGCACCAACTTAGTCACCCCGTGCTGCTGGAGCTGACCCGGCAGTTTAACCTTCGGGTCTCGCACGAACGCACCCGCCACCAGCTGATTTTCGACCTGCTCAAGACCTACTCAAGCCGCGGCGTCCAGTTGGTCGGCGAAGGGATGCTGGAAATCACCAGCGAAAGCTACGGGTTTCTTCGCTGGGAACGTTACAATTTCATGCCGTGCCCCGAGGATGTGTATGTGTCGGCCGCGATCCTCAAGAAACACGGCATTCGGCCCGGGAACAAAGTCCGGGGTTACATCCGGGGACCGAAGGAGAAAGAGAAATTTATGGCCATGGAGCAGGTCATAAGCATCGAAGGTATCCCACTGGAATCCTGGAGTGAACCGAAGCATTTTGATCAATTGACAGCTCTTTTCCCGGACAAACGGATCCTTCTCGAAAATCCAAGGAGTCGAAGCGTTAGCGCTCGGGCGGTCGATTTAATAGCTCCTCTGGGGCGCGGGCAAAGGGGGTTGATCGTCGCCGCCCCTCGAACCGGCAAGACGATCCTGATTAAGGATATCGCACTCGCGATCCGGGCGAATTCACCGGACGTACACCTGATTTTGTTACTGGTGGACGAACGCCCGGAAGAGGTGACGGACCTCAGGCAATGCCTGGATTGCGAAATCTTCAGTTCCACTTTTGATGAAAGCCCGACACGCCACGTCCAGGTGGCTGAGCTGGTGAGCGAACGGGCAAAGCGTCTCGTCGAAATCAGGAAGGATGTCGTGATCCTTCTGGACAGCATTACCCGGTTGGCACGCGGGTATAACGCGCTTCAACCTGGCAAAGGGCGCATTATGTCCGGTGGCGTTGAATCCAAGGCTTTGCTCAAGCCAAAACGTTTCTTCGGTGCCGCACGGAATTGTGAGGAAGGAGGCAGCCTGACAATCTTGGCGACTGCCCTGATCGATACCGAGAGCCGCATGGACGAAGTCATTTTCGAGGAATTCAAAGGAACCGGCAACATGGAGCTTCATCTGGATCGAACTCTCGTGGAAAAACGGGTTTATCCGGCGATTCATATCCTGAAATCTGGAACCCGCCGCGATGACCTGCTCTATCACCCTGACGAATTCGAGCGTGTAATCCTTTTACGCAAAAAACTCGCGCAATTGCCGGCCATCGAGGCGATGGAAGTACTTCTAACTACGTTGAAGGCGACCAGAACTAACGCGGAATTGCTTCTCACAGCGCTTCGATAATCCATGAGAAAGCCGTATCCGCTGATCATCACCAACAATAAACTCCTGGATGACTGGTGTGGCTCACTGGAGAAATGCGAGCCGGTGGCCGTCGATACCGAAGGGGACAGCCTGCACTGCTATTTTGAAAAGCTGTGTCTTATTCAGATCGGGTTACCTGAACAGGACGTTTTGATTGATCCGCTTGAGCCGCTCGACTTCACTCGATTCAACCACGTTCTCGCTCAAAAAAGAATTATCTTGCACGGCTGCGACTTCGATCTGCGGATGCTGCGGCGCGGCACGAAGTTTGTCCCGGGCGAAGTCTTCGACACTTATCTTGCTGCGAGGTTGGTGGGCTTGAAAGAGGTAGGCCTCGCTTCACTGGTGAAGGAGTTCTTTGAGATTGAGCTGCCGAAATCTTCGCAGAAAGCGAACTGGGGTCGCCGGCCGCTTACGCCGGCTATGATTGAATACGCGATCAACGATACTCTCTACTTGATCGACTTGGCTGAGCGGCTGGCTGAGGAGCTGCGCGCCAAAGGCAGATGGGAATGGTTCCAGGAAAGCTGCCAGAAAGCTGTCCTGGCAGCCGGTGAGGATCGGGAGAAAGACCCGGAGCGAATCTGGAAGATTCCTGGGAGCGCGTCACTTCGGGGAAAGGAGCTCGCGGTGTTGCGCGCCCTTTGGCTTTGGCGAGATGCCGAGGCTCAGAAAGCGGATCGTCCAAGCTTTCAAATACTTCGGAATGAGGAACTCATTGAGCTGGCAAAATCGACCGGAACGCGGGATGAGCATCTGCCGGCTGGCGTCCATGGAACCAGGCGCAAACGCCTGGCGGCTCTACTGCAGGAAGCCCTGCGGTTGCCCGAAGCGGAATGGCCGCAGCGGGTCCGGTTGGTTCGCGACAGGCCGACCGCCGACCAGGAACAACGTTTGGAGCAGCTCAAAAATCGACGGGACCGGGTGGCGGAAGCTTTGCAACTCGAACCCGGCGTGGTTGCTCCACGGCAGGCGTTGGAGCGGATCTCGAGAGAACCGGAAACAGCCGGCTCGATTCTGATGCGTTGGCAACAACAGTTGCTGGGACTCTGAGGAAAACAACACCCAATTCAATAGCAATGATCATTGTCACCCGTCCCGATGCGACCGAGGAACAGATCGATCACATCGTCGCTCGAATTCGTTCCTGGGGCCTGAAAACTGAAGTTAGCCGTGGCGAAATGCGTGTCGTTATTGGCGTAATCGGTCCCGAAGATAAAATCCGGGAAAAGCCGCTGGGTGCCTTTCCAGGCGTTGAGTCAGTGACTCCGGTCCTCAAACCGTATAAACTCGTTGCTTACGAATTTCGCGGGAGACATTCCCATGTTCAGGTGGGGAATGTCGCCATCGGAGGGAAAGAAGTCGTGGTCATGGCCGGCCCCTGCTCGGTGGAAAGCGAGGACCAGATCACTGTCATTGCGAAAGCGGTCCGGAAATCCGGGGCCAAGGTTCTGCGCGGGGGCGCTTTCAAGCCGAGAACTTCGCCCTATAGCTTTCAGGGTCTTGGCAAGATAGGGCTGCAATTCCTCGCTGAAGCCAGGCGAGCCACCGGGATGCCCATTATTACCGAAGTAATGGATACAAAGGACCTGGAATTGGTCTGTGAATATGCCGACTGTCTGCAAGTTGGGGCCAGGAACATGCAAAACTTTTCCCTTCTCCGCGAGGTGGGACGAACCAACCTCCCCGTCATGCTCAAACGAGGGATGTCGGCAACAATCAAAGATCTTTTGATGAGCGCTGAATACATCTTAAGCGAAGGAAATTTTAACGTGTTACTCTGCGAGCGTGGCATACGGACATTTGAGACCATGACTCGCAACACGCTTGACCTGAATGCCGTACCGGTGCTTAAGGCCGAAACTCACTTACCGGTGGTGGTGGATCCGACGCACGGGATTGGTGTGCGCCAATTTATCCCGGCCATGGCTCTTGCAGCGGTCGCTGCGGGTGCGGATTCCATTATGATTGAGGTCCATAACGCTCCCGAGCAAGCCAAGAGCGACGGCGAGCAAGCGTTGCTCCCCGCTGATTTTGAGGATCTCGTGGCGCGGGTAAGAAGTGTGGCAGTTGCTGTCGGACGCGAACTCTGAGGAGCCATTGAATCGATTGTTGACGGCTTTTTGTCTTGTTCTGCTGGCCCGTTTCAGCGTCGCGGATCAGCGGAGCGCCGCTTTCGAACGGGCGACCACTGCGTTCAATCAAGGCAAATTCGAAGAAGCCGAAAAACAAGTCGATACCGCAGCAAAGGCAGACTCGAAAAAACCCGATATCCCAAATTTACGTGGGGCGATCTTTACCAGGGAGAAGCGGTACGCTGAAGCGATCCAGCAGTTTAATCAGGCGCTCGCCTTGGATCCACAGTTCTACCCCGCCAAACTCAACTTGGCTGAAGTGAAACTGCTTGAAGGGGAATACGCCGAAGCGACTCAGGAGTACCAGGCGTTAAAAGAGCTGGACCCCGGGTCGGAGTTGGTGGATTTCAAACTTGTGCTGTGCGCACTCCTTGAAGGAGAGCAAAGCAAGGCCAGCGGGATCGTGGATCTCATGAAGTTTCCCGGCAAGACGCCTGCTTATTACTATGCTCGTGGAGCGATCGCTCTGAAGCGGGGCGAGAAAGCAGCGGCACAGAACTATTTTGAAAACGCGAAAAAATATTATTCGGAAGACGAGTGCCGCTATTTTGCCCTGTCGCTGAAGGAAATTGATTTAACTTCTCCCCCCGGCCTCAGCTAGAGAAGTCGCCCGACCAGCATTCGAGAAGGCGGGAAGACTCCGGAACTGGCTCCAATTAATTTGGGTCCCGAACTGGTAAAGAAGCGGGCAGGATCGTTTGCTTAAACCTGAATTCCGACAAGATGCGAATCAAAGAACGACTTCGAGGCATTATCCAAAGGCTCCGCGAAGTTTATCCGAGCGCGCATTGCGAATTGGATTTTGAAACGCCGTTTCAGTTGTTGGTCGCGACAATTCTTTCCGCGCAATGTACGGATAAACGAGTCAACATTGTTACCCGGGATCTTTTCCCGAAATACCCGACCGCCTACGAGCTTGCCGCCGTCAGCCAGGATGAGCTGGAGCTCGCGATCAAAACGACTGGGTTCTATCGCAACAAAGCGAAGAATCTTCGCGCCATGGCAAAGGATCTGGTTGAAAAATATCGAGGCGAAGTTCCACGTTCGATGGTGGAATTGACGCAACTGGCGGGGGTCGGCCGGAAGACGGCTAACGTGGTTTTGGGGAACGCATATTCGATCGGAGAAGGGATCGTCGTGGATACGCACGTGGCTCGATTAGCCAAACGCTTCGAACTTACGACAAAGCGTGAGCCAGAAAAAATTGAAGTGGACCTCATGCGGCTGGTTCCGAAATCGGAATGGACAAATTTCAGTCATTGGCTGATCTGGCACGGGCGACGCAGATGTTACGCGAGGAACCCGGACTGTGCGAATTGTGAAATTGGATCATTGTGTCCAAGCTTCGGGAAATTCCGCAGGGAGGCGGTTCCCAAGCCCAAGCCTGTTTCCAGGAAAAAAGCAATTGCTTAGGCATGGTCCGCAGAGGAAATTCAAGGTTTCCTCTCTGGACCAATTCTTTATGAGCTCAAAATCCCTCGAAGGAAAGATCGGCGTGGTATTCGGAGTCGCGAACAAGCGCAGCATCGCATGGGCAATTGCGCAAGCTTGGGCGGCTGCAGGAGCGAAGTTAATATTCAACTATCAGGGCGAGCGGCTGAAGGAAAATGTGGAAGATCTGGTTTCGACTTTCGGTTCCGACGTCCCGCTTTACCCGTGCGACGTGACCAGCGACGCTGAGATCACTGATTTTTTTCAGCATGTTCGTCAACAAACCGAGCGGGTCGATCTCATGCTGCACTCGGTCGCTTTTGCGCCCAAGGAAGCTCTGGAAGGCGATTTTCTGAGCACATCACGGGAAGCCTTCCTCTTAGCGCACAACATCAGCGCTTATTCACTTGTCGGGCTGGCCAGGGAAGCTGCAACGTTGATGACGAATGGAGGAAGCATCATTTCGATGACCTACTACGGTTCTACCAAGGTCGTCCCACACTACAACGTCATGGGGGTGGCCAAAGCGAGTCTCGAGGCCGCGACACGCTACCTCGCCTACGATCTTGGTCCTAGAAAGATCCGAGTGAACTGTATCAGTGCTGGGCCTGTGGCAACCCTGGCGGCTCGGGGGATTGCCGGCTTTACTTCCATGCTGAAACACTACCAGGAACATGCGCCGCTTCAGCGAAGTTGCGACCCGGCTGAACTTGGCCATACTGGAGTTTTCCTCGCAGGTGACGGCGCCACTGCGATCACGGGCCAGGTCATTTACGTCGATGGCGGGTACCAGATTATGGGGATGTAAGATTAGGCCTCGGAAGACGCGTTCCCTTGCGTCCCCGCCTCAAGATGGACCTTTACCTGGAACTTGTTTCTCTTTTCGGTTCGGACATTGCTTCTCAGGATCCGGTCAAACTGCAAGAAAACAGCCGTGATAAATGGTTTGCCAGCCATTTGCCGGACGTGGTTGTTACGCCGACCAGCACCCACCAGGTGTCGCAGCTGCTTCGCTTCGCAAATGAGAGAAAAATCCCGGTGACGGCGCGTGGGTCCGGGTTCGGGTATGTGGGCGGCTGCGTTCCTGTAAAGGGCGGGATCGCTCTCGCGTTGGCCAGAATGAACCGGATAAAAGAGATCGCGGTCGCAGACGGCGTGGCCGTAGTCGAGCCGGGTGTGATTACCGGAGATTTACAACGCGAGGTGAGAAATCGCCGGCTTTATTATCCACCGGATCCGGCGAGCCTGAAGAACAGCTCGATTGGTGGGAACATTGCGACCAATGCAGGCGGTCCTCGCTGTCTTAAATACGGTGTGACCCGTCATTATGTCCTTGGTCTGGAAATTGTTCTCGCCGATGGCACGGTCGTCCGAGTCGGCGGACGAACGCATAAGAACAAAACCGGGTTCGATCTCGTTGGGCTCTTCGTTGGTTCCGAAGGGATGCTGGGAGTTGTCACTGAGGCAGTGTTGCGACTGCTCCCACTTCCACCCGCCAGAGCTTCCCTCTCGTCAAGCTTCCGCTCCATTGAAGATGCCGCCGCCGCAGTCCAGAAAATCCTGTTGGAAGGTTATTTGCCTTCGGCATTGGAGATCGCTGACCGGTTCACACTCGAGGCTGCGCGCCGTCATTTTTCCCGCCGGATTGTGCCGGAAGGCGAAGCGCATCTGTTGATCGATTTGGATGGGCACGAAGGGCCGGTGCGTTCATCGGTCGAGGCGCTCTCGACCCTGGTAAATTCGCTGGGTGCTCTTACTCTTGAGACCGCATTTGGCGAAGAGGCGTGTGAAAAGCTCTGGGATCTCCGTCGAGGTTTCTCTGAATCCTTAAAAGCGACCGGCTTTATGAAATTAAATGAAGACGTCACAGTCCCAAGAGGAAAATTGGTCGAGCTGATGCAGTTTGCGAGTAGCTTGCAGGAGCGCTACGGATTTCCAGTCGCCTGCTTCGGGCACGCCGGAGATGGCAATATCCACGTTAATGTCATGGTTGCCGAGCCGGACAAAAAGGAGGTTGGCGAGAGGGTGGAGCGGGCACTGGACGATCTTTTCCGATACGTGATCGACTCTGGTGGCGCGATCACCGGTGAGCATGGCATCGGATTGGCGAAAAAGCGTTGGTGGCCTCAGGCAGTTTCACCCGAGTCAATCGCGTTACACCAGACTATCAAGCGCGCTCTGGATCCCGCGGGAATTTTGAACCCAGGGAAATTTCTTTGACCGTCTAAACCACCGGCGACTTGGACTCGTCGCCATCGCGTTTTTTTCGTGGCGCCCGTTTCGCGGCCGGCGGCTTGATTTCGATTTCGACTTCAACCGGCCCGAAAGAAATCGTCTCGGGTTCTGATTTCACGGGCTTCGACTCCCACCGTTTGGTCTTTAGCGCGGAAAGCGCTGCGGCTGTTTCTGCTTGTTTTTTGCTGGAACCGTCGCCGGAACCAAGCTCAGTGTCTTCCCAGACGACCTTGGCGACGAATAATTTTTGATGTTCCGGACCGGTCTGAGAGACAATTTCATAACTTGGGCTTTTTGGGGAGATCGCTTGCAGAATCTCCTGGAGTTGCCCTTTCGGATTCACCTCAAGTGGCTGATGCGTGAGTCGCTGGATATCCTGTTGCGCTTCATCGAGCACAAATCGCCGGACAACTTCGAGATTGCTGTCCAGATACATCGCGCCGACCAAGGCTTCGAAAGCGTCGGCCAGAATCGAGGCACGCTGGCGTCCGCCGCTCGCTTCTTCACCGCGGCCCATCATCAGGTAGGTACCCAAACCGATCCCAATGGAGTGCACTTTTAGGCCCTCGCGTGACACGAGTCGCGAACGCAACTTCGTCAGCTGCCCCTCACTAAAATGCGGAAACAAACGGAAAAGATGTTCCGTAAAAATTAATTGCAAAACAGCGTCACCGAGAAACTCGAGACGTTGATTGTCGAAATGATGCCGCTGCGTTTCGTGGCCCAGGCTCGGATGAGTCAAGGCCTCGGCCAACAGAAGCGAATTTCGGAATTTATATCCGATTCGTTGTTCTAGGGGGTTCATCACCGAGTTATCCTGGAGTCCGGTCACAATCCAGGAATGACCATTCGCTCAGACTTCATGCGTGAGTTAATAGACCGGGAAATTTACCTCTGTCCGTGTGTCGAAGGACTATCCAACCGGCTGCAGTTTCGTTGCAGGCGCCTCCTTGTAACCAAAGAGGTGTCGGTCTTTGATGACCGACGCGGCTTTCTCGGGCACCATGGGTTCCCATCCGGGCTCTCCAGTCTGGATCTTGTTCAGGACGTCGCGGGAGAAAATATCCATAATTGCCGCGTCAAAGCCCACGATTGGCGCAATGTAATGATTTTCCAGCAGGTGTGCATACAAGTTCCGCAAATGCATTTGGACTTGGAGGTTTATCGCGTTGATCCATACGTCGGTGGCCAGAGGGTGTAGGGATGTGCCGGTTAAAGGAATTGGGCACGCCGCGGGGTTCGCAAGGCAGTAACGGTCGTAGGCGCTCTTTCGCATCGGATAGATATATAGCTTGATCAGATTTTTAAACAGGCGTCCGAACGATTCGAGGATTCCCCCGTCGAGGTTTTCGTAATATCTCTCGTTGAACACTTCGAGCAAGTTGTTGATACCCATCGCCACTCCGACCATCTGTTTGGTGTACCGGCGGAAATAAGAGGTGAGCCTGTAGAACTCCAGGTAATTGGAAATAAGTACATTATTTCCGATTGCGGCCAGAGTGTCGACCCGGTCCAGAAAATCTTTGTGGTCGATGTTCCCGGATGCCAGCAGGTTATGCATCGTAATCTCCATCAGGACCACCACGTCCACACCTTTGAGTGCAGGTTCCTGGAGAAACTGGGCCAATGCGCATCGCATCATATCTTCGTTTACCAGGGTTACCGGCCGAAAACTGCCGCGCTCAACGACGATTGCTTTTTTGTGAAGAACCTCTGAGGGCTGCAAAACTTCACCCTTGGGACTGAACATGACGGCATTTGTGAGTCCGTATTCGACCAATTTCAGACTCATCAGACGGTTGTCGACATTGGCGAAAAGTGCTCCGCTGAAATTAATCATGTCGACTTCGATCCGGTCGACGCCGAGATTGTCGGCCAAGGATTGAATGAATCGATCCTGATCGTCGATATAGTAGAACGCGCCATAGACCAGGTTCACACCAATGATGCCGAGAGCATGTTGCTGCAGGATGTTTTCCTTATCCAGCATTCTGACGTGGAGAATGACATCGCTCGGCGGTGAATTGGGTGTGGCCTCGAACCTGACTCCCATCCACCCGTGTGCCTCGTTTGTGCCTTTGAAACTTTTGGCAGCGACTGTATCGGAAAAGACGAAGAATTCGGTCCGGTCCCCCCGCGCATCCCGCAACCGTTCCAGAAGCAGATTGTACTCGTGGTCCAGCATGAGCCCCAGCCGTTCCTTGGAGACGTATCTTGCCGTTCTGCCGTAGATCTCATCACTGAATTTCATGTCATAGGCAGAGATCGACTTTGCGACAGTGCCCGCTGCGCCCCCTGCTTGGAAAAAGTGTCGAGCGACTTCTTGACCGGCACCGATCTCCGCGAACGTGCCGTACTTTGCCTGATCGAGGTTAATCGTCAGGGCCTTCCGATTGGTCGTTAAGAGTTCAGATGATTCCATGGCTCGCTGAAGAATACCTTAACCTACGAAAGTCATAAAGAACAACTCGCGGGAAGGACCTCTCCTGCGACCTTCTGTTTGAATTTTCCTGGGACAATCGCTATATATCGTTTCCGTGCCTGCTTTTCCTGTCTCAGAAAAAAAGGCGAAAGCCTTGCGCGAACGGCTGTTAGCCCTCAGTTGCTCGGAAGGAGATATCGAGGAGAATTTTTTTCGGAAATCGGGAGTCGAATTGCGGCATCGACCGAGCGGGATTCGCATTCGTAGCTCTGAGGGACGTTGCCAGGCCCTGAATAGGTTTCTCGCGCGCCGATTGCTGGCCGACGAACTGGAGGCGCGTCTCCAGAATAAAACCCGACATATCGTCAAAGCAGAAAAAATCAGGGGGTTGAAAGGCAGAACCAACCGCAGGGGCGTTACGGAACGCCTCGCCCAATTCGCGTTACGGCCGCTAGCTCTGCCCGGCCAACAGCCGGTAACCAGAGAAATCGGCAAATTGTTGAATCAGCTCGAAAAGATTAAAAAAGAAGAAGCCCGTTAGCCTGCATCGCTCGCAAATCCTTGGAGATTTGTCAGCGATGCAGGCTCAGCTCGTCGCTTTGTTCACATCAGGTCGTCCCGTCATTCTTGGGGGCTAGAGCATTGCTCCTTTAAGCGTTTGTGCCTGCTTAAGGGTCGGTGAAAGCTTTGAGACCTTTTGTCGCATCACTTTGCCAGCCTTGAACTTTACTGTTGCTCTAGGCGGGATCTTGAAGCTGCTTCCGGGTTGATTGGGATTTCGGCCGACGCGTTCTTTCGTTAGTCGAACTTCAAAGATCCCGAAATTCCGTAGCTCTACATCTTCGCCGCGCGCCAAAGTATCTGTAATCAAATCGAGCGTTCGCTGCACTACTTCAAACACTTGATGTTGAACCAGACCGGTGTCGTTACTGATCTTTACAACAATGTCCCGCTTTGTCAGGTTAGCCATTGCGAATCCTTTCACAGGTTCGAAATTTTATGGCACTTCCGGTGGCCCTCTGCCGTCAGCGTCGTTGCTGCAAACGTCCGACGCTGAGCCTTTTCCGAACTATCGACGAGAATGCAAATGAGGCAAGGATTTAGTGGACGATATTGCTGCTGTTTGTCCCATTTGTATTCTCGCCAAGCACCTCGGCCGAGGTCCGGAAATGCATCTTCGCGATTGCCCGCAAAGCGTCACGACCTCCTTTTTCCACGACCTTGCGGGCAGCGGATTTAACCGCTGCTGAAACGCCCTTTGGAAGAGCAACTCCCAGCGCTTTGCTGCGGCTCTCCATCCAACGAACAAATTTGTCCCGAGCAAGGATCGATGCCGCCGCGACGGCGATATCCGATTCTGCCTTGGTTTGCTGATCAATCTGAATCTCTTTCGCTTGTTTCAAGAGGGCTCGTTGGATCACGCGTTCATTGGCGAATTTATCGGAAAGCGATCTTTTACAGCCCGGTCTCTGCAGCAGCAAATTCTCAATTACTCGAGCGTGTCCCCATGCCAGCAAGTCATTCAGGTTCGCGAATTTTTCGTAGAGCAAATTGTATTTTTCAGGGCCGATCAGGACGATATTGGCTGCCAGAGCGGGCGTATGACCGATTTCATCCGCAAGCTGTCGGATTTTGTTGTCCGAGCCGATTTTCTTGCTGTCCGTTACTCCGAGAGAAAGGAGTCGGCGCGCGATCTCGCGATCAACGTAAACGCCGGCGATGACCAGCGGCCCGAAGAAGTCTCCTTTCCCGCTCTCGTCGATCCCGAAATGCGGTTCGAACATAGCGGGATTGAACACCTCCTCGTAGCCGACCCGCGCCTCTTTCAAGATTTCCGGCTCGAGATAGAACCGGACGAAATCTTCGGTCTCTTTACCTTGAACGACCACCTTTGGTCCCTTTTCATACACGGCGACGGATAGTTTTGCTTTTTGGGCGAAAAAGATTGTGTAAGGTCGATCGACAAATTCGAATCCTTGCTCCTTCAAGAGATTCCTGAGCGCTTCTGCCTGGGAAGGCTGGATGGCTATCGTGTAAGAATTCACCGGTGCGGTACGATGAAACAAATTATCTGTGAAATCACGGAGTTTCGAGCGGAACTGGCGGCCTGGTTTGCCCGCCACGGCCGCCAGCTGCCGTGGCGGGCAACCAGCGATCCGTATGCGATCCTGGTGTCGGAACTGATGCTCCAGCAGACCCAGGTGGCGACCGTCCTCGGCTATTATCGACGCTGGTTCGAGCGGTTCCCGACCTTACCCGAACTGGCAAATGCCGATGAATCCGAAGTCCTCCGCGCCTGGCAAGGGCTCGGTTACTACAACCGTGCCCGAAATCTGCACAAATGCGCAAAGATTATTTTGGCCGAGTGGAACGGAAAGTTTCCCTCCGCCGTGGACGCCCTGGTGAAGCTTCCCGGCATCGGGAGATACACCGCCGGCGCGATCGCGAGTTTTGCATTCGACCTGCCTGCTCCGATTGTCGACGCAAATGTTGAAAGAGTCCTGAGCCGTCTTCTGAATTTACAGGAACCGGTGGATCAGCCGCGGGGGCGCCGGATCATCTGGGATCTCGCATCGCAATATGTTCAGGGGGCCCATCCGTGCCTCTTGAATTCAGCTTTAATGGAGCTGGGGGCGGCGATCTGTTTGCCTCGAAAACCCCTCTGCATCATCTGCCCAGTCCGTTCCTTTTGTGCTGCCAAAGACCCGGAGTCGCTCCCCAGAAAGAGAGAGCGGCGAAAAATTGAAAGAAAAGCTGAATTCCATCTTCTGGCATTGAGAGAAGGGCGGATCTTGTTGCAGCAGAATCTAGGTACGCGTTGGCACGGCCTGTGGAGCCTGCCGGCTCTGGCGCCAAATTCTGAATCGAGCCGGCACTTTGATTTGGATCTTCCGTTTCTGAGCTTTAGCTACCCGATCACGCGGTTTGTGGTCCGGCTGAATGTTTTCTTGAGCGAGCCGCCAGCTACCTTGAGCGCAGGGCAGGCATGGCACAGCTTGGAGTTGCTTGACGCGGTTCCAATGCCGTCGCCTCATCGCCGTGCGGTCCGAATGGCCCTGGAGCAGAGCGGATCGGGATAACGTCACCGGCAAGGCGGATCGGAGTGTCCACCGCAGTTTGCAGGCGGACCATCCCCGGTCTGCCCGGCCTTCAGAAGCCACGCGAAACGCCTCGCTGGCATGGGCTCAGATCTCACAAGCCAGAACGCCGCTCGGTTCTGCCGGTGCTTCCAAAAGAAATCCTTGATTCGGGCTGTGGGCAGCAGCGATGGTCCTCTCATCTCTATGCACACCTCAGTTGAGCTTAGCCTGATGCCGGATGTTCAGGGTCACTTTGGACCGTATGGCGGTGTGTTCGTTCCGGAAACATTGATGCCTGCAGTCTGTGAATTAAGGGACGAGTACGAACGGGCCAGGCAGGACCCGAAATTTAAAATCGAGTTAGATCGGTTGCTAAGATCGTTCTGCGGGCGTCCGACGCCGCTTTACTATGCGGAGCGACTCACGGAAAAACTAAAGGGGCCGCGGATTTACCTGAAAAGGGAAGACCTTTTGCACACCGGTGCGCACAAGATCAATAACGCGATGGGCCAGATCCTGCTCGCCAAGCGCATGGGCAAGACCCGGGTCATCGCGGAAACAGGAGCGGGACAGCACGGTGTAGCGACAGCGACCGTCGCGGCTCGGTTTGGTTTTGAATGCGTTGTTTACATGGGGAAAGTCGATATGGAACGTCAGTCGCTGAATGTGGCGAGAATGGAGTTCCTGGGGGCGAAAGTTGTCCCGGTGACCGCCGGTCAAGCGACGCTGAAGGAAGCGATCAATGAAGCCATGCGCGATTGGGTCACCAATGTACGATCAACGCATTATCTTCTCGGCACGGCGTACGGGCCGCATCCATACCCTCTGCTGGTTCGGGATCTGCACCGGGTAATCGGAGAAGAAGCAAGGCGACAGATCCTTGAGCAGGAAGAGCGCCTGCCGGATCTATTGGTGGCGTGTGTCGGAGGCGGCAGTAACGCCATCGGGCTCTTCTATCCCTTTCTGAACGATGCCGGGGTGCGAATGGTTGGAGTGGAAGCCGGCGGGCGCGGAATACGTCCCGGCGAACATGCGGCGCGTTTTCAGGCTGGTAGGCTGGGAGTGCTGCAAGGGACAAAAACCTGGCTGCTTGCAGACGAGGATGGACAGATTCAACTCACTCATTCGGTCTCCGCTGGTCTTGATTACGCCGCTGTCGGCCCCGAGCATAGTTATCTGCGCGATATTGGCAGAGTGGAATACGATTATGCCACCGATGATGCAGTTCTGGAGGCGTTCCTGGAGTTATCCCGGACTGAGGGGATCATACCGGCCCTCGAGTCGACGCATGCCGTCGCCTATCTGATCAAGCATGCGCGAAAAATGAATCCTGACCAAATTGTCATTATCAACATGTCCGGACGGGGAGACAAGGACGTGCAACAAGTAGCTCAGTTTCTTTCCGTCCGGCGCGCGCAGGAACAGGCGACGATGGAAGTGCCGCGGGAAGGTGGCTCCTTTCCGAACGCCGCTTCGAACGGCTCGCCGTGATCGAGATTCCCATAGAAGTTCCAGTGATGGCGTTGGCGAATGCGGTGCTCTTTCCGCATTCCCTGTTGCCTTTGCGTATTTTTGAGCCGCGTTATCGCGACATGCTCGCGCACAGCCTGGACGGCGATCGCATGTTTTCTGTGGCCCTGATGAAGAGGGGAATCGAAGAAGCGATTGGAATTGAGGATCTGTGCCCTGTTGCCGGCGTGGGACTGATACGTGCGTGCGTTGGAAACGAGAACGGCACTTCCAATCTGGTGCTGCAGGGATTGGCGCGTGTCCGGTTGCTCGCCTGGACGCAGGAAAGGCCGTTCCGAATCGCAAAAATAGAGATCGCAAAGTCCATTCTTGGCAATCCGGTGGAAGCGGACGCGTTAGGCGAAAAGGTGAAAGAGTTTTGCATGCGGATCGAAAGAATCGGCGTGCCGCTCCCCCCAAATCTCATGGACCATTTGAAGCAGATTGATTCTCCGGAAATCCTTTCCGACGTTGTGGCGGCTGCTTTTGTGGGAGAACCGTTTCAGCGGCAGAAACTGCTCGAAGCGTACGAAGTTTGCGAGCGTCTGCGCTTGTTGATCCAGTATCTGCGAAGTCAGGCTGGGGGAAATTGACGATCGCGTAACCGGGTTCCTACCCTGATTTCGATTGTCATTCGAACTCGGATGAATTAATGCTGATCCATATCTTTCCCTATGATTCGTCACCTCATTCTTCTGTCTCCGGTCGCTCTTTCTGTGGCGTTGGTTGCCTGTCAAACGACAGGGCCGAAAACAGCCGGCGCTGGGAATCGCTACGGCTACGGTGCCGTTCCGAGTCCAACCCCGCCTCCCGTGAGCGCTCTGCCGCCAAAACGAACACCGGAGACTTCAACGGAGGAAACTCCGCCTCCCGAATCTTTTCCTACGCCCTCTCCCGCAGCACCTGCGCAGCCCGAGAACTACCCCGTGGCAAGCAAGGTGCCCGGTAAAACCGGACGCGTGATCAGTCCGTATGCTCCAAATGCAGGTGAAGTTGACGTGGAAGGCTATCCGCCAGGCGCGGAGGTGAAAGATCCGTACACCGGCAAAATTTTTCTCGTACCTTAAGTTTGGGGCTGTAAATACGTGGTCTTGGCGGGACGCGCATTTGCGCGCGTCCCGTTTTGCTTTTGTGATTATGGAAGTACGCAGTGTGGGCATCGTCGGCGTGGGCATGATGGGCGGTTCGATCGCGCTCGCGGCGCTGCGTGCTGGCTACCAGGTCTTTTTGTACGATCGCTTGGCCTCTGAAAAGTTGGCCGGACCGAAGTTTCGGAAGGCGGCGGTGGTAAATGATCTTGCAGAGCTGGTGTCAAACAGCAGGCTCGTCATTCTGGCGACACCGATCGGCGCACTCGCACAGGTCGGCAGCGTCTTAAGCGAACTGGTGGGCCCCGACCACGTGGTTTCGGACGTTGCGAGCGTTAAGCGGCCCGCTGCCGAGGTTCTCACGGCAGTGTTGCGAAATCGGTGCGAATATGTTCCTGCGCACCCGATGGCCGGTTCGGAAAAGTCCGGCGCTGAAGCCGCGCGCCACGATTTGTTTGCAGGCGCGGTGACACTGCTCTGTCCGGAACTGGCCGGCGACGCGGCCAGCGTGCCGCTCGTCACTGGATTCTGGGAAGAGCTAGGCACCCGCGTCGTGCTGGTCAGCGTCGCGGCGCATGACCAGCTGGTTGCCGTGATGAGTCATCTGCCTCATCTGATTGCCGCGCTTCTGGTCAAACACGTGGCGAGAACAGACAGAGCAGCGCTTGATCTCTGCGGGCCCGGATTCCGCGACGTGACAAGAATAGCATCTGGGGCGCCTGAACTCTGGGCGGACATTTTGTTGTCGAACGCGGACGCTGTGCAAGAGCATCTCCGCGCGTTCAATAGAGAGCTGGAAGAAGCTTTGAGTTTATTGGCAGAAAAAGACGCGAAAAAATTGCAAGCTTTGCTCG
This sequence comes from uncultured Verrucomicrobiae bacterium, assembly GCA_963782115.1. Lineage (GTDB taxonomy): Bacteria > Verrucomicrobiota > Verrucomicrobiia > Chthoniobacterales > JAFAMB01 > JAFAMB01. Next base: position 38,937 of record CAWAIK010000014.1, read on the forward strand.
ACGACGCCAAGGAGAATCGCGATAGGTTATCGCCATAGTGCGTTATGTCAGAACTATCGGTTTTTAGGGCGCCAACGATCGAGGCGGAAATTCAAGTTCCAGGCGACAAGAGCATGTCACATCGTGCCGTTCTGCTCTCAGCAATTTCGAATGGTGCTTGCGTCGTCCGCGGTTTCCTTCCGAGTCAGGATTGTCAATGCACAGTCAACGCGATGAGGGAATTCGGGATCGCGATCGAACAACCGGAAGAAACGACGTTGGTAATTCATGGTCAACGGGGAGATTTTCGTCCTCCTGCCCGGGCCATCGATTGCGGTAATTCCGGGACTTTGATGCGGTTGCTCTGCGGGCTCGCCGCGACACAACCCTTTGAATCGAGGTTAATTGGGGATGCCTCACTTTCGTCGAGACCGATGCGGCGAGTCATTGAACCGCTCACCCAGATGGGCGCATCGATTGAGGCGACGGGGAGAAACAGCGCAGCCCCGCTCGTCATTCGCGGGAATCGGTTACACCCGATTCGCTACGAGCTTCCGGTGGCGAGCGCCCAGGTCAAAAGCGCGATTTTGTTCGCTGCACTCAAGGCATCCGGCAAGACCACGGTCGTTGAGCGATTCCCTACGCGGGACCATACCGAGAGAATGATGTCTTATTTTCTCATTCAGTCGCAACGAGAGAAGCTGGGACGCGGATTCGCTATCTCGTTGTATGGAGATCAAGTGCCGGAATCGAGAGACTTCACGGTTCCCGGTGACATTTCGAGCGCTGCGTTCTGGTTGGTGGCAGCCGCTGCGCAAGAAGATTCGGATCTTCTTGTCCGAGATGTCGGAGTGAACAAGACTCGGACCGGTATCCTCTCGGTGCTATTGCGAATGGGAGCGCGAGTTCGCGAAGTGATCGAGGATTGCGATCAAGTGGAGCCGAGAGGCGAAGTCCGGATCCAGGGTGGACGGCTCCGCGGAACTATTATCGCCGGCGATGAAGTGCCGAACGTAATCGATGAGATCCCGATTCTCGCAGTAGCAGCGGCGTTGGCGCACGGTAAGACGGTGATTCGTGACGCCAAGGAGTTACGCGTAAAAGAAACCGACCGGCTGGCGGCCATTGCGACAAATTTGACTGCGATGGGAGTCGAGGTTGTTGAATTGGAAGATGGGCTCGAGATCTACGGGGGCGCCCCCCTGATCGGAGCGCGCGTGAAAAGTTATGGCGATCATCGTATTGCCATGGCCTTCGCAATCGCCGGAATGTTCGCCGATACTGAGACTGTGATCGAAGACACGGACTGCATCGCGACTTCTTATCCAAGATTCGCCGAGCAGTTGCAGAGGTTTCTAACGCCGGACGAGAATCCGCCCACGCCTGTAATTAACCCAGCCGAAGTTCTAGAAAAGAATTGAATCCGGATCCGGTCTCCGAATTTTCGGTGATTGCTATTGACGGACCTGCCGCTTCAGGGAAAAGCACGGTCGCGCGCAAGCTCGCCAGGCGTCTCGGTTTCTCTTACGTCAATAGCGGTGCGCTTTATCGAGGGATCGCCTGGCTGGCCAATAAACACAATATTCGGGCGGACGACGTAAGCGCGGTTTGCGGCCAGGTGCGAAAATCAGTCTTCAACTTTGTTCTGGAACGCAAGGAATTAGTTTTCTTGATCGACGGGATTAGTCCTGAGCCGCATTTGCGCGGTGAACAGGTTAATCGGACAGTCTCGGCCATTTCCGCGATCGCGGAGGTGCGCGAATTTCTTGTGGCGCATCTTCGGGAATTTCTGACCCGGGATAACCTGGTCATGGAAGGACGTGACATCGGGTCCATGGTGTTTCCCGAAACGCTCTATAAGTTTTACATCGATGCCTCGCTCGAGGTGCGGGCACAGAGGAGAGCGGTCCAAGGGCAACGCGATGATTTGTTTTTCCGGGACTGGGCCGACTCCTCCAGACGTGCCTCTCCGTTGACGATCGCCGAGGATGCGCACGTGATCGATAGTTCCTCTCTGACGATAGATGGCGTCGTGGGAGAGATTATCGGACGCCTGAAGATGAAAAAGCTTCCAGAAGCTCTCCGCCTCGACTGATGAAGCCGCTTTACTGGTTCTGTTATACGCTTAGCGGCGCGATCGCCAGGGTCGCATTTCAGTATCGCGCATATGGTCAGGAGAACGTCATTGAAGAGGGCCCGGCCATAATGGCTGCCAATCACCAGAGCTACCTCGACCCGCCACTGGTTGGTATTACCTGCAGAAACGAACTTTACTTTCTGGCACGTAAAACACTTTTCGAAAAAAAGTTACTCGGGCCAATCATTTCCAGGGTAAACGCGCTTCCGGTCGATCTTACGCGAGGCGATCTTGCGGCCTTCCGCGCAGTCGTGAACCTCCTGAAGGAGGGGCATCGCACGGTTATTTTTCCGGAGGGCACCCGGTCATTGACCGGGCAGATCCAGAAGGCTCGACCAGGGATCGGCATGATCATAGCCAGGACCCTTGCTCCCGTTGTCCCGATGCGAATTTTCGGATCATTTGAAGCTTGGCCGAAAGGCGGGAAGATCAGGCCGCACCCGATCACCGTGGTCGTCGGCAAGCCCATGCGGTTCAAAAAAGAAGATTTGGCTGCCCACAATCGTGAAGTTTACCAGAAGATCAGCGAGCAGGTGCTTTCCGCGATCGCTGCGATAGAATTACCGGAGAAAAGCCGCCGGTAGAGCAGAACAGTTGTCAGTGTCAGTTGTCAGTTGTCAGTAGGAAACGGGAAATGAACTCTGGACCTTTTGAACATGCGAGATTGATTTGACGCCATGTACGACAAGGAAGCCTCGCGCATCGCCTCTTCCACTGACACTGACAACTGACACTGACAACTGACAACTGACAACTGACAACTGTTCCCCCTACCGGCGCCTTCTTTGGAGCGTGATGCGCTTGATCCGCGCGTCATCGTTTGGGCTGAAGCTCATCACATCCGGATCTTCTTTCAACGTGTTGTGAACGATCCGGCGATCGTAGGAATTCATGGGCTCGAGTTTGACCGGTCGACCGGAAATCCGCACGGTGTCGGCGATTTGACGGACACGCTGGCGCAGTTTGTCGTCCCGCATCGCGCGCCAATGGCCGACGTCGACCTGTACTCGGTGCGCATTCCGATCCTGGGCCAGAAGGATCCGGTTCAGAAGGAACTGCAGGTCTTCCAGCGTCTCGCCGTCGGGACCGATCAATGCCTCGCTTTCGGCCGTAAAAACCTGGAGCTGACGACCGCTGTCGGTTTCGACTTCCTGAATGTCCGCGACGAAGCCGAGGTAACCAAGCATCGTGTCTAATATCTCCTTGGCTTCCATTTTCTCCTGCAGGTCAAAAATACGATTTATCGATAACTCTTGCGCTTGGCAACCTGAGGGCTCTTCGGAAGCTTGACGAGCGGGGCATCCGCCTGTTTCCTCGTCAGGTACATCTGGGCCACGAAAAAGAGGTTTTGCACTGTCCAGTACAACGCCAACCCTGACGCATAATTGTAGCAGATAAAAAGGAAAATTAGCGGCATGAAAAGAAACATCCGCTGCTGAGCCGGGTCTCCGGTCTTCGGCGTTATGCTCATTTGCCACAACTGTGTCGCGGCCATTACCAACGGCAGGATATTGATCGGAATACCGCTGATGTGGAAGACAGTATCCGGTTGCGATAGATCGTGTACCCAGAGAAAGGAGCTGTTGCGAAGCTCGATAGCCTTATCGAGCATGCCGTAAAAGCCGAAAAAGATCGGGATCTGAACGAGCATCGGAAGGCAACCGCCGAATGGATTGACGCCATACTCCTTGTAGAGCTTCATTGTCTCCTGATTCATCCGCTGCGGATCATCTTTGTATTTCTCGCGGAGCTCGTTCATGATGGGCGAAAGCTTGGCCATCTTTCGCATTGACTTGGTCGCCGCGTTTTGCAGCGGCCAGAGCAGCGACCGAATGATGATCGTCATGATGATAATGGCGAGTGCATAGCTCTTCACCCACGCGTGGAGCGTGTTCATCACCGTCAGCAGCAGTTCGCTGACCCATTTCGCCCAGCCAAAATTCATGATGTCGGACTGGTCGTTTGGCAGTTTTGCCAAGCGAGTGAACTCCTTTGGCCCGGCGTAAATGTGGAAAGTGACCGTCTTGGTCTCTCCGGCAGGCAAGCTGAAGCCTGGAATTTCGATTGCACCCTGGATGGCTTTGATGGGCGGCTGATCATCCTCGTTGGGAATATTCTCCGGCCTTGCCCAGACCTGCTGACCTGATGTCTCCTGAGGAGCCAGAATTGTTGCGAAATACTGGTTGCTTACCGCAGCCCAGAGGATCTTGTCGGCGGTCGCGGTGTAAACATCCTTGGCCCCGCTAGTTTGAAACATCCCGAACAGTTTGCCGGGATCAAAATAATTCACCGCGATGGAGTTGAACTTGCCATCTCGATACCAGTCAAATTGAGTCGCGTAGATCCTGTCGGTTCGATGGATTGGTTCCGCCGCCCCCGTGCTCACAAAAAATCCGGGCGTATCGAAAGAGGCAGCGCCATCGTTCTTGAAAGTAATCGAGAGTTTAACCTGATAATCGTCTTTTAGATCGGCCTCCTTCGCGAGGGTGTAGACTTTGGTAATTTCGAGTCCGCCTGCAGCCGTGCGCTTAAGAGTGGCCGTGCCGGCGGCCGGATCGGTCGAAAGAGCATAGCCGCTATCTTGCCAATCATTCGGATTTTGAGTAATCGCTCCGATAGCGGACGTGCGAACCGTATTGAGCTGAACGAGCTGCCCTTGTTCCGCACGATGATTCAGCAGGCCCACAGTGACGAGCCCACCTTTGTTATTGGAAAAACTGAGTTCAGCGACATTGCTCTTGAGCGTCTCGTCGTGTTCGGGTTGTTCCTCGCGCTGCTTCTGATCGGTCGAGGATTGAGTCGGCAGGTTGGAAGAAGCTGCCGGTCCAGGAGACGGAGCGGCTTGAGGTGTCGGTGTGGCCTGAGCGGCCAAGGCGGCTTGTTGCTGCAGATACTTGACCCGCGCTTCGGCCACCTGGCGTTGCTCCCAAACGATCGAAGCGACCAGGCCGATCGTGGCGAGTGCGATTGCTATCCAAGCTGTACGATCCATACTTCGATCAGATTAAAAAACTCATTTGCACTTTGATTGCCTGGTTGGGACCGGGTCATACCCGGAATTGCCCCAGGGGTGGCAACGAAAAATTCGTTTGATTCCCAGCCAGCTTCCAACCATCCAGCCGTGCACTTCGACGGCTTCGACAAAATATTCCGAGCAGGTAGGCCTGAACCGACATCCAGTTCCCGATCCGCCAGTCAATGCCGCCAGGAACGGTGATAACGTCGCTTTGTACACTTTAAGTAAGATCCGGAGGATACGAGCCATGTGAGCCAGGCGCTAAAATAGAGGCTCGCTCAGCCAGCCGCAACCAGTCTCGTTGGAGCTCGTCGAACGTGGCGCTTGCCGAGGAGAAACGAGCGATTGTAACAAGCCAGAACCCCCTTTGGATGCGGTGCTGATTCAACCTGAAAATTTCCCTGATTCTTCTCCGGACCTGGTTTCGGGTTACCGCGTTTCCGAGCCGTTTTGTCGTAATGATCCCGATTCTGGGTGCTGCCTCAGCTTCCCGCCCTAAGATTGCCAATACGAGATGCCTTCCGGTCCAGGACTTGCCCGATGCCTTGACCAAGCTGAACTCTGAGGCACGACTTAAGCGCGATGCTCGGGAAAACTTAAACCGTATCCGCCCAGGGCGGACCATAATCTTCTCAGGCCTCGGTGTGCCGTACGTAGTGCAATTCCACGCCGCCGGGGACCAAACGTTTCCGGCCTCGCTGACGCCGCCGAGTCAGGATCGCTCTCCCGCCTTTGGTTTTCATCCGGGCGCGGAAGCCGAACTGACGCTTTCGGGTGCGTTTCGAAGGTTGGTAGGTTCTTTTCATGTCAGTAAGTCCTGGAGCATCAAGGGTCGGGAAGGTTAATCAGGGGGCGGCAATTGTCAACCGTGGAGAGAGCCGGGGCGGTAGGTTGAGCGGAGGCACTGGGTTAAGAGGTGTTCGTCGGTGCCGATACCTATTTGCGCTTCGCTTCGATCTGGGCCAGCGTTTCGGCCCGCTCACCAGTCGAAAAATGGAATCACCGGAAAAGACGATAGAACTTCTGAAACGCGGCGGCTCGCAGTTGATCAATGAAGCCGAACTGAAAAAGAAACTGCAAGAGGCACGCGCTCTTCGAGTCAAATTCGGCGTCGATCCCACTTCTCCGGATTTGCATTTGGGGCATTCGGTCAATCTCTTTAAGCTCAGGCAATTTCAGGATCTGGGGCACCTGGCTATCCTGATCATTGGCGATTTTACCTCCATGGTGGGCGATCCGAGTGGCAGATCGACAACCCGACCGATGTTGAACCGCGACCAGGTAATGGCCAACGCCGAAACCTACAAGGTCCAGGCATTCAAGATCCTCGATCCAGGCCGAACCGAAATAGTCTTTAACAGTGAGTGGCTTGGGAAAATGAATTTCCTGGAGGTCATCCGGCTGAATAGCCGGGTGACCCTTCAGCAAATGCTTCAGCGGGACGATTTCAAAGCCAGAGTGGAGCAGGGCTTGCCGGTATTTCTTCACGAACTGCAATATCCGATCCTGCAAGGATGGGACTCAGTTGTCACCCGTGCGGATGTGGAGCTGGGCGCAACAGATCAGCTTTTCAATATCATGGTTGGTCGGGATCTGCAGAAAGAGGAAGGGCAAGCCCAGCAGGTGGCGTGTCTCCAGCCGATTCTTGAAGGACTCGACGGGGTGCAGAAAATGAGCAAGAGCTTGAACAATTATGTGGGCATCTCTGAGGCGCCGAAAGAAATGTTCGGCAAGCTGATGAGCGTATCGGACCTCCTGATGGCCCGATATTACGACGTTCTTTTTGGCGAACGCCTCCCTACGATCCATCCGATGGAGGCCAAAAAACAGCTCGCAACCAGAATAGTGGAACAGTTTCATGATCGGCGCGCAGCACAGGTCGCTCTTGAACAGTTCAATCTACGCTTTGCGAAACGGGATCTGGATTCCGTGGAGTTGCCGAACGTCAGCGCGGCCGAGCTCCAAGACGACCTTGTTTCAGCCATTGTCACCGCCTATTGGAAGGGGTTTGGCATTGTCAGATCCCGGAGCGATGCCCGCCGGCTCATGGAGCAGGGAAGTGTCCAATGGCGCGGTGAAAAGATCACTAATCCGAAGGCGCAGATCAGTTTCACTCCGGGAGAAATCCTGAGGCTGGACAAGACCCGGGCGGTCCGTTTGAGTTAAACCTGAAGACCGGAGGTGCCACCTTATTCGTCCTCTTCGTCGCTGCTGGAAAGCATCTCTTTGATCGACTTCCGTTTGCGCAGGCGCAGCCAGTTGTTCCAGGTCTTCCGCAGATTATCTTTCACGGAAATGTACTCCTGGTTAAGGTCGTTCTGTTTTGGAATCTGATCGAGCACGCCGCGCACAGAAAAGTCTTCGGTTTTCAGAATCGTGTAGGCCCTCCCGATGGCGGCATGATGATGGGCATCGCTGGCGGCCGTCATCGCGAGACCCCGTTTCATGGCATAGTTAAACGCTGATTGGTTATACCGTTTCAGGGTGCTTGCCGCGTTGAAAACCTCGATGGCATCGATTGGCAGAGTGTTCAGGACGTACTCGCGGATCCCAGCTCTGAAAAGGTCGTACGGGTGCGGGGGTATCGCCAGGCCGCCCGCTTCGTGGATCAGGTGACAGACTTCGAGCGCAGGTCTTCCCTTCAAGTACGGCAGCACAGCTCCGATACAGAGAAGATGGCCCTCTGCCGTGGTGACTTCGACTCCCGGAACGATCAAGAAGTCGTTCACCGGCAGGCCATCTTCTCGCATCAGGCCCTTGTCTTGTAAGTAAGTGATTGCGTCGCAAGTATTATGATCGGTTATCACAAAAGCATTGAGCCCCTTCCTACGGGCAGCCTCGATAAGCTGTTCCGGACTGCTGACCCCGTCGCCAGAAAAGAATGAATGGCAATGCAGGTCAATCTTCACAGACATGAACTGCAGATTATCGAGGAAATGAAATGCGCCAACTAAAATCCCCTCGGGCAGCAAGCCCGAGAATGGACACCAGTCTCAGTTTTCCTTAACCAGGAAGTTCATCAGTGCAATTGTCCAGGATTGTGCTAGACAAAACTTCGATGGACGGACTGACCACCGAGTCGAGCTTACGCACCCAGGAAGCGATCAACCAGAAACACCAAAGGGGAGTCCCGGCTTTTAAAGAATGGGCCATCGTCTGTGCTTCGATTGAACGCGGTGAGACAAGCTTGATTTTCCGAAAGGGCGGAATCGCTGAAGGTGCCAAGGGGTTCCAATTCAAACATCAGCGCTTTTTTCTATTCCCGACTTATTTCCACGAGCAGATTGAGCGAACTCGCCTGAGCCAGGTGCACGATGTGACACCGAGGAGTGATTGCGTGGTGATTTCTGTTTTTGTGGAGATCGAATTTGCCTCGTTGTTGCGCGACCTGGACTCAATCCAGGCGTTGGAACCGCTTCACGTCTTGCAGTCGACTGTCTTGGAGGAACGCTTTCACTACGATAAAAAAGAAGGCTTGCATGTTGCTTTTTTGCGGGCGTTCCGGATTTCTCCCGTTTGGGAGTTGCCGTTTCATCCTTCCTATGGCGGATGCCGCTCCTGGATTACTCTGCCTGATCCACCCTCTGATTTGCGGAAGGAACCCGTTCTCACGGGCGAAGAACAAAACTACCGGCGCTCTCTGTGCCTTGCTCGAATCCGGTCACATGTAGAGTAGTTGAATTCGCTGGAATGTCGCCGCGACTCGATCGCGGACGCGATTGATTTCCTTGGACCTTGAATGTCGGTTTAGAGAGCTGATCAGATGGTCGAAAATAGGTCGTGCATCTTCGAGTTTTGACTTCAGAGACTCCATGTAGTCCTCCATTGCCTTCTTGGAGTCGGGATCGTCATCCATGGACTTCACCACTTGCGAATCTGCGAATTGATCCTTATTCGCATTAAATTCGTCGACGAATTTGTTCGCCTGGTCACAAAATTTGTCCGCTGCCTTGATGAGATCCGATTCTGTTGTCACGGTATCGAGCGCCGACCCCAGATCGTTGATCGCGGTGAGGTAAACAGCGAAGGGCTCCTTGTATCGATCAATGACGGCTTGTTTATCTGGATCGAGTGCGAAGGCTGCAAGATTTAGAACGAGAAGAGTGGACCCGAGCGAGACTGCAGACTTCAGATTCATAAGATGTCATACCGGGACTGCGGAAAATTGTTTGAGTGTGGCATGGGAATCAATTAAAAATTTGGAGTCGATGCTTTTGGAGGATGTTCGATCTCAGGGGTTGTCCTGTGAGCGTGCGAATCGCCTTACTAGTTCTTCGCTTTCACGACAAGGTAACTACTCACGACGGGCCTCCCTTCCGAGAAAATGGTGCGCCCGTCGGTCCCGACGTAAAACGTTGTAGAAGATCCGCCATCGAAATTTAGCGCGCGGACAATGTGGTGGTCCGGAACGATTGTCGTCTGCGCGAGAACATCGCCCATCTGTTCCAAAGTGACGGAGCGGCAAATGCCGAAGCCCCACACCGCGGGGCCGCACGAGAAAATAAATGTTCGTGCCGCGACACGCCCATTGTCCAGTCCGGTAACGCTCCGGCCGCCATCGACTAGAAATGGACCGCATTGGATGGCTTGCTGGACCCCTTTTGTTCCAGGGAATTCCCTCGTTCTCGTCAGCCAAGGCCGACCTTTTCTCACGTAAAATACCCCAGACAAAAGATTCGCTTTTTGTAAACGGTGCACTACGCGCTCGTTGCTGATCAACAGCCCGACCGGATCGAGGTTAGCCGCAAAATAGCCGCCGTTTATTCCAGCCAATCCTCCGCGCGTCTCCACAAGCTCACTCAAGCCTCGAATTTGTCCATCCGTGTTGGCGATCACCTCGAGCGTTACATCCGCAGCTGTGAAATAAACCAGAATAACTTCAGCCTCATCGGCGCCGTCTGTTACCCGTAACTCTGACGCAGTCAGTTTTCCATCCGAAACGGGCCAATCGCGTCGGTCAAGCACCTTCCAATCGGCGTGTAAACATGCCGGGCTAAGAAGGAAAAGCAGAAAAAGCCATTTCACCATGAATTGCGAGCTGACCCGGCCCCTCATTTTACGCCGGTTGCCAACACCGTTTGAAAGTATGGACTATTCAGTTCTCTTGAAACGATCTGCACGTCGCTTTCACGGAATCCGGCTTGCTCCAGCAAACGCACAAGCTCGACCTCGCTGAATCCGAGCCAAAGATCGGCGTATAATTCTCTTGCCTGTTCGAAGTCGTGGGCGAGCAGATCGAGAATCACCAACCGCCCTCCGTCGCGCAGAATTCGTCGGGCTGCTGCGATTGCTTTTTGCGGACTGTTTGCGTGGTGGAGTGCCTGGCTGAAAATTGCCAAATCGATTGAGTTCTCCGATATCGGCGGTTCTTCAAGGTCACCAATCCGATACTCCAAATTGGTGAATCCTTGATCCTTGGCTAGTTGAGATCCGACTTCGACCATTCGCTCGGAAATATCGACGGCGATGACCTTTCGAGCGCTCTTAGCGAGAATTTGAGAGAGTGTTCCTTCACCTGCACCCAAGTCTGCGACGTCAATCGGAGGGATCATAGTCAGGAAGAGATGTGCCAGGGCTTGCCAGGATCTACCCGGACAATAGCTCCGCCCAAATTTGCCGGCGAGCCTATTGAAGTACTCGCGGGTCCGGTTCTTGCGCTTGGCGATCACGTGCCGCACGCTTGACCGATCCGCAGCCGCTTCAGGCATATCCGCGACGGCCAACCGGATGAGACTTCGGAGTTCAGGCTCTTTGATCGGCCCGGCGAGAGTCCAGGTGTAATAGATGTTTTTACCGACGCGGCGATCCTGGACCAGACCGGCACGCTTCAACTGCGCGAGATGAGTCGAGATGCGTGACTGCCCCATTCCGAGGATTTCCTGGATCTCGGCGACTGACAATTCTTCGGCCTGGAGGATATGCATCAAGCGGGCGCGAGTTGGATCGGCTAATGTCCGGAGAGAATTCAGCGTTGACGGCATGGAAATAAGGTCGATATATCAGTGTATCATGATTGGTCTATATTCGCATCTGCCTTCCCTGCTCCTGTTCCACGGTAGATCCTAATTCCACCGCTCTCTTTCATTATTTATGGCGCGTCGTTACATCTTTTCCTCAGAATCTGTGGCCGAAGGCCATCCAGACAAAGTCTGCGATACAATCTCCGATCAAATCCTGGATGCTTGTTTAGCTCAGGACCCAAAGAGCCGGGTGGCCTGCGAAACTCTCGCGAAGGGAAATCTGATTGTTATAGCGGGTGAAATTACCACCAATGCACGATTCGATTATCTCGATGAGGTCCGTTCGGCCATTCGCCAAATCGGATACGTCCACGAAGATTCCCAATTTCAAGCTGATACGTGCGTGATCGTTCAAGCGTTGAGCCGGCAATCGCGCGACATCGCTCAGGGTGTCGACGCCCAAGCCGCTGAGGGAAAAGAAACGGACGAACAGGGAGCAGGTGATCAAGGGCTGATGTTCGGATTTGCGGTGCGCGAGACGCCAGAGTTGATGCCGGCGCCGATCCAATTGAGCCATAAACTCGGTCGCGAGTTGACGCGTCTCCGCAAATCCGGCGAACTGCCCTGGCTCCGTCCGGACGCCAAGACCCAGGTTTCCATCGAGTACGAGGGGTATCGTCCGATCAGAGTGGATACGGTCGTGATTTCGACCCAGCATGCCGCTGACGTAAAGCACAAAGAAATTCGTGAGACTCTCGTTGAGCGGGTCATTAAAGGCGTCATCCCGCCTAATTGGATCGATTCTTCGACCCGGTATCTCATTAATCCGACGGGCCGTTTTGTGATTGGGGGACCGGAAGGCGACTCCGGATTGACTGGGCGCAAAATCATTGTCGATACCTACGGCGGAATGGGTCGCCACGGAGGGGGCGCGTTTTCCGGGAAGGATCCGTCCAAAGTGGACCGTTCCGCTGCTTACATGGGAAGGTACGTCGCGAAGAACGTAGTGGCCTCTGGATTGGCGGACAGGTGCGAAGTCCAATTTGCCTACGCAATCGGGCATCCGGAACCGGTCAGCATCTCTGTTGACACCTTCGGGACGGCGAAGGCCGACGAAGCGAAAATCGAACAAGCAGTCCGAGAAATTTTCAATTTCAAGCCGGCGGCGATTATCGAGCAACTTGACCTGCTCCGTCCGATTTACCGGAAGACAACCAACTACGGGCACTTTGGCCGTGAAGACGATCTGGACGCTCTCCGCTGGGAACGTACGGACCGAGCCGATGCAATAAAACAGTTTGTCTCCTGAACCTTTGATCTTCGAAAAATTCACTTCCGCTTCAACCCAGTATCCAGTCGCAAAATTTCATGAGTACCGTGACCACAAAACCAGCCGCAGATTACAAAGTCGCCGACCTCGGATTAGCCGAGTTCGGCAGAAAAGAAATTGAAATAGCCGAAACGGAGATGCCTGGATTGATGGCGCTGCGTGCGGAGTTTGGAACCGCGAGGCCGCTCGCGGGAGCCCGCATCGCGGGCTGCCTTCATATGACGATTCAAACGGCGGTATTGATAGAAACGCTAATTGAATTGGGAGCATCGATTCGCTGGTCGAGCTGTAACATCTTCTCGACCCAGGATCATGCGGCGTCGGCTCTGGCTGCACAGAGCATCCCGGTTTTCGCCTGGAAGGGTGAAACGCTCGATGAATACGACTGGTGTATTGAACAGACAATTTTCTGGCCCGATGGTCAGCCGCTCAACATGATCCTGGACGACGGCGGCGATCTGACCGCCATTGTCCACCAAAAATACCCGCATTTACTGAAGGAAATCCATGGGCTTTCCGAAGAGACCACGACCGGTGTTCATCGTCTCTACCAGATGATGGAACGCGGCGAGCTTGGCTGCCCCGCTTTTAACGTCAACGATTCGTGCACCAAATCGAAATTCGACAATCTTTACGGGTGCCGAGAGTCCCTATTGGACGGTTTGAAGCGTGCGACGGACGTGATGATCGCCGGAAAGATCGCCGTCGTCTGCGGGTATGGCGATGTCGGCAAAGGATGCGCGCAATCGCTGAAAGGGCAGGGGGCGAGGGTCATCGTGACCGAGATCGATCCCATATGCGCTCTCCAGGCCGCGATGGAAGGGTATCAGGTCGAAACCCTCGAGGAGGTCATTCATGAAGCGGATATCTTCATCACGGCGACCGGTTGCCGGGATATCATTCGGCGCGAACATCTCGATGCAATGAAGAACCAGGCGATCGTCGCGAACATCGGACACTTCGATCTTGAGATCGAAGTTGCGAGCGTGTTTGATGACAAGAATTTGAAGCGCCTCAATATCAAGCCGCAGGTTGACCAGGTGGAATGGCCGAATGGGAAACGTGTGACAATCCTCGCCGAAGGCCGCCTGATGAATTTGGGTTGCGCCACCGGGCATCCCTCCTTCGTTATGAGTGCCTCTTTTACCAATCAAGTGATGGCACAGATCGAGTTGTTTACGAACAAGGGGACTTACGAAAAAAAGGTCTATGTCCTGCCCAAGAAGCTCGACGAGAAGGTGGCACGTCTGCATCTCGACAAGCTTGGAGTGAAGTTGACGCAGTTAAGTGATACACAGGCGGGCTACCTTGGCATTCCCGTTGACGGCCCTTACAAGCCGGAATTCTATCGCTACTAGAACATTGAGACTGCGTTTCGTGGTGAGCCCGATTATCATGTGACCGTTAGGTGCAACGGTCTTCGGTGAGGGCTCATCTCTAATGGTCATGGAAGATTTCCCAAGTCAGATTCGGGCGAAGATGCAAGCAGCGGGACTTAGTGCTACTGCGATCCGCGCCTTCCTGTATCAATACCGCAAGCTCGAACAGAACGAGGCGGGATTGATACCGGAGAATTCAATTTCTCCGGTAGGAGGCTTGTCCTCGATTGACGATGAAACGGTCTCGGGCGAAATGCCGGATTTTGCGGCTCGAACCGTCGTGTTGAAGCTGAATGGCGGCCTTGGCACTGGCATGGGCTTGGAAAAGGCCAAGAGTCTGCTGAAAGTCCGGGACGAACTCACCTTTCTGGATATCATCGCTCGGCAGTTCTTACTATTGCGCTCGGGAGTCGCTCCAAAGCTCGGGCTGCTTCTCATGAACAGCTTCAGCACGACGAGCGACACGGCTGAAGCGTTGGCGAGCTATCCGGAGCTTGGCGATCCGAAGCAACTGGAGTTGATGCAGAGCAAGGTGCCAAAGATTGAGGTGAAATCGCTGGCTCCCGTGAACTGGCCTCAGAACCCATCTCTGGAATGGTGTCCGCCGGGGCACGGCGATATTTATTCGTCACTTTTGGGCTCTGGTTTGCTCGAACGCTTGTTGAACGAAGGCAAAAAGTTTCTCTTTGTTTCAAATGCCGACAATCTCGGAGCCGCACTGGATCTCCGGCTGTTGGATTTCTTTGCGAACTCCGGTGCGCCGTTTTTGATGGAGGTCACCTCTCGCACTGCCGCCGATCGTAAGGGAGGTCATCTGGCGCGCAGAAATGCCGACCAACGTTTTCTGCTCCGGGAATCCGCGCAATGTCCTGAAGAGGATTTAGTGGCTTTTCAAGATATCGAGCGGCACCGCTATTTTAACACCAACAATCTCTGGATTCGTTTGGATGCCTTGAGCGCGGAGTTGGATCGTGGCGATGGCTTGCTTCCTCTCCCCCTGATTCGAAACGAGAAGACGATCGATCCTCGAGATAAATCGACGCCTGAGGTTTTTCAGCTCGAAACGGCCATGGGAGCTGCGATCGAATGTTTTGATGACGCTAGGGCGATTGAGGTGCAGCGCAATCGTTTTTCGCCGGTCAAGACGACAGCCGACCTTTTGGCGGTCCGCTCGGATGCTTATGAATTAGATGCGGAATTCAGGCTGGTGTTGCGGCCGGAACGAAATGCTGTGCCGCCGATGGTGAAATTGAGCGATCACTACAAGTTAGTCGATCAATTTGAACCGCTCGTGGCCCGCGGCGTGCCGTCCCTGGCGCGTTGCAACAGTCTGACGATTGAGGGCAAGATGCAGTTCGAACCGGGCGTGGAAATCGTCGGAGATGTAAAATTCGTCGCTCAAAGTGAAGAAACGAAAACGGTCCGCTCGGGTAACTACCAGGACTGCGAGATCGAGTTATAGAGCCGGCTGGCGCCAAGTCAGCACAATTGTTTTTCTGTATTGGTTTGAGGAATGAGTCTGTCGCAAGCGATCAACGTGGGAATCGCCGGCCTGGGCTGGCCCGGAGAACGCCATGCGGAAGCGCTGAACGCATCGTCGCTCGGAAATCTTTACGCAGCCTGTGACCTGAACGCGGAGCGGCTAAAGGCTTTCGCCGTTTCATTCGGTCCGAAGCGAGTGTTTACGAGTTTTGATGAGATGCTGCTCGATCCGGATTTACACGCGGTTATCATCGGGCTGCCAAACGCCCTGCATTATCCCTTCTCGCGAAAAGCTCTGCAGGCTGGCAAGCACGTCCTTTGTGAGAAACCGCCTACCATGAACGCCGAACAGATGCGCACGCTTCACGATGACGCCCGCAACCGAGACTTAATTTACTACTTCGGTCGTCAAATGCGCTTTTCTCCGGCCATGCAAGCGGCGAAGAAAGTGATTGCCGAACGTCGATTAGGAGAAATTTACTTCGCAGAGACCATGTGGGTTCGTTCTCGGGGGACGCCGACTGGCTTGGACGGGTGGTTCACAGACAGGTCAAAATCAGGAGGAGGTGCAATGATCGACCTTGGCGTGCACGCGATTGATGCGGCGTGGTATCTGATGGGCACGCCTCAACCGCGGGCGGTGTCCGCTCAGACCTATCAAAAATTTCCGCAGCTTGTGCAAGGCAAAGTATTCGATGTCGAGGACAATGCCTATGGAATGGTCCGCTTCGCAAACAGTGCGACCCTGCTTTTCAAGGTTTGTTGGGCGGCTAATCTGACCGATGAAATCCCTCCAGATCCGAAACGGGGTCGTTCCCTGGCGTCGACTACTGTCTATGGGCCAAAAGGATCGCTGAAGCTTACAGATGTGTTCAATATTGATGTGAGCATTTGCCCTTCGCCGCTGGTCCTCTTTGAGGATAGAGAGGGCGAATTAATTAAAATTGATCCAGCTGTGCACGATTTGCGCGGTGGCCCTTTGCGAGCCTACGAATTCGCCGAACAGGACAATAATTTTCTGCGTTGTATCCGCGGAGAAGAATCTGCGGTGAACAGTTCAAGTCAAGCTGTTCAGCTTATGGAGATCCTCGACGCGATTTACCGCTCGAGCCAATTAGGTAAAGAAGTGCCGGTTAGCTGAACGACTATCACAGCCGTACGAAATCCCAAAGAAACCTGAACCAGAGGTAGAACATTCCGCGCCAGGTGTAGCGAACCTTTTGTTCGTCGACCTGCGCCAGTAGTCCGGCGCGCACGTTGTGCGTGATCTGTGCGCTCAAGTCCTGCTGCAACAGCGCCTGGATCTGCGGTGGATCAAGTTTAGGAATCGCATCAGCGGAAATCTTGTTTCGTGACAGCAAATGCTGATGCGCGCCGCAGATGTCAACGAACGAGGCAGTAGGCCGAACGCGTTGAATGTGGGTCTGTGGCAGAAATTTCAACGAGTACGAAAACGGGTAGTTCCAAGTCGTAAAGACGCGGCCATCAATAGGCCGTGTCACCAGGCTGACATAATAAAAGGCGATATTGCCCTGATCGATCAGGCAAAGAGCAGCCTGGGTCTGGTCGCTGGACCGGTGAAATAGCCTCAGAAACTGACGTTGCGCGTCCCAGTCGCAGCCAAGATCATTGACGAGTTCGAAACCTTCCTGCTCAATTTCTTCGGTCAAATCGTCCAGGTCCGGAAAAAGATCCCGGCCGGGCGGACTTGTGTACTCAAGTTCACGCTCGAGAGGCATTCGTAACGACCGGATCTTGGTCAGAATCTCAAGCCAAGGCAGGAAGATCCAGAGGGTTGCGACAGCGAGACCGACAGCCCAATTCCCGGACGGCAAATATCCGAGCAAAAATGAGACCGCCAATACGCAAAGAACGGAGAGTCTTTGGGTAATCGGGTGGTCGAAAGCCCGAAATGCCATCCCCAGGACGGAGACCCCTAATACCAATAGAGTAGACGAAAGCATTGTTCAGTCTGGACGGTTAGGGCAGGATGTTATGCTCCTTTAGGAAATCTTCAAGTTCATCAGGTCCGAAATCGGGAAGAAACAGATCTCCAATAACCAGCGTCGGCGCATAGGTCTGGCCTGAGATGCGTCTCAGTTCATCAAACGCCAGAGGGTCCCGGCGGACATCTACTTGTTTATATTTGTATCCCCGCTTGCCAAGGTAGTCTTCGGCCATGCGGCACCATGGACATCCGGGCTTAACATAAAGGACCATTGACATTGAGCTCATTGGTTCGCGCTCTCTGTCGCAATGAAGTACAGGATCAAATTTCCGGTTTTCGCAAGAGAATCTCCGTCCAGTCGATCGGCGGTGTCATCCGCGGTATTCAGAAACGGGGAATCCGCATCGAGCAGCGTAATACTGGGGATACCCGCCTGCGCAAATGGTATGTGGTCCGCAAGAAGCGAACGGTTCGCCGGATCGAGCTTCACGCCAAGAACCGTCGCGGCCTTCTTAAGCGCACCGGTGAGGTTTCGGTCGCCGTTCGGCAAATAATTAAGAGTGGGACCGCCAACGTTGTCCAGAAGGATAGCAGCCCGAACATCGCCGGCTTGCCGGTTGATGCGCAGCATCTGGGCGTAAAACCGGCTTCCGAAGAGGCCGTCATTGAGGCTGAGCTCTCGAAACGGGGCGTCGCCATCGAGAAAAAGGAGTTCAACTTCCCCGGCCAACTGCGGATCCAAAGCCAGAACCCTGGAGAGCTCTATTAAAACAGCGGTATTCGCCCCGCCATCGCTAGCGCCGGGATCTTGAAATTCCTGGGTTGGAGGCGTGTCGAAGTGGGCCCCAATCAGGATTTTTTGAGGTGATGCCGGGTAGCGCGAAAACCGCGCAATAAGATTACAAAACTCGATTTCACGCCCGTCCGGGGCCTGCTCATTGAGTCGCTGCTCGCTTGTTTGCCAGCCGAGGCCGGTCAAACGATCGATAAGATGCTGGCGAATCTGCTTGTTCGCTTCGCTACCGGATGGCCTGGGACCAAAATCGGTGAGCGTCTTCGCTTCTGCCAGAGCTTGGCGCCCGTCGAAATCAGCCCAGATTTTCTCTCGGCGCACGGGTGTGCCGCCAGGGATAGGATTGTTGGCTTGGTTTGGATCTGCCTGCGTTTTTTGAGAATCAACGGGTGTCGCAGTGTCGCCAGGCTTGCAACTTGGAGCCGTGAAAAACAGGCTGAAAAACCAGAATGCTCCCACTGCCGAACGAATGCTCGGTTTTTTTTTCGACGGCTGAAGTTTATCTCGTCTGTCAACTCCTGCACTTCTCACTAAGCCGAAACTCCCAGTAGTAAAAGAATACGGTCGAGATCATCGTTGCCATAATACTGAATCTCGATCCGTCCCTTTTTCTCGCCATGGTGAATCGTGACATGAGTGGCAAGACGGTCACGCAGGCGACCCTCCAAATCACTGACGGCGTTCTGAACGCTCGCCGAGTTCCCTTGGCTTGGCCGCGCACCGGGTTTCCCGCTCTTACCGAGGCCTTGGCGGGCTAATTGCGCAGCGACGAGTCGTTCTGTCATGCGCACGGTGGCGGCTCCCCGGATGGTGAGCTCCGCAGCGACAAGCTGTTCATCCCCGTTTTGTAATGCGAGTAAAACCTTGGCGTGGCCGACGCTCAAACGGCCTTGAGCCAAGTAGGCCTGAACCTGAGAATGCAGATCGAGCAAGCGCAATGAATTTGCCACCACCGATCGGCTTTTGCCCACGCGCTGAGCAATGTCCTCCTGGCGCAATGAGAATTCTTCGGCCAGCCGCCGATAGGCATACGCCTCTTCGATCGGATTCAGATCTTCACGCTGCAAATTTTCAATCAACGCCAACTCCAGCACGTCTCGATCCGAAGCCTGTCGCACGATGACCGGTGCTTCCTTTAATCCGAGCTGATTGGCAGCTCGCCAACGTCGTTCTCCTGCGATCAGTTCCCACTTTCCTTCAACCTTCCGAACAATCAGCGGTTGAATGATCCCGTGTTCGCGGATCGATTCGACAAGCTCCTGAAGTTGCTCCGAATGAAAGGCCTTTCTCGGTTGCAACGGGCTCGGCACTATATCTGAAAGGGCGACCCGTTCAACGCGCTCCCACGGTTCTACCGCTGGCGGTGAGGCCGGCTTATTGGTAGTGATCAACGCACCGAGACCTTTGCCGAGAACAACCTTAGCCATAGGAAACTCGAAGCTAACGGAGGGGGCAGGGGAAAGCAACGTTTCTACGGTGATTTGCAAAGTTCCTGTGTCCGTGCTTCCAGAGAAACGGTGAATCTCTGGCAGGATCCCAAGGCTCGATTAATTCTGATCGCCAACTTCCTGGTTGTCGTGGGCAGTGGAATCACTTGGATCGCCGTGCCATGGTTGCTCATCCACCAGCCAAACGGAGGCGCCGTCTTCGGGCTATCGAATGCGGCTCTCACATTGCTGATCTTTTTGCTTCTGCCATTTCTGGGCAAAGCCATTGATCGCAATTCGCGAAAAAAGGTCCTGGTCGCTTTCTACCTCTTCGGGATCTGTACGAATTTGTTCATCATCGCGATGATCCTTCTCCGGGGCCATGTCGAGAGTTGGCATCTGGTCCTGTCCATCAGCATGGGGTCTCTGGGTGCCAGCGTCTATTACCCTGCTCAGTTTGCCTTCAATCAGGAGGTCTTGGCGCGCGACCAATACCGAGCGCTTAGCGGCGCAATCGAAGTGCAATGGCAGAGCGGCGCGATGATCGCCGGTGGTTTGGCGTCGTTCCTGATCAACAGGGTACCGCTCACCTCGATACTGCTGGTTGATACCTGCACCTTCGCCGCGGCTCTCGTTGTCCTCGCGTTTGTGCCTTACAGGCGGAACCCGAATCTGGACGCGAATGTGGGATCCCTCTGGAGGTTAATGTTTGAAGGTTTGGCCTACCTGCGTATCCGCCCGAGATTGTCGCTTGTCCTGTTCGGAAGTTATTTACCATTCCTTGGGATCATGGTCGGCGGCTATCTGATGCCTGTCTTTATCAAGAATACGTTGCACGCAGGCCCTGAGGTTTACGGGTTCGCCGAAGTGTTTTATTCATTAGGTGCCATCCTCGCGGGCCTGACCATACCGGGTCTGAGCACCAGGATCGGACTGCTGCCCACCTTGTTACTCACCGTTGGATGTTATACCGTGTCAGTGGTTGCTAACCCGTTGTATCCCAGAGTTGGGGTTCTCCTGGGCTCGCTTGCCTTACAAGGATTGGGCAACGCAGGTTCGCGGGTCGCTCGAAGTACCATGACACTTGAAACCGTTCCCAATGAATTGATGGGGAGGATTAACTTGTTTTACAGCGCTCTTGAACGCCTTTTGAGGGCTATTTTCCTGGCGGTCGTCACTCAGCAGGTTGCGACGAGCAACGCCAAGTCGGGTTACTGGACGCTGGCGGGAATTGGTATGGCTGGTTGGGTGATGATCTTCTGTTGCCGTCGATTCCGGCGTCAAAAAGTGATGCCCGCGGTCCCCACCGGAGGAATGGTATGAAGTTCGAAAAGCTGCTTTTGGTTCAGGAGGAGTGCCCAAGACCGGCGCCGGAAAACATGGCCGTCGACGAAACCCTGTTTCTGAGGGCGCCGTGCCCGGTTTTAAGGTCCTACCGATGGGTCCGTCCCTCCGTTTCCTTTGGCTATTTCACCCCTTGGAAAGAGGTGGCTCGGCGATTCGCTGGACGAGATCTGGTTCGGCGCTGGACCGGCGGGGGCATTGTGGAGCATGGTCAGGATTTTACTTATTCATTGGTTTGCCAAGGCGGAGAGAGTCTCCCGGCGACGGCCGAATTTTACCGGTTCGTCCACTTGGCGATTGCCAATCTTCTACGCAGGAGCGGGCGCCCGGTTGAAATTGCCCAAGATACGGAGCCGATACGGTCGCCCGCCTGTTTTGAAAGAACAGGTCAGTTTGACTTGAAACTGCGAGGAGATAAAGTCGCGGGAGCTGCGGTCCGCCGAAATCGCAGAGGTTTGCTACTCCAAGGTAGTATTCAGGGTCTTGAAGTGCCGCCACAGTTTGACGTGATGCTGGCCGGCGCGCTTGCTGAGCAAGTCCACTCGTTTGTCATTTCTGACCTGTTCATGGAACAAGCGGCGCACCTCGCGAAAGAAAAGTACGGTGCTGCAGAATGGAATTGTAGACGTTAGGATCGCCCTGTCATGAACGAAGCATTTATTTCCAATCGGCTCTTCGAAGGGCTGACGCCGGAGGTGCTCCGTTCGGTCGGTATCCAGGAGATGGAATATCAACCGGGGGACCTGATTTTCGACGAGGGCACTTCAGGATCGACACTGATGCTTGTGGGGCGGGGTCGTGTGCAAATCTCCAAAACCGGCCGCCAGGGGTTGCAGGAGACTCTGGCGACCATCGAGAAGAACGATTTTTTTGGAGAATTGGCGGTCATCGATCACGGGCCACGGTCTGCGCGAGCGATTGCCTTGGAACCCACATTGGTGGGTGAGGTCGATCACCGGACTTTCACCCGGCTTATGAACAGCGCTCCGGATACGCTTCCATTGACTTTCACCCGGGTAGTGGTCCAGCGGTTGCGCTATACCAATGCGCGGTATATTGAGCAACTTCTCCAAAATGAGCGCCTGACACTCCTTGGCACGATGGTCAGTTCGATCGTCCATGACCTGAAGAATCCGATGTCAGCGATCTTATCCTCCGTCGATTACCTCGAAAAGACTGCGCCATCAGACTCTGTCCGGCAGTTGGCCGAGATCATTCAATCTTCCGCGCTTCGGATAGTTGAGATGAGCGAGGAACTTCTCGGATTCGCGCGAGGAAAGGTGAGCATCAGACCGCGTGTGACTTCGGTGCGCCGCTTGATGGAACTGCTGGACAAAGAGATATTGAATCAGGTCCGCGAAACGCGGGTCCAACTCGTGATCCGGATCACCGAAGCCGAGCACCTGACCTTGGACGAAGCGCGTTTCACTCGCTGTCTTGCCAATATCATCAAGAATGCCAAGGAAGCTCTTGGGGACGAAGGAACGATCACCATCCAGTTTCGTGAAGCGGGATCGGAATTGCAGGTGTCGATTTCCGATAGTGGTCCAGGCATTCCCGAATCGATCCGAAGTCGAATTTTCGAGCCCTTTGTGACTTCCGGCAAGAAACATGGAACCGGGCTCGGCATGGCCATCGCGAAATCAACCCTGGATGCCCACGGCGGGCGGATTTGGCTCGAAAGCGAAATCGGGAAAGGCACAACTTTTCATGTGGTGCTGCCGAAACATTTTGACCCGGCCTTCGCGCTGAGCACACCTTGAAGCCCCCGGCAAAAGATCAGCTCGGGGTCATCGTTTCAAATCGGCAAGCAGGCTCCGCGCCCAAACTGCGCCTTCGGAAAGAACGAGTTTTCATCACGGTCCGAATTAAATGAGAACATTTTTGAAGCAAGGTAGCCGAACCGATCGTGAGGCCTGATTAGCGGATCGCCGAAGTAAGCAATCTTTCGCAGATCTCCGAGCTAAACTCGTATTCGTCCGCGAGGTCATTAAGCGCAATGACAGCGTTCATGGCCTTCGCGTAGTGCTCCTCTTGGGAACACCCAAGGACAAATGCAACAGCCGAGAAACCAAAAGATCCCAGCAATGAAAGCTTCAGATTTTTGTAGGATTCAAGGATTTGTTCGGCCTGATAATAATCGCTATCGGCATCACCTGAAATATTGCTGTCGCGTCTGGCCACCCAGATGCGATAGGCAATCAGCTTAACCTTCTCGAGCTTTTCCACCTCCAGTCTCACGGATAGCTCTTCAGAAGCTTGGTTCAGTCTTGCCTGGCTCTACCTCATTGTTCGGTTCTGTGCGGACATTCATTTCCCTTCGGTATTTTTCGATAGCGCTCTTGTACCTCTCCTCACCTTTATTGTACGCCTCGCTGGATATCACATGCTTCCGATACATCTCCTCCAGGCGAGATCTTCTGCGTTCAGCCTGTCGTCGTTCTTTCTCAAGTTTTTTACGCGTTGCCTCCGGCACCTGTCTATTGACATTTATTGGCCCAGCCTCGGGGCGTTCTTGCTTGAGCAATTCGCTGTCACTCACAGACGCTTCGGATTGCGCCACCGGGGTGGGAGTGCCTGGATTTAGGGCTGGCGTGGGTGTTTGATCAATGATCGAGTGATCTTCCGCGACCGCTCCATGATGAGCCTGATTCGCGTCCATAAGGGGTGTGCCGATGGCATTGTCCTGGTCGGCAGCAGCAGTCGGTGACGCCTTTGTCTCGGGACGGACAGGTGCAGGCGTGGGTGTTTGATCAATGATCGAGTGATCCTCCACAATCGTTCCGCGATGAGCCTGATTCGCGTCCGTAAGGGGCATGCCCATGCCGTTGTCCTGGTCGGCAGCAGCAGCAGTCGGTGACATCTTTGTCCCGGGAGGGACAGGAACATCGACAGCTGCTTTCGATTCTACTTTTCTAGGCGGGAACGCATTGAAGGCAATTAGACAAATCGCCACTGCCCCGCACAGGGCGATGATGGTACCTAGAGTTGCAACCACCCGCAAGATTTTCGCTGAAACAGAACTCCAACGAGCATCACTCGGCTCGGCTCGCAAAAGTACGGGCAAAGGCTGATAACCAAGCTTGTTCATAAGTTCGGCCAGAATACCCTACATGTTGTGGAGATCAAGAAACTTAATCGCAAGATTTTGTGGTCTCGACCTAAGATAGCAAAGACTGTTTCTAAAGCAGAAAACAAAGACGATCCGAACAGAAGGCCTTTCTGCTCGAACTCCCTTAAAGGCGAGCCATTGAGCGATCTTCTTAGGGCGGTAGAACGGCTATTTTACTCGCGCACATGCAACCTCGCTTCGGCATGATCCAGGTCGAGTTGGATACGGCGCAAAACTTCGTCATTGATGACATACTCATCACGCAACTGGATGATTGTCCGGCGTTCCACATCGAGGGCGTCCTGCTGCAAACGTTGGTAAGAGGGGGCGCTCAAGCTATCAGAGGGATCTTCGCCAACGTTCGCGCAAACTTCCAATTGTCGGATGCGGTCGTCGTATTCAGCGCGGAGTCGTTCGACGAGGTCCGGCGGGAACTGGCTATTGACTTCTGCCAGATAAGCTAGCGCTGCTTCATTCGCTTTCAGCCGCGCCGTTCTTTCTTCCACATTTGCGAGCCCATCGTCCATCACTCCAAACCGGCGAATCAGCGCGGGCAAACTCAGACCTTGGAGCACGAGCGTCGCGAGAATCACGCAAAACGTGATGAACAAAATGTAATCGCGTCCGGGGAAAGGGCTGCCGTCCGGGAGCGTCAGCGGCACCGCGAGCGCAGCCGCCAGCGACACCACGCCGCGCATCCCGGTCCACGCAACAATCGCCACGTTCTGCCAGGCCGGATACGGATCTTCTTTGCGTAAAATAACGCTCCTCAAACGCACCAGGTTCGTCGAAGCGAAAACCCAGGCAATGCGCACCACAATGGCGGCGCAGCTTATCAGCGCGCCGTGCCAAATGAGCTGTTTGAAAGATCGGCCCGAGAGCGTATGAAGAATGCGCGGCAGTTGCAGACCGATCAGAACGAAGACCAGGCCATTCAACAGGAACACCATCATCTCCCAAAACACGAAGATGTTGAGCCGTGTCCGAGCGGTGAGAATTTGAGGTGCACGCCAGCCGAGAAACAGCCCGGCGGCGACTACCGCCAGCACCCCCGAGACGTGCAAGCGCTCCGCAGGAATGTAAGCAGCAAAGGGCGTGAGCAGCGAAATTGTCATTTGCACCGGCGGATCGTCGAGACGGCGCTGAACCCGGGAAGCAAGCCAGCCGACGGCCAACCCAAGACCGGTGCCGCCTAGCGCGACCAAAAGAAAGCGTCCGGTTGCTTCGGAAAGTGAAAACCTTCCGCTCATCATCGCCATAATCGCGAAGCGATAGGCGACGAGGGCCGTAGCGTCGTTAACCAGGCTCTCGCCATCCAAAATGGTCACAATTTTTCCGGGCACGCGCAGACGGCTCGTGATCGCGGTTGCGGCAACCGCATCCGGGGGCGAAACAATTGCGCCGAGAACAAACGCAGCCGCCCAAGGCAAACCGGTCAGCGCGTGCGCGACGACGGCCACGAACGCGGTTGTTAACAAGACAAGCCCGATCGCCAGGAGCAAGATGGAGCTCAGGTTCGCTTGAAAGTCTCTCCAGGAGGTAAAGACCGCCGCCGGATAGAGCAACGGCGGTAACAAAAACAAAAACACTATCTCCGGATTTAGTTGCACCGCCGGCAAGCCTGGAACAAACCCCAGCGCAAGTCCGCCGATCACCAGCAGTACAGGGTAAGGCAACGCCACTTTCTTCGCCAAGGTTGCCAGTGCCGCGACGACGATCAGCAGCGTGCAGATAACCTCAGCTTCGTTCATAAGCGGTATTTTCTAAGACCGTAAGCAATTGCGGGTCGAGAATGAAAAAAATTCCCGGCGTATGACTTTTACTTCCTCCGCGCCACACTTGCGTTGATCGCTATTGCACAGCGATCTTTACCGCTCAATATTCGTGGGCGTGTCCGAAACAATCCAAATCACCATTGATGTGCCGTTTGGATATCCCCAGCGAGATCAATTGCTGAGTTTCATGGAGGGGAAGGTTCCGGGGGCCAAGATTTCCATTGTTCACACCGAAGTCAATGCTCCGATCGTTTCAGAAGCTCTGGTTCGGCACGACTCCACAACGGAGCCTGCGGAAGCAGCATCGGCGGATCCGGGCCAAGACTCTGGATCCGTGCTGACGAAGGCTTCGGATGCATTGTCCGGATTTATGAAGTCCAGCGGGTAGTGTGAAAATCTCGGTGTGCCCTGGCGTGCGAGGTTTTCGGGCTTATGCCTTCTGGCGGGTCAACCCGACATCGGTCAAAACGTTCTCAGAACGTGGAATCATCAAGGCGGCAATTAAACCAAGCACGGCCGCAAACGACATCCAAAGCCCCGGCATGGCGCGGTTCCCTGTGATATGAATCAGATAAGTACAAAGTGCCGGGGTAAATCCTCCCAATAAAGCGGTCGCAAGGCTGTAAGCCAGTGAGAACCCGGTGGTGCGGACATCGACCGGCATGATCTCGGTTAAAGCAACGACCATCGCGCCATTGTAACTTGCGTAGATAAACGACAGCCAAAGTAGAACCAGCAATAACCGCCCGAACGACGGCGCCGCCGTCAGCCACAGCATCGCAGGATAAGCGGTTAACAGCGCCAGAACCGTAAAGAGAATTAGGAGCGGTTTTCTCCCGAATTTGTCTGAGGCGGAGCCCATCACCGGTAGCCAGATAAAATTGGAGAGTCCGACGCATAAGGTAACGACCAGACTCGTCAAGGAGGTAAGATGCAGTTCGCTTTGACCGAACGTCGGCGTATAGGCGGTTATAAGGTAAAAGGAAACGGTGGTCATTGCCACCAGCATCATACCGACCAGCACTATGGCCCAATTCGTTGCCATGGTGCGAATGATCTGCGAGATAGTCGGGTGGTGCTTACGCGCCTGGAAGGCTTCGGTTTCAGCGAGCGATCTCCGCAGAAGGAAAAGGACCGGAATGATCAGACAGCCGACGAGGAAAGGAATGCGCCAGCCCCAGAGATCGATCGTCGGCGGCGCGAGCAGCGAGCTCAAAGCAACCCCTAGAAGCGCCGAGACCATCACCGCCACCTGCTGGCTGGCTGACTGCCAGCTGACGTAGAAGCCTTTGTTGCCTGGTGTCGCGATTTCTGCCAGGTACACCGAAACGCCCCCGAGTTCGACTCCCGCCGAAAATCCCTGCAGCAGCCGACTAAAGAGAATTATCAATGGGGCGAATAAGCCTATTGTCGCGTAGCCGGGCAGGCAGGCAATTGTAATCGTGCCAACGGACATTAGCGCCAGGGTCAGAAGCAAGCCCGCTCGTCTCCCATACCGGTCGATATACGCTCCAAGCACAACCGCCCCCACCGGCCGCATTAAGAACCCAGCCCCAAAGGTCGCTAACGAAAGCATCAGCGAAGCGTAGGGGTCATGCCCGGGAAAGAAGGTACGCCCGATTGGCGCTGCGTAATAACCGAACACGATGAAGTCATACATCTCTAAGAAATTGCCGCTCGAGACGCGAATGACGTTTTTGATTATGGCGTTTCGCTCGGTGCCCGGCGGCTGGCTCTTGGTTTTCATGATACCTGCTTCGAATCGGCGATTGCGCTTTGGGAAGGCTTTCAAAATCTACGAGAATTCTACCTTCTGCCAATAAAGAAAGTGGCGTGTGGGACGCTTTGGGAGTGCTTTTGTCCGTATTTTCGTTTTGAATCAAATCTCGAAATAATAGGCAATCATTTCATCGTGCAGGGATGTGAGACGGAACCCGATTGGATTGGGCTTATTCAGATGCATATGGCCAAACTCACTTTGAGTCTCCTGTCGACGATGACGCGGGGAATTGCGCTTAGTATTGCAGGCATTCTGCTCGTTACCGGTGCGGTGCAAGCCGCCGTCGTTACGGTGGTTAGCTCCGGCGGTTTCGCCGGGGCCTACCGGATGCTTGCTCCAGAGTTTGAACGCACCACCGGGAACACTCTCGTGACGAACTGGGGGCCTTCGATGGGGAACACGCGGGACGCGGTTCCAGTTCGGATGCAGCGCGGCGAGCCAATCGATGTGGTGATCATGGTCGGCTACGCCCTTGGCGATTTAATCAAGGGAGGCAAGGTTATCGCGGACAGCCGCGTCGACCTTGCGCGCTCCAGCATCGGTGTTGCCGTGCGTGCGGGCGCCCCCAAACCGGACATCAGCTCTGCTGACGCGCTCAGGCGCGCGTTGCTGGCCGCCAAATCGATCGCGTATTCCGACAGCGCCAGCGGTCTGTATGTTTCCAGCGAGCTGTTCAAACGTCTGGGCATCGCCGATCAAGTCGCGGGCAAGAGCCGGATGATCCCGGCCGAGCCGGTCGGCGCGGTGGTCGCGCGCGGCGAAGCCGAAATCGGCTTTCAACAGGTGAGTGAATTGAAGCCGATCGCCGGAATCGATCTGGTCGGGCCGCTGCCACCCGAGCTTCAGAAGATCACGATTTTCTCGGCGGGCGTCGTGGTTGGTGCAAGAGAGCCTCAAGCGGCCAGGGCGCTCATCGCCTTCCTCGCCTCACCTGCTGCCGCCGCCGCCATCAGGGAAAGCGGCCTGGAGCCCATGACGTCGGCTGCCCCAACATCAAAAACGGGAGCGACCCGCGAAGATGAGTTCTATTATCTCGATACCGAGCCGGTCGTTGGTATTGTCATCGAACTGGGCAAGAACGGGAAAATCCCGCCCGCCCGACCCTCGTCTCCTCTAAACATTAATCAAAAACTTCCAATTCGAAAGTCTTATGAAAGATTCATGGTTGCGCCGATCCCTTGAACGGCTTGTCCTCGGTCTGCTGTTAGTGAGCGGTCTCGGTACTGCGTTAGGTAAAGAGTATCAGTTCGCTGTTATTCCCAAGCTGCGTGCTCCCTGGTTTAACCGTCTTGAGGTCGGAACCAAAAAGGCGGCGCAAGATCTGGGCGTGAAGACCTATATGCAAGCGCCGGCCTCGGCCGACGAAGCGGAGCAGGCTCGGCTGATTCAAGATGCAATCAGTCGTGGCGTCGACGCGATCTTGGTTGTGCCGAACAATGCTCAATCGCTGGAGCCGGTGTTCGCTCAGGCCAAGCAGGCTGGGATTGCAGTTATCACTCACGAGTCGCCAAATCAGAAGAACGCCGATTTCGATATTGAAATGATCAATAACGAAAAGTTCGGTCAGGCCGCACTTGAGCTTTTAGCTCAGGGGCTTGGCGGGAAAGGCGACTTTGCTGTCTATGTCGGCTCGTTGACAGTCCCGGCTCACAACATCTGGGCTGATGCCGCATTGAAATTGGCCAAAGAAAAGTATCCAGATCTGAAGGTGGTTGCAGACCGTTTTCCTGTCTCGGAAGATCAAAATGCGGCTCGGGAAAAGTCGCTTGAGCTGCTGAGAACTTACCCGAATCTCCATGGATTCCTGGCTTTCGGAAGCCAGGGCGGCCCTGGAGCTGCGCAAGCGGTCAGAGAACAGCATGTCCAGGGTGCGGTGGTGATCGGAACGACCTCTCCCAATCAAGCCGCCCAGTATCTGGATGACGGCACAATGACGAAAAGTATTCTCTGGGATCCGGGTGAAGCCGGCTACGCTATGATCTGGTTGGCCAAACAGGTCCTGGATAAGAAGGAAGTCACGCAGGGAACGGAGATTCCGACCATCGGAAAAATTCCTTCACTCCAGGGAAATACCATTACCTACGATCGACCGCTCATCCTCGACAAAAGCAATCGCAAGAGTTACGACTTCTAGACCGCACATCTGAATTGCCTGTTTCACTGAAAGATGGCTGGAGAAGGATCTCCGGCCATTCAGGAGCAATCTCGAAAACACGTTGAAATACCCTATGCCCGGCGGTTCGCACTCCACTCGCTCAGAGTATCTCTTGCGATTGGAGGGTGTTAGCAAAAGCTATGGGGGGCTTCGTGCCTTAGACGATGTAAGTGTGAGGATAGGCTATGGAGAAATCCATTGTCTGGTTGGACAGAATGGATCCGGGAAGTCCACGTTAATAAAAATAGTCTCTGGAGTCGAACGCGCGGATTCGGGTGAGATTTTGTTCGAAAATAAGCCGTTGCACGCTCTACATGCCGCCGACTCCATTCACCGTGGTATCCAGGTGATCTATCAGGATCCATCTCTTTTCCCTAATTTAACGGTCGCCGAGAATATCGTGATCTCCGAAATTCTCGCAAAGCGCACTCGCCGCCTCGATTGGAAAGAGGTGCAGCGCCGGGCAAAAGAGATCGGCGAAAAGATTCAACTGAGGATTGATTTGGATGCGCCGGTTCGGACCCTTTCATTTGCCCAACAGCAGCTGGTAGCCGTCTGTCGAGCCCTCAGTAACGACGTTCGGTTGTTGATCATGGATGAACCCACCACGGCACTGACGCGTCGAGAAGTCGAGATTCTCTTGAACGTTGTGCGTGGCTTGCAAAGCAAAGGCATCTCGATTCTTTTTGTGAGCCATAAGCTCAATGAAGTCTTCGAAATTGCGCAGCGGTTCACCGTCTTGCGGGATGCCAAGTGGATCGGCACTTACGAACGCAGTGAATTGACATTGCCCAAACTTGTCACCTTGATGACCGGTCAGGACGTCGCCACGGAGCCGTTCAGGAACGCGATCGAGGGAGAGAGGCCATTGTTGGA
This sequence comes from uncultured Verrucomicrobiae bacterium, assembly GCA_963782115.1. Taxonomy (GTDB): domain Bacteria; phylum Verrucomicrobiota; class Verrucomicrobiia; order Chthoniobacterales; family JAFAMB01; genus JAFAMB01. The sequence goes on from CAWAIK010000014.1 coordinate 69,430, forward strand.
GGTCTCACACCTGTCGCGAACAAACGAGTTTAGTGATGTCTCCTTTGTTCTTCATGAAGGAGAAGTTCTGGGTCTGACCGGTCTGCTCGGATCAGGCAGAACCGAGCTGGCTGTCGCGTTATTTGGCCTGACACGTCCCGATAGTGGCGAAATCCGCATCGACGGGCGTCTCGTTCGGATTGGATCGGCAGAAGAAGCCATTGGTCTGGGGTTAGGCTATGTCCCCGAAGATCGGATCCGCCAGGGTTTGGTCATCGGTCAATCGATCGGCGCCAATATCATCCTGTCAACCTCCCGCAAAGCGCTGAATCGTTTCGGTCTGATTGATGTCGCCGAGCGGACGCGACAAATCCAGAATTGGATTTCGGCCTTGAATATTAAAGTGTCAGACCCGGGCCTGCCGATCGAGACGTTGTCTGGCGGCAATCAGCAAAAGGTTGTCATCGCCAGATGGCTGGCCACCAGGCCAAAGGTACTTATTCTCGACTCTCCCACAGTCGGCATTGACGTCGGCGCCAAGCGGAGCGTTCACCAGCTTATTCACGAACTTTCGATCGCGGGCGTTGGGATAATCCTCATCACGGACGAGATCGACGAGGCGCTCAATAACTGCACTCGACTGCTGTTGATGCGCAACGGCCGGATCATCGCCAATCTAGACTCTTCCCAGGAGGATGAACTCAGTGTTCAGGCGCGACTTGAGGCGGCTTAACCTGCCGCCCTTCCAGCGAGACTTTCGCCATACGCAGCCGACATGAGAAAGCTACTTCGACGAAATGAATCCTTTTTGGCTGTGCTGATCGTTGCCTTGGGCCTCGGGTTTACGCTGGCAAACCCCAAGTTCGCGACGATAGGGAATCTGTTGGATCTGATAAAAAGCTACTCTTTTTTTGGTATTCTTTCGGTCGGAGTCCTCGTTGTCCTGCTTTCAGGGGGTATTGACATATCCTTTACGGCAATCGCTCAAGTCGCCGAGTATGCGAGCGTCGCTTTGATTCTGCAGTATGGCGGAAACCTTGGGACCGCGTTTCTGATCGCCTGCTCCATCGGTATCGTTCTCGGCGCAGTCAATGGCTTGCTAATCCATTTCATTCGGATCCCGCCAATTATCACGACAATCGGCACACTTAATCTCTATTACGGAATTTTGTACGTTTTGTCGTCCGGGCAAATCATTTACCAGGTCCCCGATTTTTATCGGGCGCTTTCTGGTGCGACACTGCCTGGTAATTTTCCGGTGCTCGGTGCCTTGTGGATTGGGGCCGTTATTCTGACTGGCTGGATCCTGAAGTATAGCGTTCTTGGCCGCAGCATTTTCGCGCTCGGCGGAAGTGAGATCGCCGCTATCCGAGTGGGCTTCAATATCTTGAAGACCCGACTTTTCGTCTATTCATTTATGGGCTTTGTCGCCGGATTTGCTGCCGTCGTGCATACAGCCTTGGTCCAATCTGTGATTCCGAATTCTATCGTTGGACGAGAGTTGGACGTTATTGCGGCCGTTGTCCTTGGAGGCGCCAATATCATGGGTGGGTCGGGAACACTGCTCGGCACTTGTCTTGGGGTTGCTCTGCTTGCGATGCTAGGAAACGGTCTGACCCTGATCGGAATGTCCTCCTATTGGAACAACGTGATGATCGGCCTCGTGATCTTGGTGGGCGTGACGACTAGTGCGATCCAACAGAACCTGCAGGTTAGACGCCGGGTGGCTAATCTTACCGCCCAATAAACTATGCGCCGCTTCCTTAACTACCACCGCGACTTGATTGCCCTCACCGCGGTTCTTTTGGTTGTTCTGCTGGTGATGTTGCTCTTAAATCCGGAACGATTCCTCACGCCTAACAACCTGAGATCGATGGCCTTTCAACTGCCTGAAATTGGCATTCTGACCCTTGCCATGATGATTGCCATGCTTCACGGAGGAATCAATTTGGCTGTCGTCGGAACCGCGAACCTGACAGCGATCGTTACGGCGTTGGTGGTTCATGCGACGGCGCCGATCTTGGGTAATCCATGGCTGACGGTCGCTCTGGGTTTGGGAGCTGGGTTTGCCGCGTCTTTGCTGGTTGGCCTCTTGAGCGGATTCTTGGTCGGCTACGTCGGAGTCTCTTCGATACTGACAACACTTGGTACGATGACGCTCGTCAGCGGAATCTGCATCGTGATCACCGGAGGATCAACGATCTCGCGGTTGCCAGACCAAATAATCTTCGTCGGCAATGGAGTTCTTCTTGGCGTTCCGGTTCCTCTCCTGATCTTTCTTCTGTGCGGTGCCGGGTTATCGCTCGTCCTGAGTCGGACCGTGTTCGGATTCAACTTATATATGTTGGGAACTAACTCGGAGGCGACGAGATATGCCGGTATCAACAATGCTCGAACATTGCTTGGTGTTTACTTGGTCTCGTCTCTCTTCGCCTCGATTGGCGGCATTATCATGATGGCGAGATTCAATTCTGCCAAAGCGGATTATGGCCAGTCTTATCTGCTGGTGACAGTTTTGGCTGCCGTACTTGGCGGAACGAGCGCCAGCGGAGGCTATGGCAAAGTCATCGGTGTGATGTTCGCCATCGTCATGCTGCAAATGTTAGCGAGCGGCCTCAATCTGTTGGGTGTGGATCCTTTCTTTGCGATTGCCATGTGGGGAGCGATCCTGCTGCTGGTAATGACCTTGAAACATTTCCTGCGACAGAGAGCCTGAGGGCTGTCAAAGGGAATCAAATCCCAGGAATCGTAATCAGTGAAAATCGATGAACAACCTAAAAGAATATAGTGATAAAATTGGCGAAGAGGTGACCGCGGTTTTGAGCCGGGTGGACCCCGAAGAGATGAAGACCTTCTTGGATCTGATCCAGGGGGCGCGCAAAATCGCGCTTTATGCCGGCGGACGCGAGGGACTGATGATTCGCGCATTGGCCATGCGGTTATTCCATCTCGGGTATGATGTTAGTGTCGTTGGCGATATGACTGCTCCGTTCCTGACCAACGGAGATCTTCTCATTCTCAGCGTCGGTCCGGGATATGTCTCCACGTTGGAGGCGCTTCGATCGGTTGCTCAATGCGATGGGGCCACGGTCGTCTGTCTCACGGCGCAGCCGGATGGAAGGACCGCACGCGCGGCCGATAAAATCGTTCATCTACCCGCTCAAACGATGGCGGACGATTCAGAGGGTAAGGCCACATCGGTCCTGCCGATGGGAAGCCTTTACGAGTTGGTGCTTTTCGTTTTTAACGAGATCGTTGTGCTGGAATTGCTCAAACGTACCGGAAAGACTTTTGGTCAGGCTCGGGATCGACACACGAATCTTGAATAGTTGAGCATACCCTATCGGCAGATAGGCGGGACATACTGGGATAAAAGGGGTAATCAAACGACCGGTTCGCCCGCAGCAGTAAGTAAGGCGTCCCGCCTTACCCTCTTTCGCAAGCTAACCGTCCCGGTTTGCCCGCAGCAGTAAGTAAGGCGTCTCGCCTTACCCCGCGCCCTGAATAGTTCTCGGAAAGTCCAAACTCCAGACGGCGCCTTCGGGGCCGTGAAACAACCCAAACCGCCCTTAACTTAGATGACATGAGCCGACAAGAAACAGCACCCGCTGTAAATTGTCGGCTCTTATGATCAACGATATATCAAGCAACGGTAACAGCGTGCCAAGCCTGGTCAACTGTCTGAATCGAGTTCTGCATTTGGGACTCGATATGCATTATCGGCAGGTCACGGTGGCGATGCAGGAGAATGGGGGCCGGATCAAAGCGGCCGGGAAAATGAGTCACGTGGATTTTCTGAACTGGGTGCGGAAGAAGCTGGCAGAAGGCTGGGAAATCCACAGCTGTTACGAAGCCGGAGCCTGCGGTTACTGGTTACACCGTGAGCTAGTGAAGGTGGGAGTCAAAAACCTGGTGGTGGTGCCCAAGGCGATGGGTCAAGGAGGCAAGAAGCAAAAGACTGATAAGCGCGATGCCGGGGAGTTATGCGACTGCCTGGATCGCTATCTGCGTGGTCAGGATAAAGCCTTGAGTGTGGTGGCGGTGCCAACCGAAGAACAAGAGGAGAAGCGAGCACTGATCCGCTATCATCGCCAGATTATGGCCGACCGCGGCCGCTGTGAGGCTCGAGGGAAAGGCTTGCTGTGTGCTCAAGGCATCGAGGTCCATGGCCGATGGTGGCACGGCGACACGTGGCTGGAAGTCCAGAGCGATCCTCGGCTCAAGGACTGGATGAAGGAACAGTTGATCGGTTGGCGCAACAAAATATTGAGCACTGATGAGGAGCAAGGCGCGTTGCGGGAGCGGATCGCCGCGCTTGCTCCGGCGATTCTCCCCAAAGGAGTCGGGGCCTATAGCGCGGCAGTACTCCATTACGAGATGAGGGGTTTCGAGCGCTTTACCAATCGGCGCCAAGTGGGCAGCATGACGGGTCTATGTCCAGGGATTCATCAAAGCGATGGTCGCGGCAAAGAGGGCTCGATCAACCGCTGTGGGATAGGGATTGTGCGCTGGACTTTGGTGGAGATGGTGTGGCGCCTAATGATCTGGCAGCCGCAGTATCCACCGGTGCGTCGCTTAGCGACAGGCTTGGTCAAAGGCAAACGCGCCAGGAAGCGCTTGGTCGTTCAAGCAGCACGGCGTTTAGCGATTGATTTATGGCGTTTATCCACCGGGCAAACCACCCCTGAAAAATTAGGTTTAATTATGCACTCCGCCAAATAAAGAGAGAGCTCACCTCTCAGGAGAAGGAGGGGAGCCACTGAAATTTAAACCCGCTAGTCCGCAGATGAATTTTTTGGCAGCAACGGCGCGCGTCTTCAATGGCGCTTGGGCGAACAAACCCGCAACTTAGATTAGACCGCTCGTTGCTGTCCCTGATTTGCTCATTGCATAAATCACCATGTTTGGAGCCTGCTCCAGCGGATAGAAGCTTAAACCGAGCACCAAAGACATCGCTCGCGTTCGGACAGCAGACGTTGAAAGGGGCCAAAAGATTGAACTGCAGAACAGGGCGAAAACAGAAAAAGGAGGAAGCGAACCGGAGAAAAACCCCTAGCTAAAAAGCGGATCCCACTTCAGTAGCGCTCCACTGCGTTGGTTCAATCTCACAGCCGGCATAAACGGCATCCTTCCCGCCTCCGGCGGGCCCCTGCCATTTATTCCGTTGTTCGCCTTGAACCAACTACGTTGCGCGCTCAAAGAGTGACTGACTTTGGCGTTTGATCATTGCGGCGTAAACGCCGCCGCATGATCAAGCACCAAAGCCAAAGAGGTGAGTTGTTGTCAGAAGTCGGTAAAAACGAACAAAAAATAAAACAAAGACTATTTTCTTGACAAACTCGGCTTCATAGAAGCGCCATTCAGGACTGTCTTTGTGACCTTTGTGATCTTCTGTGTAAATGATTTTCTTCGTTTCCCCCGCCACTAAGACAGAAAAAAAGCAAAAGTCATTTTTGAACAGAAGATCGCAAAGATCACAAAGAGTCACTGTCTTTAAGAGCCATCGGAGGCACGTGGGCCTGCGTTGTCTAAGTCGCGATCAGCAACGAACGAAACGCTCATTAATCAAGGCGAGTCTGCTCAATCGACTGCCACACTTTAGTTGATGGCGTTATGGGACGCTTAACGATGGGAAAACTCAGGTCATTCAGGGAGATTTGCCTCGGCCTTCGTGTCATCAACCACCTGCTATCTCTACGAACCGAGCGCCCATTCATTGAGCGCAAACCCGTTTCTGCGCGGTTTCTCAGCGCGCATCGCCTCGATGTGCTCGATGAGAAATTTCGCGTCTCGGGAACACCGGAAAACCGCCCGGATCCCCAGGTCTTTTCCTCGACCGAGACTGAAGCCGAAAGGAACGAAATCAGTCGGGCAAGCGTCGCTTGGTCACTGTTCATGAAGCCGTTAGAAAACGCACTCCGCCGGCCGATAGTAACCGAGATCGGCGCGCATCTTCACATGCCGCAGACCGAACAGCTCCAGTTCGCCAACCGGCTCCCAATGCAGCCGCTGAAAGAACCTTGCAGTTAGTGCCCAGAACCCCTCCATTTCCTCTTGGGTCTGCGCGATCTTGAAAATAAAATCTTGGGGAGTGAAGCGATTGAACGGATCGAAGACCATGCAGGTCGAGGCGCAAGCAATTGGTGTGCCGCCGACCTGTCGAGTGAGCGCCTTTTGCAGGATCTGCTTGCGGGGTATCTTCCGTCAGAAAACTGTATACGATGCTCTCTGGATCTGAGGTTCCTGAACAGCGACGCTCGAACAGCCAATTGGTGGGAGATAAATTAAGAGTGACCGGCGGCTATCATCGTTTTCTGCAGGCAATCGCAAACATTAAGTGGAAGTCCAAAAAACGTCTCCGGGCATTGCTCCGCAGGAATCCCAGCTACTTGGCGGCGGGCATGCAGGAAGCTTTGGAACTGATCAGCACAAAAAGCAAGAGGTCCGATTGGCCTCCGGTTTGCTTGGCGGTCGATCGAAACGACATGATGTACGAAGGCCATGCGACCGGTTACTTCTTAAGCGGGTACTCAGCGTTGTTCTGTATGCGGCAGGCGCTGGAAAGCACAGGAAAGACATCCGTTAGCTCGATCTTGGATTTTGGTTGCGGACACGGCCGCGTTTTGCGGAGCGTGGCTGCGCAGTTCCCGGATGCCACACTCACCGCAATGGATGTGAATCGGCGCGGGGTTGCATTCTGTGCGAAGAAGTTTGGAGCAAAACCGATCTACTCGAATACCGATTTTTCGAACGTGGTATTCCATGAAAGATTCGATTTGATCTGGGTAGGTTCATTATTCACCCACCTTTATGCGGAGCGATGGCCGATAGCGTTGGAGCTTCTTCGGTCCGTTTTGACTGAAGACGGACTCCTCATCTTCAGTACGCACGGGAGTGATGCGGAGCGGAGATTGCGGGATCGCCAAGTTCTTTTGTTCAATCTGGAACTGGAGCGCATAGAAAAGGCTTTGGAGAGTTACGATAAGTTTGGCTTCGGATATAGTGATTATCGAAGGTTCCCAGGTTACGGAGTCTCGCTCAGCTCTCCCCAATGGGTAACTCAGCAATTGAACAAAGTTGCCTTGGAACTTCAATTGCTCCAGGAAAAGGGTTGGGACGATTTCCAGGATGTATGGGCTGTCAGGCTGAAAAATAGCTGACGAAGTTTCGCGCGCTTGATCTCTTCTCGACTTTGTCGAACAAAAAAATTTATGACCGACCGGCATTCCTCAGTCCCGCGCCCATGGAGGGACATGAGGCATCCTATGATGACGTCGTGACCTGCAAGGGGGCAGAAGGGGTCAGTCAACAAATCTTGACAACGCTCCTTCTGGGTGCAGCTGACGGTCCGCATCATCATAGATGGTAGATGATCTGCTCCCGCCGATCGTCTCGAGCCATTTACTTGGTAGACGAGTGTTCCTGATGGGTGCAGGTCGCAGCGGACCTCGTTCAAATAGATCTCTTTCAAAAACTTCAAGGTGACCGGACAGGCGGTTTTTTCTTGTTCTCCTTTGCAGGTTTTTTAGGAGAGCCTCGCTGAGTTCCGCATATTGCGATCTGCGAAGCCGCCAGAATGCACCCACCGATGAGCGGGACCATGACCAGATAGGAAATGCACAAAATGTCTTTGCTCGAGCGAATCGATTGATCAGTCCAAATTAAGTGAGGATCTCCGGTGGCGTCATCGAGGAGTTTATTCACGAAAGGCTTCGATATCGTCGATCCATACGCTTTTTGCACTTCTGGCTGTAATTGCGTTCCGCAGATGATAGTATGTTCATGCCAAGTCTGCGTTCGGGTATCGATCAAATTGCCGTACCAAAAATAGTTCCCAACGGTTAGTGCCAGCAGAATAGCCGCAATACCGGCCCACAAACCGGCGTGCCTTTGTTTTCTGAACCGCCTCAATGCCAAGAGACAAATTCCGGCGAGGATAGCCACGACAAAACTGGCGAAAGGCCGAATACCTGGAGTACCGATGGGTGTAGGAGGCGGAGTGGCGATCGTTGCGACCACAGTCATTACCAGAGCGGCGAGCTGGGTCAGCGTAGTCCAATTCTTTCGGATTGCCGACCAGGTATTATCTTTAATACTAGACATTAGGAGTGTAAATTCCTCATGGAACAGCAAGGTCACATTCCTGATTCCGATCTACCGGAATTTCCTGCTTTAAAGATTTCTTTGCAGTGTCTGGATCTTCTGCCCACATAATGTAATTCCCTGGAGCAAGTTCCCATTGCGTAGGACTGCTCAACTGAGGAAACACGGTTGGTGAGGGACCAGAATACAACAGAAGAATTTTTGCCATGTAGAAAACTCGCCAATTAGACACTTCAACTCCGGATCTTTTCGTATGCACTTTTACAGACACTGACCCTACAGCGATTCCGTTATTCAGAAGACAAGCATTGACTTTAAAATACATGTCATCAAGCGCAGGGCCAAGCTCCGCAAAAGAGTCTATGCTGATTTTATTAGAAATTAAATGCAAAGCGGTATTGAGCACTTCAGAGTCTTTCTTCAATTGCGGAAGATAGTCATCAGCAATCTTCATATGTTGCCACTCACGTTTAGCAGGCCGATATCGGAGTAGAGCATCGTCTAACATCGATGCTTTTTGCTTCAATGTTGGATTATTTAGGTTCTTCGTGAGAACAGAAACCCCCTGATCATAATGTGCTAAAATAGACCACGCCTGTAGCCAGCTTTGTCCCATACAGGAATGCGCTAAGACGATAAAAAAACACAAAATGAATTTCATGGTTCTGGATTTCGAATCCTATTCTCCCCTGGAGGTGATTGCAAGACTTCGGGCCCTTCGGTCGCGGACACATTTCGGGCACGCCTCCGGAACCGCCAAAAAGGCTCATCTGCCCAGCGCTGCTCCAAAGAGTAGTATCTACTCCGCTGACTCGCATATTGTTCGAATTCCTGCTTAACCTGCGCGGCATAGCGGTTAATCTCCTCCGGATCGCCGCGCAAGTGCGCATCAATAGCCTGAGCTGCGGCCTGCCCGTGTCGGAGCGCCTTAAAAACTCCCCTACCCGAAAGCGGATCATAGGACGACGCGCTATCCCCGACCGCAACCCAGTCCGCTCCAAAGACATTCTTTCGCCGCCCGGACGGTGTGTAGACGACCCTTGCTTCCTCCACGCATCCTTTCTCCAAGCGCCTGCGAGTTAAAAATGCCGCCTGCAGCTGTTCCGTGATCGAGATCCCCGCCTTTCGGTACAACTCAGCCCCCGTGAAAAACATCGCAACACCGGCCTGGCCCGGCAACAGAGTACTGTACCACCATCCCGCGGGTGTGGCCTCGATATAGGTGCGCAGATCTTGCGGCTGTCTCTTCCAATTCGATAGACGGAGGACGATAGCTAACAGGGAGTCCTCCTTCTCGCGATCGCGTTTACCCTCCAGAAGCAAGCCATTACGGCCAGTTGCATCCACAAGAAACTTGGCGCAGAAATCTCCCCCTTGCCAACAACCTGCCCTTCGGGCGAAAGTGACGTCGCTGTTCAAAAACAGTTGGGCTCCTGCATTGACCGCCTGGCGGCACAGCATTTGGTCAAAGCGTTTGCGATCAACGTGCCATCCGTAGCCGAACGCATTCTCCGTAAAGTCTAGCTCACTCGGCACGGAACTACCCCAAATCGAGACTATTCCCGGCGATTCCAGTGGGGACTGGGAAAGAAACGCTTCCCACAACCCTAGGCTGCGCAATACCGGGTTGATTTCTGGTGGCAGGGTCTCCCCCGCCGCCGGTTGATCGAAAGACCTGCGCTCAAGCACTGCTACGCGCCACCCGCTGCGCGCCAAACATAATGCCGTCGCTGCCCCTGCAGGGCCTCCTCCCACAACCGCAATGTCGAATTCCAACGCCATCAAAGCACCAATGCGGAGATATGAGTTTTAGACTGTTCAGACTAAGTGAGATTCTAATAGAGTGGGTTTCACTGGAGCCAGAATAATGAAACTCGACGACGTGGTCGAAGCTCGTATCCATCCCGCAATCGGAATCGCTCGCGTAGGCAACGGCCAGGAATACTTTATTGGTCCCGAAATCCCATTCCCGGTTGCACCCCCTCGGGGCGGTTATCGCGACGACCAAGGGCGCCTGAAGCGTCAAGCTGCCCGCTTTCGCGTTTATGGCTACGACCGTGAAGGCCGCGTGCTGGGAGAACTAACGTGCGACAATGCTGAAATTGTCTGGAATGTCCATGTTGCCAACAAGAAAGGTGCTTGGTACGACTTCGATTTCGCTCTCGATCTACCTGAAGCGGTCCGCGAACGATCAGCTCGTCGCAACCCGCAGGTCCAGGGCACAGAGCGGCAAAAACTCGTAATCGACCCCAAACCGCGGTCAATTTCCGGTAAAAACCAACGATCCCAACCCTTCGATACCGGTGTGTTTCTCGATTCGCCGGTTAATCTCGGCGAATTGAGAACCGACCAGGACGGCCGTCTCCTTTTTATCGGCGGCCTTGGCAAATCTGCGAGTCCGCTCGGCTACAGCCTGGTCACTTTCGCGAACAATCCGGGTTGGCACGACGATACCTCGGACGGTCCGGTCAATGCTGTCGTTAAGATCGGAACTCGGTCCATCCCGGTGGACTCTGCCTGGATTGTAACCGCGCCGCCCAATTATTCGCCGGACCTCGTCACGCCCCAGACGATGTACGATGTTATCCGTGACACGATCTCCAATTTGCTGATACCGAAACCCGCAAAACCCTCCTTCACAAAAGATATTCTACCGTTGCTCCGCCAATGTGTGGACGCGCAATGGGTTAACGCCGGTTTCCTCGCTATCTTCGGTTGGAAGTCCCCCAATGATTTCCTGCGCAAAGACTATCTTTTTAAGCTTTCCGCCGCGCCTGATAGAGACGATCCGTTTAAGGAAATACGCCGGCAGGTCTATTACAGCTTCCGCGATCCCAATGGAGCATCATTTGATCCGCTGCGATGGCCTCCGCTCTACGGCGATGCATTCGGAAGCTTTGATGTGCCCGCAGGCGCGCGCGAAGGGTTCGCGGTTAGTAACACTCTCTACAGATTTCTTGGTCAATGGGCAGATGGAGATTTCGACGCGGATTATAATGCCGATGCAGCAACACCTAGTTCCCTGGAGGATATTCCCGCGCCCGACCAGCCGAGCACACTGGACCGCGCCGCGTTGCACTTTTGCATGGGCGGTCCTTTTCATCCGGGGTGTGAAATGACATGGCCCATGCGGCGGGCTTCGATGTATCGCAGCCCGTTCCGTCTTCGGCAGCGAGCGGAAGCAGGGCTATATACCGACTACGGAGAATACCTCACTGCAACTACAATTCTGGCCTCGGACGGGCCGCTCTCCGCCAGCGGTCCCGGCGACATAACTAAATGGATGGCCGTACCCTGGCAGACCGACACTAACAGCTGCCGGGCTGGATATCCCGGAACCCCGTTCCCGCAGGACGAATTCATTCCCGCGTTCTGGCCATCACGCGTCCCCAATAACGTGCTGACCGAAGACAACTACAAAATTGCGATCGACAGAAACCAGCCCCTCGAGAAACGGGTCGCGGCCTTCCACACGCGCCCTTTCTGGCTGCGCAATCTTTGTTTCCATGCGCCAAAAATCGAGCAGTTAAAGGCCATGGTCGAGCACTTCGGAGAACTGGGATTGATCGAACGACGGGAAGGCGATTCTGGGCCGGAGTTTCCCGGGGTGATGTACGTGGAAACTCTAGCCGACCAAGCAGGTCCTGTGGCAGCTCTTGGGGTGTCAAAACAGCAGCCACCAAAAGGCCCATCGACTTCTCAGGAGTTCGTTTACGCACGTTTCCCCAGGCTTCGCCCGTGATTTGAGGGGGGTGCCTCGCTCTGTTCTTGGCTTTACCCACTACTGGGGAAAGATTCGCAAAGGAGGGTATGCGGTGAAACGCAAGACAGCCGGCAAGCGGATGAGCCGGAGCCTCATTGCGCGCCGTCGTTTTGCGGAAGGATTGATTTCCGATTCCCTAAACAACGTGTTTAACATCAGTTCTGGAGCCGTCCATGTTGCAAACTTTTATCCGTGCTTTCGACAACAAGAACAGTCCGATTCTCGCCGGGAACAAACCTGTCGAGCGCGTTTATTTCAATCTTGTCAGATTGGTGTGTTGTTATCGTTGCGCAAAGTGGCTGCGAGATCGCCATCGCAGGAGGCGTGTGGGATCGACAGATGGCTCCGTTCCGTGTCAGACCAGAAGATGTCGATATGATCGACGTCGGCTCGAACGAGACGAAATCCCGTCGCCGTATCTTTCACATACTGGGACAGAACGCTGCGGGTCGGGCAGGGAACTTACTCGTCAGCGAGCCGCAATGCAGTTGGGACCGAACGTCACAGCCGGGTTCGCTCGACTCCACCTCAGCGTGATCCCCGCCCGTTGCCATCTGTTCTTGTAATTTAGATATTCAAACACGGCACATTGTATTTTAAAGTTCTTCCCCTCTTTGCTAATCTCTATTGCCACTGTTCGAAGCTGTTGGAGACTCGGGGGTTGAGTATATGCGCCAAGCATTTCAAAGGTTTATAGATGGAGGCAGGTTATGATGTTACCGCCAGGTATTGGCGTACCAAGCGGGTTTCAATTTCAAAGACCAAATCAAGACCTGGGAAGACATTGCCCGGATAGGAGACGGCCCGACCTGAGAACCAGCAGTGGCACGCATCCACGGGTGTCTAACTCACCGGAGAAAAAACCATAAATACCACGGTAAGTCCCGCGCCGGATCCTCCCTACAACGCAGCCGAACTGGGCATGCTGGCCCATCTGTATCGAGCCGAGATGTATCGCAGTAAGGTCTGGCGCACGCGACTCGATGCGACCACGAACTGGGCCGTAGCGACCACTGGCATCGCGCTTTCGGTCGTCTTTAGCAATGCCGGGAACTCGCCCCTTCCTCTTGTTCTGGTGGCGCTGCTGGATCTGGTGTTCCTTGGGATTGAAGCCCGTCGATATCGCTACTTCGACATCTGGCGTACGCGCGTGCGACTGATGGAGGTTTCGATGTACGGCCCGCTTCTCCGGGGCGAAGGTGTGCGCGTTGACAGCGGATGGAACAAGGAGCTGGCTCGCGACTACGAGCGACTTAAGTTTCACATAAGTTTTTGGGAAGCGATGGGGCGCCGCCTGCGACGCAACTACTCTTTCCTGTTCGTAATTCAGGCGGTCAGCTACGTAGCGAAAATATGTATTAATCCCACGCCGATCAGGTCGCTTAACGAGCTGTGGGAGCACGCGTCGATCGGCCCGATTCCTGGCGAGGTCGTGGTAGCCATAGGGGTTCTTTTCCATGTCGGGTTGGCCGGACTGGCGGTGCTGACCTTGAAAGGGCAGCGCGCGGTCGGGCGAGTGGAACGACCTGGCGACTTCGAAGCCCCATTGCCCTGAGATTCTGAGGCAACTTGTCCCCGCGAAACAACGGGCGCGGATACCCGGTTTACAATGCGGAGCGGGCTATCCCGTCTGCGGTCTTTCCGGGTCCGTTAGTTCTCCGATACTCTCACGGTTTGTTTTGAGATTTTTCTGAAATCCTGAAACCAAGCCCCGAAAAACCATTTGTATTCGGTAGCCGACGGTTAATCGCCCGATCAACGGCTGAACGCGGAAGCAATCAAATCAACCAACTGAAACTATGCGCGCCAACACCGTCAAGTCTCTGAATACACTTCCACAGGAATCCGGCCTCGGTGAAGTTCCTGCCTTGGCGAGACAGGAGTCAAACGAGACAGCGCCATCAATGGAATCGCGGCTATGGAAATTAGCCGCAACAGAAATGCTGAGCTTTGAGATTGAAACCTTACTTCTCTTGCTCGTGGGAATTTTCGGGCTAATCACAGTCGCCTATGCTCTGGAGCAAGTTTTCTCATTCTTGCAGAATGAACCCGTTGCCGCAGCCCTCAGGCACTTGCTGCAGTAATTGTGCTATTGCACCGGACTGGTGGTGTCGGGCCAGTGTTGTCCTGTCGCATAGGCGATGATCAGAATCGCGACGGCGCCGATCAGCATCTGCCAGAAGCTCAGTGCCCACGCCCCGAACGGGAGATTCGCGCGCTTGTTGATGATGGTCGCGCTTGCCCAGCACAGGGAAGCAGCGATGCCGATGACTTCACCCGCGAGCGTGCTGCCGCCGGACAACGCATCAGGGCCAGGGCCGATGGCGAAGGCAACGCCGATCACGCCGAGAACGAGACCGACGAGCCTTCCCCGGTGCAGCGACTCGCCCAGAAACAGACGGCCAAGGACCGCTACCCAAATCGGATTGGTGAAGAGCAGGATGGCTGCCGTTGACGCAGAAATGGACCGCATTGCCAAGAACAGCAGCCCCATGACTGCAGCCGTCTGGAGAAGACCAATGATGACGACGAGCGCGCCCTCGCGAAGACCAGCGCCGGGAGGTCGCAATGCGCTCAGGAGGGGAGCACCATCGAGCAAAACGAGCGGCAATGTCGCCAGCGCCGCGACCAGAAATCGCCAACCGACGAGGATCATTGGCGAGAACCCGTCCCGGAGCAAGATCTTGCCCGCAATGAAGCTCGACCCCATGAGGAATGTTGCGGCGATCAGCGTGATGGCGAACCCTGCCTGCTGCCGATGATTCATATTGCTTTCTCAAGATTTCATGACGCCGGTCGAAGAAGTGATGCGTGGTCTCGATGACATGGTTCGCGCAGGAAAAGTGCTCTACGTGGGCGTTTCCGACACGCCCGCCTGGATTGTGGCACAGGCCAACACGCTCGCCCAATTTCAGGGATGGAGTCCGTTCGTTGGATTGCAGATCGAATACAGTCTTGCGCAGCGTGACCCCGAACGCGACCTCATCCCGATGGCGCGCGCCTTCGACAGCGTGGGTCCGCTTGCCGGCGGCATTCTCAGCGGGAAGTATGGTAAGACGACCAAAACCAAACCTGACACTGCTCGCTACGGCGGCGAAGGCAATCCGCCGGATGAAAGCAGGTTGCGCATCGGAGAAACAGTGACAGAGCTTGCTGGTGAAATTGGACGCCCGGCCTCGCAGGTGGCCCTCAATTGGTTGCGCCAACGGCAAACCCCCGTCATTCCGATCATCGGCGCACGCCGCGCTTCGCAAATTGAAGACAATATGAAGTGTCTCGAATGGCAGCTGACCAGTGAACAACTCTCCAAGCTGGATGAAGCGACGAAAATCGAACTGGGTTTTCCGCACGATTTCTTAGCCAGGGATTTCGTTCGGCAGATTCTTTTCGGTGGAACCTACAGCGTCATCGACAACCATCGCCGATGATCGAAGCGCATTAATTCCAGCCTGATGAACACAGCTCCAACTTTTCGGTAAAATTGCTCTGGTAACCGGGGCGAGCCGAGGCATAGGGCGTGCTGTAGCGCTTTCGCTTGGAAGTGGCCGACGTCGTGATGCTGGCGGTCTCAAACGGTTACCTTACCGGCCAAACCCTGAGCGTAAACGGAGGCGCCTATATGCTTGACTGTGCTGCTAGCCTTGCAAAATCAGGCGCTCTTGAGGGCATGCGACTGGTCTTATTCAACCCCTTCCGTGAACTTCGTGCACGAACCATCCCGCGGAGATCGCGGAGCCCGCGTCGCAATGCTCCGAAAGATCAAGCTGAAGAAGAAATACGCAGAAAATTGCTTTTGAATTGAGACAGAATGCGAATCGATTAGCATTGCGGCTGCACAGAGAGAGACAAAACCCACGTCGCGATATGCGGATATTTCTCATCGGTGTTGCCTGCGTCGGCAAGACCACAATCGGTGGAAAACTAGCCGATCTCCTTGAATATCAGTTTTTCGACTTGGATCATGAAATTGAGAAATTCTTTGATATATCGATCGAGCGTCTTCAGAATCGCTTCCTGACTCGATATTCTTTTCGCGCAGAGGCGTCCAGGGCCTTAACGCAACTTCTCGCTCGCACCAGCAACGTTAATTCCGTAATCGCCTTGCCGCCGAGCGGATTAATGGACAACTATTGGAAGGTCATAAAGAAAACGGCTGAATCCACCGTTGTCGTGCTAAAGGATACGGCTGAGAACATCCTGGCACGAATTACCTTTTACGACATCGATTCGCGTCCAATTCAAAAAGACCTGACGGATCGCGAGAGACAGCTTTATTTACGAGAAATCAAACGCGATATCGCCTACTTCCGCCGCAGCCACCAAAGGGCGCACTTAACTTTGGACATAGCCGGTCGGACCCCCGAGGAAGCCTCTCTTAGAATCAAAGACTTACTGATGCGAGATCGACTAGCGCAATCGGGAGATTGAGAGCGGGTTTAGCTCTAAAGATGAAGATGGCGATAAAGTTCTGATCTAGTTAGTTACCCATTCTGCCAGGAGGTAGATGGCAATAATCGGCAGACAATCATTCCCGTCACGTCCTTGAAAATCGCTGGCATATTTATGGAGTTCGTGGATCAAGAGGGGAGCGACGCGTGCTCGGTCGAATGTTGCTGCCTTTATCGCTTCCAAAGAGAGCGCCTTCGGATATCGCAATGACTCCACAAGAGATTCCGCTGACTCATCCATGGTGCATCGATAGTTGAATTAACAGAAAAGACACGAAGATTGCCATGCTAACCCGCGGTTTCGCAACTTGTGCTTTCTCTCCCAAACTGTAAGAAAGAGGCTAACAATGAGGCAGGCTTATGTCAGGTTGCCGCTTTCTCGGCAGCCTGACAACACCATGGCGTCTACCAAAGCCTTGCCCGAGAAACGCGGGTCGGGCAAAACTCAGACCGGATCTGCCGCAAGCGAGCTTTCCAGCGCCTGAACAATCGGTCCAATCTCGCCATTGGATTCCGCGAGGAAACGCTGAATCAGGGGCCGGCTCTCTCCCCAACACGCGGCTAGCGGGGGAAGCATTGTCTCTTCCAATTTTCCGGGCTCGGGCAGACGCGCTTGCACTGCGCGCATCCGGGCAACGGATAAAATCGCTTCTCCGACCGCATCTCGCGCTTCATCGAGCAGCTCTTCGACAGCCAGAACACGCCCCATCTTCAACTTGCGTTTGAAAAGTGCCCGGAGGGAGTCGATTCGAGCGCGTTCTTCGTCGCTTAGTTTTACCACGGACGTCTCGGCGGTCGGATGTAGGTACCGAGTCGCGCGGATTCTCATCTGCACTAGCCCGGTTTCGCAAAAACGGCGAATCGCCTCTTCGGTGGAACGATCGATGACTTCAAGGCTGACGCCTTCCGGCGAGGCTGGACGCCCGTTCCCGAAAAGCCCTTCATAGACCGGCTTCAGCCGCTCGCGCCACGTTGCTGCGTCGCGATCAACGACAACGACAAGGACCGAGTTGCTCCCGCCGTCTGTAAAACGTTCCTCACAAGCAAGCAAGTCGGGGCCTATGAGTTGCGCGGCGCGTTCCGCAAAAGCTTTAGCCGGATCGGCCAGAGGAACAGTTGTGGCGGGAAGCGCCTGCTTGGGAATCGCTGCCTGAGATGGGGCGATCATTAGCTCCAGCTTACTGAGAAATGTTTGGCCGCCTCTCTGCAGCTTGATCTCCTTGAGATCACCAATCCGGTCCAGGACACCGTCCGCCAAACCCTTTTTCGCGGCTAAAGTGCCCAGCATCCGATGCTCAATCGTTTCCTCCGCGATCAGGTTGATCACCGTGACGGACCGCGACTGATTCTTGCGCCAAGCGCGTGCAATCCGTTGTTCCAGCTTGGCCGGGTTCCAAGGTAGGTCACAGTTAATGACAACGCTGGCGTTCTGCAGGTTCAGACCAACACCGCCGGAGTCCGTGCTGAGGAAAACGCGGCACTTGGGGTCACTCTTGAATACTCGAATTTCCGCCCGACGCCGCTGTTGCGGCACACTGCCCGTGTGCCAGGCATACCCTATTCGCATCTGTCGCAAGCGATCCCTGGCGAGTTCAAGCATTCGTTCCCATTCGGAAAAGAGCACAACTTTCACTTCTGTCTCCGCCAGGCATTCCTCCAGTATTCGCTCCAGTTCTTCAATTTTAGGCGACGTTCGATCCTCGCGATCGAGAATGTAGTTTGTGTCGCAGATCATGCGCAGCATCGACAGTTCGCGAATGAGTTTTTCCTGTTGCTGTTTCGTCAGCGGTCTGCGCTTGGCGATATGAAGCAGCCTTGAGACTATAACTTCGTGGTCCTGGTAGGTTGCGCGCTGCTCATGACTGAGCGGAACAAAGAAATTTCGGTCCGTGCGTCCGGGCAGTTCTGTTTCTACATCCGCTTTCCGCCGGCGCAGCAGCAAGGGACTGATGCGGTCGTGCAGCAGTTCGAGGTTGCGGTACTCCTTGGGCCGCCCGCGCTCGTCTAATTCATAAAACTCTCGATTGAATCGAAAAAGCGGTCCGAATATGGATGGATCAAGAAAGTCGACAATTGAATAAAGCTCGTCGATTCGATTTTCGATCGGCGTGCCCGTCAGCACGAATGCATACCGGCTCTGCAGCCGCTTGATCGCCTGGGCAGTTTTCGTGCTCCAGGTTTTGATCCGCTGCGCCTCGTCAAGCACCACGACGTCCGGATGCAGCAGCCGATTTACTTCAGGCGCTTCACGAACCATTTGCTCGTAATTAACGATCGTAAAAAACGCCGGGTCCTGGAACGCGCGGAGTCGCTCCCGGCGAGGACCGAATACCAGCCGATACGACAGTCCCGAGAAAAGCTGGATCTGTTCTTCCCATTCCGTCTTAAGTGAAGCGGGCGTTACGACGAGCACTCTCGCTGCTTTGCCCATGCGATTCAGCAACGCACAGGCGGCGATGGCCTGAATCGTCTTTCCAAGACCCATTTCGTCGGCCAGAAGCGCCCTTTCGTTAAAGGCGAGATGAAGCATACCTTCACGCTGATAGGGGAACAGCGCCACGCGAGTTTCGTGTTGCGGAAAAACTCCAGACTGCACTTTCTCCTCGTAGTCACGCCGCAAAACGATTCGTTCGGCGCGTCTGCGCCTTTGTTCGATCCAACGCGCGACCTCTTGCGATATCCGCAACGGAGGCATTCCGAGCCGCGGCAACTTTAATACGACCTCCTCAACGTCACATTCTGCGTGAAGAAGTCCGTCAGCGTCGAAATACTCCGTCAGTGCCGGTGGTATTCCGGGTGCCGCTTTCTCCACTCGTAGAGAATTCAAAGCTTCGTCCCAGACCACGTCAATGCGATCCGATCCGTTCTGCACTGCTTTAGCAAAATCTTTTGGAAATCGGGCCTCCAGATGCAGCAACACGCCCTCGACATGCTTGCAGGTGCCAAGGCCATTGATACGGAAATCGGTGCAGGTGCAGGAGAAAATACGCTCGGCCACGGAACGCAACTCAACATTGTAGGTCATACCGCTCTTTGATACGACTTCGAACTGGGAAAAAATTCGCTGCGCCGGGTCCAGGTTTCTGATTTGCGGCTGCTCTTCTTTGGCTCGCTGCTGTCGCAACCTGATTTCGTCCTGGTCCGTCGTTCGCCAATCATAGGTCCGCTTCAGCTTGGCGATCTCGCCATCCGAATCATTGTTCCCCGCCTGCATCTTTTTCCGCGTTTGATCGGTCGCGTTCATTCCGCCAGTGGAGAACAAAATCGTCATTCGGAAAAGTCGATTCTCTCGGCTGCACGCCGTTTTCCAGTAAATCAAACAGCAGATTCCGCGGAAGAAGATCTCCAAGCACTACCGTGGAGGATCGATCATGGGTCAATTGGCTTAAATCCAATCCCGGGCGTTTGCCGCCTCCGGGAACGCCTCAACAAGGGAATCGGACAAAGCCTTCAGTTTTGCCATCACATGAGCCCGACTGTCAGCGTGCTGGCTTAAATGAGTAAACTCCGATTTGCTGAGCGCGTGTACCGCCGCGGCCACTTCGGCGATGATTCTTAGTGGCTCATCCGCTTCGCGCCATCTCGTTATGAACGGAAGCGGCATTCCGTCGACTGCCGATTCGATTAGCCCGACGGTTTCACCTGACTCGTCGTTGACCAGACAAACCAGTTCTGAAACCACAAAGGGCAAATCAGCGTAAGAAGCGTTTTGGTTTCCCGGCGTAAACTCGTGACCGCATCACGCCGAGTTTGCAAGTCACGTTCGACTACCCCAAGCCTTAGAACCAGAGATTTTCTGGAAGCTTCAAACAAATAATTTCAGTGGAATAGACCCGGTCTGGCAGATGTCATCTCCAAAGCTTTTGTCGCATTCTCAAACGTTCGCACCTTACTGTTCTGGAACTTTATTGCTTCGATGATTATCAGTCTGTTCATCCCCAGTGGAGGCGGACATTGGGCAGTGCAAGGCCCGTTTGCGGTTCCGGCGGCTGCTCAGCTTCATACTCGACCGCGATGGCGGTCGCCATGGGTGAGCAGGTCACCAACATGATTCAGCCATTCTGGGCATTGCCTGTCCTGGCGATTGCAGGGATCAGCTTGCGGCGCGTGATGGGATTTACGGTCATGAGTTTCTTGGTTGGCCCAATCGTGTTTGGGCTCGCACTGCTACTGTTGGTATAGCATCCCGCTTGGTCCGACAAAGCTTCAAAGGACTGTGTTTGTGACCTTTGTGATCTTCTGTGCAAATGATTTTTCTTCGTTCCCCCCGGCACTAAGACAGAAAAAAAGCAAAAGTCATTTTTGAACAGAAGATCGCAAAGATCACAAAGAGTCACTGCCTTTAAGAGCCATCGAAGGCACGTGGGCCGGTGTTGTCTAAATCGCGATCAGCAACGAACGAAACGCTCATTAATCCCCTAATTTCGACAATCAACCGACAATCCTGCTGCTGTTAGTTTTGAACCGTCTCGCCGGCTAAAAGATGAATCGGAGAGATATTAAAGCTGTTCGGGTAATCCATAACAGGAGCGCACAATGGGAAGCCAACCGTCTTAGACCTGGTGCTCGACGTAAGCTTGCAGCCAGGTCAGGATCTGAGGCCATCCCTTATGACTGGCGCGTGAACTCTCACTCGCAAGGCCGGAGTGCGTCAAACGCACTGTGGTGACGCCATTTTTCTCCTCTAGATCAAAGCGGACCATAGACTCGGTCGCATCTTCCTGCCAGTTGGGAAGCCACGTGAACGCGAGCAGTCGGGGTCGCTCGATTTGGCAATATTCTCCCATCACGGCGACCGGCTTTCCATAACCGGTGCCACGCATCAGCCATTTACCGCCAAGGCGCAGGTCAGACTCCATGTACGTGATCTGGAAGCGTCCTTCGGCGCCCCACCACCTGACCAGCTGCTCAGGATCCGTCAGGGCCTGAAAGATACGCTCCGCTGACCCATTGATCGTGATTTCCTGGACGATGGTATCGCTAATATTCATCGGATTCATAAGTTCTTCTCCTTTTGATGTTCGGTTTCCTCGATATAATTTTTGAGGCTACGCATGCTCTCGCCCCACAACGCTTCGTAATCCCGAAGCCATGCGTTAACGGCGAGTAGGGGTTTGGCATTCAAATCACAAATACGTGCAGTGCCTTCTTTGTGGCTAACCACGAGGCCCGCCGTGCGCAGCAGACGAAGATGCTTCGAGATTGCCGGACGGCTGATTGGAAAGTGCGCAGCGATCTCCCCAACCGTGCACCGACCGTCACGCAACAGCCTCAAGATCTCTCTGCGGGTAGGATCGGCAATCGCCCGGAACACCGCATTACTTTGCTTGCGCGTTACTGTAGCCATTTGGTTACCAAAATGGTAACCGATCGGTTACTAACGGTCAAGTCCAGAGTCACGGCGATGAGGGCAATGCACATATATTTGATCGAGCCTTCCGACAGAGTATTACAACGATTTTATGGAACTTTAAACAGCGAACGGCTAGCGATATGATGGGCAACCAAATCCTCTAGGTTTTGGTAAGGCAGCGAATCTCCAGCATAGACGATATGCAAAATACTAGCAATTCTGGAGCTGGTCTCATCCGTTAGTTCATTAAATCGTTGAACGTCGACTGCTTCGTCGTCTAAGGCATCAGCCAATTCCGAGAAGATATTCTTCAGGGTAAAAAATAGCAGAGATAAGTCGGTATCCTGACCAAGCTCCTGTGACGTCGCAACCAAGTTGTTAAGGTTGTCAAGGAATAATCCTTCCTTGAGAAGGTTAAGCGAATACTCGACCTTCTGCTTTTGTTGGGGCGTCATCATTGGTCAAAAGATCGATTTTATCGAACAAAGAAACGACCTTATATCCGTTCTGCACAATCTTCTCTCTTCCACCTTCTTGGCGGTCAACTAGAACTGCAACGAATTCCACTGAACCCCCTGCTTGTTCAACGGCTTTGATCGCTTGCAATGTGGATTCGCCACGGGTTACAACATCATCGATAACAACCACCCGATCACCTTTGTTAAAGTTGCCCTCAATTAACTTATTTCGACCGTGTTCTTTGGCGCTTTTCCTGACAGAAAAGACCTCAAAATAGTTGCTTGGATCGTGCTTTAGAGAGAACATCCCAACAGATAACGAAATTGGGTCAGCACCCATCGTTAAGCCACCGACCGCGTCGATTTCAACACCAAGCAACCGCGCCTCTTCCTTTATCATCTGATAAAAAAGCTCGCCCACCAATAACGCCCCCATGGGAGATAGAGTCGTGAGCTTGCAGTCGACGTAGTATGTGCTCGTCGCTCCAGATGAGAGGGTGAAGCTTCCAAAGGTGACGGAGTTTTTACGAAGAAGCCTCAATAATTCAGTTTTGCGATCGGTCGAATTATGCACTGCAAGAATTTTTTCTGTGGTGTGTAAGAAACTCATTCGTGTCCAGTTTGAATTACGAGCAATACCACAGTGTAGCCGCGAAAGCCATTTTGATTTCGACGTCTCGGCAGACGTCCCTACACGGCAAGTACAAGATATTGTGGTAACAGGTAAAACAATTCGCAGGATATTGTGGCTTTCATGCCAGTGTCAACAGCGAAATCGAGAAAATAATTGATCAGCTGAGGTTCTAATCCCCAGCGGCGGCCGTACATATTTTCCGGGTGCGCGGCCAAATACTGCAGGCGATCTTCGAGCCATTTTTCCGGCGTATATTCCGCCTCGAGACCAATAGTTTCGGCTTGGCCAGAGTATCCTCCAAATCAGCCATCCGTCGAAGGCAGGCCATGGCCAGACGCGTTTCTGAACTCGATAACAAGCCGCTAGTGCCCCAGGTTACCGGCAAACTTCGCTCCTAGAGCGCTCCAGCCGCCGCCTTCGCTGCTCCCTCGTTTTTCCGGCAAAAGACGACAATGTCTCGCAAATTCCAGTGAACGCAATTGGCCCGAATCACGGTCTATCCGTCAAAGTTCGCCAAGAGCTGAACCACGCCTTCAGCCAACGCTTGGGTCGCTGGCCCGTTGTTAAGCCCCTTTGGCTTGCCATCTTTATTGACCTGGCCACTGGACAAAACCCAAAACTCTACCGCCACCGTCGGCTGCTGCAACAGGTCAAGTGTGCGTTGTTCCAGGTGACGAAGTCGAGTAACCCCCGTTCTTCCTTTCGTTCCTGGTTATCTCGATCGATAGTAAGAAGTCAGGAGTTGCAGGAGTTCAGGAGTTGCAGAATGGGGCAGAGGCTTTCCAACGCCTCGTAAGTAAAGCGCCTTTGGCCTGTGCCTCGTTTCCGGACCCCCATAGGGTCATCCCCATAGGGGTCAGATTTGGGATGGATTTTTTTGTGGGGGCTTCGCCGAAGCTCCGGGTAGATGCTCCGTCCGAGCCGGAGGTGGCGCGTCGTCCTGGTTCGGACGAAGCCTCGCCTTACCTTCGGCCTCAGCCCAGGCTATGCCTTCGTTATCTATCGCCCCCGAAAAAAAGAAATGAGGTGGATCGAGCCTTTTTAAATCTTTTTTCGGTAGTCTTGAAGATAGGGACCGGA
Organism: uncultured Verrucomicrobiae bacterium; assembly: GCA_963782115.1. Classification (GTDB taxonomy): domain Bacteria; phylum Verrucomicrobiota; class Verrucomicrobiia; order Chthoniobacterales; family JAFAMB01; genus JAFAMB01. Next base: position 93,248 of record CAWAIK010000014.1, read on the forward strand.
TCCAGAAGTGGGGACAGGTCAGATGGGCGGATCGAAAACGCGGCGCCCTTCGACAATTGACCTGTCCTTCGGTCCCGCAGTCAGTCTGCGCGTCGTAAGTAGAGCGTCTCGCTTTAACCCTTCAAAGGCTGCGGAAACCGGGACGGTTTACCTATTGCACCCGCACGATGTGACACACCTGTTCACCCAACTGACGCTGACACTGGCACTGACAATTCCCGGATTGGAATCCGAGTTTGTCTTGGCCGGACGGAGTGCGTAAAATCTCGCCGGCTCCAGGATACGAGATGAAGATTTCCGAACTACGCGTCCTGCTGGACCACACCGCGGCGGAGGATATAAAGCGGTTCGTGGTGGAACTTTATCGCGCTTTACCAAAGAAGATGTGCGAGGCTTTGGCGATCGACGAACTCTTGAAAAATCCAGGCGCCGCGCGTGGCGCCAAGCCGCCCAAAGCGCTCCCGCACAGCGTTAATATGGATAGCGTTGCGGCTGAGCTCGAACAGTTCCTAACCGATGCCTATGCCCAGAAGTATTTCGCGCCCAAAGATTTTACCGACAAGTCTGAGCGACCGGAATGGAGCTTCAAAGTCAAACGCTTTTTCAACGAGATTAACGCCGCGGTCGTCGGATCCGGGAAAATCGAAAGGGCGAGCGATCTACTCGAAAAGTTGTACCAGGTGCTTTGTTTACGCTTGCGATTTCATTCCGTTCAGCTTTGAAGATCCGTTCGAATCCGTCGGCATCTCCCAAAGGGAGTTCCTTGACGCTATGCTGGGTTTAAAAGCGGAGCATCTGAATCTGGACAAGTTTGTCGATCATGGCCTCCAGCATGTTCGCAACAGCCGTCTAGCTGGCGATACTCTAGGGTCCGAATTGGTGGAGGTACTCGTTGGGAAGTTGCGGACGCCAGAGGCCCTTAAACTAGCGGTCGAACGCGCGGCGCAATTGTTCCGGGAACCCCAGCCAGCTTCCGACCGTACAAACGAATACCAGCTGTCCGACGGATTCAACAGATTGGCACTGTTCGGCTTTCTCGCGTACGTCATGTTGTCTGACTACGATAAAGCGATTGACTTTTTTAACGCGCACTATGCTCATGGCGATCCCTGGGGCAATCCCGAGGATACTATGTTCGTCTTATTAACTTGGCTGCATGTGCTCCACCGTGAAGACCTTTGGAGACGCGAATATGAAAAAGCAACTCAGGCAGGTGTCAAGCCGCCCGACAGCCTTTCAATTGCATATCACCATCTGAAATCCCAGGGCAAACTTCCCGAATATTGAGCGAGGCAAGCATCCTTCCGTAAGCGCGTTCGCAAAGAGCTCGACCATCAAGGCGAGTCCAGAACTTTTGGGGCCACGATCGAAAGTCATCAAAGCGCCGTACATGAGAATTTCCTTCGGAATAGGAGAAGCCTTTACTACTGACTACTGACTACTGACTACTGACTACTGACTACTGACTACTGACTACTGACTACTGACTACTGACTACTGACTACTGACTACTGACTACTGACTACTGACTACTGACTACTGACTACTGACTACTGACTACTGACTACTGACTACTGACTACTGACTACTGACTACTGACTACTGACCACTGACTACTGACCACTGACCACTGACCACTGACCACTGACCACTGACCACTGACCACTGACCACTGACCACTGACCACTGACCACTGACCACTGACCACTGACCACTGACCACTTTCCCCCCGACCAACTTACAAAAAAGGTTCAATAGCATCATTTCTCCGATCGAGCCGGCGGGGGAGGTGGCGATGCGCGGGTCGCCGACGATGATCGCCAGGCATTGGGCGCGGGAAATGGCCACGTTTACACGGTTGCGGTCAAGGATGAAGGCGACGCCGCGCGAGCCGTATTCGCCGTAGCTGGAGCAAAGGGAAGGATGCAGACGGGAGCTTCCTGTCCTTGGAACGGGAGTAAATGTGCTAAACTTTTTTGCTAGCTATCGCTGAATCTCAACGCCGTACATCCGATTGTCGGACAAGGTGCGAAAGCTGCATTTGACGGCCTTTACAGCGCTGGGGGTGGCTGCTACCCAGACCGGGAGGAGCTTTCGGCGCGCTGATTCATCCTTCCAATCCGGATTCGGGGCTTTTTTTTGGCAGAATCCATGGGCGGTTGAGCCTCAAAATCTAAATTTTCCGGCAGGGCTTGTCACGCCAACTTATGGAAGCATGGAACAGCTCGGTGGAGATCACTATAACAACCTGTTCCTGGAGCTTAAAACGGCGGTATACTTCGCTGCATTTTTAATGGTGCGGCGTAGGCGTGGGCCGGAATACCGGCCGAGGAAGCGGGGTAAGGACAATTTGCCGCGGCGGACCGGCACCCAGGGGGCGGGGACATTGTCGATTTTGGGGGCCTTCATGGACCGTCGCGTAGACGTGCATGGGCGACTGGCTCCTTTTGTGAACCTCTGCATTTGCAAGGTGGTGTTCGGGCCGATGGTCTTCGACACGTTTCTGCTCGTCCTTGATTTGTTCTAAATCTCTCCCGCTCTTCCTCTCGTTCCCGGTGTGCGAACGTTTAGGACCAGGCTCCTCTCGTTGGATTGCGAGGCTTCCTTCACCGTGGTGCTGCGGAGCAGGCTCAATTGGCTTTGGCGATGTGCCTGCGCTTGCAGGCGCTGGCTCAGAGCGCCAGGCAGCACCTGACTGCATGGCTTTGGCCATTTGTGCGGAAAAGGCCTGGTCACCCAGAATTCTGACATCTTCCTGGCCCTTGGCGTCTATGCGAGCATGAAAGGGGATTTTGATCGACTGCGGGACGGCAAAGGGCTTAGAGGGCCGAAAAAACCCAAGCACGGATGGCTCGCGATCCCCCGGCATGGCCACCGGTTGATTCAAACCGGGTTGGCCTAACGCGGCAGACAAAGTGCCCAGACGAGTAGCCGGCACGCCCTCCCAGCCTCGCTCCGGGTGTGGGTCATTAACACGGCCCTCGATTGGCGGGCGGACAGTCGCGGTTGGCGCCAAGTGCAAGCCAGGCACAGTGGCATGAAGGGTATTGCCCCTCAGCGCTGTTTGATAGGCCACGCTCAGGCCGACCGCAGGTGCAACCGCAAGCCCCACGCGAGGGATCGACCTGCCAAGCTTCTCTGCCAAGAAGGCCGGATCCAAGCCCTCGCCGTGAAAACCGGCGGGCTCCAACGCGATGTGAGTTACATTTTTCGTCTGCTGGATGATTTCGAAGATCTGAGCGTGAGAATAACAAACTCCGGCATAGCTCGGTGAGAACCATTCGTTATATCCGATAAAAGTGTAGGCACCGGGCCCGATTCCATACGACGCGTCGCAGGCGGGCGTCACCTCTACGCTGTTTCCTTCAATACAGACCGCCTCGGGCGGCAGGGGAGCCCAACCGACGCAATCGTCACCGCGACGCCATGATACCCACGAGGGCGCCCAATGACGGCCGGGAACCCAACACCAACCCACTCCATCAATGCTGATCCAGCCCCCGTAATGGTAGGTGGCCCATGCAAACGATTCACTGGATTCCCAGTACCAACCGCTGTCGGTGTTCAACCAATGCCCGTCGCGGTAGGGTCGCCAGTCGCCGGAGTTGGCCGCGATCTTAGGCCGGAACACATATCCATAAGCTCCCGCCTCTCGCCACTCGCCCTCCTTCGAGAGTTGGGTGTAGAATGCATCGTAGCTGTCAGCCTTCGGCTCTGGAGAACGACGGGACGTTGACACTTCCAAGGATTTCGGTACAGCGACGAACGCAGCGCCTTTGCCGTCCACCGTCGTGCCACAACCGACCACCCATCCGCGCGCGTTAACGCCATACGCCTCATCCAGGGAAACAAACCCGGCCTCGGTCAAATTTCCTGCAAGCGTGTTCAGGTCCACTAACTGCGGGCCATCCGTGATGAAAGCGTGACGCGATTTGTCAGCTGCCTCGCTAAAACCCACCACCAATCCATCGTCATTGATAGCCCGCGCAGTGCTTTGCGTCTCAAATCCAACCAGCGTGCCCAGGTCGCTCATTTTGCCCCCGGTGTACAGGAAAGCGTGGACCTTGCCTTCGTTCGTCTCTGCATCGCCGACAATGCTCCCGCCCCGGTTGAGGGCGAAAGCCTGGCTAGACTTTCCACCCAGAGTGCCGAGGTCGGTAAAGAGACTCTGCGACATCGAGTAAAAAAAGGCGCGCGCGGGACCGCCAAACGGCTTTGCTACGCCGACCGCGTCACCGTTGGGATTCAGGCCGTAGGCTGTGCAAAGCGGTGGCAATTTGCTATCGGCGGGTTCAGCCAAATTCTTTAAAGTCCCGTCCACGAAAATCACGGGCAATTGACCGCTGGCGCTTTCCACGACACCGGCCACTCTGCCCGCCGGATCGATCGCAAAGCCTTGGCTGCCGACTTGAGCCGACTCGCCCGGAAGCGCGGTCATCGGTTGATCGGGCGACACTACAAACGCCTTGTATTCGTTAGCAGCATCGTTGGCGACGCCCGTAACCTGACGGCCCTCGTTAACGGCGCGAGCTACCGATCTGTTTCCTCCCAACGAACCCAAGTCCGACACTGCGCCGGTCGCATACGAGTACAAGAAAGCGTGCACATCATAGCCTTCCGTGTAGCCAACCACATCTCCGGCGGCGTTGATGCCAAGCGCGAAGCTCTGTTCATCGCCAGGGGTTGGGATTTTGGTAACCTCATAAACGGTGCTCGCCCAAGCGGTCGTCATACCGAAGCAGAGGCAAGACGTACCCAGCGGGCCAGCTCTGCTGCAGAAGAAACGCGCGATCCGATCCAAGAGGCCGAAAACGGGAGGTAAGTGGCTCATGTTCAAAATAATAGTAAGGGATCCCGAGGAAGGATAATAAGTGCTCCCCCAATAACGGGATTTGTATTACTTAACAATTAGCATGTAATATCGAACAGTCATTGCATGCAAAGGCAAAAAGCGAGTCTTACCCGAATGGGTAATAGGAGCGGTTCCGCATTCAGCGGGATCTAAGTTTAGCGCTTAAATCGCCACGCGACAGTCTGGTTATCCTGAGCAAGCATTTAGCGTTTCAGCGGCTCCAGGTTAGCCAAGCCTTTCAGGTGCGGTGGATGCCCAAACCATTGCCCGCTCGCTCCTGCTTGAGAAAATAAACTGATCTCGCTTTGCACTGTCTAACTGTTTATTAGCGACTGGATGGGCTGGTTCCCGAGACACAATATTTGACAATACCTCGAAAACCCATTGTTTACGGCCCAAAAACGTTGAACCTTTCCGCTTCTTGCCCACTATTTCATTCAAGCTTAACGATACTCGATACGGTTACGGGAGCAGTAGTCGATAGCAGCGGAGTTCCCGGCGCGGGCGGCTTTACGGAACCAGTCGTTAGCCTCTGGTAAATCGTGCGGCCTTCCCTTGCCGTAGAAGAAGCATAGCCCGTAATTGTACATGCCACTATCATCTCCCAGCTCGGCAGCTTGACGGAACAGCTCTGCGGCTTTTTTTGGATCCGGCGTCGTCTGCTCACCGTTCATGTACATAAGGCCCAGATTTGCCATTGCGCCAGTCGAGCCTGCCCGCACGCCTTCCTCCAAGAAATGCCGAGCTTCCCCGTACCGATGGATTTTCCGGTAGTGCATGCCGAGCAGATTCATGGATCTTGGCTCACCCAGGGCCTCCGCCTCCCTCAGGTACTTTAGCGCTCTCTCCTCGTCTCGCACCACACCTGCTTTTGGATCGTAAAAACATTCGCCGGCGTAAAACTTGCCTGCGGGATCACCGGCATAGGCTGCCTTTGTGAAAAAGTCGAGGGCTTTGCGATTGTCCTCAGGGTTGTGATGATTGCTATACAGCAGGCCGGCCAGGACCATCGCGCTGCGATTACCTCTCGCCGCAAGTTGCTCGTACCAAGACAGTGCTGCATTCGGGTCTTTCGCCTGGAGGTGTTGCGCCAGGAGAAACATTGCCGGGATCACGCCCAGGCGCGCAGCGCGCTCCAGGGCCGGTTTTAGAAGGGAAAAATTTTCATCGTTGATCCGGGTGGGGTTGTTCTGGGCTTCCTCCAGCAAGATGGTGAGCTTCTGCCGGGCCTCGTCCCGTCTCGGATAACGTTCAGCTAGAGTAATACAAGAAGTAACCGCCCTTTGCCAGTCGCCGGCTCTCAAAAATTGATCGACCTCGGCCCACGCTTGATTAAACGGATCGGGCGTCGGCGTAGGGGTGGAGGCGGGCGTTACCGAGGCCGTTTCTTGGGCAATATGGTTAACTTTCGATCCGGCAAACCATATCACTCCGACGACCAATAGCAACACGACGACCACGACCGGTGCCCTAAGCGCAAATTGTTTTCGCATTGCCGAGCCTTGGCGCTGAATAATTGGAGGTATTTCGGCTTGAGCAGGAACACGCTCTTGCGTAAGCGCAGGGCTCGGCGGAACAGTCTTGCCATTGCTCGTGCCCTCGCGCTGAGGCTGTTCAGCCTGCAGTCGTTCTTTCTCCTCGCGTTTACACTGCTCGGGCTCCAATCGCCTTCGACGTTCAGCTTCCAGCCGGTTCTTCTCACGCTCTTGCTCTTCGGTCGCCGCTTTCTCCAAAACCTGCTTTATGGTAGCCACCAGCCGTTGGCAATCGCCGTCGAAACTAGTATCGCTAATTCGCAAGGCGTTCCGGCGAACCAGCGGTTTTAAGTTGTCAGGAAGCTCAGTCGACTGAGGCATCAGCGCTCCATCGACCAGAACAGGAATCACTCGAATGTCCCGACTCAGTGCGGTGGCGATTTCCATGCGCACGAAGTCCTCAGGTTTGTCGAGCCGTCGATCTCCTTGGTCATTTTTAGAAGTGAGCCAATTAGCTCCAATTACTGCGATTAGCACGTCGCATTTCGCGACCGTCGTCTCGACTGCTTTAACAAAGTCCTCACCCAGCGCGATGGCATCGATATCCATGAAAATCTGTTTCCGATCAAAACTTGCGGCAAGGCGGTCGTGCAGGCTTCTGGCTGACCACCGACTTTCCTCACGCCTGTAACTGATGAAGATTTGCCCACTCATTTTTCGGCGGGAGCCGTTTGCTACCGGGAACGTCCAGAGCAGTAAAATCGATTTTACAAGGGGAGACCGGCGATGGCGAGCTTCAACTTCTCTAGCGGCGCTTTCTTACCCGAAAGGATTAGGTTTCCAGCAGCGAAGAGGGACGGGCAATTTGCGGTTGGCGCAATAGTGCTGTCGCCTTCAATTTTGATCGGTTGTGTCTCAGCAATGCCCTTTCGTGACTAAACGGATGCTCGGTTGTTGTGCTCCCTTCACACTCAAATGAGGTAGAGTCCGGAGATGAGCTTCGAGGAAATCGTTGAAGATCTTTCAAGGCTCACGGCCGAAGAGAAGGAGCACGTTCGCCAACTGCTGGAATCTGAGCTTTCCTGGGCAGAGGCAGAGGAGCACGCGATTGAAGAAGGTTGGAGATCGATAGGGGCAAGTCTCAATATTCAATTTTCGCTTCGAACAGAACCTTCTGGCCGCGGCGATCATAGAGCTTTGTTGTGCGGCTGTCAGCGTGACCGGCGATCCGCTCAGATACATCTGACCTGTCCCTATTCTCCCTTCCTTGGGTAACTTGATAACGTTTCGATATTCATAATATTGGCTTTGCAAATCGCCGGATTATCAAGAGCCCTCAGCTCCACCCAATCTCTTTTTCGCACGATCCATTCTCTGCGCCAGCTCTTCCTTGATCTTGGGATGGAGGCCGACGCTCACGCTAACAACTTGGCCGGCAGAGATCACCTCGAAGCGTCCATTACCGTACAGGATCCCGATCACGGCTTCGCCTCGGTAGTCACCTTGTGCAGTTGCAACCTGGTGCCTGTAGGAGATCTGGATAACTCGACCGTTCGTAAGCTCGAGCGCAAACGACTCGAAGGGCGACTTTCCCTGCAGATTCCGGATTTGTTCAATCATGGCAGTTTATAAACCTGAATCACCGAAGTGCGGATCGTTTTCTTCTCCCAAAAGCCTAAGGGGCGGAGTCTCACATGGATCGATCCGAGACAGATGACAGATTTAGATGAAGTCCGTTCTTGTCTCAAGGGTTCCCAATCTCGCGTGGGCGAAAATGTTGGGCACCGAGACAACAGCCAACCATTGAGACATCTCATCGCTACATTTCCCTGTGCAGGGATGGCTCGAAGGAACGAGCTTGCCAGGAGCCCCCGCTTAGACTGCCTCTTCCCGGACCACTTCGCTTGCGTTCTTGTCTCTCCTGACGCCCAGAAAGACGTCCCAAACAACGCGGTCCCGAGTCCATTCAGTGAATTTCATTGGCGGACCATTGATTTTCTGATTCCCCTCTGCTGATCGAGGATGCGCCTAATCAGCGAAAACAATCGTAGCCGGAGTCCGCTTGAAGAGCATAAGAACTGCGGCTCCTTCCGCGGTCTCGATTACTTCTTCTGCGACGAACCCGGCACGGGCGTAGGCACGACGGGCGCGGTGATTATTTACGTTCGGATCTATTGCCACGACCGGAGTGCCCTCAGAGATCAATCTTTCAGCAAATCCGCGTAAAAACGCTCCACCATGACCGCGCCCGAGCATTTCCGGCTCACCGATGAACGCGTCGATTGCTTTCGCATCCTTGGGAAGATGCCCGAAATGCGATTGCGGCCAGGCGTTTACGGGATAAGCCTGCACATAGCCAAAGGGCTGACCACGATACTCCACGACCCATTGCTGCATCAAAGGTTCGTCGAGGTCTTCCGTGACGACCGCGAGTTCCCGCTCGGCATCGCCCCACCAGCGCGCCACCTCTGGCGCATGCAGCCAGCGCGCGGCCATGGGCAGGTCAGCACGGGTGAACGGTCGGAAAGTATAGAGCGACATGGTTCTGCTTCAGTTTCTGCAAAAAATTGGACGGCGTCTACCGTAAGCGAAAACAGGTCACACGCAGGAAGCGATTCAGGGTCCTTTTGCTTATCTAAAATAAACCAGCTACTCGAAACTTAATCCAGAACCTGCCCTGCCATGCACACCCGATAATGAATTAATTTCACTGCTTTCTGTCAAGATTTGTTGACTGACCCCTTTGCCGCGCCCGGCTGTCAGCGTGACCGGCGATCCGCTGGGCAACCTCCAGAGTCCCTCCGTTTTCCAGATAATTCGTGATGCCGGTCGCCCTGAAGGAGTGAGGGGGAATAATCGCCTACGATGCCGGCATCTCTCAATCGCCGCTTCAGAAGTTAGCTCCATCAAACCTAGTCATAGGTCGACGTCCAAGCTGCGACTTTTGCCAAGCGTCGTTGGGAACAACGGCGTGTCCGGCCTTTCTCGCAGCTTGCATGGAGCAATTCATGGTCCTCGCAGCAAGACCAATTTCTTGTCCGGTCATCGCTACATTTTACGCCTGTGTTGCTTGCACCATATCGGCATCAGGGATCTAAATGCGGAGTATATGGTGAATTGCCCTCACTCAATCATCTTTCGGCAATTTCAGCACCAGACGATCAGAGAACCCGTCGTCTGGTATTCATTTCTCGCTCGCAGTATGCCAGAACGTTCAACGGGTCAGTCAACAAATCTTGACAGATTTGAATTGCTTTGCATCCGTCGTTCGAAGTTGGTTTCAAGGCTTAGAACCCACCGAATGGATTCCTGGAGGAGAGTATCTATTGACTGACCCCTTTGCCGCGCCTTCCGCGCTATATGAGTGAGGCAGAAACAACAGGGGAATCGAGGGCGATAGGGGAGCGGACAAACGAGCCTGGCTGATGCAAGATTCGAATGAATCATGTTTAGTTAAATCAGAGGTCTTGACTGGTCAATATGCTGAAGAAGCATTCAACTAGGTTTACCCATGAAGCGTGGGTCAGGGTGTAGCGAAAGCTCACGAGTTGATGCGTCTCTAACCATTGGTGTGAGTATTGAGATTGTCGAGCACGATAGAGAGCCATTGGTCCGGATACTCCTTGACCACTGAGTCCAGAAAGCCAAGAAGTTCTTGCTGGTGCGCCGCTTATGCACATGAGCGATGACTCTTCCGGTGGCAATATCACCACTGCGCTAGTCTAGGCGGCGCGACCAGCAGTCGTCGTCGTCGTTTCTTCGCGATGGACGCCGGAGCCGCTGGTTTCCAACAGAACAGGCGATCAGTTTGAATTCGGTTGACAGGAAATTTGGGTAACTGGTACAAGCGGCGTATTCGAGGTACTACGAATGAGAGTGATTGTGGGCAAAGGATTGTCATTTTTGTTGGTCGTCCTGGCTTTACTCTTAAGCCAGCACCCCGTTGAGTCTCAGGAGTTTTCTTTTGTCGGAAGCGACGCGTATTGGGCTTTTCTGCGAACGGCCTATAGTCGCTTGGAACGCAGCGCTGCGCTCTTGCTGCCCTCTAAAATCACGTTCCTGGCCGATGGAGGAGGTGATGGTGGTGGTGGTGGCGATGGGGGTGGAGGGAGCGGAGATGGTAGTGGTAGCGGCGACGGCGGCGGAACCGGCGCTGGTGGAACCGGTGATGGCGGCACTGATGGAACTGACGGCGGTGATAGCGCGAGCAATGGTGCCGCGGACGCCGCTGCTGCGGCTGCGGCCGCTACCTCCGATGATGCAGCCGCGGCTGCGGCTACGTCCGATGATGCAGCCGCGGCTGCTGCGACCACGGCTACTACGGATGCTGCTGCTGCTGCGGTCGCCGCGACGACGACGACGACAACAACCACGGCCAATGACGCCCCCGATGCTCCAGCTGCTCCGGCGAGCACTGATCCGTCCGCCGTAGCACCGTCCAACACCGATCCCTCTGCGCCGACCGATCAGACGAATAACACCGATCCGAATACTGTGGCCGTGCCTACCGATCTGACTAATCCGACTAATCCAACTCAGACTGTGACGCCGGAAATGAGTGCGATCGAGGACATAGCTACCACCGATCCACGCGGCGGCTTTGGTCCCGTCACGCCGACGGATACGGGCAAGCTTGGCCCGGGTAGCACGATTCCTCCAGGTGCGCCGGCCGCGACTGCACCGGTGGACGTACACATTAACGCGGTGATTGTGAGCGCCGCGCAATCGCCCTGGGATGCTATAAAAAAGGCTCTCGGAGTGCGAAACGTAATTGTGACGGGAGGTATCATCGCGTTAGGTAAGACTCCAATCGCAGGCGAGATTCCCGGAGGCGGACCTCAACCGGCCTGGCTCCGGGTGATTCCCGATTTAGACTTATGTTTAGGAGCCAAGATCCCGCCAGTGGTGCCGAACGTGATTGACATACGGATCATGAATTGCCCGATAAAGATTGAGAATCCTCCTGAGTAACGTACTATCTAGACGAGAAACACCGTTATGAAAAAGAACGCGCTTTTTCGGTTGGCGTTGATCGGTCTTATTGGCTTGGCTATTGAAAATACCAATGCCGGTTCGGCGATCGCTTTAGGCCCTAACAACCAATTGGTTAGGAGCGCGGGCGTCCCTGTTGAGGTCGCTAAACAGTACGCCCTAGGGGAGGCTCGCCGCAAATTTGGATCTTCAGTGCGGATTGTAGCTGCTTGTGACCTGACTGGCTACGGCGCAATCGCGGTCGCGCGCCACCCGAATGGTATTGGGTGGATTATTTGTGTTTCCCTCGGCAAGCGTTCGGCAACAGAAGCGGATACGTTGGCGATTCAGAAATGCTTAGAAATGGGTGGTAAAAATCCTCGCGTAAGGTGGGGCTTTTGGGGTTGAGTTGGATTTGATCTATCTTGTTTTGTTCTATTGGGAATGGGGTTGCTATTCGGAGCGGCAATCTGACACTCAGCACGTGCACACTTTCTGTTAGACTGGATTTTGGACGACCTTGTTTGGTATCCTTAACTCGACCCGTGGGGCCTCTCAGCGCTAGATTTTTAAATCCACTGCATGCTCGCCGCGGGGAGTGTACAGCCGACGAAATTCAACCAGTGCCCAAAACGGGCAGCTATAAAGCAATTGACCTGCGGTTAAAGTAGGGATGCTGTAGCAATAGGTTCTAAAAACGTTCCCGAATACTTCGTGTTTTCCTAAAAGTGTTGCGCCATCCGCGCTTGTGCACTCTTCGAGCGGCGGGAGCTCGATCAGCGCTTGTTTGCCGATGGCACTTGGGTAGGCGTGATCGGTGGAGGCAGTTACAGCTCTTCGGCTCCTTCGGCCAGATACCATTGGGCATGGCAGCACAAGCGCGAATGATCATCGATGACCCCCCGGCAGCAGTGGGTAAACCCAACGGTCTTTATCCAGTAAGACGCGCAGCGAACCGTGATGAAAGTCCAGATGCCACAGAGCATTCACATACTGAGTTTCGTAACAGCGTATCTCCCGGGTCTCGATGCGATGCTCAGTGGTCTAGGCGCCGGGACTGTGTACCGGACCACGGCGCGGGCGCTTGAGCAAGCCGTGACTTTCATGAAACGCGCCACCGAGGTGTAAGAAGGAGTGGCGCCCGAGGGTCGGTTCCTTTTCGATTAGCACTGCCAGGTTGTCAGCGTGCAACTGGCAGCTCGAGTTGGGATGCTGGCGATATTGGGCAACCAGCAGCTCGCGCAACTTTGCACTTAAAGCGGGATGCCCGCCTAGTCAGAACGGATTTTGCGGCGCAGCGTCTGCACAGGATCCTTCTTTTCGTTACGGGCTCTATAGAACCACCGCTCGATCGTCGAGAGACCAAATTGAACCCCTTGCACGGTGATGGGATGATGCCACTTTTTGGCACGCTAAGCTTTGAGCTAGTCCGAGCGATAATCGGCCTTCGGACCCTTCTTCGGTGCACTTCCGTCGTCCAAAGATTTCTCCTCCTTTGAATCGCTAGACTGACGTACCCGTTGTCGAATTCAATTTTCGGGCGAACCGCATCGAGGACCCGGCTGTAACTGTACGGATCTAACAGAAAGCAGCAAAAGTTTGAATTCGGTTGACAGGCAATCGGGTGAGCCAATAAAAAAGCTGTTTGTTCGAGGCCTCAGGTTTTTAAAGAGAGCGATGGGCAAAACACTATCATTTCTGGTGATCCTCGCGGGCTTACTCCTAAGCGCGGAACCACTTGAGTCTCAGGAATTTCCTCTCACCGGAGGGAATGCCTATCAGGCTTTTCTCCGCACCATTTATGATCGCCTGGAGCGCTTCGCTGCGCTCTCGCTGCCCTCAAAAATGACGTTTCTGGCCGATGGCAGCGATGGTGGAGGCGATGGTAGTGGGAGCGGCACCGGTGGAACCGGTGATGGCGGTAACGGTGGGACTGACGGAACCGGCGAGGACGGTGGAACTGATGGCGGGACTGATGGCACCGATGGGGGTGATAGCGATAGCGCGAGTAATGGTGCCGCCGACGCTGCTGCTGCTACGTCCGATGCTGCGCCTGCTACCTCTGATGATGCGGCAACTGCTGCGGCTGCCTCTACGTCTGATGATGCAGCGGCGGCTGCGGCTGCCTCTACGTCTGATGATGCAGCGGCGGCTGCGGCTGCCCCTACGTCTGATACTGCGGCTGCTTCCGCTGTGACGACGACCACTACGGATGCTGCTGCGGTCGCAGCGACGACTACAACAACGACTGATAATGCGGATCCTAACGCACCTACGACCGATCCGACTGCCGTGACAGTGGCCCCCACTACTCCCACGGATCCGACGACAGAGCAAAACGCAGTTACGCCGGAACTCAGTGCCATCGAAGACGTTGCGACCACCAATCCCCGTGGAGGCTCTGGTCCCTCCGATATCGCTGGTCCGGGCGTTGCCGAGCCTGGCCCCGGCGGTGCGATTGCTCCTGGGGCGCCGGCCGCGCCGGTCGACGTAGCGATTAACGCGGTGATTGTCAGCGCTGCGCAATCGCCCTGGGATGCGATCAGGAAGGCTCCTGGGGTTCGAAATGTAATTGTGACCGGGGGTATCATAGCCCTCGGTAAGACTGCAATCGCGGGCGAGATACCAGGAGGCGGGCCTCAACCCGCCTGGCTTCGGTTGATTCCTGATCTCCGACTATTGAATGGGTCGATAGTCCCCCCCGTGGTGCCAAATGTGATTGATATCCGCATCATGAACTGCCCAATAAAGATTGAGAATCCTGCTGAATGACGTTACCCCTTATTGAAGACGGCCTGGTATGAAAAAAAATGTGCTTTTTCTATTGGTTTTGGTCGCTCTAGCCGGGAGGGCGATAAATACCGCACAAGCCGGATCGGCGGTGGCTATGGAGCCCCGCCACGCCAATTTAGCCACTGCGTACGGAGGGCCGGTAGAGAGAGAGAAGGAACGCGCGCTCAGCAATGCGCAGCGCCTCTACGGCAACGACGCGAGGATCATAGCCGCGACTGATGTCACTGGTTATGGTGCGATAGCAGTCGCGCGTTGGAAAGACAGATTTGTTGTCGGCGTCGTTTTAGGGAAGCGCTCCGCTACTGAGGCAGATACGTTGGCGATTGCCAGATGCTTGAAAGCGGGCGGACGCAATCCTCAAGTAAAGTGGGCCTTCAGGGGCTAAGGTGCAGCAACCGTTGCCGAAGCTCGGCAAAGGGGTCAGTCAACAAATCTTGACAGAAAGCAGTGAAATTAATTCGTTATCGGGTGTGCATGGCAGGGCAGGTTCTGGATTAAGTTTCGAGTAGCTGGATTATTTTAGATAAGCAAAAGGACCCTGAATCGCTTCCTGCGCGTGACCTGTTTTCGATTACGGTAGACGCCGCCCAATTTTTTGCAGAAGCTGAAGCAGAACCATGTCGCTCTATACTTTCCGACCGTTCACCCAAGCTCGGCAAAGGGGTCAGAAGCTCGGTAAAGGGGTCAGTCAACAAATCTTGACAGAAAGTAGTGAAATTAATTCGTTATAGGGTGTGCATGGCAGGGCGGGTTCTGGATTAAGTTTCGAGTAGCTGGGTTATTTTAGATAAGCAAAAGGACCCTGAATCGCTTCCTGCGCGTGACCTGTTTTCGCTTACGGTAGACGCCGCCCAATTTTTTGCAGAAGCTGAAGCAGAACCATGTCGCTCTATACTTTCCGACCGTTCACCCGTGCTGACCTGCCCATGGCCGCGCGCTGGCTGCATGCGCCAGAGGTGGCGCGCTGGTGGGACGATGCCGAGCGGGAACTCGCGGTCGTCACGAAAGACCTCGACGAACCTTTGATGCAGCAATGGGTCGTGGAGTATCGTGGTCAGCCCTTTGGCTATGTGCAGGCTTATCCCGTACACGCCTGGCCGCAATCGCATTTCGGGCATCTTCCCAAGGATGCGAAAGCAATCGACGCGTTCATCGGTGAGCCGGAAATGCTCGGGCGCGGTCATGGTGGAGCGTTTTTACGCGGATTTGCTGAAAGATTGATCTCTGAGGGCACTCCGGTCGTGGCAATAGATCCGAACGTAAATAATCACCGCGCCCGTCGTGCCTACGCCCGTGCCGGATTCGTCGCAGAAGAAGTAATCGAGACCGCGGAAGGAGTAGCAGTTCTTATGCTCTTCAAGCGGACTCCGGCGCCGATTGTTTTCGCTGATTAGGCGCATGCTCGATGAGCAGAGGGGAATCAGAAAATCTGCATCGATAAGGAGGTCGACAGTGAATATCGAAACGTTATCAACGTTACCCAAGGAAGGTCATCTGCAAACGCGAGTCGTGGATGGATAAAGCGAAATCAAAACCGGGCTTCTTGGCGTTTCATGAATCGCCCTGATACCCTAAAGAACTGGAAAAGAGCACTATCATGTCCCGGGAAGAGTTCACCACGCAGGTTGATACCGACGTTCTCTCGGCGGTCCGCAAGCTCGCGCGCGAAGAGGGGCGGCAGCTTGAGGCACTTGTCGATGAGGCGCTTTCCGATTTGGTCGAAAAGCACCGCAAGGACCTAACGCGTCTCCATGTCATGGACGCGTATCATGCCAGCCACGAAAAATTTGGCAGTCTCTACAAGAAGCTCGCGGAATGACCACAGATTATCTCACGCTCGTCGAAGCGCTTGCTAACGCTGGCGACTAGCAGTCGAGCGCGTTTTTCAGAGTTCCCGGCAGGCCGTGCGCATATTCGGGGCTGGAGATCAGCAGACCGTCCGCCAGACCGATCTCGGAGCAACTGAAGCACAGACTTCGGCGGTTTTTCGCCATCGAGATCCGGGTTGAAGTGCGGCAAGTCGCCCGGACCCTCGTAGAGGATGATCTCGACATCGGACGGCGCCAGTGCCTGAGCCGCTCGTAGGACCGCAGTGTTGGAGGATCGACAGCGGAAGACACTCTGCGACAGCCTTTGCTGGAGAATCCCTCAATAGACTACTCGCTTGGACCGGGAGCTAGATTTTTGATGTCAATGGTTTCCGCCATAGCTTGGAGACCGGCTCGGTTTGGATGCAGGAGATCGCCGGGACCGCCAATCGTGACGTTCGGTTGGAATGGCGGTTTAACGGCCCCGGTAGCCGGGTCCAATGTTGCCGCATCAAAATCCGCAATGGCATCAAACAAGCCTGCTGCCCGGATGAAATCGTTAACTTTTTTTCGTTCCACATCTATTTTCGGAAATCCGTAGCTGGCGATGGGACTTCCGAAGCTCGAGACAACCGTCGCGCCAATCACTTTTACCTTTTTAGAATGGAGTCGCTCGACCCCTTCTTTGAAGCCCTTAATCACTTGGTCGGCAGAAACGAGACCGGCACCCAAATCATTAATTCCTTCTAACCAGACGACGTAACGGAGGCCCGCCAATCCCAACACATCACGGTCAAGCCGCTCCAACGCGGAAGGGCCGTTCACCGAAGTCCCGCCGGGACGAGAGGAATCAACGGTGTTCCCGCTGATCGCTTCGTTCACGACGGAAATTTTGTTCCCGTAAGCACGATGCAATCGCCGTGAAAGTTGATCAGGCCAGGTGTCAGTGCCATTCAGTGTACTATTCACCCCGTCGGTGATGGAGTCACCGAACGCACAAACCACTGCAGCGTCGGCATCGGCTTCGACTTCAATTGCGTCTAATAAGTACCAGGAAGTGGTAGTGAAAGGAAACGCAGCGTCGTTCACATCGCTGGTATGATTGCCGGTTTCGGGTGCAGCAGGACTTCAGCTTCGTTCACACACAACTATAGCGATTTTAAGAATTCAAGCTTGGATCCTCCGAGCATCACGCCTCACGAAGCCGATCTCGCAAGCCGGATTCGCGCTGGATCTTGCGACTAACAGCAGCTCTAAAAATCGATTCCTGAAACCATACTTCAACCCGGGTTCGCGCTCGGGTCAGGCCCGTGTAGATGAGTTCGCGCGTGAGGAGGGGGCTGTCTTTGTCGGGCAGGATGAGCAACACGTTGTCAAACTCGGAGCCCTGGCTCTTGTGCACGGTCATGGCAAAGGCTGGTTCGTGCTCGGGAAGCCGTGCCGGCGGAATGCGGCGGACGCCGCCGTCCTCGCCGATGAACCAGGCCGGCAAAAGCGAATCGTCGGCTGGATCGGGGAGCAGAATTCCGATATCGCCATTATAGAGTCGTAGCGGATCATCGTTCTGGGTGATAAGAATCGGCATGCCGGGATAAGCGTTTTGCGCTCCCCTGATCAGGTTCTCTTCACGAAGAATTTTCTCGATGGTTCGATTCAAGCTGTCGACGCCGTAGGGGCCAACCCGAAACGGGCATAGCACGCGGAACTTGTTGAGTTCCTCAAGCGCCTGGGCGGGATCCGGTGTCCGCAAATAGCCAGAATAACCGGCAATGACCCTTTGGCGTAATTGGTCTGCGATTTGTCGTGGAGGAGGGGTTCTTCCGGCGCTGAGGTCAGGGTGCTCGCCATGATCCAAGATTTCCAGCGCACGGTTAACCTCGCCGTCCCGAACGGCGTTCGAGAGTGCGAAGATGTGACTCTCGTTGCCGAAGCGGTAATTCTTTTCAAGCACGACGAGGCTACCGTTTAACTGGCCGGCCTCGGACGCAGCGTTGGCAATATCGCCCAGGACCGCCCCCGGTTCGACGGACGAAAGTTGGTCGCGGTCACCGAGCAGAATCACGCGAGCCCGTTTCGGTAACGCATCGAAAAGCTTGGCCATCATCGTCAGCGGAACCATTGAGGCTTCGTCCACCACGACAAGATCAATGGGCAGCGGGTTCTTCGCGTGGTGCCGGAAATAGACCGAGCTGTGACCTCGACCGAGCAGCCGATGCAAAGTTGAAACCGTTTTCGGCAGGCGGTCTGGCACGGAGCCATTCCCAGCGCCGGTCCGCAGCGATTCCTTCAACCGCGCCGCCGCCTTGCCGGTCGGAGCGGCCAACACGATGCGGAGCTTCTCGCCGCCTGGTTCGCTCACCATGCGCTCGAGAATTCGCAGGACCGTGGTGGTTTTGCCGGTGCCGGGTCCTCCTGAGATGACGACAAAACGTCGGGCGAGGGCGGTTTCGATCGCCAGGTCCTGAAGGTCGCCTATTCCGGGGTTGGCCGGCGTTGGCCCGTCACAACGCATTAGGATTCCGTTAGCTAAAGCTTTTTCGTATTCCCAGTATCGCCGGAGATAAAAGCGGCCGGCGTCGTCCAGCACCAGAGGTCGCCCGTCGTCCGGGCCGCCGACCGCACGGCTTTTGCCCAAAGCTTTTTGCCACGTCTTCAGATCCAGCCAGGCAAAAGCGGGCACCGGTTCCTCAAACTGCACAGGTCCTTTGCCGAGATCGAGACAGATATGGCCGTGGCGCATGTTACGACTCAACATTGCGGCGGCGACTGCCGGCAGGTCCCCTTCACTAAAGCCGTTGATAAACTGCGCAAAGTGCCGGTCGATGTCGGCAAATCCGGGATGCGCAAGGGTGGCTAGTGTCTCACTCATGGTAAACCGCCGTTCAACAGTTGGCGGAGGGCGGAGATGAGGGCGGCGGGCGGCAGATGATGGAAAATCCCGCGTCCCGGTTTAGCCGGGTCCAAACCACGGAAGAAGACGTAGAAAACGCCGCCGAACTGTTTGTCATATTCATAACCGGAGACGCGGCGGCTCAAATAGAGATCTGCC
Source organism: uncultured Verrucomicrobiae bacterium (assembly GCA_963782115.1). Classification (GTDB taxonomy): domain Bacteria; phylum Verrucomicrobiota; class Verrucomicrobiia; order Chthoniobacterales; family JAFAMB01; genus JAFAMB01. Next base: position 112,196 of record CAWAIK010000014.1, read on the forward strand.
GCGACGGTATAAAGATGATACTGGAGGAAATAGGAGTGCTGCAGCATGCAATCCCGGGTCCCATCGTGGTCGTAGTCGCTCGGCCGATTGCCGAGCCAGTTCGATTTCCAGTCGACGATATAGTAGCGGTCCTTGAACCGGAAAAGAAGATCGATGAAACCGCGCATGAATCCTTCCACCTGCCGAAAATGGAGACGCCCCAAGCTCTTTGGCAATTCGGGTGGCAGTTCGGGGCCGCCGTGCTTCCCAAAAATTTTCTGCAATTGGTCCCGTTGCAAAGACGCGATCGGATGGGAAAACTCCACTTCCGATAGCCTCTCTGCCAGGGGAATCCGGCTGAGCGTCAGGCCTGGCTCCGAGGATGTCTCCAGCGGTGCCTTCAGCAGCACTTGCAATTGAGCGCAGAGTGCCTCGCGCAGCCCATTGCCTTTGAGGCCATGGGTCGCGAGCTTCAGTCGGACGAGTTGGTCAATCTGATCGGGGGCCTGGAAATCGAGGTGTTCCAGGACGTCATGCAGGAAGACGCCTGCCCGGAGGCCACGCTCAAATCCGGCGAGATCATTCCCGCCTCCCTGAGCCTCGAGCGGCGGTTCGACGGCCTCAACGGCATCGCGATCCGGTTCTTCTTCGGCGCGTCCGGCGGTTAACCCGGTGAAACTAGTGATCATCTGCGTGTTGAGAATCGTGCCGGAGAAAGGTCGCGCCGAGAGTTCTTCGACAGGTTGCGTCCGCGCCGGCTGAATCGCGAACGCCTGGTCTGCGGCCGGGTCGACAACGGTCACGCTGATCGCTCCCGGCTTACCCGCCGGCACTCGGAGCGCAGGCGGTTCCAAGGCAGTACCAGACACGCCAAGCACATGCGCGAGTGGTGACTCATCGAAGCCGGAAATGTTGCCAGCATACACGTAGCACCGGTTTTGGGCTCGGGTGAGCGCGACGTAAAGCGCGCGCAGCGATTCGGCCATGCATTCTTCGCCAGCGATGCGGTTGTGGTCGTCCGGATCCGGCCTGTTCTCTCGCAAATCGAGGGTTAGCCGATCGCCGTTCGACGGATCGTGAAACAATATTTCTCGGCGGTACTTCATGTCGCCGGGCTTCCACAGGAAAGGGCAAAAAACGATCGGATATTCCAGGCCTTTGCTTTTGTGAACGGTGGCCAGCAGCACTGCGTCATCGTCACTTTCCAGCCGCAGTTGATGCTCATCATTGGCCCGGGCGGTGTCGCGTAATTGTTCCCGGAGCCATCCGCAGAGCGCATTGGGCGTAAGGCGCTCCTCGGTCTCCGCTCGATGAAGCAATTCTGCGATGTGCAGAAAATTGGTCAGAATCCGTTCGCCGCCCGGATATCGGATCAAGCGCTGGCGCACCTCTTGATCGATGAGCACGGATCGAAAAAGGGCGATAAAGCACGACTGTTCCCATTTGCTGCGGAAAAGGAGGAATTTCTCGAGCCAGAACTGCCACTTCGCCTCGCCTGAATCCAGAGACAATATTTCGGCCGCGTTCAGGCCAAACAAGCCGGTGGCGAGCGCGGTTCTCAAAAGAATATCGCGCCCCGGTTCCAGGACGGCCTCGAGTAACCGCAACGTTTCGCGAGCTTCATTCGTTTTAAAGACGCTCTCTTCTGATTTCAGCACACTCTTGATGCCGCCGGCACGGAGCAGGTTCTGCAGATTCGCGGCCTGGGCGTTGGTACGGACGAGAACGGCCATGTCGCCGAATCTTAGCGGCCGGTTTGCCAGCTGTGAACCGCTGGCCTCCAATCGTGCAATGTCCGCCACGACCGCACGATTGATCAGTGACTCAGCGTCGGTCTGGCTGTACGGCTTGTCGATACTTGGCAGTAACCGGAATCGTAATGGGCCAACCGCAGTTGTCTCGATGAGGGCGGCAAAGCCCTCGCGGGATTTTTTTGGCGGACGGACTGGCCGATACGCGATTCCTTCGATCAGAAACGGCCGATCGACCTTCGTGAAGAGGGTGTTGACGGCGTCCAGCAGCAGCTTTTCGGAGCGAAAATTAGTGTCGAGCGTGAAACCGCGCGACGCCTCGCCGGCTGCACTCAAATAAGTGAATACGTCGGCGCCGCGAAACCCGTACATGGCTTGCTTTGGATCGCCGACGAAAAACAGATAGTGTTCCTGACCGGAGAAAACCCGGCGGAAGATTTCGTATTGGACCGAGTCCGTATCCTGGAATTCATCGATCAGGGCGGCCCGATACTGTGCACCGAGCGCTTTGGCGAGTGCCGGCCCTGTCTCGCCGGTGAGCGCGTCGCGCACGCGATTGAGCAGGTCGTCATAGGTCACGACGTTCAATCGGCCCTTGCGCTTCGATATTTCTTGCTTGGTGAAGGCGATGAACTCGTGGTCCAGTTGGTGAAAATAACGTGAAGTCAATTCGCGAAAATCTTCGCAAAGATCGAAGAAAGGATGTCTGGGGGCGATCCGGCTCCGTTTGGTGCACCGCTCGATCTCCGATCTCGAGACGCAGGTGATCGCGTATAAAGACCTTGGGTTGGCCTTGCGGAAATCGGTGCACACCGCCTTCAGGTCGGCTTCGATCCGAGGGATTTTGTCGAACGGGAAGTTCGACTTCTCTTTGCCGCGGGAGAGGTTCGGATCGCCGCTAAGTATTCGGCTAACGGCAGCGGCGCTTTTGCTCCAGTCCCCGGCAATCTCTGCTAACTTTGTCTCGACCTGTTTTCCAATTTCGGCGGCTGACTCGGGCTCTGGAGGGGGGATAATGACCAGGCCGGGATGGTTGAGCGTTTGCCAGAGCAGCTCAATCCGGTCGGTGGGCAATCGGTCATGGGCGATGGCCAGTCGCGGAAGAAGCGCTGGTCCTGAATAAAAATGCTGGCGCCAGAAGTCCTGCGCCGTTTCCTCAAATATTGGCGTGGGATCGGTGAGCAATTCCATGTCGAACAACATGCCGCTCTCGAAAGCGTAGTCGCGCAGGACCCGTTGGCAGAAGGCGTGAATCGTGAAAATGCGCGCATCGTCGAAATTCTGCACCGCCAGATCGAGGTCGCGGATGCCTTGCTCAATGTTCTGCCCCTTCAGATACTTCGTTACGACATCATCTTCAGACCTTCCGAGGCGCAAGCCGTCGAGCCCGTTGCGCAGTCGTTTGCGCACGCGATCACGCAGTTCCTCGGTCGCCGCCACGGTGTAGGTGACGGTGAGGATTTGCTCGATGGGGATGCGCAACTCAAGGACAAGCCGTAAGACGATGCCCGCGATGGTGAACGTTTTTCCAGTGCCTGCGCTGGCCTCGACCAGTGTCACGCCCAGCTCGAGCCCGGTATTCTCAATCTGGAAAGGCTTAAGCGCTTTCATGGGTGAACCGTGGAGTGTCGGAGCATCGGCTCGTAAACTTCCAAGGCGAGCTCCATAAACTCCTCGTTCAACGGGTCCCGATCGGGGAAGCAAAAGGCGTAGTATTTGTCGCTTTTCTCCGCCAGGTCGTTGTTCCATTTTGAGCCGTTCCAAGCCTGGCGCGCTTTTTTCAACGGCGAAGACCTCGAGTCTTTTGGAGGAGATAACACCGCGTTGACATATATAAATGCGCTCTCCGGGAAAAACGGCAGCGCACGGCTAAGTCCGCGCCAATAGATTTCCAAAAGCTTGGCGATTGTCGCGCCAGTCTCTTTGACCGGCGAAAATTTCATGATCCCATCGGTGCCGATGAGCACTGTTTCGCAATCCCCGTCAGAGCCTGCAGCGCAGAGGACCAGATGATTGATCCAGGCTCGCAGCCTGTCTTTGGGTTTGAGCGATGCACACCTGAACCGGACGATCCGGCCTTCATAGAGCGATTCGATTTGTCCGGTGAGCGAAAACCGGCCGATTGGAATGTCGATCAGCAACGGTTCACCAGGCGCTTGACCTCGCAACTCGGGTTTAACCTTTTCCGCAAACTCCCGCGCGGCAGTGAGCAATGCTTGGAAATGTGCGGTGCCCATTTCGCCCAACGGTAACAATCCGCGCGCGGCGAAACCGTCTTCAGTCACTCCCTGATGTTCGAGCGCGTCGGTCACAAGTTCCTGTTTCAACCAATAACAATCCAGCGCGTTTAAGGCAAAAGGCTCACTGTCCTCCAGCGCATCGTTGCGTTGGCCGAAACGGAGGCGGAGCCGGCGCTCGATAAAATGCTTCGCGGGGTTGCCAAAGAATTCGATGAGGCTTTTCAGCTCGACGCGGCGTGCTTCTTCACCAGGTTCGGAAAGCGGGTCAGCGAAAAAGTCTGGTATTGGTTGATTCGAATTGGCGCGCAGATTGCGGCTCGCGGCTGCGTTCGCCTCCGAGTAGCTGAAGAGTCCTTTGGCTTTGCCGCCGAAGTACCATGGACTGAAAGCGTGCAACCGATGCTCTATAACAATGCACTCGCGCGCGGTCTTTTCGTTCGGAAAGACGAACGCTTGATCAAGGTAATCCAGTAACTCGCTGACTAATACCGAGGGAGGAATTTCTGCATTGTCGATTGCTGATCGTCCGACGAAGCTGAGATACAAGCGTTCCCGGGCCGAGTTCAACGCTTCGAGGAAAGTGTATTTGTCGTCGTCGCGGGTTGAGCGATCACCGCATTTCCGATTATGCGCCATCAGATCAAACCCGGGCGCTTGCGATGACCGAGGAAAGTCTTGGTCCCCCATCCCAATCAGACAAATGATGCGAGCCGGGATGCTGCGCATCGGTTGGAGTGCGCAAAACGTCACGCCGCCAGTCAGAAAACCGCCGCGTTGCTCACCTTGATCGAGCAACTGTTGGAGATGGTAGCGCGCCACGCGAAACTCCACCATTTGATCTCCGCCCACCAATTCGGCGCTGCGGCGCAACTGATCCAGAGCCATCCGGATGACGCGCAGATCCGCGATTTCTTCGTCCGTATCGCCAAGAAAAAACTGGTCGATCACTGCGCCCAGGGCCTCTGGCCACTCGGACAAGGGGCGAGGGGCAGGCAACTCCATCACGAGCTTAAACAATGCTTCCGAGGCTGAGGCAAAGCGTCCGAGAACCTCCGCGCCCCCACCTTCCACTTCGTCGTAGGGCATGATGCCCTGGAACATCGTTTGATTATGGCCAGCCATCGCGAAACCCAGAAGGCAGCGCTGGAGCCCGGTTCGCCAGGTATTGGCGTCCAGTGCCGGGAGTTGAAGAGTTTTTCGGTGAGCGGCGTCGATTCCCCAGCGGATTCCGCTCTCGGTAATCCACTGCCGGATCAGTGCCATCTCTTCATCTGAGAATGCGAAGCGCCGGCGAATCGACAAGCGTTCCAGGAGCGAGAAGATCTCTGAAGCCGTGCAGCGGCCGCCAGGCAAAGCCAGCAAGGAAAGGAAAGTTTCGATGGTCGGACTGGTGTTGCTGGGACGCCGGTCTGCCACGCTGATTGGAATGGATTGTCGGTCGAGCTCGGGATAGTCGAATACGGTGTGGATGAACGGCCCGTACTTTTCGACATCCGGCGTCATCACGAGAATATCGCGCGGCTTCAGCGTCGGATCCTGTTCAAAGCGTTCCAGCAGGTGATCGTACAGTACCTCGATCTCCCTCATCGGCGAATGACAGGCATGGACCTGAATCGAGCCATCGTTGGCGTTGACCTTTTCTTTCGGGTTTTCGTGATCACCCCGATTGAGGGCGTGGAAAATGTCGCTCTGCAACGTATGCAGAATGCTTTGGTTATCCGGCTCCACGAATTGTGCAGGCTGTTCGTCAATGACGAACCCGGCACGTTCATCGAGCTCGAGGCGCACTTCGGTGAAATCGCGGTTCAACCTGCCGAGCGAAGTCAGGAGCGGATTGCCGATTTGGAGGTCGTTTCCTGAAACGGTCAGGCCCCAGAAGGCGAGCTGGTGCACTAACTTCGCCTTCTTCTTTGGCGAAAGGTCCTGTCCGTGATATTCCTGCGACGGATCGAGTAAAAAAAGGTTCACCTCGCGGTGGCGCGAAAGTTCGATGAAGACGCGTAGATAGTAGGGCGGCAGGGAGGATAGGCCGAAGATTGAAACCCGGTCGGGAAGGGTGTTCTCTGGCGGTAACGAAGTCATCTTCGCGCTCAGGGATTCGTGCATTCTGGCGAGGTGCAGCGGTTCGCCTTTTCGGACGAGCGTTCTCCACAAAATCGCTTGCCAATGGTTGTCTTGGTGGTCGCGTTCCCAGCCGACCAGCATCTCGGGCCGGTACACGAGATATTGGTCGAAGAGACGAGCGATTTTTTCTGATAATTGGAATGTTTTGAGGCTGTCCTCCTTATCCAGGTAGTTCTTGACCGGCGCGAATTCTTTCTGCAGCGCCAGAACCGGCAGGAGGCGGCTGATTTTCCAGGTCATGGCCTCAACGGTGAATTCCTCGTCAGGCGCCATCTCCGGAAAAAAGGCGCGCAGGGTGCGTCCGATGAACGCGCGCGGAAACGGGAACTCGCAATTCATGCAGATCTTCGAAATTTCCGCGATCCGGAGCGTAAGCCAGCGCGCCATGCCGCGGCTCTGCACCACGATTACCTCCGGAGCCAGCGGCGAGCTCTTCAGGGGCGCATCCAGTGTAGCGGCGAGCTGATGTGCCAGCTGCTCGAGCCGGTTGCTGGTGTATACTTTCATTCTGGTGAAAAATGCGGACAGTTCTCGGGCGGGCCGTCTTACCTTGCCGCTTGTCGTAAATATTGTCCTATAATTTCCAATATTTCCATACTCAAGGCGATTGTGATTATGTTGAATGATGTGGCTCGGGAGATAACTCTATCGCTGCCACCACCGACGCAAGCTCCACTGCAACCTCCTCAGGAAGATAAATGGATAAAACGGAAATTCTTCATCAGCCTCCGGATCATTTAGAGCTGCAGTCAAAAAAGCGCCTGCTGGCTTTCCACGGTTTTCATCTTGCCATCGACGCGAAATGTCGCCGAGCGGACACGTTTAAATGAGATCGCTTCGCCTGAATGGTGAACATCTGGAACGAGTTCCTCTTTGCCGTCATCTTTCCTCAGGCACTCACCAGCCGATCACCGCGGCGCTGATCGCATTGAATGCCGGGGGAACGTCGGTGCACCAATACAATGTCGAAAGCGCCGCCGTGCTGATCGCCGCTTTGCCGCCGCTGCTCGTCTATTTCTTCGGCGGCCGATATTTTTTGCGCGGGCTGACGCAGGGCGCCCTCAAATAGCAGCTATACATGGCCTCTCTGACAATTCGCGACCTCAACAAATCCTTCGGCTCTGTTGCCGTGCTGAAGGGCGTCGACCTCGAGGTGAAGACGGGCGAATTCGTGGTGCTGGTCGGGCCTTCGGGTTGCGGCAAGTCGACCTTGCTTGCCTTGATCGCTGGCCTCGAGAGCGTCACCGCCGGCGAGATCAGGATCGGCGAGCGCGTCGTCAATGGCGTGCCTCCCAAGGATCGCGACATCGCCATGGTGTTTCAATCCTACGCGCTCTATCCGACGATGACGGTCCGCGCCAACATCACCTTCGGCATGGAAAACCGAGGCGTGCCCAAGCGGGCGCAGGCGGAAGCCCTCGCCCGGGTCGCCGGCCTTCCTGCAGATCGAAAGTCTGCTTAACCGCAAACCCACCCAGCTCTCGGGCGGCCAGCGTCAGCGCGTGGCGATGGGAAGGGCGCTGGTGCGCGATCCCGCGCTCTTCCTGTTCGACGAGCCGCTTTCCATTCTGGACGCCAACCTGCGAGTCGAGATGCGCACCGAGATCAAGAAGCTTTATCAGCGGCTCGGCAAGACGACGATCTACGTCACGCACGACCAGGTCGAGGCGATGACGCTGGCCTCCCGCATCGCCGTCATGCATCAGGGCAGGCTGCAGCAGTTTGCCGGGCCGCGCACCGTCTACGACCGGCCGGCGAACATGTTCGTTGCCGGCTTCATGGACTCGCCGCCGATGAATTTCCTGCCGGCCCAGATTGCCGTTTCAGGCCCGGCTGCCGTGGTGTTGGCGGAAAGCGAAGAGCAGGCGACGCACCTGCCGCTTCCCGACGAGGTCGCGACGTCCGTCGGCGGCGGCCGTCGCGTGGTGCTGGGCATAAGGCCGGAAAACCTGATCCGCCACGATCGCCGCCGGACGGAGCAAAAGCCCGAAGCGCTTCCTCGATCTCTTTGACGGTCAAGCCGTCGGTTTGACCGTACGGCTCGTAATGAAGGTCGTGGTATCGCTGAAAGGCAAGCAACTGGTTCCCATAGCCTTTTCGGATCACCGCAGCGTCAATGCGCCGTTCCATCCTGGTTTCCAGACTCGGAATGCGCTCGCAAAGCCAAGAAAACAAATTCTCAAGGAACGGCCCATGTCGGCAATCCTCTTCGGCGTGGCAAAGCTCGTGTGCAAGCACGCCAATCACCACGTTGCGCCGCATCCGCGCGGCGTCCTCCCGGCTTACGTCGAGATGAATCTCCTTTCCCTCGAGGCGCACGGCCATCACGTAATCCTCGGTATCGATGATCTTGAGCCTTAAAGTCATTCCGTGCAGGGTAGGAAATGAGATCGAGATCATCGTTTTGGCTAGCGCTACAAGGTTAGACTCTTTCATCGCCTCTCAATTGCGGTCTGCTGCTGGCCGACGGTTGCCGGTGATCCGTCTTTGAAGGAGGGAAGCTCATTTGCGGAACGCTGCAACCGGAAACCATGGTGATCAGCGATGTAAGTTCCTGAGATGGAGTAGGTGGATTGCTACCGCCGTCTCTGTTCATAGTTGGTCGTGACGAATGGGCGCAAACTAAGATCTCGTCGATTAACAAACTTGCCGCCTTTCGACAAGATCGACGGATCCAAGCACACGCGGCACCGGTTTTGGAAGCAAAATTTTACCGATGAGCAGTGGCGGCTGTCCGGCGAGCAGCCGGAGTTCACCATTAAAACTCCTCCAATAGTTGGTATGCCTGGCGGTTTCATTTGGAAGTTCCGAAACAACTTCGGCGGATAGACCTGCAGATTGTGCGGAGGCCTACAAAAACCAGCGTTACCGGAAGATGCCTTTCAGCAACTGCACGGTCAAGTTATTGGACCATCCGTAATTAAGAAGCTTTTTTGCGATTACAAGAAATACGCAACCCGGGCTTTTTTGATGTTCCCAGGTTTTTAGTATGGCGAAGGGGCCTTCTTTGCTGCTCAATTATTAAAAAGGCCGCTTTAGGCATCTTCTTTATACGGAAGCATTCGGACATTTTGGGGGTCGAGTTTACAGGCTCAAGAACGGCGGGCTCGCATTCGATTTACTGCAGCCGTGAGCCACCTTTCCATTGTAGTGGATATTGCCTTTACTATCATTTGCAAAATAGAGCTAGCCCCTGTCCACGGTTCAATCATGTTGGCTTTTATTTTGGAACCATCAGCTCCTGGCACTCGAACGTTTACCTGCCGTTAGCCCTAACCGTAGCGGCCTGCTAGAGATAGTCACCTGAACCGGGAGGTAGCAATCGAGCGAGCGGCTCGTGCGCCTCCTAGAAGTCGATATGGTTAAATGAAAATCTTGTCACACCGTTAAGTGGTTCTTATTCTTGCGCATAAAACAGGAAGGTATGGATGAATTCGACAATTAGAGGCGTTAGTACGATAGCGACGCGATCAATCATGGAACCGAAGTCGGTGCGATATATCAATCCGAGCTGTGCGTCCTTTACCTTATTCCTTGGCACAGGATGTTACCTTTGCGGGCTCGTTGCTGCTGAAAATCTTGATGAAGTGAAAAGGTGATTTATGAAGCACGACGTTTTCATCAGTCATGCACAGAAGGATAAGAGCATCGCTGAGGCAATTTTCGGAAAGCTTGAATCTGCCCACCTAAAATGCTGGGCAGCGGCACGAGGCGTTGCACCACGCGAAGATTGGACAGAAGCCAATAGAAAGGCCATCGGGTCCAGTCGTGTGATCGTCCTGGTGCTCTCCGAAAATGCCAATGCGGCGCCCCATATACAAAAAGAAATTGCCCATGCTTACTCTATGCGACGCATCATCATCCCCTTCCGGCTGGCCGAGACGATGCCGCCGAGGGAGATTCTTTTTTATCTCGGCGACGTTCCCTGGTTTAATGCTCTTAACCCACCTACAGAGGAACAACTGGAAGCATTAACTGCCCGCATCAAGGGACTGATGCCTGATTCCACAGGCGCCGGCGACGCTACTCCTCCTCAAAATGAGAGAAAGAAAACGGCATCGTTAAGCCCTTCCAACTCGTGGTTTGGAGCTTTAAAAGCTTCTCGTTACCGAATGCTCGGAATCTTGAGATGGGTTCCGATCACAACATTCCTTTGCGCGGCGGTGTTATTTTTGTGGTTTGTCCTCCGGCAAACGACAGAATGGGCGTCACTGGCGGAGAACCACCGTCGGTCTATGGACCGTGGTTTTAGCCTTTCTCCGACTCCATCGCCTCAGGCTGGGGGAGACGCATTGGGGTCAAAACAAACCTCCGCTTTTACGCGTTTCGGCTCCTGGCAGGTGGCCGACGGTGGCCCCACGCCTTTGGTTCAGGGAGCTCAGGATCCGTCCCTCAATACGCCAACAGAGCGGTCAGCCGACGCGACTTCTTCAACGCAACGCGATGTTACCGCAGCGGAGCGAGCTGGGGGACTGACTTCGGAGCCTCGCCCTCGTCACCTGCCGCCCGTCACCCATCGAGTCTCACATGACCATCATCAACAATTTCCGGGAACTCAGGTAAGAGAGGCGCGAAAAATTGCGGACCTCGAAAATCAGCGCGATTCCCTGCAAAGCCAGCTAAGGGAAACCGAGGAAAAAGTGCTAGCAATTCAAAAAAATGCGGACCTTGTGACAAGCCAGCGTGACGAGCTCCAGACCCGGCTAAATGAGAGCGAGGAAAGGGCGCAAATTGCCCAAAAAAATGCTGACATCGTGGCGAGACAGCTTGATGAACTTCGAGATCAGCTAAAGGAAACTGAAAACAGGGCGCTCACGGTCCAAAAAAACGAGGAGCTCGTGAGTACTCAGCGTGACGCGCTCCAGACTCGGCTAAAGGAAACTGAGGGTGAGGTACAAGCGGCCAAAAAAAATGCAGACTTTGCAACGCGCCAGCGTGATGCGCTCCAAAGGGAGCTGGGTGAAGTGAGAGAGAGTGCTCAACTAGCAGAAACGAAGGCTAACCTTGCGGCAAGTCAGCGGGACGCAATGGAAGCCGAGCTAAAAAAGAAAGGGCAAGAGAAGGCCCAAGAAAAAAAGGCGCAACTAAACCAACGCGGTTCTGATCTTGCCGAATTGCCTACTAGCGCGCCAGATACTCAATTCCAGGTAGTACGGCAGGATGCCCGACCCGCGCACGAGGATGCTGAATTTGCCCAAACTCAGCCACCAAATCCAGGTCAGAATGCCAAGCCCACGCCCTTAACGCAAACCTTAGATTCCTCCGTTCAGGCCACCGGGCCTTCGAGAGATTAACCCAATGGTATGAAGCCTAGATCCTATTTTATTTATGCCTCTATACTCGTCGCTCTTCTGTTGCTACTCCCAATTCTAAGCGCAGTTGCGGGCGAGGTTCTCTACGAGGACAAGTTTACTAACTTAGATCCGAGCTGGGGTACACCTAGTGAAAGGTTGAGGGTGGAGGATGGTAAGCTGACGCTTAAGCCCGCCCCGAACACAACGCAGAGTGTACTAAATCAAGCGAACGTTTTTGTTGACGCTGACATTCGGGTAGAAGTCGTTCTGCCGGCCGGCGACGTAAGCGTACCGGGCGGTTTAGTTTTTTGGGCAAAAGACCAGAGCAATTTTTATTGTCTATGTATCGACGGGGCCGGTTATTTCAAGATTAGCCGCTATGTAACTGATCGATGGTTGCAACCGGTCGGTTGGATCGAGAATGAAGCTATAAATAAGGGGATTGGACGGGTAAATAAATTGCGAGTGGTAACGAAGGGCCAGCAGGCGACCGCCTATATCAACGACAAGCAAGTCACGACGTTTAATGGGCAATCTCCCCAGGGCGGCGGCTGCGTTGGAGTGTCCGGTGGATCTCCGGAAAATGCGGAGAATACGTGGCAGTTTACAAACCTGCAAGTGATTGCCCTTGAGCCGCCCACTGTGGAACCCTCGCCGCTTGCTCTCCAACCCCTGCCGGCCGCCGCCCAGCCCTCACCGGCTGCGGCTGAAGCCCAGCGGACCCCTTCCCCGCCTCAGCAACATGCGAGCCGGGTGGCATTGCGACTCCACGGCTCAAACACTATCGGAAAGGAGCTGGTGCCGGCACTGTGCGAGGAATTTTTTAAATTCCAGGGGGCGACCTCTATTGAGCGCAAACCGCGACAAAAGGAGGATGAGACAGATGTCGAAGCAGTTTTACCGAACCGTTCCATCGAGCAGTTGACCTTCGAAGTCCAAGCTCATGGTTCCAAAACGGCTTTTGAAGATTTGGCCGCCGGCAAGTGTGACATCGGCATGGCCGCCCGGCGGATTACCTCCGATGAGGCCCGGCAGTGTGCGACGGCCGGCTTGGGTGACATGTTCTCCCCTGGACGCGAAATTGCGCTGGGTTTGGATGGTGTTGCGGTGTTTGTCAACAAAAGCAACCCGATCAATGCGCTGACGAAGCAGCAACTTGCCGATATCTTTAGCGGCAGAACAACTGACTGGTCACAGGTCGGTGGAAACCCGGGCCCGATAAATCTCTACGCGGGCGATGAGAACTCTGGCACGTTTGACACCTTCAAATCGCTTGTGCTGCAAAACAGGCCCCTATCTACCAAGGCCTTACGCTATGAGAATAGTGCAAAACTTTCGGACGAAGTAGCGGCGGATGCGAACGGGATTGGTTTTACGGGGATGGCTTTCGTACGCGGCAGTAAACCTCTCGCCATATCAGACGATGGCGGAGCCGCGCTTTTGCCAACGCCTTTTACCGTGGCGGCGGAACGCTATCCGCTCTCGCGCCATCTCTTCCTCTATATCCCGACAAATCCCAAGAATGAGTGGACCCGGAAGTTCGTGGAATTTGCCCTTTCGGAGTTAGGGGGCCCTTCCAAGCTAACGCCGACCGGTTTTTTCGCTCGCAAGTTCGTTGAGTCGGCACTGACGAAGCTGGAAGTCTTCTCCTGGTGGACCTCTGGCGGCGAGGTGGCGGCGCTCGATGCACTATTTGACCATTACAAGAAACAGTATCCCGGTGTTGGGGTCATTAACGCCACTGTGGCGGGCGGTAGCGGCTCCGCTGCTCGGCCGATTTTGCAAACCCGTCTGGCCGTCGGAAATCCGCCGGACACTTGGCAAAGCCATCCCGGTTGGGAATTGCTCGGTCAGTACGTGGAGCCCAATTACTGCGAGCCGGTCACCGACCTGTACCAAAGTGAGGGATGGGACAAGGTCATTCCAAAGCCTCTGGTTAACATGGTGACCAAGGACGGTAACACCTACGCCGTATTGACTGGCGTCCACCACGGGAACGTTCTTTGGTACAACAAGAAACTCCTCGACCAGAATGGAATCACAGTCGGCGATAAGATGACCTTCGATGAGTTTTTCGCAGCTTGCGACAAGTTGAAGGCTGCCGGAATTTCAGCTCTTGGCGTTGGCGATTCAGGGATTTGGGCCTCCGCCCAACTTTTTGAAAACACGCTTCTTGGAGTCGTCGGGCCACAAGGCTGGGCGGATTTGTTTAGCGGCAAAATGAAGTGGGACGATCCCCAGGTGAAGCAGGCGATGGGCTATTTTGCAAGAATGCAGGATTATCTCAATCCGGATCATGCCACTCTGAGTTGGGATCAAGCCGTCAAGGAGCTTATGGAGGGCAAAGTGGCATTCACCTCCATGGGTGACTGGGCTGACGGCGAATTCATTAAAGCTGGCCTGAAGGAGAAGGAAGACTTTGGCTGGGTCAATCACCCTGGTACTGATGGCTCTTTTATTATCGTTGCGGATGGCTTCACGTTGGCAAAAGGCGCTCCTCACAAGGACGCCGCCGTTGCTTGGCTGAAAAGCATCGGCAGCAGGGAAGCCCAGGAGGCCTTCAGTCCCCTAAAGGGCTCAATCCCCGCTCGGACCGATGTCGACAAATCAAAGTTTGATGGTTACCACCAATGGTCGATGACAGAATTTGCCAAGGACAAGCTCCTCCCAAGCTGGGTCCATGGAGAGGCTGCCCCGGCAGCTTTCCAAGAGGCATTGAACGCTGCGATAACCTCTTTTATGTCGGACAAGAACGCCGAAAATTTTGCCGGCGCGCTGGTGCAGGCGGCGGGAAAAGTTGGCCCGGCGGCGATGGGATTGCTGAGTTTCACCGGACAGACAATTAAAGTTGAAAATCCCGAAATTCCCCCGCGCGCTCCCCGCCAATACGTGAAAGAAGTCACCGGTGCCGGGAGACTGAGCCTCAACTTCCACTTTCTGGCTGGGACCAGCCAGTTCAAAGAAAACGCATCGGAGGATTTAGACCGTGTGGTAGAGCTATTGGCAGACCCAAGCTACCAGCAACGGAGTCTTCTGCTGTTCGGTTTCTCCGACAGCGCCGGCGGAGCCAAAAAGAATATTGCGCTTTCCAAGGACCGCGCCAGAGCGGTCGCCGATCAATTGCAGATGCGAGGCATAAAACCGGCGGTGGTGAATGGATTCGGAAAGGAGTTGCCAATCGCTTCCAACAATACGGAGGACGGCCGCGAGAAAAACCGGCGAGTCGAGGTTTGGCTGCGCTGAGTAACGCCGGACGAGGCTCGTGCCTAGAAAGCCGTGCCGGAGCAGGACCGGTGAACCGTTCGGATCGGACGACCCCCATTTAAACGACCCCTCTTCGGTGGGTTCAGAAACCCCATTTTCGCCTTAGGTGGGAACCTGTGGCAAGGGGGAAACGCCGCGAGCGTGCGTCTAACTCTCGCGCAATCTCTGCCACAGCCGTTTTATTCCTGATAGACGCTCTGGAACAATATCGTCGTCCCGGGATCCTTTGGCTCCGTCTTTCCGGATTCAGATGCGGGGAGGGCGGGCGATGAGCCAATCGCCTTCGAGAGCATCGGCGACAGTTTGGCTGGTTTGGGACCTTACACTGCTCATCGGAAAGCATCCGTTGAATGATCCGACAGACTCCGATGTCGTCATCTACCACTAACACGTTAACAATATTCATCTGGATTTAGGCGACTTGCTTTTTTCGTTGGCAGCCGCCTCGCAACTTTCACAGCAAATGGCCGACCGTCGCCCACGAACAAGCAAAAGAGGACGGCGTTCAATCGGATCATAGCGGTGAACGGCCGCGCCAGGATTAGGGCGCGACGTTCTTGGTGGCTAGATCAAGCTCGTGCGTTCCCTAATTGACTGTGATGAAAACATGCTCGCCATGCCTGTACGCCCAATATCCTCTGTGATGACGCCAATTTCCGTAGTGGTGATTATGCCAGTACGGGTGGTCCCAGTTGTATTCCCGTACGACCACGGTATCAGCTTTAGCAGGAACTCCTCCGATTAGGGCCCCGAGAATCAACAGGACCAAAAACAATGTTTTCATAAAAATCTATGTGTCCGATCGGGTTCTCATCTCCAAATATTTCTGAACGTGCTCACAGCCGGGGTGCGACCATTCCAAAGGGTCCACACAATCAGCCGGCCAGCATGACGGCCCTGGTGAACCTGCTTTTGGGAACGTCACGCGCATTTGACTAGGTAGAAGACGAATTGACGCAACAGTTTGAGCGTGTATTTGGCAGATTTTTGTGGGTCGGGAATGAGGTCGATTTCGGTGCAACCGAGTGATTCGATCACGCTTACGGGGACTGGAGAAAGCCTCGAGGAAGCTCTTCACGAAAGTCAATCAAGGCTGACTTAGACGCGGTCGCTGATGGGGAGAACGAGACGCGCGGCCTGATCTATCGAGCGAATCAATGGCGGAACTGACGGCATGGCCTGGGCGGTGGAAAGGCGACGAGTTGGCTTCTTGCTCTCAGCATCGATATTGGGGATTCAGTCCAAGATCCTCGATCTCTCTTTTTGTGCCTCGCGACGCACCAGGACTTGGTTCCAACAGAACAGGCGATCTGTTTGAATTGTTGGTTGACAGTCAATTCGATGAATTGGTAGATATGGCGTGATTGAGTTGCCAAACGAACTATGGGCAAAGGAGTGTCATTTTTCTTGGTCGCCCTGGCGCTAATCGTAGGCGAGCAACCCCTTGAGTCTCAGGAGTTTCCTTCTGTCGGACGCGATGTTTATGAATCTCTTCTGCGAACGGCATATAGTTTTGCGAGGTTCTTAGAGCCATCGAAAATCACCTTTTTTGCCGATGGAGGAAGTGATGGTGGTGGCACTGGCGGTGGGACCGGCGACGGCGGTGGGACTGGCGATGGTGGAACGGGCGATGGCGGAACCGGCGATGGCGGAACTGATGGAACTGACGGCGGTGATAGCGCGAGCAATGGTGCCGCGGACGCTGCTGCAGCTACGTCCGATGTTGCAGCCGCGGCTGCTGCTACGGCTGATGATGCTGCGGCAGCGGCAGCTATCTCCGATGATGCAGCGGCGGCTGCCGCCGCTGCGACCACGACTACGACGGATGCTGCGGCCGCTGCGGTCGCCGCTACAGCAACGACGACAACGACAACGACCACCACCGATAATGCGCCGGATGCGCCGTCCAACACCGATCCATCCGCTGAAGCGCCGCCGTCCAATACTGATCCCTCTGCGCCGACTGATCAGACGAACAACAATGCACCCGATCAGACCGATCCTACGGTGAACACTCCGGCTGCGGTGGCAGTGACAAATTCCCCCACGAATCCGGCCGTCACGCCGGAGTTAAGTGCGATCGAGGACATAGCTACCACCGATCCACGTGGCGGCTCTGCTCCCCCTCCGCCTTTCTCTGGCCCTGGCGCCGTCGAGGCTGGTCCAGGCGGCGCGATTCCTCCTGGGGCGCCGGCTGCGCCGGTGGATGTAGCGATTAATGCAGTGATCGTTAGCGCCGCGCAATCACCATGGGATGCGATCAAGAGGGGTCCGGGAGTACGAAATGTCATAGTGACGGGCGGGATAGTGGCCCTGGGTAAGACTCCAATCGCAGGCGAAATTCCGGGAGGCGGACCTCAACCGGCCTGGCTTCGGTTGATCCCGGATTTACGGCTCTTGGACGGCTCCGCCATCCCGCCTGTGGTACCAAACGTGATCGATATCCGGATCATGAACTGCCCAATAAAAATTGTAAATCCGCCCGAATAAATTAATTCGTAGGAGGACGAACCGTTATGGAAAAGACCCTGCTTCGCCGACTGGTGGTGGTAGTCATGACTGTTGGAGTGATTCAACATGGAAATGCTGGATCTGCGGTAGCATTAGCTCCAAATAACCAAATGGTAGCATCATTTGGTCACCCCGTAGAAGTAGCGAAAGAGCGGGCGCTTGCCCAAGCTTCAAGTAAGTACGGCTCTGATGTGAGGATCCTCGCAGCGGCCGATGAAACCGGGTACGGCGCGGTCGCCGTAGGACGGCGATCAAAGGCGACGGGCTGGGTTTTGAGCGTTGTTCTTGGAAAGCGATCGGCGACAGAGGCGAATACTCTCGCAATCGAGCAGTGCATAAAGGCAGGCGGGACTAATCCTTACATTAAGTACGCCTTTAGGGGTTGAGTTCGGCCAAGGTGTTACAAATCGGGGGCGTTTTCGGTATCCTCAGAAAGTAGCTCCTTTCCGTTGTTACGGCTCGATTTACGCAACCTTGCATAACGACAGTGACGAAAATGACGGCTTTTTTCGGTTTGTTTTGTTCTGGCTCTGGAGCCTAATAATTTCTTCGTTCGCCGGATTGCCAAGCCCGCACGGTAAGGGACCTCTCGATTTGGAGCGTTCCCAGAGTTGGGTCGCGCGGCCTCCTTCTCACATTTAACGCATCTCTGCGTTCTACATCTCGGAGGGACTGTTAAACGGTGGTCGATTACGCAGAGCCGACAACCAAGCCCGCGGAACAACAAGCACAAGCGGTGACGCCGGAACTCGGGGCGATCGAGGACATAGCGACGACCGATCCAAGCGGAGGCGCTGTTTTTGCCCCAGCTCCTGAAACTGGCTTCGCAGCGTCAGGTCCGGAAGGTCAGCACCGCCTGGGGAATCTGTGCCAGCTGCACCGGCGGACGTATACATCAACGCGGTGATTGTCAGCGCTGCACAGCGCCCTTGGATGCAATCAGAAGGGCGCCGGGGTCCGAAACGTCATTGTGACGGGAGGCATAATCGCCCTGGGTAAGACTCCAATCGATGGGGAGATCCCAGGCGGCGGCCCCGGATCCAGATGCCGAGAGCCACGGCAAAAATACTGGCGACAAAGTTCCCCAGAATATCTCAGTCTGGATCAGGGCGTTCTCACTTACGCCCAAGCAGCTTCTGCGACATCTCCGGCTGGGTGATGTTGTAAATGCCGGCACTCCCGCAACACCGAGTCGATTCGGGAAGTTCCACCCACTTCAGGCCAGGAATCGCCCCCAGCACCTCGCGAGGTTGGCGGGTGATCTTCTGGCCGTGGCATAGATGACACGCCTCGTGATAGGTGACGGTTTGCGGGAACTCCGCCGCAGGCGTCCGGATGCCTATTTCTGCCAGCCACTCGTGCACGTCGCGTAGCTTCGCCGACCACTGGGCGGCTCGTTTGGCATAAACCTGATCGTCGTGGAGCAATTGTCCATAATTCTTCAGGTGCGTCCCGCAGCCGGCGGCGTTCGTGATGATCGCGTCGAACCGGTCGAGATCAAAAGCGTCGAGTGTTCTGCGCGCCATTTGCCGGGCCAGCTCCAGTTCGCCGTTATGGGCGTGAATCGATCCGCAGCAACATTGGGTCCGCGGGGTCACCACTTCACAGTCATTGGCCAGCAGCACGTCAGCGGTGTCGCGGTTCACATGGGAAAAGGCCAAGTCCTGCAAGCAGCCGGTGAGCGGCCGACCCGGTACTTTTGGTTCGCAGGCATCTCGACAGGCAGGACCAGGACCAGGGCATCGGAAAAATGTCGCTGCACCCGCGGGCTCAGCGGTTCGAGGGCGCGTAAACGCGGCGGCAAAAACGCGGTCAGTTTCAAGCGCCGCATCAGCAACTCCAGCCCGCTGGCCTGGTAAAGCCAAACCAGCCGACCAGCGGCCCGCAACGCCTGGGTCACCTCGAGCTGGCCGTCGGCAATACGGCGCATCAGTGCGATGCGCCCACGAGGACTGTTGCGCTCCAGTTTCGTTTCGTCGTAGGTCGGGCACGTTGGCAAGCACATTCCACAGTGAATGCACTTCTGAAGCACCGAGTAGTCCAGGAGCTTGAGGTACTTGGAGGCCCCTTGATGTTCTTGGGGGTTGGACCGCCCAATCCGGACGACGGCTTCATGCAATTCTTCTGGAGTAGCCATTAATCAAAAATCTTTCCGGGATTTAGAAGGTTATCCGGGTCAAGCGTCCGCTTGAAGCGGCGCATCAGCCCCAGACTGGCATCTCCGATTGCTTTCTTCCAGGATCGTGGTGGGAGCCACGCGTGCCAGAGCGGAGAAAGCCACCCGTCGGGCGATGGTCAGCCGGGTAGCTTCCTCCGGGGTCTGCGCGACCTGCACGCCTGTGGCCCCGTTCCGACGTGCGATCTCAGCCATTTGCTGCGCCTCCTCCTGGACAACGGCAGGTTGACCACCGGGATCCGGTGCTTTGCCGCATAGCGGACGACCTGGGTGACCTCCTCGGTCGTTTGCGGCAGCACGACGCAGCCGGCCTCCCCGTAAAGGGTCGCTGTGCCGTCAAAACCATACGTCACCAGGTGCTCCTGTTCCCAAAGCACCCGTTCGGATCAACTGCGCGGTCCGAAGCCTCGAATCAATGTCGCCGATTTCGCGGCCATCTCCGGCCTGGACAAAGATCACCTTTACGATTTCAAAAACCTGAAAGCCCGCGCAATCGATCCTGCGGTCAAGGAATTGAACGCCAATACTGAAGTTTCCATCAGCTACGCCGAGCACAAAAACGGTAAACGCGTAGTCGCGCTGACGTTTTTATTTCGCCAAAACAGCAAAAACGCCGCCAAGCTCGATACAATGCACCTTCCGCACGACGCGCAAATGGAGTTGGAAATCGAGCTCGGGCAGAACCCGGTGCTGCCAACCGCTGAAACTGATTCTGATCGCGAATCTGCTCTCCTGGAAGCGAAGGTTCAACGCGAATTCGGCTGAAATGCTCGACAATTGGACATGGTCCGCGAGTTCATCAAGAAAAAGGGCATCGAATACGTCCGGGAGAAAATCGCTGTCGTGGACTCTGAGCCGAGAAAGAACGCCGCGCGGACGTTTCTTGCTGCGCTCAAAGGGGACTGGAAACTGCCCGTGAAGCGCAAACCTCCGCCCAAACCGAAGTCTCAATCGTCGCCCCAAGAACCGCTACCGGAGATCAGCGATGGAGAATGGGCGAAGCAAAGAGAGAAGTCCCTGGCAACGTTCGATGAGTTTAAAAAATCAATGCGCGGCGGGCCGAATGAGGATGCAACAGGGTGAAACTGAAGCTCTTTTTTGGGTGACCGACACCTAAAGTCACACGAACGGAGTTAGGGTCTTCTGGGATGGGATCCAAAATATGAGAGCTTCGAAAGGGGAGGGCCCAAATTTTTCCCCAACGATTTGATTCCGTGTGTGTGACGGTTGGCACAGTTAAAACTTTCTTACCATGGTAAAAGCGGTCACAACTGCGGACTGAAGATAACGCTCCGGAACCGGTGGAGCAGGGGAGAAGAGCCACTGATTTCTGTTCCGTACCAAATGGCGCGCCAATGACCGGCTCGGGTTGAGCAAGAATACGATCCTAGATATCGTCAAGCGTGACCGCGCTGCCTAATGTGTCGTGACGTTGATTGGATCTGACACGCAGTGTTAGATGGGGTAACCTTGGCGGCCTGGTGTTCGCCCTCACGGACGCACCCAAGCGCGGACCATCAAGTTAGGACACTACGTGGTGTCGGTCAGGTTCACTGCGCGGTCCTATCGCGGCTCACACGCCAGCCCGGAGGCCACGTCCGAAAACATACAAACCGCACTAAAAGAGCGCTTTTTACTAAAATACGCTTTCACTAAATGGCCGACTGCAGCATGCCGGACAACATCAAGAGCCTGATCTGGCTCACCGATCCCCATCTTGAATTCTGCAGTCATCAGACGCGGCACGATCTCTATCGGTCCATCAACCAGGCACCCGGCGACACCGTGGTAATCACAGGCGACCTCTCGGCGGGCGCTCACAGATGGGCCCAATACGGCGAACTGGCCGAGCACGTCAGAAAGCCAGTCTACTTTGTCCTCGGCAACCACGATCGCTACGGCACGACGTTCGCGAACGCAGAAGCCGTTGTGGAGCGCGTCACGGCACAGTTTCCGCATATGGTGCGGCTCAACGGATCTCAGGTAGTCCACTTGAATGAATCGGTCGCATTGATCGGTGTCGACGGCTGGGCCGACGGACTCGGTGGCGAAGGTCCGGCGACCAAAGCGCGAATTAACGATTTCTACCAGATCCTGGACTTTGCGACGGATCTGGAGCCCAAGGTTTTCCGCGCAATGAAAGAGCGCGCCCGACGGTACGCTCAAGCTCTCAAGCCGTCATTACTGAAAGCTCTGAAACAATACTCGACGACCATCGTCGCGACACACGTACCTCCGTACGAAGGTGCGGCCTGGCACGAAGGTTCCCCGAGCTCTCCAGACTATCAGCCGTTCTTTTCTTCGCCGACCATGGGAAAGCTGCTCACAGCTACGGCAGCCGAGCACCCGGGAAAGAACGTCTTGGTCTTGTGCGGTCACACGCACTCGCCCGGAATCTATCGCGATAGGAATGTTTTGGTACTCACCGCAGGCGCACGCTACGGCTTCCCCGAAATCAGCAAGACGATCCAACTCGAGCGCCTAGGCTCGAAAGAATAAGTGTTTCCAATACACCAACGTGGAAACACTTTATGAGCAAAGGTTTTGGCGCGGTCCAGCATAAGATTGCCAAGGTTTTAGCCGAGAATACTGATGATGCGTTTCGGGTCGATGAACTTTGCCGGGAAGTTTTTGGTGAACATCTGGTTGAGAAAAAGCAGCGAGTGTCAGTTATCCGAGCGGCCAAAAGCGTTAGTGAAGAAACGTCCCGGCCTTTCTTGGACGGGTTCCAGCGGACCGGGGATGGGGCTTGTGTTCTTTCACCAAGCAAGTGTCATGTCTTATGCCAAGGCGAGGCTTAGACCGATGCTCGATGCGCAAAAGCAGGAACGCGCAGCGACGGTGGCAATGTTGCGGAACCTGAACTCAGAACTTCTGAACTTGGCTCGGCCCCACTAAGGGGGTGTCACGCGGAGTAAGGCTGCAATCGAAGGTTCCCTGGCAAATACAACGGATGCCGCGGTTGTCCATCGCTGGTGACTCCAAGGCAATTGAGATCGAAGGGCGCGAGTAATTCCAAAATGCTCTCGGCGCGTCCCAGGTGCGTTCCGTGACCGCCCCAACAACAGACGACGGCCGCCGCGGCCTCGCACACTTTCACGATGTGGTGATCATTCATTGGACCAACTGGGTCCGGGTGCTTGAGCATCAACTGCGGATCAGTCGAGACCAACGCGAAGAGGTTGAGCATTACAAACCGCTGAAGGCCGAGCTGCTTAGTGAAGCCCAGAATTCTGCGCAAGGTCGGGTCGAGTTGTTGCTCGTCCGCTATCGAAGGATTGAGCCCGATCCAGGCGGCGTAGCCTTTCGAAGTGGAGAACAAATCGCCATCATCGTGATCGAGAGCATATCGGTATTTCCGGCAATCGCTGAAGATGCAGGCGTTCACATGCTAATGTCCATTCCTCTGTCGATTTCAGGTATCGCGCTTGCCTTGGGACGCAAAGCTCGTCACCACAATTCCTTGGTCAACGTGCAGCGGTCCGGAGCGCTTTATCAGCCGGCCATCGCCGAGCGTGATGTTGTCCTGGTCAACCGCGGTGATTGCACACAATTCGTTGTTTCTGAATTGTTGCCCGACTTCCCGAAAATTCCGCGTGATTCTGATCGTGTCACCTGCAGCCAGCTCTAAACGATTCTGGTCGTAGATTTCGAAATGCACCGTCGCGATCGCCTGCAAGCGCTCTGCGTTGTCGTCCACTTCGTGAAGGGCGCCATACGCCTGCAGCTTGTCAAAGCCCTGCTCGGTCCGACCGTGAGACAGTTCGTACATCGCGGAACGCAAAGCCGGGACTTGCTGGCGAAAGATCTTCGAGAGTGATGCCTGGCGGACAGCTCCCGCCCACTCCAGGATCCGCAACGCATCGCCAGATTCAACGCCGTGATGCTGTCGGGTGTCGCCAGAAAGAATCAGCCGGCAACCGTTCGCCTTAGTTAGCAAAGTCGAAAACCCGCTTCATCTGTTTTACGCTCATGAACGACGCCTCGTCGATCCAGGTGATCTGGCCGGCTACTTGCTCTTGCATCAGAGGATTGCGCTCAAGCTGCGTAAAGCCTTCCTTGACCACTCTTTGACGCCCGACCTTGAAGGTGAAAACATCATCACCTTTCGACCTGAAAGAGCCTCGAGCGCTTGGACAGCCTCCCGAGCCATTGAGGTCTTCCCGGCACCTGCAGGTCCTCGCACCGATACAGCAAAGTCTCGCGATTGCAGAAGGTGCTCCACTGCGGCCGCCTGCCCCTTGTCCACCGCTACAGCTGGATTGCGCATCACCCAGGCGCCACCGCGGCCGAGCTGCTCGAACTTGTCCTGGCCGGCTCGAGCGGTTTCGACGATCGCCCACTCGTCTGCGAGGACCTCGCGGGTAGTAAGCAGTTTCTCGCGCCGACGAATGGATCGCGGATCCTGCCCGGCCCAGCGTTCGGCTTGCTGCGGGCTGATCTGGCCGATTCCACGTCGCAGGAGGAGCGCCGCTGCGTCGAGCGTTCGCACGACGGAGATCCGTTCGAAAAGGTGAGAGATTGAAAACTCGTCCGCGACGGATCGATCAAGGAGGTGCTCACATCGCGCGCCCATCACGGCTTCCCGTTTCAGACTCGCAATTTCCTCGGCCGTCATCTGGGCGCGCCAGTTCGCCAGCTGATCATCGGGAGCCAGCACCGCCGCCGACTTCGATTCCCTGGTCCGATAGCCGATCTCGGCCCGAACGACCTCAAAAGCATCTCCGAAGTCCATGCCGGTCTTTTTCATGAGCAAGCGTGCTTTGGCGGTCAGCATCGCGTGATGCTTTTTCGCGAAGTCTTCGATCAACTGCGTGCGCTTCGAAAACTTCTCGATCAGTTCACGGCCCATGCTTGCCAGCTCGATTTGAAAGGATTCTCGCTGTCGGCTCGATCCCGGTAAAGTTGGCTGATGCTACTTCTATGGCCACCCAGGATCGAGAGCATCAGCGTCCCAAGCACATCGACCTTCTGCGGAGCGTTGTTGCTTTTGAAAGCAAAAGGCGCTTCGGCGCATAACCCTGAAAAGAGTTCTCCGGCCTTTAAAAATTGTGCGAAGAATACCAACTGCCCATACGGCGTTGCTGGCGCACTGTTGTCCCATTCCCATTGTACCTGCAGACCTCACTAAATTCCGGTCTGAGCGTAAAAATCAGACGCAGATTTAATTCCTGGAAAACTGGCTTCACAGCGCCCCCGGACGGTGGTTCGAGGGGGGCGCCGGAAGCTTCAATCACTCCTGGCGATGGAGAGCCGCAGCTCGCTGCGGCTGGCCAGACGCAACCTGAATCGTCGCCCGCTGCCGTCGGGGAACACCGGTTCTTTGGCATTGAGTTCTGCCAACAGCTTGGTGATGATTCGCCGCACTCGTGGAGGGTAGTTTACCCGCGGCATCAGATGCACCACGATCTGCTCTGCTGCGACTTCCAATACCCCGCTGCACTGCGTCAACTGTCGGAACTGATCATGATCGTCGCGGTAATTGTTATAGGCCTTCTTGAAAGGTCCCAGCGCCGCGTAGAACACGTTGCGGGCGATCACTCGAAAGTTGTCCATCAAGCGCTTCTTGTCCGGATCCAGCCGCACCATCTGCTCCTCGATCAGACGTTCCAGGCGTGACTCGGTCTTTTGCACCGTCTCGGCCCTAACTTCCAATTCGGCCAGTTCCCGGCTTAGAGCCTCAATCTGTTGCTGGCGCTCCGGCTTGTCGCTTTGCCAGCGGATTTGCGCCTTGCGCAAGCGACTCAATTCCTTATTGGTCTGATCGGCAACAGGCCCCTGTTCGAGTTCTTCTATGCGTTTGTGGCGCAGTGTGGCTGCGTGCTCGCTGCGGGCCTGGAGCAATAACAGCCGCCCTTGCCCAGCCCGAAGCTGGCGGCGTTGCTCCCCTAGGGCTTTGGCTTCAGCGCTGCGCACCTGTCGATCCTCTACATGCTCGGCTAACTCCTCGTAGCCGACGACTCCGTAGCTGGTGATCTGGTTGATGCCAAAATGCTTGTCCAGATACTTGAAATCGTTCTCCTGGACCCAGCGGCAGAATATCAACCGGAGAATCTCGCTTGGCTCGCGCTGGATGTCGTCGGTCAAAACCGCCACTTGAATTGAGTGGCCACTGGGGTTGGTCGCTTGCACCACGATCTGGCGCAGCCGCTCGTCTTTGGGCCAGCGCCGGTCCCAATATTGCAGATGATAAGAACGGATGTCATCGGCGCGATTACGCGTCCTCTCGATCACCATCGAGCCGCTCACTCCCTCTGCGGGCGGCCAACTCTGCGCCTGATAACCTTTCTCCCAGGTGATCAGATGCATCCTCTCATCGCAGAGCACCTTCTCGAAGACTTCCTGCCCGAAAATACCTCGGTCTGCTACCCAGCTCATCGCCCGCTCCTGGGGCCACTCCAACACTTGGCGACAACGCTCCACGAGCTCGAAAAAGCGCTGACGCAGATCGGAAAAGTTATCGCTCGTCTCAAAGTAAAGCGGTTCTCCGGCTGCCGTGTGGATAAAATCGCTGTGCATCGCCTTGTCCGCTCCCCGAATAGCCGGACACCATCCTTGGAGCACATTCTCCTGGCCGGTGTACTGCTTGGTATGCGGATCGAAGTAGAAGTCGCTCTGCTCGCCGGCTCCCAAGCACCGGGCATTGAAGCAGGCCAGCCTTTGAAAGCTCGCCTGCGTCGCCAGCCGTTCCAATTCCTGGCGCTGGGGGTGCGGAAAGCGCACCACCGAGCCCAAGAGCTGCGCCATGTCTTGCCAGTTCAGGAACTTGGTCTGTTCGATATTGAGCGCGCCCAACAGCAAACTGGCCAGCCATTGTGTGAAGCGTGCCTCCGGCGGATCGAGCACCTGCGCGATGGCCAGCAAGCTCGGCGCAAAGACCAGCACCCCAGCGTGATCACACCACACCGTCTGCGGCGCTGCTTGCAGTGCCGGACAACAACCGCAAGTAATCTCCTCGCTTTGCGAGCTAACCCTTTGATTTTCAGGAGCATTTTGCCCAGACTGCTGGAGACCGTCTGCGGTTGTTGGCTCGGCCCCAGACTCCTTTGGCGACCCAGTCGCTGCTTGCTCGGCTCCGTGGGTGCCTACCACAGGCTGGCGCTTTAACTGCCCGATCAAAGGCCGCAGCGTTTCTTGGCAAAGCTTCACCGCGAAGACCGACTCAATTTCTTCGCGCAGCCGTTTACCAATCCCGTAGGTTTCCGAGCGGCTCAAATCCGCCCACCGTGCTCGCACGTAGGCCTCAATCTGCGGCGTCAGCTTGCGCCCGGCCCGACGTCCAGCCAGCACTCGCACCAATTCTTCGCCATCACGGTTGCGTAGCGCTGCTGCCCAGCGTTGAATGGTCTTTAGATCGACCCTGAAGGTCTCTTGCAGAACCCTCCGGCTCAATCCGGCGTTGTACAGTCGGCCCACCAGCATCTTGAAGCTCGGTGCGTTCCGGTCCGCTGGCACCACCTCCAGCAATTCCAAACCGTAGTAAACGTGCAGTTGCTCCTCGCCGTCATCTTCCTCCCATTCATACACCGTGAAGAGCGCATTGCGTTTGTCGGTCCCCAGAATCAGTTGGCCAGTGGCGATCATAAGTTTCCATTGGACATCTCATCGCCAGGCCGACGCCAGCACAACCTGCCGCTTTAATGGCGCCTATCGCACCGATCAAATTTGCACGGAATTAGACCTGCGCTTCCCTGTTGCCCGAAAACCCGCTTTTAGTGAGGTCTGTACCTGATAGCGTCACCCTCGGTTTCGATCGCTAACGTCTCGTCCCCTAAGGATTTTGTCGCCTCTACGGTCGTGATTTGGCTCTCACCCGATGGGTGACCCGCTAATTGCCTTTCGGAGCGTCCTATCTCCCAATCCAGCAACAACTTAGCTCTTCATGGCAAGACATTAACTGCCGAAACTAGGATGAACCTTTTTGAGCTCGGCACTCGCGTGTGCCATGGGGCCATGGCGGCCCGCGCGGTGGTCGCGCGGCTCCTGGATTGTAAAATTATGGTAGGATTCTCCCGGAAATGAAGCTGCATGCCTGTTCGAACATCATCAATTCCCATGTTTAAGGCCTGGGCTTGAAGCGAGCGCTGAGTGTCGTTCTTCGGCGATAATTCCTGAATTTTATCATAGAGAATTTCGGCCCCAGCTGCCGTGGGTTCCATTTGGGGATGTTGCCCAGGTTCTTTCGGCCAAAGGAGATCAAGCGTCTGGGCAACGGCGCCGCGCAACAGATCACGGATTTCCTTCGTCTCCGACCCGTAATGGGCCAGAACGCGGTCAAGTAGGACGATCTTGGCGGACATACTCTGGGTATCGTAGAAATTCTTCGCCGAAGCGATCAGCAGACCCAGCACGAGTGCAGTCAACGTCCCGATCAGTCCCATCTCCAACCTCACGGTATCTTTAGAATCAGCTTCAGGTGCTGCTCGGGCAGAACACCACGAAGAAACATACCAAAGAGCGCACCTCCGAAAACGCACGCGAAGACGATCAAACGGATCGCGATCGGATTTATGACCGACACTCCTTAAATTAAGAGGGCGCATGGTTTTGCTTTCTTCCTGCATTTCTTGCCTCAGCAGGTTCAAAGCCTTTGCTGTTTGAAGCAGGCTCAGGGCCTTGCCTCGGCTCCGGCGTCCGTCCGGCCCTCCGGGCCATGACCCGACAACCGCGCGAGGTGGCCCCAGGTAAGCATCGTTTTCCTACTTAAACTAACGGAAAGCGTCGCTGCCTTGCGAGCTCAGAATGTTGCTGCTCGTAAGAGTGATGCTGCTTTCAGTACCGGACAGAAGCCGTCAAACCTGTCGGGATTGGGGATCGTTTGATAAACTACGTCGCTTCCACTGTAAAATGGCCGGTACCATATTCCACCAAATTCAAAGTACATAGTAGACGCCACCTGAGTAGTAATACGGGTTACCTTGGACTGCGATGGGCGTTGATTGCGGCGGAAGGCTAGCGACCGTCGCTCCCATCGCTAAACCAGCCGCGCCGGCGGTTGCCAATCCGGCGTAGTAGCCGCCCCAAGCTCCAGCCGAACCCCCGCCGTACCAGGCGCCGTTAGGCCCGGCGGATCCGTAGGTATTTGCGTAGTTATTTGCAAAATTCCGTATTGCTTGATCTGTTTGAGGAAATCGCATCCGCTTCATACCTGTGCCTTTCTAGGCATGCACTGGAATAAGTCAGCGCGGTTTGTCTTGATTTAATTGTTGTACGTCCGGAGTTCCCGGAACGATACGGGGTTCCCGAGAAGCCACCTT
Source organism: uncultured Verrucomicrobiae bacterium (assembly GCA_963782115.1). Lineage (GTDB taxonomy): Bacteria > Verrucomicrobiota > Verrucomicrobiia > Chthoniobacterales > JAFAMB01 > JAFAMB01. Next base: position 140,792 of record CAWAIK010000014.1, read on the forward strand.
GCCTTCTGCGTTCAGCGGGAAATGAATTCGAAGAAGGGCAGCCAACATGGCAACGGAATTGTCACTCCATAATCCCCCGTGCCCCCAAATTATCTCCTTCGGCACGCGCACGATCCAGCAGGGCACCCGGGCGTTGCCGGTAAAAACAAATTGCCACCGCCGCCAAATCTCTTTGCCTGAGGGAGGGCGAACTTCGTCTGGATTATAGTTGCCGTTAACACAGAACTTATCTTCGTGACCGTCATTGTGCTCGCTCGTGTAAAAACTGTAGTCTGGATGGTTTACTAGAGCGTTTGCATCGACTGCTCTGTTGTCTTTGGCTATCAAATTCGGCGGAGCCGTGGCATCTCCGAGTGGAACGACTTTGTAATTGACCAGGTATTTATTATTGCCAGGCGTGTGGGTGTAGAATTCACGTTCAGAAACTTTTTGGCCGTTGGCACCTGGTACCGGCACTCTATCCCAGTGGGCACGAAGATTGACCACGTTAAAGAGTCCAGTACCGATGGGAAAAAATTGTCCTGTTGCTAGATCATTCTCGGATTGGAGGATGATCAGAAATGGACGGTTCTCGTCAACAACGCTTGCTTCTGTGCCAGAAGCCCGTCCGATGTAGGCATGCCGATTTGGATCATACTTATAGAGGTAATCAAGTTCCGAGACCAACTGCCGGGTGCCGATAGAACTATCCGCCGGGTTAAACGCCACTGCCATGTCCCATGGGCTGGTATTTCGCGTGCCTGTGCTGCTTGCATCAAGGATTGAATGAGAAATCGTGTTTTCAAGGACCAATCCACCAAACGAATGGCCCAGCAGTATGCAACGATGAATCTGCTTATCAGGCGCGCGAGCTGCCAGTGCGAGTTCACTGATGGTCGCCAGACAGCCATTTTGTGCGGCGATAGTTTCTCCGGCGGACTTGCGGCTCCAGAACGTTAAGAATTTCGCTACTGGCAGGGTTATGTCTATGCCGCGCCATGCGATGTAGACACCAATCACATTACCCTTTGCCGCGCGGACCTCGGGGAACTGCGAGACCGTATCGAGGAAGTGCTCGAACCGGCAGACATCGCCTGAATTCGCGTTGTTTTGCCAGCCATGAATATAAACTAAAAGCAGCGGGCGTTCCGCCTTGTGGATCACTTCGAGTGCGGCAGTTCGTTGCGATGTGTCCAACGCGGAGCCTTGATCACCGAATTCGATGAAGGCCAATTTATAACGCCCATCCGTGGGTCCTCGTACTGAGTTGAGCGGTTCAGCCGAGCTATTAGGGTGAAACGGCCCGTAGGAGGCGCAGGACGCCAATAGGATCGGTAAAGCGAGTGCGAAGATTCGAATGTTTAAATTCATGCGTTGGTATTGATTATTGTTGGCCATCGATATTCCTTACGCAGCTCGAAGAACATGAATCCGCAGCGCCACAGCGGAGCAGTTCGTCGTCCATTATCGTCCATAAACAGTTTCGGCAAAAAAACAACCGCCACGCGTTTTATCGCAACCGTACCGATTGGATAAATCGCGCGGCAGTTTGCTCCACCCCATCCGGGGAGCACCCCAACATCCACGCTTGATGTCACTGGCTCATTTGGATCACGACCGCGTCGCCGCCCAGACTCAGCATCAGCCCTTGGCGCTTTGCGACCAGACGCATGATCACACCATTTCCGTTCTTGAGCCACAGGTCGCCTGTGCTCGCAGTGCCTATGGCAACGCCATAGCGGCCCTGAACGTACGCGCCCGGGAAGTCGCGTAAGTGCTCCAGTCCGTAGACCTCGCCCCTCGCCTCGATCTTCGAGATGCCGATTCCTCCAACGCCGAGTCCGCCGACCGTGAATGGGTAAGTATGTCCCCGGTACCTCAGGGTACCTTTGCCGGCATTGCCGCTGCCGATATAGGCAGCCTGGACCTGTGTCATTTCCACGTAACCAGATAGCGGCTTGCCTTGCAGGCTCATCGAACCACTCTGAGTGGTGCACGCGGCAAGGCTTAACAGAGCGGCGGCTCCTATCGGGAATAGCGCGCGCCGCAACCACAACACTTTTGCGTCGCCCCTGGACAAGCCGCGGGCTGCTCTGGAGGCGAGCGCTGGATGATCTGGCACGATGTGCCTCACTTCGTGCGACTTTGGATTTACTGGTGTCGCAAAAGTCGCATCAGAATTATTCATAAACGAAGAATATCAAGTTGCCTTTCGGTAGGGTTATCGGACCTATGTTTCATAGCTCGGGCCGCTTGGCGCGCCAAGAGATTATTCCAACGACCGTGGATCATTTGCCCTTTATTTTACCTAGAAGGCGTATCTGAAGCCGAAATTGGTCTGGACGAAGTTGTTGCTGCCAGTACACCCATTAGTATGATCAACGAAGTTATAACCAGCCTCGGCGAAAAGCCCCCAATGGCGCATAAATCAAGCGCCGTGCTGGGTGCGCCAGGAGAGTTTTCATGAGGAATCGCATGGCATTGGTCCGGCGCCAATCATGTGCAGAACGCCGGCAGCATCGGTAAAGGCCACCAGCCGAATGCCGGCTTTTCCGCACAAGGGACAACACGTTCCGCCGCAATGCGCATCCACAACGCTCTGCGGACGGCGACGTATCACAAAATGTGATGCCTACTCCGGCGAGCTGGAGTGATTAGCGACGTGGATCTTAAGGGATGGAGGCGGGAAAATCAGGGCAGATGGAAGAAGCCCGTAATTGCTGATGAGAAGAAAAGAAGGAAATAGAACCGTCAAGGTTACAGATCCAGACCTCTTGAGCCCCGGCATCGAAGTAGAGGGCGCGTTTTTGATCGATCTCGGACGGGGAATTAGATGGGGAAAGGATTTCGATGCAAATGTTGGGAGCGCGAGTGAGCAGGGGAAGATCCTGGCCGATCTCGTGGCGGGAGGCGTCAAGCCAAGCGACGTCAACAGCCTTGACACCGCCGGCAGTGGAAACAGGGCACTCCGGGAACGCTCTGCCCGCTGGGAGCAAACTGAGCAGCAGAGTGATGATCTCACCTTGGCGGGAGGAATGCCGGAAACCAGGCGGCGGGGTCATAACGATGAGTCCATACTGATCGGTCTCGATGCGATAAGGGAGCTTGGCGAGCTCGGGGTCAGCCAGGATCTCGGTCCAACGAGCCAGGTTGAGCTTGGTCTGAGAGGCAAGGTCCGGGAGCTCAATAGTGATAGACACGGCGGAAATGTACGCCAGGAAAAGAAGAAATGAAAAGGGAGAGCAAACGGCGGGAACAGATATGGCGAGTGGTTGCCGTTCGATCCAGATGAAGCGGACCGCCTGGCGTTCCATGAAGAAGCGCTGAGCGACGAGGATGCCCCGGGAAAGTGCCGTGCACTTGTGAGAGGAGGGTAGGACCGAATGGACACGACCTATTTTGCAAAACGCCTAGCTGACAAACTGATGAACAGCTGCTTAAAGAAGGGGCAGCGTCATGGCAGAAGCCGTGGACGGACGGCGAGATGCTGAACCCATACTACCCGACGACGGGTCATCGGTATCGCGGGCGTTAATATTCTGGCGTTAATGACCAGCGGATACAGCGATCCGCGATGGATGACGTACCGACAAGCGCAGGCCCAGGGATGGCAGGTGAGGGGAGGGGAGAAAGCGACGCAGATCCAGCATTGGATCTGGGAAGAGGCGAGGCCGCGACTTAGTAAAACGGGTAGCCGCCGCTGGACAGTGAAGGGAAGGCAGTTAACCCGCATCGCTCACGAAATGAATTCTTTGGAATTCACTCTCGTGCAGCACGAGCACAAAGGCAGTGTATTCCACACCCTCTTCAATAGTACCACCGATCTTGAAGCGCGAGACAAGGTGGTAGAATCCGGAGACGCTATCCTCTTTTACTATTCGCCAATCTCGGTAAGATGCGGGGTGGTCGATTAAGATTCGCACTGCTAGATCACTCACTTGGGGCCGCTCCTTTTTCCATTTTAAGATCGATGTTTCTTACCTACTACCTGAACGTCGCAGATTGTCGCGACACTCCAAACCTGTCAGCTAGAGCCTGCTGTGTCGCCTTGCCACGCAACCTCCTGATTTCATCAATCGCTTTTTGGTCGAGCTTTTTGTTCCACGCGACTTTCTTGCTCATTTTTGTGCCTTTCATTGCGCAAAACGCATCCGCGCATTCCTCGACAGGCAAAAATGATCCAGTGCGCCGCCCCGAATGCTGAATTGGAGAAAATAGCGCATTACATGGTAAATAAGGCCGTCAGCAAGGGCTCATTAATCAGACAGCCTTGCGAAAAGGCGCCGGGGACCAGGACGGATTCGATGCTGCTTTAGAGATATAGATAGTATGATAAATCTTAGTCTCCTTGTAGATATCTTAGTTACCATAGGTATAGTGATTTTTTTTGTGCCTAAATCTTCGGGACAGGTTGCTCCTAGGAACGTGGTACAGGTATCTCTGGCAGGGGAAGCACGGCCAGTTACTATCTTATTAAATCATTCGATTGCGGCGTGGAAAAAAGTTTACGGCGATTACCAAACCGCTGAGGGCAATGAGCTTCAAAAAAACTGGCAGCTCCGTCGGTTTCTGCTCATGGTGTTGTTTAGTGGGAAGCCGGCGCTTTCTACCAGAATCGAGCTTAAAAGTAAATACGGCGAGCCTCCGATGACTCTCGCCGAACAAGCGTATATCATGAACAGTCTTGGGCTCAGGCACCCGGAATTCGATTCCGCCGAGTTCACTGTTTCATGGGGCAAAGAAGGTGATCCGATCTTTGGCCTGTTCTACGCCAATTTGTGTATGCTCGAAATCAGGACGCGCCAAGATCCGCCCGAGAATTAGTGGACGAGCCCGCGAAGAGGATTGAATCCGAGATACATTCCAACCGAAAACCTAGCCAAAGATATTTGAAATTTTCTGACATCTCGCCGTTTCCGGTGGCGTCCAAGCACGTTAAAATGTTTATCTGCTAAGGGCCACGTCTTCCGGCTTGACCTCGCCTTGGGAACGAAGCTGACTCAGCGCCGCATCCATGTATCGGGTGTTCCATAAGACCAACGCATTGACTACCAGATCCAACGCGCCGAGTTGGTCTTCTTGACCTTCGCGGTACCGTTGTCGGAGTTCCCCGCGCTGGCCGTGAAAGCATTTGCGCGCCAGCCGATGGCGGCCCTCACCACGATTCAACTGCGTGAGAATGCCGCGGCGATAACATGGATCATCGATACCTGCTGTTGGGTCCGGCGTTGAGCGTGCGCACCGGCACCACAAAGCGTAGTCCGTCGGCAGAAGCGACTTCGCCTCCACCGAATGCCTGCGCAAGCGGAATCCGGGCCTGGGCATCGACAAGGCACGCATTTGCGCGACTTAGCGTTTCGGCACGAATGTAGTTCTGCTGCACCTAGGCCAGCCTGGCGTAGGTCAAGGCTGGATCTTCGGGATCAACCAAGGGCTCAATGCCGATATTGCAGGCTTCGGCGGCAAGCACGGCGCAAATACTCAGGGCCAGATTGTCCACGCGAGCGTTGTTTTGACTAATGTGAGTAAATTCCTCAGCAACTCCCGTGTACCCGTGGATTTCGAGTACCTCGTAAGAACTCAATCGCCTTGAGCGTGGGCTCACAAGCTTTTGCCGCTTCGAACTGGACAGTTCGCAGCAACAAGGGAAGAAAACGCCGGATCGTAGCGTAATTGCATTGACACCGAATAAGGAGAGGCATCCAGCAGCGTCCCTCCCGTTGCCCCAATAATGCTAGGCACCTGACACGTCCGATTTGGTCTTGCGAAACGTATTTTTGGGAACGAAATTCTTTTCGTTCCCCAACGCTGCACGCATAGACGTACTGCCCTCAATCATGCGTTGAGCGTGGAAGAATGGAGATCTTCGCATGGACCGAAAACGTTTGTTTCCAATCGTTCTCCTGACGCTCTCGCTGGCGTCTCCTGTTTGGGCCCAACCCGCACAGCAATCCTCCGGCTACCCCACCCGTTCAACCACGGAGAACCTTCCCGCCAAACGCTACGTCGTGGAAGGTGATCGTGCTTACATTGTTGGCACTCAGGATGGCGGTTTCCCTGGCATGGGGTTTCACATCACCGGAAAAATGAACGGCGTCTGGTCTCATCCGCTTAAGCTGCTCGATTCCTACCAATTCCTGTTGGACAACACTCTTTTCCCGGCGGCAGAAAAGTTCACGTCGGGGCCTGGTTTTGTGCAGCTTGATCTTCCAGTCACATCCGGGCTGAAGATCATTCGGACCGAATTCGCACCCGACGGGCTGCCTGTGGTGCTGATTAGTCTCGAGTTCCAGAATGCCGGCGCTCAACCAAAGAGCACTGCTCTCATCTTCCAGCCTACCAGTGAAATTCTGCCGGCCTACCCCTGGTCCGGGACGACGCCAACCTCAGATCAGCTTGATCAGGCAGATAATGTCAGTTTCGACCCATTGATCTCCGGTTTGTCGTTCTCTGAACCCGGCAAACCCTGGTACGCGCTCGTCGCCGGTCGCGCTACACAGCATGGCCCACAAGACACGGTCCAGTTCCTAGGTGCCTCCAACACGGGCAACCTCGGCAAGAAAGCGTTTGGCCAACTGAAGTGGCAACTGACGATTGCTCCTGGATCGACCGTTAAAATCTGGTTTGCCGTAGCCGGAACACATGTGAACAAATCTGAAGCGTATGTCGCATTGTTCCTAGGACTCGCGAATCCAGACGACCTGCTCGCAAGTAAAATTAAGCAACGGCAGAACGTCCTGGCGCAAACCGACGCGATAATTCCCGATCCAACTGTTCAGGCCGCCTTCAACTGGGCCAAGCTGAACTTGGCCGACATGCGCCGTAAAGTCCTCGACGCCGAAATCCGAGACACTATGGAAGGCACAGTTTATCCGCCGCCTCTTGCTTTCTTTCCCTTCCTGAGCGGGTTCGGCGCCGGTTACCCGGATTATCCATGGTTTTTCGGGACAGACGGATGTTACACTACGTTCGCGCTGGTCGCGGTTGGCCAATGGGAGGCGGCTAAAGATCATCTGCGAACCATCCGCGAGGTCTCTCGCGCGGTAAACGGATCCACCGGCAAGGTGCTGCACGAGATCGTTACCGACGGCTCGATCTACTTCGGGACGGATGCGCAGCCGGGTGATGTAAACGAAACAGGCGAGTTCGCCACTGCCGTTGCAACCCTCTGGCGCTGGTCCGGGGATGACAAGTTCCGGGACGAAAACTACGACTTCATCAAAGCCGGCCTGACCTACATTACCACGACGTTGGATACTAATAACGACGGCTGGCCCGAGGGCGCGGGTATGGTGGAAGCGCCCGGGTTGGGTGCAGAGAAATTGGATGTGGCCGTGTATACCATTCGCGCGCTAAACGATCTCGCCGAAATGGCCCAGAGCAAAGGGGACACCGCGACGTTGAATTGGGCTCGAGGCAAAGCCGATACGCTCAAAGACAAATTCGAAGGCGACTGGTGGAATGCCAGCCAGGGTTTGTACGCTGACTCCCTGGCCCTTAATCACGAAGTGCCGACGGATCCCACCGCGACGGTTGTGCCCGGACCTTCGCCGACAACTCAACTGCAGCAACTCTACTGGATCAATGCCACGCCAATGGAGACCAATATGGCGGAAGTCGATCACGCTACCACCGCGTTCCCGACCCTTGAGAGCTCGATCTTTACCGGGACAACCGGTTTCTATCAGGAAGGTCAAGACTTGGCGCTGAACATCACAGGCAGCCGGCAAGCCTCCGCGCTCAATACCTCTGTCATGGCGGTTGCGGAAGCGAACTACGGCAGGATGGATGAATCGCTACGGTACGTCACATTCATCGCCTCCGAACTGGACACGGAACAGCCTGGTGCCTTGCCCGAACTCTTCGACAGCCCGGATTACATGTACTTCCAGGCTTTCACAAGCCGCGCCATGGTGATGCAAGCCTGGTCGTCATACGGCGTGGAGTGGCCCGTGATCTACCACTTCCTCGGCGTCCGCCCGCACATCTCTAACCGGGAAATCACTGTCATCCCCAACCTCCCGCCCACTTGGCCGACGCTTTCCGTTGACAATCTGCGAATTGGTAATAGCACTTTGACCGCATCAGCGACCCACAACGGAAATCAGTACACGACCGTTGTTAGCGCGCCGTCCGGTCTGCTAATCCGGATCGGATACGCGTTGCCGGCGAACGCGAGCATCGCCACCGTGACTCTTAACGGCAGCACAGCCTCCTACGAGGTCAAGGACACGCATCGTGGCCGTGAGGTCATCGTCACCACCAACTCAGGTCAACCACTACAACTCGTCGTCACCACGCAATAACGTATCGATGAGTCTCGCACGGAGGTCACGGAGGACTTTTAGCCATTGAATCCTTACCGCTTACGTTCTTTCAGGTGCCGTCGGCAGCTCAGATCGTTTTCGCTGCAGCCGGAAGTCAGGTTCGGGTTAGCGTATGTTTTGGTTCCAAATCCGGAGTACAATAAAATCCGGAGTAACTGAGGGCCTTCGTAATCGCTGCAAGCAAGTCAGCGGTTCTGCTGCTCGATTTACTCCGCATTTTCCTGAGATCCTTCTCCAAGCAGCAGCAGTCGACCGCCACAGACAGGTGGTTAGCGGATTTTAACCATTACCCGCGTTTCGGCCAGGGCGCGGTCGGCCTTGATGGCAGCGGCGAGGGTCAACCGTCGCCCACAGCTCCAACTAATAATTTTGATAAAAAAGATTGTTTTCTATATCTTGCATAGTTATAGAGGAATTCAAAACAAGTTCTCAATCCGTGTTTACCCAGGTGTCGTGGTCTGCTTCTTATTGAGCCCTTCGCTTACAAGCAATGCCGGGGAATATTGGTTTGGTTCGATGGACGCCTTCTCCGGTGAGAATCTGTTTATCGGGATGAAGCAAGTTATGCGCACCAATGAGTTGCAAAGGACCGCTCCAGCACGGCAATTGAGAAAGGCCCCTTGCATCTTTTGCTTGAAATTGAGCGCCGCTTTCGCGCCGAAGGGAGAAAGAATCTTCGTTCAGAGCGAGGAAAATCACATCAGAACCTACTGAGAATAATCAAGAAACAACCTGGGTAGAAATAATACCACAGCGATCCGCATGGGGTCTTCACTTATGCATTCGCGTGACCAGCCCTTACCTCTGGATTCCGAAGGACCGATTTTCGTGCAACACGTCTCCCCTGCCCTCCCCAAACCTAAAGCTCCTGTGCTGCGAGTCATGCCCGGACAACACGTGATTTCCGGATTTCCCTCCAAACTAACGCAACTACTTTTCCTGACGGATCTTCGCGCGGAGTCAAGGCCAGCTGTCGAGTTTGCGATCGAACTGACCAGGCGTTTCACCGCTCGGCTGACATTGATGCACGGCAAACCTCTGCAATCTGGTCCTACCTTTTGGAGGGAGGGTCTACCAACCTCGCTTGACCCTGATTCGGCAAGACCGGCACTGCTTTGCCTGATGTGGGAGGTGCGGCAACGTGGCCTGGATGTGGGCTTGTGCACCGAGGTTGGCCAGGCGCCAGAGCAGATATGGCGGACCGCGGCGGAGCGCAACGTAGATCTTATCATGCTGCCGGAAAGTCTTTTCGGCTCATTCCTTCCAATGGCGAGCCGGAGCGATACCTTTGAAACCGTCCAAGGTGCGCCCTGCCCACTCCTAGTCGTCGAGCACCACACGGTTCCCCCGGCTTAATCGTCAGTTTCTACTACCGGCCAAAGCTTGGAGGAGGCCAAAGGCTCTAGTTGGATGTCTGCCATCCATCCTACGGATCTGGAGCGCACGCAGTCAGCTTGGCGACGCAGCACCAAAAGCGGCGAGTCGCTCCGGATCGAGCACCGCATTCGTGGCGTGGACGGGCCCCACCGCTGGTTCCTGGTCAAAGCACGCCCCTTGCGCGATATGGGTGGCCGTATCGTGCGGTGGTTTGGGACGGCCACCGACATTGACTACCTCAAACGAGCCGAAGTGGAGCTGCACCGACGCGAGGAGCGGTTTCGTTTGCTGATCGAAAACGCGTCTGATCTCGTCACGGTAATCAATGCCGAAGGTGTGATTCGCTTCCGGAGCCCTTCGGTCGAGCGCGTGCTGGGTTATCGGCCGGCCGAACTTTTAAACCGAAGCGCCGTCGACTTCGTGCACCCGGAAGACGCCCCCCGCGCGCGCGACTCGCTCCAGCGCGCGCTGTCCGCTCGGCCGGCGAAAAGGTCGATTGAATACCGCTTTCGCCACCGAAACGGCGCTTGGTTGGTCCTGCAGTCCATCGGTCGCAAGATGCCCGGGGAGGGCGACCGGGAGTCGCTGGTGATCAATTCGCGCGACCTCACGGGTCAGAAGCAACTGGAAGCCCAGCTGCGCCAAGCGCAAAAGATGGAGGCGATTGGCCAGCTCGCCGGCGGGGTGGCTCACGACTTTAACAACCTACTCTCGGTGATCTTTGGTCATAGCGCTGTCCTAGCGCGGGCGCTGGCCTTGGAGGATTCGTTGAGTGAATCGCTCGCCGAAATCAATCGGGCCGCCGAACGGGGCGCTGCCTTGACGGACCAGCTTTTGGCCTTCAGCCGCCAACAAATCCTCGCGCCCAAGGTGTTAGACCTTAACGCCGTGGTGGGCGATACGGACAACATGCTGCGGCGGCTCATCGGCGAGGACGTTTCAGGGCGGCGAAACGATTCTGTTGGCAGAAGAGATTAGGAGGCCGTTCGGCAAATCACTGCCGGCTCTTGGAATCCTTTGGCTACCGGGTGCTGAAAGCCGCAAGCGGCGAGGAGGCGTTGCGCTTGGCGGAAGGCAGCACGGACAAGATTGACCTTCTGATGGCCGACGTGGTCATGCCGGGCATGAGTGGGCGTGAACTGGCCGATGCCCTTCGGGCCCGTGACCCGGATTTAAAGTTGCTCTTCCAGAGCGGTTATATCGACGACTTTTGGAAAAGATAACCGCGTACATCAACCTCTAGAACCTGCACGGGCTTTTTCGACGATTTCCGCGATATGTTCGCGAACTTCTTCGATGGTGTAGGTTTTTTCGCCATTTTCCAGGGATCGGATCCGTTCGTCGATGGCAGCTAATACTTCGGGACTTTCTTCGTCCTCTTTAGGCGTCAGCTCGTGGTCGAGAACGTTCCAAAGTTGTCTCTTTTCTTCTTCTGTAAGTTTCGGCAGCTCTTCGAGGATATCCTTGATGCTCATGACGATTGTGTAAAAAGTACTCTTTTTTTTCCCTTTGGCCAAGTTACGTGCAAAGGCGGACGTCCGCGATTATTTCCACCGGGCCGTTGGCTCGTCTTGGGCCCCGCTGGGAGGAAATGCGGGCGTAAAGTCGCTGATCAGCAAGCTGTGTTCCCTGAAAATACGTTCCTTTGATCTTTTCCCAAGTCGAGCTTCTTCACCTTTCCTGTCTGGCTCGAAAAGTCGACCTGCTTCAGATCGACCCAGAACGTGCTCGGCGTCAACGCCGATTCGAAGAAGTACAGCTTGCGCTTATCGTGAGCGACCGTCGTCGTTCAAGAACTCGAGGTTAACGCAAGCGAAGCAGGGGAGGGGAGATTAAGCCGTGCTGTCGAACCGCGAAAAATGTAGCCGATTTCCTCTGATGAACCCCGAGGAACGTAGCTGTGAACCCCGAAAAATGTAGCTAATCACCCCGAGAAACGTAGCCGAGCGTGCTCTGATTTTGAACCCCGAAAAATGTAGCCGTGTGCCCTATACCATGAACCCCGAAAAATGTAGCCATAAAAGATCCAAAACGCCCGCTAGGCTGCGCGTTCCCTCCCAAACGACGACCAAATCGCCAACGTAAATCAAAAGCCCGCAGCATCATCGCGAGAATCCTTCTTCGACCCCTTCTGCTAAAGTGGGAACAAGAATTTAAAGAAAGAAAAATAAGAAATATAAAGAAGAAGATTCCTCGTCGTTTCTTTATCGGCTACGTTATTGATAAAACGTCTGGGCTTCATTTTTTTCATTCCTGGCGTATTTTTGTCGGTGCCGATCACCATTGAGCTCCCGGAGCGCGTTTCTCAGACCAAGTTCAATCTCGAGCGTTGGACCGAAATCTTGGCGGATCCAGTCCTCGCAAAGCTCCCGAATCGCATTGAGACCGATCGCCATGGCCACATCCTTATGAGCCCGCCTCCAGCCTTCCGCCATTCCCGCTGGCAAAGTTCCATCGTCATTCTTTTGTCTAATTTGCTTCCTGATGGTCTGGTCCTGACGGAGTGCCCGCTGTCCACCGCTGATGGTGTCAAGGCGATCGACGTCGCCTGGCTCGCTGCCGACCGCGCAGAGATCGAGGAAAATCCGCAACTGCTCACTCGCGCTCCGGAGACCTGCATCGAAGTTCTTTCTTCTTCCAATTCGCCCGCCGAGATGAACGAAAAGCGGACCTTGTACTTTGACGCGGGCGCTGCCGAAGTCTGGATTTGCGCTCTTGACGGTTCCATCTCGTTTTTTGTTCTTCCTGACCGTCAAATACCTGCTTCTTCCATTTGTCCTGCCTTCCCTGGCCGCATCCCGTGATCTAGGGCCGGCAAACCAGACCGCTTGGGGTCAAGCGTTGCGTTCGAACGGGGCGGTCGCGTTGGGGGTGCCAAGCGGTTGTCTTACCAGCAGCGACAAACGAGCCCGTAGAATTCACCGGCTTAAGCGTGACGGTCAAAGGCCCAACCGTCCAAATCGTCTTGTAGGTAATATGTTTTATTTGCATCGTTGGCGCAATACGGCTGCTCCTCCCGGCGCCCGCAAATTCGCCAAGGGGCTCATCAAGAGTCGCAGAGACTGTAACGCCGGAAAAGAAATGACGCCCGGCCAGCCCAAAAAACAAAATGCGCCAGAAGCCATTACCCTGGATAACCCACATTATTCGGCAGTTTATTGAGAGCGAGGCGGAGAGTCTACTAGTACTAGTCTGGTAGTATCTGTTTAGCGCGGTGTAGGACCAATCGTCCTCGTCCTCAATCTTTGAACGTTGTCGGCAATCGGCGCGTTTGCCCCGTCCATAGAAGTCGAGAACGACGACTATAAGGACGATTACGATTTCAGAACAAGAGGACGAGTAGGGATTAATGAACGTTTCGTTCGTTGCGGATCGCGATTTAGACAACGCAGGCGCACGTGCCCTCCGATGGCTCTTGAAGACAGTGACTCTTTGTGATCTTTGCGATCTTCTGTTCAAAAATGACTTTTGCTTTTTTTCTGTCTTAGTGCCGGGGGGAACGAAGAAAAATTATTTGCACAGAAGATCACAAAGTTCACAAAGACAGTCCCTTCGATAGAAACGGCCTACGCTTGGAGTCACAGTTAGATAGATCAGCGCAGCGAACCGGAGTTCGAGTTCCAAGTTCTCCTTCCTCGCACTCGTTCTGAAATCGTAATCGTCTCGCACTCGTCCTCGTCCCGGTCCTTCCGGATACATCGCGCTAAGCACATACGTCTAGTACTAGTTCTCGAACGACCACAGACTTGAATAAACCACTGCAGCCCCGCCGCGACCTACCCGACGGTCCATGAGAACCAGACGGCCGGCTGAGAGAGATGAAGTTGCCGAGCTGCTTCCGAGATTTAGCCGACCTCGGCAACAACCAAGAAGGCATGTAATAATCCAGGACTTAAGCGGTTGCGGTGATTCAATGGGCACAAAGAGTGATTTTTCGCGCATCAACGTGATCCCTTTCGGCCAAACTTTCTCCAGCTCACTACAAACATCAGATTTCGTGATAGGACATAAAAAATGATAATTATCTTGTAAGGATCGCACGGCCGACGGTGTTATTCGAAAAGAAGATAGTAGAAAAGGAACAGAACCAACCATTCATTATATGTCTACCCAACCAACCATTAGCCTCAATGACGGCAACGTCATTCCCCAACTTGGCTTCGGCGTCTGGCAGGTGCCAAATGAGGAAGCAGCAAAAGTGGTCGGAACCGCCATCTCGACTGGATATCGCTCCATCGATACGGCTGCGATTTATGGCAATGAAATCGGCGTCGGAAAAGCAATCGCTGCCAGTCCGGTGCAGCGAACCCAATTATTTATTACAACGAAACTTTGGAACGACCAGCACACCAATGCACGCAGCGCACTAAACGAAAGTCTTAGCCGGCTTGGGCTCGACCACGTGGATCTTTATTTGATCCATTGGCCGAAGCCGCGTCAAAACGCATATGTGGAGGCCTGGAAAGCGCTGGTAAAGCTGAAGGAAGAGGGACGCGCCAAATCGGTTGGTGTATCCAATTTTACGGTCTCGCACCTCAAACGAATTATCGATGCGACGGGCGTAGCACCATCAGTCAACCAGATTGAGTTGCATCCATGGTTTCAACAGAAAGAACTGGCGGCTTACCATACGGAGCACGGAATCATTACTGAATCATGGAGTCCGCTCGGCCAGGGTACCTTGCTCGAAAGCCCAACGCTCAAAGCATTGGCCCAAAAGCATGGCAGAACGCCAGCCCAAGTTGTCATTGGGTGGCATCTCGATCGTGGTTACATTGTGATTCCGAAATCGGTGACGCCGTCGCGCATCCGCGAAAATTTCGATGTGTTCGATTTTTCGTTGGATGCCGATGATCTAGCAAAGATCGCTGCCCTGGATCGCAAGGATGGCCGGATTGGCCCTGATCCTGAGACTGCGGATTTCTGAGCCGAGAATGTCTGCGAATCGGACGCGATCGATCTAGAAGATTCGGACTGCGGCAGATCGGATTACACCTTTGACCCAACCGGGAAGTGATCGGGAAACATACCACCTAATTAAGTTACCCACAGGAAATAGCGGAGAGCCGAATACTTAGAGTCTCGGGCGCTGGTCGAAGAGGCTTACAGACCAATCCTTGGGGAAGGCCCTCGGCAAGCAGCAAACTGCATGGAGCGACACCTAATCCCGCCCGGACCATCCAGTGGAGCGAAGGAAAGTCTTCCGCTCCATGCACCGGCTTAAGTCTGACTCCGTGGCTCATTAAAAATCGGCCAAAATAGGCGTTCCCGCGCAGCAGGAGCAAGGTCTTGCCATCGAGTTTTTGTACTGGAACAACCTTGAGCTTGGCCAGCGGGTCACTTTGCCGAATGATGATGCCATGCTGTTCGGAGAAGAGGTGCAGTTGACTCAATCCTCTCCTTTTTTCTGGGATCGGCCGTCCAATTACCAGGTCCAGCCCGTGCCGGATGAGCTCGTTGGTTAAATTGTCCTGGCCTCCCTGTCGTACCGTGAGGTCCATGTCGGGCAACTCCACGGAAATGGTTCGCAAACATTCCGCGAGTCGGTTCGTCGCGGCTGGCGGAACAATTCCGAGCCGCAAACGTCCTGTCTCCCCACGTGCGGCTCTTTCAACTATTCCAGGCAACGTTTCCGCACGTTCCACAATGGCGCGTGCCTCCGGCAGTAAAACCAGTCCCGCCGCCGTAAGACCGATTATGCGATTGCTGCGCTGAAACAAGCTCGAGCCCAAAAACCCGTTCCAATTGTTGAATCTGGGTGGTGAGCGCTGGTTGGGCAAGGTGAAGTTTGCGTGCGGCGCGAGAGAAATGCATTTCGTCGGCCACAGCTAGGAAAGAACGAAGCCATCTAAGCTCGATCATTATGGAAGGAGCATGATAGATCACCATTTCGCGGGTTAAAGCGCCTCGGTTGCCTGGGTAGTAAGGATATGAAATAGCGCGTACAGAAGGTGCTGATTTTTGACGGATCCCGAGAAAGCGGAAATTCCTTCGCGAAACGGCTCATACAGATAATCACTCGGGAAATCCCGCAGCAACCATCTGTTCTGGGCATCAACAGGCTGCAACATATCAAGGAGGACAAGGGGTCCGGGAAGAAGCCACTTCACGCTCACGGTGTAATTGGGCTCAACCACCCAGCTCTCTTTAAAATAGATCTCCAGATTCGGTGCCAGAGCAGAAACGACCGGCATGGTAACAAACGAGCTCGGCGGGGGTGTCTCCATCGAATAGGAGGTGAGCACTCCAAAATCAAAACTCTCAAAGTCGCTCGAGAGAAGTTGCAAGAATTCGGCCGATTCCCACCATCCATGAGCGAATTCGCAGTTGGCACTTGGCTGATTACTGGAAATCCAATTGTACAATGCCAGTGATCTCATTTTCATGTCCTCCTGTTCATGCCTAGTTACTGATCATTTAACCCCTTTCCATTGAGAATTTGCTGCATACATTTTTCTACCCTTGACTCCCGAGTTTTGGATTGTTTGGGTGCAGAAAAATAAAAAATGTATGCTCTTTGCCGTCCTGGCGTCAATGCATCAAAAGCAGTTTTCAAGGCAGGGATTTCATCTAATTTATTTTGAAATTCTTCAGGAATTATGAATTCTGAAGTCTTTTTATAATTCACTTTCAAACCGGCTTTTTCCACTTCAATGGCTTCATAAATATAGGCTTTCAAGATGGTTTCCATCTCAACTATTTCCCGAACATTGGTGAACTTAATCCAGCGCCCCGACTGCGTATTCTCCCCAGGTTTGATTAGAATACCATTGGCATCATTTAACAAGGCACCTTTGCAAAACATAAGCGCACAGTATTCTTTTAATGGAATTATTACAACTATGTTACTTTTCTGAAACGTGTAACAAGGTTTACCCCACTTCAATTCTTCGGTCAGCTGACAGTCAAGAATGATCATTCTCAATTTCTCCAATTCTTCCTGCCACTTTTTGGATTTTCTTAGATATCTATCAACCTTAGGATTCATTCTGTTCATTAGTTGATACTCTGAAATAAAGTGAGCTTATATCTGCTTACAATTTCTTTTTCTTCTTTGGCTTTGGCTCGGGTAACTTAACCCCCTCGCGCAGACTGGACAACCCTGAAAAAAAGCAATTTCCTATCAGTTGTTAGGCCGCTGGTTGAACCAAATTGATAAGATTTCCACAAGTATCCTCGAAAACTACTGCTGTGACCGGACCCATCTTGTGAAACCCAGTACAGTCGTGTAGAAGTGGAGCGCGTTGGTTTGGTCGTCAACTGTGATGCTTGCGAGTTTGATTTGCATGATGTGTTGATGTTGCGCGCTCGTCGGACAAGGACACCTTTGCTCTTGACCATCCCGGTCACTTCCGGCTGATGTTTCGGAACGATCTCGTGAACCGAAATGATCCCCGCTATCCTGAAATGAGCATGAAGCCCGGGATGCGGCTCGGTCTTGCAGTTGCCGCCTACCGCGGCAAATCCGATGTGGACTTGATACCCACAGCGGTCCTGTGACGTTGAACCCTCGGTGGCTTCGCATCCCGGCAGCGGTCAAATATTCGGGTCTCTCCCGGTCGAGACTTACGAATTGATTTCCGAAGGGAAAATCCGCTCGATTTGTGTGAAGTCTCACAAAGGAGCAGAGCGCGGCGTGAGACTTTTGGACAGGGAGTCAATCGACAATTTCATTTTAGCTTTTCAAAGTGAGGTGGTGTCACAAGAATGAAGCAATCGGAGTGGTCTGCCTCACGGGCATCGCCGCTGGCAGCTTCCGTCGCGTTGGTGGCCCTTTGAGATAGCCCCCCAAACTCCCAAACGGGCCTCGTAAACCCCGCCAGGATCACTCGACGCCAAATCCCCTAAATCCTGCTTCGGACGACCTCGAGCGCGCCAGGGGCCGGTGCGGCATCTCGGCAATCGCCATCCTGGGCGTCAGGCGCCGGCGATCCCGGGATTTTAAAAATGATGCTTGCGATCATGTACGTATTAGTGTACGTATGCTGCGTTAACACATATCAAATCATTAAATCAAAAATCATGCACACTCTGAAAATTACTACTGTGGGCAACAGTCTGGCACTGACCATTCCAAAAGAACTGGTCAACCGGTTTCATCTCCAGAAAGGCGATGAAATCTTTGTCCGGGAAACCCCGGAAGGGTTCGAAGTCAGCCCCTATGATCCTGACTTTAAAGAAGCCATGGAAGCCGCTGCGAGCATCGCCAAGGAATACAAGAATGCTTTGCGGACCTTGGCGCAGAAATAGAATATGGCAGCAAAAATTCGTTGGTTATCGGTCCGAGAAGTTTATGCCTTTCATGACTTGGTGCTACGCGAACACGGCGGGATGCCAGGGTTGCGCGATGCCGGTTTACTTGAGTCAGCCGTTTTGCGGCCAAAAACAGCTTATGAGTACGGCACCAGCGATTTAGCCGAATTGGCCGCAAAACTGGCCTTCGGACTGGTTTCCAATCATGCATTTTTTGATGGCAACAAACGCACCGCCTTACTTGCCAGCCTGACTTTCTTGCGCTTGAACGGCAAAAAGTTCACCGCGAGCGAAAGCGAAATTGCCGCGCTCTTGATCGATACGGCCAATCACGAATTAAGCGAAAACGAATTGATTCATTGGTTCAAACAGCGAACCGAATAGGCTCGAAGCCAGGATCGGTCCCCGGCAATGCGACGAAGTCTCCCAAGCCTTCTGCTACAGCCTGCAAATCGAGGAAACCTCACTTTGCATCATCACATCCGCAGCATCTTATGAACTGCAAGGCCACGATGCGCCCGGAGGACTTCATGCACTACGTGCAGATGCTCATCTTCACCAAGCCGTGGTTCGACAACGACGACCGCTGGAACAACATGCAGCAGGGCCTGAAGGACGCCGCAATCAATCCCGCGCCCCAGCCCGTCCACGCGATGGAAGCGCAGTGCGCCGCCGCCATCAGCCACAACACGCTCAACGACCTGAAGAACATCAAGTGCCCCGTGCTCGTCATCGCAGGCAAGGATGATGCCTTTACTCCGCGCTGGATGAGCGAAGAAACCGCCGCCAACATCCCCGGCTCCGACCTCCACCTTTACGACAACGCCGGGCATGCCTTCCACTGGGAGTGCATGAACGATTTCAATCCGCGCACGACGGAGTGGCTGTTGAAGCACTGATGGAGGGCGGTAAGGATAAGAAGGAAAATGATGGAATAGCCAGTCCGATTAACTTGACGCAGGACAAATCAAGATTCATCTCTGTCTGGCGATCAAATTGATTCGAGGAGAAAGAGATGAATCTAAAGGGAAACACGATTTTCATCACCGGCGGCGGTTCGGGCATCGGGCGCGGATTGGCAGAAGCGCTGCTCGCAAAGGGCAACAAAGTGATCATCTCCGGCAGGCGCATAAGCGTGCTGGAGGAAGTTACCAAGGTGAATCCGGGGATGGATTTTGTCGAGCTTAATATCGAAGATCCCAAGAGCATTGCCCTTGTCGCTGCTTCGCTCACAAAGAAATATCCGGCGTTGAATGTGCTGATCAACAACGCAGGCATCATGAAGCCGGATGCTGTGCAGGGCGTTGTGGATGACAGCCTTGTCTTCTCCATTGTGACAACGAATCTTCTAGGCCCGATTCGAATGACATCGGCGCTGATTGAGCATTTAAAGTCGCAGCCAAAGGCTTATGTGATCAATGTGACTTCGGGGCTCGCTTTCGTTCCGCTGGCCATCACGGCAACCTACAGCGCGACGAAGGCGGCGCTACATTCGTTCTCGTTATCGCAGCGCTATCAGTTGAAGGATACGAGCGTAAAGGTACTCGAACTGGCTCCGCCTTATGTTCAGACCGAACTGATGGGTGCGCAGCAGGCCAGTGATCCCCGTGCCATGCCGCTGAAGGGCTTCATCGACGAAACCATGCAGGAGCTTGGAACGGATGCGAATGAAGTGCTGGTGGAACGAGTCGGCTTTCTACGTAATGGCGCTGGGCCAAACGACAACGACGCCACAATAAAGCTGAACGATATGTTTGCCGGTCATTAAGCATTTCACGCAGAAGTGGAATAAGCAGGTACAGTTTTTCAATTCGGGTGTTTGCCGTCCTTTTCAAGCAGTCGGAACCAGCGCGGCCGCCCGTTTTCGCAAAAATCCGAGAACTCATTCAGAGGACAGCTGAAACCCTCGCGAACGCTTTCAGCAATTGACTCAAAGTCCGAAGGTCAAAATCGGAAAAGTGTTTGCCGCCGATGTACGAAAAAGCAGGATCCACCCAACGGTCAAAAAAACTCACCGCTTGGCGCAAGGCCAATCGGCTATCTCAGCCCAAAGCTGTCGCCGTCCTGGGGCAATATTATTTTCATATCACTTTCGCCTCGCTACGAAGCTGGGAGGAAGGGCGCCGGTCCCCCAACCCACATACTATACTGCCGGGATACTTGAAAAATTTCTGTCCGCCCCAGGCGTGCGCAAGGGCGATGCGATTTTGTGCTGCCACCAGAGCGCGTCAAAAAAGGGTCAGTCAATTGGTCAGTCAACAAATCTTGACAAGTCTGAGCCAACAGTTAGGACGGAAACGGAAATTGGAAAGAGCCAGCGTGCGATAGAGAGGCGTAGACCCGCAGTCTGTCAAGAATTGTTGCTGAGCCTTTTTGCTTGATCAAGGCAGGTTTTATGAAGGTTCTGGGGTACGTCCCCTTACATCGAGACGGTCCCTAACCGCAGACTGCAAACCACGACCTGAAAACGCTAAAAATGCTCTTTAAGAGCGCCCGAAGAGATAGCGCCGTCACCGAGGATCAGTTCCCGACGGGCAGCTAATCACGGCGGAGAATTTCTCGGATCATGAAAGTCAGGCCAGATTGGGACAATATCAAAAACCTTGCCGGGAGGCCGGAGAGGAGATCGTTTCAGAAGAGTACGGAAGGCAGATATGCCCCTGCTGGCCCATTGTACAGCCCCAAGGTCATCAGCGTCATGGGCTGGACGACCCGAAGGCCATTTTCGAGGCACCAACGAAAAAGGTCTGAATTACGCGTCGGTACGATGATGCCCGGTCCTGCAAAGCCCTCCGCGGAGGCTATCAATGCCTGGAGGTCCAGGTTAGTTTCAGCGACGGCGTGCCCGAAAAAGGCCAGTACTGTGGCGTATCCGGTAATCCGTTCGTGCCGCTCGACGACCGCTGCGGTCCCACCTTTCATGGCATCCGCCAGCTCGCCCGCGCGATCGTGTCCATGAACTTGCATACACAGGCGGTTACAATTCTCAACGTCCGAAGCTCGTGCCGGCCGGACTGAGCACCCTTGAATCTGTTTCCGAAGGGGCGGTCCCTGCATGACCGAGACTGGCTCGCGGGCATCAAAGCCAAGTCTGCTATACAACGCCAAGGATCTGTTATGAAACGCTGATTGGAGCAGCCGGACTCCCGGGAAGTTTTTCTCTCGAGCCCGAACTAGAACGACCTCCATCAATTTCCGGCCGACGCCGCGATCCTGGATGCTCGGGTCGACTGTGATCGGTCCGAGACCCGCGATTGCCGATCGCTCATCGAGACAGTTGCTGCCCACCATGCACCCGTCCGACTCCGCTACTACGCAGTAAAACCCCGGGTGGGAAAACATCATTGAGAGAAGGCCAACCGCTACATCGGGCGACGGGAAGTCGGGTGGAAAGCCGTGGTTTGTGCTAATTTTATAGAAGGCGTCAAAGCAGATTCGCCCGCACACCTGCGCGTCTTCGGGCTTAGCGCGCCGAATGGTAGTGGATGGATCGCCCGGTGGGACTGACGGGGCTTGAGCTGACATAGCTGATATCCTTACTCGGGCTCAAGACTAGAACGGCTGTCGGATAAGGTCAACAATGACCCGGTACGCCCCGCGAGGGTGCGGTCGCATCTTACCGTCAGCGAACAGACGGTGGTCGGCTTTCTCCCAGTTTTCCGGGCGGCTTCACGGATAGGGACCCCAGGACGAGCGATCGAACGTCTACAGGCCAGCAGGCAGCGAAAAAACTGAGTGGGGAGGAACTTGCTGCGCTGGTGACACATGATGCGATGGCCGGGGTTGCCAAGGTCAAGCTGCCGGAGGAGTCAAACCTATGAATGGCGTGCATGACATGGGCGGCATGCATGGCATGGGCCCGATTAAATACGAGAAAGATGAGCCGGTGTTCCACGAGCCCCTGGCAAGCGCGGATATTCGCGCTCAACCGTGCGGTGAGGGCTTGGCGCACCATGGATCACCGACGCCTCTCGTCACGTGCTAAAAGCGGGCTCATCAGTCGCGCGGAGGTTGAGACCGGAAAGTCGGCCCCAACTCGCTCAAGACCACTCCCGCGCTCACTGCGGATGCCGTTCCAAGCACGCTCGCGAAAGGCAAACCTAAGGGCCAAGAAGTCCGGGTGGCGGCTCGCTTCAAGGCGGGCCAGACGGTGCATGCCCGCAACATCCATCCGACTGGTCACACGCGACTGCCACGCTACGCGCGCGGCAAGCTTGGCACAATCCATCTGGACCATGGCGTCCACGTCTTCTCCGACACCAGCGCCCATTCCCTCGGCAAGAACCCGCAACACCCTTTACTCGGCCCGGTTCGCCGCGCGTGAGCTGTGGGAGGCAAGCCTCATCGCGCGATGCCGTATATCTCGACATGTGGGACGACTACCAGAGTGCGTCTAATTTCTATAACGAATTCGAGCGCTCCAGGCACTGCCGCGGCTGCCGCGAGACGAGGGCGAGCCGGTGTTTGCCGAGCCTTAGCAGGCCCACGCGTTCGCCCTCGCGGTGAAGCTCTCCGAGCAGGTAGTAGCGAGTCGGCCGCGAGATGTAGGAAAGGCTTTGCCTCCGAAAAAGGTCGCATTGAGCGATCCGCATCTCAGCCCGGGAACCACGTCTTTAGGAAGGGGCTGTTCGCTGGACGCGGACATTGATAGGTGTGGATGGTGTGACGCCTACCTTAGAATGGCTTATTCCAAACTCTGATTGCATGTGATACTCTGAGGGTTGACCGACGGGAGGTCACAATTGAAGCTGGACCACAGCTTGCCAACAGAGGGCGCCGGCGGGTTTCGCACCGCTCGGTGGAACTTGCTATTGGTAGCAGCTCAGAGCCAGGCACAAGATTCCCAAGCCTCGCCGCTGCAAGTTGACGAGGAAATCCATGCTCTTTGCGAAACTTTTATCGCATCCGAAAGACGATTAGGACCATGAGCACGGAGCCCCAACGCACCTGTCCGAGTTGTGGCAACGAGTTTTCTGGGGCAATGGAGTTTTGTCCGGTCTGCATGCTTCGCAAGGGTCTTGCTGGCGGTGTTGAGTCCGGGGAGTCTTCTGCTTCGGCTAACACGGTCACGCCAACAACGGCTGAACAGGCGGTGCAACGATTTGAGCACTATGAACTGGTGACGGGGGAAGATGGAAAACCGGTCGAGTTGGGTCGCGGTGCCATGGGGGTCACTTACAAGGCATTCGACGTCGATCTCCGATGCCCGGTGACGCTAAAGGTCATTAGCGAAAAGTATCTCGGTGATGAATCGGCTCGGCTTCGCTTTTTGCGCGAAGCCCGCGCGGCAGCGAGAGTGCGACATACAAATGTTGCCTCTGTCTTACACCTCGGGAGAACCGGGAGCAGTTACTTCTACGCGATGGAGTTCGTGGAGGGAGAAACCCTTGAGAACCTCATCAAACGCTCAGGCCGCCTTGAGGTAAAGCCGGCATTGGAAATTGCGACGCAGGTCGCCGCCGGTTTGGCTGCAGTGCACAAGCAGAAGCTCATTCATCGGGACATCAAACCAAGCAATATCATGGTGAACTTGGAGGAGGGAGGCGCTGTCACCGCGAAAATCATCGACCTTGGCCTTGCCAAGGCGGTCAGTGAAACAAGTTCTCAAACCTCGATTTCGATACCGGAGCTTTTGCTGGGACACCGGAATTCGCCAGTCCCGAGCAATTTGCTGGAGTCGGCGTAGACATCCGGTCGGACTTGTATTCGTTTGGGGTGACGTTATGGAAAATGCTCGCTGGCCGAGTGCCATACCAGGGCACCTCAGCTGAGATCATGTATCAGCATCAGCATGCGTCCTTACCGCTTGAGCAACTCCAATATATCCCCAAGGCGGTCGTCGTCCTGCTTGAGGTGCTCCTCGAGAAAGACCCCGTGCGGCGGTTTCAGAACCCAGGGGAGTTCCTGAACGCATTGCCAATGATAACGGGTGCTCTCGACGCGGGCCATAGGGTCACTCGCAAGAGCCTCTTGAAGACGCCCTCTACCCCCTCGCGTGTCGGAACTCGCAAGGCACCAGCAAGACTTGCACCGAAAAAGGTTTCCGTAGCCGGATTGCCTGTTACAGGAAGCGATCTTTTTGGTCGAGAGGAGGACATCGCTTTTCTGGATCGTGCATGGGCGAACAAGGATGTCAACGTCGTTACAATCGTTGCTTGGGCTGGTGTCGGAAAGTCCACACTTGTCAACCATTGGCTCCGACGGATGGCTACAGACCATTATCGTTCTGCAGAGCGAGTTTTTGGTTGGTCCTTTTACAGACAGGGTACCACTGGGGACACTTCGTCCGCGGATGAATTTCTTGATGCTGCTCTTAACTGGTTTGGCGATCCAGATCCACGCCTCGGAACGGCCTGGGAGAAAGGCGAAAGATTGGCCAAGCTCGTCGCGCATCGTCGAACCTTACTGGTTCTGGACGGCCTGGAGCCGCTCCAAAATCCGCCTGGTCCACAAGAAGGACGGTTACGGGAGCCTTCACTCCAGGCGCTTTTGCGTGAACTCGCCGCCTTCAATACAGGACTTTGCGTGATTACCACGCGGACGTCGGTGGCTGATATTGCAGACCACGAGCGCACCTCAGCCCTGCGCCGCAGCCTGGAACGGCTATCCAGCGATGCAGGGGCGAAGCTGCTCCGAGCGCTGGGCGTTAAAGGCCGAGAGGCAGAGCTGCGCAGTGCCAGCGAAGACTTCAGTGGCCATTGTCTCGCTCTAACGCTCCTGGGCAGTTATCTGACAGACGCCTATAATGGAGAGATTCGTCGCCGTGGCGAAGTATCAGCGCGCCTTGCTCACGACCTACGACAGGGAGCCCATGCCCGAAAAGTCATGGAATCTTACCAGAGCTGGCTTGGAGAGGGGCCTGAGCTGGCGATCCTCCGGATGTTAGGTCTATTTGATCGGCCCGCGGACGAGCAGGCGTTTGGAGCTCTATTGAAATCGCCTGCGATTCCTGGCCTTACCGAGTCATTAATTGATCTGAGCACGATCGAGTGGCAAACGATTCTTGCCAGGTTAAGAAGGGCAAGACTCCTCGCCCGAGAAGATCCGCATAATCCTGGACAATTAGATACCCATCCTCTCGTTCGTGAATACTTTGGCGAACAGCTCCGGAGTCAACAATCGGACACTTGGAAGGAATGTAATAGGCGGCTCTTTCACTACTATCAAACGCTTGCACCACAGTTGCCCAATAGTTTCAGTGAAATGGAACCACTTTTCTCAGCCGTCATCTGCGGCTGCAATCCTGGTCTGTTTCGCGACGCGTTACATGAGGTTTACATTCCCCGGATTCAGCGAGGAAATGCCTACTTCGCGGCTAACAACCTCGGAGCCCGAGGAGCCTTGCTCTCGGCTTTGGTTCATTTCTTCCAAGAGGGACGCTGGGGGTCATTCGTGGAAGTGGGCGTGGAAGGACAGAGTCTCACGGCGGAAGATCAGCTCTTCGTTCTCATGCAGGCGGGCCTGTACCTGATGGCCACGCGAGGTTGGGGAGCACCGGAAGCGCGAATTTGTTACGAGCGCGCAGAGCCCTGGTGTCATTCGCTTAATCGTCCCGTGCTTCTGTACGTGGCACTGATGGGTCAGTGGCACTACTCCCTCATGCACGACAAGCTCACATCAACGATACAGATTGCGCAACGGGTTTATTCGCTGGCGCGGGAGCAGAACAATCCTGCGCGGATGGTAGGAGCCTATAGCGCTTTGGCAATGACGCATCACTTTTTGGGCGATTTTGAGGCCGGGCGAAGACACGCGATCCATGGCGTCCAGATTTGGCGCTCGGGGAGCGTACAGTTCATGCGGAAGACCTCGATGCGCCCGCCACCACTTGTCTGTGCTATGAGGCCTTCTGCGCGTGGCACTTCGGAGAGATCGTCGCATCCCAACCGAACATGGTGGAAGCGATCTCACTAGCGAAGGAACTGAATGATATGCACGGATTAACCTCCACGCTATATTACGCAGCGAGTATCGCCTACCACGAGCGTAATCCTGCTGAAGTGGAACGCCTGGCATCAGATGTCATCGAACTGTCAACTCGTCACCATTTTGCGCATTGGCTGGCTCTAGGATCCATACTCCGCGGTTGGGCGCGCAGCGCTTCCGGTGACACAGTTGAAGGCATCTCGTGGATCGAGGACGGAATCCGAGACTATCGGGCCACTGGCGCAATCATAGGCCTGCCATATCTCCTGGGAATGAAAGCTGAAGCTTTGCACTTAGTGGATCGTACTTCTGAAGCTCTTGAGGCAATCAAGGAGGCGGAAGCACTGGTCGAAAGATTTGAAGAGCGCTGGTGGTGTGCCGAACTACACCGGCTCCGCAGTGTGTTTCTCGCGACTGTGGGTGCTGAGGAAGCCCGAATTGAGGCTTCGTTCCGTGAAGCCCTCAGAATCGCAAAGGAGCAGAAGTCGATTTCACTAGCGACACGCGCAGAAACATCCTATGCGGAATACCGTCGCCAAAAAGCGAGCGCTTCAGGAGGACGTGGATTCCAACTACCTCTCTGCTAACTGAAACGGCCGGGTCCTAGCAAAGCAAGCAGCCGGAAGCAGCGCGGCCGCCCTTTTTCGAAAAAATCCGAGATCTCATATCCGCATTCGGAGGACAGTTAAAAGCCTCGAGAAACCTTTCAGCAATTGACTCAAAATCCGAACCGTCGAACTGGAAGTGGCTTCGGCCGTGACCAGGCGGGAACTCCCGATCGGAATCGCACAAGGCCGTTCGCAGGGATCGCTGTCGCCTCGGTCTTTACGGCAGATCTCGCAAATGCAACACCGAAGGTCCGATTTTTCGTGCTCGGCCGACCTGCTGCACCGGTGTTCGACCAGAACAAAGCGATTTCAGTCTGGTCCGGGGTACGTACCTTGCTGTCACGCTCTCCGAGGTCCTTGGATTGGTTAATATCAGCTGAATACTCCGCACTGGTGCGAGCCGGCGGGGGCGGCAGCGGGAACTGGTCGGGGCGACTCAATGCGAACGGCTGGATCTCGCTGTAGTTTTTGAATTGGTCTCCAGTCCCATCGTCTTTTCGATTTCCCAAGAGTTGCCTCGCTACGTCCACTCCAAGGGCAATACCTTTAGATTTCGCCTGCCCGTCAGGGATCCGGGATAACTCGTGGTGCTCATGCCATCGTTACCGTCATGATACAGGTTGCAAAGACAGGAATTGACGACGCTCCTGTTTTACCCTCCACCAACTTCTTGAGCGCATGGAGTTCTGGCGTCCAAGGAAGTGCTGTTTTGGTCGTGCCGGAGTAGCTGTAGGAGTAATCGGAGTCGCCAACGAGGATGGAACCTAGCGAACATTCTCCGATGGCGAATCGGATCGTGTTGCCCACCCCTCCGTCGCGGAACTTTGGTGCCGGCGCGGCCGAAGTCTGGGTTTGCGCGGTTGGCGGCTCCATATCCTTTTTTGTTTCTCCTCATCATCAGTCACCTGCTTCTTCCATTTGCCCGGGCTTCCCTGACCGCATCCCGTGATCTCCCAGAGGAGTCAAAGCTTGTCCTCCGCATAGAGCGACAGTTCGATCATTCGCTCGAGAAGCTGATCCCCGGGAACGCCGCTAAAATTTCTCAGCACGAGCTCCTTGACATAGAGCCTTACGAGATAGCGCAGTTTGAGCCCCTGGGTACGCGAGGCGAACACGAAATCACGATGGCCGTTGTTCACGACGATCACGTTGCGCGTCGCATCGAAGCGGGAACGCCATAGTTCACCGGACGCGCGCTCAAAGGTATATCCGGGAAGACCGCGTGCATCGATCATCCCTGAACCAGTGGAGGGGACGAGGCTGTCAGTCACGGTAATGAGCGCTTCCGCGGAACAGTTGACATCGCGCTGCCTCACGATGGCGCGCAATCGCACGAGTCCAGGCATCGCCGGTGCCTGAAAACTGATCTCCTGATCGTGCTCACTCGCGAGGGTGCCCCCGCCTTCGATGATTTCCCAGCGGAATTGCAGGTCAGCTGTCACTCGGCGTCTGGACCGATCGCGCGGCAGCGCTTTGAAAGAGCGGGAGGCGTTCACGGCAATCGTGCTCGCCGCTGGCGAGACAACGACACCGAAGAGCGGTCCCGCGTGCTCGAAGAACTGGCGCTGTGGCTCTGCTGCGGGCTCTGGTTCGGCCGCGCCCAGCCAGCACTTGATCCTCCGGCAAAGCCCCGAGCGCTTTGCCGTTCTCGCCCGAACGACGCGCCTCGCCCCGCCGACCTGAGCGCGCGTGCACGTCGAACCAATCGTACTCCTCCGGCGGCAGGGCCAACAGTGCCTCGCGAAAGGCGCGCTGAATGGCGCGCATGAGCTGCTGGCTCGCCTGCTCCTCCTCCGCGCGTTGCTGCTCGGCAATCAGCGCATTCAGATGTTGCTCAAGCGGCCCCAGGGCCTCGCACAGCGCCGCATAGCGCTCATCGTGGATGATGCCGCTGCGCGTGCCCGGCGTGACGTTCAGAAAGGGCACATCGATGAGGCCCTCGAGATAGGTCGACGTCCAGGGAGCATGTTCGAGACCTGAAAGAGAGCCGAGCACCTCCACCACACGCGTGCCGGAGCGGTACAGCGCAACGCGCGAGGACTCCGCGGGCTCGGTCACATACAGTTCCACATAGGAATCGCCGTACGAGGTGCGGACCAACGGCAGCTGATGCAGGAGGCGACCATCGAACTGTCGCGGTTCGACCTCGAGTTGTTTGCGAGCCAGCTTATCGATGACGCTGATGCGCACTCCGGAGCTGCGAATACGATCGCGCAGCTCCGAGGCTAGATACCACTGGATCTTCTCCCCGCTCAGTGTACGAATGCCTTCGAGGAGCGGCGAGATGCGAACCTCCGTCGCCGCGTTCGGCGAACAGCACGCGCCGGGGGCTAATCTCGTAGCTGGGATCCCCCTTGTTCATGGTCATCTGATAGGCGCGCTGATCACTGCCGGTAGAGGTCATGACGAGCCGCTCGCCAACCGTCCAGAAGCTCAGTAAGCCAATGCCAAACTCGCCCTGGATTCCCGCTCCTGTCCCCTGGGACTTCAGACGACGCTTCACCGAATCGCAGATGTGCGTGGCGACGTAGCGGAAATCGGGAATGCCGTTAGCATCGCGCGGAACGCCATCGCCATCGTCGCGGATGGCGAGATAGTGTTCGCCGTGCTCCCGACCACGCGTGACCGTGATCTTTGGCGCGTGCGCGTCGATGCTGTTCTCGACGAGCTCGGCAATAGCTTTCAGCGGGTTGCTCTGCGACAGGGCGATGATCCGGATTGCGTTCCAGTCATCGCCGATTCGCAGCTTACCCTTCGCTTCCGCAGCACGTGCCATGAGTCAGTCAGATTCTGTGTTGGGCTCGAGCTACACTCGGCGTTGGTGCAGAGAAATCACGGCACCTGTGCAGCCAAACAGCGTACACCACGATCAATCCTTTTTCCAAAAGGTCGATCCGCGTTTCCAAATGCCGCGTTACCGATCCCGCGGACTCGGCAAGGCTGCAAAATGCGACGACGTACGAGTGGATCCATCCACTCGGGACGACGCGAGAACTCATCGTTTCGTTTTTGACCTTGTCCGGCAGCCGTTCTAATCTTGGGCCCCAGCCATTGGACTAGTGATAATACGCAAGTACCTAATCCAAAATACTTATACCGCAGGTTTGCCGTTTTCTGGGTAAATCGTTATGCCTTCGCGCGCAATTTTCGCTTTGAGTCGCTCATTGGCAACCCGTTCAGGACGTACAATGTCGAGTGCGTAGATGATCGGCGCATTTTCAAGCGCATCTCACAGCTCGCCGGACTCGGCTGGCGTGGCCTCTGGGCTGGAGATCGCTAGGTCGAGATCGGAGGACCGACGGGCGATCCCGTTTCAGCACGAGGTTTTCGCTGTTGCGTTCTGAGTTAGCAACCAATTCTTTGCTGTCGAGAAGCCTCATTCTTCACGACTAGGCAACGGACGATCCTGTCGGATTTTGGGCTGCCATCGTGCCGGGCCCGGGATGCTCTTAATACCGCCGCGTGCCGCTATGCGCCGAAGCCGGATCGAGCGTGTCTATCGCCTGGTCAGTCTCGCGTCGCTGCTACTTGAAGAGCGGCGACGCGAGGCTGACCGGCAGAGAGACCGGCTAGGTTTACTGTTCGCCTGGAGGTCAGATGCGCCCAGAAGAGCCACAGCTCCAGGTGCGTGGTAACCAGATGTGTGAAGAATGGAGAATTGCAAACGTCGAAAACCGCTTTCCTAGGACGGGAGATAAGGATAAAGTTTAAGTCAGCGATGAGCTTCAACGAAATCCTCGAACAATTGCCCAACCTTACCGAAGACGAAAAACGGCAGCTTTGGAACATACTCGATCAGGAGTTGGCCGACGAAGGCGAGGAAAGCCCTGAGTTTCTAGCAGAACTCGACGCACGTGTTCGTGCTTTGGATCATGGTGCACGAACTTATTCGCTCGATGAGGCGCGCCAAATGGTGAGAGATACCGTCGCCCGTGCTCGCCAGTAGTTGTCGGCATGTACGTTGTCATAATCCTTGAGGCGGCTCACGAAGACCTCAGAAATATCCTTGCCTACATCAGCAGCGGAAATCCAAATGCGGCGGAAATCCTCGGTCGCGAATTGCTCGATCAGGCCATGAGCCTCGAATCCTTTCCTAATCGGGGTTCGCGAGTCAGAAAACGGCGAGGTATCTTAAAACTTATCCAAGGAAATTATCTAATTTATTACCGGATCAAGGAACAGAAACGGGCTGTAGAAATCATAGCTTTCAAGCATAGCGCACAAATCAAATAAGTGCGCTCGGCAGAAACCGTGATCAGCCTTAACAAATGTCGCGGAGCTAACGCTTGCCCTATCCTGTACTTCATTTTTTCTTTTCCTGGCGTATCTTCTACCGTGCCTATCACCTTTGAGATGCCGGAGCGCGTTTCTCAGACCAAGTTCAACCTGGAGCGTTGGGCCGAAATCTTGACGGATCCGCCCTTGCGAAGCTCCCGAATCGGATTGAGACCGATCGTCATGGCCACGTCCTTATTAGCCCGCCTGCAGCTTTCCGACACTCGCGTCGCCAGGGTCACGTTATCCATCTTCTGCCTGGTGGTAGAACCTTGCCGGAGTGCCCGGTGTCTACCGCTGATGGCGTCAAGGCTATTGACGTGGCTCGGCTTGCTGCCAATCGCCCAGAGATCGCCGAAGATCCTCAAGTCCTCACCTGCGCTCCTGAGATCTGTGTGGAGATTTTTTCTCCTTCCAATTCGCTTTCCGAAATCAACGAAAAGCGCACCTTGTACTTTGATGCCGGCGCGGCCGAAGTCTGGGTTTGCGCGGTTGACGGCTCCATATCCTTTTTTGTTTCTCCTCATCATCAGTCACCTGCTTCTTCCTTTGCCCGGGCTTCCCTGACCGCGTCCCGTGATCTCCCGTCCCGGCTACGAGACCGTTCCAGTGTGCGCTTGTGGTGCGGGTTTTTGTAGTTCCTTGAGCGATTCCACCGGCAAAAGGAATTCCATATAGGTCCGGGTTGGACGGTTGGAATGATGTGGATTGCTCTGGTCGGCCCGGGATGTTATCACTTTTGGTAGCACACGATCTCGTATGGCCAGCGTCTGGAAACGATCGAATTCAAAATACCTCACCGCGTGTTTTAGGGACCACACCGGTCGGCAGCGTCGGATCACGACGAAAGAAACAAATCGGAAGATTGCGCAGAAACTCGCGGATGAATACGAAAAGGCTTCCAGGACAAAGCAGAGCTTGAAGCAAGCGCAAGCGGTTTTGGATCGACTCCGCGAGGAGCTTTATGGCGAAAGAGTCGTTCGGATCAGCTTGCGCAAATACATAGCAGGGATGGCGCGGCGTGAAGGAGTTGCACCCTCATCTAACGGGTTTGGAAGCCGTGGCTTTCGCTATTAAGCTAACGCCGCATTGGAGCGGTCACCGGGACGTGCGCCCGGATCCTGGCGTTGGCAACGCCGAGCTCTACTGCTTGAGCTATGACCGCAAAAAACCAAAAAGAACAAACACCTACAGAGTCCAACTCCGTACCGCAGGACAATTTCCGCTAGCGGTATTTCAGAACTTCAGGAGTCCTGTATCCTTAAAATAAAAAACCCCACTCTTTTGATCGAGTAGGGTTAAACTGAAATCGGGTTTTTCTCTGAAAGCAGTTTGCCTTAGCATAACATATTTCTCCCCTGGATCCCTGGAGCAAAACCGGCGCTTAGTCAGGTCGCTTGTGCGGACGGCATCAACGAACGGAAATTTCAGTAAAGGCAGGAAGCCGTTTCTGGGAATCTGTGGAATTGGTAAAATTCTATTTGACATGCCCGGCGAAGATTTTCGGTCGAACTGCTAGTACAATTAGGCACGCGAATGTGCATAAACGCTCACAACAGTCGGGAAATTGTAAAAAATGATGCTCTAACGATTTTGGTATACTAGATTTATGCTAACTACAGAAATCCAACAGGATACCCACAGCGGTCCTGTGACCTTAAACCCTCGGTGACTTCGTATCCCGGCAGCGGTCAAATATTCGGGTCTTTCCCGGTCGAGACTTTACGAATTGCTTTCCGAAGGGAAAATCCAGTCGATCTGTCTCAATTCGAATAAAGGAGCACAGCGAGGCATTAGACTTCTCGACAGGGAGTCAATCGATTCGTTTATGTTAGCATTGGG
This sequence comes from uncultured Verrucomicrobiae bacterium, assembly GCA_963782115.1. Taxonomy (GTDB): domain Bacteria; phylum Verrucomicrobiota; class Verrucomicrobiia; order Chthoniobacterales; family JAFAMB01; genus JAFAMB01. The sequence goes on from CAWAIK010000014.1 coordinate 173,379, forward strand.
ATCCGAGGTGGTGTCACAATGAAAAAAGAATTCGGGACGCTACGTGCAAATAAATAGGTCAATTCAGTGCAGACAAGTGGCTTCGACCAAAGCCTTACTCACCAAATAGAACCTCGTTTCTGGAAAAGACTTAGCGATCGCCTCGACCTCTATTTCGGCGGAAGGCAACTCGGCGCCAGTGGACGATTTGCTTGTCCTCGATCAAGTAACGCATTTCGCCCTTGGCCCCTTTTTGACCAGCGCCTACGACCAGATCGAGCGCTACGGCGGCTCCGCCGGCGTACGCGATTTAGGCCTTCTCGAGGCCGCCCTGTTGCGTCCGCAGACTGGCTATTATGCCGATCTTATCGAGGAGGCTGCGGCCCTCTGGGAAAGCCTCGCGCAGAACCATCCTTTCATTGACGGCAACAAGCGGGCAGCCTTTGCCTGCGGCTACACCTTTCTCGCCATCAATGGTGCCCGCATCACCGCCGATCCGCTTGCAGCGTACGATTTCATCAATGGCCTCAACGAAGCCCATGATTTTACCTTCGATCGTCTGGTCGTCTGGCTCCGCAAGAATGTAACCCTCGTCCCATAGCGACAAGCTCCTTGCGACCGCCGTGAATTCGCTTGCGACTCAGGCGCGACGATCTTCGTACATGGCGGCTTCGTCCGTGGCGATCGACCTCAAGGATTCGCTAGGGCCCTCCATCGGGACTGCCCTCTACGCGCTAACGCCTCGCCTGCCTTGGGTCGCTGGCATTCCGCTTGTCGCGTTTGCATCACTCGGTCTTGGTTTCACGATTGGGCGCACGGAGCTCCCTCCAGCCTTATTACCTTCTAACCTTAACGCTAAGGCGAAAGCGGATTGAACGTCGATGATGTTGCGTTCACGCCTGCTTGCCTCGAAGTAATCCAAGAAGCGATCTGCACTCGATCCGAGTGCAATACGGGCTGCCTCAAAATGTAGTCGATGATGACCGGGTGTGCTTGCTACGCGGTAACCAGCACAGGCGATGACCATTTTAGCAGTCTGAAGCGCAGCATTGTACGCGGTGGCGAACCGTCGGTCTGCGGACAAGCCAGCAAGCGCGGCATCGGTTAGATCGCGTTCAATTAGAGCTCGTAGGCCATCCAATTCTCGTTTACTGGTCGTGTGCAGCTGTACTTTACGTTGAGCTAGTAGCTGATTCCAACGCATACTGCGCTCCTTTTATCATAACTACCTCCTTCTTGAGAACCGACAAAAGGAAATGGTCTTTGTTTTGCAACTTCTGTTTAAATTCCTTTTCAGAGTATCGAGTTACGTTGATTTCACGTTGAAAGCTTTGCTCTAGTCGCTTGAGTATCGGTACACTATCAGGAGTAAGTTCTTATGACTGAGCTGAACGGCACCGTCGCAGTGATCACCGGCGCAGGACGCGGGATTGGGCGCGAGATCGCGCTTCATCAGGCGCAGGGAGGCGCCAAGGTCGCCGTCCTGGCACGAACGGCACGCGAGATAGACGAGACGGCGTCGCTCATCACCGGCGTAGGCGGAGTAGCAATCGCCATCCCGGTCGATCTGGTCGATCGCCTCGCTGTCGAGGATGCTCTCGCCCGCGTCGTGGGCGAACTCGGCGCGATTGACTTGGTCGTCAACAATCACGGCTCCTTCCGGGCGTTCGGTCCGATATGGGAATGCGACCCCGATGTCTGGTGGCAGGATGTCGAGATCAATCTGCGTGGCACCTTCCCGGTGCATGGGTAAACGAGGCAGGAGGAGTTCGTCTGACTTGTCGCGACCCTCGAGTACGCTAGAACTTGCAACAGGTCGGCCCGATGATGTTCGCGAAGACCATTTCACGGGTTAAAGCGCCTCGGATGCCTGGGTGGTAAGGATATGAAATAGCGCGTACAAAAGATGCTGATTTTTGACGGATCCCGAGAAAGCGGAAGCGCCACGCGGAAGGCGGCGGCCGAGGCGTATCGTCGAGGAGGCTCTTTCACGCTGCCTTGACCAGACGTTTGCGACTAGTAAGGAGAAAGGCGGGAAGCCTGTCGCGATATAGCTCGATATCCTGCCCGGTGACGAGACCGCGGATCCTGGCCTCCGTAAATGCCTTGGATAGGATTTCGGCGGATATTGCATGGTGATTACTGACATCGACAATAGTGCGAATGGGGCGGGTCAGCCGGTAGCCCTCCCGCTCCTCCACCTCGTTTGCCGGGAGGTCATCGAAGTGCAGCACCACGATGGAAGGTGTACTCGCGCTGCGTCGAAACTTGAGCGGAACCGTCATGTGCAGTTTGGCCGGCATGAGATCCGATAGATCGTAAATACTCAGCGCGGTTTGATGCGAATAGACCCCCTGTACATGGCCTTCGCGATTCCGCGACCAAAGTGACCACAGCACCAAATCGGAGCGTTCCGGAATCGGAAACTGAGCCAAGCGGAAAACGCCCCTGTGTTCTCGATGCCAGTTGCCTGCACGCACATGGTACGCATGATGGGTGCGATCAAACCCCGCTTCTTCAGCCTGTTTCGCCGTGAAAAAGCCACCTTGGCCTTCCGCTATGGCAAAAAGACTGGCTTCGGAGTCCTTGGAAGAGCGCTTCATGACTAGAGAACACCATATCACCGCGGCTTTCCCGATCAACACAAATAGCGCAATTATTGCTGTATTTATGTCCCCATCATCTCGCCACTGCAAAGCATTCTACCTCTGTTAAGCGCGGATCGGGGCGCAATCTCTATGAGCGCGTCCGTGCCCGCCTCGCGGTGTCGGAGTGCTTGCCCGAGGTTGGATTTTCTCCTGTCCGGGCTTGCGATCATGACGATGCGCGTGTTAATGCGAACGGCCAACGTCTCATCGTAGGCATGGGTGAGATTGCGATCGTCCAACATTTGCAGCCAAACGTTGCAGCCAAACGTCAGCTTCATCTTGCTCGGATATCAATCTTACGACAAAAGCTCTTTTGAGGACCGCTCGCGGGCCGGCGGATTCGAATCCCCATGTCCAAGTTACAGCTGCAGCGTTTTCCAGACCAATTCGAACGTAAACTCAAAGCGCTGGATAGCGGCATCTTATGCATGGCCTAGCTGTAGTCACTTCCGTCGGGCCACACCATCGAGAGATCACAGATTTATCAGTCGCTAACGATTGTCCGCAATGCGCCACGTCACCGGCACTCTTAAGGCTAAATTTGAGCTCCTTGACGCCCCGGAATACTGCAGACCGGGATAGGCTAGCGACCATTCTTAAACGGTTTCTGCTGACCACTGCGTATGTTGGACTTCTTCAGGTTCTGTCAACTCACCGCAGATGACGGCCTGCCTTGCTGGTAGTTAACCGACAAAACCGGTCGCATATTTATGTACGGCGAAACGGCCTCTTCCAGGCAAGACGATCCAACTGATCGAGCTCGTATCTTTGGCTGGCATTTGGATCGGATCCTAGACACGAACGGAAATAGCATCGTTTTCTCTTACACGAAGGACAACGGCCAGATTTACCCCCAGGCGATCACTTACACGGGTTGGAAAAATACGAAGGGCGATAAAAAGGTGTTATTCAATTTCGCCGACCGAGCTGATATTTTAACGAGCTATCGGCTCGGCTTTCCAGTTATCACAAGGAATAGATTGCGTACCGTTGAGGTCTGGGGCGCTAATAAGAGGCTATGCGTGTACGAAATCGCCTATAACGATACGGAAAAGGGAAACGGTGCCGCATCTGCAACTGGTTTGTGCTGTTTGACCGGTATCACTCGCTGGGACGGACAACAAAAAGAGCATTTAGCTCCGACATCCTTTTCTTACAATGATACTCCTTTGACACCGACACTTGCCTCATGGCCAAACGGGCCAGCTCCAAACGGTGATTTCTATGACCAGGTAGTTGCGGGCGATTTCAACGGAGATGGCAGGACCGACCTCGCTTGGTACTCCGGAAGCCCGGCAGGCACGTGGAAAATTTACGTTTCTACGGGCAATGGATGGAAGGAGGAAGACAGACAGGGACCGACGCCGCAACTTCCTATTTACAAGCAGGTTGTCATTGGAGACTTCAACGGGGATGGGAAGACAGACATCGCTTGGTACACGGGCAAAGGCGACGAGTGGCAGGTGGCGCTCTCCAATAAGACAGGATGGGATCCGGTGACAACGTGGCACGGACCTTCACCGACAGACCCAGAAGTGCCAAACCAGGTAATAGCAGGCGATTTCAATGGCGATGGCAAGACCGACCTCGCATGGTATTCCGGAAGCCCGGCGGGCACATGGAAAGTTTACATTTCTACAGGCAATGGATGGAAGGAGGAAGACCGTATTGGGCCAGCGCTGGTTAACTCAATCTTCCTGAAATCCGGCCAAACTTATGTCGCGCAACCAGGTCTAAACATACGACAACAGATTATTGTCGGAGATTTTAATGGTGATGTAATACCGATATAGCTTGCTATACGGGCAATAGTGACAGGTGGGACATCGCTCTCTCATTCGCCGGCGGGTGGAAAGTAAGTTCACTTTCTGCAAGGTGACGAGCTGTCACCGACAAGCGGTTTAGCCGTTCTGAGAGGTAAGCCCAGCGAGCAAGTACTTGGAGATTCCATTGGGACGATCTACTGGAGAAGAACAATAAAGTACGGCCAAGACTCTGGAAAAGGACCAACGTATTTCCGCCCCCCAGAACAAATCGACGACAGCGCATACACAAAAAAATATTTTCATGATGTGCTCAGGAGGAAACTTAGAACCGGAAAGGTGCTGATTTTTGACGGATCCCGAGAAAGCGGAAACTCCTTCGCGAAACGGCCCATGCCCATGAGCAGCATTACGATCCGGAACCTCGATCCGGTGATCAAGGAGCGGCTGCGTGTCAGCGCGGCGGAGCACGGCCACTCCATGGAGGCCGAAGCTAGGCGTATCCTTCAGACAGCCCTCACGGGGGCAGCGCGGCCGCCGGGGCGCAATCTCTATGAGCGCGTCCGTGCCCGCCTCGCCGCTGGGGGCGTTGACCTAGAGCTGCCGGAGCGCGAGCCCGCGTGCAAACTGCCCCGGCTCGACTGATGTTCATTCTCGACACGAACATCCTGTCCGCCATGATGAGCACGCAGGCGATGCCTGAGATGACGGCTTGGATAGCTGGGCAGCCTACCGACCTACTTTTCACTGCACTTTATAACCTACCCAGTCCTTTTTCTGTTTGCCCTGGCTTTTCGCCGACCACTGCGCCTCTGGATCATGGGGATTTTGGATTATCCCGGTTCCATGCACTTGGACCGGCTCGATTTTTCCGCCCTGCTCTACCTCATGTTGTTGGCTGAAAAGCTGGCGCAGCAAAGCGACCCCTTTCGCCTCGCGAACCTCGGCGCCCAGCGGCTCCAGCCACTCCAATAGCGCAAACAATCCGCGCCGGCTTGGCGTCGTTTGAATTTGCAAAGTCTCTTCGGTACTTTTGTAATCCAGCTTGCTCTCGACGTAACGCTCCCAGAGCTGATCCCAAAATTCCGGACGTTGGCCTTCTGCTAACGTTTCGATGATCAACCAAGGCGATCCGGATAGCGGCGGTAAGGACGTTCCTATTCCGTTTAAAACGGCGCCTAATGATACTAATTTAGCGTGCGTGGCATTCATTTCGGGATACGACCCGAAAACAGGGGGCCCTCGAATGCCTCATTTAGTGATAGAGGTTAGCAACTTGCCAGCGGGGTTCAAAGTTTTCGCCCGTCTGCAGGTCAGTTATAATCGACCGTTTACAACGGGCACACATGGGGAACTATCACAAAGTCAACTTCAGCGTCTTGCGGCGATGGACAAGCGCTGGTGGTGTGCCGAACTACACCGGCTCCGCAGTGTGTTTCTCGCGACTGTGGGTGCTGAGGAAGCCCGAATTGAGGCTTCGTTCCGTGAAGCCCTCAGAATCGCAAAGGAGCAGAAGTCGATTTCACTAGCGACACGCGCAGAAACATCCTATGCGGAATACCGTCGCCAAAAAGCGAGCGCTTCAGGAGGACGTGGATTCCAACTACCTCTCTGCTAACCGAAACGGCCGGGTCCTAGCAAAGCATGCTGGCGTAGCCAGTACAACATGATGAGCGGCATTCTGCTATACGGCTTCGCCGGCGCGCTGCTGGGCGGAATCGACAACCCGTGGGGTGCCGCGCTCGGGGGCTTCTTTGTCGGCGTTCTGGAGAATATCGCCGGCGCCTACGTCGTCGGTACAGAACTGAAGCTCACGGTTGCCCTGGTGATCATCGTCGGTGTCCTGGTTTTCAAACCCGCCGGTCTCTTTGGTCGAACCCTGGTTGCGCGAGTATGATGAGGACGACGCTGAACGAGACGCCATCGGTGCGGCCCGTGGCGTATGCCGGGCTGTCGTCGGCAATATTCCGATACTTTGGTATCGTCGCGATCCTGGCGATCGCCTGCATCCTGCCGTTTGCGGTCAGCGGCTACCGCGCATCCCAATTCAGCCAGGTGCTCATCTACGCCATCGCCATGCTGGGGCTCAATATCCTTACCGGCTTCAACGGTCAGATTTCGTTGGGCCAAGGCGCGTTCTACGGAAGCGGCGCCTAGACGACGGCGATTCTGCTCGATAAGACCGCCATTCCCTATTGGGCGGCGGTGCCGATCGCAGGTGTGATGTGTCTGGTGGCCGGCTTTCTGTTCGGCCTGCCTGCGCTGCGCCTCGAAGGTCTATACCTGGAGCTTGCCACCCTTGCTCTCTCCGTGGCGACTCCCCAGATTCTCAAATTCAAGGGCTTTGATCATTGGACCGGCGGCGTCCAGGGTATCCACGTCGACCCGCCCGCGGCACCCTTCGGGCTGCCGCTCAACACCGACCGGTGGACCTATTATTTCTGCCTGATCTGGACAAATTGTGCTCTTCATCATCGCGCGCAATCTGCTCCGTGGACGCACCGGCCGCGCGTTGATCGCGATCCGCGAACATCCGTTGGCGGCGGCGACGATGGGCGTCGACGCCGCGTTTTACAAGTGGCTGACCTTTGGCGTCAGTGCCATGTACTCCGGCATTGCCGGCGTGTTGCTATCGGCCTATGTCTCGCCAGATAGTTTCCCGGTCCTGCTTTCGATCAAATTCCTCGTCGGCAGCGTCGTCGGCGGGATCGTCTTGATTTCGGGTGTCTTCATCGGGGCACTTTTCATCGAAGGCGGCGCCCGACGCCATCTTCGGTATGTTGCTGATCGCGTTGATGTATCTCATGCCGAAGGGGGCCATCCTTCCTCAAAGTGCGGCCTCGGCAATTCAACGTCGCCAAAAATGCACGGTCGGAACTATCTGGCGACTCAGCGAGGAACGGCGAAGAATTTCGCGGGCGGACCGTTGAGCGAAAGCCAGGGAACTGCAAGAGTTCCTGGTAAACTCGTCACATTCGGTGATTTGGATTTTTAAGGTGGCAGACTCTCCGTCTTCATGGGTGAATCTTCTCGGGGTCTCGGGGTCTGTGGGGTACGGCCCATAGAGCAGCTGGCTCAAAGTTGTCCCAAGCCGCTTTGCCCTTTCCCGCGCCGAGTCCAACTCTGCACGATCCGCAAAAGAGTGGAGCCAGGTTACGCCTGCGCGCTTGGCGCCGAAAATTCTCGTCCTTCTTGTTGTTGATGGGGAAGAAAAAGCCCGCCAGCACTTCCAAGGTTGTAGCCTTATCGCGAGCCCACGATCGTCACTCGTGCGCCGCTATGGTCCATGCTAACGGGCTTCGACTGGCTAGAGGTTAAGGTCCAGGAGCCGGCTCGACGGACAGCCGCTTTACCAGGGGACCGGCGCTGCTACAACAACGCTCTCGAGGAAACCTAGCCAATGGACAGTGCTCAGACAAGCATGCGTTCGAAGTGAGCGTCGCTTCCAACGGACATCGTTCACTTGTGGCCGGTATTGCTCTTGTTTGTGCGTTTCAGTACCATTCTCAAGGATGCCGCCTCCAAAACAGGGCAAAACCAAGGTTGCCACCAAGAAGAAAAGCAGGCCGGGAGGTCCGCGCCCCGGCGCCGGGCGTCCTCCGATACAACCGGGCCGTTCTGCAGTTAAAATTCGTTTGGATAGTGAAGTGATTTCCGCGGTCGACACAGTCGCTAAACTGCGAAAGCTGGATCGAAGTCGTGTTATCGAAGGTGCATTACGACAATGGTTGAAAGAGGATAAGACAGCCCCTGGTGTATAAAGAGCGCGCGCATGATCGACGGAAGCGCGTATTGCTTTCCAAAATGATTATGGTACCATAATCGAATGATCAGTGACGGCGTTCGAGCCCTGATGAAGGCCGACAGGTTCCGCCCTTTTGAAATAATCTTAAAGACCGGGGAAGTGTTATGTTCCAAATCATCGAAGTATTTTTAGGTTTTAGCATCGGGATCGCCGTACTGTGGGTCACCATCCTGGCACTGGTGAAATTCACCCGGCGTGTCATGAGCGGGGAAGAGTGGCAGGACGTGTTAAAAGACTTGTGGAAGAAACCATTAAACGGCGTTCTACCCGCCAATACCAAGACGTCGGTTTCGGAGGATTCTAGAAGCAACGGACAAGCTCGGAGAAAAAATCTTTGAACACAAACTTATGCGAAATCGGCTTTGTCCTTGATCGCTCTGGCTCCATGAACGCGATGAAAGAGGAGGCCATCGGAGGCATAAACGCTTTCTTGGAATCTCAGCAGAAACTTCCCGGAGAGGCTCGCTTGACCTTGGTGTTGTTTGATCACGAATACATCGTTGCTTATGACGGAGTACCGATTAAGGATGTGCCGCCGCTCGATAAGTATACCAATAGCGAACGCGGCACTTTTAGTGAAGCCCCTGGCGGCGCAGCACGAGCATTCGATGCAGTAAGCTGCGTCGCAGCAGCTTATCGAGCTGGAGAAGCGGATTACGTCCAGCACCTGGTCAAGGCTGGCAAGAAGGAAAAAGCCTGAGAGCTGATAGCGAATCGGCTGACAGCGATCACCTGCGCACATTCGCTTGAAGAAAGCGCTAATATTTCAAGATCTTCTAGGTATCCATTCGAAGCTAATTTGCTCTTTCGCCCTCCCATGCTCGCCAAACTGATCGCTCTGCTGGTTCCCTCTAGTGCTCTTGCCGTTCTCGGCCAGGATGAAACCACCCACCCCATACCCCCGAAACCTGGACCAAGAGCCCGTCTGCGGACGCATAATTGGTGCTATCGACGGCGGCACGATCAAAGTCCTGACAGCCAGCCAACAAGCTGCCAAGGAATACGGAATGAGCAAGACGGCTTACACCGAACTCGCTTTAAAAGTAGGTTTAAAAAAGACGGCATCAAGTGACCCCACAATTTAGCCATGAGCGCAATCCAACAGCCCAAGCTCCACCGTTTCAGCCTCGAGCAATATTACGAGCTTGGTGAACTCGGCCTGCTAGATCAACGGACCGAACTGCTAGAGGGCATCATCACAGACATGGAACCCATAGGGCCGTATTACGCCAACGTCGGCGACCATCTTTCCCAAATTTTTCAGCAGCAAGCAGGCGATCGGTACCGAGTACGCGTCCAGTACCCGATCAACCTGGGCCGCCTAAGCCAGCCACAGCCTGATCTAGTGTTGTACCGGCCTGGTCTTTGGCGCGGACAACATCCCGGTGCGGCGGATATTTCCCTAGTCATCGAGATCAGCGAGTCGAGCCTTGCATTCGACTTAGGCGAAAAGCTAGCGCTCTACAAAGCGGCCGAGATCCGGGAATACTGGGTTGTAGACCTCAAAGCCAGGCAGGTGCACTGCTTCGTCGCTCCACAGTATAGGCGCCAGACGCTGAGCGATTGGATAAGCCCAGAAGCATGGCCAGATATCAGGATCGAGCTGGGCGAGCTCTTCGCGTGATCGGCCTCCCCCCAATGACGCCTCTTTACGTCGCCGAGCTTACGGCTGATTTGCTTCCTGACTATTTTCTTCGAGGTTTCACTCGGCTGTAGATCCACTCCAAAAGTTCAACGAACCTCTGACTATCAATCCAAAGTAGGGTTTCCATATACTTTGGGGAGCGGATAGTCATCGCTCACGCGGGCTGGATTGATTACCAGCGCTTAAGCAGGGCGCTCTACCGCACAGTGCGAACTGGACCATTTCTTATAGGAGCCACTCAATAATTCCTGTCCCATCGCTGCGCTGATGGGCCGCAGCAACTCGCCCACCCGCATCACCCAACCATCCAAAGTCGCTCGGGAGAGCTCAATGCCAGTTCTCCCGGCGCCAAGCGGCCTAACGACCCAAGCTCAGCGACCCGGTCCGCGGGACGTGTGGATGGCAACCGTAGAGCGGTGGCCGGGTTTAGTGCAGCGCATGGTTAGGCGGTTAAGGCATCACTTTCTCTTGCCACTTGAACCCTTCAAAGCGCAACAGTGACGCGCAAGAAGGTTGCAGGGATGGACGTGGCATCCTTGCGCGGGCTTAGGTTTTGGCGATTGAACAGTTCTTCCAGCTCTTTCTGCAAATCAGCGGCTCGACCGTTCTTTTCCGCCGCTTCGAAGGCATTCATGGTCGGCCCGTAATATTTTCGGAATTCATCCACGAGCGCCGCGGGGGGCTGGGATAGTTGAACGTAAACGTGTCCCGGGCGAAGGAGATCTTCTCGGCGGGAACTCCCGCGCCGGCAAATCGTTCGATCACGTTGCTCTCGATCCCCCACATCATTGGGCTGACGAAGCCTTCCGGCGGTGGCGACGTGTAGGCGGAACTGATCTTCAAAATTTGCGCCACCAACGTCGGATCGTTTGGAATCCAGTTGCCCATAATGATCCGACCTCCGGGCCGGGTCACCCGCACTGTCTCTTTGGCCACCTCAAACGGCTTGGGCGCGAACATCGCGCCAAAGATGCTCACGACGAGATCAAACGCTTGCTCCGGCACTTGATGCAGATTCGCCGCATCGCCTTCCTGGAACCGGCAGTTGGCCAGGCCAAGCTCCTTGGCCCGCTTGTTCCCAGCCGCAACCAAATTGCTCGCGATATCAACGCCAAGCACCTCCGCTCCGAGTTTTGCCGCGGGTATTGCCGTCGTGCCATCGCCACAGCCAAGGTCCAGAACCTTGAGGCCGTTTGATATGCCAAGGCGCTGGATGAGCGCCTCTCCGCTTTCTCGCATACTCTCGGCAATCCGGGTAAAGTCGCCTTTTTCCCAAAGTGCTTTGTTTGGATTCATGGGAGCATTCATGTTGAGATTGTTGGTTGATTTTGGTTTTGCAAATTGTTCGCCTGAAAGTGATTCTGTCATTTTCGGATATCATGCCAAATCGGGGTTATCGCTTCTGGGCGTTCATTTGAAGTGTAACGCTCGGCCGGCGACTCCATCGCGAGTCGGGTGGTCGGATAAAATGTCGGATCCGTTTTCCAACGGAACTGCGATTGCCGGAAAGAGGACGAATTTGCAGGGTTCTGGGGTTGAGCCATAGGAATATTTGGGGGTTCTGAGGTCAGGATACAAGTTTGGGTCGCACCGGTGGGCCTGAAGAAGTCGCGCAGTGCCCCCTGTTTCTTTTGTCAGATCGCGTTCAGCGTTTTGGAGGAACTCGCTAAACCAGATTTTCATGGCAGAGAAAGGTTTGGGCTGCTATTGCTCCGGTTTTGGCGGGCGGGTCGATTTCACCCGATTCACATAGATAGCGAGCGTTCGCTGAGTTCGCGTGATGCGGATGAAGAAAACGGAACAAACTAAACGCCAACAAAGCGCTAGCGAACGACCAGTTCGGTTGTCTAACTAAATTCGATAGCTTTTGTTTGCATAGGCTATCCGTAGAGCATTCACCGATAAGCGTAAATGGAACGAAAGACCCACTACGGGCCTACTCCGCCTTGGTGCTCATAGTTTGGTTGGTTTAGTTGTTGATCAGTTTTTATTTTCAGCCCTTTTGGCCAAGATCCAACGAGCCTGGAAAGCGGCCCCTTGGCGAAAATAATGTCACTATTATTTCAGAGACACATGACTAGAGCAAGAGCTCGCGTGGAGAACGTAATCAAATCGGAACAAATCCGTGATAGCCATCAGATTATAACTGAATTTTTTAGCCCCAAGTGATCCTGCGCTCAAGATATGCTGGCCTTTGTGTTAGTCTCCTGCCCGTGCCCGCCCGGCGCACTATTAGGCTTCTCAGCCAATATAACTTTCCCTCCAGCGTGGAGCCAAAAGTGTTCAGATCTGGTTACAAGTTGTAGGTTCTCGGGATCGTTGTTCAATCTAGCGCCCGGATCGAATCCGTCGCTTCATCGCTGTATATCCAACCCTCATTGGGTCAGGTGTGGGGACAGACCCAAGGCATGGCCCGTTTTGCTCCGCCAGCAGACGCGGAATCTTCGCCGAAAACGCTTACGCATTTTCTTTTTCACCAATCAAAACAAGATTAGTATGAAAAGCTACCCTCCAGGACTGAAAAAGAGCGCGAAGGTCAGGGAACAATACCTAGCCAGGAATGTGCCAAAAATGAAACCGATTCCATCACTGATCCCCTTGCCGAGTGGTCTAATTCTTAGACGGTTTCTCGCCGTTCACCATATCGCCGAACTGTTGCGCACTAGACTCGCAGTACGGAAATAGTGACATCCCGAATTATCATCCCGAGGTTGGAATTTTCTGGGGAGTTAATCCCTATGTTTATGCGCCCAAAGAGGAAACTTTCACGTTTCTGGAAGACATTTACAGGAAGTAATCGAGCTGTTTCCATCCGAATATATTCACATCGGTGGCGACGAGGTGCCTCCTGATCAATGGCAAGCCTCACCATCTGTGCAGCAGCTCATGCAAGAGCACAAATTTACAGGGAAATGTCTGGACGGAAAATGTTGAGGACTGGCTCAAGGTCCAGTATCAACTGTTACCCCGCGCCTGTGCCATTGCGGGAGATCGGTTGGACTCCACAGGACGCTCGCGATTTCGGGGATTTTGAAAGACGTCGCGGTTACGACTTTGAGCGTCTGAATTCAATGGGCCTGGAGTATTATGGGAAAACGCCTGGAGGTCTGCCGTTCACTTGGAGCCCGGCAAATCTCAAGTCGGGAAGTTCATCCATCGTTTGGCCCATTACCGGCTGGGTGGTCACCGGGCCCTTGCCGGGAGCCGGTCACTGGCAGGTCGTGCCGGGAGCCTGGAAGGTACATTTCAACCACCAAAGCGGCGATGCATTGATGATCGAGAAGGTCGAAATACTGGAGAACGGAAAACCCGTGGCCGTTGATCAGCATCTCGCTCCGGCAGGTCCTGGCTACGACAACAACGAGTTCCGGTTGAATATCTCCACCGTTGATCCGAGCGCCAAATATAGCCTCCGAGCTGGGGTTCATGGTTTGGGCGGGAACGATTCCAATGGCTACGTCACTGTATCACCACCGAAATGATGATTTGGTGGTGTAGTTGATTAGCATAATTGCGAAAATTCCTTGTCATTTCCAAAATAAACGTTTGCGGTGTAATAAATCGGTCGACTGTTCTCAAGTGGTTTTTCCACGCAGGTACACCGGCAATTGGGCGAGCACCGCTCCATCTCGATGGAGATAAATGTAGTCGTGAAGATTTGTGACAACGCAAACATGATTAGGAATTATTCGCACACGTTCTCCAACTTCGGGTTTACGTGCGGAGCGTCCAAGATCGACGACGCCATGTTCTTCATTGAGTCGTGCAATACTTGCGTTCGGATAATCGGGCAAGAGGCCATACCCATCTCCTTGACCCGGAGCCAGCAAATCGCTTGAAAGCGTTTTGCTGCCGGCATCAATCACTGCGCGCTCACTCGTGGGACAACTGACCACTGTGGCGAGAACCGTCAACGCGCAGTCTTCCAGGCTTGCGGCTTGGGCAGCCATCATCATCCGATCGTTGTAGATATAGGTCCCCACGCGCAGTTCATTGACTGGCGCAAGTTCATGCGTCCGATAGGCATTCGGTGTTCCACCTCCGGAGACCACCGAGACTTCGATCCCTGCCTTGCGAAAAAGCGGCAATGTCTTCCGGAGGAACTCGGCTGTCTTCGGAGTAGTTGGATACGTCATCAGCCCTATAAACTCCACCCCTGAGTGGCTCAGGACCGCCTTGGCTAAGTCGACCGCCTGGGCTGGTGTTTGCACTCCTTGCCTATTCCCGCCTGATTCAAACTCGATCAAGACACCGATTGGGGCGCTAGCTCGACTTCCTGCCCACGCTAACGACTGTAACGCCTTGTCGTTGTCGATTGCCACGCTGATGCGTGCAAAGTTCGTGAGGTGTGCCAAACGCTCCGCTTTCTCCTGTCCCATTACGTTGTAAGTGATCAAAATATCCGTCAGGCCGGTTTGCGCCATGATCTCCGCTTCACCCACCTTCTGCACCGTGATTCCTACAGCCCCGGCTTTACATTGTTCATGGGCGAAGAACGGTAATTTATGTGTTTTGATATGAGGCCGAAGCTTGAATTGATGTGCATCGCAATATTCTTGGAGACGACGAATATTTCGACGTGCGATATCGTAATCGACAACCGGGACAGGGGTGTCTAGTTCGCTGATGTGCATGGTCAGGTATCTCAAAACTCTCTCTCCCATTCCCTCCTCGAGTCACCAAAATTCGCTTTTATCCACCTATCTCATTTGAAAATACGCTAGCGATGAAAAAACTCGACATAATCATCCGTAACGCTCGGGTAGTGGACGGCACCGGAGCGCCCTGGTTTAGGGCGGACGTAGGAATTTTTGGCGACCGGATTGCCGCGGTCGGAAAAATCATCGAGTCAACTGCTCTGGAGCAAATCAATGGAAACGGGAGTTATCTTTCTCCTGTTTCATCGATTCACACACGCACGATGAGGTGGCTCTCTTAGATGATCCGCAGCATGCCGCAAAACTGCTCCAAGGAGTCACAACGGTTGTAGTCGGCAATTGCGGCTTCTCCAACTACCCATCCGCTGGAAAGGAGGAAACGTTCCAGCATCTGGCTTCCCTATTAGGCGAAATCAAACGGAACCAGATGTTTGTGGACTTCTCGTCCTACCGCGACCGATTGAATGCTACAGGGATAGCTCTGAACCTCGTTTCCCTGGTCGGTCATGGCCCGCTTCGCTTGGGGGTGTGGGGTTCGCCCGTCGTGAGCTACGACAGATGAGATCGATCAAATGTGCCGGCTATTGGGGCCACAACTCCACCACCAACATCATTATGTTCCAACTCTCTGAAGAAGACCTCCGAGTAGTTCATCAATACCGGCTGCAAATGGTCGGCAGCGACAGTATTCCTCGCCAGGGAGGCAAACCGCATCCGCGCATGTTCGGCTCCTTTCCTCGAGTGATCGGACGTCTAGCCATGAAACAGCGCCTCATCCCCCTTGAAGAAGCAGCCCGCCGCATGACATCTCTTCCGGCGCAACGATTTCAACTGCTGGACCGCGGAATAATTCGCCCGGGATTAATCGCCGATTTAGCACTTTTCAGTGATGAGTTCCTTGACCGGGCCACATTTGAGGATCCTCAGCTGAACCCGACCGGTCTGGAAGGTTTGTGGGTGAACGGTGTACGGACGGTGAAACTGGGAAAGATCCTAGCCGAGCTTCCGGGTAGCGTGATTACGAGGCAATAATCCTGAGCAGTTCGGCGCCGACCAGCGCCAACACTCACTTGATCGCTCCCATGGTGAGGCCGCCCATCAGATAACGTTGCAACCAGGAAAACAGGATAGCTACCGGTAGCGTCGCCAATAGCGTTGCAGCCATGACCTGTTCCCATTCCACGGGTGTATCGGCCACCGACGAGGGAAAAGACGCGTAACGGAAGCGTGAAGTTGTCCTGTGAACGTAACAGGGTCAACGCCACCACAAACTCGTTCCAGGAATTGATGAACGTAAATATCGCGGTTACCACCATCGCCGGGAGCGCCAATGGTACAAAGATTCTGATGATTGCGGCCAAACGACTACACCCATCGATCAATGCTGCCTCTTCCAACTCAACGGGAATGGATTCGAAATAACTTCGGAGCATCCAGACCGCAAATGCGATGTTGAATGCTGCATAAATCAAGATGAGAGCGTATTTGCTAAATACGGTTCCGTGGCAGCGCTGTAATACGGAATCGTCACGCGCACGGTTTCTCCTCTGGCGATTCACGAGTTTGCCCAGGTGCAAAGCCAACGTTGGATGGAAATGCTCTTAGGTCTGTGCTTTTGTGATCACTGCCTGGACGAATCACATCGCGATACCGGGATCGATAGTCACAGTCTAAGACTGCGTGTTGCAAGCATGGCTGATGCCTACCTGGAATCGCCCGGTGAGGTCCCCTCCGATATGGCTTATGCCTGGATTACCGGAGATATTTTGGCCGACCCAGAGCTCGCGACCTTTCTTCGGTGGCGTATTCAACGGGTGTCGGACTTCATTAAACGACTGCGCGCGACGCTACCCGATGCTACCCCGCTGGCAGTGATCCCAACCGTGCAACGCCCTACTGCTGCTACCTGGATAGAAGGGAGCGACCTTCGAGAAATAGCAGATGCTGCCGACTACCTGGAGGTTCCATTCTATGAACCTAATGCTTCTCGGGCTATTACCGATGCCTGGGATACGTTACGCCGAGCCGGCGCTCGTCGCCCGTTTTGTTGGGCTCGGCGACACCGTTCTCGCACAGGATTTATCTGTAGAAGGACTGGACCACGTCCTTGCGGACTGTACAGGAATGCCGGGTCGGGTGAATAAGGTCATGCCTCCGCGCTGTCCGATGCACTCGGTGCGGTGACGGCCATACATGGAACGGTCGATGTCCTCATTGCCAATGCCGGAGGGGCATCTGCACCTACTGTACGGCAGACCACGGTTGATTCGTGGCATCGCGATATCGATCTAAATCTTAATGGAACCATGCACACGGTGCAGGCAGTCTTGCCAGGAATGATGGCCAAGGGGAAAGGTAGCATCATCGCTATCGGTTCAGTGAATGCTACGCTTGCATTGGGTCATCCAGGTTACAGCGCAGCCAAAGCAGGCCTGATTAGCTAGCTATGTGAAATCGCTTGCGACAGAGCTCGGACGGGTTGGTATCCGGGCCAATATCATTCTGCCCGGCACCGTTGAAACCCCTGCTTGGCAAGAGCGCGTGAACAAGAACCCTGCCGTGTTTGAACAGCTCATAAAATGGTATCCGTTAGGGCGAGTTGTGGAACCGGACGACATTGCCGAAGCAGCGATCTTCCTAGCCTCCGATGTTGCCAAGGCCATCACGGGGGCAGTCTTGCCGGTGGATTGCGGTCTCCTCGCCGGAAACCTGCTGATGGCCTCCGAACTTACTCTCGAGGAGTTTTGAACGAAACTTTACGCGTTTGATTTAATTAAAAGAATCGTGCGCAATTAAGCCCGCCAATCGAAGATCAGCTTATGCGAAAAAGTATCATTCACCGATCCGACTCGTTTCGCCGAATACAACGAGGTGTACAATGAATTCTTCGACGAAAATGCCGGTCAGGACAACGGTCCAGGCAGGTTTAATCAAGATTCTGGTCGAGATCGACTGCGTTGCGGTTCTCCCAGACGAAACCAAGTAGCGGCGGCTCCGCCGCCGCCGAGTCCGGGACGCTACCAGATCCGGGGCGGATGAGTTATTAGTCACCCACCAAAGACCTCCGAGATACTACTTAACTTTGCGCCATTCGCGTCAGGTGTGGTCGATGCTTGCATCGACTCCCTCTTTGCGCAGTTGGTCGGCCAGGGGGGTGCACACGTGTGCGCGCCTGCTCTGACGTGACGATTTCGCGACAGCGGCCGAAAATAACCTTGCGGGCTAACGTGCTCCACGTCCGAGGCGAGTTGCGACCGCATCAAGTACCGGTCAAAATAGGCGGAAATCAATGGCGTCTTCGCGGCTCCATACAGGCGTCTTGCCTTTCTTGACCACATACTTTGGCCCGAGAACCGAATGTGCCGGGTTTGACGATACGATTTGACGAACAACCAGAAAATCGTACAACATCCGCACCGCAGCGAGCTTTTGCTTTACGGTCGGCTTGAAACCCGGAAAATCCTCGTCCAGGCAGCCACGTGGAACGGTCGCACGGTCGTGAGTTCCAGGCCATGAGCGGCGCACCAGTCAAAAAAACTGCCGGCAAACCCGAGCGTAAGCAGCCCGAGTGTTCCGATTGCGGAGGCTTTACAGTCGACGCTGTCGTTGCTGCTGCCATAGATAGAGCAGTCGAAATAGTGCAAAGGAATAACAGGAGAAGCCGAGCGGCTGTCAACCCGCTCACTCCTCTCTCTCTGCGTGCGAACAAGAGAGATATTGAGAAATAGGCGCATCAATGCGGATCCGTTCAACCAGCGCCAGTTGTGTCGAGGATCTGGACAGCGTCATAGCGCAACGACCATCTCAGCGCGGCATCGCCACCGTGACGCCAGTTGAAGATAGCGACCGCTGGTTGATTGATTTTCACGACGCGATACCTGAAAATAAAGGTGTCGCTGCCGGAATCGCGGTGGGCTATTGAGGCAGCGAGAACAGAATTGGACGAGTTGTATGAAAAACGATTACTACTTTGTTCTTGGCTTGACGCCCGAAGCCACGGCGGAGGAAATCCGATCCGCCTATCGGCGTCTTACTAGTGAACTTCACTCCCATCTTTCGGGCTTTGGCAGTGAGCAGTTCCTCGAACCGCAAGAAGCTTACTCCGTGCTGAGTGACTCGATGCGTCGCGCAGTTTACGACCGTGAAGCGGGAGAAATTCCGGTTCGGCGCACTGACCTGGCGCGGCCCGCGGAAACCGTGATCCGGCGGAGGCATTCGGCCGAGCCGCTCACTCCCGTTCAATCAGTGGGCGGATTGGAAGAAATATCCCTCCTCCGGTCGTTTGAGACGTTTCTCCCGTCGTTTAATGAGATGTTTGACCGTCTGTGGAGCAACTTCGAACTCGTGACCCGACCAAAAGCAGAGCGGTTGGAAAGCCTGACCGTGGATGTGCCTTTGTCGCCCCGACAGGCGTTTATGGGCGGGCAGATGCGGATTCTGGTGCCGGCCCGAGTGACTTGTCCGGCATGTGGTGGCCGAGGGAGTGCCGGATCCTACGAATGCTGGCGCTGCGAAGGGAATGGAGCATTGACGGATGAATGCCCGGTAACGGTGAGTTATCCCGCCGGGTTGCAGCAGGACTATACAGTGCGTTTACCCCTTGATCGTTTCGGCATCGAGAATTTTTATCTCACCGTTCGCTTCCGACCGACGGAAGCGATATGGTAAGGACGCAGCTGAGCGGATAATCCGGCTAGCCTTTCCACTCGGGTCTGCTAGGCTTTTGGCCGCAGGGCTTTGACCTCGGGTAGCCGATCCAAGCCCAATAGTTTGCCCCGCTCGCCGGGGGACAGGTAACGGCAACGCACCAGTGCCAGCAGAGCCAAGGCCAAAAGATCGACTCCAACGGGTGAATCCCGGTTGCAGCCTGTAAAAGGTGCGCGTGTGGCGCAAGACCTCTTCAGCCAAAAGAGCCGGCAACGCGCAAAGAACCCCGCCATTGGGCACATCATCGGCAGCGAGGAACTCCAATTCCGTGCTGGTCAGCAACCCGCAGGAGGCCAGTACCCGCTCCAGCGGCCGGTGTCGTGCCGTAACCCATCTCGGCTTGGCTATTGGCAGCGAACGATCGCTAAGCGTGCTCGGTGCCTCGGGCCTCTGTACATCGCGCCCTTCGACTAGACAAGCAAGTTCACGATTGATCTCCACACTGCCGGCCGGAAAATGGGAAGCTGCACTTGCGGCATCCCTTTTTCTTATCTCTTCGCAGGCCATGGCTAAAGAAATTAAACCCCAAATTTTTCTAGCGCCTCTCGTCCCGCACTGATAGAGAATGCGAGTTAAGGTGCACGTTCGAGTTATAACGGGCTACGAATCGTGCGCAACTGAAGATCCTGACACAATGATCTTTCAAAAGGTTTTAAAAGGAATTGGTGGTATTGCTCCAACAGATACCGAATCCGACAAAGAAGCAACGCGCATTCTGACCAGCGGGGGCATTATTTGTAACTGGTGGTTGAAGGTGAACCCTCTACCGGAGCACGAGATTGCTCGTAAGCTCACGCAAAGGAATCTGTTTTGGCATCTTGAACACTACGATGACCGCGATCCCGATACTGGCGCGCCCTTTCGCGAGGACACGCCGTATATCTCCACAACCGCAGGCTGTGTAGAGCGGGACGCATATCGAGGGGTTAACCTTATTCTGTCACCATTTCTTACCGCCTTACAGTTTGCCACCGACTGGTTTCGACGAAGAGGCTACGTGTTTTACGGTTACGTACTCACCCTAGGCAAGCAGTCAATCCCGATGCGCGAATTCGCCGAGGAGGTTCGAGAACTGCACATTTACACGTCCTTCCTGCGGTATCATCCGGAGGGAGAAATCGTGGCAAAAATCTCGATTCCGTCCGTTCGCCTGGAACGAGTGGAATGTTACGACCCGGCTCGTGCTCGCCGCCAATTGCGGAGCGGGAAGCAACCGACTCCGGAGTGGGATGCGATTAATCCAAACTTCCAGCCACCCGAGCTATTCAACAACATTCGTGATGTGCTACCCTAGTCCTAGTTGTCTATGGCCACTGCAGAGCTTCTTTATCTCGACCCGGAACAGCTTCAAGTAATGGCGGAAATCTACGAAGGCTACGCCAGCGTGAGCTCAGCTGAGTTGCCTGAAATGTCGGGGTGGGTGCGTGCAAACCGCCTAGTGATTGCCGCTTCTTTTTGGACGCCGATCGTTCCGGCAAAAGGTGCTCAGCTATTCATGAGTGCTGCCCAACTATATTCGAAGCTTACATCGGTTGCTGAAAAGGATAGATTCGAGCAGAAACCCGATCATGACAGTATCGAAGTCGGTCTAGAAGTTCCACTGGCGATCTGCGGACAAGCCACTGAGTTGCTCCGAGAGCGATGCTCTCGATGGCGTGACGATCGCATTGAGACGGATCCAACGGAGTTGATTGCCAACAAATTACTCGCCTTTTCTCATCTCGCTGTTACGCTTCAAGATCAGACTTGCTTCACTGCGTTAAGCGAGGTGCGAGAAGCAGCAATGCAGCGACCTGCTCATCGTATCGGACGACTGGGGATTCCACTCGCATTCCACTCAGCGCTCGCTGATGCAGTCCAACGCGCGGGAGATTCCTGGAATGTAGTCCACGAATTTGCCACGTGGTTGGATAAAGAAGTGCGTAGTGCCCAGGCAAATAGATATCACTGGAGAAATTTTTTAAGCGCAATTCTGCCCATCAATCCTCTTGGACTGGCTTTCTGCTGCGTATGGGATCGAGTTATAGAACAGCAACTCGGGAGCAGTGAGAAACTCTTGCCAGAGCTTCCGACAAATGCGCGGGCTTACTTCGATGCGGCCCACCAAATCGTCCGATCGGCTTCGCAGCAGGACGGCGGACATGCAGAGATCTGATTGAGCAGGTGATAGCGTTGTTATATTACTCGGAATAGGCGTGTTCAACCCTATGATGATCAAAATCTTGGAGGGTCTATAATGATACACTGGGACGATCTCCTTAAGACTCTTGGTAGCACTACTCTCGTAGTGGCGGCCATAAGCTTTTTGGCGAGGGCAATCATTGGCCATTTCTTCAGCCGAGACCTCGTAACTCACAAAGCCAACCTGAATCAGGATGCGGAAAGCTATAAAGCCAACCTGAAGCGTCAGGCGGACTTGGAATTAGCCGATGCAAGGGCACGAACAGACAGGGAGTTGGCTGAAACGAAGGCACGCTCCGAGCGCGAGTTGGCTGAGCTAAAAACGCGGACAGACCATGAACTAGCTGAGCTGCATGTGCGGACAGAGCGCGAATTGGCGAAGGCGAAGGAGCGATCGGATGCAGCACTGTTAGCGCAAAAAGCGGAGTTCGATCGCCAAATAGCGACTTTCCAGACGGGGCTTGCAACCCGGACAGCTCGGGCCGATCGCATCCGGCAGCAGGTCGTGCGCTGGGCCAATCCCATTCTCGACTCTGTGATGGGTCTTAAGGAGAGACTTCGCAACATTCTTCAGGAGGCGGGCTATCTCGCCCTGTCTTCGGAGACCGAAGGTGAGATCGGCACGGACTGGTCGATTCGCTACGATTACTTCCTTCCTAGCACCGTTTACCTTTTCTGCCAGTACTTCTGTTGGGTTCGACTACTGCAGGAAAGCTTGAGCTTTGAGTTATTTGAAAGACATGAGGCGAAAGACAACTTCTTCGAGAAGATTCATGATGTCGGACGCAAGCTGAGCGCCTACCCGCTAGGGGAGCTGCAGAGCCTTGCTAAGGGTGGAGACCGCCAGGTCTTCAGCCTACAACAACGTGCCATGGGCGAGGCAGTCACGGTACGCGAGGGTACCGAAGTGCGCTGTATGCGCTACTCGGAGTTCCTGCTGAAATCGACTGACCCGGACTTCACGCGCCTGCTCGATCCGATGACGCGCTTCGTCGACCGGTTGCAGCCAAGTAACGAGCGTCGGTGGAAACGCTTAGAACTTATGGCGAAGGCGCTGGAGGATCTGCAGCAGCAGTGCAAACTACTTCTTACGCCGAAGGCTACCTGATGGTAGAAAGTATGCGAGGGAAGGGCGAGTCTCGCTGGTCCAGTTTTGGTCTCCTTCTATGTGATGGATTGGATAGATCTTTCTCGTTCGTGACGGCAACAGCAGGGTATAATCTGAGTCGACCAAAATTGGGGGTAGTGTCAGCATTTTCGTGTGTGGGTCGTTTTTTTAGTTAATAACCAGTTGAAAATGTTGTGGTTTTTGCTTTTATGTGCGTGCTTTTTGCCCCGAGCCATCCAAAACCGACAACAAACCGGCGTTCAGACTTATCCATAATCGCCCGCGCGGGTACGTTGCGAGAATGCCTAGTACATGTTCGTTAAGTCGCAGCAGCGTGCCGGCCCGGAAAAAGGGTCTTTCGCGATTGTGGGTAAGTCGCAAGCTGAAGCCGACCGGCTCCAGCGCCCAGCGTTTGTCTTTGTGGTTTTGGCAATGGCAGGAAACTGTTTCAGTTGCGTCAATTCCCTTTCGCGTCCACCGAATAGCGCGTAGCGTGCCGTGAGCAACTTATCGAAGCAGATGCTCAACTCCGGCGCAGGCAACGCCGTGAACTCTTTGGCGCGGTCAAGTTTCGTGGCGGACCGGATCACGTCCAGCATTTCCTTGATAACGGGATTAAATGGATGCACTCCAAGTTCGTGCAATGTAGCTATGTCTAACGCGTATTGGAAAATGTCCTTGGATAATCGTTCCCTTCCCGCAGCGACGGCTTCCTCAAAGCTAAGGATGCCGCCCTGCGTCCCAGCGGGTCGGCCAGGCAAACTTTCGCTCTGCGCGAAGCCAGTGCATTCAAGACCGATGTAATTGCTCCTGTCGACCAGATCGATTAAACAGCCTACGTCGGTGAGTTTACCGCAGACAAAATTATGTTGCTCACGCCGATCAGGAGCATCCAATTCATGGCGCTGATGAGTCAGTGACACAGCGGCTAGCGCTTGTCCTTTAACAACGATTACTGGTCACCAGATCGTTGTTAAATGCATTTAGCAACAGATCTTTGTGATACCGAGGGCTTGCGCCGGCTTTGGCGCCCGTGAAGTCGAAATGGCGCTCAACGATTTTATCGAAACCTGTGTACAATTGTTGAAGCTCGTAGGCTGCGGAAGTCGCGAGCAGGTAAATATCTTCTTCATCAATTGGATTCTTGGTGCGACTTTCGATAACGGCCAACATTTGTAGGATCTTGTCTATCCGATCGAAGTCTTTCGATAGCAGGAAAGGCAGAGACGGAAAGGCTTCTCTGTCGATCTGCGTCAATGCCGAGCTCGCGAACGAATCGTAGACGCTCGATCAGAGCGAGGATGTTGCGCGCAGCCGGCGCCTGCGGCAGCTGTCGCAACCAACCCATCCAACTGGTTGCCGCCTCCGGCTTTTGATTGAGCAGCGTGTCGAGCGCGTCCCCTTGGGTGTCTGTCAATCCATTGGTTAGGGCGCGGTAGACCAGGCGTTCAGCCCGGCTTCGCGCCTGGTGTAGAAGCAATTCCAGCATCCTCCGTGTCGGGATGATCCGATGATGGCGCAGATCTTCCAGCAGCATCTCAATCAGGAGATCCGGCCTTTGGACGCTCTGGGCGATAGGGGTAAGCCACGCCAGGTAATGAAGAAAACTGGCCCGGTCAAAGCTCCGATAACTGAGCCGTTCCATGAATTCGGCAAGTTGTTCGCGCCTGGTTTGATCCCGCCGGCTGTACCTGATGAACGCCGCTGGGCTGACACCGAGCTGCCGCGCACCGAATGAAACCAGCGCTACCGGCGGCACCTCCTCCGCAGCCAGCACCCTTCCCGGATAGCGTAGATAGCAAAGCAGCAGGGCAAAGCCGAGCCGACTGTGGTCGCTGCGTTTCCGAAAAATGATGTCAAAGTCCTCACGGCTCAATGTCCAATACCGGACGATCTCGCGTTCGTCGCTCGGCGGCGCAAGCAGCCGAGCCCACTGCTCATCGGTTAGAAGTTGTCGTCGTGCCATTGTGTTCTCCTCTTCAGATCGGGGCACGAATGATAGCGGATTAGCGATGATCTTTGCGTTTAGAAAGTACAGCAATCGGTGACTTACGACCTCCGGACTGCCTATCCAGTCGAGTACTGAGGCCGAAGGTCCGCCAGGCCGTCGCATTTGCCCCGCAGCGTTCGAGCACTTTAAAAAACGCCTCGAGCTCGAATTGCCGAGCGACCGAGCGTCGCCGGCGACTTCACGAACCGGACAATTTTAGCACTTTCGTGTCTTCACCCCAAATTGGAAGACCACGAATCATCCTCTAAATTTCGACGTTATTTTAGGATTCGTGCCGCCCGCTTCAATGCAATGCTCGATCGCGAGTCTATCAGCCTCGGTCGACGAGCTGCTTCCCAGCGAAACGCCTATAAGCGAGCCGACACCGTTGGGGTGGCGGGCAACCGCGATGGCGCCGTAGCCGGTTGCATCGCTAGCGGCTATAATCCTGACATTGTTCCAACCGTTCAGACGAGCCATTCCGAGCGCCCGCCGTTTAGCCATTTCGACAGGGTTGGGGGCCTCCTCCTGGAATTTCGCGAGGGATTGGCGTTTTGCCCAACGCAATAATCCCCCGTGTGACGATTACGTTGCGCACTCCGGGAGCCCTCCTGATTGCATCCCAAGGCGATTGCGCGGCACTCACAATCACCGCGTTAATCGCAGCGCAGCGCCGGGCTGCCCAGAGCGGAAGCAGCACCTCCCGGGATGCCGTTATTTACTGGCGCCGAAACAATTTCGCCGCGTAACGCCGGCTCCGTATCTTTGCGCGCTCGCCTTTGCCGGTCGTCGCCGTCGTCATCTGCGATAACGACTATCCTCGGAACCCAGAGATGACTTGAGGATGCCTGCCGCCGGCTTTCAAACAAAGCTCCATCGCCAAGGTATCAGCTTGTGTCGCCGATGGATTGCCGAGCGAAACGCCGATAACCCAATTCCCATTAGGGTGGCGCTCGACGCGAGAATTCTGACATTGTCCCCGTACCGACGCCGCGCCTGATCAAGCGCCCGCTGCTTGGCTATTTCCCTCGTGTGTCCATAAGAAGCAACCATTTGGTTATGTGGACCTAGCGCGACAGCCGACCCGGCATCTGCCTTGTGCAGACCTAGGGTAAAAAAGGCCAGCGATATGAACGACTTACAGGCGCTTGCGCCTCCTTTCGCGCCCTTGGCCCGCGGGTCGAATTTGGCCACAATGCATTATTCTTCCAAGAAGCGCAGGATAAAAGCTACACGAATGGGTGATTGCGCCAGAAGCTGCTGGTGTAAATTGATGGGCGCGCCCTTTTTGTCGCGCGTGCTTTTGTGATTCACGCCTCAAACGCGCCCTGGGAAACCAGGATTGGCGCGGATCACGCACGGCGATGAAATTAGTGTACCATACAAACTTACCAGGCAATAGACGAGCAACATGTTACCCGAAACAAGCTGGAATACGCCGAGACGGAGTACGGTCAACGCTTTCTCCTAAGAACCTTTCATTCCGAAGATGGATCGCTTGCCGAGCGGAGGGAAGCCGATATGGCGGGGTACGCGCAACTTGCAATATTTTCTCAGCAATTCGTTTGCCTTCGCTAAAGCTGCTGCTCAGCTATCCGACCTCTTCCGCGATTTGTACAGGTACGTGCAGGAGGAACGCGGGTTCGTTGTCGATACATTCGTTGAGGTACTCCGTGGCGTCGGCAGTTATTACGGGTTACACTGGGAAGAATTTTATATCCTCAACGATCAGGTAGACGATAAGGATTTCAGGGAAGTCGTATCAAACAAGGTCCTGTTTCATGATTCTTTTTCTCGGCCTCATGGCGAGTATACGCATGCCGTGCAATGGCTGGTTATGGCTTACCGATTCAGAAGAACGTCTGTGAATGTGGCTAACTTGTATGCGAACTCAGTAAAATACAGGTCTAGAGAGCCGTTTGAGTATCCCGACAAGACAAAGAAAAGAATCTATATCTGGAATTTTCTGGTGGACTGCTTTCGCGGTTCCGAGGACTTCGAATCGAATATAATGTGCGACACGTTTCGATGCCCGCAAATTGTGACCACGGAATTAGTATTGCTTCCTCCGCATGCCTGGTTGAAATAGGTGTCGGTAAATCCGCTTGAATACACCGGATACCGAAAGAGACAGATAATAAAAAGGCGCTCACTGAACTTTGGCCGATGAGTGACTTCGAATACTCGTCCAGCTCACTAGCTAGGCGGGTGCACCCAGCGACGGCTTGTCCGATTCCTCTGATAATTTTCCCACTCCCTCAGGCCTGTGAATTGCAGCTTTTTTGTGAAAAACTTCTTCAGATAGTCAGCCCAGAACTCTTGGAGTTCGCTATCTGTTTCGACTCATTTGCGAAATGTTGGGATCGTAAGAACTGCAGGTTGGGTCTCCATAAATATGCTCGGATTCCGTGATTCGTCGTTTCTGTTATCGATCAATCAACGATGAAGGTTCGAGATGCAATAAAGCTGATTGAGGATGATGGCTGGTTTCTGATACGGACGCGTGGCAGTCATCGACAGTACAAGCATGCCCGGAAGCCTGGCTTAGTCACTATCGCGGGCAAGCCGAGTGATGAACTTGCTCAAGGAACGAAAAACAGTATCCTGAAACAGGCAGGGCTAAAATGAGCCGATATCTCGTCATTATCGAACAAACCAGCACAGGACTGTCGGCCTACTCGCCAGATCTACCGGGGTGTGTGGCCACCGGAGCAACGCGGGAAGAAGTCGAAAAGGAGATGCGCGGGGCGATCGAGTTTCATCTCGAAGGGTTGCGACTCGAAGGTGAAACCATTCCTGCGCCACGCTCGGAAGCAACCTACTGCGAGGTCTAGGTAAGCGTGTGATGCTCACCAGTTGAAACTGTCGGCGCGCCATTGCGGATGCTTCAGCGTCAGTGGGATCCTGCGATGATCCGCAGTCAGATGGCAAATTCCGGCTGGTGAGCCGCAAATTGCCAGCACGGCATTCCGAACACCCGCTGAGTTGGTCTCCTGGCTTGGTGCCGTTCAGGCTCAGGATTATCTCGGTGGTCTCTGGTCCATAGGACTTCGCCTTCCGGGGACGACCCAGGCTGGCGTTGAACAGGCCATTGCCGATCGCTCCAATACTCGGACGTGGCCATTACGCGGTACCCTCTATTTCGTGGCCCCATCCGCGCTCGCTGGATGCTTGGCATGGGTGTTCTTTGCGAGGCGCCGGTATTCCATCGCTGTCGGGGTTACACGCCCGACAGTTGGATGCTCGAATCGAAGTTCATCTTTCGAAACACCCGACACATGGCGGACAGTTCGCTGGGGTCCACTTTCCGAACATCCAGCTTATAGTTGTGGTGGTCAGTGCGCAGCGTTATGCACTTGTCGTCAAAAGCGTAAACAACTTCCCGCAATAGCACTCTCTCATCGCCTTCCAGGTCTCGCTCGAATGACACCGAAGCGCCACGCTCCCACGCGTCGAGGAAGGCCTCGTACTTGGGCGTGCGCAAGATGGTAAGACTTTCGATGTCAGTCGGGTCGTCCGGTTGACAAACGGCAAATGAAATAACTAGGTCGTCGTCCGTTTGAGCTGTGATGAATGCCACCAGCTCCCGTGGTTCTCTCTTTTGCTTCATCGTCAGCAACTCTATATCCCGAAAGAGCTGCCGGGCTCAAACAGGTTGTCACGTGTGAACCGACGCACTTCAATAGCTTGAGACAAAAGTACGCCCCCAGTTTAATGAGTGCCGTTACCTTACGCCGTCGCCAGCGCGGAAGCAAATGCGGAGTGTCTGAGGAAGTGCCAAGGAAGTGTCAGTTGTCAGTGTCAGTGTCAGTGTCAGTGTCAGTGTCAGTGTCAGTGTCAGTGTCAGTGTCAGTGTCAGTGTCAGTGTCAGTGTCAGTGTCAGTGGGGTCGACTGATCCGTCAAGAAATCTTCGCCAAATCAGGAGTCTTTAAACTGACACTGGCACTGACTACTGACACTTCCTCTCGCACTTCCTCAGATCTCGAACGCCAACACGTGCTCGCCGCGGCTTTCGTCAAGCAGATCCTGCACTGTCTCGGAGCTGAACAAGTCGCGAACCATTGCGCGTGTCTGTCGCATCAATGGGCGCAACGGGCAACGGATCGGGTCAGGGCACCCGCACGGTTCTCCTGGTCGATCCAAGGAGCATGGCAGCGGAGCGATCGGGCCGTCCAGCAACTCGACAATGTCCAGGACGACAATGTCCGATGGCCGTTTACGGAGCGAATAGCCACCTCCAACTCCTCGTTTGCTCGTCAACAAGCCTTCATTTCGGGGGTGCAATAAGATCTGCTCGAGGAATTTTACCGGGATATTTCCACGCTCTGACAATTCCTGGATCTGATGAATCTTCTCTTTCTGATCCTTGGCAATGAGTAACAATGCTCTGAGCGCATATTCCGCTCTCCTGGAAATCCGCATTCTACCTGAATAAACCCTAAAACCTCCGAAGTTTCTAGAGTATTCGGCTGGAGGCTTGGAGAAACGTATCGCGTGTCTGCGCCCGGGCGTAGATGCGCTACCCGGCTTTCTTCACCGCGCCTTTACGCCGACACGTCGATGTCCTTTGCCGGTGCGACGATACGTTTCTCCCGGCGTTTCTGCCTGGACCTGAAGACCAAAGGCGTGCAGCGTTTGTTATGCTCTATCCCCCCGTCCCAATCAGTTTTCTAGGTATCGGTCTGATGGGTAAACCGATGGCGATGAATCTCATCAAGAGCGGCTACCATGTCACCGTCTGGAATCGAACTCCCAGCAAAGCCGCTGAACTCATGAGCGCGGGAGCCAGGTTGGCCAAATCACCTGCCGACGCTGTGCGCCAAGCCAAGGCTGTAGTCCTGATGCTCGAGAACGGCGCGGTCGTGACCGATTTACTCTTTAATCAAGGTATCGCGGACGCGTGCCTCGACGGGACCCTGGTGATTGACATGAGCTCCATCGCGCCTGCGATCGCGGAAGATCATGCCCGACTTCTGGGTAGATCCGGGCTGCGTTACATCGATGCCCCGGTTTCCGGCGGAACCGTCGGCGCGGAAAAGGCGACTCTCGCGATTATGGCCGGTGGCGAAGAAGCGGACATCACGGACGCGAGTCCGATTTTTTCGGCGATGGGAAACGTGACACACGTGGGCCCTCACGGGCGAGGCCAACTCTGTAAGCTTGTCAATCAATGCATTGTGGCGGTAACGATCGGTGCCGTCGCAGAGGGGCTTACGCTGGCGAAAATGGGCGCCGCCGACCCGGCCCAGGTACGCAAGGCAATTATGGGAGGCTTTTGCCAAAGCCGGATCCTGGAACTGCATGGCCAACGAATGATTGACCGGAATTTTGTTCCAGGGGGATTTATCAAAAACCAGATCAAGGATCTGAACGCCGCGCTCAAAGTCGCTGGAGATCTCGGGGTTCAGCTACCCCTGACCAAGCGCGTCTGCGGGTTATTCACAACTCTTGCTAAATCCGGAAAAGAAGAACTCGACCATAGCGCGTTGGTTCTGCAAATCGAAGCAATGAAAGAGTAGGGAAGCCTCTTGGGGTGACTCGTCTTGGACGTCAAGCTTCCTTGCTTGGTGCACTATCGGTCTTCCAAACTGGGACGGTCATCTATTTCGGCTAACTAACGATGTAAAGCAGCTTTGTCTCGGAGACGGCGACAAGGCTGAAGTTCTCGCTTACTTTTTCCAGAAAGAGTTCTCGTACATCTCGGCGGCGTGGTCCCAGGAGTACCTGGCGGTGATCCGCTCCCTGGCTTGGTTGCTCATCTGGGTCCAGAGATCCGGATTTTCGTATAGATGCACGATGGCTCGCGCAATTTTCGAGGTCCCCTCGTTCCGGTCAAAGAGCAGGCCGTTCCGCCCTGGTTGGATGAGCTCCATGTTTTCCGGGATCCGGCTCGCCACCACGGGCAAACCGGATGCTAAGGCTTCCAGAATCGTGTTAGACATTCCCTCATAAATGGAAAGTTGCACTAACACGGTCGCTGATTGGTAAGCTGCCGCCACCTCGCCTCGCGGTAACCAGCCCTCAAATGAAACAGCTCCATCTAGATCGTGCCGATGGGCGAATTTCGCAAGGTTCTGACGTTCTGGCCCATCGCCGATTATTCGCGCCGTTGCAGGAATACCGGATTGGTTTCGAACCGCCAGCAATATTTCCAGCGTGAGTGAAACGTCGCGGAGAAAAGACACCGGACGGGAGGAAGCAAACCCGTGCCGAAAAAATCGAGGACGAAGGACGACGACGAAGGACGAGAACGATTGGGAGAGAGGGGAGGGAATCGAGGTGGGGGACTATGAATCGAAGCTTGCTTCCTGATCGTCCTCGTCGTCGTGGTCGTCCTTCGTCCTCGATCTTTGAACGTTGTCGGCGATCGGCGGGTTTCCCCCGTCCATAGAAGTCGAGAACGACGACGAGGACGATTACGATTTCAGAACAAGAGGACGAGTGGGGATTAACGAGCGTTTCGTTCGTTGCTGATCGCGATTTAGACAACGCAGGCCCAGGTGCCTCCGATGGCTCTTAAAGACAGTGACTCTTTGTGATCTTTGCGATCTTCTGTTCAAAAATGACTTTTGCTTTTTTTCCTGTCTTAGCGCCGGGGGAACGAAGAAAATCATTTGCACAGAAGATCACAAAGGTCACAAAGACAGTCCCTTCGATAGAAACGGCCTACGCCTGGAGCCACATCTAGATAGATCAGCGCAGCGAACCGGAGTTCGAGTTCCAAGTTTCTCCTTCTTCCTCGCACTCGTTCTGAAATCGTAATCGTCTCCCCATGAACACCGGTTGGATCTCGCTGATAGTGAGGAGCTTGTAATGTTTTCGGTTTTCGACGGTTTGGGTCACAAAAAGATGGCTTGTCTTAGGTGGCAGCAGTGGCGGCAGCTGGCTGTTTTGGAAGAAGGATCATGCCGACTTTCGCCGCCTGGGCTCGCAAGTATTGGGCTTTGGTTTCTTGGTATTTGGTTTCGTAGTGTTGCATGCCTTTGTCGACATACTGGGTTCCATACTTGAGCATTCGGTAGATGAGCACGGCTAGTTTTCTAGCCATGGCGGTGATGGCTTTGGGCATTCCGATTTTAGCGATGAGTCGACGAAAGTTTGCTCCCAAAGCGCTGCGACTGTTTCGGAGCGTGCGCGCGGCCAGCCGCAGCGCGACGCTCAGTGGATTGACCACTTTGCGACTGCTGCGTTTGAGCACCTTGCCTCCGCTAATACGATGGTTAGGGCTCAAGCCCAGCCAGGAAGAGAACTTTTTCTCATCGCTCCAGGGACCGACATTGGTCCCAATTTCGAAGAAGACTTTTTGCGCAGTCTGCAAACTGATTCCGTCGATGCGGGTCAGATCCACACCGCTGATTCGATAAAGCTCCTCTCGCAGATCAAGCTGGTCTTGTTGGCTCATGCCTGGCCGTTTGCGGCAGGCTCTTAGCCGTACTGGGGGCAGGGCTTCCTGAACTAGATCCTCTTTGGATGGAACCTCTTTGAGTTCTTGACGTATCTGCTCGTCGTAGGCCGTAATTTGGCCTTGAAAGTGGTCGTAGCTTTCCAAGGCAATCTTGAGATCGAAGAGCAGCTCCTCTTGCCAGTTGCCCTCCAAGCTTTTCTGGACGGTTTCCTTGCTCGCCACAATGCGGGGATCGCGCAATCGAGCCAGTTGTTTTGGATCACGTTCCCCGCCCACGATGGCTCGTACGATCGAAAGCCCCGTCAAACCGCTGATGTCACTAATGACGTGGTGCAAGTGAACATTCATCAACGTCAAAGCCTTCTGCATTCGAAGCTGCTGTTGAGCCGCAGCCTCAACGATCTTGGTGCGCGAGCGCAGGTAGTTGCGCAGTTGGCGGATCTGCGCCGGTGGCCGAAAGGAGCCTCGTAACAACCCATAACTATGCAGTCGACGAAGCCATTGACAGTCTTTGACGTCGCTTTTGGAGCGGCCGGGCAGATGACGCACCGTGTGGGCATCGACCACGTAGACCTTAAAACCGCGTTTTTCTAATAGCTCGTAGAGGCTCACCCAATAAACTCCGGTTGCCTCCATCACCAGAGACTTTGCTCCGCATTGAGCCAGCCAATCGACCAGGCTCATTAAATCAGTAGTGAAAGTTCCAAATTCCCGCACCGGGTTGGGATCCCGCTGGGGATTGACTGCTACCCAATGACTGCGACTGCCCACATCAACGGCTGCTGCATCCGGTTCGATCAACTCCAGATCGTCATTGATCGGAGACACTTTTTGGCCCTTGGCACGACGGCTTTTGCGCTTCATAATTCAATCTGTGTTTAAGCGCACTAGTGGTTGGCTCGGCCCGACGTGCGGGTCAAAATCACACTCTCCCCAACGGGGTCGAGCCTTCCACCCCCTGACTCTACTTAAAGAGCTACCGGGCTAGAAGGACTGCCACCAAGCACCCATCCGCAATACATCGGAGCCATACTCGAACTCGGGTCTGCTTCACACCAGGGACGAATTCGGCCATAACTGCCAAGCCACCCACCGTGCTTGCTCTCTTCTTGCCATGACCACGCAGGCCACGAAAGTGCGCGAGCCACGAAAGTGTTCATGTCGCACCCAAAAAAGCCCCCGGCTTTCTAGGGTACTCGAACTCGTCCCGGTCCTTCCGGATACATCGCGCTAAACACATACCGATGCTTGCATCGACTCCCTCTTTGCGCAGTTGGTCGGCCAGGGGGGTGCACACGTGTGCGCGCCTGCTCTGACGTGACGATTTCGCGACAGCGGCCGAAAATAACCTTGCGGGCTAACGTGCTCCACGTCCGAGGCGAGTTGCGACCGCATCAAGTACCGGTCAAAATAGGCGGAAATCAATGGCGTCTTCGCGGCTCCATACAGGCGTCTTGCCTTTCTTGACCACATACTTTGGCCCGAGAACCGAATGTGCCGGGTTTGACGATACGATTTGACGAACAACCAGAAAATCGTACAACATCCGCACCGCAGCGAGCTTTTGCTTTACGGTCGGCTTGAAACCCGGAAAATCCTCGTCCAGGCAGCCACGTGGAACGGTCGCACGGTCGTGAGTTCCAGGCCATGAGCGGCGCACCAGTCAAAAAAACTGCCGGCAAACCCGAGCGTAAGCAGCCCGAGTGTTCCGATTGCGGAGGCTTTACAGTCGACGCTGTCGTTGCTGCTGCCATAGAGCAGTCGAATAGTGCAAAGGAATAACAGGAGAAGCCGAGCGGCTGTCAACCCGCTCACTCCTCTCTCTCTGCGTGCGAACAAGAGAGATATTGAGAAATAGGCGCATCAATGCGGATCCGTTCAACCAGCGCCAGTTGTGTCGAGGATCTGGACAGCGTCATAGCGCAACGACCATCTCAGCGCGGCATCGCCACCGTGACGCCAGTTGAAGATAGCGACCGCTGGTTGATTGATTTTCACGACGCGATACCTGAAAATAAAGGTGTCGCTGCCGGAATCGCGGTGGGCTATTGAGGCAGCGAGAACAGAATTGGACGAGTTGTATGAAAAACGATTACTACTTTGTTCTTGGCTTGACGCCCGAAGCCACGGCGGAGGAAATCCGATCCGCCTATCGGCGTCTTACTAGTGAACTTCACTCCCATCTTTCGGGCTTTGGCAGTGAGCAGTTCCTCGAACCGCAAGAAGCTTACTCCGTGCTGAGTGACTCGATGCGTCGCGCAGTTTACGACCGTGAAGCGGGAGAAATTCCGGTTCGGCGCACTGACCTGGCGCGGCCCGCGGAAACCGTGATCCGGCGGAGGCATTCGGCCGAGCCGCTCACTCCCGTTCAATCAGTGGGCGGATTGGAAGAAATATCCCTCCTCCGGTCGTTTGAGACGTTTCTCCCGTCGTTTAATGAGATGTTTGACCGTCTGTGGAGCAACTTCGAACTCGTGACCCGACCAAAAGCAGAGCGGTTGGAAAGCCTGACCGTGGATGTGCCTTTGTCGCCCCGACAGGCGTTTATGGGCGGGCAGATGCGGATTCTGGTGCCGGCCCGAGTGACTTGTCCGGCATGTCGTGGCCGAGGGAGTGCCGGATCCTACGAATGCTGGCGCTGCGAAGGGAATGGAGCATTGACGGATGAATACCCGGTAACGGTGAGTTATCCCGCCGGGTTGCAGCAGGACTATACAGTGCGTTTACCCCTTGATCGTTTCGGCATCGAGAATTTTTATCTCACCGTTCGCTTCCGACCGACGGAAGCGATATGGTAACGACGCAGCTGAGCGGATAATCCGGCTAGCCTTTCCACGCGGGTCTGCTAGGGTCACGGTGGTTCGGTTCTCCCAGTGGTAAACCCGACACCCGTCTTCGGTTTTGCGCAAGCTGGCGTTTGGAAACATCCAGAATCGTAAGGACTGCCAGTTTTCGTGACCAAAACAGCAGACAGCGCCGGATCTCGACGAAAGAGACGAACAAAAGAAGGCGCCACAATCGCCGAAGAGTTCGAGAGGCCGGCGAAGACCAGGCGCGGACGCTGACGGAAGTCCCAAAAGTTTTGAACCGCCTCCACAAAGAATCTCCGGCGAATGCGTTGTTCGAAGCCCATTCAGAAAATAGCTAGCTAACTTAACTAGCGAGATTCCTCTCAAGGTAGGATGTCGATTGCAACTGCTCAGCGGCCTTTTGGTGAAGAAATGTGCGATCTACCGCGGCGCCCGAAACATTCAATCGTGATACCGCATTCTCTGGGCTAGGGGATTCTCCGCTGGCTTGAACCGGATGGAGTTAGGGAGGGGCGGAATCTGAAAATTGTCGATCACGCTGGGCAAGGCTCTTATAGTTATAATGGGTTGATTTGGCATTTTTCTACTTATGGGCGTGGCTTCGCTTACCCAGACTTTTCCTGCCACCACTGTGACCTTGACGTTCGGCCTCTTTAAGAGGATCACTCTCAGGGAGATCGAGATTGTACGTGCCGTCGGGTTGACTTGCGGGAAAATATTAACGGGTAATTGTAAAGCCCACCGCGATTAATCCAAAAGACCAAGTAATTTGCCATTTGGGTTGCGTTGCACGGGTAACAGGTGCCTTCGCTTGCGCCCGGCTTCCACTCAAAGCCTCGGCCATCTTTCCAATAGATGTTGAGGTAATCGTCGTCCCGGTCCTGCCGCTCTGCCCCGATCGCAAGGCACTCGGATGTGGCAATAAGAGCCAAGGCGGTGAAAAGCGCTGGCGCGTAAAGGAACTTCTTGACAACTTTGGTGTTCATTGAACACCTCCCTATTGACTTAGGCCTGGCATCCGGAAAAAGCTAAGCGCCTTTTGGCGTTAACAGCGGAAAAAAGCTAGTTCAGCGCGCCTTCAAGTGGTGGGCCTGACTTGGATCGTGGAGCGCACGTTTGCGTGGGCGTTTGGTGATGTGCATTCGCCACCCGTGACGCCGTTTTAGCTCGCGCGCCGACTTGCGGCTCTCGTAGCCGGCATCGGCCATCATCGTCCGGATCCACGGGAAGCCGGATTGTTGGAAAGATGCGGGCGTCTTGGCCGAACTGCAACGGGCGCTTCATGAGCAGGCGCGCCAGCCGCGGCCGCTTGCCCTGCCCTTCGGCGGTCATCCTGGACAGTCAGTCGGTCAAGACCACCGAGCGTGGAGGCACCCGTGGTTTCGATGGGCGCAAACGCCACCTGCTCCCGTGGACACCCTGGGGATGGTGGTAAGGCGCGAAAGTAAGAAAGTAATGGTAAACGGTGCCCGGGCGCGGGAACTCGCAGGGTAGCAGGCGCCACTGGCAACCGGTTCGCAGCAGGTAAAAGATCGCGTTAAAGGACGGCGCGCAGGTCGGTCGTGCGTGGCCGCCCACCCCCGACCGGGCTGCCGGCAGGTACGGGGCGATCCAGGCCCAGGCGGCGTCGTTGAGATCGGTGTCGTAGCATCGGGTGCTCATGGCTTGCAACACTACCGTCCTGCGCCGGTTGATCTCCGCCCACAACAGGCTTTCGACTCAGTGTTACGATCAACAGGGGGAAATCGAAGGCTCGTGAGGACGAGTCCTGTGGAGAAGCGCTTGAATCCGAGCACCGCTCACTCTTCTGAATTGATGAGGAATTCTGCGATTAACGACAATTCCGAACATTACGACGTAGAACGCGCACAGTGATATGATAAAGGCGAAAAAGAAGATCTCAATGGGCGTGGGTGTGCCCTGGGGGGACCGCGCTGCTGGGTGGGGAACCAGATAGGCGGCGACGATGAGGGCCACAACGAATGCCGCGAGTAACGCGACACGAGGGTGCCAGGCTCTGGCTATGCTCAGAGTTCTTAAGGCCTTTTGATTTACGCCCTCTAGGAACTTCTGTGCTCTTTGCTCGTCAATACTTGTACGCCGGCTTTGGAAAGCAAAACGGTGGTCTGGAAACACATAAGCCAACTCGTCAGCCGATCCTCGTACATGGGGGGTCGGTGCTTGAAGGATGAATCGTCCCTTCCCTTTCAAACTTTGGCAACAACTTCGACTGGACCATGGTCGTCACAATGATCGCCGTGGGGATGGTGCAAGTGACCCTTGAAGAGATAATCGACATGGTCGCCGAGGTCATTCGCAGACTGGACACCTTGCAGCAGGTCGAAGCTAACTTCCAGGGCAGACGGTTTTTATTCCGGAGTCAGCTAGCGCGCCGCAGCGCTTCACGCGCGAAAGCCCTCCACATTCATCAGAAATGTGGGAGGAACGATTTCTGTTTTTCATAGGAGTTTTCTTGATGGGGGCAATTGTTGCTTCTTCTACCAAGAGCCGGAACACCATGGAGGCTAAGGCTGGAGGCCTTCGCTTACGCTTCAACCCTCCATAGGCCGAAACTACTTCGCCGAGAAACGGTAAACCGTTGTTTGCATATACTTCTCGCCGGGTTTTAGCTCTGTCGTCGGAAAATCCGGATGGTTTGGCGAATCTGGAAAGTGCTGTGTCTCCAGGCACAGACCGGTGCGGTGTTGATAAACCGTGCCGCCCTTGCCTTTGTTCGTCCCGTCGAGAAAATTACCGCAGTAAAATTGCAAGCCCGGTTCGGTCGTCAGGACTTCCATGAATCTTCCCGAGGTGGGCTCGTAAACAGAAGCGACTAACTCCAAGTCTTTTCCCTGCCGGTCGAGCACCCAGTTATGATCGTAACCTTTTCCAAACTGCATCTGTTCATCCTCACTCGCGAGCCGAACTCCGATCGCAGTCGGCTTGTTGAAATCAAACGGAGTGCCGGCAACAGGTCTCAGCTCCCCGGTGGGAATCAGATCCTTGTCAACGGGGGTGAACTTGCTGGCCTTGATCATCAGTTCGTGCCCTAAGATGTCGCTGGCTCCGCCATCTTTCAGATTGAAGTAGGAGTGGTGGGTAAGATTGACAAAGGTCGGCTTATCCGTTTCCGCGGCGTACTCGATCTTCAACTCGTATTTGTTCGTTAGAGTGTAGGTAATCGTACAGCGGAGCGTGCCTGGATAATCTTCTTCCCCATCTTTGCTCGTGTAGGTCAACTTGAGGGCCGGTCCATCGGGGGTGTCGACTTTTTCAGCTTGCCAGACCACCTTATCGAACCCCCTGAGACCGCCGTGCAGAGAGTTCACGCCGTTATTCTGCGCGAGCTGGTACTCGACGCCGTCGATCGTGAATCTGCCCTTGGCGATTCGGTTGCCGTAACGACCGATCAAGGCGCCGAAATAGGGCGTGCTGCCGATGTAGTCGTTTAGGTTGTCATACCCAAGTACCACATCGCCGAGTTTTCCATTTTTATCGGGCACCTTCAGTGAAACGACGAGTCCACCGTAGTTGGTGATATTGGCTTCAAGTCCATTTGAATTCTTTAGCGTGTAAAGATCGACTTGAGAACCGTCGATGGTCCGGTGGAACGCATCCGGTTTGATTTGCGCCTGCGAACTGCAGACGTAATTGCTCACAAAAAAAGCGAGAGCTAACGCTAGGCCTAGAACGCTCAGGCCATGACGGGGGATAGTCATAAGAGTCGCCTCAGGGGGAGGGGTTTGAAAAGATGGCATCAAGAGCCACAAACCTTAACATCCGAAAAAATTCGCCTAATTCAATAGCATCTTTACATAGACGCGATGGTCTGATGCCCAGGGAGGGTCGGCAATCGTATGTGCTTCCACACGTTCATTAGAAACTTCGGAGGAACGATTTCTATTATTCCTGGCAGTTTCTATAATGGAAGGTGGTTGTTGCTCCTTTTTACCAATACGTCATAACGATTTCAGGTGCCCGTGGGGTGCTTCCTCGCAATCATTCCCATCATCGTACTCGATGCCTTTGGATCTTAGGTCGGAGCGGGTGAAGCCCAAGCTCATTCTAGTTCCAATGGGAAAGACTTTCCTTTTTCTGGGTCTATGATAGAGGTCGTTGCAAATTGAGCGCAACGAATCCCTTGATATGCTCTCCGCGGAACATGCCCGGAATGACCCGTTGACGACCTACCGCGGGCCGCTCGCAAGCGATCGATTCCGTTTATTCGGACGTCAATGCCGTGAATATGCCGGTTTGCTCACGGTCGCCGAAGGTTTGACCTTCGAACCGCATCGCATCGATTACGACCGGACCGGACGCTACAACCCCCTGACCAATACCGAGTTTCCTTTTTGTATTCGATTGTTTAACTACCGGCACAATGACTTTACGGCGGCGCTGACCTGGCACGAACATTTGGAATTGTGGATCCCGATCGATAGCGAAGTCTCGTTCCGCATGGCGGAACGGCGGGTCGATCTCGATGCCGGAGAGATATTAATCGTTGACAACCTCAAGCTGCATACGGTGCTTGACCAGCCAGGCTTGGACGCCCGGGTGATTTCGATCGGATTCTTGCCCGAATTCGTCTACAGCCTCGGTTCACCGTCTTACGACTACTATGCGCTGCTCCCTTTTTTCACGCATCAAACCGGATCGCCGCACCTGGTGCAAAGAGACGCGCCGCTGTATCCGACCATGGCGTCAACGGTCGCGGATCTTTTGGAGTGCTATTTCGCACGCGAGCTCTATTTCGAGGTTGGATGCAAAGCAAACCTGCTCCGGCTGCTGTACGCTTTGGCCAAACATTTTTGGGTGTCCGAATCGCTCCGGTCAGTGATGATTCGGCAACAAAATGCCGCGGAAAGATTGAAACCGGTGTTCGAATACATTTCGACCCATTATGCGGAAACCATCGCCGTCGAAAGGGGCGCGCGCCTGGCACATCTCAGCGAGTCCCGGTTCAGCAGGGTCTTCAAACAGATCTCGGGAATGACTTTCGTGAACTATGTCACGCATGTCCGCCTCTCTCGCGCGCTCCGGATGCTCCGGGAGAGTCCGGCCACGATTGCGGAAGTTGCCCTGGCGGCGGGATTCTCGGATCAGAGCTATTTTGACCGACGATTTAAAGCCGCTTTCGGACAAACCCCGAACGAGATCCGGAGATCAACCAAGACGCGGGAGCCGGCACGATCAAACCAAGTTTCGGTGGACAAAATCGAGTGATTTGCGGAGTACCGACTCAATTTCGGAAAGGTGCACGGGAGAATTGCTGCGGCAGGGTTGGGCGGCCAGGTTCCGATGGAATCGCAGCGGAATCTCAATCGCCAGGTTGAGATCCGGACGGGCCTTAAGAGCCTGCAGGATCATCGCACAATCGATGTCGCCTTCGCCGATGGGGACAAAGTAATAGCCATCGCTCCGCGCCTGGACATCCTTGAGGTGAACATGCTCGCAGCCGGGCATCGCGACCAAGGCATCCTGGGCGGGATCAAGCTGGCCGGGCCGGTGTGAAACGGTATTCCCGGCATCGTAATTCAGCCGGACGTACGGCGATCCAATCCGCTCCAGCAGGCTAAGACCATCCCCGGCCAGATTAAACAGGTTATCCTCTCCATTTCCCGGATTTTCCAGCCCAATGATCATGTCCAGGCGCTCGGCATGGGCGGCCAGAATTTGGATATTGTGAAAAAAGCCGGCGGCGTTGGCCCGGTTCGCGGCGTTGGTGTTAATGATCCTGGCGCCCAGCGCTCGGGCAAAATCCATCCTTCGAGCGAAGATCTCGTCGGATTCCGGTTTCCCAAGATCAATGTGCGAAGAAAACCCAAAACACTGAAGACCGCTCTGTTTCAACCAGGTCGTGTATTGTGGCACCTTGGATAGCCTGAAACTGCTCTCGTCGAAGCGTTCGGTATAACCAACGATAAATGCGGGCTCCACGTACTGAGCCCCGCAGGAAGCGATGCTATCCAGCATGGCCGGAAACTCGTATCCGTCGTAGGGCGCCGCCGAGATGGAAATGATTCGATCTGACATTTGGGCTGATAATCGCTGAGGGCGAATGACCTCGATTCCTCTATTTCCAAGGCATCTGTTTGTTGGTAAAGCGCAAACCAGCGACCAGGGCCGGGGCGATCAGCACTACCAAGGCACATAAATACAACGCCGCCGGTGCACCGGCCCTCTGCCTGACGTAACCGAGAATCCAAGGCCCGAAGAAGCCGCCGATATTGCCCACCGCGTTACAGACCGCCATTCCGCCGGCAGACGCTGCTCCGACCAGAAAGGAGGCCGGCAACGTGTAGTAGACGGGGACCGCCGATAGAAATGCCGACGTGCTGAAGACCATTCCCAAAAGAGATGTCCATGGCGACGAAGAAAACGCGGTCAAAACGAATCCAGCCGAGAAGACCAGCGATGGAACGATGAAATGCCAGAACCGTTCCTTTCTGGAGTCCGATCTGGCCGCCCACCAGCACATCACCACCGCGCCGATAATATACGGAATCGTGCTGAGCAGCCCCACCACCGTATCCGTCACTTTGAATTGCTTGATGATCTGCGGCATCCAGAAGACCAGCCCGGTCAGGCCAAAGACGGTCGCACTATAGGCAATCCCGAGGATCCAGACCTGCCAGCTGAGAAGAGAGGCCTTGAGATCGACGTGCCCGTGCGAAGCGATCTCGTTGCGCTCCTGCTCCATCATCCGGTCATAGGCCGCCCGCTCTTCGTCGGTCAGCCATTTGGCTTCCTTCGGGGTATTTGTCAGATACAGCAGAACAACGACGGCAATGATCAGCGCCGGAATCCCTTCGAGAATGAAAAGCCATTGCCAACTCTTGAGACCAAAAATGCCATTCATATGATCGAGGATCAGGCCCGAAAGCGGTCCGGCGATAATCGATGAGAGGGGCAGTCCAAGGTAGTAGTAGGATATCACCTTGGAAAGTTCGCGTTTCGGGAACCAGATCGTCATGTAGTAGATCAGGCCGGGAGCCAGACCGGCCTCTGCAAAACCCAGCAGAAATCGAATGATCGATAGGGAGATGACGCCTCGACTCAGGGAGGTGGCCATCGACAACAATCCCCAGGTCACCATGATCCGGGCGAACCAGACATTGCACCCAAATCGTCCTAACAGAATGTTGCTCGGCACTTCGAAAAGCACATATCCGACATAAAAGATGCCGGCCGCGAATCCGAATAACTCGGGAGTGAGGTTCAAGTCGGCATTCATCCGTAAGGCCGCAAAACCGAGATTCGCTCGATCGATGTAGGCGATCAGATACATGATGATGATCATCGGTATGAGGCGATTCTTGGCCTTGCGCACGGCTCCGTCGATGAGTGTTTCTGGAACAGTTGCTGAACTGGCAATGGGGTGCATAGCGGCTAGCTTTCTGTCAAGTCCTGGAGGCAATTCAAACTAAGCCCGAATGTACATCCCGCCGTTCACGTCGATCGTTGCTCCGGTGACAAAGGTCGATAAGTCCGAGGCGAGGAACAGAAACACGTTGGCGATTTCTCTGGGCGTGGCGATTCGTCCCATCGGGATCCCCGCGACGATCCGATCCATAATTTCCTGACTCATCTTATCACCACGGATGTCCGTGGCGACCATTCCGGGCGCCACCGCGTTCACTCTGATATTTTTGGGCCCAAGCTCCCGAGCCATATCCTTGGCCAAACCAAGCATCCCTGCTTTTGCCGCCGAATAGTGTGGTCCACCGAAAAATCCGCCGCCGGTCTGGGCCGAGACCGAGGAGGTGCAGGCGATGGAGCCGGCTCCGCGACTAATAAAGTGCGGAATAAAGGCCTGAGAGAGATAAAGCATGCCACGCAAGCTAACATCCATTACGGCGTCATAGTTCTCCGGTTGCACGTCCATGATCCGAATCGGCTGCGTAATCCCGGCGTTGTTGATGAGAATGTCGACACCTCCGAAATGCTGAAGGATCTGCTCAGCCGCGGCCAGGCAGGCGGCTTTCTTCGTCACGTCGCAGACGTATCCCCGATGGCTTTCACCCAGGATTGCCGCCTTCTTTTGAGGAGAATTATGTTCAAGATCGAGCAGCGCCACAGTTGCGCCGTTTTCGGCAAAGAGACGTGCGGTAGCAAAACCGATTCCATTCACTGTGGCCGCACCTGAAATCACCGCATATTTATTTTTGAGTAACATGATAGTATATAGTAAGGATTTGTGCAGGAGGCGCCGTTGGGATTGAGTAAACAGCTCTATGGTGTTTGCCGATGGGCAGGGTCTAATCTGCCGTTCCGATCCAGGGGCCGCTTCAAGTTGCAGATCACGTTAGTCACTAAATCGTCCGCGCCTAGAAGGATTGCGCTGACTTTTTGGACGATTCTGCTATGCCTTAAAAAGTGGCCTTTCCGGAATGGTCATGCGGATCGTACTTCGTAAATATCGAGGTTCATTCAACACCCTGAAGTTCGGGGAAAACAAGCCGCTCATGGGTCACCGTGGGTCCCAAAACGAACGTCCGGCCGAACAGGATCATCGGCTCCGGATCGGACAATGACCACCACAGTGGCGGCATTTTTGCCCTTTTGCAGGCTCCACGCTCACCATTCCCATCCCCTTTGTCGAGCCAGGGCTCTTGAGGCATCCAGACGCACCTGTTTGTTTGCTACTTCGTTGTTTGCCTGAACAGATGCCCCTTGGGTTCCCTGCTCCGAATCGATTGCATCGGACTTCAGACGATCCTTCACCTCAAGAGAGCAGGGATTTGCGATCTCCAGTCGCTCAACTGCTGCGGCCCGGAGCAACTCCGAGACGCAGGTATCGGCGCCAAACAAGCCGAAATACTAGACCGATGGCTGGGGCGACGCAGGCGATGAAGTGCCCTCGCATAGGCTCATCAAATCCATCTTCGTTCACAGCTCCTTTTTCGAGACTTCGCTTCCTTGCGACACTTTTCTGGCAGGGCTTCTGCTTGGCTGGTCGGTAGTGCGGAGCCTCCTCGGCGAGGATTCCGCGAATGCACTCGCTCCGCTGGGCGCAAGACGTCATGTGACGAGTAGCCGCAGAACGCGGGACGGACCGGAAGATTATGTTTGGCGAAGGAGGTATTCGCAGAATTGAACGGTGTAACCAAGACTGTGCGGCACGATCCGGAACCCAATGTAGATTTCTACGGGCTGGTCGTGGCGTTCGCACTTTCCGAGGGTGCTCCTGCTTGGATGGGCATTTTGGCTCAAGCATTGGGTGATTGCGCCCATATAATTCGCATGACGGGTCTTGCGGCGTTTTTCGCAAGTCAAACATATTCGGGGAATTGATGATTTCCGTCACGTCGAATTATAAGAGGTCCGGCTCGATCCCCTCGAATGTCAGCGGTACTTGTCTC
This sequence comes from uncultured Verrucomicrobiae bacterium, assembly GCA_963782115.1. GTDB lineage: Bacteria > Verrucomicrobiota > Verrucomicrobiia > Chthoniobacterales > JAFAMB01 > JAFAMB01. Next base: position 217,444 of record CAWAIK010000014.1, read on the forward strand.
CGGCTTCCGTGCAGAGACTAATGCAACGATCAATCCATAAGCGGTACCAATACCAGGAGCCCTGTACTGCTGTCCCGAATCGTTTTGTCGGATCTTTTGCATTCTCCGCTTTCCACATCGTTGTGTGCTCAGGGGAAATCCGAAAGCGCCCGAAGCCGGCCTTTTGAACCTCAGCGACTACATCCTTGGGTCTGAATTTCGGGCGCTCCACTTCCTGTTTGACCACGTACGTCTTATCCATTTGCTTCGCTAGTTCGGAATCTGGCTTGATGAATTCGATTACGCGATCGGCTTGCCCCGGGTGATTCACGGGCTTCCGGGTAAAAAGCATGCGATACGAAAACCGCTCACTCTGAAATTCGTCTTGGGACAGTGACTGATCGAATTCGATAAGGTAAGCTTTCAGCTTTGGGGGAATCTGGTATTCAGGCTCTAATGCCTGTCACTTGCGTTTCAGTAAGTTGCAGAAGCTGGATGCTGTAAGTTAGCTGAGTATCAATGCCGAATTTGTTGCCAAAAAGCTTCTTGATAATGAGCTTAACTGGAAAATTAATCCGGGGTTATTGAGATTTCCACGAGACTCTCCGCCTGTGTGAAACCGAAGAAGCGCTCGACTTGTCAATGTGCAATGAGGTTACCGACTTGTCACCGCTCGCAGGCTTGGATTCACTCCAATCACTCAGCCCTTCGCTCTTCCGCGTAAGTTCCAGATAATTAGGCACTGCACCCGGCAGGGCTCGAACCTGCAACCCGGGTGATTCGAAGCCACAAACTACTGTCTAAGGGGAGCCCCCACCGAAATGCGCGCACCGAGTCGAAAGCGCTTGCTGGAGCAAGAAAGCAAGGCGTGCGAGTATTCGTGATGATGGCGAAGGCCTGCGATGTTGCGCTACAGACATTGGAGGCGAGGGGAGTCGAACCCCTGTCCTTAAGACTGTCGTTCCAAACTTCTACATGCTTAGCCGGTCGAAATAGAGAATGAGTTTTGCGGATCGGCGCGCGTCACTCACTCTTGTGGCCACGAAATAACTCTCATCTTCCGGCGCGGTCACCCCGCCTTCTGACCAGCCTGCTGTCGTCGCATCCAGCCTTAGCAGGCATCCAGCCAGACACGTCACGGATTATTTAGGCCGCGAGAGCGAGATCGTTAGTCTCAGCAGTTATTTTTTTGACTCGGTTTTTTACGAGGCCAACGAGTCGTCCTCGGCATGCCGCCTGGATCTCAAACCTTAAGTCGAAACCAGTACGCCCCCAGTTTAATGAGTGCCGTTACCTTACGCCGTCGCCAGCGCGGAAGCAAATGCGGAGTGTCTTAGGAAGTGCCAAGGAAGTGTCAGTTGTCAGTGCCAGTGTCAGTGGGGCGAGAATCTAAGAATTCCTCGCCAAATCAAGAGTCTTTAAACTGACACTGGCACTGACTACTGACACTTCCTCTGACTCCTTCCTTAGATCTCGAACGCCAACACGTGCTCGCCGCGGCTTTCGTCAAGCAGATCCTGCACGGTCTTGGAGCTGAACAAGTCGCGAACCATTGCGCGTGTCTGTCGCATCAATGGGCGCAACGGGCAACGGATCGGGTCAGGGCACCCGCACGGTTCTCCTGGTCGATCCAAGGAGCATGGCAGCGGAGCGATCGGGCCGTCCAGCAACTCGACAATGTCCAGGACGACAATGTCCGATGGCCGTTTACGGAGCGAATAGCCACCTCCAACTCCTCGTTTGCTCGTCAACAAGCCTTCATTTCGAAGGTGCAATAAGATCTGCTCGAGGAATTTTACCGGGATATTTCCACGCTCGGACAATTCCTGGATCTGATGAATCTTCTCTTTCTGATCCTTGGCAATGAGTAACAATGCTCTGAGCGCATATTCCGCTCTCCTGGAAATCCGCATTCTACCTGAATAAACCCTAAAACCTCCGAAGTTTCTAGAGTATTCGCAGGGACGCTTAGAGAAACGTTTCCGCGTGACTGAGCAGAGAAGTAGATGCGCTTCCCGGCTTTCTTCACCCCGGCGTTTCTGCCTGGACCTGAAGGCCAAAGGCGTGCAGCGTTTGTTATGCTCTATCCCCCCGTCCCAATCAGTTTTCTAGGTATCGGTCTGATGGGTAAACCGATGGCGATGAATCTCATCAAGAGCGGCTACCATGTCACCGTCTGGAATCGAACTCCCAGCAAAGCCGCTGAACTCATGAGCGCGGGAGCCAGGTTGGCCAAATCACCAGCCGACGCTGTGCGCCAAGCCAAGGCTGTAGTCCTGATGCTCGAGAACGGCGCGGTCGTGACCGATTTACTCTTCAATCAAGGTATCGCGGACGCGTGCCTCGACGGGACCCTGGTGATTGACATGAGCTCCATCGCGCCTGCGATCGCGGAAGATCATGCCCGACTTCTGGGTAGATCCGGGCTGCGTTACATCGATGCCCCGGTTTCCGGCGGAACCGTCGGCGCGGAAAAGGCGACTCTCGCGATTATGGCCGGTGGCGAAGAAGCGGACATCACGGACGCGAGTCCGATTTTTTCGGCGATGGGAAACGTGACACACGTGGGCCCTCACGGGCGAGGCCAACTCTGTAAGCTTGTCAATCAATGCATTGTGGCGGTAACGATCGGTGCCGTCGCAGAGGGGCTTACGCTGGCGAAAATGGGCGCCGCCGACCCGGCCCAGGTACGCAAGGCAATTATGGGAGGCTTTTGCCAAAGCCGGATCCTGGAACTGCATGGCCAACGAATGATTGACCGGAATTTTGTTCCAGGGGGATTTATCAAAAACCAGATCAAGGATCTGAACGCCGCGCTCAAAGTCGCTGGAGATCTCGGGGTTCAGCTACCCCTGACCAAGCGCGTCTGCGGGTTATTCACAACTCTTGCTAAATCCGGAAAAGAAGAACTCGACCATAGCGCGTTGGTTCTGCAAATCGAAGCAATGAAAGAGTAGGGAAGCCTCTTGGGGTGACTCGTCTTGGACGTCAAGCTTCCTTGCTTGGTGCACTAACGGTCTTCCAAACTGGGACGGTCATCTATTTCGGCTAACTAGAGGCAATCCGAAAAGGGGTAACGGGGCTTTCGGTCATGAACTGGTAGGTGGCGCCGAGGACTAGTTTGTTGTGCCGTCGCGCCTTTTGGGGTGTTTAGCTTTGTTTTAAGTTAGTGCTGCCATACTTTGTTTGGCTCGGCTATGCATTGTTCTACTCTCTTTTCATGATCGCGACTGGAGTAATTGATCTTAATTAGGCCGCGGCCAGCTCCATCTGTTCGGGCTCTGAAAGCTTCTTCCGCACCCGGATGATCTGCGAGATATTATAGGCCAGCACTTTCTCCAGCATCTCGGCCAGTACGTTCTCATGGTTGCGCCGCACCATCTCTCCAAATTCAAAGCTCTCTTTCAACGTGAAGACCAGTGACTCGATGGCGCTGCGCTCAGCCCGTGCCTGTCGGTAAGGCTGGCTCTTCCATTGCTGCGCCTCGATGAGCTTCTTGCCTTTGGCTCCGCTGATGCTGACCACTTTGACCCCAAGGCTTAGCACTTCCTCTAGCCCCTCCTGACTGCTGTAGCCATCATCGGCGCTGGCCATCGCAGGAATGACTCCGGTGTTAGTGATCTGTTCCTTGACCATCGCCACAAGGTGCCGGCTGTCGGCCGCGTTGCCTTGGGGCAACACCAGCGCAGTGACAAAGCCGCTCCCGCTGCGCGCCAGTTGCGGGCGGTAGCCTACCACGGTGTTCCACCCTCCTTTAACGATAAACGAGGCGTCCGAGTCGCTCAGGCTGATGATCTTTTCTGCCATCGGCACTTTTTCCTCTTCCATGACTCGTCTTTCGCAGACGTGGGCGACTTGTTCCAGAGCCGCCAGATCCTCCGCAATGAGGCCCAGGGCTTCTTCGGCTATCAGACGCCGACTCGGCAGCAGATCGGCGCGGTCCGCCAGGTTCCCGCGAACCGACTCCAGATCACGCAGCAGCCGTTTGCGCAGTCTGCGCACCCGCCTCAACAACTGGAAATACACCTTCTTGCGCTTGGCGGCTCCTCGCGCTTTGCCATTGAGGAAATGAATCTGCTGGCTCATGCGCCGGAGTTCTTCCTGTTGCGCCAAAAGTCCAATCTGATTCATGTCTGGCAGCTCCCACCGGTGCAGGTTGCTACCCGTGGTGCAAACCCGGGCGATCAATCTAACCAGGAGGGTCGAGTCCGTGGGCCGCTCGGTGTTGGCTTCCACCGCGGTGCTGTCGATGAAGCTCTTCTGAAAATTATCCAGACCCTGCCCTAAAATAGAGCGCAATTGCACCCGATGAATCAGAGCGCGGGTCTGGTTGCTCACCGCGTTGAGGTTGTCGCTGAGGGTGCTGGGGGGCGGCAATTGGAGCCCCAGATGTTCGAGCCAGAGTTTGAGCGTGATAGACTCCTCCAGCAATAACCTGGCCTGCTGGTCTTTGCAGCCGCCGTTGAAACCGCGCAGCATCAGGAAAAGGTAGACCATATAGGCATCGGTGCGGGGCCGCCCTGTCTCCAACTCGAGTTCATCGACTTTGAGCTCGCGCAATTGAAGCTGCAGTTTAGGCAGATCAGGGGTTTGGCCGGCCAGGAACTGTGCGTCGGTGAGGCGCAACAGCTTCTTCCTTTTCGCGTGCCGGTCGAGATCTTCGTCGATGCGTTCCACGATGGAGGGTTCGAAAAGGGCGATGAGGTGAATTTCGTTCAGAAAATCGTTCAATTGGCTGTCGATGGGGGTCAGGAAGACTAACTGTCGCGGTCGGTTGGCCAGATCAGGAACGATCGCGGAAAACCTTTCGCAGCTCGCTAATGTGCTCACAATCTGAGAGTTACAAAATTGAAAGCGTGGCGCCAGAATTAATACATCCGCCGACTAAAAAACTGACCTACCTTTTCGGAGAACCTCTAACTAACGATGTAAAGCAGCTTTGTCTCGGAGACGGCGACAAGGCTGAAGTTCTCGCTTACTTTTTCCAGAAAGAGTTCTCGTACATCTCGGCGGCGTGGTCCCAGGAGTACCTGGCGGTGATCCGCTCCCTGGCTTGGTTGCTCATCTGGGTCCAGAGATCCGGGTTTTCGTACAGGTGCACGATGGCTCGCGCAATTTTCGAGATCCCCTCGTTCCGGTCAAAGAGCAGGCCGTTCCGCCCTGGTTGGATGAGCTCCATGTTTTCCGGGATCCGGCTCGCCACCACGGGCAAACCGGATGCTAAGGCTTCCAGAATCGTGTTAGACATTCCCTCGTAAATGGAAAGTTGCACTAACACGGTCGCTGATTGGTAAGCTGCCGCCACCTCGCCTCGCGGTAACCAGCCCTCAAATGAAACAGCGCCACCTAGATCGTGCTGATGGGCGAATTTCTCAAGGTTCTTACGTTCAGGCCCATCGCCGATTATTCGCGCCGTCGCAGGAATACCGGATTGGTTTCGAACCGCCAGCAATATTTCCAGCATGAGCGAAACGTTCTTTTGCGGATGAAGCCTGCCTACCGACAACAGCGTCAGTGAAGGATGCTCGGGTCTCGGCCCGGGCTTGAAATATTGGCAATCGACGCCGTTTTGAATCACTTGGACCGTGAACGGGTCGGCCCTTTCGGACAGTTGTTTGAGACCAATCGAAGGCGCAGAGACGTATCGGGCGTGACGAATGATGTTCCGGCGGAGACCCGTTAATATTTTGTAAAATAAGCGAAGACCGGATTCGGTTCCTGGCACATCCCCGCCCCGCAGAGACACAGCGTACGGAATCGAGCGCCGGTACTGCAGCCAACGGGCGACGACTCCTCCTGGAATGGAAAAAAACGCAAGAACTCGTTCGACCTGGTATCTCTGGGCAACTCTCGGTGCATGTTGAGCACCCGAAAAAATGTATGCTGTCATCTGAAGAATTCCGGACCGATGAATACTCGTTCGCCACGCCGGAATACGAATCACGGTAATTCCATCTTCTTCTTCCGAAACTCCGCAAAGATGCTGGTAAGCGGAGGTGAGAACTACGACCCGGTTTCCTCGACGGCTCAAGGCAACAGCCAGATTTTTGCTCGCTGTGGCCGCCCCGCCGCCTAAGGGCGGGAACTCGTAATTGATGAGCAGGTAGGTCACCGTTCGCCGATTCGGCGCATAACTATAACGCGATGCATGAAATGTACGGAGCAGGATTTTTTGGTAGGCACGGCGAATCGGCAAGGCTGCACTCGATATTCGTGGACGCTACGCCAAAAAGAAATCCGCCGGTCGGCGGGCCGCGAACGGCGAACGGCAAATATTCACCTCATGAGCGGCGAGTTCTGCAACAACCATGCGCACCATAGCATGGCGCGATCGTCCCGTCTGCCGACCCGATGATCTGCCAACCGGCGATTGATCCAGGACCAATCGATTTCCTTCGGGGCAGCAGAAGAGTTCAGGGTCAGGTCACCGTTTTTGAACCAGGTGCCGACCGGAACTCCAAATCCCTTTTTCGGCCGGTCAATGACTCGTTCGGGAATCAGACCTCGGACCGCTTTCTTGAGAATATATTTCGTGATACCCCCACGGAGTTTGTAGCTCGAAGGAATTCTGCGCGCAAAGTCGACAACATTGATGTCAAGGAACGGACAGCGCGCCTCAAGCCGGTGCATCATGCTCGCGCGATCGGTTTTAACCAAAATGTCATCCTGAAGATAAAGCCTAACATAAAATTGAATTGTGCGATCGACGTCGTTTTTTGCGGAAGGATGGTTCCAGGCGGCTATCGCTTCAGAGTAAAGCTCTTCAGGATCGGGTTTGGACCCGAAGAGCTCGCCAATCTCCTGAGCATCGAGCGGACCCATCCAGGCGGGCAGCCAGTATTGCTTTGGATAACTGAGTCCCCGAAGCATCCGTTTCAACTTGAAATCGAGGCTCATGTTGGCGTGGGAAACCGGAAGCCGTTCGGCTAAGGTACGGAAGGCGTGATTGACCTTTCCTGCTGCGACGGCACTGTAGAGCCTTGCCGGTTTCAGGGCTCGGAATGGATCGTATCCGGCAAATAGCTCGTCGCTGCCGTCGCCGCTGAGCGCGACTGTGACATACTGACGAGCCAACCTGGAAACTAGCGCCGTTGGAAGAATGGAACTGTCGCCCATCACCTCGTCGAGTTTTCCAGCTGTCTCGAGCGCCCACTTTAGATAGCGTTCCTTCGAGAGGACCTCCTCATGGTGACGCGTCTTGGCGGTTTCGGCACCGAGCCGCGCAAACTGGCGTTCATCGAATGATTTTTCCTCAAAACCAATGCTGAAAGTTTCAATGGACGGATGATGCCTGGCAGCCAGCATCGCGATAGTGGTTGAATCGATCCCACCACTTAGAAACACCCCCACCGGGACATCCGCTTGCAGCCGGCATCGCACAGCTGCATCGAGTCGCTGCACCAGCTCTTCGCCCCAGGTCTGCTCCGGATTTTTTGGGATCGTCTCGAAGGGATCGAGCTCGAACTCCCAGTATTTTCGGATCTCGCATCGCAGATCCCGGACGGGTATTTTCATCCAATGACCTGCCGGCAGCTTTTTTACGCGGGCCAACAGCGCCCAAGGTGCGGGGATGAAACCGTAGGCAAAAAATTTCTGCAGAACCTCCGGATCAACATTTTGTGGAACCGCAGGATGGAGACGAAGCGCCGTAAGTTCGGAGGCAAAAACAAAGTTGCGATCATCAGAATAATAAAAGAGAGGTTTTTTTCCAAAGCGGTCGCGCGATAGAAAGACCTCGCCTTTGGCGCGATCATAAATCGCGAAAGACCACATCCCGTTTAGCTTCTCCAACAGACCTGGACCCCATTCCCGATAGCCATACAGCAAAACCTCCGTATCGGAATGATCTGTTTTGAAACGGTGCCCTCGTGCTTCGAGTTTCGTGCGAAGTTCCGCGTGATTGTATACTTCGCCGTTGAAAATGATCACCAATTGTTCGTGCATGGTGGTCATCGGTTGCGATCCAGCAGCGATATCGATAATCGACAAGCGCCGGTGCCCAAAAAAGACATTGGAATTCTGATCGATCCAGATGCCCTCCCCGTCCGGACCGCGGTGTGCCAACACGTCGGTCATTCGATGCAAAACACCTCGATCTCCAGCCCCGATAAATCCGGCAATACCGCACATGGTGGGTAACGTTCGGCGTTCGGCGTTCGGCGTTCAACGTTCAACGTTCAACGTTCAACGTTCAACGTTCAACGTTCAGCGTTCGGCGTTCGGCGTTCGGCGTTCGGCGTTCGGCGTTCGGCGTTCGGCGTTCGGCGTTCGGCGTTCGGCGTTCGGCGTTCGGCGTTCGGCGTTTGGCGTTCGGCGTTCGGCGTTCGGCGTTTGGCGTTCGGCGTTTGGCGTTCGGCGTTCGGCGTTCGGCGTTCGGCGTTTGGCGTTCGGCGTTCGGCGTTCGGCGTTCGGCGTTTGGCGTTCAGCGTTTTGGCGTTCAGCGTTCGGCGTTTGGCGTTTGGCGTTTGGCGTTCAACGTTCGGCGTTTGGTGGTTGGTGGGTTAGATTCGTGGGTGGACTTTCTCGTTGTTTGAATTTTCGCCCGCGGAAGTTCGAATCGTTCAGGTGACGATTCAATCCTCCGAGACAGGCTGCGGCAGTTTTACCAAGTTGATCGAGATCGGAGAATGTCTCCGGTTTCAAATATCCAAAATCAAGGGCATAAATCAATTGGGCTCGAGTTTCCCCTACCGATCCTTTTGCGATCGAAACAAATTGAGCAAATTCCCGATTACCATCCCGCTCGAATCCCTCTCCAAAATTGGAGTAAATCGATAACAATGTCTTCCGCAATGCGTTCGTGAGAACGGGATCTTTGGCGAACGCCCCGCATTTTAAAAAGACACCGATAGCTCGCGCGAACTCCCTGCATCGCTCAAAGGCGTCAAATTGAGTAAAGTCATCCATATAAAGCAAATATAACAACAAACAATTTAAAAGTAATATAGATTTGGAAGATAAGCTCTATATAAATAATAGCGTCACCCATGTCCCGAACGCCGAACCGCGAACGTTGAACGTTGAACGTTGAACGTTGAACCCCGAACGTTGAACCCCGAACGCCGAACGCCGAACGCCGAACGCCGAACGTTGAACGCCGAACGCTGAACGCAAAAAAGATTGACGAATCTTTTCCCCAGCCCATCGTTGCGGTGCTATTTGCCCCGGGCGGTTAATGTCAGATGAAAAAGGCACTTATTACTGGAATCACAGGCCAGGACGGCTCTTACCTGGCGGACTTACTATTGGCCAAAGGTTACGAGGTCCACGGTATTATCCGGCGAGCGAGCACATTTAATACGGCCCGGATCGATCACCTGTACCAGGATCCGCATGTTCATGGGGTGCATTTGTTTTTGCACTACGGAGACCTGGCAGACTCGGTCAATCTGGTAAAACTGTTATACGACCTTAAACCGGATGAGATTTATCATCTGGGGGCGCAAAGCCATGTGCGGGTCAGCTTTGATATTCCGGAATACACCGCTGATGTCACCGGTGTCGGCACAATTCGTATCCTGGAAGCAATTCGCGAGACCGGGGTAAAGACGCGCTTTTACCAGGCCTCAAGCAGTGAAATGTTTGGGAAAGTTCAGGAAGTACCTCAGACGGAAACGACCCCCTTTTGGCCTCGCAGCCCCTATGGCGTTGCAAAAGTGTTCGCGTACTGGGCGACAGTCAATTATCGCGAGAGTTACGGTATGCACGCCAGCAACGGCATCCTGTTCAATCACGAGAGCCCGCGGCGCGGCGAAACGTTCGTGACCCGCAAAATTACCCGTGCGGTTGCGCGAATTAACTTGGGATTGGATGAATTTCTTTATCTGGGAAATCTGGAGGCAAGACGGGACTGGGGTTATGCGCCGGAGTACGTCGAAGGCATGTGGCGGATTCTTCAGGCCGAAAATCCGGAGGACTACGTTCTAGCGACAAACGAAACCTATACTGTCAAAGAATTTGTCGAAAAGGCGTTTGCCTACGTCGATCTCGATTGGAGAGAGTTCGTTCGACACGACAAACGTTATGAACGCCCGGCGGAGGTCGATTTATTGATCGGAAACCCTGCCAAAGCGAAAAAGCACCTCGACTGGGAGCCAAAGGTCCGGTTCGAGGAGCTGATCCAGATCATGGTTGACGCCGATCTTGCTCTCGCGAAAAGGAGCTCAGGAAAAGCCGAAACGCATCGCTTCTAATTTCCGGGGCCGGCAAAGCGGCGATACCTATCGACTGACTCGATACTGATCTTCCTGCGGACTGCGCTCCGCTTTCGATTCTGGAGTGGCGCTGATCTCGTGAAAATTTCTCGTGGACCGAACATTATAAATTGTTTTGCCCTGCGATTCGTAAAAGGTCCGAGTAATCATCTCGGCGAGGAGACCGAGCAGGATGCACATCATCGCGATCATAAAAGTGACGACGACGATGAGGGGCAACGGAGTCTCGATAAAGGAGGTTCCACGGTTGATTTTGAGGCCGAGCATCCATAGAAATGTGAAGAGGCTGATCGCAAGACTGAATATTCCGCAGCCGCCAAAGACGTACATCGGTTTTGCTGCGGCGCGATCAAGAAACTTCACGACGAGCAAGTCGAGAAGCACCTTTACCACTCGTTCCAGCCCATATTTTGAATTGCCAGTTCGGCGCGGATGATGGTTAACGACAACTTCGCTGATCTTCGCGCCATGCCAGGAAGCATAGATCGGTAGGAACCGGTGCATCTCCCCGTACAACCGAATCCCTTCGACCACATGCCGCTTGTAGGCTTTTAGCGAACAGCCAAAATCGTGAAGCGGAACGCCGGACACCAATGAGATAAGCTTGTTGGCGAGGATACTCGGAACATTACGCTGCATATAATCGTCCTGCCGATCTTTTCGCCAGCCGGAAACCACATCGTAGCCCTGGTGGAGCACCTCCAGCATCTTGGGAATATCTGCCGGGTCGTTCTGTCCATCGCCGTCCAATGGGATGATGACCTCGCCGCGAGCATGATCAAACCCGGCCATCATTGCGGCTGTCTGACCGAGATTCCGCTTAAAATGGATCACGCGAACGCGCTGATCCTCGTCAGCGAGCTGCTCCAGGATTGCATCGGTTGAATCGGTGCTGCCGTCGTCTACAAAGATCAGTTCCCAAGTGATTCCTATTTGGGACAGTTCGCGGCGTACACCCTGACAGACGTCGATCAATGCGTCAGCTTCATTGAAAACCGGGACTATGATCGAGATATCAATCATTGTTTCAGGCCCTGGCGGCCGATTTTTGAAAAATTCCACTACTCGCCGACAATCCTGTCCGTTTTTTGACTTTCATAATTTCTGAGCGGGATCGATTCGTTGTCAAACAGAACCATCAGACGGATATATCGCCGAGATTGCCACGATCGCCAAACTGCAATCGTGCCGTCACATCTCTCACTAGCCCGTGGAAATAGTGGCGCACGATCTTCCTATCAACTTCATTCGTCCACTTTAGCTGCTGCCTGGACCATCATCCGGACGACCTCGTCCATTTTGTATTTTGGTTTCCAGCCAAGTTGAGCGGCCGCTCTGGAAGCATCACCTCGTCCGATCATGATCTCGGTCGGCCGGAACAGTGTCTGATCAATCGTAGTATGGTCGTGCCAATCAAGGCCTACCGCCGCGAAAGCGGCTGCGACAAAATCTTCCAACTTCCGGGTTTGACCCGTCGCAATGACAAAGTCTTCCGGTGCCTCCTGTTGAAGCATCCGATACATCGCTTCCACGTATTCGGGAGCCCAGCCCCAATCCCTCTGGATCTCAATATTGCCCAGCTGAAGCTTCTCTTGATTGCCTTGGGCGATTCGACAAGCGGACCGGACAATCTTTTGAGTGACGAATCGTTCGGGCCGCAATGGCGACTCGTGATTAAACAAGATGCCGGAACACGCAAAAATGTGGTAGGCCTCTCGGTAATTGGATACCTGCCAGAAGGCCGCGGATTTCGCCACTGCATATGGACTGCGCGGCCGGAAAGCCGTCTCTTCGGTAGCTGGCTGTCCGCCGAGATCACCGAAACATTCGCTGGAACTCGCGTTATAAAGCTTGATCCCTCTTCCGGTGAACCGGATCGCCTCCAGGAGATTGAGGGTACCCAGATAAATGCTTTCCTGAGTTTCGACGGGTTGCTCAAACGACAGGGAAACCGAGGATTGCCCGGCCAGATTGTAGATCTCGTCCGGTTGCACTTTAAAAAGGACCTGCAGCACGCTGCGGAAATCGTTCAGCGCGACGGAGGCAAGCTGCACATCTTTCCGGATACCGACTCGGTCCAGATTCCTGAAGGAGGAGATTTGCGCGTCCCGGGAAGTGCCACAAACGTCGTACCCATTTTGCAGCAACAGCTTGGCCAGATAAGCCCCGTCCTGTCCTGAAATACCCGTCACTAGCGCTTTTTTCATGGCGGATACAGTGCTAGGACGGCGGGTACTCGGCCGCAAGCGCTAATTTCAGGCAGACAAACAGCAGTGCCCGGCATCCGAATGCGCGAATTCATCGGCCAATTGATTGACGTTATGAAATCAAAAGAGAGATGTGGGAAGAGTGCCACCGGCTGTCGATCTGCGCGCACAGACTCGAGCCAATCGTAGACGGTTTGGTGTTGAGCAAGTCGCTTCGCATGGCGTAAAACAGGACGTTAAGGTCGAGCGCGATCATCGGAGTTTGGCGCGTTCCGTTACCTGATCGAGGATATTGAGAAGCTCGGCAGCGTTGTCGAGGTCAACCACTGGTCGCAAACCACCCTTCGACTTGTGGATCGGCAACTTGCGAACCGGTTCGGCCTGCCGTGCTGCATCGGTGCTGATTCTCAGGCGAATCGCCTCTTCGATGAATCTGGTCAACGGAATGCCCAGTCGCGCTGAAGCCTGTTTTGCTTGACGGTGAACCTCATCGTCGAGCAGGAGCGTGGTCTTCATACAGAAGTATGTATGTATTTACCAAGGCTAAGTCTTCTGAAACCTCGCCAGCAATCTGAATACACCGTCTCTGACGGCTCGCAACGGAGCAGTCCATTGCCAGGAGGCACTCGCACGAATCCGCTCGAGGTCGCGTTCAATCCGCTCAAGGTCGCGTTCCACGGCCGCAAGGCGATTGCAAACCGATACCGTAGCGGCCAGTTCAAACTGGTCAAAGATATTGGGCGGCGCATCAAACCGCTCCTTAAGCTCCGCCCTCTCTGCCGCGAGATACCAGCGATTCAGCCCGTCAAAGTGAACAAATTCGTATTGGGCATCCAGAATCTTTCCTTCCCATTCGTGCCAGTCCCCCTGGCAGGTGAGAGGTTCCGTGGCTTCGATGAGGATGATCCAAGGTCGGAAACGTTCCAGAGCCAGCCCGCTCAAAACCTGTGGTTCGTAGCCTTCCACGTCGATCTTGAGAAAATGTACTTCACCCTTGACGAAATCTTCCCAAAGACTGGTGAGCGTCATAATCGGAACCTGCCGTTCGACATAGCGAAATCCCTTGGATTGGTGTCGGGAAGCGATCTCCTCCACAAGCGTCGATAGTCCGGTATCCGGGAATTCGTACAATGTGCTCCAGCCCATCCGGTCACCAATTGCGACTTGGAACGTAAGATCTCGTGACCGCTCCTCGCATAGTTTATCGAAATAACCCTGCACCGGCTCGACATTGATGCCATGCCATCCGCGCTCGTAAAATGCGCGAGTCACAGAGTTTTGAGTTGGGTCCTCGGCGCCGATGTCGATATAAAAACCTTCCGGAAGGTCGTGTAGCGCTCGCCAAAGGAGAATATCCTCACGGTTTTGCGCGTATGAAATGATCCCGGACCTCGGATATGTGCCGCCGGATTCCTCGGAGTTTTTGTGAAGGGCTGCGGCTTCGGTAACAATCCGTAAGGAGGCGGCAGAGATCCTGTTCCGGTTAAAATGAGGCTCCTTTGCCGAGGCCACATGAGGAATTTTTGAAGGAGAAAAGAGGCTCATGACCAAGTTCAGTGTCTCTACTGGCGGTACGACCGATCAATAGAAGAAGAGAAGTTTTTCAACTGCCACATTACTTCACGATCTAAAATTATCAAAAATTGTGGAAGTGAGGGACGAGCGATTCAGTTATTCGCTCCTGATTGAGTCATTCAATGACAGGGGAATAAATTGCCCTGAAAATTGAGTCATCGAGACTGGTTCCGAATGAGGCACGATTGTTAGCCGCGCAATTCTGATCTCGCATTGCGAGCAGTCGGGATACGCCGCGACCAACCTTCTGAATTCTCTGAAGTAGGGTCGGAGCCTCGGTGATCCGCGTCACCAGTCGACTAACCGCATAGCGGTAAAGCGTGAAGTCGAGATCGTTTTTCGCTTGAATCACTTCCTGGATTCTGTCGTCAAGAGTAGCGAGATTGGCCGCCTGATCAGTTTGAGCCCGAGTGAGATTCTCTCTTGGGATATGGCCAACGTCCCAGTCAAATGCGCGTCGCAACCATTCGATCGACAGTGCCGGATATTCACAGACATAGTACCAGGGCATTTCGTCAACGAAGCGGCAAACGTCATCGAATTCTTTCGACGTTTCCAGGGCCCAACAGGAATGCGCAAGTTGCCGGAAATGTGCATTGCGGACGTATACATCGACGTTCGGATCACTGGAGGAGACAAATTCCTCAAAGCTGACTGATTTTGCGAATGCCACGGCTCGAAATTGTTCCGTGCCCAATTCTTTCTCCGACAATTTCACAGTGAACCTGAAGAAATTATAAAGGGATATCAGTCGTGCCAGCGGATTTCGGAAATTGGTGACGCACCGATGTCCCTCGTTTACCGCTTCGAAAATGTCGTGACCATAGTGGCCGGCATAATAGTCGTAGCCGCGAAAACGCGCGTACTCTCCCCTCCATTGTTCATGCCCAACCTTGTCGTTTTCGATAATCGGACATTGTTTCTCTGGGCGAAAATGGCTTTCGAATACTCTGCGGAGCGAAACTCCTCCGGCCTTTGGATTGTGAAAAAAGAAGATCTTGCCGGTCATTTATCCGATCCGATCATTGGCAGGTACAGCCGTCATTCGATCTTCGCTCGAGTGACGCGTACCAAGTGCGTCTTTGCGAATCACGGTATCTCAAGTTGCTTTGCATTCCAAAAGACATCGAATAAGTGACGATGAATTGGTTCGGCGGTTACCGACTCCCGTGTCGAAAAACAAGCGCTAGATTTTGCTGGGCAAGCCTTGGGAGACGCTGCTCCTGGCCCCGGTAAGGCTATTGTCCTAAAGGCCGCGAATCCCTCGATGACACAACTGCGCCAGCGTTTCACTGGCAATTTCAATCAGTTGCCGCACCTCTCCGCGACCGTCGAAAAAACGTCTGCAATTCCACAAAACCGGAAGAGGGACGAGTTGAAAGGTACGCCAGCGTCGAACGAAACGCATCGTCCAGAGCGACAGTATCTGTTTAGCGCGGTGTAGGACCTCTCCCAATCGTCCTCGTGCTCGATCATGGATGTTGCTGGCTAAAAGCGTTCCCGCGGAGAAAAGACAACGGACTGGAGGAAGCAAACCCGTGCCTCGCTCGTGCCGAAGAAATCGAGGACGAAGGACGACGATGAAGGACGAGAACGATCGGGAGAGAGGGGAGGGAATCGAGATGGGGGACTATGTATCGAAGCTTGCTTCCTAATCGTCGTCGTGGTCGTGGTCGTCCTCGATCATGGATGTTGCTGGCTAAAAGCGTTCCCGCGGAGAAAAGACACCGGACGGAGGAAGCAAACCCGTGCCTCGCTCGTGCCAAAGAAATCGAGGACGAAGAACGACGACGAAGGACGAGAACGATTGGGAGAGAGGGGAGGGAATCGAGATGGGGGGACTATGTATCGAAGCTTGCTTCCTAATCGTCGTCGTGGTCGTGGTCGTCCTCGATCATGGATGTTGCTGGCTAAAAGCGTTCCCGCGGAGAAAAGACACCGGACGGAGGAAGCAAACCCGTGCCTCGCTCGTGCCAAAGAAATCGAGGACGAAGAACGACGACGAAGGACGAGAACGATCGGGAGAGGGGGGAGGGAATCGAGATGGGGGGACTATGTATCGAAGTTTGCTTCCTAATCGTCGTCGTGGTCGTCCTTCGTCGATCGATCTTTGAACGTTGTCGGCAATCGGCGGGTTTCCCCCGTCCATAGAAGTCGAGAACGACGACGAGACGATTACGATTTCAGAACAAGAGGACGAGTGGGGGATTAATGAGCGTTTCGTTCGTTGCTGATCGCGATTTAGACAACGCAGGCCCACGTGCCTCCGATGGCTCTTAAAGACAGTGACTCTTTGTGATCTTTGCGATCTTCTGTTCAAAAATGACTCTTGCTTTTTTTCCTGTCTTAGTGCCGGGGGGAACGAAGAAAATCATTTGCACAGAAGATCACAAAGGTCACAAAGACAGTCCTTTCGATAAAAACGGCCTACCCGTGGAGCCACCTCTAGTGTAGTGCTGCACAAATAACTAGACATTACGGGTTGGCGCGATATTGTGATCTTCAATGAAGACGTCGCGGCAGTGCGTCAAGCTGGAAGAACCGCAACGGCAATTACTGGAACAATGGGTGCGCGCTCACAGCACGCCTCAGCAAGTAGCCAAGCGCTGCCGAATCATTCTGCAAAGCGCCGGCGGAAAACCAGATCGAGCGATTGCCATCGATTTGGACATCAACCGGCACACCTGTCGGCTTTGGAGAGAGCGTTTTGTTGAGTGCGGAGTTGACTGCCTGTGGGATGTAGAAGCCGGTCGGGGGCGCAAAGTGCAGGCTGGTTTAGCTCAGAGAATCGTCGAAGCCACCCTTCACTCCAAGCCTGCAGGGCAAACACATTGGACCACGCGAAAGCTGGCCAAGGAGCAGGGAGTTCATGCCAGCACTGTGGCGCGAATCTGGCAGGAGCACGAACTCAAACCACATCGGCAAAAGACCTTCAAACTCTCGCGTGACGCAAAGTTCGTCGAAAAGCTCCTCGACGTCGTCGGGGTCTATCTCAATCCTCCTCAACACGCCATCGTGCTCTGTGTCGATGAAAAGTGTCGGATTCAAGCCCTGGATCGCACTCAGCCCGGCTTGCCGCTGAAAAAGGGTCGCTGCGGCACCTGGACGCACGACTACGTCCGACACGGAACAACGACCTTGTTTGCTGCGCTCAATGCGGCCAGCGGTAAGGTAAGCGGCGAATGTTATCCGCGTCATCGCCATCAGGAGTTCATCAAATTCTTGCGCCGGCTGGATAACGAATTTGAGCCGGATCTGGAATTACACTTGATCATGGACAACTACGGCACACACAAACATGAGAAGGTGCGCCACTTTCTGGATCGCCATCGGCGCTTCAAAGTTCATTACATCCCAACCAGTTCGAGTTGGCTCAACTTGGTGGAACGCTGGTTTGCCGAACTCAGCGGCAAGGCCGTACGGCGAGGCAGCTTTGCCAGTGTGCCTGACTTAATTGAAGCTATCTTCGACTTCATTGCACAATGGAATGAAGAGCCGAGCCCATTCGTCTGGACAGCCAAAGCGGAGGACATCTTGGCAAAGATTGAAAGGTGTCATCAGCGGTTGGAGGAAATCTCTCCAGGATGCACAAAACCGAAAAGAGGGCTAACGAAAGCCGCATGAATCCTATGTATAGTTATTTATGCGACAGTACACTAGATAGATCAGCGCAGCGAACCGGAGTTCGAGTTCCAAGTTCTCCTTCCTCGCACTCGTTCTGAAATCGTAATCGTCTCCCCATCGACACCGGGAGCATCTTGCTGGCATTGAGGAGCTTGTAAGAATTCGATTTTTGACGATTTTGCGCGCGAGACAGTGTCGATGTCGCACCCAAAAAAGCCCTGGCTTTCTAGGGTACTCGAACTCGTCCGAGAACTCGCTGGCAAACCGATTCCGATAGCCTGCCAACCTCCTTGGATTGCATGATCTTATCCATGTGATATGTGGATACATGCAGAAGATTCAAATCCTTTTTCCTGATCCGCTGATGGCGCGATTGCGCCGACTGGCACGGCTGCAAGACAGACCGGTGAGTGAACTCATTCGGCGCGCTGTCGAAGAGAGTTTGGCCCGAAGCCCAGAACCGAAAAGTACGCAACGACGGATACCCTCTTTCCGAGGAGGAAACATTCTTTGTTCCGCGGAAGATCTTCGGGAAACTCTGTATCAGGAAGATCTGCGCTGAACCCTGATTACTGCGATGTATAGCCTGGATACCAATATTCTGATCTACGCTACCAACGAAGATGCGCCGGAATACGCGAAGGCTCAGAAGGTTATTGCGAAACTCCTGGCGACGCCTAACGAGTGGATTCTTGCTGACCAAGTTCTTCTCGAGTTCTACCGTGCGCTGCGAAACCCAATGGTGTTTGAAAATCCCGCAAGTGCACCAGACGCTTGGAGAATGGTAAATTTCTACCGGGAAGAAGCCGGTTGTCAGCGTTGCTGTTTCGAACTTGAGATGTGGCACCAACTCGAACCACACCTCAAATCGAATCGATTTGAAGCCAAACGGACTTTCGACGCTGTCCTCGCCATCACCCTCATCGGCAATGCAGTTCAAGTGTTATATACGCGCAACACCAAAGGCTTTAAGGGATTTGGTTTTCGCTCCATTATTAATCCGATGGAGTAGTGAGTATCGTGATGCAAAGTTGATATTTCCTTTAGCGCTCGTAAAGCGCAGTGCCCAAAAGCGACCAGCTTGGCAGAAGCGGTGACGCCAAAGTCTGATTCTCGTCCAACTCAGTGACCAACTCGCGCCCATCCCGATTGAAACGGTGCATGGAGACAGTCCGTGGTCCAGGATCGATGAACCAGAGCTCTTTGACTCCGGCACGGGCATATTCCTGCTTCTTATTTACCAGATCAAGGCGGCGGGTTTCGGAGAAAGAATCTCCACGACAAGGTCAGGTGCGCCATCCGTTCCCTCTTCGGTCAAAATCCCGAGGCGTTCGTTCAGAACAATAATGATATCTGGTTGAAAAACATTGATTTGATCCAGATAAACATCGAACGGCGCATGGAATAATTTCCCGATCGGGTTGTGCTTCAGGTAGCTCTGTAATTCAAATTCCAGCTTACGAGAAATTTCTTGATGAAAACGATTTGGCGCAGGAGCCATATAGAACGCAGCAACGTTCAACGTTCAGCGTTCAGCGTTCAGCGTTCAGCGTTCAACGTTCAACGTTCAACGTTCAGGGTTCAACGTTCAGCGTTCAGCGTTCAAGGTTCAGCGTTCAGGGTTCAGCGTTCAGGGTTCAGCGTTCAGGGTTCAGCGTTCAGCGTTCAGCGTTCGGGGTTCGGGGTTCGGGGTTCGGGTTCGGCGGTGAATCGGAGCGACGAAGGGCCGCGTCATCCATGCGTCGCGTTCAAAGGCGAAGCGGCCGCTTAGTTCCGGTTGAACGAAGCAGAGCGAGACGCTTTCCGATCTGTCCAAAGTCATAGGTAAACGGCTACCCCATGACTCCCGTGAACAGCAAACCCCTCGGCGCGTGAAAGCTCGTCCTCCGATTCAAGTCATAAATCCAGACGTCTCCTGGGCCGGCCTCAAAAAACAGAGTGCGAGTTTCTTGCCGCATCTCTGCCGGGCTATTCGCAGGAGACAAAACTTCGGTGCAAATCTCAGGGTAAGTCGACGCTGCGGCACAAAAACGAAGCCCGATTCCCGGAACGTTGAACGCTGAACGTTGAACGCTGAACGTTGAACGCTGAACGCTGAACGGCGAACGGGTGCACATCATTTTCTCCACCAAAGATCGAATGCCGTTTTTGCACTCAGCGGAACTCCGTTCGGAGGTACACGCCTATTTGATAGGAACATTGCGGGTTTGGAAATCCGTGCCACGCGATCTCCGACCCAGCCGCCAGACGTGATCCTTTAGCGCTCGTAAAGCGCAGTGCCTAAAAGCGACCAGCCCGGCAGAAGCGGTGACGCCAAAGTCTGATTCCCGTCCAACTCAGTGACCAACTCGCGCCCGTCCCAATTGAAATGGTGCATGGAGACAGTCCGTGGTCCAGGATCGATGAACCAGAGCTCTTTGACTCCGGCCCGGGCATATTCCTGCTTCTTATTTACCAGATCAAGGCGGCGGGTTTTCGGAGAAAGGATCTCCACGACAAGGTCAGGTGCGCCATCCGTTCCCTCTTCCGTCAAAATCCCGAGCCGTTCGTTCAGAACAATAATGATATCCGGTTGAAAAACATTGATTTGATCCAGATAAACATCGAACGGCGCATGGAATAATTTCCCGATCGGGTTGTGCTTCAGGAGCTCTGTAATTCAAATTCCAGGTTACGAGAAATTTCTTGATGAAAACGATTTGGCGCAGGAGCCATATAGAGATCACCCTGGATCAACTGATACCGCGGCCCGGTTTCGGGCAAGAGCCTATAATTCTCCACGGTGAGCGGCTGGAAATTGGTGTTCACCGGCATAGACAAACAGTACGATCAAAGTTCGTGCCGTTCAACGTTCGGCGTTCAACGTTCAGCGTTCGGGGTTCAGCGTTCAGCGTTCAGCGTTCAACGTTCAACGTTCAGCGTTCAGCGTTCAACGTTCAGGGTTCAGCGTTCAGGGTTCAGCGTTCAGCGTTCAACGTTCAGCGTTCAGGGTTCAGCGTTCAGGGTTCAGCGTTCAACGTTCAGCGTTCGGGGTTCGGGGTTCGGGTTCGGCGGTGAATCGGAGCGACGAAGGGCCGCGTCATCCATGCGTCGCGTTCAAAGGCGAAGCGCCCGCTTAGTTCCGGTTTGAACGAAGCGGAGCGAGACGCTTTCCGATCTGTCCAAAGTCATAGGTAAACGGCTACCCCATGACTCCCGTGAACAGCAAACCGCTCGGCGCGTGAAAGCTCGTCCTCCGATTCAAGTCATAAATCCAGACCTCTCCTGGGCCGGTCTCAAAAAATAGAGTGCGAGTTTCTTGCCGCATCTCTGCCGGGCTATTCGCAGGAGACAAAACTTCGGTGCAAATCTCAGGGTAAGTCGACGCTGCGGCACAAAAACGAAGCCCGATTCCCGGAACGTTGAACGTTGAACGTTGAACGCGGAACGTTGAACGCGGAACGTTGAACGCGGAACGGTGAACGCTGAACGGTGAACGCTCGATATCTGACCTGTCCCCATGCCTCCTCGTGTCCCCATGCCTCCTCGCTTCTGCGCTTGTGAACGGCGATCGGTGGTTATGAGCTGAAGCGTCGATCGGTATTGCCTTGGGACGGTCTCTCGCTACATTGCTGGTAATGAAGTTCGTGACCACGCTTGACCGTGATGAGGACGGGATCTGGATTACAGAATGTTCCGCGATCCCGGGTTGCGTTAGCCAGGGTTCGACGCGCGACGAAGCACTGGCAACATTCGCGAAGCTATCGCCCTATGCCTCGAGGTGCGTGCGGAACGCGGTATCCCGCTGACCATCGAGACTCGGCAAATCGATGTTACGCTTTGAATGGCGCGATTATTCCGGTGCTAAGCGGTCGAGAGGTCGTAGGGATCTTTGAAGGAGACGGCTGGCGTATCGCCCGGAGCCGCGGAAGTCACATTATCCTTGTTAAGGATGGCGACATGCGACGCTCTCGGTTCCCGATCATCGTGAAGTGGCCAAAGGAACATTGCGAAGTCTCATTCGGGCAAGCGGCCTGACCCCTGACGAATTCGTTTCCCTGATTGGCCAGTGAGATACGCGTTTTGGGAGCTTGTGTTCGATTTTTTGCCTAACCACCAGCATATCAGTTTTCAGCTACTTCACGACCAAGCGCTTGGCTGCCCGCAAATAATCGCCGAAAGCCGGAGATCGACCCATCGGCCTATCCGTGCAGTCAGTCGGCCGGCCGTCCTCGATTTGCCCGGAAATTTGATCCGTCCGCTTTGTCCGTTTTTTACCAAGGCTGCCCCCGGGGGTAAGCAATGCATCCTGCTTTGCTTGGTTCTAAGGAAGCAAAGCGATGACGCTTCGCCTACACCCATTTTCATCGCAATCCTTTGGGCCGGGGGCCGATGGACTGAAACCTAGGAGATCCCGAAACGATCGTCGATGTCAAAGTAAAGTCATAAATAAACGGCTGACCCGAATGGCGCTAAATTAAGGGCGGTTTTGGTTGTTTCACGGCCCCGAAGGCGCCGTCTGGAGTTTGGACTTTCCGAGAACTATTCAGGGCGCGGGGTAAGGCGAGACGCCTTACTTAGTGCGCCTGAGAGTGCGCACCAACAGTGGGGTGGAAGTCCCCATCGGACGGAGCACTGGCTGTCCGTAGCTGAAGGAAACTGCGTCGCCGAGAGGCGGGGTGGGGAGCAACCCGAAGCGAACGACCAGTCCATAATTAACAAAATGATGAACTCGATACGGCCTGATGCATTGGCGAGCCTGCTAAGTAAAGGCGAAGCCCAGAACGGAAGCCGCCCGGAAAGGGAAAGAACGGTAACTCCGCGACCTGACCTGCGGCGAGAAGTGAGCGTAGGGACAGGAGTGCATGGGGTGGGTGGAGATAGAATGGTCGGAAGTTGGAGCGACATGAATCAGGGATCACGATTCGGCAGAGGAACGGCGTTCATGACCGGCAGAGGGTCCGAAGAACCGTGCCCGAAAGGTGACAGAGCCTTCGTAGGAGCGCAGAAGCGGGGTAATGCCCGTGGAGCAAAGGAAGGCAGGAAGATGGAGACGCTGAACGAAAGAACGAAGGAAAACAGCACCGCAAATGTCCAATGGACTCAGTCCGGTGAAGAGCAAAAGCAAGTACGCGAACCTTCGACCCTCGTTGAATGTCTGTTGGCCGCCTCGGTAACGGGAGTCAACACTTGATCGAACCTCAAAGAACAATCGTTGCGTCGGCTGATCTCCTCTGGAGAATAACTATCAACTGGAGAGCCGAATGCCGGAAATCGGCCTGTTCGGTTCGGAGGGAGGGGCGCCGACACACGGCGTCCCTACCCTATCTGCTGCGGGCGAACCGGTCGTTTGATTACCCCTTTTATCCCAGTATGTCCCGCCTATCTGCCGTAAGTAAGGCGTCCCGCCTTACCTTCCCGGGTTGAAACCTTGGGCTGAGTTCTCCAACCCCTTCGGCTTCGGGGCAGTTGATCGTCCCAAAGAACCCTTATCTTAGGATCTGTAAATAAATAAATGTTACAACTTGAGTTGTTGTTGGAGGGGTGCGATGGTGTAGTTCCATTCACCGTGAAAGCTCTCCATGGTGAGGTTGATCTGAGCCATCTGCTCGTCGCTCACTTTCTGTCCGGCGGGATAGATGGTGTGATCAATTTCGGCTTCCACTCGCAAACCTTGCGCCGTCTTGGTCGCTTTGATCAGGTTGACAATCACTTCATGGCTGACCAAGGGCTTTCCACTCCAGTTCATGCTAATAAAGGAAAACAACCGGTGCTCGATCTTGTTCCATTTGCTAGTCGCCGGTGGTAGGTGGCAAACTTGGATGGGGAAGCCCAGTTCCTCGGCCAGTTTCTGAAGTTCAACTTTCCATAACCGCACCCGCGAACCATTGCTGCCGCCCCCATCGGCCATGATTTGCAAGCACTGTGCCTTGGGATAAAGCGTCGCTCCCATCGATTTCCACCAACGCCGGATCGTTTCCACGGCAAAGGCAGCCGTGTCATGGTCTGTGCCGACGCTCACCCAGCCCATGTTGTGGGCCAGATCATAAACTCCATAGGGGTTTGCACGCCCCAGTTCAGGGATGCTGAAGTCATGCACGCGGACCTTCTCGGGGTTGCCTTTGGCTCGATAAGTGCGTCCGTGGTTCTTAAAATCGCCCACCAACTCCTTCTTCTTGGTGTCCACCGAGATGACTGGATTGCCGGCCGCCAATTCCTTTTTGGTGCGCGCATTGATGAACTTGAACTGAGCATTGCGGTCCGGGTGTGTGGCACCTTCCTTGGTCTTCTGGTTGGCTTGAAGACTGTAACCCATCTTGCGCAGTAGTTCGCCCACCAAGGTGTGGCTGACCGGATGCCCGAGCGCGGTTAGTTGCGTGGCGAGCTGGCGCAAGCTTTGACAAGTCCACCGTAGCGGGGACTGTGGATCCCCACGAGTGAGCGGTTCGATGAGGCTTTCCAAATCACTTTGCAAAGTGGTATCGAGCACCACTGCCTTTTTACGCCCTCCACCCGGACGGCGAATCCACTCCGGCGTCTTCTCCGGGACGTAACTCACTCCACTGCTCAGTTCCGCCAATCCTTCCGTGATAGCGCGTCGCGATACTCCTGTCGCGCGAGCCACCAAGGAAACGCCGCCATAGCCAAGAACTTCAGCCTCGGTCGCGGCGAACAATCGCCGCAGCCGTTCGTTGAGAGCGCCGGAAATTCTCGAGAAGCGTTGCCTGACAGCATCAAAGTCTTCCATTACCCTCATTCTACCACTAAACCCTAACTTGTAATACTTATTTTCTTACAAGCCCTTAGTGCCATTCACGGCTGACCCCAATCGGCTGCACCCAACGTTCGGCGTTCAGCGTCCAGCGGCCGCGGTTACGGCTGACCCCATGACTCCTGCGCCTGGACGGCGTTCCCTCACCTCACCCATTTTTTGGTCAGTCTGGCGTCCAGAATTCTTCGATCTCGGGAAAACAGCGGAATGTCTCGTGCCCGGGCGGTGGAAACAATAATCCGATCGGCGGGATCGCGATGAAAAGTTGCTGGCAGACGCGCTAATTCGGCAGCGATGTCTTGGGTTATCGGGAGAATCTCGACGGTGCGCGGGTGACATGCCGCCTTGAGCCACGATTCAAACGGAATAGCGACGTTCCAGCGCCCAAGTTCAAGAAGGACAGCAGCTTCCCAAAGGCTGATATCCGAGATGAACGGCCTCTGCTCCGCAGACAGCTCGTCGAGTGATGCCATTTCCCGCTTCGATAACTGCCGTTCGCCTCCAATCCACCAAAGCCAGATATGGGTATCCAATAACGGTCTCATTCCTTCAAAGCTTCGATATCCTTTTCGTCGACCGCTGGTGCATAGGGATCGCCGACAAATCGCGATTTGCCGCGGAGAATCAACCATGGTCGGTTCTCGGGATCGCTCTCACCTGTTAACCTCGCGACGATTTTTCCGCGTTTGCGGATAAGGATCGGCTCACCGCCTAGATTCACCTGGTCGATCAGTGCAAGGCACTTCGCCTTAAACTCGGATGCGTTTATCTCCATCAGACCAGTCTAAGTGACCAGGCATATTTTGCAAATTAAAGGAAAGCGTAACATCCCTCAATCGGCTTGTGACCGTATCGGCGTTCAATGTTCAGCGTTCGCCGTTCGGCGTTCAGCGGTGGTTGGCGAAGTCATTGATCGTAACCTAACAGATATGGCGCTATGCCTCGGCTATCTTCAACCGCTCACTACGGACGCGAGCTCAAGGCGGTCGAAGACTTAGGCGGCGCGCGAAGGGGGAGCTAACGGCCTCTGCCCCAATCGGATGCGCCCCACCGGGAAACTGAAACCGAGGAGACCCTGAAACGATCTTCGATAACAGACTTAAGTCATAAATAAACGCCGACCACGGCTGACCCCGATGATCCGAAGGCGGCTGAGGCCGCGCTACCAGAGAATCTTTAACTCTTCTGTTCGAAAGGAAAGCACATGTGGCCGCCCAAGAAGGAGATTTACTGTGTGCGATCGATCAGGAAGCGCAATTTGTGCACAATCTCCGGAGATTCTTTCGCTTCGGAAAGCAGCGTCAGTTCGGAGAACACAAGTTCAAGATCCAGTCGACCTTGTTGTCTCAAAAGGATTCCCTCGACGTCGATCCAGTCCCGCGGCCGATCAGCGAAGCCCTTGTAGACGATTAAATCTTCGGCGGAACAGGTTCGAATCCCCGCCCCAGGAAGGAACTCGAAGATAGTTGCCCGGGCAAGAACACGTTCTTCGAACGGAATCGCAGCGAGGGCAATGTCAATCCCAACGCCGCCCTTTTGTAACAAGAGAACCCGGTTTCGAAGCGCGAACGCCCCGGCATCGGTCACTCGGCCGTGGTACAAATCCAGAAGCGCGTCGACAAAAGCTGATTCTGTTCCAAAGCCAGTGAATAGAGAAATGTCTACATCACGCGTGAGGCGGGGCTCTCCCCAACGCTGAACCGCGAGACCCCCGATGACACAACTGCGCCAGCGTTTCGAGTCGCAGACTTCTTGAAGTTCGCTCGCAATTTCAATCAGTTGCCGCATCTCTCCGCAATCGCCGAAAAAACGTCTGCATTTCCACAAAACCTGAAGAGGGACGAGTTGAAAGGGACGCGAGCGTCGAACGAAACGCGTCGTCCAGAGCGGCGATTGCTGTTGCAGTGTCCGCAGATTTGATCTCGGCCCTTCGAATTGCCTCCAACTCGCTCGCAGCAGTTTTCCAGGTCCTCGCCCATTCCTGGTTTGAAAACGCTGCAGGCCCGGGGGGCGAGAGATTGCAGTCTTTGAGCGCCTTGGCTGAATGTGGGGAAGGTCTGTTTGCCATGATCCGACTGTCGTTCCTTGAATTGTCTCACATTGTTCCGGATCAGAAAAGGTCGGCTAGAATACGTTAGCGGGTTTTTTTATAGGGATTGATCATGAATGCCCAGAATTCTTAAGCGCGAACTCGCTGGCAAACCGATTCCGATAGCCCGCAGTCTCCTCGAATTGAATGATTTTATCCATGTGATATATGGATACATGCAAAAGATTCAAATCCTTTTTCCTGATCCGGTCATGGCGCACAGTCCTCGCCTCGGTCCTGCGATTGCAATTACAATGCCTAGCGAAAGGCCGAGGTTCAGTAGTCGTTGTTTGATACGCCGAACGAGATCTATCTCTCCACGCTGTCGAAACCAAATGATGCCGCAAGCTACAGCAAATCCAGCGGATATGCCCACAATGTAGATGATGGTTAAGAAGCGATTAAGTATTAGGAAGGCGCTGATCAATCCGCTGCCAATTGTCCAGCGACGATCGAGAAATAAATTCGACCTGAGGATCGTGCAGGCCCAGATACCGTAAAGGCAGTAGGCGAAGAAATCGATTCGAAAATCGAACAGGCCGCCCGCAAATACCACAATGTACCTTGAGAGAGTATCAGGCCCAATGGCGTGGGTGCGCCGGTTAGAACAAGCCGAAGGTCCGATGGCAGATTAGGTTGTGCACGACTACCTCCAGAAGCCGGACGTGGTTCTTGTGTGCCCAATTGTGAGCCGGATAGAACAAAAAAGGAAAAATCAATCCGGAGCTCGCGGAGGGCCCGCTTCCGCTCGTCCGGCCCGAGCGACATCCGGCAGGAACGGGAAGGGGCTACCCAAATGACCGACATTTTATCGCGTGGAACACCATAATGCTTGTGCAAGTCCTCCAGCGTAAATCGCGAGATGCAGATTACATGATCCGCATTCTCCACCGAAGCGTGGAAGAGTGTTTCGCGTGTCTCAAACATTTCTTGAGAAAAGAACTCCGGGTAAGAAAGGTGTTGCAGGTCAGGAAATGTGACCACGGATGGAAACCGGTTGAATTCCGGGTAGGCGAATCCTTGGAAGGAGTGAACGATGTCAAAATCAAGTGCGTTCACGAACTTCAGAAAGCGCATTTCCCGATTCATGAATCGGGGATTGGAGGTTGCCTCTGTCAGAGCATCGGTCAATTCGTACCTGAAATCTCGGATCCGTTGCGCAATGGCATCGCTGAAGTGAAACTTATGTTTGAAGGTGGCTGGAAATTGCCAGTTACAGTGTTCCTATGCGGCTGAATCTCGAATCGATCAGCTGGCGAAGAAAATCTTCGATCTCATTGGCTGAGAATCCCGCAAAAATTTTCAGCAATGCCGACCGATTACGTTTCATGAACTTCAGAGCGCGGCTGAAGTCTTGGTCTCCTATAGACAAATTTGCCGATGCGGATAGGCGACATCCATCCGAGCGTCATGATCTTTCCGATCTTTTCGATTTGTACCGCTCGTTCTCTGCAAACCAGGCGGCATTCTTACGCAACGCTTCTTGGTCTTGGCCCGCTTCCGACCGATTCATATGACGAACATGCAATGGCAAATCGGGTTGCTTCAACTGCAATCTCGGCCATAATAGCCTTTTCAGGTGATGCTTTCATTGTCATGGACGTTGATCTGCAGGATCCACCGGAGCTTGTAGCACCATTGTGGAGTACATAATTACAAGGGAGTATTGCGAGATGCCGTTCAAACAAAGAAAACCGCCGGTTTTGAACTGACCGTGAAGGTTTATCCGACACGGTCTTCTGGAACATCAACGTGATCATCTGTTGTGTATGTGAAGGAACCGCCTTCGCCGAGCACTGGCCAGATTAAACGCTTTTGGCACGGAGCTCGAGGAACGCCGAGCTCGTAATGGGAAAAATCAAACAGGATCCCATCATTAGGGAAACGGCAAAGGGGTCAGGCAAGGGGTCAGGCAACAAATCTTGACATAAATCAAGTTGATTCGTCGTGATCAGTGCACGGCAAGCCAGGTTCGCCGATTCGAAGCAAGCCAGCCGCGAGACCGAAAGCTGAACAACCGATGCAAAGCTGATTTACATCTGTCAAGATTTGTTGACTGACCCTCTGTGATTTGCTAAGTCATTGGCTGCGCGGTTGTGACCGTTTCCTGGCCAGCAGTTGCAGTACGGGTCCGAGTACCACGCCGGACAATATTCCGCGATCCGGTTGGATGATCGGCGACCTAGGTCACAATTCGTCGCACCGCATAACGATAGAGTCCGAAGTCGAGATCATTTTTCGCAAGGATCAATTTTTGGATCCGGTCGTCAACGGTGACGGGATTGGCTGGCTTGTTGCTTTGAGCCCGAGTGACATTCTCTCTGGGGATTTGGGGCAGGTCCCAGTCGAATGCGCGCCGCAACCATCCGACTGACATTTCTGGATATTCGCAAACATAGTACCAGCGCATTGCATCAACGAACCGGCAAACATCATCGAATTCTTTCGTCGCGCCCAGCACCCAACAGGAATTTGCCAATTGCCGGAAATGGGCATTCCGGACATATAGATCGACGTTCGGATCCTTGGAGGAGACAAACTCTTCAAAGCTGACTGATTAAGGGATTCATCTCATCCGGGCTACGACTCCATTGGTCATGCAGCTGCGCACTTCCTTGACCGACCGTGGGTTGTGGGCGAAATCCTCCCGCACAATGCACTCGCGCGCCGGCCATTTCGATAGAACGATATTGTGTTTCGTTCTCGGTTTTGAGGCGCTGCTCTTTTGGAGCCTTTATAACCGCGAGTTAGCCTCGTATCCGGTGTTGAATTTCGACCGGACTGCTTACCTGAAGTCCAAGGTTACCGCCGGTATCGCTGGGGTCCCGGCGGCTTTGCTTGTGGTCGCCCTGGCCGCCGGTGCAACATCAAAACTCCGCGGAACCGAGTTCTCGCGTAGCGAGCTTCTGGTCGCCTCGTCAGAAGTTGTTGTCCGCCAACTCACTTCCAATTGGTTCGAAGGGAGTCTTGAGCTGTGAAAAGCTGCCTCATTATCAATGCGCTATTTTCTTCGCTTGTCCTGCTGCTCTGTTTGACCACCACTCTGCGGGTGCCACTTCGCCAAGTTTATTGGTGGATATTGGCAATTGTTCTGTTCCTGCTCGTGGTTGAAGCTCGGAGACATTTCTCGTTGCGTGTACGGCTCCAATCAGCCCTGGGTATACTTGCAGCGGGCATGGCCATCGTCGGTGCCGTAGGTCTGCTGTCTTTTCAAGGCTGCTTTCCCAGCGTCAGTAATGACGCCTGGTCGTACGCCTCTTTGGGTCGATATCTAATAGATTATGGGCGAGGTACTAATGGTGCGCTTCCTTATATTGATCGGTACTCCGCAGCTTTGTCGGGTACCCGTTTCGGCACGCCTTCGCTGCTTGGTTTTTTGAGTCTGGTCTTCCACATCAATACGGGTAGAGCGCTTCTCCCGGTACTGTTGATTGTCCTCGTGAATGGTTTGCTGGGTTTCTACCTGCTTACTCGTTTATTGGGCGCCGGTAAGATCACCGCCCTCGGATCGGGAATCTTTTTTGTTCTGTGTGGTTGGACTTCCGATGCGATCGCGGTAGGGAGCCTGGATAATCTCCTGTTGCTATCGCTCAGCGGCGCCATCATCGCCCGGCTACTTTTGATTGTTCGGGGTTGTCGAAGCTGGCCGGCATTAGCAGCGCTTACGATTAATTCGGCGGCATTATTTTATTCCTACCCTGAAGGATTTCTTCTGATATCCGTGATATTTTCCCCGTTCGCATTCCAAGTAGTTTTTCGCGCGTTCAAAATCAATCGCCGGTTGCCGCTCCGACTCGCGGGAGTCCTACTGGCGGCATTTGTGCTAGTCGCGCCGTATCTTCCAACCTGGATGACTTTCTTTTCAACGGAGATGTCTGCGATAAATTCGCAGTCCAGGCCGGGTGCAGGACTTTTTCCTGGCTTGTTAGGTCCCTCCTTTATATCGGCACTGCTCGGTTCGGGGACAGAGTTTTCCCTAGCATCGGTAACGGCTGCGGCAGAGGTGCGTAGCTTGATCCTGGCCGGCGGTGCCACATTTTTTTGTCTCGCCGGACTCTCGAGATTGAAGTCATGGCGAATTGCCGGAGCAAGCGCGCTATTCATTGCTCTCGGATTCGCTCTCCTGCAGAGAGTCTATTTAAAATACGACTACGGTCTGTACAAGGTCCTCCTTCTGAGTTCGCTTGTTTGGGTGCCCGCGATGTTCGTTGGGGTGGATGGAATCGTCAGGAACTTTCAGCCCAAAATACGATCGTTCGCTGCGGTTGCGAGCTGTCTCCTGCTGCAGTCGATTTTCCTCTTTGAGAGATTCCAAAACCGAGATGCTATTCCGTTCATCGCAAAGAAAATTAAGTCCTACGAGCAGATTCAAGGGCTGGGCAAAATCGTTCAGAATCAAGCAGTGGCCTTAGCTTGTAATCATGATTTCGAATGTGAATGGGCCCTGTATTACGCCCGGCAACTGAACGTGCAGGTCCTGGGGTATAAAGGGTATCTGAAGGCATATAAACCGGTTATTGCTCAAAGCCATGATAACGACCAGGTAGCCGCATATATTCTGTCTGATTATCCTGTGCCAAATTCGATCTGGCACAACCGCACCTTCTGGTTAACCGGTTTGGGGTCGGGCGTTTTGCTCGTCTCGATCGATTCACCGAACGGGTTCGAATCGTGGGACGGGAAAAGGTTCCTGTGGATTGGCGATCAACTAACGAGATTTTTAATTTATTCCGGTAAGGAATGCCGCGTAATGCTCAAATCGGAGGCGATCTTAATGGGGCCGAGCATACGTCGCTCAGACTACCGGATGTTGTGTGTGAAGTCAGACGACGCGGTGCGAGATTTGGAAGTCAGTAAGTGTTTTAATGTCTTGTTGCAACTTCATCGTGGCATGAACGAGGTGGAGGTTTGGTGCAAGGACAAGCCGGAAATTTTGCGGCAGCCAAACGGTGATCGACGCATCCTGCTCGTTGGGCTCCTGAATTATCAGGTCGAGGAGGTGCAGGGACCATGATGCGTCCGGTGAAAACCAGGCAAACCGGGGACGGTTCGCTTGCTTAGCCGTCCAGAGAATCCGCTTTACAAAGAAGCGCGAACAGGTTTTGTAGGCCTCTGGATCAGTTATGGCCGACACGCCCGGAACGAACAACACCAGTACTGCTGTCGAATTGGCCCCGAGGACACTCGACGAGGTGGATGGCAATGGAGAGGCTCGCAAGCCGACCTATGTCGTTGATGCTGATAAACTGCTGAGTAGCCATCCGAGAGAGCTTTGGGCGTATCGCGAGTTGTTCCTGCTTCTCGTAAAAAGAGATTTCGTGGCGGCCTACAAGCAGACGGTTCTTGGTCCCTTGTGGTTTTTTGTTCAACCTTTCCTGGCGTCTTTGGTTTTCATGGTTGTCTTTGGGCAAATCGCGCGTCTGCCGACCACGGACCTGCCGCCACTGGTATTTTACATGTCCGGCATTATCGCCTGGAACTATTTTTCCAACTGTATGACACAGGTCTCAGCCACGTTTCTCGGCAGTGGCGGTCTCTTCCGGAAAATCTATTTCCCGAGGTTAATCATTCCATTGAGCCAGATCAGCATGAACTTCCTGAACTTCATTGCTCAACTGCTGGTTCTCTTTGCAGTGATTTTGGTGTTTGAGCTGAGCGGAAGAAGAATTGATATTGGGCCGAAGATTCTTGCGCTACCTGGAATCCTGCTGGCGATGGCCCTTTTAGCCCTTGGGCTCGGCTGCCTGATTGCTTCCGCGACCGTTAAATATCGAGATCTCAACATTGTGGTTGGATATACCCTCAACCTCTGGATGTTTGGCAGCTTCGTTATTTACCCGCGATCGATGGTACCTGATCGTCTGCAATGGCTGATGAATCTGAATCCGATGGCCAGCCTCATCGAATGCTACCGGTCCAGCCTCTTCGGGACTGAACATGCCCAGACTGAGCCCGCGTTAATTGCAGTCTCAATGATCGTCGTGATACTGATCGCGGGAATCTGGTGCTTTGTAAGAGCCGAAGGGACCTTTACGGATTCCATCTGATGCCGGTTGCCATTGAAGCTCGGAACTTATCGAAACGTTTCTTCCTCGGCGAACGTAATCAGAGGGCCTTTTTTGAAGACGTCAGCGCAATGGCCGTGCGCGGTCTTGGCCGTTTGCTTCGGCCGAGAGAAGCGTCGAAAGTAAAGGCTTCCACCCGAGACTTCTGGGCCCTTCAGGACGTTTCATTTCAGGTTTCGCAAGGTCAGACACTAGCGATCATCGGTGAGAACGGGGCCGGTAAATCGACGCTGCTAAAGATCGTCTCACGGATCACGCAACCGACCACTGGTACGGTCAAGGTTTACGGCCGGTTAGCGAGTCTTTTGGAGGTGGGAACCGGGTTTCACCCCGAGTTTTCAGGACGAGACAATATCTACCTGAATGGTGCGATGCTCGGACTTTCCCGCAAAGAGGTGCGCAGCCGTTTTGATCGAATCGTAGATTTTTCCGGAGTGGAACAATTTATCGATGTTCCGGTAAAAAATTATTCGAGCGGTATGTACGTTCGGCTGGCCTTTTCCGTTGCGGCACATCTGAATCCGGAAATTGTGATTCTGGATGAAGTGCTATCGGTTGGAGATGCGGTATTCCAGAAGAAGTGCTTCGATCGAATGGAGGAGATTATAAACGAAGGTCATGCGGCCATTCTGGTCAGTCACACGATGTCAAATGTCCAGCGGTTGAG
The DNA here is from genome assembly GCA_963782115.1 of uncultured Verrucomicrobiae bacterium. GTDB lineage: Bacteria > Verrucomicrobiota > Verrucomicrobiia > Chthoniobacterales > JAFAMB01 > JAFAMB01. Next base: position 250,615 of record CAWAIK010000014.1, read on the forward strand.
CCAGATCTGCTTGTGGCTGCGCCACGGGCGAATTGAAATGGTGGGTCCGACGAATGAAGTCGTTTCCCAATATGAAAGAGAGACAACCCATCAGGTCGTGTCGCAGTATGAAAGACAAACGACACAAAAACTTGAGGTGGCGCAACCTGAACCGATAGCCAGCCTTTCCAGTTGGTCCGTGCACAGCAAGCTTTCGACCGACCCCCACACGATCATTTCAGGCCAGGCCAGAGTGACTTTTCGCTTCGGAATTGAAATGAGCGTGATGATACCGAATGGAAAGATCGCGGTTTCAGTGGCGGATGCCCAGGGGCTCCTCCTCTTTGCGCAGGATGGAGAACTTCGGCGGACCACAGCCGGAAAGGTTTCGGTCACCCTCGAGCTGCCGTTTCTGCCGCTCAAGCCCGGTGAATATATTGTTAGCTGTACGATCTCGGATCTTCACCATCCGGCGGCTTTTCTCCGGGCCACCCCGGAACTGACGGTTCTTGAAGATAATGCCGTCGAGCGGTCCGGGTATCATGGTCTCCTGAATATACCCGCCGATCTCTGGGTGGAAGAAGGGAGTGGAGGAGGAACGGAGTGATGGAGTATCGGAACACCGGAGCAATGGAGAGGAAGAATAAAAATCGCGGATATCAGCGGCTGCGGGTTTGGCAAGATGCGGTGTATCTCGAAACCTGTCGGTCGTTTAAGTCATTACCTTTCGAAATGAAGCGGATTGCCGGGCAGGCGATTGCTTCGGCTGATTCCGTCCACCGGAACATCGCCGAGGGCTATTGCCGCAGATCGATCCGAGAATATATCTACCATCTTTACATCGCGCTTGCTTCACTCGGAGAAAGCGTGTCGGGCTACAATGCTTACCTCAAAGCCGGCCAAGTTTCCGAGGACAATTTCGATATCCTCGATACACAATCATTCAAACTGGAAAACGGCCTTTTGCGTCTAATAGAATCCTTGGAACGCAAACGGGACACCGGCACATGGACCGAGACCCTCATCATCAACGAATCCAACCGCATTTACACCAGCTACGACCTCGATCACTCCTAGACCCACTATTCCATTACTCCACCACTCCATTACCCCATCACGCCACTTCGTCTCTTCCTTAATGCCATTCATTTCGTACGCACAAAACTCTGAGGATGTCGTGCTCTGGCGCGCGCTGCGCGACGTCGAGAACGGTTTTTATATCGATGTCGGGGCAACTGATCCGGAGATGGATTCGATCTCTTGCGCCTTTTATGAACGCGGCTGGTCCGGCATTAACGTGCAGCCGGTGGACGAGTATTTTGACAAGCTGGCACAGGCAAGACCGCGCGACACGAACCTGAAAGTTGCGGTGGGGCGGGAGCGGGGGCGAAGCACCCTGCGTGTTTTCGCCGGAGCGGGGCAGTCCACGCCGGACCTCCAGATCGCTGCACAGCACAAGGCGGCCGGCTTTCAGACGCCTGTGGTGACGCTGACGAAGATCCTCGACGATCATGCACCTCGCACCGTCCATTTCCTGAAGGTCGAGCTCGAAGGCAGTGAAACTGATGCATTGGAAGGTCTGGACCTGGACCGGGTGCGCCCCTGGATCATCATCGTCGGGGCGACCGATTCATTTTCAACCAAGGCCAGTCGCAGCAACTGGGAGCGCCTCATTACCACTCACGCCTATGGTTTCGCCTATTTCAATGGCTTAAACTGCTTCTACGTAGCCGATGAAGTCGCCGCATTGAAAGAGCATTTGGCATTGCCTCCGAACGTGTTGGACGATTTTGTGCGGTGGCCGGAATGGTTCAGCCGGAGGAAAGCTGCGGCGCTCGATCAGGAATTAGCCGGCCTAAAGGGGCACACACGCGGGCTGGAAGAAGCATTGCAGCGCGCGACGGGTCACGCCGAGAGTCTCGAGAGACTGCTGGAGGCGACGCGTACAGAAACCGGTAATCTGCGCAGCGTCCTGTTAAGCGAGCAGGCACAAACAAATCAATTGCGTGAACGCGTCGATCGGCTTGCGACCGAGCTTGCAAAAGCTCCTGTCCGCTGGGAAATCAAGCCCCTTTTAAGGCTTCTATTGAGTCGTCTGCGTGAGGCCGGCGACCGGCTTACAGGCGGTGGAGTGCGGGCATTGGCCAAACGGCCTCTAAAGGCCCTGATTCGTCGGACGATGGACAATCAATCTGCAACAATACCGGACTCCGCCCCCGGATTACCTCCTTCCGGCAATGAATCGACAGCAATCGCTCTGTCAGCGTCGGCGCGGTCCATTTACTTGAAGTTGCAGACCGCCATGTCCGAGAGCTACGTACAGGGCCGCATCCGATGAGGATTGTGTTGGACTTGCAAGGCGCACAGAGTGACAGCCGGTTCCGCGGGATCGGGCGTTACTCGCTGGCGCTGGCTGAGGCGATCGCACGAGAGGCAGGGGAGCATGACGTTTGGGTAGCGTTGAGCGGGCGATTCCCCGACTCGATCGAGCCGTTGAGAGCCACATTCGCTTACCTTATCCCGCCCGAAAACATTCGTGTCTTCGAACTGCCGGGGCCGGTCGCAGAGTACGAACCGTCCAACGCGTGGCGGATGCAGGCGGCGGAACTGCTGCGCGAGAATTTCCTGGCCGATCTTCGGCCTGACATTGTGCATGTTTCGACGCTATTCGAGGGTTGGGCCAACGAGGTTGTCGCATCGATCGGCCGATTCGATTCGACGATTCCAACGGCGGTGACGCAATATGATCTGATCCCGATGTTGTATCCGGAGATCTACTTCGCCAGCCCGGCTGCCAAACGATCCTACCTACGCAGGATGCAGTCGTTAAAGCGGGCGGATCTGCTCCTGGCAATCTCCGGGTCAACGTCTCGGGAGACAATCGAAACGTTGCATATCCCTTCCGAAAGGATTGTTAACATCGGCGCCGGCCTGCAGCCCGGCTTCCGCCCGGCAGACATCTCACCGGAGGCGACGACCGCCCTGATGAAACGGTGCGGGCTGCGCGGGCCTTTCGTGCTGTACACTGGCGGAAGCGATCCACGAAAAAACCTGGAGGGGCTGATCGCGGCGTTCGCCTTGTTACCGAGAGATTTGCGGTCGGCGTATCAGCTGGCGTTGGTTGGCAAGTTTGACGAAAGACAACGCCTCCGGCTCGCCTCGCTGGGCCATAAGCTAGGCCTGGTCAATGACGAGGTTGTCTATGTCGGCTATACCTCTGACGAGGATCTTCGACTCCTATACAGCGCCTGCGCTCTCTTCGTCCTCCCGTCATTGCATGAAGGCTTCGGTCTTCCTGTCCTGGAAGCCATGGCTTGCGGCTCTCCAGTCATCGGGTCCAATTGCACGAGCATTCCCGAAATTATCAATCGCGACGATGCTCTGTTTGATCCGCAGCAACCCCGGGACATTGCTGGCCGGATAGTAGAAGTGCTATCGAACGTGGAATTTTGCCAAAACCTCAAGAATTGGGGGCGTGAAAGGGCTAAGGCGTTTACTTGGGAAGCCTGCGCCCGCAAAACGTTACGCGCTTTCGAGGCCCTTAATGCAGAACGGAGAAGTACGCACCACGTAGGGCCGGGCGCCACCACTTCGCGCCGACCACTTCTCGCCTTTGTGACACTGATAGGTCCCGACCAGACAGGGATAGCGGCGGATGCTGCCCGGCTCCTGCCGAGCCTCTCGCGCCATTACGAAATAGTCTGCATCGCCGACGAGGAACAGGTGACAGATTCTGCGATCGCTGCGGGATTCGCGATCCGTGATGTGCGCTGGTTCGAAACGAACGCTGGCAGTTTCGAGCGCATCCTGTATCAGTTCGGCGACTCGCCGGCGCACAAGCACATGTTCGGTCTCCTGGAGCGGCACCCGGGTGTGGTTGTGCTCGACGATTTCCACTTGGGGAGCGTCCTGAACTGGATGGAGAGCTCTGGCTATGCGTCTGGCAGTTTCACCAAAGCGCTGTACGACTCTCACGGAATCTCCGCCCTCAACAAGGATCGGGTGGGCGGCCGCGAAGCATCGATCGAGACGTTCCCGTGTAATGCCGCGGTGTTGCGAGACAGCATCGGAGTGATTGTTCACTGTAACCGTGCGCTCGAACTTGCTCGCGTCTGGTATGGTGATCGGGCGCAGGCTCGCATGCGGCATATACCTCTTGTTCATTCCGCTTCGGAACCCGGCGATCGGACAGCCTCTCAGGCCACCTCACATCTGAACCAACAAATTCACCCGGAGTGGATGGCGGAGCAGTACCGTGAGGTCATCGAAGAGTTCTACGCCACGAGTCCCAAGGCGCGGGAAGAGCAATTGGTGCAGGCAATTGCCCGCACGCTCGCTCCGCCGGACCCGATGGAAGGGGACCTGGCGGCAGTCGCCGTGGCGCTGGCGGCCAATCGTGAACGATTCGGGCAGCTGCAGGTCCTCATCGATGTCACGATTCTCGCCAAGTCTGATGCACGTACCGGCATCCAACGCGCGACACGCGGAATTCTGATGGCCCTGATCGCCGATCCGCCCGCGGGCTATCGCATCGAACCTGTCCGCGCGGTGACCGGCGGCTATCTGTACGCGCGTCGGTTCACCTCGCAATGCCTTGGTTTGTCGAACCATGATCTGACCGATGAACCTGTGGAGGTAGGGCATAATGATATCTTTGTCGGGTTGGATTGGTGCGCCGACTTTGTTTTTCCGTCGGTAAAGCCCTGGTTTCTGGCGCAACGGCGACACGGAGTGCGGATTGTCTTTGTTGCGTACGACATGCTGCCCCTATTCCGGCCGGAGTTGTTCCCGAGTCTGATACCGCCAATAGCAACCGATTGGAACAATACCGTCGCAGAGGTCGCTGACTGCGTGGCTTGTATCTCTCGCACTGTGACCAGCGAGCTGTGCGAATGGCTTTGCGAGGCGAAGTTGGAGCGCCTGCGGCCGATGTCGCTCGGCTATTTCCATCTGGGTGCGGATCTGCACGCGACTTTGCCGACCAAGGGGCTTTCGGAAGATGCGTTTGCAATTCTCACAAAGGTCCGGAGCCGTCCCAGCTTTCTGATGGTAGGCACCCTGGAGGCGCGCAAAGGCCATCGACAAGCAGTTGATGCGATGGAGCAGCTCTGGGCGGACAAAGTGGACGCGAATCTGGTCATCGTCGGAAACCAGGGCTGGAAGACGGAGGATCTCGTAGAGCGGATACAGCGGCACCCGGAGCTCAACGATCGATTGTTCTGGCTGCAGGGAATTAGCGATGAGATGCTGGAGCAGCTTTACCGTAGCGCGCGTGCGCTACTGGCCGCTTCGGAAGGGGAAGGATTCGGCCTCCCGTTGATCGAAGCCGCCCAGTACCAGTTGCGCATCATTGCCCGTGATATCCCGGTTTTCCGTGAGGTGGCCGGTGAACACGCCTACTATTTCCGGGGCGAGGATGCCAGCGAACTGGCGGACGCCATGCGCTCCTGGTTAATGCTAGGAGATGCCGCCCCGGCCTCCACCGGCATCCCCTGGCTCACCTGGCAACAGAGCAGCCGCCAGTTCCTCGATGTCGTCCTAGGCAAACGCTGGCACTGCTCCTGGCCAGATAAATCGACGGAGCCCGGAGCGGGGTGGATTGGCGGAAAATTCGAGTAACGGAATAATGGAGCTTGGAGTGATCAATTTCAGTTTTTCTTTGTGCGGCACCGAAAGTCAGGAAATATCGATCGGCACAAATTTCTGATCCGAAGGAGTCCAGACAGTGTCCTCTCATCGAACGAGTTCAATTCCCGCGTGACTGGTGGCGCTGAGCACCGAGGCGCGGAACCGCATGGATGTCTGCGATCAGAGGCCGAGGCTATATTTTCCGGCTTTAAAAAGTACCAGGGACTCGGACGCCCAGGATTTGTGACTAATTTTCTTGGTGGATTGACCGATGTGAGGTTTGTCAACGGAATTGAGGCACTCTCCGGTATCGTCGAGAAATATCCGATACCCGGTAATTTCCATGGTGACACCCTCGAATGGGTTGGCACACTCCGTTCTGCGCTGGATGCCGGAAGCACCTTCACCATGCTGGAGCTTGGCGCAGGCTGGGCACCATGGTGCGTGATCGCATCTCTGGCCGCAAAACAGCGCGGCGTAGCCAAAATCAAGGTGATCGGCATCGAGGGCGATCTCGGGCATATAAGCTTCATTCGGGAAAATTTTGCTGCCAACGGCTCGACCCCGATATAGAGAAGCTATCCATGGTCTGGTCGGCATAGTCGACGGCAAGGCACTTTTCCCCAAGGCAAATAATGCGAGCCGTGTCTACGGCGGGTGCGCGGCCTTCTCAAAGGCGGAACAAGAGACAGGTGCATTTGCAGACTTCATGGCATCTCAATCGCCGCTGGTAGAAGAGGTGGAGCAATTGCCCTGCTTCAGCTTGGCGACATTGATGCGCGAATTCGATCATGTCGATCTCATCCACTGCGATATCCAAGGGGGAGAGGCGAGCCTGTTCGCGAACATGATCGATCTTGTCTCAGCAAAAGTGAAACGCATCGTCGTCGGCACTCACTCGTTCGCAATCGATCGGCATCTTGCCTGCCTTTTCTCGAAGCATGGATGGGTTTCGGAAGGGATTGGCGAATGCGTGATGAGAGAAGTTCATGGAAGACCCGTTGTAGTTCATGACGGCGTGCAGGTGTGGAGGAATCGAGGAATGGAGTGATAGAGTGGTGCTGAATAGAGTTGTCCCATGACGCCTGGCAGCCAGATAAAGAAAGTGCGCGAGCGGGCTCAAGCGTGTGGTGATCGTGGGCGACCGTGGGATCACCCAATCGCGGATCGATGAAGAGTTGCGCGGGATCGAAGGGCTCCAGTGGATTGGAGCGCTGCGTTCGAGATTTGATGTGACGTATGTGGTACGCACCCGCGTGATCAAAGATCAAAGTGCCATGAGCGCTTCTGAAGCGGTGGAGCGCCACAAAGACCTGGGCGCCGTTGGCCTCTCCGGAATAGTGCGTGACCGGCTGGGTCCGTACTTCTCGATTCGGACCAGACGCAGCTTCGCGCTCAAGATCGATTGAGTCTCGCACGGAGGACACGGTGTTCACGGAGGATGGGACGGGAAGGCAATCTTAATTAACGGAAGGCTGCGAAGATCGCGAAAATCCGCGGTTCGCGATTCACCAGTTTCGCACGATGACCACGGACCATGCTTCCTTTAGTCATCAGTGACAAAAACAGAAAGAGAACTCACTGCGGGACGCTGAACGTTGCACGCATGAACGCTGAACGCTTTGATCGAGAGCTTCGGGAGAAGACGAAGAAGGGTAGCCAAATAATTGGATATTGAGATTTGATCCTAACTGCACCCTCCTGCGGACCGATCTCAGTCCGCAGACGCCAGAAAAACAAAGAACTAAAACTAAAACAGTAACGTTGTGAAGATCAGTGTTGCCTATGTCCTGAACCAAAAGTGTTACCTATGTCTTGACTGCGCCGCGTGAGCGCCGAACGCCGAATGCTGAACGCCGAACGTGAAGCAGAACGCTGAACGTGTACTTGGAAGATTGATCGGGATCTTCGGTAAGAAGATCAAGAAGGTAGCCAAAGAATTGAATATTGAGATTTTACCCTAACGGATCCCTCACGAAGGCCGCGGAACCTCAAAGCGACCGGCAAATGCCGCGCACCGTATAGTCGTTTATTTTCCGGTGGCGAGGAACAGCGGAAGTCTTTCGGTTAGCCGGATTCCACCATACAGAATCCTTCCCGCCTTCGCGATAAAGCTGGCAGCCGTAAGATCGTATATCTGCGCGGCTCAAGCAACCACCAAGTCCTCGCGATTAGCTTCCAAAACCATACGGAGCGCATCCTTCAAGTTTTCGCGCGCTTCTTCCAAAGTTGCTCCCTGAGTATTAGCCCCCGGAATTTCTTCCGCCCATGCGGCCCACAGTCACCAACCTTCTTATACGCGGCGGTCAGCTTCATCTGGCAACATTGATGCCTTCGGACTACTGTCCACCTTACTCGGCAGGGCTTCCTGCGATCTGTGTAATGTATAGACGCGACCCCCTTTTGAGATCAATTTGTCGGTCTCAACCATTCCGTGACCACCGTGCGACATTTTCTCCTCTTACCACCGAGATCGCGTCGATATTGTCAGAGGGATTTGGTTTCCGTTTCTACCTCATCAGGCAGCGTTCGTCCAATCTTGCCAGGAAAGGCCGTCTACGCGCCCGAATTCCGACACGTTCGCTGTAACCATGGTCGCGCCCATCCTGAGCGCCTGGGCAGCAATCAAAAGATCAAAAGGACCAATCGGCCTTCCCGCACTATCCAACGTGGCGCGTAGATCCCCGGCAGTTCTAGCGTCTTGCTCGTCGAAGGGAAACACGCCGATGTCAGCCGACAGGAACACGCGTAACCGCTCCGCATTTTCGCTGCGACGTTCGCTTCGTGCCACACCGTACCAGAGTTCATACAAGACCACCGATGAAACCGCTATCGATGCGCCCTCTGATCGTGCGCGTCGCAGGCGATCGCGAACGCTGGCCGGCTGATTCTTGAGCACTGCGATCACGGCATTCGTATCGAGAAGGTAGGTCAATTTAAAATCGGTCCCCTGTCTCCGGCATGGGCGGCTGACGACGCCCTCCCTCCATAAACGGCACCTCGCCGAAACGATCCAGCTCAGCGAACCAGGCATCGATATCGGTGACGATAGGTTCAAGTAGAATTCCATGTCCAACGCGGCGCACCCGCACTCGATCCCCCGGCAGACGGAACGCCAAGGGCAAACGCACGGCCTGACTGCGTCCATGTTTAAAGAGTTTTGCAATGCCTGTCTCACTCATACTTGCGTGCCCTATCGGTGGTATACATCGTTCGTATATACCATTTTCTGCTTTGGGGCAAGGACTTCAGAAGGAGAAAAGCTCGCACGGAGGCCACGGTGGTCACGGAGTGATTGACAGGCATAGCGCTTTATCTTGCTGTCTTTGAATTGAATAAGAAACGGGCTAAAACCGGTACACCCTCCTCATCTCCTCATCCTGACCAGTCGTGAACACCGTGCCCCTCCGTGCAAAGTTCTCTTCCTGCCGGATGTCCTCAGAAAAGCGTTCGATGTACTCGGAACCTGCCGTTTAAGTATAGCGACTTTCGACCACTCCGTGACCACCGTGTCCTCCGTGCGATGTCTTCTCCTCCTGCCACCGAGACCGCGACGATATAGTGATGCGGTCGGAAGTCACGCTCAAAATCGACTGAGTCTCGCACGGAGGACACGGTGTTCACGGAGGATGGGACGGGAAGGCGATCTTAACGGAAGGCTGCGAAGATCGCGAAAATCCCTCCTTCCAGTCCGTATTAGTCACAAGCCGTTCACCGCCGGTACATGGAACGAAAGGCTGATCAACAAGGAATCCTACCGCAGTTCTGCCGACGAAATCCTCGCTCACTCCCACTGTTTTTCGCTTGAAAAAGTCTCCGCGGAAATGGAAAAGGGATTGATAACGGTGACTTTATCAAACCCTATTTTCTCCTGAAGATCCTCAGTCAGGAGAAACCGACACCCCCTCAGTTGCGCTGCAGCCACGATCATGCTGTCCCACCATGAAAGTTTGAATCTGGCCTCAATATCCCAGGCGGCTTCGAAGAAAAAGGCATCTTCCGGTCTCGGATTCCATTCAAGAAAGAGGCGAACCAGAGCCTGTGCCCGTGCTTTCGGAAGTGGCCTTGGCACTTTCCGGGTGACATTTACATAAACCTCGCGAAGGACCTGAAAACTGATCCTCCCGGTCCGCGTTCGCCAGAGATATTCAAGCCAATCCAGGGCCCGAGATTGCTTTTGAGAATCGGTGGCGTCCTGAGAATAAATCAGGATGTTGCTATCCACGAAGACGGCGCTCATCCTGATAGGTCTCGCTCCTCGAAGGAAGTTTATCGTTTTGCGACCGCCGCAATTTTTGCGGGTTCAAACTGAGGAATTGATCCATCGCCTTCTCGTATGCCTCCTCGTGCCGCATCATCTCGGCGAGCATTTCACCGACCATTCGGGAGAGACTTGTCCGCCGCTTGGCTGCCTCCACCCTGGCCCAGTCGGCTACCTTTTCCTCTAACACGATCGTGACATTTCTCACCATCCCACGAAAGTAGTGGTACACGATGTTCGTGTCAACTGGGCCTGAAAGAAGGCCGCAACAACGAACCAAAGCCCCGCTTTTAAATCCGATAACGATCGATTAGTCAGTGCAATTTCAGCTCTCGAAATTGCCCGCCTTTGCCGGGACGAAAGGATTATCTTTTCAGTCAGCCCGAAGATGTGGATTGAGGATTCAGCTAGAGATTTGCACCTACACACGTGGAGGTTGGTAATGGGATCGCAGTGGAAGCGTACTCGTTACCAGCCCCTTTTCGCCGCGATCCGGTTGATCGGGTTCTGGTGGGCACCGCACGGGTCGTGTCAAGCAACCTTATTAACCACCGATGAACGAATCCTGGCCTACAGTCATGTCAGGACGAGAGACTGCAGGAAGTGAATCGGCGACGTGCAAAATCCGTCGTAAGTGAAGATGACATGAGCCGACTGTGAGCAGCACCTGCTGCTACGCTGTCAGCGATATGGAAACTAAAAGCGATAAGCAAGCTAGTGAGGGTGAGGCAAAATCCGAAGCCCGAAGTGATCAAATTAGGATTGGACCTGCACGCGCGGCAGGTTACCGAATGTTGGCAACTGGATGGGAAGGAGAAAAGCTCGCACGGAGGCCACGGTGGTCACGGAGTGATTGACAGGCATAGCGCTTTATCTTGCTGTCTTTGAATTGAATAAGAAACGGGCTAAAACCGGTACACCCTCCTCATCCTGACCAGTCGTGAACACCGTGCCCCTCCGTGCGATATCTTCTCCTACTGCCACCGAGACCGCGACGATATAGTGATGCGGTCGGAACTGAAAGATCAACACTCCCAGTAAGACGACCGGTTCCATCCCAGGTCGCCCGTTTTCTGGCTCGTAGCATTGCGCTAATTCTTCCCGGCAGCCAGCCAACAGAGGCCAAACTTTCGTAGCGAAAAGCTTGTACTTAACCTTCTCGTCAAACAGATAGGGCGCGATCGATCCGAGGCTCTCGAACAAAAAGCCCTGCAGGTCAAACTTCGGTAGACTCATCGATGCCCGGCATGATAATGAAGATTCCGACGGGCATCCAGCATAACATCCTAGAATTATGCTTTTTCAGCAGAATCATAAATACACGGCTGACCCGAATGGCGCGA
>CAWAIK010000015.1:0-444138 GCA_963782115.1 uncultured Verrucomicrobiae bacterium
AGGAAGGAATTTCGAAGTGATCCTCGGCAAAGAGCAAATTGGGATTGTGAAACGGATCGGCGGATTCTAGTAGAGATCCCCAGCTATTGCGCATGTGCTGCAGGTCGCGCCGAAATCGCTCGCTCTTAGCCGGGTCGCCAACGTCCAGCCCGCGCGAGGCGCACTCCAAGTGAAACAGCTCGGCAACAGGTGTCCAGACTACACGATAGCCGTACTCGCCTAACCTTAAGCAAAGGTCGACGTCATTGAAGGTTACCGGAAGATTAGCTTCATCGAACCCGCCGACTTCGAAGAATACTGCCCGGCGAATTGCGGCGCAGGCACTAGTTACCGCCGAAAATGTGCGAGGGAGCGCCAGTTGCCCGAAATATCCGGGTTCATTCCTACTTGCGAATCGGTACAAGTGGGTCGCATGGCCTTCTGGCCCCAGCACTATTCCTGCGTGCTGCACCTGCTCGTTTGGATAAAGCAGCATTGCGCCGACGAGGCCGACATCAGGTCGAACAGCATGCGAAACCAATTCATGGAGCCAGCCGGAATCGATTACATCGATGTCGTTGTTCAACAACAGCAAGACCTCTCCTCTGGCCTCCCTCGCGGCAGCATTGTTCAGGGCCGAGTAGTTGAACGGGCCGGGATGGTGCAGGACCCGGACACGGCTGTCGCTGTGGGTGAGCCGATCGAGCAGTGCGAAGGTGTTTGTTTCTACGCTGTCATTATCGACGATAAGCAGCTCCAGATTAGAGTATTCGGTCCGGTTCAAGACCCCGTCGGCGCACTGCGAGAGAAGATCTTCCCGGTCGCGAGTCGTAATGATTACGGATACCAAAGGCTCAGGTGCTGGAATCGGCCAAATGACGCGAACGGCGCCAGGCATGAGCGGCGCCGGCTTCAGAATTGCCTCCTTGTCCCCCCGAGTGTCGAGATGATCGCGCACGGCACGATGAGTAGCGGTAATATCCCGAAGTTCCGGTAATGCGTTTTCTGAGTGAATTGCCTTATTCTCATCGCGTCGATGATACAGGATTGCAGGAATATGCCGGACACGATCCGGAGTTGTCGCGGCGGTGGCGCGCAACGCCAAATCATGAAATTCAGCTCCTTCAAAATCTGGCCGCAGGAGCCCGACCGCTTCAACCAGCGTGCGGCGATAGACGGCCAGATGACTGATATAGTCCTGGGCAAGCAGCAGGTCTGGATCCCAGCCCGGTTTGAACCACGGATTAGACCGCTTCCCATCACGATCTATTTGATCATAGTCGGTATAGACGATGTCGGTTTGCTCGTTTCTACCGAGTTCAAACGCCACCTCATAAAGTGCGTGTTCCGGCAGGATATCACCGCTTCGAAGTACCGTAACGAATTCACCCGTCGCCAAGCTTAATGCTGAATTGGTCGCGGCCGTCGCGCCCTTAGCGTGATTTAATTTGGCGAGTTTTATCCGCGGGTCCTCTGAATCGTTGAGAACTTTCCTCAAAAGCGGTTCCATGACCGCATCGATGGTGGTACAAAACTCCCAATAGGGATAGATCTGCGTGGTCACGGAATTTAGTGATTCGCGTAAGGCAGCCTCGGCCGTCCTGTCGAGCAGCACTATAACTGAAATCAGGGAATGAAAGGGTAACCCGGCAATGTGCGTGCGGATCATCCTGCGGTCCATGTCGCTTATCGTGTCGTTCCCTGCAACCCAGCGATGGTAAACCGCATTCGAGTCTTCCGCGCCTACGCGGAGTTTCTCCAGAGCCTCGTCTGAGCCAGCTATTGTCGCCAATACCTTCGCCCGGGTCACTTCGCCTTCTGCCAACCAGAATGCGAGGTTCTCCAGGTTTGGCAGGCGTCCAAGGCCATCTCGATAGAGAGCGGTGAGATACTTCATATCCACTCTGCGGTCCGATCCGTGCCGGGTCTGAAATTCAACGGAGGTCACAATTTCTTCAGCCAACACTTCCAGGGAGGCGCCAAGCCGGAGCCGACGAGAACAATTTGCAAGCCCATCCGAGTGAGCAATGCGCCCAAAAGCTGTCTTGTAAAGAGAGTTCACCAGCAGCGAGAGATCCCTTTGTTGCGGCAGACTTGTCGCTATTGTGGCGGCCAAGCCTGCTGTCGTGGCAACGGTATCGGGTGCTAAGGCGAGCCCGTAGACGCGCCTCGAAAAGCTGGGAAGTGGTTGCAGCACGCTGCGGCCGAGCGCCTTGAGAAATGGCTGGCTCATAGCGATACGGAGCGATTTCGTCGCCGTCCTTCTGCAAAAGCTGCGCAAGCCACCCCCGGTTAGCCGGTCGCCCGCGCGTCGCATGCGCCTGAATAGGCCCTGGAGAAGCGCGCGTACACCGCCTCCGGTTAGCCGGTCGCCTATTTCGCGTAAACGTCCCGGACGGCTCCGGATACGTTCCACTCGGTAATTCATTCGCGTTTCCTCTCCTGCGGCGGGCTATTCAGATTGCCCGCGTGACTCCTCTCTGCCTCGGCGCGCCGCGCAGATCGGCGGTTTCCGAGCCTTCACGTCCGTATATTTCTCCGGGGGCTTGACAGTCGGCTCGCGCAGCGCATTATCACGTCCTCGTAGGCTAGTGCGTAGGAAATGAACGTCATGAGTACTTCAACATGGTGAGACCAAGAAGCCTTTTCCAATCCCACTATGACAACGTAGGCCCCTCCTCATCCTTGGTCCCACCTCCATAGGGCCGCAGATATCGCTTCGGCTCGCCCGGAAGTCAAGAATCAATCTGCGAATCGAGAACGTGCAGCGGTGGAGAAGGAGCACTACGGCTTTTGAGATTTTCGCGCGAAAGGCACTTTGCTCAGAGTAAGCAAAGCGAGACGCTTCGCTTACCGTCGAACGCTTTTCCTGTTTGCTCAGCGCGACTTCTCGGTCATACTTCGGAATTTCGGGACCGGCTACCTATCTCGACACGCGCTTCCTTGGTGTCGGACCGCCAGCACCCTGGAATTCGATATGAGAGCAATTCCACGAATATGACGGATGGTGAACAATTGAGCCCTGCAATGCCAAATGCCGACCGCCTTCCCGCCGATGTGCGGCAACAAAGGAAGCGAGCTTCTACTATCTGTGGTTGTCCCAGTCTACAAAGAAGAGGGCAACGTGCCCGAATTTATTCGGAGGATGACATCTATATTAAATGCACTAACGCCATCCTATGAAATTATTTTCGCGCTGGATCCTTCTCCCGACCGGACTGAAGAAGTGATTCTTGAAGCGCACGCTCAAGATCCGCGCATCAAGCTGTTGAAGTTCAGCAGACGGATTGGTCAGCCGATGGCCACCCTTGCCGGGCTGCAATATTCCGCAGGTGGAGCGGTAATTGTGATGGACGTCGACTTGCAAGATCCGCCGGAACTTGTGGGACAGATGGTTAAAAAATGGCGGGAAGGGTATGATGTCGTGTACGCCCAGCGCAAGAACAGGGAGGGTGAAACCTGGATCAAGAAAGTCGTTGCAACGAGCGGATACAAAATCATCAACCGAATCGCGGAGGTAAATATCCCGCCGAATACCGGGGATTTTCGGCTGATGAGCCGCAGGGTTGTCATTGAAATTAACCGGCTGAAAGAGTGTCACGGGTTCCTGCGCGGCATGGTCGCGCTGGTTGGATTCAAGCAGACCTCGATTTTGTTTGATCGTCCACCACGGTTCGCTGGTGAGGGGAATTACAACCGTTTTCTCGGTTCCCTTCGGATCGGGTTTAATGGAATTTTCTGTTTTTCCAACTATGCGCTAACGCTGAGCACTCAGATGGGATTTATTATCGCGGTTGCCGCGTTTCTTCTTGGGTTTTCGTATGCGGTCCTGAAATTTGCCGGATTTCCGTTCCCGCTTGGAAACCCAACCATTGTGATTCTGGTTCTGTTTCTGGGCGGAATTCAACTGGTGAGCATCGGGATTCTTGGAGAATACATCGGCCGAATCTACGAAGAAGTGAAGGGACGTCCACGGTTCATCATCGAGAGTTGCCACGGGTTTGAAGGAGATGACGCCGGAGAGCCGGGAAAAAGGGGAGAAATGAAGTAGCGGGGGATAGTGGACTGATGAGGAGATGGAGTATTGGAGTATGGGAGTAGTGGAGTGATGAGGAGATGGAGTAGTGGAGTATGGGAGTCCTGGAGTAATGGGGAGATGGAGTAGTGGGTGATGGAGTATTGGAGTGTGGGATGATGGTGAGAAAGAATAGGAATCGTGGGTATCGGCAACTGCGAGTATGGCAAGATGCGATCACATTGTACGTCGAGACCTGCCGGTTATTTAAGCCGCAGGCGTTCAAACTCGAAAATGGCCTTCTGCGCCTAATCGAATCTTTGGAACGAAAACGCGATTCCGGTACGTGGACTGAAACGCTGATCATCAGGGAATCGAATACTGTCTACTAACGAAGCGACCGAATCAGCGGACCGACTGTCGGTCGATGGCTGATTGTCCGAACTGTTCCAACATTGGTGATCACGTTCGTCTCAGTCGAATAACCGCTCTGATGCCAACTGGAAACGTTGTGAGCTTTCCAGCAAGCAACTCGAATTCAAGCATGGCGTTAAGTGCGCGACTCGCACCAGTCCTGCTTATGTGCTGGGCAACGGATCGACGTTTTTCTTCGATGGTAAGCTGCTGCCCTATTCGTCGATTTTTCTGTTTGACCCAGACAAACGCCGGATACAGGAAGAAACCAAGATGAGTTGCGCGCTCCACGGTAAATCCTGCCCGTCTCGCTAAAGTTGCTAGATCGCGAAGGCGATACCTCCGAAAATGCATTAAAACTTCGTCGTACATGTCATAACAGGAGGGTCCGGCAGGGACCTCGACGTGGGCGATTCCGCCGGGCTTCAGGATTCGATAAATCTCCTTCAAGGCAGTGAGATCACTGTCAATGTGCTCGAGAACATTGAGCGCTGTGACCCCGTCTACACATTGATCTCTCAACGGGCATTTCCGCAGGTCAAACTGGACGAATGGAGTACCTGGATTACGGCGTGCGGCCTTGAGCACTATACCGGTCAAATAGTCCGCACCAAATACGGAGAGACTCGGCAAAAGCCTTTTAAAATCCTCGATGAGAAATCCTGATGAACAACCGACATCCAGGATGATACAATCGATACGCTCGGCCACTTCACGCATCGATTCAACAGCCAATCTCCTAGAGGCTAAGTCGATCGGATGGGAAGAATTGGCCTCTGCTTCGTGCATTGCGGTTAGCTCGTCAGACCACGCACTTTCAGATTCGCCGAATCTTAAAACCTCGGTTTCCGAATCTCCAGTCATAAATGACCTTCCGGTCCAACGCGGAAGTGCGTCGGTTCCAGGCAACCGCGGCCAGGGAAATTGATTGAGTACTGAAAAAGAACGGTTCATCGATTCACCGCAACCTCTTGGCGCATCATAAAAACGGCTGGGTGACAATATTCCATCTTGCGAGCGTCACTATTGAAGTTCAGGGCAGTTCCGAATTAAGGGCACTGTTTCGACCAGAAAACCAGAAAAGATGCGTCGATTGGCTTTAGCCGAACTTTGCTGATGTGCGAATTCATGAGAGCCGAAATGCCAGGTTCAGGGCAAAATCTATTGCTCGACAGGCGATTGAGTTAGCGTTTATTGATTTTTTCGATGCCTTGGCCAAAAGTCCTCCCAAAATTGTCGCCTGAACAGGAGAGAATCAGCGATGATTTTATACGTTACTGGCATGAGGTGGTACCAAAGCGCTACGCGTTAGCCGAAGACTTTAATCATAACTATCCGGTTCGACATGCTCCGAAACAGTTCTCGCGAACTCTTGAGATCGGTGCGGGCCTCGGGGAACACTTGTCTTACGAACGTTTGACTCGAGAGCAGAATGCTCAGTACGTCGCGTTGGAGTTGCGGCAAAATATGGCCAACCGCATAAGAGAGCGGTTTCCAGATATTCAAGTCTATGTGGGAGATTGTCAGGCAAAGCTTGATTTTGAGGATGGATATTTCGACCGCATCCTGGGTATCCATGTGCTCGAGCATTTGCCAAATCTGCCTGCCGCGATCGCGGAGATGCACCGTTTGTGTGACAAAAAATCAGGGGTCTTTTCTGTGGTCATTCCGTGCGAGGGCGGCCTTGCCTATGCGGTGGGACGGCGGATTTCGGCCCAAAGGATTTTCCAGAAGCGGTACAAACAATCCTATCGCTGGTTCATTGGACGCGAGCACCTGAATAAGCCCGAGGAAATTCTGGCCGAGCTAGAGAAGTATTTTAAAGTCAAGCACCGAGCTTTCTTTCCGCTGGGGCTTCCGCTGATCTTCTGCAATTTATACATCGGGCTGACACTTATGCCGAAGACACGGTAGCGTTCGGGGCGGGGGAAGCAATGGAGTAGCGGAGTAATGGACTTCACTTTTTGAACCTGAACGCGGTAGCCTGCATCGCTCACAAACCCTCTGCGACAAGCATTCACTTTTCGTTTGCCCGAAAGCCGGTTTTTGCGCAGTAAGCGCTTATGCAACGCGCATTCGTCACGGGAGCCGCGGGGTTCATTGGGAGTAATCTGGTCGATCGGCTTCTACAATCTGGCATAGAAGTCGTGGGATGGGATAACTACTCGACCGGACAAGAGGCTTTTTTAGCGGGCGCGATCAAAGAACCAAAGTTTCGTTTCGTTCGAGGAGATAACCTTGATCGATCTGCATTGACCGAAGCAATAGCAGGCTGCGATTTTGTCTTCCACCTGGCGGCAAATGCGGACGTCCGATTTGGTTTGGAGCATCCGAGCAAAGATCTGCAGCAAAACACCATCGCTACGTTTAATGTCCTCGAGGCGATGCGGGCGAACGGCATTAGACGAATCGCCTTCTCTTCCACTGGCTCGGTTTACGGCGAGGCGGCTGTTATTCCAACGCCTGAGGATGCTCCATTTCCCATTCAGACATCCTTATACGGCGCTTCAAAGGTCGCCGGCGAAACACAAATTCAAGCGTATTGCGAAGGATTTGGCTTCGAAGGCTATATTTTCCGGTTCGTATCTATTCTGGGCGAGCGTTATACGCATGGGCATGTTGTCGACTTTTATCGTCAAATCCTTAGTGATCCGAGAAAGCTGAAGGTGTTGGGTGACGGCACTCAGCGAAAGTCGTATCTATACATCCAGGATTGTATGAGTGCGATTCTACACGTGATTCTGGCGACTACAGCGGCTTCCGCCAAGCATCGATCCGTCGTTTATAATCTTGGAACAAATGAATATTGTACGGTTAAAGATTCGATCTCCTGGATCTGTGGCCGTCTCGGTATCGAGCCAAAGCTGGAATTTACGGGGGGTAGCAAGGGTTGGGTTGGTGACAATCCATTCATTTTCCTGGAGACAAAGAGAATTCGCGAAACGGGCTGGAAACCGACGTTAACCATACGCGACTCTGTTATTCGCACCTTGGAATGGCTGATGGAGAATCAATGGGTAATTCGGAAGTAAGCGAAGCGTCCCGCTTTGCCCTCGGTGAAAACGGAGCAAACCGAGACGGTTTGCCTACTGCTATCTGGCGCAAGTGATTCACATCGCACCGTTGAAATTTAGCCGACAATTTAGGCGACCGTGCCGATGAGCAAAGCGTTTTCACCGCCAGAGCGATGTCGCTTGTGTGGCTCGAACGATCTGCGTGCAAGAGGAACGAAACGAGGCAAGTTTCGGCCTCTCGATTTTCACTTTTACGAATGCAAATCGTGCTCTTTCCTGTTCGTCGCGCCGGTCACGGGACCAGAAATTTACGATGACCGTTATTACCGCGGTGACGGGGCAGACCCGCTTGTTGATTACGAGTCCGAGTATACGGATCATGGGACGACGCCGCGGAACTATGAGTT
The DNA here is from genome assembly GCA_963782115.1 of uncultured Verrucomicrobiae bacterium. Lineage (GTDB taxonomy): Bacteria > Verrucomicrobiota > Verrucomicrobiia > Chthoniobacterales > JAFAMB01 > JAFAMB01. The sequence continues at coordinate 7,830 of CAWAIK010000015.1, forward strand.
TCTCGACTTGTATCGTCTTGCGAATAAGCACTTGGAGGTAAATCCTGACGCACTCGCGCAAGAGTCAATTCGATGGCTTGATTTCGGTTGCGGAGCCGGCGGTCTGTTGAAGTTTCTGCGGGATCGCAAAACAGTGCAGGTGAGGGATCAAGAATGGAAAATCGATGCGAGCGGATTCGATGTGGGATCATACGCTGAGAAACTGAGGACCATAGACAACCTGAAAATCTGGAACCGGGGGCAGCTGGAAAAACTGCCGGTTGGTTACTTTCAGATTGTCACCTGCATTGAAGTGGTCGAACACTTGCAGGAACCGCTTGGTGTTTTCGAAATCCTTGCGCGACTCCTTGCGCCGCGTGGCCTCTTATTGCTTACGACCGGTAACCTTGGATCGCCATTAGCGAAAATAATGGGAATCCGTTTTCCCTACTGCATCCCAGAAATACACGTGAGCTATTTCACTCCGTTTTCCTTGAGAGACGCTTACGACAAGGTCGGTCTGCGGCCGGTGAAAGTTGAATTTTTGGATGGGTTACGCTTCAAGTTTCTTAAAAACGTTGCCCCGCTCCTTCCTCCCCGTCTGGCGCAAGCGTTTGCCAGGTCGACGATCTTGCTCCGGGTTCTGGATTTTTTGTACGGCGTTTCAGCGATGCCAAGTGCGACCAAGTAGTAAGCGAAGGGTCCCGCTTGGCCTTTCTGCGAAAATCCGAGCAAAACGAGACGTTTCGCTTACTTTAGTCTGGTTCTATCGGTAACAATTACCTGTCGAATGAAAATTCTGATCACGGGAGTGAGCAGCGGGATAGGGTTATCGCTCGCCGGGCTTTTTCAGAGGGAGGAGGTTTGGGGCCTTTGACGGAGACTCCCTCCCGAGCATCTATCCATACGATTTAGTCCCTGCGACGTGACCAACTGGCAGCAGCTTATGGATGTAGGAAGTCGGATCAGTAGAGAGTGGGGCGCGCTCGATGCGCTTATTCATTGTGCGGGGAGGCAGGGAGCGATCGGACCAGCCGTCGACGTGGATCCAATGGAGTGGGTACGCACGGTGCGGGAAAACCATCGAGGGCGCCTATTTTGTGAATCGAGCGTTTCTCCCATTTCTGACCAGTACACCTCGACTGCGGGCAAAGGTCCTCCTCTTCTCGGGTGTCGGCGCCTCTTACGATCGACCCAATTTCAGCGCGTATGCTTGCGCAAAAACTGGGTTGGTACGCCTGGTCGAGACCCTGGCAGCAGAATGGCAGGATTTCCGAATCGACATCAATATTCTTGCGCCTGGGAGCATCAATACGGGAATGACTCACCAAATCCTCGAACTCGGGCCAGAGATCGCCGGAGACGCCGATAAGCGCGCGCTCCAGCAACTCGAAAATGGTGGAGATTCCCTCGAAAAGGTTCTCTCGATGGTCCGATTTCTGGTCTCTAACGAATCAGACGGAATCTCCGGTCGATTCATCAGCGCTCAATGGGATGATCAAAGAAAACTCTTGAACGCGATCCGCGAATCCGACAACCGAGATGCATTCAAATTGCGCCGAATCGTTCCATGAATCATCTCGCAAATATCGCATGAAAATCGTGGTGTTAGGACTATGGCATCTTGGCTGCGTGACCGCGGCTTGCTCGGCGAAATTCGCACGGGTCGTGGGCCTCGATTTCGATTCTTCTGCGGTGGCAAGTCTCCGCCTCGGCAAGGCGCCCATCTTTGAGCCCGGACTTGAATTTCTCATCCAGGAGGGAATTCGCTCTGGTTCCCTTTCATTCGAGACGGATCCAGCGTTAGCCTGTTTCGGCGCGGACCTGCTTTGGGTGACTCACGATACTCCGGTCGATGGTGACGATTTGGCGGACGTTTCCCCTGTATTCGACGGGATCGGCCGATGTCTGCAGCATTTGCCCGCCCCAGCCATCGTCTTAATTTCATCGCAGCTTCCGGCTGGGACCTGCCGCCGGCTTGAATCGATGTATCCAGACCGCCGTTTTGCATACTCGCCGGAGAATCTTCGTCTTGGCCGAGCCCTGGAAATTTTTTCGGAGCCGGATCGAATCATTCTCGGGACTCGGACTCAAACGGATGCGCAAGAATTGCGCGAGTTCCTGGCGCATTTCTCCTCGAATATCATTGCCGTGCGAACCGAGTCTGCAGAGGTGATTAAACACGCGATCAACTCCTTTTTGGCCGCTTCCATCACGTTTATGAACGAGATTTCCAGGATTTGCGAAATCGTAGGTGCGGATGCCAAAGAGGTCGAGCGCGGCTTGAAATCCGAGAGCAGAATCGGACCGAGTGCATATCTTTCACCTGGTGGCCCATTCGCGGGAGGAACGTTGGCGAGAGATGTCGTGGCGTTAACGAACCTTGCGGCAAGCAATGGTGAGTCGTTAGTTCTGTTGCCATCCATCAAGGCAAGTAACGATCAGCATAAGTTCTGGGCGCTTCGCCGATTAGAGGAAGAACTCGGTTCCCTCAAAGGCAGAGTGATCGCGGTTCTGGGCCTGACGTACAAGCCGGGAACAGATACACTGCGTCGTAGCCTTGCAGTCGAGCTCTGCCAAGCCCTTCTTGAAGGAGGTGCGGGGATCAGAGCTTATGATCCCGCAGTGGATACGATGCCTGAGGAGTTGCGCACCGTTCCTCTGTTTCACACGATCGAGGAATCAATCGACAGCGTGGACGGAATTGTGGTCTGTACAGAGTGGCCGCAGCTCTTGGAATTCGAATGGGAGAAAGCTCTGTCGCGAGCTTCGGGACGAGTGGTGATTGATGCCGACGGGTTTATCGAACAGCGAGTGATGGGTCTTCCGGGTCTCGTTTATCGAAGCGTAGGGAGACCTCGAAATTTATGAAATTAAGCAATCTCGTCGCACTTGTTACGGGCGCCAGCCAGGGACTGGGTCGGAAGATCGCCGAGGAATTTGTTCGGGAAGGGGCCCATGTCGTGATTTGCGCTCGCGATGGCAGGCTGATCGAGTCCACCGGGAAGGAGCTGAAACGACTGGCATCCACCGATCAAGGGATTCTCACCGGCGCCTGCGACGTCTCATCGGCCGAGCAGGTCGAAAAGCTCTTTGGCGAGATAGAGCTTAGGCTTGGCACCGTTGATGTGCTCGTAAATAACGCGGGCATTTATGGACCGAAAGGGCCGAGCGAGACAGTTGATCTTGCGAGCTGGTGTCGGGCAATTGAAATCAATCTATTTGGAACATTTCTGCCTGCCAGATTAGCAATTCGGAAAATGAAACAGAAGGGTCGCGGAAAGATTATTAACTTGTCCGGGGGCGGCGCCACTAGCCCAATGCCGCGAATCAGCGCCTATGCGGCTTCAAAAGCCGCAGTCGTCCGGTTGACGGAAACGCTGGCAGAAGAGTTGAGAGAGTTCTCGATTGACGTGAATGCCGTCGCACCAGGAGCTCTGAATACCCGACTTCTTGAGGAAATTCTCGAAGCTGGACCAGACGCCGTGGGGAACGCATTTTTCGAGAAGGCTTTGAAACAGCGTGATTCCGGCGGAGTCCCATTGGAGAAAGCCGCGCGGCTGTGTGTGTATCTAGCCTCAAGTGAAAGCGACGGCATCACTGGAAAATTGATCAGTGCCCAATGGGATCCGTGGGAAAACCTCCATCAATTCCGAGAAGAGCTTGCCAAGAGTGACGTTTACGCTCTTCGCCGAATCATCCCGGAAGATCGCGGATTGGAGTTTATGTGACATGGGCGTCTTGCCGTGCCTGCTCGAGACAAGCGTCCCGCTTTCTTGCTAGTCACTGAAGCGCTCGCGCATTAGCCCCTCAAGCGAACCGTCCCGGTTCGCTTATTGAGAGAGGCCACCCTGTGACGCTTCGCTTACGCTAGTCTTTCACCAAGAGCTTAGCCGTTGATCAATCGCTTGATGCCGGTTTTAAACTCAGCTGCGCCGAAATTAAGAAGAAAGCCGAGCCGCAGGTTTGCCAGCCGAATATAGGTCAGGACCTGCTTGGCGTGCACAGGAAGCAGCGTCTCGACCGATTTCAGTTCGAGGAGGACCCTATTCTGAACAATTAGATCTGCGCGATAACCCTCCTCGAAGACAAGTTCATCGTAAACGATCGGTATTGATTTTTGGACCTCAGCCGACAGTCCTCCTTTTGTCAATTCATAAGCGAGAACTCGCTGGTAGACAGATTCCAACAAGCCAGGACCGAGCCGAGAGTGCACCCGGAATGCCGCTGCTAGAATCATTGTGCAAAGTTTGTCGTCATCCATTCAAAGACAGCAAAACAAAGTGGTATGTCTGTCAAACCCTCCGTCACCACCGCGCGACTTTTTCTCGTTCCTGAAAAACAGCGGAACCCGCCGTGAAATGTGGGCGCCAGTCTGGCGTCCAAAACCTCTTCGCCGGTCCGAGCAAGAGCCCGGAGGAAGAAAAACTCGCACGGAGTCCACGGAGTTCACGGAGATACGGAGATACGGAGGCTTTTTAGCCATTGATCAATCGCTTGAACCCGGTTTTCAACTGTGCCGCACCAAAATTAAGAAGGTAGCCGAGGCGTAAGCTCTATATCTGCCAACCCTCCGTGAAGACCGCGACCACCGTGCGAGTTTTTCTCATTCCTGAAAAACAGCGGAACCGCCGTGAAATGTGGGCGCCAGGTTTGGCGCACAAAACCTCTTCGCCGGTCCGAGCAAGAGCCCGGAGGAAGAAAAACTCGCACGGAGTCCACGGAATTCACGGAGATACGGAGGCTTTTTAGCCATTGATCAATCGCCTGAACCCGGTTTTCAACTGTGCCACACCAAAATTAGGAAGGTAGCCGAGCCGGAAGCTCTATATCTGCCAACCCTCCGTGAAGACCGTGACCACCGTGCGAGTTTTTCTCGTTCCTGAAAAAACAGCGGAACCGCCGTGAAATGTGGGCGCCAGGTCTGGCGTCCAAAACCTCTTCGCCGGGCCCGAGCAAAAGTCCGGAGAAAGAAAAACTCGCAAGGAGTCCACGGAATTTACGGAGGTACGGAGGCTTTTTGCCATTGATCAATCGCTTGAACCCGGTTTTCAACTGTGCCGCACCAAAATTAAGAAGGTAGCCGAGCCGGAAGCTCTATATCTGCCAACCCTCCGTGAACACCGTGACCACCGTGCAAGTTTTTCTCGTTCCGGAAAACAGTGGAAATCGCTCGTTACGAAAACTGCTTTTGCAAATTCCACCGGCGCGATGAAACTACGTAGCGAGAAAAGCATTTCACAATGGCGAACGTTCCAATTCGGATCGGTATTGACCTGACGCCTGTGTTGCCCGGCTCCGAAAATGGCGGCGCCAAGTTTGCGACGCTCCAGTTCATTAAAACTCTTCTCAGTGATTTTGCGGACCAATTTCATCTCACGCTCTTCGTCCCTGAAATTGCCCTTGAAGAGCTGGTCGGATTTTTCTCGGGCCAAACAGATCTCAAATGCACCCGGCTTGGTAAGTTGCGAAGCAATCCGCTGACCGAGGCGGTTGAAGAATTCAAGAGCCAAAGACGTATTCGCGCAATCTGCCGCCAGATTTCGATCCAGGTTTTTTACTCACCGTTTGGCAAGTATATTTCCTTGCCGCTCAATATGCCGTTCATCGCGCAGGTGCATGACCTGATCCATCTCGATTATCCGGATACCTTGACGAAGCGGGATCGCCTCTGGCGTCATTTCAATTTGCTGAAGTTAGGGCTGCGAAAAGCGATCTTCCAAGTCTCTTCAGAGTTTACACGGCAGCGTCTCCACGTCGCCTATTCCATCCCGCTGGAGCGTATTCACCGAACCTATCTGCCAATCCATGGCCGTTTCTCTGTCGATAAATCCTCAGGTGCGGATCCCTATTTCCTCTATCCGGCCCGCGCCTGGCCGCATAAGAATCACGAGAACCTCTTGCATGCGCAGAAAATTTACCGGAAAAAGCTCGGGCAACGGGCGTGGAAGCTCGTTCTTACGGCTGGGAATGATCGGCGGAGTGAAAAACTCAAATCACTGGCTTCGAGTCTCGAGTTGGAGACAGAACTGAAATTTCAGGGTGAAGTCGACGAACAAGAGCTAAACCGCATCTATCAATCTGCATCCGCGTTGATTTTCCCTTCGCGGTATGAGGGGTTCGGGATTCCCCTGATTGAAGCGATGTATTTTGGTTTGCCGATAATCTGTGGGCGCGGCGGCAGTCAGCCGGAGGTCGCTGATGACGCTGCTATTTACGTCAATGTGGAGGATCCGGAAGATATTGCCGGCGCGATGGTCAGATTGACTGAAGACAGGATTCTCTGTGACCAGTTGGTGGCAAATGGCAAACGCCAGCTCCAGTCATTCGTTTTGAAGATCGAAATTGAAAAATTGACAAGCGTCTTTGAAAAATCCAGCAATGCCGAATCTCCGTTTACGGTGCTTGAAGACCTGCCGCGCCAACTGGCGATCCTGTTCCTAGATTTGCTCTACGCGACTTCGGCTCTCTACGAGTCAATTTTGGGCGGATTCCGTCGTAAGTAAGCCAAGCCTCCGGCTTTGCCGGCCTAAGGGGAGCCTCCCGGCTTTGCATCTTTCCGTAAGGCGAATCGAGACGATTGGTTTACGGCGCCCCCATAGAAACTCCTTTACAATGAGGAGATGATCGATTTTGTGCCCGCGAACACGGAAAGTACGCCGAACGCCTACTCGCGGCATGAAACGATAGCCTGCAAGAGTCAGCTCAAAATTGCTGTCGATCTGATGCCGATTTTGCCCGGTAGAGCGAACAGCGGCGTGAAGCCGGCCATTCTGGCTTTCTTGCACGGAAAGATTTGGCTGAAACTATGATTGGATTAAAAAATCTCCCTGAGCTTTACCTCCTTGACAATCAAAGCGTGACGCTTCGATTACGACGAAGAGGTAAAGCGAGATGTTTTACTTACATCGCCGGGCGCCGAAAGACGAAAAGCTGCATGAGAAGAAATGCAATTAAGGTGGCCGGAGGGACCGCAAACAGTTTGGCAATCAGGAGGTTAGTGGTGATATTCGACAAGCAGAGGTGTACGATGGCGATGGTGGTGACCCAGCTGGCAACGACGACGGAGGAATATTCTATGATTTGCCGAACGTAATCACTTCGCCGGCATTGGAACACCCACATTTTGTTCAACAAGAAATGGCAGCAGACCGCTGTAAAGTAGGCAATCGAAACTGCAATTAAGGGCGGTAGACGGCCACTCAAAAGCCAAACAAGCCCGAAGTCGATCGCTGCAACCGCTGCGCCCACGGTGCAAAACCGCAAAAGACGAAAAAATCTCTCTTCCGTAATCACAATGATCTGAAATCCCCGGCAATGGAGTACCAGCGAAAACCAGGTTTTGCAATTGTGGGTTGCGGTCTGATTGGTCACAGACGTTTGGGTACGCTGCCGTCAGGGTCGTTAAAGTACGCCTGCGATCTGGACGAGGAACGAGCCCGGCACCTGGCTGGCGCGACGACGAACTGTGCGTCCACAGCGGATCTTGAGAAGGTCTTGGAAGAGCCCGAAGTGAACGTAGTCATCGTTGCCGCTGCAAACGCCGCATTGGCGCCGATCACGCTCCGGGCTGTCAAGGCCGGGAAGCATGTACTCGTGGAAAAGCCGGGCGGAATAAGCTCGACGCAACTTGCCGAAATCGAATGCGCCGCGGCCGCGACGGGTTCATTGGTCCGAATTGGGTATAACCACCGGTTTCATCCCGGTTTCCGTAAGGCGTACGAATTGGTGCAAGAGGAAGATCTCGGTGAGGCGATGTTTATACGTGGCCGTTACGGTCACGGTGGTCGCCTGGGATACGACCGAGAATGGCGCATGGACCCCAAGCAGAGCGGGGGTGGCGAGTTGATCGACCAGGGAGTGCATCTGATCGATCTGGCTACCTCTTTCCTAGGGGAGTTCGTGGCGATTGACGGACATGCCGCGACCTATTTCTGGGACGCTCGAGTGGATGACAATGCGTTTCTGAGCTTGCGAACCGCGGGCGGGCAGACCGCCTGGCTACAGGTGAGTTGCACCGAATGGAAGAACCTTTTTTCGTTCGAGATCTATTTCAAGCGCGCCAAGCTGCATATTGAAGGTCTCGGCGGAAGTTATGGCCTGGAACGGCTTTATTACTACAAAATGCTCCCCGAAATGGGGCCGCCGGAAACGATCATTTATGAGTTTCCGCGTGGCTACACCTCCTGGGCGCTGGAGCTTGATGAATTCATGGAAGACATCCGGCTTAATCGCACTCCAATTCCCGGCCTGCGCGAGGGGCGCCGAGTGCTCGAGATCGTGGAGCGAATTTACGAGAAGAGCGGATATTGGTTTTAGCGCTCAACGTCGAACGTTGAACGTTGAACGTTGAACGTCCTAGAGTATGTCAGCACTGATTTCGATACTCTTCTTCGTTTTTCTCTGCGCACTTTTCTATTCGGTCGGATTGCCGTTTCGTCGAGTGCTAAAGAGCTTCGAGTGGGAAAGGTCGGCTATCGCGATTTCCTCCTGTGGCTTGGCATTCGTTTCACTCGCGGTCACCCTGGGCTACAGGTTTGGATTGCAACCTCGACTGATGTTCTGGTTGCTGATTGGCTTGGGACTATTTTGTCTTGTTGTTAATACCTTCATTCACCGGCGTCATAAGATCGGTCCGCAATCGCAAACGTCGAAGACCTGTGCTCTGATCGGAGTGCTTACTGCTGGTTTGATGCTTTTGCCGACGTTGACCGGGGGTACTCAATTTGGGCTCTTTCAGGGGAACTATATTGACGCTTTCAGATATCTGGAATCGGCCATTACCTACGCTAAATTGCCATATGAACAGATCCATGCGGCAACCCCGAATCAGCTTCTTGATGCGGGCCTGTTTCCGTTTGCGGCGCAGAATCTGAACATTCGTCCGACAGTTGCGATTTTGTATGCCGTAGTCTCAACTTTCGCACCCAGCCGATTCCTCGGTTTGAATTACGTCATGCTGGTATACTTCCAGTTATTGAGCGTCGGCGTTCTCTGGTTGCTGGCGAGGGAAGTGGTCCCCGAAAGACGGTTGCGGACCTTGGTTTTGTGCGTCCTGATCGTTGGTGGTTTCTGGGGACAATACATTCTGGATATAAACGCCTGGAGTCAGGAAGCGGCTCTACCCCTGTTACTGATGATCATCCTGATGTTGCTTCGGTCGTTTTCGCATGAACGATTGGTCAGGGCCGGCTTAACTTTTTGGTCACCAACTGTGTTTGCTCTCGTCATGATGGGGGCGTTCTACTTCTATCCTGAGGCAACAATGTTTTACCTGCCGGGAACCGCGGTCGCACTCGGGGTAGGTTTTTGGAAGACCAAAAAAGCAGCCAAGAGCGGCTCTCTGATGCTGGCGGCAGCTGTCGCCATATTGCTGCTCCTTGCGGTAAAAGAAAATAATGTCGAACTCCTCCGGGTCCAGGCCGGTGTTGCCGTCCAAGACGTCGACTGGTGGAAGCATTTCGACATTTGTTTTCTTGGTCGCGATGGGATCTCATCCGCGCCGGGTGCCGACTTGATCGATGCGGGGACGACGGTTCTCGGCGGGTACATGTTGACTCCGAATGCTGGCGTCCCCGCGGTTTTGGCGCTGATCTGGCGCGGCGCTCTGGCTGGAATTGTTATGCTTGTGATCGTGAACTTGCTGCGGGGGTTCAAGTATCTGTCTTCGCCCGGTCGGGAGATACTCTGCAGTGTCGTGGGTGTCTTCGTTTTGCAAACAGCGATCCTGTTGCTTTTGCGCCAGTATTGGACTGCAGGTAAAGCGCTCTCCTTTTTCGCATTCCTCCTTCTTCTTGTGGTCTTCTGTCCATTCGTGATGGCACGCTGGCGAGACTGGAGCGGCGCGGCTTGCTGCGTTCTCCTGGCAGTGCAGGGATGGATGCTAATCTATCGCCCGATCGCTGCGAAAAAACGACCGTTCGGTCACTATCTTGAACCTTATCCGGCCGCCTTGGACCGCCACCTGAAAAAACGTTTTGATTTTTCCGATTGGTCAGTGTTAAACAAAATCAGAACGGCAGATAAGGTTCGGATAGAGGTCGAGGATCCCTGGCTGCAATACTTCGCGCAAATGCTCCTGTTGTCGCACAATCGACGATTCTGCGTGGCATGCCCGGTAGACGAGATGGGTGTTCCTTTCGCCGCTTCGCCATGCGGGACCGGTTCCGCTGATTTCACTTGCCGTTTGTCTCTGGCGGTTGTTTGGCACCCATCTGTTAGAGAGAATCTTAAATTAGAGCGCCTACCTTCTGGTTGAGACGCGCGGCCGCCGCATTTGGCGTTCAACGTTCAACGTTCAACGTTCAGCGTTCAACGTTTGGCGTTCAGCGTTCAACGTTCAGCGTTCAGCGTTTGGCGTTCAGCGTTTGGCGTTCAGCGTTCAACGTTCAGCGTTCAGCGTTTGGCGTTCAGCGTTTGGCGTTCAGCGTTTGGCGTTCAACGTTCAACGTTCAGCGTTCAGCGTTCAGCGTTCAACGTTCAGCGTTCAACGTTCAACGTTCAGCGTTCAGCGTTTGGCCTCAGCGTTTGGCGTTCAGCGTTTGGCGTTCAACGTTCAACGTTCAACGTTCAGCGTTCAACGTTCAGCGTTCAGCGTTCAACGTTCAGCGTTCAACGTTCAGCGTTCAGCGTTCAACGTTTGGCGTTCAACGTTTGGCGTTGCTGGCTGGCGAGTCCCGTGAGATTGCTCACATGGATGATGCTAACAAAAGTAGATAACCAAAGTGCACTCACCTCGCCGAACGTTGAACGTCGAACGTTGAACGGTGAACGTTGAACGCTGAACGCTGAACGCTGAACGCTGAACGTCGAACGTTGAACGTTGAACGCTGAACGTCGAACGCTGAACGTTGAACGTTGAACGCTGAACGTCGAACGCTGAACGTTGAACGCTGAACGCTGAACGCTGAACGCTGAACGCTGAACGCCGAACGCCGAACGCTGAACGTTGAACGCTCATGATCATCACTCGTTCTCCCTTGCGAATTTCCCTCGGCGGCGGCGGCACGGATTTGCCTTCCTACTATGAGGAGCATTCCGGTTTCCTGGTCGCGGCCGCGATAGACAAGTATGTCTACATCACGTTGCATCGGACCTTTGTTCAAGAGCTCATTGTGAAGTACTCCAAGCTCGAACGAGTCAAGACCGTTGAGGAGGTCGAGCACCCGATTATCCGCGAAGCCTTGAAACTCGTCGGTATCGAAGCGCCTTACCTTGAGATCAGTTCACTGGCAGACATTCCCGCTGGGACCGGTCTCGGCTCTTCCGGGAGTTTCACCACCGCTCTTCTGAAGGCTCTGCACGCGTGGAAAATGAACCTCGTCCATCCGGCCCAACTTGCGGAACAAGCGTGCGATATAGAGATCAATCGGCTCGGAGAACCGATCGGGAAACAGGATCAATACATTGCCGCGTATGGCGGGATCACCTGTTTCAAGTTTATGCCGGACGGACGGGTGGAGGCTTGGCCGCTGAAGATTTCGCAGGAAACTCTCTACAATCTTGAAGACAATTTACTGCTGTTTTTTACGGGATATTCGCGAGCGGCTGCATCGATTTTAAAAGAACAGAAAACGAAAACATTGAGTGCGGATAAGTCAATGGTCGACAACCTGCATTTCGTGAAAGACCTCGGGAGGCAAAGTCAGCGAGCTTTGGAATCCGGAGATCTGAAAGAGTTCGGTCGTTTAATGGACGTTCACTGGCAGCGAAAGAAAGAGCGTTCCGGCAGCATGTCGAATACGCAGATTAACGAGTGGTACGAGTGCGCGATGGCGAACGGTGCGGTGGGAGGTAAGCTGATCGGGGCAGGTGGCGGTGGTTTCTTGATGTTCTATGCCGAGGACAAAGGCAAACTGAGGCACGCGATGCGCGAGAAGGACCTGATGGAAGTCCGTTTTCGTTTCGATTTCGAAGGGACGAAGGTTGTGATTCAGAATTGATGTAAGCGAACCGTCCCGGTTTGCCGAGTTTTTGCAAAAGAGAAAGCAACACGGAATGGGAGGAAAGCGGGGACGCTCGCATTCTAAAAAGTCATGTCTTTTCCCATAGTGATTCTTGCCGGCGGCCTTGCGACCCGGTTGCGGCCTTTGACGGAAACTCACCTTTCATCTCGCGAACTCCCTGCCTCAGAGCAAACTGGAATGGCTCCGGCACGAAAAGGAACTGTGGTTGGGTCTAGATCCGGAGCCGCACAGTGAGAGCCAGCAATTGGAATACCAGGAGCGTTTCACTCAAACGGTCGATCGCTGGCTTGACGCAGACTTCGGTCAAGTATCCGAAGGAAGGAATAGGGTTTGCAAAACTGCTGAGTTTTGCAAACGTGTTTAGAAAGGGCCTTTTGCGAGTGAATGCGGTTCCGCAAGAGAGTCTCGCAAAAGCAATGCGCGTCTCAAAGAGAAGAGTACAAGGGCCAAGGTCGACCGCTGACTACGGAACCGCGGCCAAGATCACGCAGGATTCCCATGCCCCTCGCACCGTGGCCTGACGCGTCCCCCCGTGATCGGCAGCGCTCGATGAAAAGCGCAATAATCAAGCGCCTGCCCGCTGCCGGCCTTGTTTACCTGCTCTTCTCGCTGCTGTATTTGGAACGGTAGGGGATTACGGCCATATGTACCTTGGTTGGGGCCTCGACTCGATCCAATTTATTTGGTTCCTGAACTGGTGGCCTTGGGCCATCGCGCACGGGCTCAATCCATTCATCAGCTACTACGTATGGTATCCGCACGGGTTCAATCTTGCCTGGGCGACCTCGATACCTCTTGCCGCGCTGCTGATGTGGCCGCTCACCTGGCTGGCCGGCGCGGTGTGTCGTACAGACCTCACTAAAAGCGGGTTTTCGGGCAACAGGGAAGCGCAGGTCTAATTCCGTGCAAATTTGATCGGTGCGATAGGCGCCATTAAAGCGGCAGGTTGTGCTGGCGTCGGCCTGGCGATGAGATGTCCAATGGAAACTTATGATCGCCACTGGCCAACTGATTCTGGGGACCGACAAACGCAATGCGCTCTTCACGGTGTATGAATGGGAGGAAGATGACGGCGAGGAGCAACTGCACGTTTACTACGGTTTGGAATTGCTGGAGGTGGTGCCAGCGGACCGGAACGCACCGAGCTTCAAGATGCTGGTGGGCCGACTGTACAACGCCGGATTGAGCCGGAGGGTTCTGCAAGAGACCTTCAGGGTCGATCTAAAGACCATTCAACGCTGGGCAGCAGCGCTACGCAACCGTGATGGCGAAGAATTGGTGCGAGTGCTGGCTGGACGTCGGGCCGGGCGCAAGCTGACGCCGCAGATTGAGGCCTACGTGCGAGCACGGTGGGCGGATTTGAGCCGCTCGGAAACCTACGGGATTGGTAAACGGCTGCGCGAAGAAATTGAGTCGGTCTTCGCGGTGAAGCTTTGCCAAGAAACGCTGCGGCCTTTGATCGGGCAGTTAAAGCGCCAGCCTGTGGTAGGCACCCACGGAGCCGAGCAAGCAGCGACTGGGTCGCCAAAGGAGTCTGGGGCCGAGCCAACAACCGCAGACGGTCTCCAGCAGTCTGGGCAAAATGCTCCTGAAAATCAAAGGGTTAGCTCGCAAAGCGAGGAGATTACTTGCGGTTGTTGTCCGGCACTGCAAGCAGCGCCGCAGACGGTGTGGTGTGATCACGCTGGGGTGCTGGTCTTTGCGCCGAGCTTGCTGGCCATCGCGCAGGTGCTCGATCCGCCGGAGGCACGCTTCACACAATGGCTGGCCAGTTTGCTGTTGGGCGCGCTCAATATCGAACAGACCAAGTTCCTGAACTGGCAAGACATGGCGCAGCTCTTGGGCTCGGTGGTGCGCTTTCCGCACCCCCAGCGCCAGGAATTGGAACGGCTGGCGACGCAGGCGAGCTTTCAAAGGCTGGCCTGCTTCAATGCCCGGTGCTTGGGAGCCGGCGAGCAGAGCGACTTCTACTTCGATCCGCATACCAAGCAGTACACCGGCCAGGAGAATGTGCTCCAAGGATGGTGTCCGGCTATTCGGGGAGCGGACAAGGCGATGCACAGCGATTTTATCCACACGGCAGCCGGAGAACCGCTTTACTTTGAGACGAGCGATAACTTTTCCGATCTGCGTCAGCGCTTTTTCGAGCTCGTGGAGCGTTGTCGCCAAGTGTTGGAGTGGCCCCAGGAGCGGGCGATGAGCTGGGTAGCAGACCGAGGTATTTTCGGGCAGGAAGTCTTCGAGAAGGTGCTCTGCGATGAGAGGATGCATCTGATCACCTGGGAGAAAGGTTATCAGGCGCAGAGTTGGCCGCCCGCAGAGGGAGTGAGCGGCTCGATGGTGATCGAGAGGACGCGTAATCGCGCCGATGACATCCGTTCTTATCATCTGCAATATTGGGACCGGCGCTGGCCCAAAGACGAGCGGCTGCGCCAGATCGTGGTGCAAGCGACCAACCCCAGTGGCCACTCAATTCAAGTGGCGGTTTTGACCGACGACATCCAGCGCGAGCCAAGCGAGATTCTCCGGTTGATATTCTGCCGCTGGGTCCAGGAGAACGATTTCAAGTATCTGGACAAGCATTTTGGCATCAACCAGATCACCAGCTACGGAGTCGTCGGCTACGAGGAGTTAGCCGAGCATGTAGAGGATCGACAGGTGCGCAGCGCTGAAGCCAAAGCCCTAGGGGAGCAACGCCGCCAGCTTCGGGCTGGGCAAGGGCGGCTGTTATTGCTCCAGGCCCGCAGCGAGCACGCAGCCACACTGCGCCACAAACGCATAGAAGAACTCGAACAGGGGCCTGTTGCCGATCAGACCAATAAGGAATTGAGTCGCTTGCGCAAGGCGCAAATCCGCTGGCAAAGCGACAAGCCGGAGCGCCAGCAACAGATTGAGGCTCTAAGCCGGGAACTGGCCGAATTGGAAGTTAGGGCCGAGACGGTGCAAAAGACCGAGTCACGCCTGGAACGTCTGATCGAGGAGCAGATGGTGCGGCTGGATCCGGACAAGAAGCGCTTGATGGACAACTTTCGAGTGATCGCCCGCAACGTGTTCTACGCGGCGCTGGGACCTTTCAAGAAGGCCTATAACAATTACCGCGACGATCATGATCAGTTCCGACAGTTGACGCAGTGCAGCGGGGTATTGGAAGTCGCAGCAGAGCAGATCGTGGTGCATCTGATGCCGCGGGTAAACTACCCTCCACGAGTGCGGCGAATCATCACCAAGCTGTTGGCAGAACTCAATGCCAAAGAACCGGTGTTCCCCGACGGCAGCGGGCGACGATTCAGGTTGCGTCTGGCCAGCCGCAGCGAGCTGCGGCTCTCCATCGCCAGGAGTGATTGAAGCTTCCGGCGCCCCCCTCGAACCACCGTCCGGGGGCGCTGTGAAGCCAGTTTTCCAGGAATTAAATCTGCGTCTGATTTTTACGCTCAGACCGGAATTTAGTGAGGTCTGGTCGTACAACGTTCTGTCGTTGGTTGCACCCGCGCTGCGCGCTTGGACGGGATTTCTCCTGGCCCGATACCTGACGCGAGACACGCTCGCATCGTTAATTGGAGGGTACCTGTTCGGCTTCTCGTCCTATGAACTCGGGGAGATCATTGCCCACCTCAACCTTGAGATGATCTTCGTCGTACCCCTGGTCGTGCTGCTGGTTGTGCAGCGCATCAGGGGCGATCTTTCACGGCCGCGGTTCGTCGCGGCCTTAGCGCTTGCCATGTTCGTTCAGCTCGGATTCTCGAGCGAGCTTTTAGCGACCACCTGCTTCTTTGGCGCCATCACCTGGGCGATCTTTCTTGCCTTCGCCACCAAGGAGGAACGCCGGCGGCTGTGGACGGTCGCGGGGGAGATCTTCCTGGCAGCAGGGATCATGGCCGTGGTTGGTGCGCCGTTTCTGTATTTTGCTATGCAGAACCGGGCGGACATACCGTCCCAGATCCACGACCCGGAAGTCTTCTCGCACGATCCGTTAAACTACCTCCTCCCGTCTGAGGTGAGTCCCGGCCGAACCCTTTTTTGGACCACCCCATTGCCCGTCCTCCATTCCTACAGGGATAACGGAGGCCATGACGCCTACCTCGGCCTTCCGGTAATCCTGATCCTGATTCTGCAATTGCGCGAGCTTCGGCGTCGGCCCTACCTGAAGCCTCTTCTCCTCAGCTTACTGGCGATCGCGATCCTGAGCCTTGGGCCGACTCTACACCTGCCGGAGTGGCCACGAGGCTTTGGCTTCCCTGGATTCTGGCAGTCCATCTGCCACTCATCAGTCAGGCGCTGCCAAACCGCTTCTCGATGTATGTCGCTCTGGCCGCCGGGCTGACTGCCGCGCTGTGGCTTTCGGCCGCCGGGAGCGGGCGGGAGCGGGTCGGGCGCTACACGCTGGCCGCACTCGCGTGCCTTTTCCTTTTACCAAACCCAGCGATGGTTCGCCACTGGACACCCCTGGCTCTGGAACCGTTCTTCGAGCCTCAGAACGTCGCCGCGTCTATAGAAAAGGATGCGAACGTGATCATCCTGCCGTATCTCGGTCCGGGTTTGCTCTGGCAGTGGCAGTCAGGCATGCGCTTCACCCAATCGGGTGGATACGTCGGCTTTACCCCGCTGTCGGAGGCACAGAATTGGCCGGTAGTCACGAACCTGTATACCGGCACAGCCGGGCCAAGCTTCGAGAATGACCTCTCCGGCTTCTGTGTGGCGCACCGAGTATCTGCCATTTTGGTTGGGCCCGGGACGCCTGCCGCGCTGGGCGCAGCGATTAGCGCGTTGCACTGGCAAGAAACGAACGCTCACGGCGTGCGCGTTGTGCGCGTCCCGGATCCCCGCTCCCTGCATTTCCACTAGGAATATTGCGCTCCGCCGAACAACGCCGTCGCCCACTGACGTCTCACCACTTCAGGCGCGAACGTTTCAAGCACACGCGCCTGGTTGGATCGGATCGCCTCCGCCAGCGTCCGGTCTCCTTCAATAAGTCTCCGCGCCTTCGTTTTCATCTCTAAAACATTGGCACAGGCACCCGGGAGCCTGGTACCTGCCAGGCGGTCGATGAGTCCTCCCTCGAGGTAAAGGACGGGCGTACCAACCACCATAGCCTCTAACGGAGAGTAATGAACATGGCGCGGCTCAGGAGAAGAATAGATAAAGACCGGAGTCGATCTGTAAAGATCGACAAGCGCATCGTCTGACAGATAAGGAAGAACCACCGGATCACTGACAGGTCCAGTTTGACTCCCGAAAATCACGTGCGGAAGATCGCCAAAATCACGCTTTATGGCCAGATAGGTGCTTTTATAGTAGCCGCCAGCAGCGATTGCCGGACATAAGAATAGAGCGTTGCTTCCGGTACCCGTCCAGCTGTTCGCATGCTCGAAGGTAAATTTTGGGAGAGGGACGGTAATCGTGTGAGCTCTACTGCTGAGAGCGAACTCCTCAATTTCCGCCAAGTTATCATATGCTTGTGCGAAAATGAATCTTCGTCCCAGCGAACGAATGTCCTCCAACAAGGAAGGGTGTGGAACCCAAGTCCGGAATTCGCCGTACGTTCGAGGGGATTCCCGGCCGAATGCACGTGCGATGAGGAGGCCCTCGAATTTCACTGCCGCTTCCCGAAGCGGGGTAGTGTAATAAGTAAAGTGGCAGACTATAACGTCAAAGTATCGGTTGATAATTTGTGTTACCGTCGGTGCCCAGCATCGTTCGAATAAGTTTTCGTGATTCAGTACCCGCAACGCAGCGGGAGCCAGCTCGAGCGTTGCGTCATACTCATACGTCACCCCAGCGCTGCGAAAGCCGCGATCGTGAATTGGCACAACCTTCGGGACGAACACTTCAAAACCGAGTGAGCGCAGCAGTGGCACTTCTCCAGACATCAAAGTCTTGTGATTCACGATCCAGAGAATCCGCCTTATAGTGTCGTGATGGCACGCCGGCCGCGATAGCATCGAAATCGGCAGGATTTCGGTTTGTATAGACATTCTTATCCTAGCGAGGCCGCGCCTCGGCCCCTTGTTTACGCGTGAGGAGTATGTTCGCTGCGTCGGGAACCGTTGCGCCTCCCTGCAGCGCCACCAACTGGCCCGGTCGCTCATCGTCTATACGTAGGGGCTTGAATCCATCGTTCCGAATTGAGTCCCAAAACAACTCGGGGGATAGGTTGAATCGAACGAAGTGGGACGCCGACCATTTCAAGATCAATTCAATTTCGGGATTTTCGCGAACGAGGCGTGACATTCCCTTGTAGACAAGGGGCTCCGCCCCCTTCACGTCTATCTTCACCAGGTCTACCCGTTCGCCGGGAGCGAAGTGGTCATCGAGTGCAATGGTTCTCACAGTCACGGAAGCGCACTTCTCCGGAATCGGATAAAGTAAGCTCATCGGACTATACGGCGCGCGATGCAGTGTCGCCTCGCCGGCAGCATTCGCGGCAGCGGAACAAATCACCTGGCTCCGCTCGCCAAAGCCATTAAGTCGCAGCGTGCGTTCCAGAGTTGACGCGAGATGCGGTAGCGGCTCGAAACAAACGACTCGGCCGCTAGGCCCCACGATTTTAGCCATCGTCAGCGCATGTACTCCGATATTGGCGCCGACGTCCACCGCCGTGGCTCCAGGGTGTAGGCGAGCCTGCAAAACCGCCCGAACTCCTGGTTCGATTGCTTCGACACCGTGCCGCGTGACATAACTCAGGAGGCCGGCTTCGGCCGTTGGAATCAAGAGATCAAACTCGCCTGTCACTAGCAACGCGTCCAGATTAGCGTGTAGGTAAGAATTTCTATTTAATTCGTCGATCTGCCGGCTCAGGCTGTTGGCATGGTACACCAGGTAGCCATCCAGCCGATCGATCTCCTTTGCGACCATGGTCTCGAGGCTCTGGAGCCTGGACAAAGTCTCGCCCAATTGATCCATCAGCGTGCCGTAACCGGTGAGACGCAAACAATATGAGATCAGTAAGCGGATGCTCCGACGAAACTGAAGACCTGCGGACCGGAGTATTGAACGAACCATTTGAGGTCGACCGGATATATCTAACCTCGAACAGCATCGGGCGAGAACCTCCGCCCACTCGGCTCGCGCCAGATCCGTTGAAAACTCTTCCACGATCTTCTTGCGACTCCGGATCGCGACTTGAATCTCGATGTTGCCCGAGAGCAGCCGCAACGCCGTTTCGCGGATCTCTCCCTTTTCGGCGGAATATTCTGCCGCCCGGATTTTGCGCGCGGCACCTCCTCAAATATGGCCTTCAACTCGGAATAGATACCATCAGCTCGCTTCATATTCTTTGAAATCATCGGCCAGTTTTCTCCGGCTTGGATGCTGGTGATCTCGCCCGCTAGGGTCTCGGTCGTTAAAGTTGCTGCTCAAGAGGCGAACATTTACGCTTTAATTAACGAGTTGCAAGAAGAGGCATAAGCGCTTAAGAATCCCGGGTCTGCGCCAGCGCTTGAGTGCGTGGTGTCGGCGTGCCAGCGGCGGAAGAGCCGCACGCCGCCCAGCATTTGCAGCAGCAACCAGAAAGGAGAACATACCAGCTCATGTACGATAGAAAGGGACCGGTCCGAAGGATCAGCGTTGCGTCTCCGGTGATCGGAGAAACCGAGAAGCGCTATGTGGCGGACTGTCTGGACTCAAGCTGGATCTCTTCGATCGGCAAGTATCTTTCCCGATTTGAAGAAGCTTTCGCTGAGTTTTGTGAGGTAAAGCACGCGATTACAACGAACAACGGCACAACAGCGATTCATCTTGCATTGGTCGCTTTGGGGATCGGTCCTGGTGACGAGGTGATTGTCCCGACGCTAACGTTTGTCGCGACTGCGAACGCCGTTCGCTATTGCGGTGCAACGCCTGTTCTTGTCGATTGCGATGAAGAAACCCTCAACATTGATGTTCGAGCTATCGAGAGCAAGATAACCGAGCGAACGCGGGCGATCATTCCGGTCCACCTGTACGGTCATCCTGCAGACATGGATCCGATCCTTGAGCTGGCGACGAAGTATAACCTTCACGTAATAGAAGATGCGGCAGAGGCGCACGGAGCGAAGTACCGGGCCAGGACGGTTGGCTCGATCGGAACGTGTGCAACTTTCAGCTTCTACGGAAACAAAATTGTGACGACGGGCGAGGGCGGCATGGTCACCACCGACGATGACGAAACTTGCAGCAAAGCTCCGGCTGTATCGAGGGCAGGGAATGGACCCGAACCGTCGCTATTGGCATCCGGTCATTGGCTACAACTACCGTATGACGAATATCGCTGCAGCAATTGGATGTGCTCAGCTCGAACGTGTAGACGAAGCATTGGCGAATCGTAAGCGGCTGGCTTCCTGGTACTCAAGCGAGCTGTCGCAGATCCCCGGCTTAGTGCTGCCGGCACAGAAAGACTACGCCGAACACGTCTACTGGATGTATACGGTTCTGTTGCCCGAGTGTAGCGCTGCAACGCGCGATGAAGTACGTGAATTTGTTGAGAGTCGTGGGGTGGAGACTCGCCCGGTCTTTTATCCAATGCATTTGCTTCCACCCTATGAAGAAGACCCGACGCGGTATCCTAAGGCAACTGAAATTTCGACCCGCGGACTGAGTCTCCCGACTCACGAGCTTCTCACTGAGGCAGACGTTGCGTACATCAGTGAGCAACTCGATGCAGCTCTCCGAAGTGTTCGCCTGAGCTTATGCGCCTAGCGTTGTTTTCCTCATGCGTGCCGTTCATCAATGGGGGCGGACGGTTCATTGTCGAATGGCTGGCGGAGAAGCTGCGAGAACGCGGCCATCAGGTCGAACTCGTCTACCTCCCTTTCTCGGATGCTCCCAAAGATCTGCTGTGGCAGATGACGGCTTTCCGTTTGGTCAAGATCGATGGCGCGGATAGGGTGATCTGTTTCCGCCCCCCGGCCCATCTGCTCCAGCATCCCAACAAGGTCCTCTGGTTCATCCACCATCTGCGCTTCTTCTACGATCTCTGGGATGACGACGGGTCGCCGCCTCATACCCGTTATTACAAGACACTGCGACGTGCCATCTTTCAAGCCGACCGGGTGGCCTTAAATGAGGCGCACGCTATTTTCGCAAATTCCCGCGTTGTTCAGGAAAGGCTGAAAAAATTTAACGGTGTTGACAGCTCCGTCCTGTATCCGCCTCTGCTCGATCCGACGGCTTACTGCAACCGGGGTTACGGCGATGAGGTCACCTACGTCTCTCGCCTAGGTCCGTACAAGCGCCAGCATCTTTTGGTGGAAGCCATGGCGCAAGTAAAGACGGCGGTCAAGGTACGAATTTGCGGCGAAGTCCCCGGCGGAGTCTACAGTAAAAGGCTCTTGGGTTTGGCGTCAAAGCTTGGCGTTGCCGATCGAGTTTCCATTGAGAACCGGTGGATCTCTGAAGAGGAAAAGCGCGACATCATTGGGCGGTCGCTTGCCGTGGCATACCTCCCCCTGGATGAGGACTCCTACGGCTATCCCTCGCTGGAAGCCGCCCATAGCCAAAAACCTGTAATTACCACGACGGACGCCGGCGGCGTTCTCGAATTCGTAACCCATGAGCACAATGGACTGGTTTGCGATCCGGACCCAAAAGCAATTGCCGAAGCGCTCGACCGGCTCTATAGCGACCGGGAACTGGTCAAAGCCCTCGGTGGCAAAGCCGCTGAGACCGTCGAAAAGTTACATATCAACTGGGATAATGTGATCGATAGTCTTCTCGCTTGAACGTCTTGATTCTGAATAACATGGCTCCCTTCGTGCGAGGGGGTGCCGAAGAATTAGCCAGCCATTTGTGTGTGCGCTTGAATTCGACCCCCGGCGTAATCGCTGAAGTCTTGCGCGTACCCTTTTCCTGGGAGCCATTCGAGCGGCTGGCCGACGAGATCTTTCTCAACCGCACTCTGCAACTCTCCCATGTCGACAGGGTGATCGGTTTAAAGTTTCCGGCCTACCTTATTCCGCACCACACCAAGGTCTTGTGGGTACTGCATCAGTATCGGCAGGCTTACGACCTGCGCGATCGGGGTGAATCGAACATTCCTGAAACACCCGCAGGAGAAAAGATTTGTGAATTGATTCGCCGCGCTGATGCAGAGGTCTTTTCCGGGTGCCGGAGTATCTTTACCCTCTCCAAAACCACTCAGGAACGGCTGAAACGCTATAACGGCGTTGAGGCATCAGTCCTGATGCAGCCTCTGAATTATCCGGAAATATTCTCTAATTGCGGCGATAGCGGCTACCTTTTTGCCGGCGGCAGGATCAATCCTGGTAAGCGCCAACACCTGCTGGTGGAGGCGATGGCGGCGACGAAGTCCGGCGCGAAGCTGATTGTTGCCGGACCGCCGGATACGCCTGACGACGCTAATAGGCTTCAAGAAATGGTTAGGCGCCTTAAGCTTGAGGACCGCGTAGTGCTCGATCTCGGTTACCATCCCCTGGCGAAGATTGCCGATTACGTCAACCACGCCAGAGCATGTGCCTATCTGCCAGTGGATGAGGACTCCGTAGCGTATGTCACAATGGAAGCTGCATCGGCATCCAAACCTGTTATTACGCTAACGGACTCTGGTGGGGTCCTCCAGCTCGTCCTTAATGGAGAGACAGGCTGCGTTGCCTCTCCTGACGTAAAAAGCATCGCCGAAGCAATCGATCTGCTCTGTTCTGATGCTGCTCGCAGCGCACAAATGGGACGCGCAGCACGTCGTCTATGGGATTCGTTCGAAGTGACTTGGCCGAACACGATCGAGAAGCTGCTGTCATGAATATTGCGTGGTTTACTCCGTACCAACAAGGCTCGGCTATCGCGAAATATAGCTCTTTAGTGGTTCCTGCCTTGGCTGCCCGTGGTCACTCGATTACGCTGTTTTCCTCTGACAAGCAGCCACTGATCGAGCACCGTCGCCTCCCCAAAGGGATCGAACTGCTTCACTGGTCTCTATTCGAGACTGCTCCCGACATTGCCGACGAGTACGACCTGATCGTTTATAACATCGGTGACCACTGTGAGTTTCACTTTGGTGTTCTCAAGTTGATTGATCGCTATACAGGAGTCTGTATATTTCACGACTTTTACCTGGTTGATCTCTTTCTTGGATGGTGTGGAACAGAAATCGACAAACCGCTCGCGCATTGCATTGTGGCCTCAATATACGGTGAAGAGATTGCAAAAGAATTCTGGGCTCGGACTGTTCAACCGGATTTTCAAGAGTGGGCCGCTTCGCATGTCCCCATGACCGAATGGTTGGCTCGCAAAGCGCTCGCTGCGGTTGCGCACGCGACTTTCTATAAACAGCGGTTGGCTGACTCTTCGGCTGGTCCCGTGACGGTAATTCCGCTTGCCTCCAATGCCCCGTCGAATATTGCGCGCATTCGGCACCAAAACGGCCGTGTCCGAATTCTAACAGTCGGGGTTGTTAATCCGAACAAACGAGTGGAATCAGTGATTAATGCCGTCGCGGGTTCATCAATGCTCCGCACCCGCTGCGAATATAACATCGTCGGGCCTATAGAACCGTCGTACAGAGCCAAGCTGGAATCGTTGATCGCTGACTCAGGTCTGCTTGACGCGGTACATCTGTATGGAGAGGTCAGCGACTTTGAACTGCACTGGCGCTTCGCGGAAGCGGATGTTTTAGCTTGTCTGCGATGGCCGGCCCTTGAAGGAGCGTCCGGCTCATGCATCGAAGCCATGTCATACGGTAAAGCGATTATCGTTACTGATACCGGTTTCTACAGCTCCATCCCTTCGGACTGCGTCCTGAAGGTCAGCCTTGGTCGTGAGGCCCAGGAACTGGCGCAGCATCTGGAAATGCTCGTTATTGACGTCAATGAAAGAGATGCCTTGGGAAAACGAGCACTGGATTGGGCCAAGCGAGAGCATGCTCCCGAAATATATGCGCAAAGGATCGAGCCTCTGCTGGAGGCTGCCGCCGAGGAAAGACTTTCTGCCGACGCTCTGAAGCAGATTGGTCTGACGCTGCGGGCCATGGGCGTGCAGCATGACGATCCGATCGTGAGCAGAATTGGGTCTGAGTTTCGCACTCTGTTCTGCGGGGTGGCGCTGAAGGGGTAAATTGCACTCGAAAGCGATCAGCCGTACCAATCCGCCAATGCCGATTTTTTAGCATGCCTCAAAAGCCGACTACCCGATATGGAGTGAGTCCCGCGCTTGCGCCGTTAAGGCTCGCCGTGCGCTACTTGCGACCATTTCTTGTTCGACCGTTCGAGGGCCAAGCTGAGGAAAGAGCCCTTACGCACGGATTGAAGCAAATAGCCGGGACGCTTCGAGCCATGGGCGTACTGCCGGAGGATTCGATCGTCAAGCAGATCGGGTCTGAGTTTCGGCTGCTGTTCTGCGACGCCGCTCTGGCGGGTAAGATGAAGCCGCCACCGCGTGACAGCCTTATCGACCCCGTAAAATCAATCTCCGACCTGCTTCGGAAGCCCCCTAGGAGCAGCGCCGCGCCCGCTGCACTAAGGAGGTTCGTCGCGCTCTGGAAGCGACGACGAATCCTTTCTCGGTTAAGGCGCTCTTTTCTTTAACATGGACTCGCAATCGAGCTACAGCCACATTGATGCGGTAAAGTCGATTTCTAATATCCTTCGAGAGCCGCCTCCGCGCTCGGGAGGCGAATCACGAGAAACAGCCGCTGAAATTCTTAGCAAGGCCACACCGGCGCCCACTTCTCAGCCTGGAGACGAATCTTCAGAAATAGCTGCTGAATCCAGTACATTTCCGGCGCATGACGGTGCTAAGTTGCCACGCCCGTCGAGTGGCAGCCGCCACTTGCGCGGTGCACTATGGCGGTTTCTGGTCCTTTGCGTGGAACCGATTTTTTGTCGTTTGAGAAACTATCTTGTGGGGCCGCTTCATACAAAATTAGACGATCACTTAGACAATCACGCAGCGGAAACCGAACTTATCCGGCTGCAGCTTAAGGTGATCCGAGCGGACTTAGAGTTTCTCCCGAAGCAACTAGCACAGGTGGAGTTTCG
Source organism: uncultured Verrucomicrobiae bacterium (assembly GCA_963782115.1). Classification (GTDB taxonomy): domain Bacteria; phylum Verrucomicrobiota; class Verrucomicrobiia; order Chthoniobacterales; family JAFAMB01; genus JAFAMB01. The sequence continues at coordinate 32,740 of CAWAIK010000015.1, forward strand.
GTCTCGGAACTATGCTAAGCAACTAGCACAGTTGGAGGCGCAGTTCGGCATTCTCGCAGATCGGCTCGCGCGCTTGGAGTCGCACGCCGGCAGCGTTCATGGACGAATTGAGCTCTTGGTAGACCATAACTCTCTAGTCGTCGGAGATGAACTGCTTGCGCGTACGCCCAATGGCTATGTCTTGGCACCGGCGGACCGATCGGGCTTTGCTCGGTTCCTGGCTGAAGCCGCGGTCCTGGAGCGGGCGACCTCCCGGTTGCTCGATTTAACTTTACGGGAAGGCATGACCTTTGTCGATGTCGGCGCGAACATCGGTCTTTACACCCTCCATGGCGCCCGAAGGGTTGGGCCGACCGGGGCAGTGGTCGCGTTAGAACCAACGCCAAACCTTTTTCGACTCCTGCAAAAAACAGTCCGCATTAATGATAGGGAGAACATCTGCAACTGCATCAATATCGCGGTGTCTTCTGCGGACGGGGTCGCGACGTTGGAGGGAGCAAAGTATTGCGGATACAGCCCCCTGGATCAACCGGTGAACGAGGAAGCAAAAGCGGAATTCCAAGTCAGAACCGCTCGCCTCGATGATGTGCTCCAGGGCGCCCGGCGCGTTGACGTGGTCAAGATTGACGCGGGAGGCGCGGAGCTGGCCGTATTGGAAGGAATGAACCAAGTCCTTGCCAGCCATCCAGAGATCATGCTCATCGTCGAATATCGGGTACCGCAGCTACAACGCATAGGAATCAGTCCAGTCGAATGGTTCGGTCGATTCTTCGCCCATGGTTTAGCTTTGTTTGCCTTCGATGAGCAGACGAGTACCTGGCGACAGATAGCAGAAGAGCACGCCGCGAAACTGCCATCGACCATGGTGGCGTTTGTCAGGCCCGACACAAACCAATGGACCATCCTTAGGCAGCATGAACTTTAAGGCGGTCGTCATCATCGGATCAGGCGGACACGCCAAGGTCGTCATCGAGCTGGTACGCGCCGAAGGCAAATATCAGATCAAGGGTTGCACCGGACGAGGTGAAAGCGGTTTCGTTCTCGGCGATGTACCGATCCTCGGCACGGATAGTGTGCTGCCGGCTATGCTGGCGAATGCCGCAAAAAAAGCCTTCGTCGCGATCGGTGACAACCATTTGCGTCTACGACTTTTTGTTCAAGTTTCGGAGATGGGTTTCGAACTAATCAATGCCATCAGCCCCGATGCAGTGGTATCCCCCTCCGCTACCCTCGGTCGCGGGATCGCAATCATGGCGGGCGCGATCATCAACGCTTCGACCCAAATCGGCGATGGTGCGATCATCAATACCAATGCAAGCGTGGACCACGACTGCCGGATCGGGAGCGGTGCTCACATCGGTCCGGGCAGCGTGTTGGCTGGGAACGTGGAAATTGGGTGCGAAACTTTCCTGGGAGTCGGCACATGCGTTGTCCCGGGCGTTCGGGTAGGGAGTCGCACGATCGTTGGCGCTGGGTCAGTGGTCGTCCGAGATATACCGGATGGCGTGACGGCGATGGGCGTGCCCGCCCGCATAACCGGTCAGATCAAAACGCCACCAAACTGAGTTGACCCCCCTCTGCCTTTATCGCCGGGTGTCAGAGGAGCTTTTGCAAGTATCTGGCGAATGATCCACAAAGCATGGACGGAACAATGCCGACCAAATCTGATTTGCTGGCCGAAATTAATCGAGATCTCTCCGTAGGCTTCGGTTGGAAGGCGTACGTAGCAAACTGCTTTGAAAAAATTGGTCGGGAGCAAACCTTTGGGATAGGCAGCGCTCGATGAAAAGCGCGATCATCAAGCGCCTGGCCGCTGCCGGCTTTATTTACCTGCTCTTGTCGCTGCTGTATTTTGGAACGGTAGGAGACTACGGCCATATGTACTTCGGTTGGGGCGTCGACCCTATCCAGTTTATTTGGTTCCTGAACTGGTGGCCTTGGGCCATCGCGCACGGGCTCAATCCATTCATCAGCTACTACGTATGGTATCCGCACGGGTTCAATCTTACCTGGGCGACCTCGACGCCTTCTGCCGCGCTGCTGATGTGGCCGCTCACCTGGCTGGGCGGCGCGGTTGTGTCGTACAACGTTCTATCATTGGTAGCGCCCGCGCTGGGCGCTTGGGCGGGATTTCTCCTGGCCCGATACCTGACGCGGGACACGCCCGCGTCGTTAATTGGAGGGTACCTGTTCGGCTTCTCGTCCTATGAACTCGGGGAGATGCTTGGCCACCTCAACCTTGATATGATCTTCGTCGTGCCCCTGGTCGTGCTGATGGTTGTGCAGCGCATCAGGGGCGATCTTTCACGGCCGCGCTTCGTCGCGGCTTTAGCACTTGCCATGTTCGTTCAGCTCGGATTCTCGAGCGAGCTTTTAGCGACCACCTGCTTCTTCGGCGCCATCACCTGGGCGATTTTTCTTGCCTTCGCCACCAAAGAGGAACGCCGGCGGCTATGGACGGTCGCGGGGGAGATCATCCTGGCGGCGGTGATCATGACCGTGGTCGCTGCGCCGTTCCTGTATTTTTTTGTTGTGCAGAACCGGGCGGACGTACCATCCCAAATCCACGAACCCGCAGCCTTCTCGAACGATCCGCTAAACTATCTCCTCCCGTATGAGGTGCTTCCCGGCCGAACCCTTTTTTGGACCTCCCCATTGCCCGCCCTCCATCCCTACAGGGACAACGCAGGCTATGACGCCTACCTCGGCCTTCCGCTAATCCTGATCCTGATTCTGCAATTGCGCGAGCTTCGGCGTCGGCCCTACCTGAAACCTCTTCTCCTCAGCTTACTGGCAATCGTGATCCTGAGCCTTGGGCCGACTCTACACATTGCCGGAGTGGCCACGAGGCTTTGGCTTCCCTGGAGTCTGGCACTCCATCTGCCGCTGATCAGTCAGGCGCTGCCAAACCGCTTCTCGATGTATGTCGTTCTGGCTGCCGGGTTGACTGCCGCGCTGTGGCTTTCGGCCGCCAGGAGCGGGCGGGAACGGGTCGGGCGCTACACGCTGGCCGCACTCGCGTGCCTTTGCCTTTTACCAAACCCAGCGATGGTTCGCCACTGGACACCCCTGCCTCTGGAGCCGTTCTTCGAGCCTCAGAACGTCGCCGCGTCCCTAGAAAAGGATGCGAACGTAATCATCCTGCCGTATCTCGGGCCAGGTTTGCTCTGGCAGTGGCAGTCAGGCATGCGCTTCACCCAATCGGGTGGGTACGTCGGCTTCGTCCCGCAGTTTGAAGCGGGGAATTGGCCGGCGATCACGTACCTGTTTACGGGCGCAGTCGGCCCAAGCTTCGAGAGTGACCTCTCCGGGTTCTGTGTGGCACACCGCGTATCTGCCATTTTGGTTGGACCCGGCACGCCTGCCACGCTGGTCGCGGCGATTAGCGCGTTGCACTGGCAAGAAACGAACGCTTACGGCGTGCGCCTGGTGCGCGTCCCGGATCCACGCTCCTTGCATTACTACCGGGTGTCGGGGGATTACTGGCCACAGGATAGTTGGATGGGGCGCCAGGTCAACATCGTGACACACGGACAGCCCATAGAGCTGCGGATCATCGGCCAGTATCGACCGGTGGAACTTGGTCCCGTGGAAATCCGCGCCACCGTCAATGGCTCAGAGGTGGCGAGTTATCACATCGGCCCGGCGGACGCGCAGGTGTTGAGGGTGCCAGCGGATGCCTCAGTCACCCTGACGGCAAGCGCTACCTTCATACCGAAAGGGCACCGTCGCGACGCGGAGCAGCGGAGTCTCTCGGTGGTTTTGGGCCTGCAGCCAGAAGCCGGACCCGGACCCGGACAGGCGAGGTAGAAGTGTAATGCACAAGTGTCCGCGCTGAACCGGAGGCTCGGCGCGGTTGACAAGTTCCAGGGACAGGAAACCTTAGACGTATGGATTTCGAAAACAAACCCGATCGAGGTATTTCGGCTGTTTGTGCCGTCTTTAATGGTGAGGCCTCGCTTGTGGAACTTTATCACCGCCTGGTATCTGCCCTCTCTTTGCTGACTAGCGAGTTCGAAATTATTTTTGTGAACGATCAAGGCCCCGACAAAAGTGGCAAGATAATCGCCAGCCTTGCAGCTCAAGATCAAAGGGTTCGGGGAATAGATTTAATGAGAAATTACGGCCAACACAACGCCTTGCTCTGTGGCATACGAGCGGCGCGATTCGACACCATTGTTACATTAGATGATGATTTGCAGCAGCCACCGGAAGAAATAGCAAAGCTATTAGAGCGGCTGGACGCAGGCTATGACGTCGTCTATGGCACCCCAAAAAGCGAGCAAAACGGCTGGACTAGAGCTCTCGCTTCGAAAGCCGTGCGGTTGGCGCTCCGAAGCGCTGTTGGATACGAGGTTGCCAAGAATGTGAGTGCTTTTCGAGCTTTTCGCACCCAGTTGCGCGACGCCTTCACCGGCTACCATACTTCATTTGTTTCCATTGATGTGCTATTGACGTGGGCCACAACACGCTTTGCGGCAGTTTCCGTTCGATTCGATCCCAGGTTTGCTGGATCATCAAATTATACGTTTTCCAGTCTGCTGAGGCATGCGATTGATATGATGACAGGTTACAGCACGAAGCCGCTTCAACTTGCGAGCCTAATAGGTTTTATCTTTACTATATTTGGGATGTGCGTGCTGCTTTATGTGATTGGGCGGTACTTCTTTCAAGGAAGTGTCCCCGGGTTTCCCTTTCTAGCCTCGATCGTTGCAATTTTTTCCGGCGCCCAGCTGTTCGCTCTCGGAGTCATCGGTGAGTATCTAGCGCGAATGCACTTTCGTTTAATGAATCGACCGGCTTACGTAGTCCGTTCTGTAACTCCCAAAATTAGTCAAGTGCGTTGAGATTTTCTATTCTTTCTAAAGGCAATGCTGAAAAGGCTGCAAGACTGGCAACCTATTCATTTTCATCACTTCTGGGCTTGGATGATTCGCGGATACGATCGCGCTGGCTTGAAGAAATCGTCGATGTCCTTGATCAACCTGGTAGCGGCGGTCTTCTGCTCGAGGATTGCGAGGTTATAATGGGAATTGTGGCTTGGTCCTTGTTGCCATGGGAGAGCAAGATATTGGGAAGACAAATGTCGAAACTTTGCGTCCTAAATGTTGATCATCAGTTTCCCGATAGAAACGAATATTTTGATTATCTCCTAAAAGCTGCTTTGGACTCCGTCAGTCAAAACGGCAATGAGTTTGTGCTATGTAAAATGTCCGACCATGATGACGATAAGGCTTCGGCCTTGATAAAGAATGGCTTTGAACTAATGGATATCTTGGTCGACTTCGTCTATGGGCTGCCGAAGGAGCGATCGCTTGGGCTTCAGCAAAAAAGTGGCCAAGGTGGATTTGAGCTGCGTTTGGCAACTGTAGCGGATGTGGATTCCCTCGCGGAGATCGCACGAGCTTCCTTTGCAAATCACTTCGGTCGCTTTCATAGTGACCGGTGTATTGGTCGTGAGCAAGCGACCCGCATATACGAAGAATGGATTCGGTCGTGTGCGCGTGGATGGGCTGACTGGATAATCCTTGCCGTAAAGGATACGCGAATCGCGGGATATTCAGCGTGGAAAAAGCCTTCTTCTCTTGATCTTCGGCACAACATCCGACTCGCGCATTATAGCATTGCCGGAATTCATCCGGACTTCTTCGGAAAAGGGCTTTTTACAACTCTGACTCGAACGGGTATGGAAATGATGCAGGGGCATGCGCTATGGGTAGAAGGTCCTACGCACATCGACAATCACCCTGTCCAACGCGTATACGAAAAGCTTGGATGGAAAAGGGTAGGAACACAGACTTCCTTTCACAAATGGCTGAAACTCGATGAATCAAAGGCCGTCTGTAGCTGAAGGTAACTGCGTCGCCGAGACGCGCGGTGAAGGGCAACCGGAAGGGAATGACCCCACATTTCCACACTGCAAAATTACGTGCGTGTAAGGAATCCGCAAAAGATCGTGACGGACGAACGACCTCACCTGTGGAAAGACCTGCGCCGCGAGCTTTGCGTATTCTGCGGATTCGCGAACATATTGGCCCCGATCTCGGCTCACGACGAATCGCGCCAGTTTCGGCTGCCCCGCCACGAAACAGCCATCGTACGTGACCAGCCGTGCGCCCGGTTTGAGTGCTCTGCGAGCGAGGCTGAATAGACTAACGACGTGATTGTCGTCCAAATGGTGCAACACGCCCGTGGCCAAGACGAGATCAAAGCTGGCCGCTTCCTGGTCAATCGCAGTCAGGCCGACATCGCCGCAAAAAAAACGTCCGCGGCGGCCGAATCGCTTCTGCGCCGCTTCCACGTATTTTGGATTAATATCGAAACCGAGGTAATCTACGGCGGGCAGGTTTTCCAATATGTCCCCTGGCCCGCAGCCGATGTCCAGGACCTTCTCCCCGGGCACGGGCCGGACGTATTCGGAGATGTAGATGCGGCAGCCGTCACCCCGCACGATGGTACGAAACAACCGATAAACAGAAGGCAAGGTTAGGAGAAAATAAAGTCCGTCGCGTGGTTTCATAATTCCTTCGCACAGTTTTACACGACTCAATGCTGGAGACCAGCTCAGCGGATACGAATTGGACGAGGGCGATCACGGTTTGAACTCGCTCACCGCTTCCATGACTCGCGTCTGCTCCGCGTCGGTCAGCGCAGAAAAGAATGGAAGGCGCAGGAGACGGTCACTGATATCCTCCGTCACCGGATGGTCACCAGCCCTGCCCCCATACCGGAGGCCAAATTTGGAGAGATGTAGCGGCTGGTAGTGGAATACCGCGAGGATTCCGCGTGCTGCGAGATGCGCAATGAGAGACTGCCGCGCCGAGAAAGACGGCAGCAGCAGGTAGAACATGTGGAACGCCTGCTCACAACGCTGCGGGACGATGGGCAGTCGCACGCCATTGGTTCTGGACCAGTCGGAAAGTTCAAAGGCGTAACGTTCCCAGATCTGCCGCCGCCTGGCCTGAATGCTCGGCCAAACTTCTAGTTGCGCAAACAGAAACGCCGCCAGCACGTCGCTCATGACATAGCTGGAGCCAAGATCCACCCACGTGTACTTGTCCACCTGCCCTCGGAAAAACATGCTGCGGTTGGTGCCTTTCTCACGAATGACCTCGGCGCGCTCGACGTAGGCCGGATTGTTGATCAGCAGCGCACCGCCTTCGCCGCAAGTGATGTTTTTTGTCTCGTGAAAACTCTGCACCCCAAATTCGCCGAACGTTCCGAGCCATCTACCGCGATACTTCCCAAACAGGCCGTGCGCGTTGTCTTCAATGATTTTCACGCCGTGACGCCGGGCAATGTCGCCGATGGAATCCATTTCGCAGCCGACGCCTGCGTAATGGATGGGCACCACCGTCTTCGTTTTGGGCGTGATCAAGGCCTCAAGCCTGGTTTCGTCGAGATTGAACGTATCGGGGCGTACGTCCGCGAAAACAATCCGTGCACCGCGCAGGGCAAAGGCGTTGGCGGTTGATACAAAAGCGAACGACGGCACGATCACTTCATCCCCAGCCTGGACATCCAGCAGAAGGGCGCTAATCTCCAGCGCATGCGTGCAAGAAGTCGTCACCAGAGCTTTGTGGACGCCTAGTGTTCGTTCGAGCAGCGCGTGGCATTTTTTGGAATAGGTCTGATCGCCTGCGATCTGCCCGATTGACATGGTTTGAAAGATGTACTCCAGTTCCCGACCGAGCAGGGAAGACCGGTTAAATGGGATTTTACGATTTTCTTGCAATTTCACTTTCCGTACATATACACCCCTGCAAAGATGTTAGGCACCCACCAATCAAGCACGCGCCAGACCTTCCGCTCTAAGGTGTCGCGAACTTCGCCTTTGTGGATCATCGTCCTCGTCTGGGCTGCAAGCAATCTCTTGTTACTTGCGCTGCAAGCTTTGAGGTTCGGTGTAGGATTTACTGTCCACCCGCTTGGTGAAGACCGGAATATGATTCGTCTGATGACCGAGTATTCGGGCTTAGAATTGCACCGGCAATTTTGGGCGACGTTGGAAAGCCGGAACCCGCTCGCACCATGGTGGTATCAAGCGTTTTCGGCGCTAATATTCCTCCTGCCCGAAGGGCTTTACCTTTTGCGAAAGCTCGTGGACCTCTTCCTGGCAGCCTCAGTCTACCTGCTGGTAGACCAAATAAGCCGCGCGAGACTACCGAAATTCGCTTTGGCGTGCGGTGTACTCGTGCTGTTCTGGAATTTTTCAGCATACGAGGAGCAGATCCTGTGGATTCCGTTGATCTCTCTCGGGCTTTCGATCCTGTCCGTCTACTTCTACTGCCGTTACCTGGACTCAGGCAGAGCCACGGCTGATTACTTAGTCATCAGCCTTTTGCTTTTTTTCGTGGCTTTGGCGACCTACTCAATTCAATGCGGAGTACCCATCGCCGTGTTTCTGCTGGGTTTGTTCCGTCGACAGGAGACGATCGGAGGCTGGCGCTTGTCTTCCGCAGTATACGGCGCTATAAAGGATACGTTTTTTTTTGGTGTCCTGTTTGTGCTCTTCATTCAAATTTGGATAACCACTTCAGCGCCCATGATCGGTTATTTCCATCGGGGCCTGTTTCTGAAGCACTTTTCGAAGTCGATTGCTAATCTTGTTTGGCATTACGATACATCGTACCTCATCGGTTCACTAAATCAGCATTGGCCTTTATGGTTGGTTGTGGCAAGCGTGGGTCTTAGCGCAATCCTGTTTTATTGCCTTTTCGTTGCTATCGCAAGGAAAGAGGCGACTCCGCCTACCGCAGGTCCGACCGTTCCCCATTTGGACCTGGTGCTGGCGGTCTTCTGTGCTCTGGTCGCGCCCACTCTCCTGCTGGAGTCAATAACCGCAATCTGGCCCCCCGGCAGCAGGTCGCTCATGATCCAACAGGGTTTTCAGCCCGTCCTTTATCTGTCGATTTTGTTCCTCCTGACGGAATATCTATTTCGGCGAACGGGACGAGGAATCGAGTATGTTCGCAATGGAGGCATTGCGTTGTTGTGTGCCTTGTCCTTGGTTGTTGGTCTGGAGTACAACCGCCTGCTTTCGGAACAGACGATGTTTGAACGCAAGCTCGAAACAGGGCTTAAAAAGATTCTGCCCGCAATAGAGAAACCGACGCATTTTGTGGTTAAGATGAAAGGGATGAGAATGGGGGCGTGGTATTCCGGGACTGCCGTGTCGATGCCAAGCCTATTCGCGGAAACAGCTTACAACTCCAATGCGGTATGGCTGGACCCGGTGTACGAGGGCGAACCGAAGGGATCAAAGCCTATCACCTTTGGCAGCGATCAGCAGGGAATCTATAGCCCGGAAAGCGGCCATTGGATTCCATACCAAGACGTCGTTTTCCTCGAGTTCGATGGCCAGAGGGTGACTCTATTGACGAGGATAGATCAGGAGACCTTTTCCGGATACGGGACGCTCTATGCTCGGGAAAAACCGCTTGCTGCAGGATTTTAGTTACTTCGTTGGCATGTGAAAATCCCGCGCACATGTGTATGTGAGGAAATATTAAGTTTTCGCCGCAACTGGAGGCGCTGAAGACCGGGAATTGCACGGGGCCACCGGATGCGCCAAATATCGCCGCTCGTGTTTAATTAATTAAATAATTAAATTAGCACGATGACCTCTGCTCAGCGCACACGCTTTCAACGGTCGTCGGATTGTTGCGCTGATTTCTCGATCTCTCGATCTGCCCATGGTCATTTGCCGGGGGTTGCGAAATTTTCGATGACCGGACGTGTTGACGAGAGATCAGGCACGGCGATCACTTTCCGCCAGAAATTGCTGGAGGCGGTCGACTTTCGTGATGAACCGACACGAAAAGCAAGGGAAAATGCGGGATCGCTCGGTGAAACATTGCATTATGGGTTGGCGGGATTGATTCCTCCCCGCCGGTAAACTCTGCCAATTTATGCCGACTGCCACTTTGCTTTCACGGTATCGGCTTCACGAAGTCACGAAGCACACAAGTCAGGAACCGGGCAAGAAGCGATCGATGGAACTTCCTGACGATCGTGCGCCATCACTCTCCGCCGACTGTTTCCACCAGGACAGGATCGCTCAAGTGATTGACCATCTCGTCTAGATCTAGAAACTCCGAAAACCTGCCCGGCGCGTTTCGGAATTGGTCGATACGGGCAAGGAAAGTTAGACCTACCACCGACCGATGATCGATTTTGGCGCGTAGACAACACAACCAAATTAGACAATATGCGAAGACCAGGGCAGTTACTCCCGCTGCCGTGGCGACCAAAGCTCGTGACGCTGCATTTCGACATGCCTCCAGGGTGCCTCCACGGTCATTTAAATTTAAAGAAGGCAATTGTGTGAACCGTTGCGTAGAGGAAACTGAAGGTTGAGAAGATCAGCGCAAGAACGATTCGCACGAACGTCTTGTTTGAAATAGTGCGAATAAAGACCAATGAGGCTCCCAGGAAAGCTAGATGCTGCGTAATGATGAGCGTCAGGGCGGCAGAATTGGTCAGCACCGGATGACTAAAATACTGGACGGCCCCTTTCACCGTCCCACCTCCAATCAAATAGCCGATCAGCATCGGAATCCGCGCCCCAAAGCAATAAAGCGGTGGCCATACGAGTAAATTCGCGGCCCCCGGTTTGGTCGAGACTTGAAGAAAACAGTCCATGTAATTCCACAAAACGGGAATCTTCGCGAAAAACCAAGCCGAGGGCCAGCCTAGTAAAATGCGAGAATGAAGAAGCTCGGCCATGGGCGTTCGATTCGGCCGAACAGCCAGCGAACCACAATTTCTCAAGCAGAAAATTGTCACGCCGGCCGGAGCCTTCCTGTTTTACCTGATGTTGCATAAAAAGCACGCGCGAACCGAGAGTCCTTATGTCCAAAGAGAAGATGGCCCTTCGGGCCATGAGCGGGTGTCGCCACCAAAGTTTCTGAATGAAGTCAAACGTTGAACGTAATGACGATTGATCGTATCAGTTGCGGATGCCTGTGAACGCGAACTTCCCGCCGCTTACCGTCGAGAATTACAAGCTCTTGCCGGAAACTGGGCCGCGGTATCAGTTGATCCAGGGCGATCTTTATATGGCTCCGGCGCCGAATCGTTTTCATCAAGAGATTTCCCGTAACCTGCAATTTGAATTGCACGGTTATTTGAAGCGCAACCCAATCGGTAAGCTCTTCAATGCTCCATTTGATGTTTATCTCGACGAGATCAACGTGTTTCAACCGGATATCATTATTGTTCTGAACGAACGGCTCGGGATTTTGACCGAGGAAGGAGCGGAGGGTCCACCCGACCTTGTCATTGAGATTCTTTCGCCAAAGACCCGGCGCCTGGATCTGGCGAACAAGAAGCAGGAGTATGCGCGTGCCGCAGTCAAAGAACTCTGGATCATCGACCCTGAACCCCGCACCATCATGATCCATCAATTCGCTTCCGGCGGAGTTGAAGAGATCCTACAGATCAACGAAGCAGACACACTCTCAACGGACCTGCTGCCGGGGTTCACCCTTGCCGCGGAAACGATCTTCGAGAGATGAGAGCGGTCTTCCTCGACCGTGACGGCGTCATCAATCGCCCCCTGATGCGTTTGGCGTTTGTTGGCGGGCAACTCCTGTGAGATTGCTCAGATGGACGGCCTCAACGAAAATTGGTAAACCGAGGCGCCGCTCCCAACTCTGAACGGTGAACGCTGAACGCTGAACGCTGAACGCTGAACGCTGAACGCTCATGATCATCACACGTTCTCCCTTGCGCATTTCTCTCGCCGGCGGCGGTACGGATTTGCCTTCCTACTACGAGGGGCATTCCGGTTTCCTGGTCGCGGCCGCGATAGACAAGTATGTCTACATCACGTTGCATCGGACCTTTGTTCAAGAGCTCATCGTGAAGTACTCCAAGCTCGAACGAGTCAAGACCGTTGAGGAGGTCGAGCACCCGATTATCCGCGAAGCCTTGAAACTCGTTGGTATCGAAGCGCCCTACCTTGAGATCAGTTCGCTGGCAGACATTCCCGCCGGGACCGGTCTCGGCTTCCGCGAGTTTCACCACCGCTCTTCTGAAGGCTCTGCACGCGTGGAAAATGAACCTTGTCCATCCGGCCCAACTTGCGGAACAAGCGTGTGATTTAGAGATCAATCGGCTCGGAGAACCGATCGGAAAACAGGATCAATACATCGCCGCATATGGCGGGATCACCTGTTTCAAGTTTATGCCGGACGGACGGGTGGAGGCTTGGCCGCTGAAAATATCGGAGGGAACTCTCTATAATCTTGAAGATAATTTACTGCTGTTTTTCACGGGATATTCGAGAACGGCTGCATCGATTTTGAAAGAACAGAAAACCAAAACATTGGCTGCCGATAAGTCGATGGTCGACAACTTGCATTTCGTGAAAGACCTCGGGAGGCAAAGTCAGCGAGCTTTTAGAATCCGGAGACCTGAAAGAGTTCGCACATTTGATGGACGTTCACTGGCAGCGAAAGAAAGAGCGGTCAGGCGGCATGTCGAATCCTCAAATTAACGAGTGGTACGATTACGCAATGGCCAACGGAGCACTGGGAGGCAAGCTGATCGGGGTGGGCGGCTGCGGTTTTTTGATGTTCTATGCTGAGGATAAAAGCAAGCTCCGTCACGCTATGCGAGAGAAACGTCTCACAGAGGTGCGATTCCGTTTCGATTTCGAAGGCACGAAGATTGTGATCCAATCGTAGGAGAAATGCGGGCCAGTAACTGTCAAATAACCGGGACCGGGTGAAAAAGACAATGGTACGAAATGTTGAGACATGTTGGTGGCGAATGCGACTCGCGGTACGAAAGAACGGACTCAGCGCTGAACCACACTTGGATCGATGGTGAGCATTGCGCGCAGGGTGTCAGTAAGTCCGTATGATCGAGATCTGATTGTCGGTGATCACCATGAGAACCGGGCGACAGAAACTGATGAGAAACAAAACTGTCCCCACGCATCGTCCAGATCGCAAAGCTCCCGTCGAACGAAGCCGGGATGGCTGCGTCATGTCAAGCACGTAGGCCGTGGCAAGCGACGGCCGTATCGGATTGTCCGGGTCCACGCTCGTGCCCAATTTAAGAACTCCGGCACTCAGCTGATCTTCCACCATCGACGACAGCTCCTCCCACGGGGGTCCACGTAAGCGCGTTGAGATCGAGTACTTCGCTTTGTATCGGAGTTTCTGCGTCTGCGGGGACCGCAATCCGGCCATCCGACAGGAGAAAAACATTCGGGTAGTACGGGAAGAAGAAGGGTGCAAGGCTAAGCTCGCTCCAAGAATTCGTCGAGGGACTATGAATTTCTTGAATTGTTGCGTCATTCTCGTCGCCATTCATTTCGCCGGAAGTTACGATGGTGGTTCCGTCCGAGAGCATCGTTGCGGAAGGGTAAACCACCGCTAATAGGTCATATTTGACAGCTGCGTCCAAGACTAACCATCGAGAAAACATACAGCGGTTAGAAAACATGAGTAACCGTCAAAGTTTGGTAGTCAAAAAACCGGCGCCGCGCAGATGATCAAATCATGAATGCCGAGGGAGCAAAACAGCTGCCGGTCGTAATCCTTGCCGGCGGTCTCGCCACGCGGTTACGTCCGATTACGGAAAAAATTCCGAAATCCCTGGTCGAGGTTGCCGGCCGACCTTTCCTAGAGCACCAGGTAGAACTCCTGAAACTGAACGCGATTAGCGACGTCGTCCTCTGTGTGGGTTATCTGGGCGAGATGACCGAGCAGCGGTACGGCGACGGAGCGGCGCTCGGGGTTAGAATCAGGTACTCGTTTGACGGCCCGAAGCTGCTTGGAACGGGTGGAGCGATCAAAAATGCGTTGGGGCTTCTTCCAGATGCTTTCTTTGTGTTGTACGGAGACTCGTATCTTCCGGTCGATTATCAAGCCGTAGCCGCAGCGTTTGATAAAGCCGGCAAGCCGGCTCTCATGACCGTTTTTGCGAACGGCGATGCCTGGGATACGAGTAATGTTTGGTTCGATAACGCCAAAATCCGACTCTATAGCAAACGAGAAAAGCTGCCGGAAATGCGCTACATCGATTACGGTCTCATGATTTGCACGAGACAGATCTTTGAGGATTCTCCAAGCGACGTACCGTTTGATCTAGCCGACCCGCTCGAGAGTCTTTCCCGGAAGGGAGAACTCGCGGGTTACGAAGTGAGCCAACGCTTTTACGAGATCGGTTCCCCCGCGGGCCTTGCCGCGCTCGATCGATTCCTATTGGATCGGAGTAAGTAAAGCGTCCCGCTTTACCCCGTGGAGTAAGTAAAGCGTCCCGCTTTACCCCGTAGAGTAAGTAAAGCGTCCCGCTTTACCCTCGAGTAAGTAAAAGCGTCCTAGTGCACCGTCTCCTAAATCCCTTGGGCTTCGTTGGGTTCAAAATGGGTCGTCTGCGAGGCGATCCGAGCCTGACTGGCGGTAGAATGGAGCATCCCGCCCCAGTTTTGCGATTGTGCCACTCCGGTTTTCCGCGGCGTTATCAAAACTGGTGCGGGACGTGACTGACGAGCAACGAAGCAGCCGACCCATTTTCAACGCAACCCTGCGGGCCGCGGCCAGTGGGCTGTTTTTCCGCGTTGCTCGCTCGACCGTTATGGTCCAGATAGCGTCGCTTTACCACCAGTGCGGCTCGGACCGCCTTGAAAAACAGCCAACTGACCTGCGGCGAAGCCCAAGGGATTTAGGAAACGGTGCACTAGTTCCCTCCGTTTGAGGACGGTAAAGCGAGACGTTTTATTTACTGCTTTTTCGGATTGTTCCTGATATAAGTCTCAAATTTACATTTAGATGCTGTGCGCTTCGGACGATGTGATCGAAGCTCTCATGGTGCCAGATGCGTCCGGACGAATTCATGACGCGATTGAACTGGTGCGCGCTGAAGGATTTCCAGTTGTGAAGTTTTCCGCGATGGACGGCTACAGAGGCTTCCGGATTGAAAAACGCCATATCGCAACTTATAATAAAGATGTAGCTAAATCAAGATTTCAGCGTTTTCTTTGGTCAACAGTCTGTAAGCAAAGCGGGGAGTATCTGTTTAGCGCGGTGTCTTAGCAGCTCAAAAGCCTTTTGCCTTACATCGCGCGCTACGAAAAACAGATCGCCGAACTCTTCCATGCTCATCCGCATAGTTTCCTGTTTCGGGATTTACTGGGCCTTAGGCACTGATCGGGGGCTTAGATGTGGCTCCAGGCGTAGGCCGTCTCTATCGAAAGGATTGTCTTTGTGACCTTTGTGATCTTCTGTGCAAATGATTTTTCTTCGTTCCCCCGGTACTAAGACAGAAAAAAAGCAAAAGTCATTTTTGAACAGAAGATCGCAAAGATCACAAAGAGTCACTGTCTTTAAGAGCCATCGGAGGCACGTGGGCCTGCATTGTCTAAATCTCGATCAGCAACGAATGAAACGCCCCTTTATCCCCACTCGTCCTCTTGTTCTGAAATCGTAATCGTCGTCGTTCTCGACTTCTATGGACGGGGGAAACGCGCCGATTGTCGATAACGTTCAACGTTCAGCGTTCAACGTTCAACGTTCAAAGATCGAGGACGAAGGACGACCACGACGACGATTAGGAAGCAAGCTTCGATACATACATAGTCCCCACCTCGATTCCCTCCCCTCTCTCCCAATCGTTCTCGTCCTTCGTCCTCGATTTCTTCGGCACGAGCGAGGCACAGGTTTGCTTCCTCCGTCCGGTGTCCTTTCTCCGCGGGAACGCTTTTAGCCAGCAACATCCATGATCGACGATTGGGAGAGGTCCTACACCGCGCTATACAGATACAGCGGGGACGCTTTGCTTACTTTTGTTGCAAAGTGGGAATGCTTCGCTTAGATGCTGACACCCCTCATGCGCTCCTACACTAGCCAACATCTGGCCGAAACAGCCGAGATCGTTGAAAAACTCGATCCCGGAACCCTCGAAAAAATGGTTGATTTGCTAACGGCGGTCCGCGCCCGCGGCGGCCGTCTGTTCTTCCTCGGTGTGGGAGGCAGCGCGGCAAATGCGTCCCATGCAGTGAACGACTTTCGAAAGATCGCAGGGATCGAATCCTACGCGCCGACCGACAATGTATCTGAACTCACAGCTAGGACGAACGACGAAGGTTGGGCCTCAGTGTTTGTCGAATGGCTGAAGGGCAGCCGGCTGCAATCAGAAGATGCGCTCATGGTATTTTCGGTCGGAGGAGGAAATATAGAGAGAAATGTCAGCCCGAATCTGGTTTCGGCTCTCCAATTTGCGAAAGAAGTCGGTGCGTCGATTCTGGGAATCGTGGGTCGGGACGGCGGATACACCGCCAAAGTGGCTGACGCATGTTGCATCGTTCCGACGGTGAATCCCTTGAACGTCACCCCCCATTCCGAGGCATTTCAGGCTGTCATCTGGCACCTGCTTGTTTCGCATCCTAAATTAAAAACCCAACAAACCAAATGGGAAGCGGTAGGAAGAAGCGTTGTCTGAGCCAATATTCACAGAAGGCCGCAGCGTGCGTAACGGCGGCCACCATGGGACGCGAAGTAGCTGAATGAGAGGTCCAATTACCCCGATCCCGGGACCTCCTCACCTTGGTTACGTTTGTGTGCGATTTAAACACGGTGCACGCCGAATTCCAAACGGTTAGAGTCGAGAACCGGATGAGCCGTCGAGCAACAGAATTCGTCTCTCCTACTGACACTGGCACTGACACTCCCCTTCTTGACCGCCAAGCTGTCTTTCTGGACCGCGACGGCGTCATCAATCGCCCCCTGACTCGTGCCGGTAAGCCCTATCCGCCGAGTAGTTTGCTTGAGTTCGAGATTCTGCCAGGTGTACCCGAGGCTTGCCAGGCCCTTAAGGAACTAGGGTTTGTCCTCGTGGTGGCAACCAATCAACCGGATGTTGGTCGCGGGATTCTGGCCCGTGATGCAGTGGAGGCGATACATCGGTGGATTTTACAAAAGCTTCCGATTGAACGTGTTATGACTTGTTTTCATGCAGGCGGAGCCTACGGCGAGCATTGCGACTGCCGGAAACCGCAGCCCGGGATGTTGTTCAAGGCGGCCGAAGAGCTCAAAATTAATCTTGCAAAGAGTTTCATGATCGGGGATCGGTGGCGGGACGTGGACTGTGGGTTGAATGCCGGCTGCAAAACCGTTTTTATTGATTGGGGATATCAAGAGACACTGAAACGGCACCCGGACTATCGGGTCGGTAATCTCTTGGAAGCTGCGAAACTCATCCAAACTCTATCTCTTTAAGGACATGCACGGACTCGACAATCTTCATGTAAAAATCTTTGCAGACGGAGCAGACAAAGATGGAATGCTGAATCTTTACCGCAACCCTGTGATCAAAGGATTGACCACGAATCCTACTTTGATGCGGAAAGCAGGAATCCAGGATTATGAATCCTTCGCCAGAGATATCCTAACAGGAATTAAGGACAAACCAATTTCGTTCGAGGTCTTCTCTGACGAGTTTCCGGAAATGAGACGCCAGGCGTTAAAGATCCGCGACTGGCAGGATAACGTGTTCGTCAAGATCCCGATCAGCAATTCCCGAGGCGAATCTTCCATTCCCCTGATCAGAGAATTGTCGACTGCGAGAGTGCAATTGAACATCACTGCGATTCTGACGCTTAAGCAGGTGCGCGACGTCGCGGGCGTTCTGAGTTCGGAGGTGCCGGCCGTAGTTTCAGTTTTCGCCGGCCGAATCGCTGATACAGGCAAGGATCCGGAAGCGATCATGAGAGCAAGCAAAGAGCTGCTGACGGATTTACCAAAAGCCGAGCTGCTTTGGGCGAGCGTTCGAGAGGTTTTGAATATAATCCAAGCCGACAATTGCGGATGTGACATCGTCACAGTACCTCACGACATTCTTAACAAGGCATTGAAGCTGGTAGGAATGGACTTGGAAGCGCTGTCGCTCGACACTGTCAAAATGTTTGCCCAGGATGCCGAGAAGGCAGGATTCAGATTATAACATCTGCTGAGGGAATCCTTGTGGTGTGGCTAAGATTATGGTTGTTAGTCCGTCCTATAGTGAAGGATGGTCACCTCAAAAACCCGGCTGAACAGTCCAGACCTGATCCGCCGAGGTAAACGGGGCTGCAGGCACCAAGCTCGATCCGTTCGACGCCCAGATTGACTGTTGCCCGGTCGCGCTATTTGACCAGAATATGCTGTTTACATGGTTTCCATTGAGATCCGGGGTAGCCCGGATTTGCCAAGCCGGAGAAACGCCGGCCACAACCCATTGAGC
This sequence comes from uncultured Verrucomicrobiae bacterium, assembly GCA_963782115.1. Lineage (GTDB taxonomy): Bacteria > Verrucomicrobiota > Verrucomicrobiia > Chthoniobacterales > JAFAMB01 > JAFAMB01. The sequence goes on from CAWAIK010000015.1 coordinate 50,974, forward strand.
TGTGATGTCAAACCCGTTCATGATCCATGCGGCTACCATGCCTTGCGTACCATTTTGCCATAGTATGTCTTCGCGGCCTTGGCCGGTGATGTCGCCGAATCCGGCGACTTGCCAACCCGGTGATGCGACTCCCAAGCTGGCATTTGCGGTGATCGTAGCTCCGCTCAGCTTCCACGCCCGAACTTCACCGGAGCTTTGGTTCCACCAAATCAATTCCGGATGTCCATCTCCATCGAGATCGGCGGTCCCTACCGGGCGCATCTCCGATTTGTTAAAATTTCTAGTTCCAAAGGTAGGCGAAAGTTTTGTTTTGGGTCATAACGTGGAGAGCCAGGAGGTTGCGCAGGCCAGGCCTCGTCCAGAACTGGCCGGTGCGCTTGAAACGATCTTGGAACTGGCTGCATTGTGACTCCACTGCGCCGGATCCGATCGGAGCGCCACGCTCGGCCACAGCTTGGTAATCAAGATGATCACGGTGATTGAGGAAGTATTGGATCTGACGTTGGAGCTGAGGGTCGGCTGAGTCATCGTGCGCCGAGTCATCTTGAAGAGATGTCTTTGGGAGTATTTCTTCGAGGCGGGTGATGACGCGCGAACTTTCACCGTGACGCAACTGGTGTAGCAGCGGTTCGACAAAGACGCGTGCGGCCTCAGCATCATTGGCGTAGAGATAATGGGCCAGTTCCCATAGACGCTGGCTGGCGTGATAAAAGTCCAGCGTCTGGGTTGTGCCGCTAAAACGATCTTCGGTCCCTACCAGCTGCCAGTCGAGAGTGACGACTCCGATGGATTGACTCGAGAAATTAAGCGGAGCGATACTCCGCCAGACTCGAAGTTCGCCTGTCACCAGATTGCGCCACAAAATGTCAGCCATCCCACTGTGATCGAGATCTGCGACACCGGTAATAGCCCATTGGAATCCCGGCGAAGGAAATTGATGGGACGCGGCGGCATCGCCATGCATCAGCCAGATGGCAAAGCTGCCGTCGGCCTCATTTACCCACAGGATATCGCTGAAGCCGTCCCCGTTAAAATCCGCGACCGCGACAATCTTCCAGTCCTGACTCACGGTGGAAACGTAGTCGTTGCTGACCACTCTTGAGCCGTCCATGTACCAGATGCGAACCTCTCCGGTCTGTGCATTTCGCCAGAGGATATCCTGTTTGCCGTTGGCGTTGAAATCGCCCGAGTAACTGATGAAATTCGTCGCTGGGTTGACTGCTGCTGTGAACGCCACTTGATTTGAGGGGTTGCTTTCGAGCCCAATACTGTTATAGGCGGTAACAACTACGTAGTAAGTTTGTTCAGTTGCGAGATTCGAGAGTGTGGCTGTTGTGGTGTCTCCAACATTAATGTTCTCGGGGTAGCTTCCGCTGGTGGTGCCGTAATAAACACGGTAACCGGCGATGTCCGACGTGCTACTTGGAGGATTCCAAGCCAGCGTGACGCTCGAATCTGCGTCCGCCTGCGAGAGTGATAAGACGAGGAGCAATGCGATTCGCACGCACGCGGCTGTCCGTTGAACGAGAGAAAACAAGCTCCTCAAAACGACAACAATGAGTAAAATCATTATAATTTGGCGCGGACTGTTGCGAGCAGCCCTCATCCCACCGGTTGGAATGAAAGTCAAGCTGGTTCAGCAGCTTTCTCAAAAAAATGCAAGGATGCGCATTGCGCTCAGTAAGAGGAGGTTGCGCATTAATCTAATACGCATCTACGGAATGCCATGTATCCGGCGCGAGTCAACCGGTCCTCTCGAACAGAGTGTCCGCCTTGCCCGGAGAGAGGTGACCGTTAGAGAAGCGATACGCTTGGAAGAAGGCACCGCAGGGACGCTTCGCTTACTACGGAGTGGCGGTCCCGTTACTTGTCTTCCGGCTGGACGACCCAGACAGGGGCGGCGACGGCAAACGGAGCTGCAGGGACAAATGCTGATCCATTCGATGTCCAGATCACCTGCTCGCCCGTAATCACGTTCGACCAGAGAATGCTGTTGACACCGTTTCCGGTGACATCCGGCGTCGCTCGAATCTGCCAGTCCAGGGAGACGGCGCCCGGAAACCATTGAGCCACAACCGTGAATCCGTTCATGATCCAGGCATCGACTGAGCCATCGACGGTGTTGCGCCAGAGAATGTCTTGCCTGCCTGCCCCGGTGAAATCGCCGAAGCCGACGATTTCCCAGTCGAGCGAGGCAAAGGCGAGACTCACATTTGCGATAATCACATCTCCGCTTAGCCGCCAGGCCCGTACTTCACCGGTGTTTTGATTTCGCCAGATCAATTCGGGAAAGCCGTCTCCGAAAAGATCAGCAGTTCCGACAAGGTTCCAATCCAGGCCGGCGTTCCCGATGAACTCGCTGGCGAAACTGAATGGACTGACGCTCAACCACACTCGGACGTCGCCAGTCACCACATTTCTCCAAAGGATATCGGCGAGTCCATTATTATCAAGATCAGCTACCCCCGTGATCGACCATTGATTGCCTGGGGAGGGAAATTGCTGCGAAACAGCGCTGTCCCCCCGCATCGACCAGATCGCAACGCTTCCGTCATTGGCGTTCTCCCAGAGGATATCGCTGAAGCCTGTTCCGTCAAAATCTGCAATCCCAACAATTTTCCACTCGAGCCCAACTGTCGCGACGCCGTTATTGGAGGAAATGGTCGTACCATTCATGTACCAGATGCGAACCCCTCCGGTCTGGGCATTTCGCCAGAGGATGTCCTGTTTGCCGTCTGCGTTAAAATCGCCCGAATAACTGATGAACGGTAGAATGACCGGGCTGGTCGGAATCGGTAAATTGGATCCCGGAGCACCGTAAAGAAACTGGGCCCCGGCAATATCATCCGAAGTCAGGTTATAGAGATTGCTGATATCGATGTCCATGATCGCCAGGGGATTAGTTCCATCGATGTCGGCTAAGCCGATCGTGTGTCCCAATTCATGAATTGCGACCCGCCGGAAATCAAATGGGCCATTCCCATTGTTCAAGAGAGGTCCCGGGTAGGAGTTCCATGGGAAAGTGCTGTTGAAGACCGTATCGGATTCCATCATCGTCGATCCATTGTAGTAGATCAGGGTGATGGCAAGATCGGTGGGCTGCAGATTGTATCCGCCGTTTCCGCCGATACTGGTACCGAAGTAGGCTTCGTTGATCCCGTCTTGAGTGCCCAGGTTGGTGGCGCTCGCAGCAAATGTCGTGGTCAGCAGTAGGTTGGCCATCACGGCATTCCAAACGCCTGTGGCGCCAGTATAAACCTGTTCCCAACTCGTGCTACCGTCCATCAACGGGAACGACGGAGGAGACTGCAGGGCGCCGGCTGTCAAAGAAAGGCCCATTTGGACATTGACCGGTGAAAACTGCCACTTGGCGCCTTCCAGCACGTAGGCAGAACTCACCTCACTGAGCGCAAAAAAGAAGAAGAAAAAAGCTGGTATTAGATGGAACCTGCAGGTTAAGCGTCCCGCCTTGCTTTCGAACCGGGCAAACCGAGGCGCTTCCTCTGCCCACGCTTCGCTCCGGTGGAAATGTCCTCCGCAGTCACGCGATTGCTTCGCGGCTGCGGGACGAAGGAGAAGGCGACGCTCCTCCACGATCGTTGCTGACCAAGGCTTTTGCATCGGAATGGGGAGTTTAGCCATTTTCCTATTGAGTTTGAGCGATGGCCTGGTTGAGTTGATTCTCGAACTCGGGCAAGGTCTCCGCGTTACCCGTGGGACTGGTGGTGGTCTCCATCGAAAGAGGCGTTCGATCCTTGAAATTGACCTGAGAGTTCACACCTTGACCCCACCACCGGTAGACCCGGTCCGAACCGGTTTGCGGATCAAAGACGATTCGAAGCACTCCCTGGTCTCGCCCAATCGTCCCCGATAGGGATTTGTTGGTTGGGTTCGCTAGAAAGACGATGAGCCGCTGTCCCTGCTTAAGTTGGGGCATACCCGGAATCGCTACTTTTCTGGTCCCGATCGTTCCACCGAGAAAATCGGCGTTGACGCTTCCGGAGACCTGACCCTTATAAACTTTTTTGATAACAAAGGTTACCCGAGTCGCAATTGGGCTCGATCCTGGCATGCCCGTAGAAAAGCTTTGGAGACCTCCGACGGTCACCTGAGCAATGGCCCATGATTGTTTGACGAGGTTGTCGAGGTCCAAAGACACCGCAGTGGCGGCACTCAGGCTGCTCGAAGTGAGCACGAAAGGAAGAAAAATAGCGATCAATCGTATCCAGTGCCGGTAGCGCCGAGAGAGATGGAACATAAACACGCCACCTTAGACGATAACGAAATATTTAAAATTTAAAAAGCTTGCGAACTTTGCCAGACCCAATAGGGCCCAATGGGAGCGAGATGTTGTCCTGCGCCAGTGTCCTTTCCTCGAAATCAGAGGTATTTCGGGCACCGGAAAGTAGTTCTATTTCCCGACAGAGGGCTGTACAACCCAGTCCGGGTCAGCAATCCCGATCTGAGCCGGACCGGAAACCGGAGCCCCAGTAGTGCCCCAGAGTTCTTGTTGGCCCGTCACCGCGTTCGACCACAAAATGCTGCATAACTTGTTTCCAAAGAGATTCGGTGCAGCCCGAACTTGCCACTCTGGAGGGACTGGTGCGGAGAACAGTTGGGCTGGTGCTGCGTACCCATTCATGAGCCAGACATCCACAGAACCATCCACGCTGTTTTGCCACAAGATATCCTGCAGGCCATTGCCACTGAAATCACCGAAGGCGACGATTTGCCAGTTCTGTGGCACGACCCCCAGGCTCACATTGGCAATCAGCGAACTGCCGCTCAGTTGCCACGCACGGACTTCGCCGGAGTTTTGGTTCCTCCAGATCAGCTCGGGAAGGCCATTCCCAAAAAGGTCGGCGGTACCGACCAGGTTCCAGTCCAGGCTGGCGGTGCTGAGATATTCGCTGGAAAAATTTAACGGACTGACGCTCCACCAAACCTGGACCGCCCCTGTCTCTACATTACGCCACAGAATGTCAGCGAGTCCGTTATTGTTGAGATCCGCAACGCCCGTAATCGACCATTGGGCTCCGGGGGAAGGATATTGATAAGAACTGAAGCTGTCACCATGCATGATCCAGATGACGAAGCTCCCATTGATCGTGTTTTGCCAGAGAATATCGCTAATCCCGTCCCCATTAAAATCGCCGATGCCAACAATCTTCCATTCAAGCCCTATGTTAGCCACAAAGTCATTGGACAGAATTGTGGCGCCATTCATGTACCAAATGCGAACATCGCCAGTTAGCATGTTTCTCCAAAGTATATCCTGTCGACCCGCTCCGTTGAAATCGCCTGAGTAGCTGATGAAATTGGTGATAACCGGAGTCGCTGCTGGGACTGGGTCCGAAGCTGAGGACAAGAGTGCTTGGATCATTGCGGCGACGTTCGGCACACCGAGTCCTGTACACATGTTGTAACCCGGGCCTGCGTTGTAAACCCCGTTGGGACCATTGCAGCCTGTCGTGATGCCGCGGAAGCTGCTGGTTCCGTTGAGTGGGTAGATTTTTGCGCCCAGGAGCCCAAGAGACGGCGCGCCAATGTTCGCGCGTGCCTGGTTCATCACCGCGCATAACCCTGCCCAAGTCGGCGCGCCCCAGCTCGTGCCTCCGACCTCGTATAGTTGACCGTTGAAAACGAGATAGCCTCCCGTGTTAATGTCGGCTGGGAGCGCAACGTCAGGAACCGTGCGGAAAGTACCCGGCGGGACGCCGGCTCCGGTCTGCCAGCTTGGGCGAGCAAAAACCCGGCTACTGCCGCCACCGCCAAAAGACCAGGCCACTTCGCTGCTGACCGCACCGGTCGAGACGTCCAGATAAAGGCTAGTGCCACCCACCGCGGTAACATTTACATCGTTCGCTGGACACTCCACCTGCACGGGTCCGGAATTGTCCTCAAAGCCATTCGTCCCAGGGCTGGATCCACCGTCCCCGGAGGAAACAAAAACGGTTACACCGTTAGCGGCCAGACTCGCAAAGTATTGCGCGTCGGTTGCCATCTGGGTAGTGGACTCGTACGTCTCGCCTAAGCCATAGCTGAGCGAGACCTGGTGCAGTGACGGTTGGGAAGGAAGATCGTTGAGGATAGCCTGGTACGCCTCGTCGAGATGGACGAACCCGAAATCCGTCGTTGCGTAGACGCGCACCTTCGCTCCTGACGCCATGCCGCTGCTCCACTCAACGTCCAGCGTCTCCTCTCCCGAAGGGCTCGGAAGTGTTCCACTGACCACTTGGACTTCTTCGATATTATTGAGCGATTGTGCTACGCCGTTATCTTCCCAAAATGACGTAAGGTCGGCAGGCGCGGGAAATGTATTGATGACGATGGCGATCGTCTGGCCACTTCCATTCACGCTCAGATTGCTAGCATTATAAGCTTTGGCGATTTCTGGAATTTTGTAGGGAGGCAGATTGTCGGTGAGTGCCTGTGGATCCTGCGGCGTAATTGTTGAATGAAGTCTGGGCTGAAGAGAAGGTTGCAATCCATTAATTCCCAGTGCCGCCCCCGCGACCGCAGCCGGCAAACTGGGTGCGGTCACCGCAGAGCTCGCTTCAACGCCGGCGAACGCAACCCGGGCGAACGTAGTAGCGAAGGCGCGCTGTATTTGAGTCACCGAACCACTGGCGAAAACGCTTAGATTAGATGACGTATTTGCCGGTTTGACGGCGAATCCCTGCGAAGTCAGAAAAGCAGCAACCACTTTGTAATCTGCCGCCGCCGGGTAGTATTTTGCGGTCATCTCAGCGGCCGAGATGATTTCACCGGTGCTGATGCGCTTTTGCAGCTCGGCTAGATTGTGCATCTTTAAAGGAATTGAAAAGCTCAGCGGCGCTTGGGTTTCGGCTTGTGTCAGCGTGAGCCGGACAACTGTTGGGGCAAGACTTTCGCCGGTGTGCACCCCGGAGAGAGGGATTTTCCTGATGCTCGGTTCAAACATAACCCGTTCGGGACTTGGAGTTTGCGCATGCAAGGAAAGAGAAAGTTGAAGGAGGAAAAGTGTAACCCAAGTCAAATTTTTCATGCAGCGTCTCCAAGCCGACGAATCGGCTTAGAAAGCGCCAATCTACCTTTAAATTCCAAAACTGCAACACTATTCCATATTTTACATAATTACAAGACAGCTGAGGCGTTTTCGCTTCAATGCAACGGCGCAAAGCGGGCTCTCCTTCACGCTCGGACGCAGAAACTCCTCGTTTCCTTGCTGCGATAACGTTTCCCATTGCGGGTGCGGCCTTTTGTGCAAATTCTCTTCTATTCAAGTAACAACGCCGCATCAATGCCCAGGCTCCCTGACACGCCGATACGCGGACGCACCCTATGGTGTGGCGACGAAGCGGCGCAGTGACCTTCTGGTTAAATTATTGCGTCGCGTACTCCTGTGCGGAGTTCCCAACATGATTCCTATCCGTTGCGAGTGATGAATCTAGAGAGCAAACGCGTTCTGGTGACCGGGGCCGACGGCTTTATCGGCTCCCATCTGGTCGAACATCTGCTGCGCGCAGGGACTCACGTAACGGCCTTGGCCCAATATAATTCCTTCAACTTCTGGGGCTGGCTGGAGGACATCTCATCGTTGGACCAGATTCAGGTGGTAACCGGGGATATCCGAGACAGTCATTTCTGTCTGGGTCTCGCAAAAAATGTGGATATCGTATTTCATCTCGCTGCTCTGATTCCGATTCCCTATTCCTATCGTGCTCCGGAGAGCTACGTTGAGACTAATATCAAAGGCACTCTGAATCTGTGTCAGGCGGCGCTTGAGGGTGCAGTTCAGAAATTTATCCATCTGTCGACAAGCGAGGTTTACGGCACCGCGAAATACATTCCAATGGATGAGAACCATCCGCTCCAGGCCCAGTCACCGTATAGCGCCTCCAAAATCGGCGCGGACGCGATTGCCACGAGCTTTTACAATTCGTTTCAGCTACCGGTGATCATCGCTCGTCCCTTCAACGTGTACGGCCCGAGGCAGTCAGCCCGCGCTGTTATTCCGGCGATTATTTCGCAAATCGCGGCCGGTGCAAAAGAAGTGAAACTTGGTAATCTGACGACTACGCGCGATTTTACGTTCGTCGACGACATGTGCCGGGGACTCATGGCGGTGGCGAGCCTGGACAATGGTCTTGGCGAAGTCTTTAACATCGGCTCGAACCAGGAGATCTCGATCGGGGATCTTTTCCGATTGATCGCGGAGATCATGTCCAGCGATGCCCGGATCGAGATCGACTCGGACAGGCTCCGCCCCGCCGAAAGTGAAGTGCGACGGCTTCGCTGCAATGGCCAAAAGCTTCGAGACGCCCACGGATTTAAACCGGAGGTCCCATTGCGTGCGGGACTGAAGCAAACGGCCGAGTGGTTTCAGAACCCGAACAACCTCTGTCGCTACAAAGAATCCCTGTACAATGTCTAAGCGTGCTGTGATTCTTGCCGGCGGAACTGGAACGCGTTTACGGCCTTACACGGTCGTTCTGCCGAAGCCATTGATGCCGATCGGTGATTACCCAATTCTCGAAGTAATCATTCGCCAACTCGTGCGGCAGGGATTTACGCGCGTGACGCTGGCCGTCAACCATCAGGCCAATATCCTGAAGGCCTTTTTTGGGGATGGAAATAGATGGGGTATTCCTATCGATTATTCATTGGAAATGAAGCCCATAAGCACCATTGCGCCTCTCTGCTTGATTCCTGACCTGCCGGAGAACTTTCTACTGATGAATGGCGACGTGCTCACCGACTTCGATCTCTCCGGCTTCCTTGAACGTCATGTGGCCCGCGACCGGCTGTTCACGATTGCTGCGGCTCGGCGTTTGCAATCGATCGACTATGGGGTTCTGCAAATCGATTCTTCAAACCGATTGACCGGCTTTTCCGAGAAGCCGCAGATGGACTATCTCGTGAGCATGGGAGTTTATGCGGTCAATCGCAGGATACTCCGATTTGTACCTCCCGATTCCAAGTACGGGTTCGATGATCTCATGAAGGATTTGCTCGGAAAGGCTGAAGCCGTCGTCGTCGAGCCCTATGAAGGGTACTGGCTGGATATCGGTAGGCCCGATGATTACCTGCGTGCCGTCGAGGAATTCGAACAGCGCAGGCAGCAATTCCTTCCACCTGAGTAAGCAAAGCGACCCCATTTTGTCTCTGCATTCTCTTCATTACGGCTGTCTTAAGAGATGAATCTTCAGAGCAAAAGCGTTCTTGTGACCGGGGCCGGGGGGTTCATCGGTTCCCATCTGGTGAAGGCGCTCCGTGCGGCGGGACACGTGGTGTTAACGCATTCAACGCGTCAAGGAGACATTAAGAATTGCCACCTGAGTTTCGAAGGGGTCGGCCATGTTTTTCACCTGGCTGCGCGCACTTTCGTTCCAGACAGTTGGTCTGCGCCGTTGAGCTTCTATGAGGTCAACCTTCTTGGTACAGTGAACGTACTTGAATTCTGCCGCGCCCGAGGGGCATCGATGACATTGTTAAGTTCCTACGTTTATGGTCCGCCTGCGCGACTACCGATCTCTGAAGACGAGCCGTTGTGTGCGTTCAATCCATATAGCCACACCAAGATTCTTGCGGAAGAAACCGGTCTCTATTATCAGCGTCAATTCGGCGTGCCAGTGACAATTGTTCGGCCGTTCAATGTCTATGGCCCGGGGCAGGATGGCAGATTTTTGATTCCAAAGATTCTGGCTCAGGCCATTGATCCAAGACAGGCGGCAATCATTGTCGCGGACTTTCGCCCTCGGAGAGATTATCTCTTCGTTACCGATCTGATAGACCTCCTGGTCCACACGGTGTTTCGGAGGGAAGGGGGCATATTCAACGCCGGAAGCGGATCGTCATGGGCAGTCGGCGAGGTAATTGCATTGGTAAACGGACTGCTTTCAGCGCCAAAGCCCTTCCGCAACGAGGGCGCCTTGCGCCCGGACGAGGTGAACGACGTCATTGCAGATATATCGCGTGCTCGACATGAATTTGGTTGGGCGCCGCGCGTGACCCTTCGCGATGGCCTTCGCGAAACATTCGCTTGGATCCAAGCGGAGGAAAGTAAGGTGAAAAGTGACTGGATCCCGAAAGAATGAACTAACCTCCTCAAGCGCCAAACGCCGAACATATGTTGAACGCTGAACGTTGAACGCTGAACGTTGAACGTTGAACGCTGAACGCTGAACGCTGAACGCTGAACGTTGAACGCTGAACGTTGAACGTTGAACGTTGAACGCTGAACGCTGAACGTTGAACGCTGAACGCTGAACGTTGAACGTTGAACGCTGAACGCTGAACGCTGAACGTTGAACGCTGAACGCTGAACGCTGAACGTTGAACGCTGAACGCTGAACGGCAAATGCCCCAATGACGATCGATATTATTCTACCCGTCTATGATGAGGAGGAAGGGCTGCCGATTTTTCACGGGGCGCTCTCGGCTGTCATGGCCGGTCTTTCGAAGCGTCACACCTTTCGAATCATTTACGTACTCGACCGCTGCCCTGACAATTCGCTCGCGGTTCTCAAAGATATTGCGACTCGGGACGCGCGTGTCACGGTCCTGCACCTGTCCCGTCGATTCGGGCACCAAATGTCCTTGATTGCCGGCCTCGATCATAGTGATGGAGACGCATCAATCCTGATGGACTGCGATATGCAGCATCCTCCGGAAGTCATTCCGAAGTTGTTGGAGAAATTTGAGCAAGGTTACGATGTCGTTCAGGCGATCAGGGCTTATGACTCACAAATTCACCCCGCCAAGCAATGGACGTCGCGCTTATTCTACAAAATCCAGAACTGGCTTTCCCCGATCGACATTCCCGTGGGCGCTGCCGACTTCCGTTTGGTTTCGCGCAAGGTTCGAAGGGTATTTCAACGTTCCGTCCGGGAACAGAACCAGTTCCTTCGGGGATTGTTTCAATGGGTTGGTTTCCGCCAGGCCACCGTGGAATTCGTGAGTCCGCCCAGGGTCACAGGAGCAACCAAATATCGAGTTCTCAATCTTCTGACGTTTTCACTCACAGGGATTACTTCCTTCTCCAAGGTCCCTCTCCGGTCGGCCGCAGTTGTCGGTTTTATCATTTCGGCTCTGAGTGTGTTGTACGGACTTTTCGCGATTACGGTGTACTTGACCATTGGACATCTTCCTCCGGGGTACACTTCACTGATCGTTGCGGTCTCGTTTATGGGCGGCTTACAACTGACGGTGCTCGGAATTCTGGGCGAATATCTGGCGGCGGTCTTTGACGAGGTTAAACGGCGCCCGCTCTATATTGTGGACGACGTGATCGGACGGATCGCTCGAATGGGAGTCGAGTCAAACGACCGGTTCGATCGCCGACCCAGAGAATACCCAGTAGCAGGAGGCCAATGCCTGTGCATGCGAGACCAGGGTTCAATCCCGGCGGAACGAAACGCATGTCAACGTGGTGCCGCCCGGCGCTTTCGATCAGGATACCGCGGACACACCCGTAAACGGCATAGATTGGGACCGGTTTCCCGTCTACCGTAGCGTTCCAACCCGGGAAAAACGAATCTGCAGCGATGAAGAAACTGCGGCCCGATGTTTCCACTTCCCATTGCAGGTGCGTCGTTTCGAGTTTCTCGGCGAGGATAATGCCCGGCGACATTAGCTTGTCGCCGGGCAGTCCTTCAACAACGGCCTCATCTTCAGGGTTAAATCCAGGCCGATTCATCATCAAGAGAGCATCCTCCAGGTCCTGCGCGGGCGTTATCCGCCGGATGAAGCGGAACCGGGCCAGCGCACTCGGGTTTTCAAAAATCGTGATCCCGTTAGGTGTAACTGCCGCGAGGGAGAACGCTTTCAACGGTACGTTGCCAGCCTCGGAATCGAGCGTTGTCTGTTCGATGGATCGTCTGCTCTCCGGAGAGAGTACCATTAAGTAACGCGTTCCAAGAAGCGAAAGCATTTTATAGTTTTGGAGATTTCTGACGGGCATACCGCCGCCCGGGGTGAATCCGGTGACGGACTCATAGCGTTTTATCCAGAACGGCCCGTAGTCGTTGATAACGGGAAGAGTGCTAAACATGTTCAACAACGGGTACGGGTAAACCGTCGTGAGATGGTAAGTCGATGTGAGGCGGGCAACCAATTCGCGATCGAAGTCGACGGGAAACAAACGATAATGTCCGGGATCGAATTGTTTCGACCGGAGAAAGGCCAACTCCGGGCGGCCTGCGCTCTTATACAGGAGTTCGGTCGACGGATTATCGTACATCCGGCGCGAGGCAAAAAATGTGTCGGCCACAATGAGAACAGGAACAGCAATCATAGCCGTCACTCGCAGCCGCGTTCGGACCAAAAGGAAAAGCACTCCAACGGCCAAAACGAAGAATAACAGCGGCAGCTCCAAAGTCGGACTGGTCCATGACAGGTTTCGGATCATGGTCGGTTTTGCGGTGCCGAACGTGAAGAAATAGTTCAACTCCATGGAGTCCGGAATCGTAAAGAACCGCGAGAACCAACCTTCCGCCAAGGAACGAAGAGTTAAAGTGGCCAGAAGCGCAATGCTCATGAGAATGGAAATTCCGATGACGGTTCGGCGCATTAAAGGGATGAAGGCGGCGGTCGCCGCGCTGGACTGTGTGAGCAGGGCGTCAAGGCCGATTGCCGCGATGACGCTCATCGCCAATCCAACTTCGAACAGGTGCCTGGCAGGGACGCGAAAAAGGTTGTAGACCGGCACATGAAACAAGAGGAGATAGATCGGAGTCATCCCTCCGAACGAAACGAAGAGGGCGATGACCGCGGTCGCGCTCCAGAACTTCAACTCACGACAGGCTGACCGCCCCGCGGCAATTCCTGCCTGCGCCAACGTCAGCGGCAATATTCCGGCGTACGCGTAAACCTCGGCCACAAAAACGGTCGTGTAAGGAGCATAGACGGGAATGTGGCGATCGACCCCGCCGAACAGATTCGGAATCAAAAATGTAAATAGCTGCCAGGGCGGGAAATTATCAGACGTGAACATCCCATACGTAATCCGTTCGCGGGTGAGATATGCCAATGATTCGGCAACGGAGAACAGCGGCAGGGAACCCAGCAGGCAGCCGATTCCCAGCACCAGAACCTCAGAGAAAGCGATATGAGCGAGCTTTGCCTTCCAGCCTCGCAATAATGGCGAAGCGGCAACGCAGAAAGGAATATAGGCTATCGCCAGCAGCGTGGAGTAAAGCGTGATTTGAGGAAACCCAGCCAGAATTGAGAGCGCGACGGGCACCGCGGCATAGCCCAGATCCAGAATCCGGAGTCGCTCTGCGTACCGATGGATGAAATGGAGCGTAAGCGGCAGCCAGACAGCGGCGCAGATGATGTATTCATGGCCTTTATGGGCCGTCATGAATCCGCACACCATGAATACTAAGCCGCCGACGAATGCCGAATAGCGAGTTAGCCGAAGCGATTCCAGGTACAAATATAGAAAGAGGCCGGCCAGCGCATAGTGTACCAGGAGAAATAAATTGAATCCAAAGGTGTTCGGAAAGATCGATAACAGGACCAAGCTGGGCGGGTAAAATGATTGGTAAAGAACGTCGGCAAAAACAAACTTCCCTGATTGCACGTACGGGTTCCAAGGAGAAAACGAAGTGGTAAAAGTCTTGGATGCAACACCTTGAATGAACCCGTCGCCACCACCGATCAAATTGGACAGTGGATTAATCGATCCTGCATGAAACGCCCAGGCGATAAGCAGGTAGAACAATGCGATCGCTGCCAAGCGCCTTGTGGTGGGCGTTTTGGGTGGTTGAATCGATGAAAAGCAATTGTCTGGTTTGTGGTGGGAAATATCGTCCATCCCGTATGCCCGGGTTGCTGAGGTGTGAAGAATGCAAATTCACGACCGCCAATCTCACCTTGTCGGAAGAGCAACTGCGGCAACTCTATACGACTGGTTATTTCGCTGGCAACGAATATCGCGACTATGTTGCCGACCGGTCCGTGATCGAAAAACAATTCCGGCTCCGACTCAGGAGATTACTGCAGTTTGTGACGGATGCGTCGACCAAGAACTTATTTGAGATCGGTTGCGCCCACGGCTTTTTTCTCGAAGTGGCCAGAAACGCATTCCACTCGGTAGAAGGAATCGATATATCGGACGACGCCATCGCGTACGCTCGCCAAAGTCTGGGCGTTGAGGCACGAAGCTCGGACTTTTTGACCTATCAATTTCTGGCTCGGCCCGACCTCATTTGTTTGTGGGACACCATCGAGCACTTATCCCGGCCTGATCTTTACATTGAGAGGATAGCGGATTCGCTCCCTCGAAAAGGCCTCCTGGCGTTGACGACCGGTGACCTCGACAGTTGGCTGGCCCGCACCAGAGGCTGGAAATGGCGTCAGATACATCCTCCAACTCATCTGCATTACTTCTCCCGCGAAACGCTCATTCGGTTGCTGGGTCGATGCGGATTCAAAACCAGGTTCGTCGGTTCGGAGGGTATGTATCGCAGTGTTGACACCATGGCCTATATCGTTCTGTGCCTGAAACACAATCTCCCCGATCTCTATTTCCGCCTAAGGAAAGCTCATCTCCTCAATTGGGACCTCTACCTTAATCTCGGGGACATCATTTTCCTTGTCGCAGAGAAGACATAAGGATCACCTCTGAAATGGCGCGAAGATCAGCGTGGCTTCTCGTATCGAGTGGATCACCTATGTGTAGCGAACAGGAAAGGCGTAAAATCCCAAGGCTTGGGTAGGAACTCCCAACTGCGTTCACGCGTTTCGCCACGTGGCGCGGGTTGTATCGCCTGGCGCTTTGCGTCCAACCCGGCCCTCCTGTCGCCCAGCAGAGTGTGCTCGGAGGGGTTCTGTGGACCCCTAGCGCCATCTTTGTTCAGCAGGGAAGACCTTTCCGCTCTTGCTCTTCGCAGATCGAGGTGCCAACCGAGTAACAGGGCCGGAACAAATCCCAGGAGAAGCACCTCGAGAACGACTTTCATGGTCCAGCTCGGAAGTTCAAGGCTTGGAAATACGATTGCAGAAACCTGGAGGATCACCCATGCACTAACGATGTAGCCTCCGACTACGCGGTAAATCCACTTGGATTGGACTTCCTGGAAAAACTCTTTCACGAAGTTCTGATTGTGCGGATAAACTAACCCGACAGCGATGGTTTTTTGAAGATTGTACCGACCGACGCTCCGCAGCCGCCTCTACTTTCCCATGCGATCTCGCAGGCTCATTCCGACTTGCGCAGTGCAGGGCGATTTTGGCGCAAGCAGGTTCTCAGCGACGAGGTACGCCGGGTTGCTGTCAGTCTGTACGAAGTCCGTAGGGAACCAACCCTGAGAGAAGTCGCTTCCCGACTGACCAGACCTGGATCCATGCGGGAGCCGATCCCACGGGAGGTTTTGGCGCAAATCCGCCTTGAATTAGGTCCCGTTCGGCGTTAGTTCTGCGCCTTGGGTGGTTTGGGATCGCTACGTTGAGAATGCGAAAGCATTATTTGGCCGTGGCGTTTTGGAAGCATAATGTGGCCGCGGCCGCCAAATTATGGTTCTTTTCACAGTCGCCTGAGAAGCCGGCATAGCTCAGCTGGTAGAGCAGCTGATTTGTAATCAGCAGGTCATCGGTTCGAACCCGATTGCCGGCTCTGGTCGTAAATCTCGTTTCTAGAGGATATTACGCACTCGCAACTTGGAGAAATTCTTTTCATGATTGGGCTTGCTTAGCCATTTCTTAGCCATTTTTGATGTTCGACAGTGATCGATTGCCAATGACGACTTTGCTCGAACAAACAGGGTTGTACGGACGTTCTCAGGACTGTTAGATTCACAGCTTGGCTCGGTTCTCGAATGCGCTCCACCGTTCTGAGTGTTTGCAGAAGTAAGAATATCAGACGCTGTATCGAGAGAATGGAACGTTTTAACACAATCTCCGTTCCGCCTGCTACTGGCAGCCCAACCCTATGAGGTCTGTTTCTCGGGCAAACCTTTTCCCTCGAGCCATCCTTGCAGCGAGGAGATGTAGCCGTAATAACTGATGGAATCCGGATTTAAATGCTCTTCCTCGCAGAATTCGCGAAGATGACGCAAGAACAGTTTGTAGCGTTCGAATACATGTTCCCCACCAGGAATCTTTTCGTTTGGTTCTAGATTGGCTCATAGCCAGTCGCGCACCACACAAATGAGTTGCAGAAAGGTCGTGGATTCCGTACGGAAATTCCAGTATCAATTGACAGATCTTTTGGAATCGAAGCTGTCCTGAATCGACGGCTTCCAAAGCGCATCGCGGGTAAAATCCGCAATCATAAATCGTAAAAATGAGAGCATTGAATTGCTGTTTGTAATCGCTGTCGAAAGGACAGTTTACGAATACATCGCGATGCGTCGATGCACCAGAATCCGGCATGGGGCCAAGCTATTTCTGTGGCACAGGCAGGATCAATGGGGCCTCTGGAATGTAACAATGTGCTCTTCCTCATCACCCTCTTTTTCCTTCAACCTTTGGGCAAATTTTCTCGCAGCTTCGACCAACTTTGGATTAGCCGTAGGCGACTGCTGAATCAGACGCACGCGGACGCTACCGCTTGACGTCACTGTGCCAGCGGCTTGTATTCTGACTGTCCCTTCTACCGTCTTACCGGGGGACTCGTCCGATTGCGGTTGTTTTTCTTCAGGCATTGATATTGTCATTATAGCGTGCGCACGAACCCATGTCCACGGCGTAGGCTGGAAGTCCACGCATGGATCTGTCTACTTGGCGACACTCCTGTCGTCAATTTCGAGTGCGACACCGGTAACGAGGATTTTGACAACAAAGATCTCTGACCGCATGGGGTTTCAAAATGAGCGCAGCCAAACCAAAAGAACTCAAGCCCAGTACCATTAAGGGGTTGATGCAGTCACGGTCAGCAGGGGGGAGGGGAAGTGTGGGACCGGCAATCTGAAATTGGTGGTCAGCGGCTATTTTAGATTAGAACCTGTTCGTTGATGTTATCGGATCTCCGACACGCGGCTTTGCATGAAAGGGTTAATCGAGCGATCGAGTCCCCGCGTATTGGCCCCTCACTCTCGCTCGAGAATAGGGTTGCGAAAAATCCTGCGAGAGATTTGCTACCTGGGTATTGGCAAAGTCATCCTTCCGTCTGGATCGAAGTGAAGCGTGCGAGCGGGGAAAGATCGCCGAGCTGCTCGCAGCCGTGGAGGTTGAGCGATTGGAGCTAGATGAGGCGTTCCAATTCAGGCGGCAGTCGAGTTAATGCAAATATCCTGAGATCTAACTTAAGTGCTCCAGTCTGGCCGCTTCTGAAGAGATGCGACCCGAGCCGACAAAGCATCGCGTCCCGAAGTCAGAAGACCGATAATCCGCCGCGAAGCGTCGTGTTGAGCTTTGATTTGAGCCATCTGATCGGCACTGGTCTCGAGAGTGCCTCGAATCGTTGTGTGGCGGCGTTCAGGAGCGCGCTTGGCGCGATTTGGCCAACCGGCAGTTCCACTGCGCTTGCCAACTATTTGGCGACGGTGGCGGAGGCTATGACGCGATCCACCAAGTCGCTTTGATCCTCGTTATGCAGGGTCCAATCGTTACGGAGAATCTGTAAGCGGCTTCGCAGATCCGCCAGTTGAAATGCGATTTTGCAAGTTTTAGCGGCGTGGCCGGTCTGTTCGCTGTGAAGAGCTACCGTTCTTGTTGCCCTCGGGCAGAAGGGAGAAAGTCGAATGGCTGATGGACAAGTATGCCGAGGCAAAGGCCCTCTTCCAAAACGCGGAGATCTCTTATGTAGGTCATAGCAACGGACCTGCCTTTTGGCGCGAGCGCTTAATGATTACACGTGCTGTAAATTCAAGTACGTCATTTTTGCTGGCAGCGTTGTCCGGACTGACTACAATTGGTCACAATTCCTTCATAGCAATCCCCAGCGGGTCAAAGCGGTGCTTAACTATGTCGCTAGCGGGGACTGGGTCGTTGCTTTCTTCCCAAAGGCCATGGAACTATTGGGTATCCAGGATATCGGGAGTGCCGGCCATGACGGATTCCGTGCCTTCCAGCCGGATGGTGAGGAATGCGAGGTTAGTACATTAAAGGTGGGCATGACGCGGCCCTGAACGAGCGTAACTGGGAGGCAATTGCGTCGTTTATCGTCGATGGTGAAATGGTTTCACCTCCTTCGGAAATTTATGAGAAAGATGTGCGAGATTCCGTGGATCAAGTCTTGATTGGTAAGCTGCATCCTTTTACGCAGCGAGCACGTTATACCATACCTGGAATGACTCCGCGCCGAAGCTGCGCGGCAGAGCCACTTTCCTGTGATAAATGCGGACTACTCGGAGGTCTTTAGGCAGAACTTCTTGGCCAAACGCCAGAGCCACGGACGCCGTGGAACAATTCCCAAGCTTCAAGCCGGTCCGCCAACTGCTGATCGGTCATGAGGGCTTGTTTAGGCCTTTAGTTCTTGTGGCGCCTCTTTGCGCAGAGCGCAGAGAGTCTTCGTAGTCCGGTTAGCGCGGGAGCAAATGAATTGATGCCAGATATAGACGAGGTCGAAAAGTAAAGCAGACAGCCACCAGAGGTAAAGAAAACCCGCATTTGCTAGGACCAACGGCCACAGTGAGGTATTCAGCGCGGCTGGATTCCGGTGGAGCAAGTTCCACAAAACCATACAAGCCGCTATCCCCCCCATACTAATCAGGGGAATCATCCCCCACCTTGGCCTCCATTTGCTCAGACCCGCAGAGATCAAGCCAATCATCAGACATGCACAAATGATTCCGTAATGAGGGAACCAGAATGCGGAGCTTAATAGCCTTTGTGTACCGGGAGATGCAAGCTTCACATATCCAAAAACGCCGGCCACGAACGCCACTGCCCCGATGACACTACCAGGCCAAATTTTGTCAAGTCGAGGCATCCGGCTCAATAATGTGGTACCAGCCAATAGGCAGGTGATCCCCGAAACATCCTTCGCCATCTGTGAGAGGTTTCCATCAAGTTTAAAAACCGTAACAAGTGTCTTGTAAAGCACATAGATACCCCCGACCAGCAATGCCAAGCAAAAGATGTATGGCACAACGCGACTTACAATCACCGCCCACCAAATTCCGCGCGGTGGTGGAAGCTTATCTTTACCCTTTCCGAGAACAACCTCTTTGATGAAGTGGCCGAACACGTCATCGTCATTCCAATAGTCATTGTGAGCCTTTCCCGGGAACGGGTAGCGCGTAAACCCGCAATCATCGCCTTTTCTAAATAGGAAATACCGTGCTCCTACTTGAGCTTCGTCCTCCGGTAGCCACCCATTCGTGACAAGCCACTCGCGTGTGATCTCGAGATCGAAGCCCACTGGATCTCCGTAATCGTAATAGTTTCGCCAAAGTATAGGATCTCGGCGGGGTCTGCTATCCTCTGGCTTAAGCCCTTTCCAGAGGTTTGGCCAGATGACTATATGCTTGTTCAGTGGCGACCCGATTGTCATATAGCCTTTCACCTTATTTACCCATTCGTTATCGGGATCCTCCCTCGCAGCCAGTGCCGTCAAAAGACTTTTCAATGAAACAACGGTTCCCTCGCTGTGCGCCACGATGTGGATTTCTTTTAGGTTTGGCATCCGCCGAACCAAATGTTTCATTGTCTCGGCGAATCTTTTAAAGATGTCTCCGCCGTAATCCTTAAAGTCCGCGACAATCTGGACATCCCCGAGAAAATCCGTCAGCAATTGCCCAAGCTTAAACTCAAAAAGGCCTGCCTTATTGGCGACGAAAAGGAGGTTCTCAAGCACCCGAATCGTGTCGATCATTTCTTCCACCACCGCAGCAGCTTTTTTGTAATCGATCAGGTCGCTTTTACCTGTGCTGCCCTCACTCTGATCGAGCATGCGCACGCGGTCCACGATTGTTTGCGCCCAAGCCTTCGATTCTTCTGTGGTATTTTTTGAGTCGGCTGCCCGTTCCGGGATATCCGCCCAAAACACTTCTGCGAATCCGAAACCGATGAAGTCCTTCTTGAATGCATCAGGGGGTACGAATAGATAGGCGCCGATCTCTGGCGAGTCCGGTTTAGTGATTAGCTTAGCCGGATGGAACGCCCCGAGCGGTTGGGTCATTGGCTTCCCGCAATAGGCAGCAAACTCCCTGGCGACTGATTGAACGGTAGAATAGCGAAATTGGCTTCCAATCCCATGCACCGCTACTACGAGCCGCGTGATTTCTTTGTCCTCGGAAGTTGGCACGATTTCCACGTGGCGCGTTGCAAGATTTACCGACAAATCGATCGCAGAGGAGTTCATATGGTATCGGATCGTTCGTGCGATCTGTGCTGACTTAATTTACTCGGGCCAAAATGCACCCGACCTCGGATCGACGTTTGTCCCAGTGCCTGGGGTTGCCCACCAATGAGCGCTTGCCCCATCCTGGCACACCGTCAGCCAACGAAAATACCGCCCTGAACACGTCGGGCAGTTCGCGTCGAAAAACTCAGCGTACACTTCTTTAGGTCCGTCGTACTCCGTAATCACCTGAATGTATTTATCATCGATCACCAAAACGCGAGCGTAGTGAACTATTTCTGATTTCTGCAAAGCCGCGTCTATCATCGGCTGGATTGAAACGGCGAAATTCTGCTTTATATAGGCAAGCTTCTGCAGTGTCGCGGCGTCTTGCTTAATGGGTAGAGTGAGGTTTAGAGCGGTCGTCATAATGGAATGGCAGTTTTATCTGGTTACCTGGCCGGCAATTCGACCATGTTCTGCCGACGTTAGTATTAAGCAACTTCCCATATGCTACAAGCTTTTATCCTTTGAAAAAAATGGAGAGTAGTTTTTGGCTAAGACATCCTAACGTCGAGGATCACGCTTTATGGAGCGTAGTCGACGACTATGGCCTTTGCAATGATATCCGTCTGATTTAACCGATGGGCTGTGGTGGTGCACAACCCATTTTCGGCAGCAGAAGACATCGGCGGACCGCGAGCCACTATCCAAAGGGGGCAGACCGCTTGGCGACCCGGGCGAATTGGCGAGGGAATCGATGTCGCACTTCGCTTGTCGTTACTCCTGTTAACCCGCTATAAAGGCAAATGTCCCCGTCGAGAAGCCAAAATAGCTTACAGCCGCCTTTTGCCAGTCATCAGGGCACAGTTCTCTAATCGTCTAATCAATTGTTCCAGCGGCGTCGAGCAATTCAGGATTTTGGTCGGCGATGTTAAGAAATGACATGGCTTAACCAGACCGGTACCGAGGGCGCAGTTTCATTAAAATAATGCGTATGTACGCCTGCTCCCAGGCAAAACTCAAAACGCCTCACGCGGATCCACCGGGATTCATAGGCTCCAATACTCCAATTAACGGACAGGCTCGAAGGCCGCCGATCAACTAGCCCGAATCCCAGATCGATGCTGCCGACCCCGAACGGGCCAATTGTGCAACAGGGTATTGCACGATTGCCACGGGTCACGTTTCCCGGCTTTTTAGAGAAATCGAGGGCCCGGCTGTTTCCGGGAGTTTTTTCTATGGAGTGAGATTTGATTTAGCGGAAAACGCTGGGAGCGACGAGCGGCTCAACATGCTGCGAGAAATCATATCAGGCACCCAAAGCGAGGCGGATCGAGCCGGACTGGATTTTGCGATCGAGAACCGGCACCAGCCTGCTTACTGAAGGTTTCGAAGCGAGCTTTTCGAGCAGATACAAGTCACGAGATATGTCGCTGAGCTTTTAACTAGATGTGGAGAAGGGTGCGATTCCTTCCTTTATCGGGCTGAAGCTCACATTCAGGGCGCGATTTGCCTTAAGCAAACCGGCGCCAAGATAACGATCCGGCCAAACGTGCCCTGCTGGCCGGTCAGCGGACAAAAGGAGCGCGGTATAGACGGCTTCTGCTTTCTCCCAAGTCCGCCATTTATCTCCTTGGTTGCTTCGTTCGAGTTCCGGGCGATGAAATTGAAGCCAAAGAGCCGCTGCAGCCGCCACCTGGGGCGTTGCGGCCGAAGTACCAGCGCCATTGAGATCAATCAGATTGTTCCGCTGATCTTTTTTAGTAGGAGCGTGGAGCCAAGGGATATTGGGCGAGTACCCTGCAATCGGATACGCCCTTAGGATCCCCATTTTGCGAACCTCACTTGGATCGGGTTTTTCTCTGTGCATGAGTTTAGTCCGCCAACTCCCGTCGGGCCCGAAACTACCGCGGGAGAACCATTGAGCTATAGCGAGGGGATTTCTAACGAGTCGCCAGAAGGAATTTCTCGCGTAACTGGTGCGATCGGAGGTCGCTCCCGTTACACCTAAAACTCGGCGGAATGCCGCCGGATAGACTGGCCCGGAGGGCGACGATCTCGGCGTCAGGAGCGCCACCCAGGTAGCCGCAGAATCCTTGCACGATCTGACCTCCAAACGCCTTTTGTTTGATGCAGATCTTCTTTCCCGACAGAATCCCGATCGTTCCCGTTCCGTGCGAGGCGCCGGTACTTCCCGGTTCTTCCAGTGCCTGATCGTCAGTAGAGATCGGAAAGTGAATTGCGTCGCCGCGCTTGTCATCAACTAGATGCTCTGGCAACCCTCGCTGCAAAGCGGAGTAACCGACTATCGTACTGCAGCGATTCGACTATCCCGGTACAACCGCTCAGTGACAGCGCGAGGAGGACCATAGAAAGCACTAAAGCAGGTGTGTATCGACCGTCCAAAATGCCAATTCGTTATTTTCTAATTCTCGCTCTGTTCGACCACTTAGTTAGTTGAAAAGTTTGGCGCCGATATGATAACCTAGCGCCCGATAGCTCTCCCATTCGGAGTCGCCGAAGAACTGGTTTGTTGTTGGGGTATTGGGGAAAAGACCATTTTCCGTGGAATATTGTAAAACGTCGAGCGATTCATCTCCAGTCAAACTGGTTTTGATAAGGAGTAGCCAACTCACTTGTTCCGGCGCATCGGCGTAGCTGATCTTGGCCAAAGAGGCGTGACAAGAGCCTTCCCGAGTGATCGTTTCACGACAGTCTAACCTTTCTGGATCCAGCCACTCGGAAATCCACACCGGGACTACAGCACCGAACGCGGACCAACCAGTTACTCCGATCGCGCGAGATGCCGAAGGATCTAACCACTGAACCTCTGCCCCAAAATCCACGCGGATCAAACGCGTTAAACGCGCTAAGTCATTGAAATGATAATCTGGATCTTCACCGGCGTCGATTGCGACAATGAAGGGGAGCCGCCGTCGGACCAACTCATAGATTCCGGTAACTTCGAAATGGCCGCCGTCACTTAAGTACCAAAAACGGTTAGAGGGCCCCGGGAAATAGGAACGCCATTCTGCCAGTATCATACTCTGGGTCCGGAAGAGCGTGGCCGGTAATGACTTGATCCGTTCCCAGAGCGACTTGGGAAAACGCCCGGGACGGTCGCCGGCGTTAATCCCACTGTTCCACCAATAACCGAGACGTACGTTTACCAAACCATAAAGGAGGGAAAGTGAGATCGAGCTTGAACGTCCCTCCCCCGTTCCGACCGCGGCTCCGGAGATACCGATCCATTGACCGAGTCGGAGTGGCTCAACCGCTGCTGGTTTGCCGTCCCGTCTTCCCAGAACGTGAAAGCTGCTTGGATCCTCGCTGGCATGTATGGCCTCTAATGCCGCTTTCTTATCCCTCTCGAGAAATGCGGGCCTCTCTAAGCGGGCCATTGCACGTTGCTCTATGTTGCGCGCCGCACGCCTAGCTTCAACCCACATCGCGTGAAAACGTAGACCGACACTGACTCCGTGCGGTCCAACGCACATCGGCAGTCCCTTGTTTTCGCGCACGTCTCGTTGCGCCCGCACTTCGGTGGTTTCATTGATGCAAACATTGATCAAATGCAACGGTCCGGCATGCTTCTCGGGATGGTAGTCGTAGAACGGTAAATCGTCTCCAGGATGCGATAGATCAACGTCCATTGCAAGCGAACCACCGGGTCCGTAAATCCGTTCAGGGTTAGATGCCCCCAAGAACGTTCGAGCCAGACGCGCCGCATACGTAGCCTGGAGGGAGGAGAGGTTTAGAAAACTAAGCGCGCGACCCATGATCAGCGAAAACATTAGAAAAGTAATCACCAATAAAAAACCTGCGCTATTCCCCACACGAAAGGTTTGCAGGACCAGGACGTCAACAACGAAGAGTAGGAATCCGGCAAGCGGAAACGCGATCAGCGCGGCAGTCCACTCGAATTGCAGTCCGACAGAACGACCAGGTTTCCGGCTAGCGGAAGAACGTCCTAGCCGGTCGGCCACAATCTTGAGCAAAGGCAGGAATGGACCAAGCGCCATCACGATGGCCGCCATCAATTTGGCTAGACCGCTAGATGCCGCGCTACGAGCAAGCGTGTCGAGCGTGACCCACGCTGCCGCGCCGACGAAGATAAAGATTGCTTCGCCCAGACCGATGGTGAGTTTGCTGCGGATCACCACCCCCTCTTGACCAGGCTTTGTGCCAACCGGAAGATTCCAACGCGCTGCTTCCTGCCAAAGATAAGCTATCACAAGTACCGCGACGGCGAGACCAGCCCAAACTAACCCTCCCGGTAGGGCCGCAAGAGCTACAGCTGCGGCTAACAAAACAATCCACGCCAAAAGGGAATAAATTGGATGCGGGCTCTTCACCCCGGGTCTGGGCGCCAACCAAAATCCGATCGATCCAGGAAGAATTGCAAACACTAAGATAGCCGTTACTAACCACCACCAATGGCTCAATTGGTGACCGAAAAACGTCGGAACAAAGGGCCCCGTCGGCCGTGGGAGCCTGTCTCCCAACCATTTGAGCACGCCGAATACGACCGTTAACAGGGCGGCAATCACCAGGTGGACGGCAAATAAATTACGCCAGAAGACCGCCAGGTTTTGCCGGAGATCGACGAGTCCCGAACCGGCTATATAGTTTGCTGTGGATCGCAGCCAATGAATCTCCGCAGAGTTCAGGTCCGCCAGAATCTCCTGTACCCGACCAGCCTTGTCAGCCACATCGGCCGATATTCGGGTGAAAAGCCTACCCAAAAATCCTCCGATATAACCACCTCCAGAAACCGTCGAGAGAAAGTCGACATACCGGAGTCGGTTCTTCGTCGCCAAAGCTTGCAATATCCCAAGGCAAAATGTGGCGCTTCGAATCCCACCGCCGGAAAGAGCGAGTCCAATGGGACCGTGCGGGTTCGATTCAATAAATGCGGCCTTTCGGCGGGCGTTAACGGCGGCAACTTCAGAGATCCTGAGTGGCTCGGGATACTTCTGCATGTCAGCCAAGATGGTGTCAGCCGCCTTTTCACTAATCATGAAAACGGGTGTAACGATGAAATACCCGGGGATCTTCGGAAACACCGACGCATCTACAATTCGCAGCCCACGCACGCCATGCACACGGAAGCGGCTGTCCAGAACCGCATCCTTATCCTTTAAGTTCGCAACATCGCCCTGCCACGGGTCCGAGCCAATGCGGCAGGTGCATGAGGCATGGTGACCCCATGCCTGCGTCTTAATCCACTCTTTCATCTCGTTACTGTCATCCGCAATATCAACTCCCGGCTGCACCTCCTGCCCAAACTGCACGGGATTTTTCCGGTTGATCCTCCGCATAAATTTCACCGCATCCACCAGAGCTTCCAAATCCCGGTGGCTGTTCAACAAAATGCGCTTGTTCGCTTCGGCTCTTGCTTCCCACTCCTTTGGCACCGGCCTGCCCGCCTTGGGATCATAGCTCTTCATCAACTCCGCTATCTCAGCCGCCTGCGCTTCCGCTGCTTCGTTGAATGAATCAAAACAAATATCCGGCTGCTGAAATGGATCGTTCGAGCGCAACCGCACATAGCCGCCGTCATTCTCAGTATAGGCTTTCAGGATGACCCAGCTCCACAGCTTCCGTTCTTCTTTCTCGTAGCCGATCGTCCTCTTGAAAAGTTCCCGCGACCAATTCCAATAGTACCCCCGGAAAGCGGCTGGCGCCCCGAAAGTGAATAAGTCCGATTCCGGCTCGTCTTTCTTCAAGGCAGAAGAGCGGCGAATCACAGCCAGCGTTCCCCCATTCGTCGTGTACAGGCCTGAAGCCGGTTCTACCAGAAATTGTTGGCGGGCCAGATCATTGGGATCGCCTGGCCTGAAGCTCACCCGGTCTAGTGTCGCTAGTTCGCTTTTTAGTTCGCTCACGACTGTAACTTCATACCGATCTTGCAAATTCTTGCCAACGCCCGGCAAACGAATACGACGAAGCCCGCCATTCGCATCGCGCATTGGTTCTCCATCAATTCCATGCAGCGTACAGAGAGTCGGCTTCCCATCGGGAGTCGGGATCCCGGCTAGGTGCTCAATATCGCCAATCCCGCTCAACATCAGCATTTGCGGCGTGTTGAAAGCTCCCCCGCACAGGATCACCTCCCCACGGCAAAAATAGCGAATCACTTCACCAGTTGGATTCTTTTGCACCGGGCTCGCGCCATACAGATGGTCCCCTTTAACCGCCTCCACCCCAACCGCGCGCGGAACCTCATCTTTGCCGCAAAAGAGGACTTTCGTAACATGCAACTCCGTGCCGAATACGAGCCGATCGGGATGTTTCTTCCGGGTGCGGAGCAGGAATTCACGAACACCCGCACGATGGCCTGGAAGAACTTTCCCTTCTGCATCATCATCTTCTTCTGTGGCGATCGGCTCTTTTCTTTTCTCCTCCCGTGCCCGGTCCCCTCCCGTGCCGATTGGAATTAAAAACACACCTTCCGGACTTAGCCGCCGGGTATTCTGGTCGTTGAAATCGATGGATTGTACCAGCCTTGATCGAAAGAGTATCTGCTTGATCAGCGCTCCCAGCGATGAGCGGCCGTGCAGCGCGGCCAGTGCGGCGCGCACGATCACACTGAAGAAAGGCTGATCCGTCTTCGCGATCGTATCCACTAGAAATGGGTTGATGAAATTCGTCGGCTGCCAGCCGTTGCGTCCGTGGCCTCCTTCATCCAGTTGCGCACGCGGATCGATTAAGTACGCGAGCGTTCTCCATGCATCGTAAACAACTCCGAGCAGCTTCTGCAGAAACCCGTCATAGGCGCGCCGATATTCATTGCGCTCCAGCTTGGCGAAGTAGCCTCGCATCAGGTTGGGCCTCCACGACTCGTCGCCCGTCAGATCCGCAATGTAATCCCAGTCCTTGTCATTCGGGACCACCATAATCATGGCATGATGCGCCGTGCATCCCCCCAGCGCGCATGTCCGCGGATAGAAGATGCCCTGTTTACCGACCCCCGCTGGTGGCGGATCCAGAAACTTCAGGGGCGGCGCTTTGGCCGAGGAACCTTTCGGGACATTCGGATCCAAATTCTTATTGTATTTTGCATCGAGCGCCTGACGTTTGTCATCTTGATAATGACGCACGGAAAACATCCAACTAATTTCCGGGTCTTCTGATGCCGCCGCATAATAGCCCGGAACCTTGGTCACTTCTCCCGGTTGGCTCCCCGGAAAGGCTGGCGACGGAGGGCTTTTTGTCGGATCGCTTCCGGCCTCGATCAACAGCACCACCTTGCCACCCAACGCAAGCCGCGCCGCCAGGGGCCCACCACCTGCGCCCGAGCCCACGATGATATAGTCGAAGGGTGTCGTCTGCTCGCATTGAGCTAACCTAAGAAGGTGATCCTGCTGGTTTGGTGAGGTTTTCGGCATATTCAGTTAAGAGTTCATCGGTCCCGGAACTAGAGTGTCTCCAAAAAAGCCATTAATTGCTTTTTTCGTCATCGGAACCGCAACCTCATCATGAGTGAGGCTGCAACAATGCCCATGCTATTCCTTTTACTGGGGTGCGGGGGATTTACATTGAACAGAAACCGTGGTCAGGTATCTCCTCTATCCGGAGTCAAACACCGACAGCGTTCAGGCACCTGCTTAACATTAAGAGATGAAAAGGGAAATTTGCGCCGATTGAGTCATCATCTCCTTTATACTGAATTGCACTATAGGAAAGTTGGAATAAAGTTAGTCTATTGATATTTCGGGTAAGAGACTTTGTGCGATAATTTAGTAATAAGGTTTCCTTCCGTGCTCCACGGCTCCCCTCCTTGAGAGGATTAAGACAGCATTCCTAATGTGAATAACACAAATATCGCAAATATAGATTTCATACAAGATATTTTGTATTGCTTCTTACGTTTCATTGCTTCAAAGACCTGACCTATTATCAGGTCGAGGTACAGCCTGGAAAGCGGTTCCTCGAAAGTGCGCTTTAGGCCTGAGCCTGAACAAAGTTGTCGAACAAGATTATCGCCGGATAAAATAGCGAATCCGACCAATGCTTGGATTCAAACGATTCGAGACCGCGGCCGTTGCGGCGCTCTGGGCGGAGGTCTTGGCGGCATAAAACCGAGAAAATTATTTTGCCAGCCAAACATACATTTCTCGGGAATTGCACCAGAACCGTTATGGGTATCGTTACCGGCACGGAGAGCAGATTTCAACGGCCTTCGCGGAAAAGCGCATGGTGGAGAAGCAGCAAATGCGATGGAGTGAGTCCGGCGTGCACAATCTACTCCAGGTGCGGACGAAGGTACTCAATGACCAACTCCGGGAGGACCTTCGTTCAGTGGTATCCGGGAATGGAAACTGAACAGGAGACGCAAATTGAGAAGAAGGCCGCGTAGCCGCCGGTTTGAAATGCTCCTCAAGATCAAGTTCACGGGGAGGAACATTAGCGGCGAGGAAACGTATAAGAACAGAAATGCATTGCATAGCGCGCAAGATTTCGATATCATCCTTAACCGTAGTAGTAGTGCCATTGGATGCTGTCTTGAGTTTTGCAAGGAGGGGAGTCGTACAGCACGGAAGGGAATACAAACAATTATCCATCTCAGAGATATCCGAATAGCGAAAACGTAGACAGGAATATTCTATTTTGACAAGAGTGCGAAGTGTGGTGTTGGGACTCAATCAATTTAACCTTCGCCATTCCCAACAATTTGATTTGTACGAAAGCCGGTGACGGTGTCGGCCGTGCGCACAAGTTGATTTGTATCCTTGCAGGACCATTTGCTAACGGTCGCATGCAGGATTCCGTTTAGTAATTTGGTTTTGTTGCCGTCTTTATCAAACTTGTCTCAGCTGTGCGGGATATGCATGCAACAGGTTTACGCCGCCGGATCAAATCTTCGTTATGAAGATTTTAATATTCACCATCAATCCTGCCAGGCCGCGTGTCCGGGCTTTACGGTTCCTCTTAATGCTGATCTTATTCACTTATGGGATTACGGAAATAACTCGCGGCGATTCGCCGCCGTCCAATAGCTACCCGGGCGCGAGTCATGTTCCCAATGCCCAGCCGGGTTGGGAGCAATTCCTTACCAAGGTAGATCCGAGCGCGGCGAAGGACGAACCGGAAAGTGGGCAGACCGCGCAGGGGACACCGGTCGAGAAACGAATCGAAGAATGCTTTCCGGCGGAACCCCGTAATCTCTTCTGGGAAGTCGATAAGGTCGGCAGTGGACCTGGAGGCAAACTGGAACGGCTAAATTATGATGTCGATCACAACGGAAAAATAAGCGACGAAGAGCGAGACGCTATTCGTGGTCAGAATACTTGGATTCTCTGGGGCGAAGGGGACGAGACTTTTTGGAACTGGTTGCAACAGCGCGGCTATGGGTTGGCCGATTTTCTGATCCTTCTGGATTCCCGAAAGCGCGAGCATCGCTTCCAAAACGCTGGGCTCATCAATCAACCCGGGATGATAACGCAAGGTGATCGGTCGAAACGTATCTTAGGTCTCTATCTGGATCAAGCCGACGGCGATCAGATCATTCTCAAGTCTCCGCCGGAGGGAGATTTTGATGAAAATGGCAAACCGATTCTAGGGCCGCCTAAACCTCCTCCGGGGCATTCCCCCCAATTGGTCTTCAAGCCCGGCGACCAAGCACTTTACGACTCTGTAATTGCACAGTTACCTAAAGATGGCGTCGACTACGATGTCTACGGTTATCCTAGTGGCGTTGTCGGACTGCGCCTAATGCCCAATCCCGATTTCTTTGGCAATACAGCGGCCGCAGCAAAGGCCCGGGAATACTGGAACAAAAGGGTGACATCCTCCTCGACTGACGCTTACTATAAAGATTTGAACATCAGTGCAGATCCGGAGTTGGTCCGGCCGTTCCGGCCGAGCATGTCTTGCGCATTTTGTCATATTGGGCCTCATCCGCTGAACCCGCCTTGCAATCCGGAGGCACCCAAGTGGGAAAATCTGTCGTCCATAATCGGAAACCAGTATTGGAGTCCAAAGGACAATTTTGCTAATCTTACGAAGGCAAACAACTTTTTGCACCATTTCCTCGCAAGCCAACGACCAGGCACAATCGACACCTCGTTGGTAAGCACTGATCATATCAATAATCCTAATACGATAAATGCTATCTTCGAAGTTCCTGGCCGTCTTGATCGCGCTGCGAAGAATCCGCCGGAACAACAGAGCGCCGCTAATCTGTTACTGCCCAGCGTAGAAGATGGTAACTCGGCTACCAATCCCCGGCACACGCCCAGAGTTCTCTTGGACGGAGCTGATAGTATTGGCGTCTTTGGAGCGTTGGCTCGAGTTTATCTGAATATCGGAACATTCTCTGAGGAATGGCTGCGTTGCCACAATCCGGTCATTGGCTTCAAACCTCAAAGACCTTTTTCCGTTGCTACATGCGATGCAAACTCCGTTTACTGGAGGACTGCTGAAAAATATCGCATTCGATACCTGAGGGCATTTTTTACGTTGCGCAATGTAAAACCTTCGACTGCGCAGAAATCGACCTCGGTCCTGGACGGATCAACTCAGGCTCCCGTAGAAAATGCCACAACCGCGCCGATGAAACTTGTCTTTGCCGGAGACGAAGGTAAAGAGATCATCAACCAGGAGAAGGAGCAGGCAGCAGCGGGAAGATCTGTTTTTCTGCGGAACTGCGCGATTTGTCACTCCAGTAAGCAGCCGGACGGCTTTCGGCTCAGCTTTTCGCCAAACTGGTCGAGCCTATCGGGAACGCCTTCAGCGAGCGATGAGTCGGCGCACCTTACAGTGCCGATGAGCTACCAGGAGTGGGAACTCTTCAAGCAGTCTGGGTCTTATCAAGAATACATCCGACGCATTACGGCTCTTGCTGGCCCAGCTCAAAATCAGAACGACCCATTTGTAGATGGGAACTACCTGTCGACCGACATTCGCGTGCCGGTGACTCTCGTTGGTACGAATTCTGGCAGGGCGGTCGGCACCAATGCGATGCGGGGACAGATTTGGGATAATTTCAGCTCCGAGGACTATAAGAAGCTGCCAGCGGTCGGCCCTGTCCGCTTCTATAATCCGTACTCTGGCGTGCAGCCTAACGCCATGGGCATGAACGATGCGTATTATCCCCCCGGAGGCGGTCCTGGCTATTACCGTCCCGCTTCCCTGGTCAGCCTTTGGGCAACGGCTCCTTATCTTCACGATAACTCCCTCGGTCTTTACAACCACGACCCGTCGGTAAAGGGTCGGCTCGAAGCCTTCAAAGATGGTATTACTAAATTGCTCTGGAATTCGAAACGTGTAGCGGACAGCCATCACGCTGAAGGCGACTTGCGGTGGGACCATAAGGAATTGGCTGGAGCGGATCCTGGCTTCATTTATCGGACGACAGTACCAACTTCAATTTGGATCCCCGCGAAATTTATCGGCGCCTTATTTGTTGGCGTCATCGGCGCGTTTTGGACCTCCTTTCTTTCGTTATATCTGTGGATTCTCGTCGCGATATTACTGGCAGTCCTGATCTATTGGGGAATCCCTCGTCAGGCGGCATTCATCCTGTTCTTGCTTGGCTTGGGGACCGGTGCGGGTCTGATCATTACCCGTTTTGACCGAGTGTATTGGGAGCTTTGGCTCGTGCCTGTCCTGCTGTTCTTAGGAGCGCTTTGGTTTTGGTTCGGAAATCCTCGTCCGATCGCCGCCCGGTTTACGTTAGGCGTGCTCGCAGTTTTAAGTCTCGCAACCGGAGTTTGGCTAAGCGCGTTTGTCAACGGAGCACTGGGTCCGCTTTCAGTGGGACCAATCCCACAAGGGACACCAGTCGACTTAATCATGAACATCAATCCGGAAGCTCCGATGGATGCATTAGTCAACGCCGGCACAGCACTGTTGCGGGGGGCCTGGATGATCAAAGCGCGCGATCTCCAAGGTAAGATGGCATTACAAACTTTTGAGACGGAAGCCGGGCTACCATTGCTCAAGGCAAGCAAATGCCCCGACTTCTGGATGGATCGTGGACACTGGTTCGGAGAGGCACTTTCAGACGAGGAAAAATGGCAGTTGATCGCTTTCTTAAAAACACTCTAACCAGCACGATCAGTTCTTTAAAGCCGAACCTAAAGTTCATCCAGTTTGATACAGATGAAGGTGAAAGGATGGTTCGTAAATTGCACCCGCGATCGAAACTCAGTTTTT
Organism: uncultured Verrucomicrobiae bacterium; assembly: GCA_963782115.1. Classification (GTDB taxonomy): domain Bacteria; phylum Verrucomicrobiota; class Verrucomicrobiia; order Chthoniobacterales; family JAFAMB01; genus JAFAMB01. The sequence continues at coordinate 83,351 of CAWAIK010000015.1, forward strand.
CGACGACTCGCAATGGGAAAGCTGTCGGGAACTACGTGATCATGTTGGCACGAAGCTATTTAAATGATCGCGTCGACATGATGTGAACCTTTCGCGGCGAGCTCCTCGAAATGTTCGACTTTTGGCGAGAGCTAATTGAATAAAACTGTAGCCGTATGAGGAAACCAATTCATGGCGTCGTGGGGTGTGATGGCCGCCATAGCCGAGTCAATTGCCTGGATAAGGGCAGGCATGAGCGGGCGTTGGTCGCCGCGGAGAGACTCTTTGAGTCTTTGAGTTTGCTCCACATTTTCTCGATCGGATTAAGATGCGGCGAGTCAGCCGGCAAGAACAGGGCATTAGCGCCAAGCTGTGAAAGGTTTTTCATATAAGAAGAAACAGTTCCCTGAGAGTTAATGACAGTTAAATATTCGCAGTTTATTTTCCGCTCGACATCCAAATTCTCATTTTGTAACTCTCCACTGAAAAGGAGCTTCCATGGCAGATCATAACGATCCGAATGCGGTTAATTCGATATTTTCCGATATTAGCTATAGCGCCGCGGACTTGTATGACATCTTCGGTTATCCAACCAACGAGGGGCAGTCCGCATTGCTGGCTCTCACCTTTTCCGCCACTCCCAAGGCCGGCGTTTTGGACAGCGACCTGCTCTATCGCTTGCGGACGACGTCGCATCCGCGCGTCGTCTTTCAACATGATGTCGGCAATTTCGAAGCGGTTTTGAAGTATTTCGAGGCGGTCAAGGATAAGTATCTCGGTGAGCTTCGCTCCTGCGAAGTTCGCGTAATCGTGCAACCGGACCAGCGGGCAACGGTCAGATTCTTGGGATTTCCGTCCGGGGACTTTTCCACTGTGATCGACTTCAACAAGGTGGTGCCGATTCAAACGCCCGGCGGCCACGTGATCCAGGCGTTCATCGGTGGGCGCGATGACGCATTCTTCAACGATCTGACCGGCTTTTTCAGGTCCATCAACTACGCCCCGCAATTCTATCATGTCCCGCATACGATGAAAGAAGCGCGGGAATTGCCCATTCCCAAGACGCTGCTCGAATTGGAGGGGAATGATTTGTTCAACTTCCGTCCCGACTTCCCCACGTGGGGTTTCGCCCAGAAGGATGGCACCATACCGAAGCTCGATTTGACCCCGGGCCCCTGGGAGTGGAAAGGGGATCGCTTCAAAAAGGATGCTGATGGGAATTTCCGCTTTGTTTACGACGGCAGCGATTGCCGGGCCGGGCAGAATTGCAACGCGATCATCCTGGAGATTCCCCATTCCTTCATCACCCCGGACACCGCCGGCAATCGGGTCGTCAACGCATGGGGCGAGAGTTGGGTGCTGAAGGCCGCGCACAAGGTGGAACCCATCTCCGACGACGAACCCTCGTGGCTCAACCATCCCTGGAAGGCGCTGCGGGAAGGGGAATTGGACGATGAATTGCGCAAGTACAAATTGGTGGATACGGATGGCCAACCTTTTGCCGACGCCGCGCTAAGCGAACGTGAGGACGATCGCCAATTGGGCGCCAGCAACTTCTGGCTCGGCCCGCACTTTGTGCAGCGCCTTGCACACCTCGGGTGGGGATTCGGTCCCTCGATCTCGGCGCTGGGCCTCGAAACGTCCTTCGACCACGATAATTCGCCGGTGTCCATCCACCGTATTTACGACACCGCCATTGCCGCTTTTCCGCGGGCCAGCAAGACGCTGTTCCAGCAGCTCAACATGCCCAACGATACCTGGAACCCGCAGGGGCTCGATATTCCATTGCGGCGCCCGTTGGAGATTTTCGTCCCAAATGTTTGCGCCATCGACATGGACACCACTGGGACCTGGCCCTTCGGACGCCGGCTGGAGGATCAGGTTGCGACGCGTTTCCTCGCGATGTTCCTGGATATGTCCGCGGAATTGAACGGGAAAAAGTATCACATCGAGTTGCTAGGGGATCCAGCGCTTTGGGCATCCGCGCCCATCGTGCCCAAGACGCCTCCCAACCCGCTCAAAAACGACAAGGAATTCCTCCCGAATTTTCCATACCTTGCGGAGCCGTGGCCAGACGCATGGTAACACTTATCGCGCCTCGGCTCCCGGTGGTCACCGCCTACGATGCTGAGCTGGCCAAAACCCGGCAGGACATTGTTGCGCTGGCATCATTTTCCCTCAGAAGCCCGCGAGACGTGGAGAAGCGCGTCCGTCTGGCCTACCGGCAATATCATCATGCCGCGCTCACCGGGCGCGAAGCCGACTTCGAAGCGGTCCAGCGGACGATTGCCGGTCTCATTCGCGACTTCGGTCCCAAGGAGGATGTCTGCCTTCTGAAAGCGAATCTGGACGGCCATTTCCATTGTCTGGCGGACGTGAAGGAGGACCTGCGGATGTGCCCTTTGCTTGCAGGCCGCCTGGAAGCCCGTTCGATTTTGGCGGATGTCGATTTTCAGGAAGGCCGTTACGAACAGGCGCGCGCTGAATTCGAAATTCTCATCGAGGAATTCCGGACATGGGACAACCTGGCGAGGCTCGCTCATTGGCATGGCAGGATGGGCTGCGAGGAGGACGCCGACCGATGGTACGTCGCAGCGGAAGAGGAGCTGACCGCAAAGGAAATGCGCTCTTTCGCGTGGCTCGAGTTACAGCGTGGAGCATTGGCAATCGGCCGCGGACGCCTTGAGAAGGCGCGATTTCACTATCAGCGGGCAGCCGCCGCCTTCCCCGGCGACTGGCGCGCCGATGAACATATGGCTGAGTTGCTGGCCTTGGAAGGGGATCTCGAGAAGGCGGTGACCCTGCTCCGGAGCGTCATTACGCGGGCGCCGAAACCGGAGTTGAAACATGCATTCGCCGAGTTACTGATCTTCGCTGGAAGGATCGCAGAAGCGCAGCCGTGGCTTGATGCGGCGCTGGCGGGGTTTCTGGCAACCACTCAAGAGGGAATGGTCCACTATTACCACCACCTGGCCGCCTTTTACGCGGACTCAGGCGGGCAACCCGTGGAGGCCGTGCAATGGGCGCGCAAGGACATCGCCCTGCGCTCCAACTATTCCACGCAGTCGGCGCTGGCGTGGGCATTGTTCAAGAACGGCGAATTGGCCGAGGGTTTGGATTGGATCCGACTGGCGCTCTCATCCGGCGCACAGGAGAGCGGTATCTTTTCCACCGCATCCGCATTGTTCCACGCTGCCGGAGACCCCATCAAGGGTGAGTTTTATTCGCGTGCCGCGGAAGAGATCAATCCGCATGGTGACGGCTTCCACATGCATCACTGACTTACTTGCCAATATGAAGATATTGCACCGGACGAAAGCGTACCATATCGGCGAAAAGCACAGTTGACCGGTCAGTGCGATATTGATTTGTATTTCAGCGGCTGGGCGCAAACGACCGATTTCGCAGCTTATGGAAAGATTTCCATAATGCAGAGCATTTTTAGACCAGCGTCGCGGCGGGAGGCGCTTGGAAAACATTCGAAGGGTGGTCGCCGCGGCGGTGGCCTAAAAATGGATTGGACAAAACCGCTGCCCAGAGCGTGGCCTATGTGTATTGATTGCCGGCGAGATCTCTGGCGAGGATCTGAAGGGGCCAGAAGCGGTCAGCGTAGGGGATTGTCGGGATGGTTCGCGGTGCCTTGAATGGATTATCACGGCCTCGGGGAACAACATCTGTGCCTTGGAAAATGTTCGCAATGAGCCGCGAAGGCAGCACTGCTCCTCTCGCTTGGCCGCGCCAAGCTTGTGCGCCGCGATTTGATCTGCATCCGAAAAGAGTCCTGTTGATCATGAGGTATCCGTAATCGCGATTTTCCTATGTGTTGTAATCATCTTTGGTAAAGAAATTAATTCATCTGCGACCTATCACATGACTCTCGACCCGGATCACGGATTTGGACTTCTTTCCTCGGAAGATCAGGAGAGATTGGAACGGATCCTCAACGAGCGCTCGGAAGGAGCATACGGAGTGCCGGCACTGCATGGAATGCTCACAGCCTCCGTGGTGGGACCTAAACCGGTACCGTTGGATTGGATAGTCCAAGCGGTATTAAGTGGACCTGACTCGGAGGGGAACGGGTTCGACCATTTTCCAGAATTCAGCTGGGCGGCAGAAAAAATCGGAGAATTGTTTCTCCGGATTAGCCGGGTGTTCCAACAAGATCCCGAGATGTTCCGTCTTCTGGTTCGTCGGCCAAAACTGAAGAAGGGCGACACCACTCCCGACCCTCGGACCTGGTGCCTCGGTTTCGTCGAAGCCATGATGTACCATCGGGAGGATTGGGAGCCGCTTCTTTCGATGGAAGGGGGTTTTCTGGCGGTCGCTCCGATCGTCATGACAGTGGATCCGGACAGATGGGGAGAAAAGGATGATTTGAACCCGTATAAGGAGATGGCCCCATCGAAGCTGTGCGAAGGGCTGAAAATCGCGACTCAGGCAATCCATGTGTTTTGGCCCTTCTATAATAAACATCGGGGTCCGAGCCGAGCGTCAGTTGCTCCCGGCCGAAATGACCCGTGTCCCTGTGGTAGCGGCCGGAAATTCAAACGCTGTTGTGGACGGCCCGGTCGAATCAGGCTGTCCGCAGCCTCGTCCACCTCGAACCTCGACCTAACCTGATGCCAGACTGAGCCCTTCAGAAGTAAATGAACCCAATCGGTCTGTGAAGTTCAGCGGCGATTGGCGTTTACCGCTTTCTCCGTGGAGCTCTTCTCCGTCCGTTCCCGGCGAACGTTGAACGTTGAACGTGAACGGCGAACGCCTTCGGTAAAAGCGATCAAAGAGTCAACTGGCGCATACTGCGGGAGTGTGAGCGTTCAAGTCTAGAAGTTCGGTCGCCTCAGATACAAAGGCGGGCTCGTGCTCGAGAAGGGCGTCAGGGCGGAGTCCGCGGAGGGTCCTAGGAACTCCGGACCAGAGAGCCTGTATCTGGCTTCTCTGACCGGAGAAACAAAAACCGAGGCCGTAACCTGTTCTGGACAGACGCAGCCCGGAAGACATGCTCTACGAGGAACAAGGACTGCCCAGGTAGTGATTATTGATACCTCAGCCATTATCGCCGCCGGAATAGAACTTGCCCCCGTCGACGCGGATCAAGCGCACATTGCCCGCCAAGCCTTTCGTCAAAAGCGACCGGATTCCCGTTGTTATTCAAGGGAGAGGATTTCAAAAGGACCGATATTCGAGCCCACCGCCAAAGTGGGCCAAGCATCCGGTCCATTCCAATCGCTGTCCGGTTAATTGGCTGATGTTATCAGGCCGAGCGAGGGACTGATCCGGTCTTTGCGCTTGATCATTCGTGGTTGGGTGACCTTTTTGAGAAGGAGGCGGACCTTCTGCCAATGGTTATTCATTTGTCCTTGACAGCCTTAAGGCTATCCTCCCGATTCTGAAATGGCGACCTCGACCTTCGTGGTGAAAGAGCATTGGGCGCGGAGTCATCACTTTGACTTTCGGCTCGAGAAAGATGGTGTGTTCAAGAGTTGGGCGGTGCCGAAAGGCTTGCCCGAAAGCCCTGGTATCAAGCGTTTGGCGGTTCAGGTCGAGGACCATGCGTTGGAGTTTGAGCCATTCCACGAAGCGAACCCAGATGGTGAATCTCTCAAAGGTCAGATTCAAGTTTGGGATCACGGCACCTATGAACTCGAACAGTGGACGGACGATCGGATTGCCTTTACCCTCCACGGCTCCCGGGTCTCCGGAAAATTTAGCCTTCTTCGTTTTAAAGAAAGTGAACCTCTGAGTTGGTTTTTGACCAAGCGCCGATCGACCTGACGCGCTCCGGTGAGGCACTGAAGTAAAGTCCGGTCGACCTTCTGATTTGCCCTCGTCGTCACGGATGCCTAGGTTCCGTCTGACCCCCGGTGCCCAACATCGATGAAGCCCGAGTCACCCTCGGCTCGGCGCCGGGAGGTGATGCGCCGTTTCTCATCAAGGCATGGACGAGCCAAGGAGGTGTGAATCTGCAGGTGCCGAGGGACGAATTGCCGACGGAAGAATGGTTGACCATCAAGGTGATCGTCCGCGACCTGGAACTCGAGGAACGCAATCGGGCCGCCGACCTGCTGGCAGCTTACTTCTGCCAATGCCTGGCTTCCTTGGGAGAATTGACGGCTGCTGACCCTACACGTAAGTAAGCCGTCCCGGCTTACCCGGGTTAAGTGGGCTAAAGAAGTAGGGCGAGACGCTTAACTTACAGCGGGAGTAAGTAAGCCGTCCCGGCTTACCCGGGTTAAGTGGGCTAAAGAAGTAGGGCGAGACGCTTAACTTACAGCGGGAGTAAGTAAGCCGTCCCGGCTTACCACCGGGTTGGGCGGGCTAAAGAGGTAGGGCGAGACACCTTACTTACAACGGGAGTAAGTAAGCCGTCCCGGCTTACCTCCGGTTTAAGTGGGCTAAAGAAGTAGGGCGAGACGCTTAACTTACAGCGGGAGTAAGTAAGCCGTCCCGGCTTACCTCCGGGTTGAGCGGGCTAAAGAGGTAAGGCGAGACGCCTTACTTAGTGCGCCTGAGAGTGCGCACCAACAGTGGGGTGGAAGTCCCCATCGGACGGAGCACTGGCTGTCCGTAGCTGAAGGAAACTGCGTCGCCGAGAGGCGGGGTGGGGAGCAACCCGAAGCGAACGACCAGTCCATAATTAACAAAATGATGAACTCGATACGGCCTGATGCATTGGCGAGCCTGCTAAGTGAAGGCGAAGCCCAGAACGGAAACCGCCCGGAGAGGGAAGAACGGTAACTCCGCGACCTGACCTGCGGCGAGAAGTGAGCGTGGGGCCAGGAGTGCATGGGGTGGGTGGAGATAGAATGGTCGGAAGTTGGAGCGACATGAATCAGGGATCACGATTCGGGAAGGAACGGCGTTCATGACCGGCAGAGGGTCCGAAGAACCGTGCCCGAAAGGTGACAGAGCCTTCGTAGGAGCGCAGAAGCGGGGTAATGCCCGTGGAGCAAAGGAAGGCAGGAAGATGGAGACGCTGAACGAAAGAACGAAGGAAAACAGCACCGCAAATGTCCAATGGACTCAGTCCGGTGAAGAGCAAAAGCAAGTACGCGAACCTTCGACCCTCGTTGAATGTCTGTTGGCCGCCTCGGTAACGGGAGTCAACACTTGATCGAACCTCAAAGAACAATCGTTGCGTCGGCTGATCTCCTCTGGAGAATAACTATCAACTGGAGAGCCGAATGCCGGAAATCGGCCTGTTCGGTTCGGAGGGAGGGGCGCCGACACACGGCGTCCCTACCCTATGTGCGCCTGAGAGTGCGCACCAACAGTGGGGTGGAAGTCCCCATCGGACGGAGCACTGGCTGTCCGTAGCTGAAGGAAACTGCGTCGCCGAGAGGCGGGGTGGGGAGCAACCCGAAGCGAACGACCAGTCCATAATTAACAAAATGATGAACTCGATACGGCCTGATGCATTGGCGAGCCTGCTAAGTAAAGGCGAAGCCCAGAACGGAAGCCGCCCGGAAGGGGAAAGAACGGTAACTCCGCGACCTGACCTGCGGCGAGAAGTGAGCGTAGGGACAGGAGTGCATGGGGTGGGTGGAGATAGAATGGTCGGAAGTTGGAGCGACATGAATCAGGGATCACGATTCGGCAGAGGAACGGCGTTCATGACCGGCAGAGGGTCCGAAGAACCGTGCCCGAAAGGTGACAGAGCCTTCGTAGGAGCGCAGAAGCGGGGTAATGCCCGTGGAGCAAAGGAAGGCAGGAAGATGGAGACGCTGAACGAAAGAACGAAGGAAAACAGCACCGCAAATGTCCAATGGACTCAGTCCGGTGAAGAGCAAAAGCAAGTACGCGAACCTTCGACCCTCGTTGAATGTCTGTTGGCCGCCTCGGTAACGGGAGTCAACACTTGATCGAACCTCAAAGAACAATCGTTGCGTCGGCTGATCTCCTCTGGAGAATAACTATCAACTGGAGAGCCGAATGCCGGAAATCGGCCTGTTCGGTTCGGAGGGAGGGGCGCCGACACACGGCGTCCCTACCCTATCAGTCGCGTACCGCCAATTGGCACACCTCGCCGCAACTGTAACCCATCTAAAAAAGTATATGTCCGACTCACTAACCAAACGAGATTTGTCAGAATAGTCAGATCTAAGAAACACCACTAATGCCCCAACTCCCGTTGATAAACCCTAAGTGCCAATAGGTAAGATGATCAACATCTCAAAAGTTCGACGCGAAAAATCCCCGACACGGACAAGGGGAAAGGATTAGGCAAGTTTGAAGATTCTTTTCGGATTGGATCTTGACGGCTACCAAGATTTGCAGCCGCGAGACAGATTCAACGAATCGATCTGTGGACCGCAGGGATTTCTCCGCCTCCTTGAGCTTAGGCTTGGGTTGGCATCGAAACCTGCGTCCGCCGCAGGTCGGATTGTCAGTATCGCGAGTTTTTGCAGAATGCCGCCTCGATAAAACCGCGTTTTTACACTGTATCGTTTGCCAAGGATCCGCTTGCCGTGGCCGAGGGTTATTGCGTTGGCGAGATGAACTGGTGCTCGCCGGTTGGGACGGTTCCCCGGACCCAGCGGCTAGTCAGCGAATTCGCGACCTGGCTGAAGTTGAGGGCTGGCTGGGCGCGATCTATTTCCTGGGTTTGGCGATCGTATTCGGAAAGCGCTGGTTGAACTCGATCAACGTGAACCTAAGTTTGCCACCATTGAAGTGCTCGAAAATCGAGATAGCCTCCCTCTATTGCTGCGAAGGGTGTTAGTAAAACTAGGAGCCTCCTTTCGATGTATCGGTGCCGAAACATTGAGGCCCGCGGGTTCCCCCGGAACGGATTTGCATAAAATTCAGGAGGCTCTAGTTAAGCCCTGCGAAAACCATCAAATCAAACTCGACTACGACGGCTCCGTCACCTTCGTCACCGCGTATTCTGAGATCACCCTGGCGCAACTGGCCACACAGCTTTTCCAAAGCAGCCGTGCTCAAAATCAGTCCACCACGTTGGTCGCGCAGAGCGAATGTTCGCATCTCGATACCGCTTTGCGATCTCTTGACGAACCGGTGCTCGGGCTTTCCGTCCGTTCCACTCAGCGGCCGGTGTTGCAAACACTGGCGCTTGCTTTGGCCTTGCGTTGGGAGCCCCTTGATCCGCGTGATTTGCTCGCGTTCTTAATTCATCTGGTCAGTCCGGTGGATGATGGATTACGATCCAGACTCGCGCGCGCTTTTGCGGAACGTCTGGGCATCGCTGGAGCGGAATGGAACCGAGCGATCGAAGAACATCGCGAATTTCTCGCGAAGAATTCGCCTCCGACGCCAGCGGTTTGCAAAAGGCTCTGAAACAGGTCGAAGAGAGTTTAAGCAAATGGATCGTGGTTCCCCGTTTCGATGCGCAAATCGGGGCCCCGGGCGGCGAATTGGCAGAGACCTACGCAGCCGTGGCGCTTTGGGCAATGGCTCGATCGTCAAAGGAAGATCTGCCGGACGCGATGGAGGAGCAATATGCGCAATTGGCGTCTCAGGCCAAATAACTGGCGACGATTTTGCGTTTTATTTTCTGCGGTCCCGCGAGCGCAATTGGACCGGCTTGTCGACCAGGTCATCGGTGGCGGCGTTTGCTAGAATCATACCGTGGCTGAGTCCGGCCATGTCCACAGGCTCACCGCGCCAGGAGCTTTCCTGGAACCTGCCGAAACCGTGCTGTGGTGGGATTTTCGAGGATCGGTCTCTTCGCCGGGAACGCAGTGGTCAAAGACAGAGATCGAGCAGCTCAAACGATCGGGAGTCGAGCTTTTGCTGCCAATCACACGTCATGGACGCGAAAACCTGGCGACTTTACGCCCTGTTCTCGGTACGAAGAAACAGCTCGTTTTCATGTCTCCGCGGATAGTCGGGAACGAACCGGCGGCGCATCATCCCTTCCGTGATCGAATCCAGTCTCTGACTGCTCGCAACCTGCCGATATTCGATCTCGGCCGGCATCTGGCTGATCCAAATTCCGCACCAGCCTTGCAGCTTGTTTCACCAAAGCTCCACGCGTTTCCTCACCTGAGATTGCCCGGGATACGTCGGTGGTGGAAACTGAGCGGCGGACAGTACCTCGACTCAAGAGATCGCGAATCCTTTTCCAGTGCGGAGAAATTTATTTTCAATCCCACCGCTTGGGTGCTCCAGTACAAGGCTAGACTGGGAATGGACGCCTCTTCGGAAATGATCTCACCTGCGGGAATCGTCAACGAGTCAATCTCCTGCATCGCCTCAATGAGTTCGTTTTCGCGTCTGACTCATCCGTTGATTGGCAAACTGCGTCGCACTCGCAGGTGGACCAGTGGTTGGAAAAGGAATGGCAAAATTACTCCCTGCGGAGGGCTCCAATCTGCGGCTGCCGGGCAACAAACCCTAACGTTTCATAAAATCACCCTTGGAGAAGATTCCCGCGGAATGTATACCGTCGGACCTGGAGAAGTCGAGAAGCTCGCTCGGGAACACGGCGCGGCTGTCGTCAGATCGACCTCGGAGAGTGTGACCGGTCCAACGGGCGTTATCCGATGGACTCAGTTCAGTCCGATGGACTCAGTTCAGACTCCCAGACGATGGGACCGGAGCGTTACCGTTGCTTCGGCACATCATTTTGAATCACTGTCATCCCACAGGGAGCCAAAATGGCGCTCGGAATGCTGAATGGAAGCGGGTTTTCGGGTGATCGTCTGCGAAACCGATTTAAGAATTTATTGCTGCAAGTAGGAGGACTTTCTCAGTCTGGTCGCGATGCTGTCCCACAGAATTATCAAGCGAATCCCGGGAAATAGGCATTCTGCGGGGTCGCGAGATACCGGAAATGTCCACCTGCTGTCCCACAGAATCTAAGCAAATCACAGAGGTCAATTTTTCTCCAGAGCGCCGCTCTGAGCAGGGTGAATAGCCTAGTAAAGGAGTGATTCCAGCTACTGATTAGGCATAGAAAGCGCATCAACACGTAGAGCAACAGTGCCGTCCAGACCTGCCAGCGAACCGCGTTTGCGCTGTTGCCCAGGAAATCGCACAACTGCAAGCTCTGCTTGATCTGTTTAAAGAACACTTCGATTTGCCAGCGGCGACGATACAGATCCGCCACACTGGCGGCGCTCCACTGCAGATTGTTAGTCAAAAACTCCAACTCGCGCTCCTGGCCCTCAACCTCCACCAGCGCCCGTACCCGGCGCATCGCTTGGGGATAATTGGCCCGCGAGTCTCTGTTTTTGAGCACCACAAGCTCATCGCTCAAGATGCGCTGATCAGTTCCTTTTGGCCGTCTTTTGACTATCCTCAAGCGGAGAGACTCCTTGCTGCAGGTCACCCAAAAGACGCCTTCCTCATGGAGCACGCCCAAGTGCACGAAATCCACGTAGGCGCGGTCAAAAATGACGATCTCGCCCGGTTTGGCTTTGCTGATGGTCTCACCGCTGGATCTGCGTGTTGCCGGACGTTTTACCCAGCTGCAGTGCGCCCATCTCGCGTCTTCACTGAGCGCCGCGGCCCGCAATATTATAAAAATGCCGGCGAATTTCATTCGCTATCCGTCCGGGAATCAGATTCTGTCCGTGCAACGGCACGACCGGTCTCGGCCGGGTGCGGCTCTAACGCTGGATCGCGAATATCTCGCTTCGTTCGGCTGGATGCGCGTTCCACGCCATCTTTGGACCGCGCTCGTTCGATTCAACAGCTGGATCGAACCCGCAATCATCGCAGAATGGGCGCGCTACATCCTTGGCTACGCCGAAAATCAAGGACGCAAGCCCGATGAAACGGAAATCAGAGCGGCTTTGCGGTGGTCCGATAGGATCAGGTGCCCGGACGTGTAATATTTGAGCTGGCGAGTCGCGGAAAGGGAGTGAATCCACCGACGGCATTTTTAACAGGATAACGCCCTCCGCCTTCGGAGCCAAAAGAACCCGCTCCGTTAGTGACTCAAGGCAGCTCGAGTCAAAGCCCACAGGGCCACCGGCGCTGGACTCGAAACTTAAAGCCAAGACCGCTACGGTCGCTCTTTCGGACCAACAGGGCCGAACTTTTTCGTCGTGCCATCGAAAGCTTGAAAGACTCATTGACCAAATGCGAGCAATCAGCAGCAGGTGCTCCTCAATTCCGTCGAAGGGGGCGCCCGCAGAAAAAGAAAAATGTCGTTCTAAATCCGCTAAACTTAGCGCCAAGCAGGGCGGACCCTTCCGATCCACGCTCCGTGTCCTCCGTGCGATCCTTTCTCCGTCCGGAGCCGGTTCATCGATGCTCTCTCCACTTTTGTCTCAGAGTTGGGTGCTACGATCCGTGATGCCCGATCCGTCCTTCGGGAAATGTCATAAAAGATGATGTTGCTGTCGAGAAGCCTTATTCTTCACGACCAGGCGACGGACGATTCTGTCGGATTTCGCGCTGCCATCGTGCCGGGTCGGTGATGTTCTTGATACCGCCGCGGGTCGCAATGCGCCGAAGCGAGTCGAGCGGGTTTACCCCCTGGTCAGTCTCCCTAGAAACAGGTATCAAAGTGGCGGTCACCTTCACTTTTCCCCGCCGCATTTCTACGGGAACAGGAAGATGAATGCTGCCGTCCGCGTGCGCTTCAAGAATGGCGGTTATCGTGCTCACCCTTTTAAAGGAATAGCTGATTCGCGCCGATTGGCAAACAAGGGTCCCCCACCGTTCGATAATCGGATCGACGTGGTGGATCTTCACGACGAGTCTCTAGTGTGGCTTTTGCCATACCCGGAAGTTCAGGAAGTAGGCATTCGTTTCAGCGATTAAAACGTGAAGCTAAGTTCGAACTAGGCGATGCGAAGGCTTTAGTCCTGCGTTTTGCTTTCGAACTCCGCTCTCGGCAGCGATGTAGGCCTTTGCTTGGATCGATCCAATTGTAGGAATGGGTTCCATTTATCGTATTGAACTCTGGCAGAGCGCTGAACCCGTTCACGGTTTTCGTTTCCTTGGGCCGGGCGCTCGCAAAATGGGCCTTCTGTCAAGATTTGTTGACTGACCCCTTTGATTTCTACATTTCCTTCGATAGTCCATTCGATCGCTTGCACTCCACTGAGGAAGACCTCTTGCTTGAGCGGTCCGCGTTGCCATGATTGAACTCGTCGTCGCTCGGGCTCCTTTGAAGTTACTTTCCAGCCTTTCGAGCCAGTCGTTTTTTCTGTTGCTTCGTTGTTTCCGCCGGCCGCCTCCTTGATTGTCCGTCATCCATTCCGAACGTCGAGGTGCTCGCAAAATGAGGGTTTTGTCAAGAATTGTTGACTGACCCCTTTGAGCAGGACAGAAACCGCAGCAGACTATATTTGCAGTCCTGCCGCAATCGCCGCATCCCAAAGATAGATAACGAAGGCCGAGCAAGTTACCAGCATGAATCTGGCTTCTCGCAGTTCGCCCAGCGAGGCGTTGGGTTCCCCTGTCAATGTTTTGCAAAGAGACTCGACGGCGTGGATGCTCTCCCGGGTGCAGTCGAGGGCGGCGGTTGGAGAAGGATCTCTCAGGCTGCGGAGAGCATTTTTCAGGTGTTCCTTGACCGGCTTCAGGGGGATCTCTAATGCCAGTTCTACCTCCCGGAACTGTTCTTTCTCCGAGATCGGCGCGAATCGATCCCCAACGAGGCGAAAGGCAGACTGTAATCTGACAAATGCTCATTTAGGGCCTTTTGGAGATTGGCCTTCTTGTAAGCGACAGGATTGAAATGAAGGAACGTGAATTCGATGATGGCAAACACGTGCGTCCAATCATGGGTGTAAAATGTGTCTTTCGCGAATTTTTGGACTTGCAACCAAGTGCTCGATTGAAACTCATCGGTCGGCTCGTGCATGAACTCCGTCCAAATGACCGCGCAAAATGTGATGTAAGGTGAACCAGGGCCAGGGTTCCCGGCTCGCGTGTTTTTGCAATAAGCGTTCCAGAGTGCATTGCGCAATTCTCGCGGCAATGGCTCATTTTCGGTACAGCGCACTGGTACCGCGAATCCGTATCTTTCAGGGAATAATGGAATTCTGGACATCGTCGAAAAACAGGTTGGCTAATTGACACCTTGCAGGCGCTTATTCCACTGGAAATTTCGCGGTAAAACCCGACGAATACGCGCCCCAGATGCCAATACCAGCTTTCAATCCACACAAAACGCCGACGATTTGGAGGGTATGCGGCCCAAATTTCACAGGCACTATGTAAACAGTTTCGCGTAACCCCGGGAAAGCCGAAATAGTATGGCTGATCTTCTTGCTGCCGCAAGTTTACCTTTGACCGTGGTAACCGTCTTTATGCTCACTTTGGTATCCCGAGGTCGCTGCAGCATCAACGCGTGAAATTAAGCAGCTCGCGGCGAACCGTGCTAACGACTTTAATGAGTGTCGGGCGGTTTTGTTTTGCAAAGCAGTTCCTCTTTGTCTCGCGACAATTCTTCTCGTATTCGTAAACGGTCCGGACACATGGGATATTGTGACTGATTCAGTTGAGCAGATTGGGAAAAGCCACCCTGAGTTTTATACCGCGATCCGAACGACATTCGTCGGAGTCGTAACGATCTTGGCCTTCCTTGCCTGTTATAATGTGTACTGCAACGACTGTCCTCGGACGCCAAGTTTGGAAATTGGATCCAGCAAGGGGAGATTTGGTTCTACGGTACTGTTATTCGTACGGCAGGAAAAGCGCCGGAATGGGTTGGCGTCGCCGTACTCTTTTTTTGGATCCGCAGATTACGTTAGCCACCAAGGTAGCCGTCCGATGAATATTATTTGGAAATTGCGTCATCCGATGCCACCACTCCGAACGTCTAGGTACTCGCAGAAAGAGGCCTTCTGTCAAGAATTGTTGACTGACCCCTTTTGGCCGCACTGCAACGAGCTAGCCTACGACGGGGCGCTGCAACCTCAGAGAGGCGCCCGAGACCCGGCCTCCATATTGCCAACCTGGGGCTATGCTCACCTCCCCGGTACCTCGCGGAAGTACGCGAAAAGTCGCTGCAATCTCTTAGAGGTCGAAGTCATTGCGGACTGGATCAAGGACAACTTTTCTCGGATTCGCGCTGCTTATCCGCACGAAAAGCAGGATGACCTTATCGGCGTGATCACGCCCTTTAGCCGCCAAGCGGCATTACTTTCGGCAGAACTCGCCGCCCGCGGAATTTCGGGTGTGACGGTCGGAACGGTTCACCGTCTGCAAGGCGCACAGCGGCGAGTAATCATTTTTTCACCGGTCTATGACCGAGCGGAGGCGGCTGCACCATTCATCAACAGATCCCGAAACATGATGAACGTTGCGGTATCCAGGGCGCAGGACTGCTTTCTGGTGTTCGGGATATGGATATCTTCGAACCGAATAACGGCGATACGTCCACCGGCCTGATGGCTCGGTACCTCTTCGCGGATGAAGCGAACGAAATCCGATCTTTTCGCTATCCGCTACGGGTCCAGATCGCGTCAGGGGTATCGGTTGCTCACTTGAACACGTTGGAACAACATATCGATACGCTTCTGACGGCGCTGCGGCAAGCGAAACACCAAGTCTTGATCGTGTCTCCTTATCTCTCACTGCACGCACTTGAGGCAAACGATCTGGAGCGCCTGCTACATAAACGCTCACAAGAGATTCAGATAGATATTTATACCGACGATTACTTCAACGGAAACCCCGATGGTGGTTTTAAGAAGCGTTGACGAAGCGGGCCCGAAGGCTATAGGACGGTTTACAATCCCATGGTGGTCGGTATGCCGCCTGACGTTCATTTCTCGACCCTCCCCCTCGGAGCGGGAAATGTGGTCGCGACCCTCTGGCGTTGAGGACCGTCGGAAAATCAGTCCCCGAAGCGATGGAGAATGTGCTTGCGGTGGATGGAAACCAAGGCGCCAAGCTGATCGTTGCAGGCAAAGAGACCTCCACACGTGCCGGCAACTCGACATAGAACACTCGAATCCCATTTCCCTCTCCCAGAGCGATCGAAGATCTGGCGTTGGCCTCTGTGCCGGCATCGTTGAAGCACCATCCGCTAAAACGATTTTTGAGGGCATGGAGTTTCAACGACTGCGGCTTCACCATGACCAACAGATTCTCCCCAAAAGGAATGTCGCCTTCGCAACCATCCGCGCGCCGATGTAGAAATCGGGCAGCGGTGCCTCTCTGCTGAACAATCCGCTTTACGTCAAACCTCGAAAAATCGATTTCTGGAGTTCCATAGCCACTTCGTCTAATCGCGCGACCATCGGAACGGCAGTTAACAGCAGACCGATACTGCGACCGCCTGCTCGCAAACTTCCCCGATGAACGATGCGGCCTTCTCTTTTGAGGAATTCCCAAGTTGGCAGGGTGCATGGGTAAACGAGACAGGAGGAGAGCGTCTGACTCGTCGAGACCGTCGAGTACGCTAGAACCTGCAGCAGGTCGGCCCGGTGATGTTCGCGAAGGGCATCATCCAGTTCACCCCATCGTCCGCGCTGCAATTCCTCCCAATGGCCTTTGAACTTGGCGTCGATGATCAGGGTTTCGCTTTCGCGTTCAAGCACCACGTCGGATAGAAGGTATTTTTGTGAGCCGACGTAGGGCGGGTTCCAAACAATCGGACTAATTGTCTCTCGTTTTCGACCAACCCGCAATTGCCCACCGGAATGCCTAGTGACGCGAGCGAAGATCGTCTCTACCCACGCTTCGAAGAACTCCTCCATGGACATTATCCACGGAAACCCTTGCAAATCCGACAAGCCTGCAAGTCCATTTCCTTCGATAGTCCATTCGATCGCTTGCACTCCACTGAGGAAGACTTCTTGCTTAAGCGATCCGCCTTGCCATGATTGAATTCGTCGCCGCCCGGGCTCCTTAGGAGTTACTTGCCTAACTCTTTGGAGTAGCGTTAAGCAAAGGTCAATCAGCCTCAGAACTACGATGCCGGCTTGGCGTTGACCATCCAAGCTTTGCAACTGCCTTCGTAGCGTGAAGTGAATGGCCGCTTTTGATTCTTGATCATCGCGCAAATCCGGAAAACGACAGGGGACACTGAGGAAACGCGCAGAAGGTAAACGCTCGGTGGCATACTCATTCCAGCGAACAGAGCCGCGAGGCGCCGGACAATCGGCTGCCTATCACTGTATGCATGTTCGCGCGTGAGGATTTGGGATGCTCATTCGCTCCAAATGGGTCGACAGGACTCAGCCCGGGATTCAACCCTATGAGCTCGCTTCGGCCTAAAAGAATCCCTCGATCTCTGAAGTTAGTCTGGCAGAGCGAAAATGCAGCCTGGTAGAACTGAGACACGATGTCGTACATGGCTCGGTGGACTGACATTTACAGTGGAACAAAATCCGATTCGAGATCATCCGACAAGGTTGCCTGGTTTATATTGACAGGTAAGATCATTACCAGTAAGAGTAATACCAAGTGAGAATTACATCGAAAGGTCAAGTGACGATTCCGCAAGAGTTGAGAGAACGGTTCGGCCTTTTGCCGAACACCGAAGTTGAGTTCGTGGCGACGCCTGACGGTAGGGAGTTACGGCTGCTGAAATCCTCAAAACCATCGGGCCGTGGTCGCGCGCTCATCGAGCGCATGCGTGGACGAGGTACCGGCAAACGTTCCACCGACGAACTGCTGAAATTGATGAGAAGCGACGTTTAGTTGATGAAGATTTTAGTCGACAGCAGCGTTCTTTTGGACGTCTTCACGCAGGATCCACATTGGGCTCGGTGGTCTGAAGAAAAGCTGGCCATTCACGCTGAGCGCGATCTCTTGGCCATCAATGCGATAATTTACGCCGAGGTTTCCGTGCACTTCAGTAGGCAGGAAGAACTTGAACAGGTGCTGTCTCCCATGGATTTCCAGCGTTTGCCGTTGCCATATGATGCGGCCTTTCTGGCGGCAAAATGTTTTCTTGCCTATCGTCGCCGAGGCGGCCAGAAGCAGGCGCCGTTGCCCGATTTCTACATCGGCGCGCATGCCGCAACGGAGAAACTGGCGCTGTTGACCCGGGACGTTTCCCGCTATCGCACCTATTACCCTTCAGTGCAGTTAATCATTCCTGGTCAAGAAGCCTGACCTAAGGCTGAAAGTTCCTTCGTCCCCCCGGGACATCCACGTACCTCGGCGATCGAGTCCACATGGATCCATTTCGCGGCCGGAGGCGGGCTCATGCAGGTTGAGTGGTGATACCGTTTCGATTGAATCCAACAAAACGGACTTTCATTCCGCGATGCAGATTTACGACCGATACAATGGCGGCGATCGGGTCATGGACCGACTGGCTTCGAAATTAAAAGGAGGATGCGAGTTTTTGACGGTGGTGAAGGGTCGGATAGCCCGTACCATTCGTGGACTACCAGCTTACTACCTTCGGAGCTCGCCTAGCGGCAAATCCTTCGGCCAGAAGGCCGATAGCGTTCACGCAAAGGTGGCGGTTATCGTCGAGGAACCAAAAGTAAACGAACGTCGCTCCAACGCCATATTGTTAATTGAAGCCTATGAGAAATCCGGCGGCAACCCTATTGATATGATACACATGCTCGGTGAATTGATGGAAGAACCGATTCATGAGCAAAAGCCAGGGCAACGGAGTACAAGGAGAAGGGCTGATGAACCGAAATAGCGACTCACTCGTGGGTCGAAGAACAGGTTTCCCTTGCGGGTTTTCCAAGCGGGTCGCCGCGGACCTGTCTTCGCCGCGGGGCGGAAGCTAACTCGCAATTCGCGGAGTGAATATAGCGTCAGCCGCGAATTGCGGAGAAGTAAGTGAAGCGTCCCGCTTTACCTCTTTGGTACCTCGGGGAACTCCGGGGCAAACCGAGACGGTTTGCTAACATTCGTCGATGCAATCTCAGACACCGCTCAGGATCAGGTGCCCGGACGTGTAATATTTGACCTGGCGAGTCGCGGAAAGGGAGTGAATCCACCGGCAGCATTTTTAACAGGATAACGCCCCTTCGGCTTCGGAGCCAAAAGAACCCGCTCCGTTAGTGACTCAAAGCAGCTCAAGTCTAAGCCACAGGGCCGCAATGCGCCGAAGCGAGTCGAGCGGGTTTGCCGCCTGGTCAGTCTCCCCAGAAACAGGTATCAAAGTGGCGGTCACCTTCACTTTTCCCCGCCGCATTTCTACGGGAACAGGAAGATGAATGCTGCCGTCCGCGTGCGCTTCAAGAATGGCGGTTATCGTGCTCACCCTTTTAAAGGAATAGCTGATTCGCGCCGATTGGCAAACAACGGTCCCCCGCGCCGAGCGGCTACGCAATGCATTTGTTCGACTCCTTCTTCTAGACGGTAGAGCCGCGCGGAGCGCCGATGCCACTGCATTTGACCTGTCCCCACCTTCATTTCCCTCCTCCGCGACCTCCGTGTCCTCGGTGCGAGCCGGTTCCCAAGCACTGCCTGACTATCCGCGTCACCTCCATCCTCTAAAAATCGATTTCTCGAGTTCTGTCGCTACCTCGTCTAATCGCGCGACCATCGGAACGGAAGTTAACAGCAGACCGATACTGCGACCGCCTGCTCGCAAACTTCCCCGATGAACGATGCGGCCTTCTCTTTTCAGGAATTCCCAAGTTGGCAGGGTGCATGGGTAAACGAGACAGGAGGAGATCGTCTGACTCGTCGAGACCGTCGAGTACGCTAGAACCTGCAGCAGGTCGGCCCGGTGATGCTCGCGAAGGGCATCACCGGTCAACTGGCGTTATCGGGGCGATTGCGCCCGGTCAAAGGAATCCTCTCAATCGCCTTGGAAGCCCAGCGCTGCTGCCGGCAGACTCTCATCGTGCCTCTGGAGAATGCCGCGGAAGCCGCCGTGGTGGAGAGTGTCGATGTTTACGGAGCATGTTCGCTTTCGCAGGTCGTGCATTTTCTGCGGGGAGATATTGCTTTGGAGCCGGTCCGCTCACTCAATGGTTGGCCCGAAACCGGATCCGCCGAACATGAACTTGATTTCGGCGAGATCAAAGGTCAGCAGCATGTCAAACGCCGTCGAAGTCGCCGCCGCCGGCGGGCACAACATTCCACGTTTGGACCTATTCCGTCCGAACAACGCGAGCTTCGTTTTCCGAGCAGCGAAAATGCCTATATAGATATAGGGCCTCATTTAGGCGGCACGAGGTTTCGTCAGCAAGTTGAGCTCTGACACGGCAGTAGTCGCCCGGGCGAGGACCATTGTGTCCGACGCTGACCCGAATCAGCTTTGCACTTTAGCGACTATTTTGCCGCGGACGTGCCCCCCGGCCAGCCGTTCCAATGCTTTCGGAATTGCTTCCAACGTAATTTGTTCGGCAACGGTTGGTCTGATCTTCCCGTCCTGTACCAGCGTCATCAGCTCTGTTGCCATTCGACCCAAATCCTCTTGCCGCCGCCGAAAGGCCGGCGAGGCCAAGACTCCACCCAAACCAATATCGTGAATTGAGATGGAATAAGGAAGATCGGGTACGACGGAAAGATCCGGGATGCCGGCAATACAGGCGAGTCCGCCTTCCGGGCCTAACAGGCCTAAATTGTCGACTCCGTTGCTGGGGCCTATGTTATCGATGATCGCGTCGATTCCGCGGTCGCCGGCGATCGCTTTCGCGCGCTGGAAAACATCTTCCGAGCGATAATTGATTACCTCGTCAGCGCCCAACTCCCTCACATACTTCTCGTTAGGAGCGGAACAGGTGCCAATCACAAACGCTTTTGCCACTTTCGCCAGCTGAATGGCAAAACCGCCAACGCCTCCCGCAGCCGCATGTACGAGCACTATATCGCCTTCTCGGATATGAAGGCGACGGTAAAGCGCGCAATAAGCAGTTAATGCCGCGCAGGGCAATGTTGCGGTGTCGATGAAGGAGATTCCTTCAGGGACACGGGCGAACGTGTGAGCGGGCGCAACATTGAATTCCGCGTAAGATCCGTCCTTCCGCCAGCTGGTATGGTAAAAAACCTGGTCCCCGAGATTCCATGAAACGACGCCTTCTCCCATCGTCTCAATCACGCCTGCGACATCAACTCCCAGGACGTGGGGATAGTGCCACCCTTGATATCCCTGGGCGGCGACCTTATAGTCGACTGGATTGAGGCTCGTGGCGCAGACTCTGACCAGGGCTTCGTCAACCCCTGGGCGGGGTATCGAAATTTCACCGATACGTAAACTGGAGGGAGGGCCTGGTTTATCGAGAAGAACAGCTTTCATGAAATTCGACCCTATATTCGTTATCCGGTAAAAAAATCACCGAGCGTGGGAATAAAAGGCGGTGATATCTAGTATATAAAGTCAAGGTGAGTTAGATATTGAGCAAAGCTTAATTAAGGTACCTCGACCGGGAAGATTACCTATTCCTCTATTCCTTCAGATAAGTCGTTCCATATGAAAAAGTTACGTGTTTTCCGTTGGCTTTTAATGGCGACTCTCGCTGCCTCTCTACCGATCACGGCGCAAGCCGCTGGTGATCACAGCATGGGCGGTCCCATGAGAGGCGGACCCCATCTCTCGGGCGCACGCGGTCGTAGTTTCGCATTTCAAGATGGCCGCTTCCAGAACCGCCGCTTCTTTGCTCACGACCGTTTCTTTCGCCGTGACCACTTCTTCGTTCACGACCGTTTCTTCCGACACCACCACCGCTTCGTCTCTAATTTCGCGTTCGTCGGCTTCCCTGACTGGTGCCCAAATTACTATGGCTCGTATCCTGACGACTACTCAAACAATGACGGCGAGCCGGGTTACGATGACCAATATTTGGACGAATCGTCCGTGCCGACGCTATCGGAACTCGCCCGACGCGCCAACTATGCCGCCTCGTTTGAGGGAATAAGTAGCTTCGGCAGTCCTCTGCCGATGGGACCAAGTAATGACCGTAGTAGTTATCGCTCGACCAGCTCAGAAGGCCGAGATATGAACGTCGTACGCGAGCCGAATGAGTCAAACGGAGCAAAAGCCGATCCCGTTAAGCTCGTTACCCCAGTTCCTAACACACAGGGCAGTACTTTTGCCAACCTAATACTCGTCGGCTGGCTAAATGATGCTGGGAACTATGTGATCTTCGTTCAAAACACGGAGACCAAAAAGCTGCAGAAGGTCACGTCAGAACCCAATAAAGACCACTTCCGGATCATAGAGATTCGCCAAAACGCAGATCCAAAACTGGTCGAAGCGGTGATCTCTAACGGAACCGAGCAGGGAACGGTAAAGGTCGCTAAACGCGATTAGAGAGAGAGCTGAAAAAATCTTTTTATTACTACGGCAGCTTGCCCCTTGCCGCCGCCTGTCGCTCCTCCCAGTCCTGGATGTGAAGATTAGCGGCAGTTAAACCCAATTCCCGAAGTTGAAGCCCCGAAGTTGAAGCGGCAAATACGAGGTAAACCCCATCTCCTTTTTTGGGCGTTCAACCGCATGGATCCGCGCAACATCGACTGCCTAACCGCGGCGCGCATCGACTGTTGCTGCCTCGCGAACAACCATGTCCTCGACTGGGGCTACGACGGTCTGGCTGAGACACTGCGCACGCTCGACGCAGCGGGCATCGCTCACACGGGCGCGGGTCGCGACGCCGTGGAGGCTGCAGCCCCGGCGGTGCTCGAGGTGCCGGGAAAAGGCCGCGTGCTCGTCTTCTCGTATGGCTCGCCGACGAGCGGTGTTCCATGGGAATGGGCGGCGACTGCTCACCGGCCCGGCGTCAACTTTCTCGAGGACACTTCGCAGAAAACTGCGCGCCGCATCGCCCGGGAGATGCGCCGATTCAACCGCCAGTGCGATGTGATCATGGCGTCGATCCACTGGGGCGGAAACTGGGGCTACCGTATCCGCGACGAGGAGACCTGCTTTGCTCATCAACTGATCGAGCATTCGTCGCATCATGTGAAGACCGCCGAGATTCACAGCGATCGTCTGGCGTTATACGGTTGCGGCGATTTTTTGAACGACTACGAAAGCATCAGCGGGTATGAGGTGTTCCGGAGCGACCTGACGCTGATGTATCTGCCCGCGATCGATCCGTGGCTAGGCCAACTCGTGGAGGCGCTGCTGGTGCCGATGCGTGTCGCGTGCTTCCGGTTGAATCGCGCTGTCGAAGCGGATGCGGAGTGGCTTTGCGACTTACTGAACCGGTTCGGCGCGCCGCTCGGCACGCGGAGCGACCAGGGGCCTGACCACACGCTTTCGCTTCACTCTTTCACATAAATGACCGGGTCGAATCGCGCGACCACGCTGAACGGGAGCTTGCGCCGGTAGAACGGCGGTGTTGTGATAGTTTGGCTGAATGCGATGGTAAAGTATGAGCGGATGCCATCGCGAGATGGTCCAACCTGGAGTCGTTCTCGGGCAGTGGTGGCACCGCCTCGATGACGGTCGCATCCAGTGCGACCTCTGTCCCCGCGAATGCAAGCTGCACGAAGGGCAACGCGGCTTTTGTTTCGTCCGGCAGGCGCAGAACGGCGGCGTTGTGCTGACGACCTACGGGCGGGCGTCAGGCTTTTGCATCGACCCGATCGAGAAGAAGCCGCTGAACCACTTTTATCCCGGCACGAGCGTGTTGTCGTTCGGGACAGCGGGCTGCAACCTCGGCTGCCGGTTTTGCCAGAATTGGGACATCTCGAAAGCGCGCGCGATGGACCGGGTAAGCTATTGGGCATCACCCGAACAAGTGGCAGAAGCGGCGGCGCGTATCGGCTGCCGCAGTATCGCGTTCACGTACAACGATCCGGTGATTTTCGCCGAGTATGCGATTGACTGCGCGCAGGCGGCCCACGAACGCGGGATCAAGACGGTGGCGGTTACGGCGGGGTATATCAATCCAGAACCGCGCAGGGATTTTTACGCACATATGGACGCGGCGAACGTCGATCTCAAGGCGTTCACCGGGGAGTTCTATCATAAGCTTTGCTTTGGGGAACTGGAGCCGGTACTCGACACACTGCGCTGGCTCAAAAGCGAGACCAGCGTCTGGTTTGAGGTAACCACTCTACTGATTCCTGGCCACAATGATTCGGAGGAAGAAATCGCGCGACTTAGCGATTGGTTCTTGAAGAATCTCGGCCCGGACGTACCGCTGCATTTTACGGCGTTCCATCCGGACTTCAAAATGCTCGATGTCTCCGCAACCCCGGCCGAAACGCTCGTCCGCGCGCGCAAACAGGCGCTCGCCGCCGGGTTGCGACACGTTTATGTCGGCAACATTCACGACCTGGAAAACGACTCGACCTATTGCGGGTCGTGTGGTCAGGTGCTCATCGAGCGCGATTGGTACGAGCTTGGACGCTACAACCTTGATGAGCGTGGCCGCTGTACCTTCTGCGATGCGCGACTGCCAGGTCGCTTCGACGCAATGCCCCGGAAGTGGGGACGGCGACGGTTGCCGGTTTTCATCCAGCGTTGAAGAGGGCTCACTAAGAGTGCTGCATTCAAGAGAGCCATAATCTGCTGTAGTTGGGTACGCCAGATTCGTCTTGGCGGAAGTTGCTAGCTCCTCTCCACCTTGTCCCTTCAACTTACACCGCTCCCATCGACATAGCCCCGCTCTTCCCAAGGCGGCACTACACCCGCCAAAGCCGTGCTAACGTTCCGATGAAATTCAAATCGCTCGGACGTTTTCATCGCCCTAAACCCGGTCGCTACCGCAGCGTCTTCATTCAAATGATTCAGGCTATCGAGCCCCACGATCGCGACATGCACGCCGTTCAAACTTAACGCATAACGGAGAAGTTCGGTTGCGGGTAGCTTCGCCTGGCGACCGTAGTCGGCAGGTTTTACAAGCACTCGATTTAGCGTAGGATGGTTCGAGGTTACTGCGGCTGATATACGGCTCCAGAACTACTGGCGCCCCGACCAAGACCTGGAAACAGATTCTCCTGAGCACGAAAGGATCCACAAAGGATTCGACGCTTCCGGATCAATACGCTGCCCGCACAGGGATATTGGAACCCAGAACCCAAGCTTAATTTAACCAATCCCAGTCTGCTGCATGGGAGAGGATTCCGCGGTACGGAGTTTACGGCGGATAGATGCGGCTCCCTGGCGTTTATCCTATTTTGCCGTAAAAAGTCCTCCACCGAGCGGCTGCACACCTAACATTTTGTAAAGACGAATTCCAAGAACCTTTTTCGGTTCTTTAAAAGTAAACTTATACCCCACGGCGACAAGCGCATCATATATATCCGCGGTCTTCAGAGGATTTTTACTCTTCGTCAGGATAGCGACCACAGCTGGTCGTAGCGTTCCTCTTCCTTCTTCGGCAGTTTTACGAGCTGTAGAGCGGGCCTTTTTTGGCGATCCGATTCTTCGCTTTGGTGCGGGCTTTGGAGTGCTCAGCTTATCCGCTCTCGCGCTTCCTCCCTGGAGCAATAGGTTGAGTTGCTTTTCGAGTGACTCTATTTGTTCCGCTATTCGGGCGGCCTTCGCAAAGGTGTTGGATGAGAAGTGGTGCACTGGGCTGTTGTATTTACTTGAAGCTACTCAGTTCTGACGGGCACGCAACAACTTTAAATTATTTAGGTATGAGTGCGAGATTAGCATTGGGCGAGTTACCCGTAGAAACACAAATCCGAAAGAAGCAAAGATACTAATTTCTTATCAAAAGGATGGCACGTTGGTAGGTATACCATCCAGACGCGGACGGCTTCAATCGGTAGCCCGCACCAAGCTCCGATGCGCAGGCCTATTATCTGCCTCGGCTGATAATCCCACCACTGATATGGTACAGTCAGCGCTGCGTCCCAAAGGAGACTCACGAGAAGGAGGATTGACCGGCTTCAAGAAGGTTTAGCCAACCATGCTTCGAAAGTAAAGACGACGCCACCCCACCTTGCGAGGCCATCATGTGGACAGCGTTCAACCCCCCGCGAGCCCAATCGGGCATGGCTCGTTGACCGGCGATCCAGAGTTCGGAAGCCGACACCGTCCAACTGATGCCGGCCAAGGCGGTTATGGGCAGAAACATCCAGAGGTTTGGAACGATGGCCATTCTCCCACCACCATGTACGATGATTATGCGATAAGCGACTCGCTATTTCATTGGCAGTCGCAGAGCACCACCTCCACTGAAGCATCTGCTGGAAGGCGGTATATCGAGCATCGCGAGCGTGGCTCAACGGTGCTGTTATTCGTACGGCAGGAAAAGCGCCGGAATGGGTTGGCGTCGCCGTACTCTTTTCTTGGACCCGCAGATTACGTTAGCCACCAAGGTAGCCGTCCGATGAATATTATTTGGAAATTGCGTCATCCGATGTCAGCGAAGTTCTTACAAAAGGCAGCTAGACTCCTAAACGAATAGAGAGCATCTTCGAAGTGTACCAGCTTGGAGCGACTTGGCCAAACCGCAAATTGGGGCAGGGTATCACGATTTGCTGACCGACGAAATGCCGGCGGGAATTGTTCAGTTCGGTTCATCAGTCTTGGCCCGAGCCGCTGCTCGGAGTTTGGGATTTCGGCCCACAACATTTGACCTAACCTTCATTTCTCGGTTCCGTATTTCGAATACGAGCACCAATCGCGAGGCTTGTTGGTTCGTGGTTTCAGCAGCGCACCTTTCGCGATCCACTCCGAACGTCTAGGTGCTCGCAGAAAGAGGCCTTCTGTCAAGAATTGTTGACTGACCCCTTTTGGCCGCTCCCAAACTCGCCCCCCTGGTCCGCCCGGCCGCGTGGGGATCTCTGGAATCTGTTGCTGGCGCTGCGATCCGTAAATCAAAATCAGAAACCCGGTCGCCTGCCGTCTGCTGAACGTCTCGCTAAATCCTATGAGACAGCATCGCGGCCACATTTTTAAAATTTTCCTACGGGGTCCCAAAAATTCTTAAACCAGTTTCGCAGACGAGCGCCCGCAAACCCGCTTTATTTCAGCATCCCGTGAGCCATTTTGGCTCCCCATGGGATGACAGTGATTCTAAAATCATTGGTTTTATCCGATTTTGACGCCGCCGCTCTCAGTCCTACGACGTTACCCCCAGTTGTTAGTCCTCCGTGCCCGTCACGGCACGCCGCCATCGCAACGGGAAATGCCAGGGCAGTCAACGCGGTCATGCGAGACTCTTGGTAGGGCGGTCCGGCCGAGAAATTTATGGGGGTAACGTTACGGAACACGGCAACGCGGGAAGCCCCGGCGCGGGCGAAGCGCAGACTATTCTCGACGAGAACAAGGGACCGTATTGAAGACCTGCTACTCGAGCAAATACCGAAAATCCTCAAGGTTCAGTGTCCGGCCGAACGCTTCTTCGCCCAGCACGTCATTGGCCATGTTGGACTTCCGAATCTGCAGCTGACGGATTTTGTCCTCGATCGTGTCGCGGACCAGCAGTCGATACGCAAAGACGGTCTTTGTTTGGCCGATTCGATGGGTGCGATCAATGGCCTGATTTTCGACGGCTGGATTCCACCATGGGTCAAAAAGGATCACGTAGGATGCCGCCTCCAAATTGAGTCCGGAGCCGCCGGCCTTTAGCGATATCAGGAATACACCTGCACCTGGAGCACGCCGGAAATCTATGATCAGATCGCCGCGATTTTCCGTTTTCCCGGTGAGCTTAAAGAGCGGGCAGCCCAAATTACTGATCCGCTCTTCAATGAGACGCAGCATTTCCACAAATTGGCTGAAGACCAGCACCTTGTTTCCCTCCTCGATCAGGGGTTCCAGCAGATCGACGAGCGCCTCCAGTTTCGCGCTGGTCGCTGATTCGTCTTTGAGTCCGGCCAGCGCGGGATGACAGCAGATCTGGCGGAGCCGTAACAGCGAGGTCAGCAGATTGAAGCGCTCCCGGTCGAGTTGCTCCCCATCCTGGACCTTGAGGAGATTCTGGCGGGCGACCTTGATTTCAGCCTGGTAGAGCTCCTCCTGCTTACCCTCCATGGTGACTCGAATATCTTCTTCAATCTTTGACGGCAATTCCAACGCGACCTCTTCCTTGGTCCGGCGCAAGAGGAATGGACGCGCTCTGCGGGAGAGGCGCAATCTGGACTCGGCATCGCCCGAATCCTGGAATTCGCGTTTAAACGAACTCTGCGTTCCGAGCGCTCCCGGCATCACGCAACTCATCAAGCTCCAGAGATCCAGCAATTTGTTTTCGATCGGTGTGCCCGTGAGGAGAATCTTGTTCGCGGCTTTTAACGCGCGGGCGGACTGAGTCGTCTGCGAGCTTGAGTTTTTGAGATATTGCCCCTCATCAAAAATTACGGCATCCCATTCGATTTGAGCCAGATGCTCGCTCAACATCCGAAGCTGGGTGTAATTGAGAACCAACACCTGTCCTGTCTCAATTGCCTTGTCGTGCAGTTCCGGTTTCTTTAAAGCTGCGATCGGAAGTGTGGGAAAATAACGTTCTGCCTCACCCACCCAATTGTCGACCACGGACTTGGGACAAACAATCAGGCTTGGGCCGGAAATGGCGGTGGTGTGCCGGAGCCAGGCAATCCAAGTCAATGTCTGGATCGTTTTTCCCAGTCCCATGTCGTCGGCGAGAATTCCGCCAAATCGATTCGAGCTGAGATAAGCCAAATAGTGGAATCCAGCGATCTGATAAGGTCGTAAAGTGGCTCGAATGGTTTCTGGAATGTCGCAGACGACCTCTGTTTTGATTTCCGCAAGCCGTCTCTCAAGCTCTTGATGAAGTTCTTTTGGAACCAGATTCGCAGTGAGCAGTGAGCGTAGCTGCAACAGATGCAAACGTTGCGGACCAGCTGCCAGGTCGCGCGGCGAAATCCCGAGTTCGCTCAGCGTCTTGATCAATTCTTGAGGTTGTCGGATCGACAAACGCTGATAGGCACGTGCCGAAAATTGGACCAGATTACCGCGAGCATCGAGGAGCGCTTGGAGTTCCTCCGGAGAGAGCGCCAACTCCGCTTCCGACCAGGAAAAGCGCAGATCAAACCAGTCGTCTCCTGCGTCATGGCAATCGAATGAAAGATCGATCTCGAGTGGTTTAGTGCGTAACCCTTTGAGTGATTCAGGGGTCTCCAATTGAATATCGTCAGGCAGTGATTGCGACCATTTTGCAAATAGATCAACGGCCCGTTTCGGATTCTTGACGCGCCAGGATTTGGAACTGGGGTCGTATTCGGACGACAATCTCCCGAACAATTGGTTGTAAGCCGTTTGATCCTCGAGTTGATAAATGGTGAAGTGATCGCCTTCCTGCACCACGCGTTTCCCCGAGAGACTCCAGCCAAAATGGCCAGAAGATTGGATCTCCGTTCCGTGATGTGGATCGACCAACTGAGGAACAAAGACGACCGATTCGCCCCATTCGGTCGGCTCGGTGCGGACCCGAAGAACACGTTTGGGCTGCATTCGAGTCACCCGTTTGGCCAAAGCGTCCGGCAAGACCGGGATCGTATCGAGCAGGTACCGGATACCTGGAACGGACTCGACCGCAGATCGAGGGATCTCAATGACTGGATCACACTCCAGCGAGTCCACCGGAAAGGGGGGCGGACCCGCTTCCAGCAAGGTGGATCCGAACCAATAGAGAGTCATCGGTCCCGGAAGCATCAGCAGCCTGGTGTCTGGTACCTCGCCCTTGTGCCTGAGTTGAAAGCGGTACAGAAAATCCGAAGCTTCGACCATCTCCCAACCGGTGCTGTTGCTTTCCAGGTGCAGTGGCTGACCGTCAGACCCCACGGTTCGCCGCCTGATTTCGTCTGATTGAAACAGACCATTTAAGCGACCGGCCAACCCAGGGGTCAGCGGCAGTCGGACGGGTGGCTGATAAGCATCAGCGAGAAAGTGTTGCAGCAGCAAGAGTAACGATTCGCTCGGAATTTGCGAACGTCCGGAACGCCAAGCCGTCGCCAGGAGATGCAATTCGTCAGAGCGCACAGGTCGGTATGGCTCATCGCTTCCATCTTTCACCTCAAGGCAGAGATACCCTCCATCCACGGCCCAGCGGAATTCGGAACCAAGCCGTTGATAAACACCGGGTTCATTGTTCCGCTCAAATCGAATGATCCACTTTTGCGCTTCCTGAGAGTTATTCCATTTTTCGATTAGATCTTTTGAAGGAGTGGTGTCGTTCACTTCTCCGAAAAGAGAGGGGACCTTGAGTCCTCTTTGTTGCAAATTGGCGACCAGGAAATGCCAGAACTGGACCCGGGACAAGCGCTCGCCGGAGGCAATTTTTATTTCGGACCAATGCTCTTCTGCCGGCCAATCCGAGAAGAGCCCTTTCAAAATGCGTCCGTTGATCTGATTCCCGGCCTTGTAAGTTTGAAAGAGCTCTTCGAGGCGTTCGACAAAGTCAGTCAGCTTTTCGGTCAACAGCGTTGGATCCGTTACCAGCGAAAAATAGCCCGTGACGCCTTTGGCGTTTTTGCTCTCCTTATTCTGGACCAAAGCTTGTTTCCGGAATCTTTTGGAAAGAAAAAGTAACGCGGCATAAACATGTTTGCATTCATTCCCAATTTGGCAGGTGCAGAGCAGGTTCGATGCGGACTTGCCGAATGAGAGGGTGACCTGGTACCTTTTTCCGTCTTTCTGATACACCTCCCCTTCATAGGTATTTGGACGTGCGGTCTCGTTGAGCGATCGGACGCGGCCCTCTTCAAACAGCCGTTTTCCTCCGTTTACAACAACGACACTGAATTGACCAAGCGCGGCTTCGATCGCTTGTAAGTCAAGGGGCGCCCCGGCTCGATTCATAAGGGTTTATTCGGCTCCGTCCTTACACTTTTCAAGAAGGCCGCTGGGGGTTTTCCGAATCGCCGAATCCATGGTCCTCAATAAGGATAAAGACTCATCGAGTCAACAGCCAACAACCTGCGGAAGACCACCAGCGTGCGAAATCGAGCGGCCTTCGTCCGGTCAATCAGGGCAGGGGGCTGGGGTCACAGGGGTCAGAGGTCAGCCGTTTGGGTCAGCCGTCGGGTCAGCCGTTGACTTATGACTTTAGTGTGATTACGGAGAAGGGGTGTCACGACCTCCTCGGATTGAGTTTGCTGGAGCGGTCCACCACGTCATGACGCGCGGAGATCGACGGGAAGAGATTTTCCGGGATGATCGAGATCGGTCGAAGTTTCTGGGCTATCTCGCTGAAGGCGCAGAGCGCTACAGGGTGAAAGTGCATGGTTATGTCCTGATGGAGAATCATTTTCATCTGGGTGGAAGAGGGGCTGATTAGTGAGATTGAAGATCCGTTCGAAGCGGTAAAATGGCAGCAGGTATTGGGTGGGGAAGGATTTTTGCGCAAACTCAAAGATCATTGGAATCAAAGAGTCGTAAATCGAACCATCGACTCGTCTTCGAAGAAGAGTAGCGCGCGCTGCTTCCTGGCCATTCGGTCGTGATCCATCGAGCGCGCGCTTTAGGATCTTGTTCCAGCGCACGCCGTTCAGGTTTTTGACAACTGAGCTTTAGTTTCTTGAGTTCCCTCCAGAGCGTAGGGACAGACACAACCAGATTCAACTCAGCGCTGATAACTTGCCTGATACGCTGACAGGTCCAAAGCGGATGCTCATAACCATATTCAGTGGCCGGGTTTTTCACCAGCTTTAGAATCGCTTTGCCGTCTCGCCTTGCGTTCCAATTTGGGCGGCCTGCCTGTCGCCTTGCGTTCCTTAAGAGCCCTCTGTCCACCCCGACGCAATTTTGTAAGCCAACGTCGATGCAATCTCAGACACCGCTCAGTATCAGGTGCCCGGACGTGTAATATTTGACCTGGCGAGTTGCGGAAAGGGAGTGAATCCACCGGCAGCATTTTTAACAGGATAACGCCCCTTCGGCTTCGGAGCCAAAAGAGTGACGATGTCTGCTGATGATTTCAGCCCCGATTCGAGCGATGCCGTCGCTTGGGATGACGAGTACGCCGAAGCGATCGTGGCACGTCAGGATTGCCGCGGGTTCACTGGGACTAACCCGGTCGGTTAACGAGGAGTACGTAGCAGTACCGCTGGGGCTGGTCGCGGTTTTCTGGCTGCGTCAGTTCAAGCCGGCGCTCCAAGCGGGACTTCCGCAGATGCCCACCAACCGCGGATTGGATGGGCTTGGATTCGTCAAGGATGCTTATCGAAGGATTACCGACATCTCGCATCTCGATTTTCGAGTCGCGGAACGCTTTGTTTTTGCATCAGGCGATCAGCGACGCCGTTTCGAACATTAAGGTGATGCCGGCAAAACACACCTCGTTTCCGAACGGGCCGCGGGTCTACGGGATAACTTCCGGCCACCGTGTTCGTCTGGCTCGCGAACTGGTGCTTGATTCGGAATACCTTAAAAGCTTCGGCGAGTTGTTGGTCCCCGAGGCGATCTGGCGAGTGTTAGCCCGTTTCAATGTCTGGATCGAACGCGCCTTGGTCGCTGAGTGGATCAGAATTATGAAAGATTATTTGGCTGGCCAGAGACGACCGGTTGCCGAAGAAACGTTCTATCTGGCGACGCGGTGGTCGGATCCGGAGCGCGACGTGCGGGTGGTGCGGGAGCTGGCTCTCGACCTCCTGAAACGCGATCGCCTTTTCTGCGTGTGGACCGGCAAAAAGCTCAAGGAAGATTCCCTGGACATGGATCACTGTTTCCCTTGGTCCGCCTGGCCGTGCGGAGATCTGTGGAATCTTTTGCCGGCGCTGCGATCTGTTAATCAGAACCAGAAATCCGATCGCCTGCCTTCTGCTACGGTAAGTGGATCCGAAGCTGTTACGGTTTGTCGAATGACCCTATGTCTTGCGCACATCACTGTCACGGCCAAGCGGCAGAGAGACCTTTCTTTCATCTCCTCCACCGCGGAAGAGCATGATTTTATCTGTCCTCTGCTCTGTTTTCGCTCCGAATCTCGAGGCCATCGCAAAGAATTAGGCTTTCTGTCAAGAATTGTTGACTGACCCCTTGATCGTGCTTTCGATGCCTTGGTCTAACACTAAAACGTCAGTGATACTCATCTGGATTTTGGAGATCGGAAAAATGTCTCTATGACACTCATCCTCGTGAAGACCAAAGATTTAAATGAAGAGATTCAGCCGAACGCGCCAGAATCGAGGGTGGTGCGTCCGAATGGAGTCGGGGAAGGCGCAGAACTAACCGATGTGGATCGAGGCTTTTTGACAAGTTAAGTTTTTTGACAGAAATGTGCGTTTCTGTTCGCTAACCTAAGTTCGTCAGTTTGAGAGGCGTCTCGGCTGATTCAGTTAACGGGTGATTTTTTCCACTACATTTTCAACGACTTTCGGCACGCGCGGCAGGATCACTCCCAACCGGTGGAGGAGCTCGGCCACCGGGCGGTCGGGTTTAGCGACGACGCGCAGGCGGACTTCGCCTCGGTCTTTGACCGGCAGGATCACGTCCATGCTGCGCACTGTGGCGCCTTCTTTGAGAAGTTGGCGGGCGCCAGTGCCCAGGCCTTTGCCTCGCATCCACATCCCCAGGGTTCGCCGTGCGAAACCATGAGCGGTATCGCTCCATGAGATGTGCGCACAGCGCCTCCTTGTGCGCGTGCAGAACGTCTAGGCCGCGATAGAGCCGCGCATCATTGACCCGTTGCCATGGGACGCCCAGCAGATCCTCCAGCGCACACTATCGGCATACCAGCGCTCAGCGACCTCCAGCTCGCTCTTCTGCGCGCTAAACCGTGCCAATGTCATAGGCAGGCCACCCGTTCCCTCTACGTCTCGCGTCCCGGTTCAATCAGCAATCACACCTACAAAGTGGCTGCCGCGATTCAGGACGGTCGGCCTGGAAGAACCACACTTCAGGCGTGCCAATGTTTTGGTTGAGAAATGTTGTAGTCTGGGGCGGGTTTACCAGCCCTGGCAGTTTCCCAATTGACCAAGGAGGGCCGGGAGGAGATGCAGGATTCTCGCACTGGCTCCATCAACTTGCGTTGGCAACGGGAGGTGAAAAACAGTCACTCCTGGGATTGCGAGGTTTACTCGGTGGCCGCCGCACTGATGGCCGGGTTGATCAGTGGATAATAAAGCTCTTGAATTACTTGTTATTCATTTCTTTCTCTACCGCGGATATAAAACCCTGAGTATCCACATAATAGTTAGGATAAGCCTTACGCAAAGCATCCACGTGATCCACGGAAACTAAGACCACCTGGGTATTTGGATCGCGCTCGGTGTCTTTCTCAGCTTTGTCGTACGCAGTGGCCCACAAATGCTGTAATTTCGATCTGATCTGAATTTCGATCCGCTGACCATTGTACATAGCACGCGTAGCGCTTAGTGTTTTGAATCTAAAAACAAGATGAACGCTGCGATAACGTCGGCTTTGGGTGTAATATGTAGTCAAAATTGTCGGACCCATCCCAGTCTGATCGGTCTTTTGGACTTTTGGCATGAAATTCTTTGTACTTGGTAACCAGTTTTCTCACCTGTCCCACCGTTGACAAGACTGCCCGACACCCTCCAATGTCCTGCATTTGGGACAGTTGCATATTCGGGTTGTCTCGTAGTTTTATTTCTATTGAAGGTCTACGCTTCAATCGTTGCGCAACCAAAGCACTGGGATCGATCTTCCGGGCACGCTTCAATAGAGTCATCTTTATTACTTGCAGAGGATACGCATGGCATGAACGCCAGCTATCCACGACCGCAATCTCCGCTTCCCGGGCAGGATCATCGTGCGGCATTTCTACGAGTGCGCGTCCAGCTCGATTTATCTGGCCCTTACTGACAGTTCTAGCAGCCCAAGGCATACTTTTCCCTAGGACTGCGGAGGTGGTCAAGTCAAGTAATTTCAAGCCTTTGGTTTAATTCATCGGCTTCTGCCTTTCTTATACTGCTTTTCGTTTGCCTGCCCCCAGCAAAATTGACAGCTCCACTTATGTAAATGGTCGATTCTGAGTATGTCAGTGCCCTTGCAGTATTTGGGAAAAACAGATCCGCTCAACTTGCAATTGTTACAAGCCAGGGTGGTGTATTTGTTCAGCAACGTAACCCTTTACGGCGGCAAGGATCTGGTGAGCTTCTCGATGCCGGGTCAACACCTCACCTTCAGCCGGGTGGGTAACACCGTGCAGGAGGAGTTCTCTGCAGTTCAACTGGCCTTAGCGATCATCGCCGGTAAGCCCACCGTGATCAATCACGTCTACCTGCTGTTTTTCTAGCAGGGTAGAAGGAACCACCCGAGATTGTTTCCGAGTGGTTGGCCGATAACTTGTACTCGACCATTCTCTCCGTACTGCACCTGACCTAACCAGGATCGATCAATACTCTGCGTTCGCGTACATGGCATAGCCGCTATTTGGGTCGGTAGCAATTGACACCTTCCCTTATTGGTAATGGTCGCTTTAGAAATTCTCTGCTCGTGGAGGTATAATTTGTAAGGACAGAATTTAGATTATACCAAGCCAGCGAGTGGGAGACCGGCCGCAGGAACTATTACCCCCTCTTAGATCCGGTGGCGGATCGTCAAAACGACGAATGGACGATCAACAAATTGCGCAGTGATGCTCGCAAAGTCTTTGTCAACTTCGGCCCGCTTCAAGACCGCAGTGTACGAGAAGGCCAGCTGCTCCCTGGCGGATGCTTGGCTGCCCATATTCTTGGGTCAGGACGCGGCTTTTGGCAAGGCTACGATCTCCTGGCTGACCAAGATTTGGTATCGTACCGGCAACATTGTGGGCCCCACACTCGGGATTGGTGGGAGAGTCTGAAACTGGAATCCCGTTAGGTCGATGTATTGGGGAGATTTTGATTTTAAAGGTGCGCGATAAGGATGGCTTTCCTCGTTTTCGACACATTCCACCCCACCGTTGCGATAATCCCCGAAACAACGATATCGTGAATAACTCCGACGGCACCATCGCCAAGGGACCTTACAAGGGTTTGCGATGCGTGTATGGGGTGGTGTTGGACGATTTTGGTGCCCCGGCTGCCTACCACAGTCTGGGAAACCTGCCAGGAAGGACCGCTTCATTCCCGCCGACCAGATCATCCACTTGGGTGATTGGGAATTCGCGGATCAAACCCGCACGCTACCCGGCATCGCCCACGGTATTCTGGATTGTCGGGATATCATGAGCGTGCTGGCCAATGAAAAGCGGGCGCTAGAGATCGCCTCCTCCATCGCAATTCTGGAAAATAAGCCCATCGGTGGAGTGGACATCAATGATTCCTCCAATTTCATCCGCATGACCCCCGGCATCACAAGTTCGGACGGAGAAGCCGTTGATGGTATTGGGGATCCACCGCCACCCGCCTACCAAACCCAAAAACCCTTGACCCCTTACCAGTTCAAGGACAATGGCGAACCCCTACAAGTAAGTAAGCCGTCCCGGCTTACCTCCGGCTTGGGCGGCTGAAGAGGTAAGGCGAGACGCCTTACTTAGTGCGCCTGAGAGTGCGCACCAACAGTGGGGTGGAAGTCCCCATCGGACGGAGCACTGGCTGTCCGTAGCTGAAGGAAACTGCGTCGCCGAGAGGCGGGGTGGGGAGCAACCCGAAGCGAACGACCAGTCCATAATTAACAAAATGATGAACTCGATACGGCCTGATGCATTGGCGAGCCTGCTAAGTAAAGGCGAAGCCCAGAACGGAAGCCGCCCGGAAAGGGAAAGAACGGTAACTCCGCGACCTGACCTGCGGCGAGAAGTGAGCGTAGGGACAGGAGTGCATGGGGTGGGTGGAGATAGAATGGTCGGAAGTTGGAGCGACATGAATCAGGGATCACGATTCGGCAGAGGAACGGCGTTCATGACCGGCAGAGGGTCCGAAGAACCGTGCCCGAAAGGTGACAGAGCCTTCGTAGGAGCGTAGAAGCGGGGTAATGCCCGTGGAGCAAAGGAAGGCAGGAAGATGGAGACGCTGAACGAAAGAACGAAGGAAAACAGCACCGCAAATGTCCAATGGACTCAGTCCGGTGAAGAGCAAAAGCAAGTACGCGAACCTTCGACCCTCGTTGAATGTCTGTTGGCCGCCTCGGTAACGGGAGTCAACACTTGATCGAACCTCAAAGAACAATCGTTGCGTCGGCTGATCTCCTCTGGAGAATAACTATCAACTGGAGAGCCGAATGCCGGAAATCGGCCTGTTCGGTTCGGAGGGAGGGGCGCCGACACACGGCGTCCCTAACCTATCAGTCGCGTACCGCCAATTGGCATACCTCGCCGCAACCGTAACCCATCTAAATAAGTATGTGTCCGACCAACTAACCAAACGAGATTTGTCAGAATGGTCGGATGTCGAAACGCGGATGTCGAAACGCCACTAATGCCCCTACTTCAGTTGATAAAGCTTAACTGCCAACAGCTAAGATGATCAATATCTCAACAGTTCGACGCGAAAAATTCCCGACACGGGCGGGCTAAAGGAGCAGGGAGTTTGAAGATTATTTTCGGATTGGATCTTGACGGCTAGGAAGATTTGCAGCCTCGAGACAGATTCAACAAATCGATCTGTGGACCGCATGGATTTCTCCGTCTCCTTGAGGTTAAGCTCGGGTCGGCATCGAAACCTTCGTCCGCTGCGGGTCGGATTATCCAGTATCGCGAGTTTTTGCAGAATGCGGCCTCGGTAAAACCGCGTTTCTACACTGCATCGTTTGCCAAGGATCCGCTTGCAGTGGCCGAGACGTTATTGCGTTGGCGAGATGAACTGGTGCTCGCCGGCCGGTACGGTTCTCCGGACCCAGCACCCAGTCAACGAATTCGCGATCTGGCCGAAGAAGGATTGGCAGGGCGCGATCTATTACCTGGTTTTTGCGACCGTATTCGGAAAGCTCTGACTGAACTCGATCGACGTGATCCTCAGTTTGCCACCATTGAAGTGCTCGAAAATCTAGATAGCCTCCCGCTATTGCTGCGAAGGGTGTTAGTAAAACTAGGAGCCTCCTTTCGATCTATCGGTGCTGAAACATTGAGCCCCGCGGGTTCCCCTGGAACGGATCTGTGGAAAATCCAGTAAGCTTTAGATAGGCCCTGCGAAAACCGGCAAATCAAACTCGACTATGACGGCTCCATCACCTTTGTAACCGCGTATTCTGGGATCACCCTAGCCCAACTGGCTGCACAGCTTTTCCAAATGAGCCGTGCCCAAAATCAGTCCACCACGTTGGTCGCGCAGAGCGAGTGTTCGCATCTCGATACTGCTTTGCGATCTCTTGACGAACCGGTGCTCGGGCTTTCCATCCGTTCCACTCAGCGGCCGGTGCTGCAAACACTGGGCGCTTGCTTTGGCCTTGCGTTGGGAGCCGCTTGATCCGCGTGATTTGTTCGCGTTCTTAATTCATCCGGTCAGTCCGGTGGATGTCGGATTACGAGCTAAACTCGCACGCGCTGTTGCGGAACGTCCGTGCATCGGTGGAACGGATTGGAACCGAGCGATCGAAGAACATCGACAGTTTCTCGCGCAGAAATTCGCCTCCGACGCCAGCGGTTTGCAAAAGGCCCTGAAACAGGTCGATGAGAGTTTAAGCAAATGTATCGTGATCCCCCCGCTTCGATGCGCAATCAGGGGCGCCGGGCAGCGAATAAGCGGCGGCCTGCGCAGCCATGGAGCTGGCCATCCGGAAGCTTGACGGTCGGATGATGGCCATAGTGTCCCAGGCGTTACAAAAAAGTCTCGGTTCAATACGAAGCCGTTCTGCGCCGTGATCTTCTGCAGTCCGCCCAGTTCATGTTGGAGGATGGTTGGGAATTTCTCGGCCGAATCGGCGTCGTGCAGCTGCCCGTTCCCCGCTCTGCTCATGGCCAGCAGGATTTCCTCGTTGTAGGAGTCTCCGAACCCGAGACAGCTCGTCCGGATTCCATCTTTGGCGAATCCGCTCCGGGTCAAGTGCTTCAACTTTGTCCGGTTCGACGATCCCCTGGTTCAGATGCCAATCTGTCAGGATGAGAATCTTCTTGTCGCACTCTGCGCCGACCTTGAGCAGTTCATCTCGTCCGAGCAGCCAACCGGCCATGAGATTGGTCGATCCGTTTTCTTAGATTCCCGCGAGCGCCGCCTCCATCGCCTGACGGTCAAGCGGCTTCTGCGGCGAAATGACCACCTGGGCAGAATCATCGAAAACAACCAGAGTGAAATAGTCGTTCGGACGCAAATTGCGAACGACGGACGCGCAGGATTCTCGGGCCAGCTGCAGCGGCTTGCCGCTCATGGAACCAGACCGGTCAAGGACAACCGCAAAGGCGGCCGAACGTGGTCGGCCATGGGTCTCCAATTTCGGTGCCGTAAGTTTGCTACTAGATTTGTCGGACGGGGTTCGTTTCGGAGAATGATTTGATAGTCGAGAGTCAAGTGGATGTTCATGAGGCGGATAGAGGATGCTTTGTCCGCTTTTTTCGAGCCCAACCAAATAATACATCTTCAAATTTTGCGGTTCGGACGCAATTGTTCGGGTCCTTATCGCAATTTGGGCAGTCAAAAGGGGTCAGTCAGGTCAGTCAGCAATTCTTGACAGATCGCACATAGGATTGAATAGATGAACGGATGACGCCTCAATTCAGGATCCAGTTTGAGAACGCGATTTGCCATGTCTCGGGCAGAAGCGATCAGAGCGAGCGAATTCCGCGGGCGGTAGGTCTACTGTCAGCATTTGTTGACTGACCCCTTTGAGGAGTCGTTTTTTCTGTTGCTTAGTTGTTTCCGCCGGCCGCCTCCTTGATTGTCCGTCATCCATTCCGAACGTCGAGGTGCTCGCAAAATGAGGGTTTTGTCAAGAATTGTTGACTGACCCCTTTTGAGCGCTGCGCAATTGCTTGAGCGCCTCTACGAACAATGCGGTGGCTGGATCCAACGGATGCACGAAAAACTGATCGAAGAGGAAGGCATTGAAGTGAAGTACTCCACCCTCACTCGCATGCTCCGGCAGTCAGGCATCAGCAAAAGCAAAAGCCAGCAGAGCCGCTGTGGCCAGGTGCCCGATGAACCCGGGGCCGAGATGCAGCACGACACCACCCTCTACACACTCAAGCTGGGGCAGCAACCTCAGAAAGTCGTGGCCACCGTTCTTTACCTGCGCTACTCCAAAAGGCGCTATCTGAAGTTTTACCGCTGCTTCAATCGCTTCCAGATGAAGTGCTTTCTTCATGAAGCCTTGACCTACTGGGGGTATGCGCCACGGCAATGTATTATCGACAACACTAACCTGGCTCGCTTGCGAGGCACCGGCGCCCAAGCGGTGATCGTCCCGGGAGATGGAGGCCTTCGCCAAGCAGTATGGCTTCGAGTTCTGTTGTCATGAAAAGGGGCACTCAGATCGCAAAGCCGGTGAAGAGCGCAGCTTCTGGACTGTCGAGACGAACTTTCTGGCCGGACGCTCTTTTGAGAGCTTCAACGATCTCAACGGCCAAGCCTTTGAATGGGCGACGGTGCGCATGGAGTACCGGCCCCAAGGCAAGGGGAGGCTGATTCCGGCCAAAGCCTTCGAGCATGAACGCAGCTACCTCGCCCAGTTGCCGGGCCATCTGCCTGCGCCTTACCAGGTGCATGAGCGGGGCACCGATCAGTACGGTTATGCAGCTTTTGATGGGAACTACTATTGGGTGCCGGGAACTCAGCGCCAGGAGGTCAAAATCCTGCAGTATAGCGAGCGATTAAAGATCTACCTGGCCCGGGAGTGTCTGGCCGAGTATCCCTTACCCGCCGATGGCGTCAGTAACCAACGCTTCAGTCCGCCCGAGTTACCAACACCGCCCTGGCAGCCCAAGAATCGGCGCTACTCCAGCGCCGAAGAAGAAAAGCGGCTGCGCGCCTTGGACCCGGAGGTCAGCCGGTACTTGGATTTTGCCTTGGAGAGCAACGCAGTGCAGCGGCACGTCTT
This sequence comes from uncultured Verrucomicrobiae bacterium, assembly GCA_963782115.1. Lineage (GTDB taxonomy): Bacteria > Verrucomicrobiota > Verrucomicrobiia > Chthoniobacterales > JAFAMB01 > JAFAMB01. The sequence goes on from CAWAIK010000015.1 coordinate 123,900, forward strand.
CTTGAGACGGCTTTTGGCTTTAAGCCAGAGAATGACCCCGGAGCTGTTTATCAAAAGTCTTCAACGCGCTCACCGCTACCGGATTAACAGTCTGCAGATTATCGAGCGGATTGCTCTATTGCACCTCAGAGAAGGGACAGCGGAGCTGCCTTTAGCCGAAGTCGATGAAGCTTTTCGCCAGCGGACAGCTTACCAGGAAGGTTCTCTGACCGATCCACCGGACCTGTCCATCTACCAAGAAAGGCAGACCAAAATCATGAATGATGCCTTAGCTCAAAAGCTCAAGTACCTGCACCTCGGGGAACTACTTACCCATTGGGACGATTATCTGAAACTGGCCGGCGATCAGCGTTTTTCTCACGGGCGCTTGCTGACCCACATTGTCGAAGAGCAGTACCGGGTCAAACGTGAGCGCCTCCGAGAACTCCGGCTCCGAAAGGCCCACGTTCCAGAACCCTGGGTCATTGAGACCTTTTCCTTCGACCGGCAGCCCAAGCTCAATGAGAAAAAGATCATGGCCCTCTACGACTCGCTGACTTACATGGTCCAGAGTCAGAACATCGTTTGGTTAGGCGGCACCGGGGTCGGCAAGACTCAGCTGAAAGGGGTCAGTCAACAATTCTTGACAAAGCGGAACTCTCTCGGCTCTCGGATATCCTTTGAAAGATTCCTCCAAAGGTCGTATTCGGCTATGGCTACACTCACATCGCAAACGCAACTCGCAATGCGATATCGCTGTATAAAGCGGGCCCCGTTTCGACCTTGCAGATAACGCGTTCCTCTTCGGGGAAGAGAAGCGCCTTACGGTCCGCAAGATAGTAGAACATATCCACGCCCTCGGGGCATTGGAACAGATCGGCTATTTCCGCGAGCATCTCTTCCTGTTCAATCGGGTCGAGCAGGGTGAAATTCCAAGCCAGCGTCGTGAGTTTGAGGATCATTTCCTTTGATTCGTAATCGGGTGCGGACTCCAGCAGCGGTTCGGCTACCAGCCAGATCATGTCGGAAACCTTTCGGTGACCCGGCGGATTGATCCGAACCTTCATGCCGGGCTGACTGGCGCGGAGCTCGGCGGCCATCCGCTCGAGTCCTGTTCGACGGACGGGATCGGTAACGGCGCTTTCGCCGTTTTGCTCTTCGCCGTCGAGGGGCTCGAAGTTATCAGCGGCAACGATGTAATGGTATCCGCCCTCGCCGCACCGGGCTTCGAGCGCGCGCAGAATTCTCTCGACGCGCGCCGGAGAGTCGAACGGCCCTTGGATGTAGAGTGGTTTGTCGTTTTGACCGAATATAAATTGCTCATCGCAGTCCGCCGTGGTGATGCGGCCGAAAACGCGACTCGCCTTTTTGTAATCGGCGGCCGGCGAAAACCCGAGCCCCCTGGCATAGCTGATCGCGTCCTCGGTCAACTTGCGCGCCGCCTCCGGCGTCATTCGCACCGAGTTCCCATCTGGGAAGAGTGGATCGACAAGGCTTTCTTGGTAATCGGCAATACTATGGAAGTCCTGGAAACCCGCGTCTTTCACACCCAGGCAAAATACGTCGAGCAGGAAAGACCCAGCCTCAACGCGGCCGTCGGCTCTAAACCTGCTCACTACGAGATAGCCGCAGCCCGAATCGAAAAGGTTGGCGGAACGCAAGGCTTCGTGAAAATGCTTCATACCGACCTTAGATACAAGATGTGGTGGTGACACCGCAAGGAATTTCTACAGATTGTGGTTGGATTTGCTTAGCCACGTCGATCATTGCACCATTCTCGAATTGCTTGAGAGCTACCCGTGACCGCCTTGACTCGTTCACCGTTCAACGTTTAACGTTCAACGTTCAACGTTTAACGTTCAACGGGAGCAGTCAGGACATCGGTAACCCTGCTACTGTTTTAGTTCATGTTTTGATTCTGTCATCTGCGAACTGATATCGGGCAACAAATTGGCGCCCAGACTTATCCATAATCGCCCCGGGCCGGTGGGTTGCGAGAATGCCTGTACAGGTATGCCACGTCGCAGCAGCACGCCGGCCCGATCTGGCTGCTCTGACCGGAGAAACAAAAACTGAGGCCGTCACGAAGGCATTGAAGGATCGCCTTGAACAGATAAAGAGGCGGCGCAGCAAGCGCCATCTTGCCGACAGGCTGGACGAGATCGCGAAGCATTGCGCAGCTTTGCCTATTCTGGACGGGCGCCGCCCCGAAGAGATGCTCTACGACGAACACGGACTGCCCGATAAGTGATTATTGATACCTCAGTCATTATCGCCATCCTGAATGACGAACCAGAGCGACGAGCTTTCAACGAAGCCATCGAAAAATCTGACATTTGCCTGCTATCGACTGCCGGGTTTGTGGAAGCGTCGATGGTCATGGAATAGAGCCGCGGCTATGAAGGCCTACGGGACTTTGATCTGTGGATTGCAGCCGCCGGAATAGAACTCGCCGCCGTCGACGCGGACCAAGCGCATATTGCCCGGCAAGCCCTCCGTCAATACGGGAAGGGCGCCATCCTGCCGCCCTGAATTTCGGCGATTGTTTTTCTTATGCCCTCGCCAAAGCGACCGGATTCCCACTGTTATTCAAGGGGGAGGATTTCGGAAAGACCGATATTCAGGCGGCAATGTAGGGAACAACGGGTCGGCAAAGGTCGTGTCGGCGGGTCGGCGATTCTTAGCAATCATCGCGTTCCATTCATTGAGTCCTTTGAGATCTTCTGTGAAAGGATTCTCTGCCACGCTCGAAAAGGCACATCGGTCACTCTTTACTGTAAATTTGAACGGCGAAGGCGGCCAGAGAGGGTAAGGCGGGGACGCCTTACTTAGTGCGCCTGAGAGTGCGCACCAACAGTGGGGTGGAAGTCCCCATCGGACGGAGCACTGGCTGTCCGTAGCTGAAGGAAACTGCGTCGCCGAGAGGCGGGGTGGGGAGCAACCCGAAGCGAACGACCAGTCCATAATTAACAAAATGATGAACTCGATACGGCCTGATGCATTGGCGAGCCTGCTAAGTAAAGGCGAAGCCCAGAACGGAAGCCGCCCGGAAAGGGAAAGAACGGTAACTCCGCGACCTGACCTGCGGCGAGAAGTGAGCGTAGGGACAGGAGTGCATGGGGTGGGTGGAGATAGAATGGTCGGAAGTTGGAGCGACATGAATCAGGGATCACGATTCGGCAGAGGAACGGCGTTCATGACCGGCAGAGGGTCCGAAGAACCGTGCCCGAAAGGTGACAGAGCCTTCGTAAGAGCGCAGAAGCGGGGTAATGCCCGTGGAGCAAAGGAAGGCAGGAAGGTGGAAGCGTGAAAGACAGAACACAGGAACAAAGATCGCCGAGAGTGCCCGAGAGGGCTCTACAAGACGAAGAGATCCGTGCCCGATGGGCATGGGTGGAAACTGAGGTCTGGACAGAGCGCATGTTGGCAACCCTGGAAACGGGGATTGAAGGAGGAACGCCTACTTCACCACCATGGGCTTGTTCTCCTTAAGACAGGCTCATCAGGTGGCTTGCCAATCTTCTTGAAAGTTAACCACCAACTGGAGAGCCGAATGCCGGAAAACGGCCTGTTCGGTTCGGAGGGAGGGGCGCCGACACACGGCGTCCCTACCCTATCTTCGGAGCGCCTAAAAACGCCTTGAATATAAAACATATTTACTGCATGTATTTATGTGGCATTTTTCAATCCTGAAGGCCCCTTGACCATCCATCGAGGAAAACTCCCGCATTGGCGGCAGGAATCGGTAATATATTTTGTCACCTTCCGCCTTGCGGACTCTCTGCCACAGGCCAAGTTGGAACGGCTGCGGCGCGAGAAAGAGCTCTGGACAAAACTAAATCCAGAGCCGCACAATTGCCGCCAGCAAGATGAATTTCACCAGCGTTTCACTGAAACGATAGATCGCTGGCTAGATGCCGGTTACGGAAGCTGCATCTTGGCACGCCCAGATTGCAAGGCTATCATGGAATCCAGTCTGCAGCATTTTGACGGGGAACGTTACGAGCTGGGCGAATTTATCGTGATGTCTAATCACGTGCACGCCATTGTCGCAACCATCGGTGAACATCAATTGAGCCCCATTCTTCATTCCTGGAAATCGTTCACCGCACATAAGTTCAATCGCATGCTTATTTCGTCGGGGCGGATCTGGCGCCCTGAAAGCTTCGATCACATCGTTCGGAGCGCAGAGCACTTGGCAAAATTTGAGGCTTACATTCGTAACAATGCAAAGCATCTGGCTTCGCCTCCGAAGTAAGTAAGGCGTCTCGCCTTACTCCCGGACTAAGTAAGCCGTCTTGCCTTCTTCCAGCTTCCAGTCAGATGTAAGGCGGGACGCCTACTTACTTGCCTAAATGGCGTCCTGATAAAGTAAGCTAACCGCTGACCAAGTTTCTTCGGGCGCATGGACCGAGCTGTTCCACAGAATCGAAAGGTCCGACATCCGTTGAACTGAAAGAGAATACTTATCTTGTAGAAAATTGGTCAGAACTGGGAGCTTGCTTCCTCCGCCAGTGGTCCACAATCCACCGGTACGCATTTCTGCTGGACGAGAAGAATGTTGAGATGTGTTCGGCCTTTGAATTTGTGTGATCCTCACTATTTCCAGCATCGGATCGAACGCAGGCGATCTTAGTTTCCTGTTTCATAAACATCCGGAACAGGTGCGGGAATTCGCGTTGTCCTTCGGACGTGTTCTGGTCTTTTACCCTCGGTATGACGCAACTGTTTGCGAGTTGCGTTAGTGTTGGATTTGGATCCGTTGCGTCTGGCCGGGCGAGGGGAGCGCGTTTTGCCGCTCTATCCATACGTCAACGATCGCCCGTACACGGCGTCATCGTTTCTTAGTGTGGCGCTGTCGGGAGTGTTCAAATCGGCTCTGAACGGACAGTGCAAGACCCGACCGGAACTGGCCAACACCACTTTCGACTTCGAGATCAAATTGCCGTGCCTCCCCGTTCGAGGCGATATATCGCTCTCAGATCTGTTTGGACCGTTGGGATACCGGGTGCATATCATCGAGTTTCCCCTGGATACCGCATTTCCGGAATGGGGCCAAAGCCGTTACGTTTCCTGCTCTTTGGCTGCGACCGTGACTCTCAAAGAGCTCCTTAATCACCTGTACGTACTTATTCCAGTCCTTGACGATGAAAAGCATTACTGGATCGATGAGGCGGAAGTGGAAAAGCTGTTGCGTCGGGGGGATCCTTGGCTGGCTCAGCATCCGAAGCGCGAGCTGATTGTAGCTCGGTACCTGAAGCGGCGTCGCCAATTGGTAACGGCAGCTTTGACCCAGTTAATTAAGGAAGAGGGGGCGGGGGATGAGTTGAGCGAGGACAACAGGGGTCCAAACAGCTTACACGCACAACGTTTGGAATCTGTGGCAGCCATTCTTAAAACCAGAGGCAGTGCGCGGATCCTGGACCTGGGGTGCGGCGATGGCAAACTCCTGGCGCTGCTGGCGCCCGATTTGCAGTTCACTCAGCTGGTGGGCGTGGATGTCTCGCTTGGCAATTCGAAACGGAAATCGATAACTTATGGAAACGATCGATTTTTCGAAGCTGTTGAAGGCGGATTTCCGATGGATTAAACCGGCTTGGGAGTCCTATTGTAAGTTCGACCGAAAGAGCGGTTGCGGGAGCTTCTTCCATTATGCCGCCTGGGAGCAACAACCGATCGCGAACGCTGAACGCCAAACGCCGAACGTCGAACGCCGAACGTTGAACGTTGAACGTTGAACGCCGAACGATAGAGGCTTTCTTCGAATTGTATATCCACGGCGCTGGCCATCGCCGAGTTGAAGCTGTATCCGAGCGAATGGAACGATAGTCGGGAAACGTTGGGTATCTTCGGCCTAAGGGCGCATCAACGCGAGGGAAGCAGTACGGACGTCGCAAGCAACGTGAATCTGACTTGATCACAATGGCGGCTTCAATCCGCGGCTTTTCCGCTCTCCGGACGGGCGCTTCCCGGGAGAGTCCTTACAAAATGCACCAAGTTCCAGATGTGTTGGTCGGATTCGACTCTTCCAAACGCGGGCATCCCGCTCAGACGAATTCCATTTTTTACAATCCAGAACAATTCGCGATCGGAGTACTGTTGCACCTCGGGCGATGTGAGATCCGCGGCGCGCGGATACATCCAGCGACCGGCGTCAGTGGGCTTGTGGCCGTCGGGGCCATGACACATTGAACAATCGGTGGCGTACAGTTTGTCTCCTTCTTCGACGCTCGCCTGCAGATTCGTCGGTGTCGGGGGAATTCCCTCGCGGCTCCTCCAACGAACCAGGAGGTGTTTTGCTCCTGTGGCGAAAACGGTTTCGAGATGGCCGGGCTCCTGAAGCGCGTCGAGTTTTATTTGAGTGAATCCTACGATCACCACGACCGCAGCTAGGGCGAGGGCAATAAGTACAACGAGAATCCAGCGCTTCATCCAATCAGCCCTGCCAGAAAGCTATCCGGAAAGCGAGAGAGAGCAGGCTAAGCGCTCCGCTCTCTCCGACAGGCTTACGATGCCGCTTTGATCTCTGTCATGTGGATGGTCTTGGTGGCCTTATCCAAGGTTCCCGTAACCTCTACTTTCTGCCCGGCGAATGGCGCGGGCTTCTTCTGGTCGTCTAGTTGGTAGAACGTCTTGTCGGCCTTGAACAGAACATACTTACTGCCCCCCTTTATGCAGGTCTCAGTACACACTTTAGGATCGTTGGTACCCATCTTCTTGAACATCGACTCGTGCCCACCGCCCTTGGCACACGCACTGTCCATGATCTCGCCGCTGAAGGTCGTGTCCTTCGCTGCGGCTAAACCAGGGACCAGCAGCACACATGCAGTGATACTCATTACTAGCTTCTTCATTTTTTCTCCTTCTCTGGATTGAACTACTTTTGGGAACTCTCTCGGTGCTTGTCGCCGCCCAAGGCTTCGCCACTACTGGCATCTCCGCCCTAGCGCAGAATAACAGCCAACCTCAGTCGGAATCGTCTCTGATAGCTTCCTTTGTTAATCTTCTAATATCAAAACGAAATTTGAGCTGCCAGGAGGTATTTTTGGTTCATGGGGGCGCCATTGTTGAGGACAGATTAAACTCAAATTCCCCACGGCATTTGTCAACATCTTAATGTGCAAACTGTGTTTTATGTGAATTTGTACCATTAATTCGCTGTGGTAGACTTAGGCGATTGCACTCACTTGGTTTAGCCATGATCACCTTACTCGGACTTCGACAGCAGCAGTTGCTCACCTTGCTCCTCCACAATAAGGAGGGTCTTACCGTCGAAGACTTGTCAAAAGGGCTCGGCATCACAGACAACGCCGTTCGTCAACACCTCACGGCACTCGAACGCGATGGTATGGTCGCCAAGGGAGAGACCCAGTCGAGTGGCGGCCGCCCGGAGCAGCTCTACGGCCTTACTAGTTCAGGCAACGAGCTATTTCCGCGCCATTATTCCTGGTTTGCGGAACTGCTCATTAATTCGCTGCGCGAGGAGCAGGGCACCGACGCATTGCGAGAACGGCTTGAGTGCATGGGCAAGGCTGTGGGGCGTCAGGTCGCGGCCAGACTCGCGGGGGTTAAGGATAAGGGCGAACGCATCCGGGCCCTAGCCGGCATCATGCGGGAGTTAGGCTATCAATCGGGGTCGATCGACCCGGCCAAAGAGAAATTGCCTGCCATCGAGGCGATCAATTGTGTATTTCACAGTCTAGCCCAAAGCTATCCAGAAGTATGCCACTTCGATCTGGCCATGATGTCCGAAGTAGTAGACTGCGATGTAATTCATGATGAATGCATGGTCCGCGGCGGCCATGTCTGCCGGTTCAAATTCAAGGAACGCCGATAGGCAACTCGCAAATATGAGTGGAGCGCGGAATCAGGCCACTTCAAAACGGAGATGCTGGCGAAATACCTGAGCGCTGCAAAGTCCTTCCTTTCTACAGCCGGACTTAGAATTTTACCGACCATGGCGGTCTATGCCGGCTCGAAGAACGCGGTGCGTGCCATCTCCGAGGCTTTGCGCCAGGAAGCCGGTGATAAGCAAGCTGCGCGTGACAGTCATTTCGCCGGGCTTCGTTCACACGGACATAGCGGCCTCCATGACAGATCCGGAGATGAAGGCCCAGATCGTCGAAACAATGGACAAGATCGCGATCCCGCCGGATGCGATCGCCCGCGCTATTGCGTTCGCGATCGAGCAGCCAGCCGATATTGATTCGGAACGCCTAAAACAATGGCGCCGAAATCCTGAAACTTTTCGGTGCTCAATCCCGTTGTACGGGGGTTGAATCCCACCAATCCGAAAAACAACATCAAAAAAGAACACCTTAATGAAAAAACCAATACATTTAATCTTCCGAAAGCTGGCGACGATCAGCTTCGTCATCTTTGCCGTGTCGGTGGTCAGCCCCGCGGCCCACGCTAGGCCGAAAGGGGTTTTGATCGGATTTAATCACGGCGATCGCGATCATCGTTTCCTTCACGGTGATCGCCATTTCGGCTTCCCCTATTGGGGGTACGCCGACTATGGATGCCGCTACGACTACGCCGACTATGGATGCCGCTACGACTATGCCTACGATGACTCCGGCTCAGCCTATGATGGCCGGTACTGGCAAGATCTGGCCACGAAAGTACAGTCGGAGCTTGCTCGGCGCGGGTACTATCACGGGCAGATTAACGGAGTGATCGATGCAAGCAGTCGCCAAGCGATTCGAGCCTTCCAAAAGGCGCAGGGGTTACCCCAGACCGGCCTGATTGACCCAAGAGTGCTAAGATCCTTGAACCTACCAGTTCCACAGGTCCCTTTGCATTTCAGCTAGATCTCAGGCACATCGTGCCAAAGCCGCCAGAATCCGGAACTTTGGACTATTGCAATAATGTATCTGTTTAGCGCGGTGTAGGACCTCTCCCAATCCTCCGAACTGTGAATAAATTTGTAAAAAAACGTTGACGGATCACCTCAGATGTCTCGATCGTTGAACGTTGTCGGCAATCGGCGCGTTTCCCCCGTCCATAGAAGTCGAGAGCGACGACGATTACGATTTCAGAACAAGAGGACGAGTGAGGATTAAGGGGCGTTTCATTCGTTGCTGACCGAGATTTAGGCAATGCAGGCCCACGTGCCTCCGATGGCTCTTAAAGACAGTGACTCTTTGTGATCTTTGCGATCTTCTGTTCAAAAATGAATTTTGCTTTTTTTCTGTCTTAGTGCCGGGGGAACGAAGAAAAATCATTTGCACAGATCACAAAGGTCACAAAGACAATCCTTTCGATAGAAACGGCCTACGCCCGGCGCCACATCTAAGCCCCCGATCAGTGCCAAAGGCCAGTAAATCCCGAAACAGGAAACTATGCGGATGAGCATGGAAGAGTTCGTCGATCGGTTTTTCGTAGCGCGCGATGTAAGGCAAAAGGCTTTTGAGCTGCTGAGACATCGCGCTGCACACATACAAGACTGGGAAGCACAGCCGCCGCCGGACGGACCGATGACCGGTCGTCATAGATGGCGGCTTTGTCCGCGCAGCCCACAAGGAAGTTTTCTTTGAGGTGATCGCCGGCAAGAGCGTAGTGGACTTTCGGTGGAGCGATGAAGAGGCAACCTCTTCCAGCAAATGCTTCAATTTCGTCCAGACGTTCGATGAAAAACTACGCCGGCGCTAACACCCTCAAACAACACGCTCAAAACTGCGTCTTTCTGGCCTCTTTAGCAGCCTGGAGGTTAGCCGTTTCTTAGCCGTTTTTGATGTTCCAAATTTATCCGATGAGGTGTCGAGCGGTTCTCCGAAGCCGAACCCGGATTGGTCGCATGAGGCCGAACTTTACATCCTTCCATGCACTTTTTAGCGGCTCTGTGGACGGAGAAATCCGTGCTCACATCTTACGCAATCTTGAAAGAACCCAAGTTCCGGGCGGTTGGGAGTAGACAAATCCGGTCAGCGACAAAGTGCTGGACCCGGCGGTCGTGATCGACATGTCGGAAGTTGACCTCGCCGGAAGGCAGGGAGATTTAGACCATACGCCACCAACCTGCCTCCTCGCCTACAGCCCGCTCGGCCGAGGCTTCCTGACAGGGCAGATCCGTTCGTTCGACGACCTAGCCTCGGACGACTTCCGGCGCACCAACCCACGCTTCCAGGGTGAGAACTTCCCGAAGAACCTCGATTTGGTGGATCACGTGAAGGAGATCGCGGCCCGGAAGGGTGCGTCGCCATCGCAACTCGCGCTAGCTTGGGTCCTCTCGCAAGGCGACCACATCTTGCCGATCCCGGGCACCAAGCGGCGCAAATACCTGGAGGAAAACCTCGGCGCGCTGAACGTGACGCTGACGCCGGAGTTGGGAGAGATCGCCGCGGCCTGCCCACCGGATGGGGTGGTCGGTGACCGCAACGCGGCGGCGGCCATGAAGGCGATGAACCTTTGACCTTTGGTCCTCGCCGCCCTGCGCCGACTGGCGGTGAGATTTGCTCGGCTTACAACTTCGAACCTCCGTCGACCGGGATAATGGCGCCGGTGATCCAGCGCGCTTTTTCTGAAACCAGGAAGACGATAACGTCAGCCACATCGGAGGGCTGCCCGATCCGTTTCAGAGCTTGCATGCCCAGAGTGAGATGCTGACCGCCCTCGGTCTTGGTAAAGCTCGACATATCGGTGGCAATGACGCCCGGAGCCACGGCGTTCACGCGGATGCCGCGGGGTCCAAGCGTGGAAGCCCAATGTTTGACCAGCGTATCGATCGCGCCCTTGGTGGCCGCGTAGGCAGGCAGAGATGGCGCACCGGCCTGGCCGGGATTACCGGGAACGCCACGCGAGGCCAGCGAGGAAACCAAGACCACACTGGAGCCTTCGCCAAGAACCGGCAGTAGCTGTTGGACGACGAAGAAGGCGCTGCGCACGTTCGTTGCGAACAAGTTATCGAACTCCTCGACGGTATGGTCCTCCGTAGACGCGGCGTGGGCAATGCCCGCGTTGGAAACGAGAATGTCGAGGCGCTGCCCAACTATCGCGCGCACCTCTTTCGCCAGTTTTGCGGGACCCTCGGGTGTGCCCAAGTCAGCTTGGAGTGCATCGGCCTTGCCGCCGGCAGCCTCGATTTCACTTACGAGTGAATTAGCTTCCGCGGCGGAATTGCCGTAATGGACCAGAATGTGTGCGCCTTCTTTGGCGAGGGCTTGGGCCGTGGCGCGTCCGATACCGCGGGACGCTCCAGTAACGAGAGCGGTTCTTTGAGTGGAAGTGGACACCATGGTTGTTCCTTTCAGAACGGGTTGATTGAATTAAAGAGGAGATGCCGCTAGCTGTGTTTGCATAGGAGTCTCTCCGTTTTCGCGGCGGATTAAGGTTTGCCGCCAAAGCTCACGTGGTGGTCGAGGTCCAGCGCGTCGAACCATCAGTGCCTCTGGATCGAAGCCGAGAAAGCGCACCAGATGCTGGTCGGTATAAGAGTTGTATTTGTACTCGCCATTTTTTTTTGCGAAGACGGCTCGTCCCTTGTCCAGCATCCGAGCAAGGATCACGAAACCGCCACGCCGGACGCGGATGCTACGGGGCGGCCGTTTGGTAAGGTCAACCGACATAATCGGAGTGCTCATAAGATTGATTTCCGGTGCTAGTCCGACCGATGCCGGTGATGAGAACTGCGGGACCGGTCACTTGAGCTTTACTTGGCTGGACCGTTGACTCAACTGTTTTCGTCGTCGTCATGGCTCAAGGTTACCTACTGCTCACGGCATCCGCATCAGCACGAGAGTTAGGTTTTCTGGTGCCACCTTCTAATGCGACCAAGGAGCAAATTCCGGTGTCGCCAAGAGGCGAATTCCTTCTCCCTCCTTCGGGGGACTGATATTGTGGTCGGCAACGCCGGCATCCTTGAAAAGGCCAAGATCGGTTACATCATCGCGAGATCAATTTACCTGCTGATGTTGAAAAGAGCGGACTACCCTGTCTGGCAGCAGTCGCCAAAGATCGGTAAACACACACTCCGGAAATCCTTGGGCGCGAGTCAGCTGAATTTTCTTCTCAAGCGGATTGCCGATCGCGTTTAGGCGACGCAGCTCCGGTCGGCTGATCCAACCTTTCAGAAACGATGGAAACACCGCGTTGACCACCGGATAATCAGTCCCGTGCAGGAGACGCGCCGGATCTTCGCGGAGCCGTTCGAGCGACGCCAGATGGGTAATGTGGGACAGCGGGGAAAGGTCGCCGTAAAGATTCGGGTACCGCTCACGCATTTCCAGAAAGGTTCGAAAATGGTCCCCGTCCCATGGCAGGGCGCGTGTTCCGCAGTGAGCGGCGATCACTGTCACTCCGCACTCGAGCGGCAGCCGAAGGCAGGCGGGAGATTTGAGGTCGTTGCGGATGCTGCGGACGCAAAACTCGCCACCGGTATGGGCCAGGAGAGGTAAATCCAGCTCGGCAAGGCGTTCCCAGAAAGGTTTGTAACGCGTTTCATTACAGTCCACGTTCTGCACGCAGGGCAACAGTTTAAGGAGGGCGGCTCCTTGATCCGCGCAGCGCTCGAGTTCTTCGAATGCATCCGGCCGGGCAGGATGGATGGAGACGCCGGGCAAGAATTTTGAGTGTCGTCGGGCGACGGCAATCACCGCTTCGTTCGAAACGTAAAGGTCGGAAAGATCCTTCTGTGGACAGCCAGACGAATCGCGAACCCAATCGTAGGCCAGGAGCACCGCGGCGGAGAGCGATGAGTCGTCCAGCCAGCCCACGAGTCTATCAAGGTATCGCCCGTCAAAATCCCGACCTCCAAATCCGCCCCAAAGTCCGATGTCGTGGGCCGCCGCCGCCAGGAAAGGCCTCATCACCCAGCGCCGGCGGGACCAACCGCCTAGACTGCTTTGCCCGTTTAAAGAAAGATGGACATGCACATCGATCGGACCAAGACCGGATCCTGCGTTGGTGGCATTCATGGCAGCAGGGTGATAGCCATCGAGCCAGTCCCGAAGCTATCTGTCAGCGACCCGAGCCGTTTCCTCAAAAATCTTTGAGTAGACTGATCGAGCCGCGCCGACTGAACCTTGAATGAAAATGCTGTAATAGCCATCATCGGGACGATTTCCGACTTGAGGAAGTCGTGGGGAAACTAAATCTCTGAGCTGCTTCTGGGAATCGGCAAGAATTCTAACTTTCTGTGCCGGATCCGCTTCGGCGTCGACCACCGACTGATATCCGGGCTGAACAATGTTCTGGACATCATTTTCGCAGACGTGGGCGCTCTCCTCCCGGAAAATCTCCGAGATCCCTGGTCGGTTAGTTTGCGCCAGTAATTGAAGTCGTGCCGCGTGCCGATACATCGCGATTATAATTGGATCTACAAGATTGTTTAGCATCATAGTCATAAAGCAACGGGTGCGCTGGTCTTCGTAGTCTATCCGCTTTTCTCTTCGGGAAAATTACCCGATCGGAGTATCCGCTTTCCTCGCCCTGGTATTTCGTCGGCGCACTCTGATCTGCTGTTAGTACTCTATTATTGTTCGTCATTCTGAGCGCACGAACGTGCTTTATTATCCCCTTCGTCGAAGCCCCCCCTTAGTGGTCCCGTGCTGCCGACGTCATCCGTTGCTGATCGCTGGGCACCGCTGCGACCCGCTGTGTGCTGGCAGTGGGTTGCGGCTGAGACGGTTGAGCGTTTGTGTCGTGGAGGCTCCGATCAATTTCCTCGCGAGCTTTCCTGAACTCATTCATGCTTTGCCCCAAGCTCCGCGCCAGATCAGGCAACTTTTTCGCCCCGAAGAGGACGAGCACTATGAGGAGGATGATAAACAGATCCGGGCCACCTAAATTCCCAATACCAAATGCAAGAATATTCATTACTATCTTAAACTGGTTGGGACCATTGTTTATTCCCGAGAACCGGCCGTTACAGCGACCGGATTGAGAAAGAGAAAATGGTCATCGGTAGGACCAGGAGGTACAAACGGTCCGCGTGCAAAACGCTCTCGCTGACCCTCCTGGTTCATTTGTTTTTCTCTCTGGTTCTACAACAATTGGCGCTGAGCATTATCCGCTGCCATTGCCAGCTGCATGGCGAAATCAAAGAAGCTTTCCGGTTGGCCGTTGAAAAGTCCGTCGGCCGTAAAGGCCTTGACGGTGGCCACTGCGCCCCCTAGCGCGGTGGAAGTAGGTCGAATTACCGAACAGGGAGGCAGGGCTTCGCGAAAAAGGAAGTCACACGGCTCCGGCAGGATCTTGTTGGTCTGGGTGAGCTCCAGCTGCAGATGGAGGCGGGCAAGTGTGGCGGGATCATTGAGATCGGGAAACGTTGCACCGCTGGGATTCTCGGGGTCGATCACGCCAGCCAAAGGCTGAGACACCGCGTTACCGGCCTTGTCATGCCAAAGCGAAAAGTGGTCAATTTCGACTCCGCCAATACTGAGCAAAATTCGCAGAACCTCATCGCTGGTTGCCTTAAGAGCAAGCGTAGGATAAAGACTCGTGCCACCCTGCTCAATGAACGCGAAGTGAAATCCCGCCGTGTTTGCGATCGCTTGGATGCGTTGGGCGGGAGACCCCGCAGGAATCGAGGGCGACGGCACCACCAGTGTTGGAGGAGTATCGCTGTCGTTAAAAGGAATGGCGGGCTCATTCAAAATGTTAAACGGCCCCTTGAAAATAGCGCCCAAATCGGGGTTCTCTTCACTGCGGTAGCGAGTATACCAACTAAGGTCCACATTGAGATTGAGGAGGTTCGTGAGCCGTTTGCCAATTTTCTGTTTATCGACCCCTGTCGCCATACTACCCGGCAAACTTCGGAACCTATCAAGGTTGACCGGTTCTGCGCCATGGGAGCTCAAGTACGCGTTCAGGAAAGCTGCGTGACTCAGTTCATCATCGTTGTTATCGGTAATGTACTGGGGCATGTCGCTATCGAGATTTTGGAGCGCAAGTTTGTAGGGCGGATTTCCCGCATTGGGCGGGCCGTCGTTGGGTTTGGTGGCTCCCCCCAGCTCATTGTATTGCGTCCATAAATCGCTCTCTACGATCTCGGCCCATGCCGCGAACCTGAGAAGATCCGCATCACCTTTGGTAAGGCTACCACTGCTCTGCGCCCGCGCTTTGGGTTCGGTCATCAACAGTGCACTTGCCGGCAGCAAGGTTGCGCCGACAATGCCTAGGCCCTTTATAAAGGAGCGTCGCCCGACGGTGAAATGATTGCCAGGTTCAAGCCCTGGCAATTCCTGGGAAGGGACGTGTGTCTCAGCTGAGACGTTAAAAGAGAAGTTTTCTTCTTTATTCATATCTACGGTGCGAGTTTGTTTATTTTGGGGTGAACCCGCTCTATGAATCGATCGGTTCGCCTTAACCAATTAAACCGGTCGAGCACCTGATTTATTCCCGACAACTATTAAATTAAATGCTCTTCTAAGTGTGAGTCTAACAATGGCGTCAATGGTCCGTCCCATAAAAAAACCGGCTGATCTCTTCAAATCTCAAATTCTTCAATTATATATAAACTCGACCACATCCCATTTTATTCCCGAAAAATGCCTGTTCATCGCTCTATCTGTCACACACAGTCCGCGGCTTTCCTGGCTACTTGTGTTCGGCCTGGTCGCGGGGTGCGCTGGAACTCTGGGCCGACTCGGTGCATGTGGTTTACTTCCATTTGCTCGTGCATACGGACGACTTCGGTTTCCGACTTCTCGCCCCACCCTCCTATATGCCTGGCGGCTGGTGGCGGACCGTCGTCCAGTTCGGTTATCTTGGATTACGCCTGGCCGATCACCGGCCTGCCTGGGCTGCCGTGGGAGTGCCGACGTCCCTTGGGATGACTCTGCCGCCTTGGTACGAGGACTTCGCGCCAACCGCCCGAACCTGGTATTATTCGCCACATCGGATGATGCTCTCCCAGTACGACTGCTCTGGATCATTTTCGCCAATCGCTGCATAACCCTGACTCACGATAAGTCGCCGGCACTCCCATATTAGTTAGGACGTTACTAACTCGCTGGCCGAGTTTCCCGCCAAGTGCAAAATAATTCGGCTAAGTAATTCCGAAAGTGATAGTTTACGAACTAACTGAAATCGTCACCGCAGATTTTCAGAAGAGCCGAACCTGTAACCGGTCCAGGTCCTTAAATGCGTCGCCGCCAATGGCCGCTTGGCGGGCATGTCTGTGTCCTTGACGCTCAGCGAATCGGCCTGACAGATTGTTTGAAAATAAAAATCGAAGTTGGAAGGCGAACCGTAATTAAGCTCCTGAGGAGATCCGGGGCGTGACCACAACATCCGAGAAACTCGCCAGAACATTGGCCACCGAAGCGGTTTTGGTTCGGCCACTCTGGACCGTGGCTACAAGCCCAACCAAGACGCGGCCGCTTATCTCGATTTCCACGAGAGGACCAAGTTGCCGCCAATGAACACCGTCGGTTGAGACCTCTCCCGTAAACCTTAAGAACCCGATTCTTTCACTCGACAGAGAAGAGAGCCGCAACCAATTCGGGTAAAAAATGTCAATGGGACCATCCTGGATGGGCGGAGCCTTATCCGCAAGCCGGCGTTGGAAGAGGGTGCCCAGTGCTGAGGAGAAGAGCATCGACGCATAGGGCACGAAGGGAAGCTTCCCTCCATCGTCAAAGGCACGAATCATAACGCCAGCCCGAGCCTCGGGACTCTTCGGATCGGACCCTGACGGTCGGATGCCCAGCACGCGGGCAGTGATTGAGATCTCTGGCTGTTCCAGGGTGTCGATCACCACATTGGCAAAATAAAAGCTGTCACCAGTGCCCGCGGGGTCAGCCGGAGTCGCCATGCCGTTGGCAGTCGTGGTTATGTTGTAGCGTGCACAGGCCAATTTACAGGTGCCGTTGGCGCTAATCCCTGTCAGCGCCCAAATGTCGCATTCGGTGGTGGTGCGTCCCTTGTCAAGCAAGCCGTATACGACCAACTCGCGCGAGAAGGTTGCCACATAAACCTTTCCGTTCGCAACGACCGGTGGGCAGAATTTGGCGAAGTCTCCGAGGCGGTCATCCCCATTGGGGTTCTTGTCACTGGTCCAGAGCTCGAGATTTAGGTCACGGGCGTCGAAAGCGCGAAGAGTTCCCTTCACGGTCTTGTTCATGCCGTCGTCGTCGGTCGGGTGGGTGGCCCAAACGATCCCCGTCCCGTCCTTTGTGCCGTCGGCGGAGAGGGCGAGGATACCTCCGGGCATCCGGAGTTCCCGCGACGGAAATCCGTATTCGCTGGTAGATTGGAGCGTGTCGAACTTCCCGGCGCCATACCTGAAGGCCTTACAAAAATCCTTCTCGCTCCAAACGTAAGCGGCAACATCGCTGTCGGACTTCTGCCAAAGAACTGGGGCGCCGTGAATGTGGTAACTACAGAGAGGATCATCCTGGAGGATCTGGTTCTGGGTCTCGCCCTTGGTTGACGTAGCCCAGCTCTTATGAGCCTGTATATCCGCGGCAGACACCTGGTAAGGCAGAGCAATAGGCTCTTGAATCTTGAATTTGTCGTCCCACAGTCCGAACGGATCTCGCCCCGTTACCGCATGCCACCTGCCGAGATTGTTGCGGTCGCACAAATAAAACTTCCCGTCTTTTCCGCCACCCAAAACGACGTCCATCGGTTTGCCATTCTTGTCCTGCGCAGTGAACAACACGGGTCCGCCGATGAGATCGTTGTCCATTTCGTTTAGGTCGAGGCAATCGGAAGCGGTAAACCAATCAACAATGTCGAACCGGAACCGAGTATTGGGGTCGCCTTGCGGTGCTGGCCTGCCCGGGAGCAACGGACTGGAGCTCGGCTCGAGCGTCAGCTTCATGATGCAATTACCAAAAAAGGGGGCGTCTATTTGAGCAGGAATCGTATGCAACCTGGGTACCGGCGCGTCGCCACTGTCTGGAATGGGCTTCTGGCCATTGCCGACGACTGCGTAGACATAGTTGGCCGCATTGCCGTCGATGCCGGTGACCGACTCACCAGCAAGTCCGCAGCCGGACTGCCAGATGCCACCCTCTCCCCACTGGATTGCAGTGCAATGCACCGCGAGTTGCTCGAGCGTTCGAGCATCATAGGCCAATATCCACCCCCAGAATTCGCCCTTATCACCATGAGAGCCGAACGCGAGATAGAGTACGCCGTCAAGCAGTAAAAGGCCAGGCCGGTTCAAGTGCCATTTCGCGTCGAATTGAGCGGTCTGGCCGGTCGTGGGATCCTTTGCGGTGGCTGCGATTTTCTTCGGATTCTCGCAAATGGCTGTTCCGGCCTTTTTGCCAAAATTAAATGGTTTTCCAGTCTTGATATCCAGAGCGTGGATTTTGTACTCGAAGCCCTCCTTACTTGCAGCATCTACTCCCTTAACTCGCGATTTTGCGACCACATAAAGGACACCCTTGCCATCATTCCGCAGGTCGATAACCGGCGTGCTGGTGATGCCGATCTCCCCGGCAAAGTTTGTGTACCCATTGAATATATCGTTGCGGGCAACCGGCGTGCCCAAGTTAACCTGCCAGAACGGCAAACAGTGGCTTGCATCATCCGCATCGTACGCGTACACCCAATTTCGCGAAGTGCACAGGAAGACCACGTTGCGAAGTTGGCCTTTGCCAAGTTTCAGCCCTGAAACAATAAGCGGCTGGGCATAGAGATCACCGTCAACGGTGCGGCTAAAGAGCTTGCCGAATGTATCGACGTTGACGTTCTCTGCGTTAAGAACAGTCTCGTGAAGGTAAGCTCCCGTCCGTGCATTGTTGTTGCGGTTGGTCAGCACGCTGACGGGTTCAGATTTGCTCGGCATGACTGGGTCCCCTTGTTGAATGGATGGATCTCCCCGAATTACGAGCAGGAGGGACCCCTTTATAGCCTGCGATATAAGAATAGGCAACAGTGCAAATCAGTTGCCAACGTGCGAGTTTCGAAATAGCTGCGATTCATAGCTTAAAGAGTCCAACAGCCCAATCATCTATATCCAGCGGTATGACAGCGAGGCCGACTAGTAGGAGACCGGAAATAAGCTCCGGCGCAATAAAAACCGGGAGCAACCGCTTAAATTGCTCTCTACCTGTGCGACCGGAGATTTGGCCATAAATCACGGCAACGAGGCTGAACCCAGCCACAAGTGCCCCAAGCAGCAAGCCGGACAAAAGGGCGTTTTGACGAACTGGGTTAATCAAGCCCAAGGCGAACGACGGGGCAAGATTATCAACGGCTAGCGCTGTTCCCGCTATCATCGCCTCCGAGGTTCGGATCAATGTCGCCTCTCCTACCGGCTTAACGCTGCGACTGTGATCGTCCTTAATATCTGATACTTTTTCGCCAAGTTGCGGAAACAGCCTTGAACGAAAGTAACCCACTAGTGTCCATACACCGAGCATTAGCAGGATTCCACGGCCAGCAACGCCGGCAGTCGTATCGAATCCGATTTGAACAGCTTCCGACCTGAGCCCGCCCGCAACTGCTACTGGAACACCCGTGGCGATTCCAGACAGTAAAGCAATGAGTAAATTCTTCGAGGTGGGAATCAGAACATTATTTAGGCGGTATGCAGCGGCTAAAACGAAGTTGTCAACGTTTTGGAGGACAGCCAATAAGACAAAAACGGCCAGTACCAGCAAACCCATAAGTCACGAAGAAGAGGGTTGTCTTTAGACCGAAGCGCCAGGATTATCCCGAAATATAAGGGGTTCGCTTGCAGACCAATTCGGAGCGTCCTCAATAGCTTGGCGGACAAGTTGATGATGTGGCGACAATTCGCATGCCGGGTCGGTGTTGGAAGGGTCGCCAGTCAATAGCGCAGCTTGACATCGGCATCCGCCAAAGTCGACCTCCCTCTGGGGACAGGATCGACATGGCTCCGGCATCCATTTAGTCCCGCGAAAACGGTTGAAACTATCCGATGATTCCCAGATCCAGGAGAGCGAGTTTTCACGAATGGACTCAAACTTTAGGCCCGCTATTTCCCATGCGGTCGGGCACGGCAGGACAAATCCGTTCGGATTGACCGTGAGATACCGGAGGCCCCATCCGTGCATACACGGTTTCGGCCGGTTCGTGAAGTAGTCTGGCAACACGTACAGTATCTCCATCGTACCCCTCAGGCGCTTGCGCGCGCTCGATGCGATTCGAGCAGCGGCTTCTACCTGGTGGCGCGTCGGGATCAGGCTTGACCGGTTACGATAGGCCCAGCCGTAGTATTGAGCATTCGCCAGCTCTAATCGGGTAGCTCCGAGCTTTTCGGCCAAGGCGATGAGGCAGTCGATACGATCAATGTTAAGCCGATGGAGCACCACATTCAGACTAAGAGCTAATCCAGTCTCCTTAATGATTTCGGCGGCCCGCAGCTTTTCCGTGTGACCATTCCGGACCCCGGCGATTCGGTCGGCCAAACCCTCTTCCGCAGCCTGAAAGCTGATTTGAACATTGTCCAACCCAGAGTCCAAAAGCCGGGCCGCGCGGCTCCGGCTCAGACCCAGGCCGCTGGTTATGAGATTTGTGTACAATCCGGCTTGGCGTGCGGACTGCACAAGTAACTCAAGATCTTTTCGCCGCAGAGGTTCTCCGCCGGAGTAGCCGATCTGCAACACTCCTAACGCCGCCGCCTCATGAACGACTCGCTGCCATTCCCCTGTTTCGAGCTCGACCGCTTCTGCAGGCCGGAGGGGGTTGGAGCAGTACGGGCAATGCAAAGGGCAGCGATAGGTCAGTTCCGCCAGCAGTCCGTAAGGACGATTCATTCGCTCCATTCCAGCAGACCTTTCTGGCCAAGATGCTTGACATATTGTGACACGTTTTGCGCCAAAATCGCCTTAGCGCTCGGATATTCGATTTTTAGCTCCTTGATAATCTCTGACAGCGTTCGAATGCCGTCACACCGCAGGAGGATGTCGTGAGCGGTGATGTTCAGCAGAATGACCGACTCCTGATTCTGCAAAACTGCCTTCTTGCTTACCGGATCGATTTGCAGACGCACACGTCTTGCAAGACGAGGACGGCAATTAAGGTGTGAAGAGTAGCCCATTTTGATCGCAACAAAACACATGCTATTTTTGGAATGGGACACTGGCGGTTACCAACGCGTCAAGCATCAACCACAACAGATCGCATTTGAATTGGAGTGCCGCCACGGCGGCTTCCTGCATCGTGCGATCTGTGCAGTATTGAAGCGTGGCACTTAACGCAAAATCGGCATCTTCCCTTGCCTGTATTAATCGCGCTCGGAAGTAGTCGAGCCCGTCCGATGCGATCCAGGTGTAATAATTGGCAAAGGCATTCAGCCGCCGGGACATCAATTCCGGCGCAAAAAGTTCGGTCAGCGAAGACGCGATTGCGATTGGCCATGGTTGAACCCTGGCAAAATTCACGTATGCATCCACGGCGACACGGACGCCGGGAAGTACGTGCTGTTCGCCGATTGTTTCCTCCCGCGTGAGGCCGCACGCAACGGCGAGCCGGATCCACTTTTCTATCCCGCCCTCCTGCCCCTCTTTTCCGTCATGGTCGATGATCCGTCTCATCCACTTTCGCCTCACTTCACGAAGCGGACAGTTCGACAGAATCGCCGCGTCTTTCATAGGGATACTACGCTGGTAGTAGAACCGATTGGCCGCCCAAAGGCGTATGGATATTGCATCCAGTGCGCCGTCATTCATGCGGATGTGAAAAGGATGGAGGTGATGGTATGCGTGGGTTCCTACATAGCGCAGACGTTCGAGAAACTCCTCTTTGGTCCAGACATCCGGCATCATAAAACAAACTCCATTCCATCCGTTGCCACCTCAATCCCAGCTTTGTCGAGTTGCTCGCGCTCGGGACCATCGTCCCATAAAATCGGGTTCGTATTATTGATGTGAATATAAACCTTCTTTTTCGCCGGAAGTGTGGCAATCGTTTCCAGGCTACCATCCAGGATCGGCAAATGGCCCTCCAAAAGTTCTGCGGGCGAAGGACCTGGGAGACCCGACCTTGCAAAGTCCCATTTTGACCAAAACGTTCCGTCGAATAGAATGGCGTCCGCTCGGTTCAACTCGGCCAGGAGCTGAGGCTCGAGCTTTGCAACTGCCGGAGCGACCACGATCGATCGAAGTGTGCTCGCCTGCCTGAACACATAAAAAATGCGGCAGGAACTATTACGGCTTCTGCCATATCTGGGACCCGGTCCCTCAATCGCAACAGCCTTATATTCCAACCCGCTCTCGCTTCCATCACGGCAAAGAACCGGGGCGAAATCAACTGGCGCCTCGACCCACCCTATCCCGCAATAGCAATGCAGGACTTCAGTCATCTGAAGGCTTTCATCCAATGCTTCCCTAATGGCTTTTGAGGAGTGGATTGCTAGTGCCGAATCGCTTTCACGCAAAAGAAAAAGACCGAGCGTATGGTCTAGATCGGCGTCCGTGAGCAGCACTGCTTCGATCGGAGTTCGCCGCTGTTGTGCAGGAGGTTGAACTTGAAAGCAAAGGAGCTGCGAACGCAGATCAGGCGATGCGTTGACAAAAAGCCATCGACGACCGTCGGCGCTCAGCGTAACACAAGATTGTGTTCGTTTTACGATAGACCCGATGCGTGAAGCAGCGCACTGCCGACATCCACAGTTCCATTGAGGAACGCCGCCGCCAGCGGCGGAACCTAATAACCGTACAACCATGTCTACTCCCGTGTGACCGGGGGAAGAGACATACGTATTGTTAAGGGCGCAGAAGGTCGTCGTCTATCAACGCGTAGGATGATGCTTCGAAAGAAATCGGAATTTCCTGAAAGATCGGAGTTTCCCAAACCTTTGCGGGATTTTCGGGCTGGTCAATGGACTCACTCATGTCAGCAACTTGCTATTAGTGTTTATTTCTCGCTTCGCGCCCCCGTGATGCGGGTTTTTCGCAGAGTCTTCTTTTTTTGTTGACATGCCAAGTTCTTTTCTCGCCAAACCACGTGTTCCATGACCTTACCACGCCCAGGGAGACTCCACGCCGCATCGGGCTGCACAACTGCCGGATCGGGGATGCGTTCCTCGGGCAGGTCTTCCTCGGGTTCGATTTCTCGAGTGATCAAGTCCAGCGGGTGCTCAGCGTCGAAGCCTTCAGCTTCGTCTCGCAATGCCACCTGGAGTTCGCCTGCGGGCTCCGCCCGAAAATGTTGTTCCTCAACAAACTGTCGGCGATACCGTGCCAGTTCCTCGCCGATCAGCCGGTAAAACCATTGCTCGTGAGTCAGAAAATACCGGGACAAGCTCGCACTGTTGGAAGACTTCATTGCGGATTCCTTGAACCTCACGGGTGCTTGGCGACACTGGGTTGAGTCTGATATGATGGGTGTATGTTGCGAGCAACTGTTTACTTTATCCTGGCTCAGTCCGCATTTGCCAGCACGTCATTACACGTGCTCGTAAGCGCAGCTGCGGGTTTTTTGGCGAGAATCCAGCAGCGACTCGGAATCCACCGAAACGGTCCGTCGCCGACAGAGACTGCCGAAAGCACGATGGAGTATGCGGAAGCGAAAGCGGTGTATTTCATGGCATCGCCGATGGAATTGATGAACGTCGTGATGGGCAGACAAGTGAGAACCGCCGTATGCTAATCAAATCTCTATTGATTGCGCTATTCGCTACGACGGTGCCCGTTTTCGCGGATACGCTGGTAAGCGGCTCGATCTACTTCGATTCGCAAGCTACTCTCGAGGAGGTGGTTAAGCTTTCGGCCGCGAATGACAATGAAAGTATTCTTAAGTTGATCAACAGTGGGCGGGTCAGCCCGCAAACTGATTCCGATAAAGATATCGTCGTAATAACGAGCGGGGTAACACCGGAAAGTCCGGCCGAATTCCGTTTTTCAAGCGGACCGACGACCTATTGGACCCTAACGAAATTCGTTACCAAGGGGTTAGTCGTTGAGCCGACGCCTTCGCCGCCAACGCCGGTACCTGAACAATCGCCAACGGTAACCGCTAAAACACAGCGTCAGGAAACGGAAAACAATGATCGCTTGGATGACGATAACGGGCGGCGTATATGGCACAAAGTCAACGGTGTCTGGAAATGGCACCCCGTGAATAAAAAACCAGTGAAAAGAGCGCTACCTCCGGACGAGACGCCTCGCGCACTACCGGTAGAACCGCCTACGTCCCAGTAGCTTAAAATATAGGCTATCCACTTCTGCTATTTCGGGGACAGGACACTAACGTCATTACGCGCAGGACCCCCTGTTTGGAGCGAGCGAAATCGAGGCGAGCACCGGTTGCCCTCGGCTTCACTCCTTCTACAAGGTCTCGATTGCGCGGTCCGCAATGTGCTGTCCGGAAACGGTTATGACTGTTCCCACACAGGCCCGTGGCTTTTTGATCGACCTCGACGGTACGGTGACGGAAGCGCAAAGCCTTGTTCCTGGCGTGCTGGAAGCGTTGGCTTTCCTGCGGGTCAGGAATGTGCCTTACCGGCTCGTCACCAACACGACCAGCAAGCCCAGGTCAGCCATTCTAACCAAAATGCGGGGGCTCGGCTTGGATATTCCGCCCGAAGCCATCGTTACAGCGCCGGTCATTGGGTGTGCGTATCTTCTTCAGCGTGGCCTTACCCGTTGTTTTCCTCTGCTGAGGGATTCGCTGCGGGAAGATTTGCGAGGTATCGAATTCGTCGAGCGCTCGCCGCAAGTGGTGCTTGTCGGCGATCTCGGGGATGAACTCAGCTACGGAGCTCTCAACCGCGGCTTTCGTTTCCTGCTCGATAAGCAAGTCGCTTTTGTCACTTTAGCGCGAAATCGCTATTTCCGAGGTAGCGACGGTCTGTGTCTGGATGTCGGTGCCACGGTTGCGGCATTGGAGTATGGCGTCAAAAGGACGGCTGTCCTAATCGGAAAACCCGCGCGCGAATTCTTTCTTTTTGCTTGTCAAAGCATGGGTGTTGCTCCCGAAGAAACGATCGTCATCGGGGATGATTTGGAAGCCGACGTAGGGGGAGCGTTGGCTGCGGGTTGTGGAGGGGTCCTGGTTCGTACCGGGAAGTTCAGGCCTGAACAGTTGGAAGACTCGGCCATCCGTCCCGACAGAGTCCTCGATTCCCTGGCCTGCCTTCCCGAACTGCTGAGCTCCGATCCGGCGAAAATGTACTAAACCAAAACATTCATGAGATTTTCGCGCTTACCGAAAGAAAATCGCCGGCAATTGCGCTTGGTGAGCGGTGGTGAAGGGTTGACGTTTTAAATTTTGCGGGCGTATCATCCTTAATCAGCAGGTTATCGGTTCGAACCCGATTGACCTATTCACCCCCTCCGCACGAATTATCAGGGTCAGACCTAACCTTCAAATGAACCCCATCGGAATACATTACGGATATTGGACTCAATACTGGAGCTCGGACCCCATTCAATTTGTTGGACGAGCCCAAAAGTGTGGCTTCGACGTACTTGAGGTTAACGCTCCGAAAATCACTCGTATGAGTGATCAGGAGCGGGAGGCGCTCAGAGGTGCCGCCGAAAATGCGGGCCTTGGCCTGACGTACAGCATTGGTCTGAAAGACGACATGGATCTGGCGTCGGAGGACGCAGCGACTCGGAAAAAAGGTGTCGCTTTTCTTCAAGACGTCGCGCGCGCCATGAAATATTTCGGGGGTACCATCATGGCGGGCATCAATTATAGTTCCTGGCCGCGCAAATTGGCACCCAACGAAGATAAACGAGTTCTCACGGACCGTGCGGTCGAAGGTGTGCGCGAAGCAATCAAAACCGCTGAAGACTGCGGCGTGATCTTTTGCCTTGAGGTGGTCAATCGTTTCGAGCAGTTCATCATGAACACCGCCGCGGAAGGGATTTCCTTTGCCGAACGGGTAGACAGCCCCAACTGCAAATTGCTTCTGGACACCTTCCATATGAACATCGAGGAAGACAGTCTTAGAGGTTGCCTTATCGAAGCTGGGACATGGCTTGGCCATTTCCACTTGGGCGAAACCAATCGCCGCCCTCCCGGACGCGGCCGGATGCCGTGGCCCGAGATATTTGGAGCGTTACGCGAAATCAATTATCAGGGAGCAGTCGTCATGGAACCGTTCCTTGTTCCCGGCGGCGAAGTCGGCCGTGACATTTCAGTTTTTCGCGACCTTCTCGGCAGTGGCGACCTCGACGAAGAAGCCTCTCGGTCAGTCCAATTCGTCCGATCCGAAATGAAACCTCATTAGGCTGCGGATATCACGCCGGGAGCGGCTCCAGTACAACACTTGTTTCGCATGAACGGGAAAGAGGAGTTCATTCACAAGTTTGTCCCAGGCACTTCAGGGCGAACGTTGGTGCTGCTTCACGGTACCGCCGGGACAGAATCCGATCTGCTCGCCCTGGGGCGCGCTCTTGATACTGGTGCAGCGCTGCTGAGTCCTCGTGGAAAGGTCCTGGAGAATGGCATGCCTCGTTTCTTTAGGAGGCTCGCTGAGGGGGTTTTTGACGAGGAGGACCTGATCTATCGCACTCATGAGCTGGCGGACTTCATCCAAGTCGCTGCCAAGCGTTACGGCTTCGACCAAAATAAATCGATTGCTGTTGGCTATTCGAACGGAGCGAACATCGCAGGAAGCATTTTACTCTTGCGTCCTGGCACGTTTCAAGGAGCTGCATTGTTGCGGCCGATGGTGCCCCTGGTTCCGGCAAATCTGCCAGATCTGAGAGGCGCACCGGTGCTGGTGGCGGCGGGTGACCATGATCCGATTGTTCCAGTGGAAAACGCCCGCGAGCTCGTGACATTGCTGCGGCGTTCTGGGGCCGATGTGACCGTTTTCTTCGAAAACGCCAGTCATGGTCTGACAGAGACTACCCTCACGACGACCAAACGCTGGCTGAAAGATTGGGGTCACATATCGTGACGGCACGATGCCGGCAACACGGTGGCGTGTGGCTTACTCGGCCTGGAGCACTTCTGCAAGCTCGTCAGCTCGAACCGTGGGATGGATCGTGGTGGGCCGCGGGCTATCTCGGTAGGCAAGGGCTCCAATGTAACCAGGAATTAGCTCGAGATGATGCAATGTCCAGTCGCTAGCGGTTCCCACGTGACCGGCTATCTGGACGAATCGGGCCGGAGCTCCAGGAAGCAGCGTAACCTGGAAACAGTCGAGTGGGATCGCCAGGCCCTCTCCGATGGCTTTGATGTACGCTTCTTTTCGAGTCCAACAGCGGAAAAACGCCAGACCTCTGTCACCCGGGTTCAGAGAAACCAATTCGGATGCTTCGGCGGCAGAAAAAAAGCGCGTCGCGATCCTTTCCAGGTCGTCCAGTTTGCGAAGCTGTTCCACGTCTACTCCCAGTTCACAATCAAGTGTGAAGGCATAGAGTGCCATCTGACCTGAATGCGAAGTGTTGAATCGGAGCCGGGAGAAATCTCGAAGCGCCGGTTTACCCTTCGGCCCATAAATGAGCTCAATTTGGTTCGGCGGACAGCCGAGATAATTTGCGAGTAAGATCCGCAGCCCGCCGCGAGAAAGGGTATAAGAGCGTTTTGAACTTGCGAGCCTGAATCGATCCGCGCGGTGTCGCTCGTCCAGAGAAAGTATTGAGCGGTAATATGCGAGTGTCGGATCGGAGGCAGTCAACCAAATGCCCGAGATTTGCACTTCACGCGGACCAAATTGGACTCGTCCGGCTTCGCGAGAGCCCATCTCATCCAAGGGATCTCCTCCAGGCCTTGGGTTCATCCGAGTGCACGCGATCGCAACGCTGCGAGCGCAGTCTGAAAGGATTCCAACGTCTCGCTGGACCCGCCGACGCTCATCTGCAGGTCGCGAATGAGGCCGTCGTTCAGCGAATAGACCCAGCCGAAGACAGAGAGCTGTTGGCCACGTTCCCATGCCTCCTGGACCACTGTACACTGGCAAACATTGAGAGCTTGCTCGATCACGTTCAGCTCGCAGAGGCTGTCCGGACGGCGCGGTTCGGGCAGCGAATCGAGCAGGGCGGCGTGCTTGAGGCGAACGTCCTGGATGTGACGCAACCAATTATCAATGAGGCCAAGGCGCCGATTGAGCAGAGCTGCCAGGACGCCGCCGCATCCATAGTGACCAACGACAAGTACGTGCTTCACTTGTAGCACGTCCACAGCGTACTGGAGTACCGCTAGACAGTTTAAGTCGCTATGGACGACAACATTGCCGACGTTGCGGTGGACGAAGACTTCGCCGGGAACCAGCCCAACGATCTGATTGGCCGGTACGCGGCTGTCGGAGCAGCCGATCCAAAGATATTGCGGCACCTGCTGTCGTGCCAGTGCTGCAAAGAAGCCGGGCTCGCGGCTCTCCGTTTCTGCAGCCCACGCGCGGTTCTGTTCAAATAGTTGGCGAATGTCTGGCATAGCAATAGGTGGGCTTCCCAACTCGAAACTTACGTCCGCCAAGGCCTCGAAGAAAAGACCGGAAAAAGGGACTAGGCCGGTTTCCACAGCCAGTGATTCAGTGCTTCGGCACCGGCGCCTGAGAATTCAACTGCTTCTCCATCTCAAGTAACTGAGTGTATCCGTGCTCTCGCCAATCGATGTTTTTGCCGTATTGCTGATTGATCGCGATGGAGAGTCGGATCCGACTTTCGATGTCGCACAATTCGATAAAACTGTGCTCCCGATAATCCAGGTCAACGCCGTAGTTCTGGGCGATGCTATCCGCTTTATCCAGGCGGTTCTTGATATCGAAGAGCTCAGTTATGGAGAGAGATGGAGTGACGAGGGTTCCGTAGGTCTGATTGATCTCGTTGGCCAGTGCCGTTCTGGCCGCGGCGTCATAGGGGGCCTGCGCCAAGCTTTCCCGCTTGGTCAGTACGAGAACGACACAAATCGCCGTAATTATAGCGTTTCGTCTAACAAAAGTGCGCAAGTTCAACATGCAGTTGTCGTGAAGTAACGGAGTTTTGCCGCAACACTTTAGCGGTGTTTGATGCGAATTTCCCGAAATAGACCGCGAAGAATAGACGCAAAAGTATGGATTTTGCACGATTTCCGCTTTTGTGTATCCAACTGTGGTCGAAACGTTCAAGGCTGTTCGCTGGGTCCGGGATAGCCCCTGCGTGAAGAAGCTTCTCGCAGGCAAACAATATTTGTCTACCGGCAAAATTGTCCTTCGCAAGAAATTCTTCACCAGACCAAACATATTGTTCAACGCATCGGCCTTTTCGCCGTCATTCCGCCAACGGAGCGACTAACGCCGCGGGACTATGGGCTTGGCAAAACCGGAGTGCGCCACTGCCCCAATTTACGATCCGGCGATGCATTTTTGTTGCTTGCTTTGACCAGGACCGACTCTTAAGCTGCCGTTGGAAATTTGTGGAACCTGTTACGCGGGTCTTTTGCGTCGAAAATTGCAATCAGTTATTTTTGGAGTTGATCTATGCCCAAGTATTTGGCCGTAGCTTCCTATACCTCGGAGGGAATCAAGGGCCTGACGAAAGCTGGGGGAGCATCGCGACGGACTGTTGTTGAGAAACTGCTGAAGAGCCTTGGAGGTCATCTTGAGGCGTTTTACTTTGCGTTCGGGGAAAACGACGCCTATCTGATCCTCGATGTGCCTGACAACCTAACTGCCGCTGCGATCTCACTTGCTGTCGCCGGAGCAGGGGCCACACGGATGAAAACAATCGAACTCCTAACTCCTGAGGAGATTGATCGGGCAATGGAGAAGCATGTTGATTACGCGCCTCCGGCCTAACTCATCATCCAGGCAGCTCGGATCTGGGCGCCGAGCCCGCTCATGGAACAAGTTTACTTTCCGTCCTTCATTTCAGGATTATGCTCTTGAATGGGATTGCGTTTTCGAAAACGGCCGGCGCTCGTTTCCGCTGAGTATTCTTATCGACCGCAGCCCGGATGCGGGTGCTGCGGATGTTTGCTGGCGCCTGTATTGATCGTCTTCATTGCGTTGCTGCATGGTGCTCAATGGATCGCGAGAAGGCTTTTGGCTCGCCTTTAGTTGGCGTCGCCCCAAGCGCAAGGGACGGCCAGCACACATGTCCTTGTTTCCAGCGCGGAATCTGCTTCGTTGAAGGCGTTTGATTCCTATGTCTGATTCTCTGCGGTTCGTCCTGTTATCAACCCTTGTCGCAAGCATTTCTGTCGGCGCTCCTTTAGACGCCAAACAGTCCGGCGATGCCGGAAAAGAGAAGCCCGCAACCCAGGAAGAAAAAGGGGAGAAGGGAGAATACCAGCCCCCTCCGCCGGTGGTGACAGAACATACCGTGACGCTAACCGGCGGCAAAATGCTCAATTATAAAGCCATCACGGGTTACCTTCTCATTCGAGATACCAAGGAGGGGACCCGTCCGGAGAATGATTCCGGAAAGGAATCAGCCAAAGGGAGTGCGCAAGATCAACTTGATCCGTCGAAAGGGAAACCCAAGGCTCAAATCTTTTTCGTTGCGTATATACTTGACGGCGTCGATGACTCCGCCACCAGACCGGTGACCTTCGCGTTTAATGGCGGACCCGGCTCTGCCTCTGTCTGGCTGCACATGGGAGGGGTCGGACCGCGGCGCGTCGTCTTGTCCGATCGCGGCGAAGCGTTGCCTCCGCCTCCCAAAATCACAGACAACGAATCGACCTGGCTTGAGAGGACCGATCTTGTCTTTATTGATCCTGTCTCGACGGGCTTCAGCCGTCCGGTGCGGGGTGAGGACCCCAGACAATTTTACGGATACAAGGAGGATCTGGCCAGCGTCGGGGATTTCATTCGAATCTGGACGACGCGCTATTCCCGGTGGTCTTCACCCAAGATTGTCGCCGGCGAAAGCTACGGAACGACCCGCGCAGCGGGCCTGAGCGACTATCTGCAGGACCGGTACGGAATGTATGTAAATGGAATCGTGCTGATCAGTTCGGTGTTGAACTTTCAGACTCTTGAATTTGAGCCGGGGAATGACGTTCCTTATCCCCTCTACCTGCCGACTTACGCTGCGACTGCATGGTATCACAAAAAGCTTCCGCCCGACTTACAACAGTTGCCGTTGCGAGATGTTCTTACTCAGACTGAGGCCTTTTCATCCGACGAATATCTTCTTGCCCTTGCTCGGGGTGACGCTGCTTCCCAAAGCGATTCGGACCGTGTTGCGAATCAATTGTCTCGGTTTACCGGACTTGACGCGGGCTACCTTAAACAGGAAAACCTGCGCGAACCGATCGAGCGTTTCACCAAGGACCTCTTGAAGGACCAGAATCGGTCAGTCGGTCGGTATGATAGCCGATTCACCGGGATCAGGCTTCATCCTGGCACAGACGCGGAAGACTTCGATCCAAGTGACGAAGCCGTCAATGGGCCGTTCACGGCCGCCTTCAACGACTATGTCAGGCGCGAATTGAAGTTTGAGACAGACATGCCCTACGAGACCATTGCGGAAGTGAACCCATGGAACCTTGCTGCGAACAAGTACCTCGATGTGGCCACGAGTTTGAAAAAAGCAATGAGCCGGAATCCATATTTGAAGATATGGGTCTGCTGCGGCTACTACGATCTGGCGACGCCGTACTTCGCGGCCCAGAGCGTCGTGCGCGGTATGAATCTGGATCCGGCGATTCGGGATAACATCCAGTTCACTTTCTACGAGAGCGGTCACATGCTCTACATCGAGAGGGGAGCGCGTGAAAAGCTGAAGGATGACCTGGATCGGTTTTTGACCGGGGCGCTCTCCGCGAACCCGATTAGTAACGCCGAACGGTAGAGTTTCGCCCGGAATTTGTTCGGCGGTCCACAGCCTGATCATTGATAACAAAAAGGGCTTTACGAAGTTGAAAACATGCATTACTACCGATAAACTATTGTTGATAACTGATCATCGATCATCGATTGCTGTATGAAAACTTGCTCCTCCTGTCCACTCATGCTCCAGACCGAGCGTGAAATGCGTGAACCGCCCCCTGACCACCGCAGTTTGGTGGGCAGGATTAAGGCTTTTTTCCGCTGTTTTCCAAGCTCTACCGAAGACCATCTGCGCTCTGGGCAAAAGCTGCTTAAGTCGTCGGTAAACCTCTCCTCCGTCAGCACGCAGAATGGCCCCTGGGTCTATACCGTCGTTCCTTGGGAGGATTGACGATGGCGCATAAAACGCCTCGTCGCCAGGTCCGAAATTCCGCCGTAGCGGTTCGGACATGATAAGCTTGGACAAGACATGAAGAATGAACGGCAATCTTATCCGCTGCGTGGTCGTAAAAGAAAAGGAGAGGGGTTGCAACGTCGAGTGGAAATTCTCGAGGCGGCCAAGCAGCTTTTTGTCGAGGAAGGGTATGCGGCCACGACAATTCGTCGAATCGCCGCGAAACTTGGGGTATCCTCTACCGCCCTCTATGTTTATTTTCCTGACAAAGACGCCATCCTTGTCGAGATCTGTGATGTCACTTTCGCAAGCTTGATCGTCGAACTCGACCAGGTACGGCGTGACTCTGGTGGTCCCTTGGACGCGCTGACAAAATCTCTGGAACGATACATCCGCTTTGGTCTGGACCACCCGAACGAATATGAGCTCACCTTTGTGACCCGGCGCTCAAAAGAACTGCAAAAGCTGAAGCCTGAAAATGAGAAGCTTGGGATGCAGGCGTTCTGGCGATTCTATGATTGCGTCGACGCGGTCGTGCGAGCCGGCCTGACGAATGATTTTGATACGCAGCGTCTGACGCAGCAGCTCTGGGCGGCGATTCACGGTTTGGTTGCCCTGCTCCTTTTGCGAGCAGAATTTCCTTGGACCGAGCTGAACTCACTGATCAGCGGGCATGTCAGAATGCTGGTGTACGGAGTGACAAAACAGAGTTGATGAATAAACGGCTGGTTTTGCGTCGAGCCCATGCAATTTCCTGATCTTCGAGGACGTGTAGTGGTCGTTACAGGTGCCGGCCGGCCCCAAGGAATCGGGACCGCGATCAGTCGTGCTTTTGCCGACCAGGGTTGCAGCATTTTTTTGACGACATATTCGCCCTACGATCGACAAATGTACCCGGATGATCCGAGGGCAAATGACGCGGCGCATCTTACAGAAGAGCTGCAGCAACGCGGTGTTCTTGCCGGTTACATCGAAGCGGACCTTGCGGAGCCGGAGTGCGCGAAACACATTCTGGACAGCGTCGAAGGACGGTTTGGCGAACCATCGATTCTCGTCAACAACGCTGCCTACTTTGCTAGAGACGGATTCGAAAAGCTCGAGGCCCGGGGACTTGACGCCCATTATGCCGTGAATGTCCGCGGGACAGCGCTGTTGTCGGTTGAGTTTGCGAGGAGATTCTCCGGTAGAAGCGGCGGGCGCATCATCTATCTGACTTCCGGGCAGGATCTCAATCCTATGCCAGGAGAACTGGCCTACGTTGCTTCGAAAGGAGCAATCTCGGCGTTCATGCGTTCACTTGCCAAGGAGGTCGGCGGTAAGGGCATTACAGTAAACGCTGTGGATCCCGGGCCGACCGACACAGGCTGGATGTCGGAAGATTTGAAGGCATGCCTGATCGGACAAAGTGCAGTCGGACGACTGGGGCGTCCGGAAGACGCAGCCCAATTGATCGTCTTCCTGGCCAGCGCCGCAGCCGAGTGGATTAGCGGAGAGGTAATCCATGCGCGCGGCATCTGAGTTTGCATGCCGACTTCCGCAGTTACTACTTCTGGGTGAGCCGACCGGCAGGCTTCTCCTTCAGCAGAGTCAGGTAGTTGTGCGCAGTGTTCACCGCGGTTCGCAGGTCGGCGTCCGTTATGGTCCTGCTGACTCCATCAAACAATTCTTCGGTGTCATCCCTGAGGTCCTGGTTTTCTGCGCAGAGCCGGGCGATTTCTTTCAAGGTATTCTCCTGGACCGACCGATCTCTCGTCACAAGAGCGCGCGCCAGGAAGAGTCTGATCTGGGAACGCAAGCCTTCACGATTTGTGGCACTCAACTCCTGAGCCAAGGATCCCAGACAATCCGCAACATCCTTGTCAGACGTGCTGCTGGACCGTTGTTTTACCGCTTCGCATAAAATTGGAATGGCTCTCTCGATGATGTCCGGATTGTTCAGGCGCATCGGTTCAGAGAGCAGCATATCGATGGAGGACTGAGGATTGGTGATATCCTGTGAAAGAGAAAGCAGTTTTGAGGCGGCCTCATATCGTAGAATCTTATCCGCAGAGTATTGCTCGATCTTGCGAAGATTTATCTGTCTCCAGTATTGAGCAGGCGTTAGGGCGGCTTGCAGACAGTAGATCTCTAGCTGGTCGTATTTGTCAAATTTCGCGAAGTTAAAGGAGCTCTCCTCCATCAAGTTTTCGATAGCCTCGTAGGCCTCGCTGCGAAGCTTCTCTTCCTGGCCGTTCCTCGCAACGCTACCAAAGATGCTAAGGGCGAAACTAGGGGAGAGTTTATCAAGTTTGGCCAAATAACTAACAAGTCGGACAGCGGTCCGTTCTTTTACCGCATCATTGCTCACTGCAGATTCAACCAGGGATTGGAGCTGTTCAGTTGCCTGAGTCTCCGCCTGGTGGACGAACGTGATGTAAGCCAGAACGGTACCTGCGGCGGAAAGAATCAATGGGCCGGAGAGAGAAGTGAACACCTCAAACCAGCCTTTCGTTTTCGTACGGGAAGGGGTATCGCCGCAATGTGGGCAGGAGCAGGCGTTCTCGGCGATCTCCGCGGAACATTCTTTGCATTTGATGAGAGCCATAGGTTGATGCGTAGGGCGATGGGTTCTTAGTCACGGATTCCGCAGAATCAATCGCCAGCAAATCACTCCCTAGCAAAGCGTATGCCAAGAAAATGAATCTGCTGCAACCGACTGTCTTCCAGATAATTACATGTGTGGGGTTTTGAATTACATACGCTACCAGAATCGAGTAACGCGTCATCAGTGGGAGAAGCATTCCCAATTTTGGGATCGGTCGCTTGCCCGTGAACAGAGTTTTTTCGGATTGCGACTGGATCCCCGCATCTTCTGCGAGTCGCACTTTTCTACCGCAGCCCGATGGTCGCAAGGAGGAACTGGAGATGAGTTGTCCGTCTGCTTCAAGGCGGTTTCTTTGTTCATCGAAACCTTGCGAAAGAATCGCAGCGAGCGGATAGCTCAGCCATAGTCTATCTCAATCGCAGCGCAGCAAGCATCCGGCATTCGATGGGTCCGAAATCCGCGACTTAATTTGGTTATTGGCTATTTTTATCTTAAAATATAGTTTTTATGAAAATAATAAACGAGACGTTCGCAGTGAGGGGTCAGACCTGAAACTCTACGGTAGAGCTTTGCGTGTGGAGGTTCGAGCGGCGCCCGTAAAAGCTGCCGATACAAATTTTGCGTGATTTGTTGTAAATTTTCAGCGATTAAGTCGATATTTATCAATAGGCTCTATTATTTTGATAAAAATATTTGGCATCCGGTTAGCTGGAAGTGTAACTGTCTCCCTAAGCGTTCCTAATGAATGTTCTGATCGCAGACGACAACAACATAAGCTGTAAACTCTTGCGCGCAGTGCTGGAAGCCGAAGGTCATGCGGTCATCGTCGCGGCGGACGGCCGCGAAGCACTCCGGCTCTTGGAGCACCACCCGGTGGATGCGATCATTTCCGACCTGCTTATGCCCAATTTGGACGGCTATCGGCTTTGCAGGGAGATCCGCCAGGATGAACGCTGGCGCGACATCCGTTTTATCTGCTACACGGCGATTTACGGGACGCAGAACGATGAGAAGCTGGCGTTCGAACTCGGCGCGGACGGTTACCTGCGAAAGCCCGCTTCCAGCGCTACGATCCTGGGCGCCCTGCGAGCGCCGGTGAACGGGGTCCGAGCCGGCCCAGGCCGGTCCGAAGCGTCGCATCCGGAGCTGGACGCTGTGAGCCCGTACAGTCATCCGTTGATGACCAAGCCAGACAACAAAAACAACTTTGAGCTGAGTGAGAGGAGCCGGCTGGCGGACTTGGCGGTCGAGGTGGGCGTGGTATTAACGCGCCGGAACGAGTTGAGCGAGATCCTGCAAACATGCTCCGAGGCGATGGTGAAGCATCTGGACGCGGCTTTGGCGCGGATTTGGATGCTTAACGAGAGAAAGGTTGCGTTGGAGCTGCAAGCCAGCGCTGCCACAGAGAAGCTCCCGGAAGGAGTTCAACTCGGCCAAACGATCGTTGGACGCATCGCGAAGGCACGGACGCCTTATCGAACAAACGCGGTCCTGGGTGAGCTGAGCACCCGAGAGCAGGATTGGGCTCGACGGGAAGGCGTGGCGGCATTTGCGGGGTACCCGCTGATCGTTGAAGAGCGGCTGCTGGGTGTCATAGGGGTATTTACCCGAGAGGAATTGCCCGATGCGACAATGACGACGCTCGCGGCCATCGCCGATTCCCTTGCCATCGGCATTCAAGGCAAGCGTGCAGAGACGGTCCTGCGCGAGAGCGAAGAGCGTTTCCGCCAACTGGCCGAAAATATCAGCGAATTTTTCTGGATGACCGACCCGGCCAAAGGAAATTTCCTTTATGTCAGTCCCGCCTACGAAAGGATTTGGGGTCGCTCGTGCAAGAGTCTGTTGGAAGAACCTGGTTCTTTTTTTGACGCCATTCATCCGGACGATCGTCCACGGGTCCTCAATACCCTCCAGGCTGAGTCGGGAGTTCCGTACGAGCTCGAGTACCGCATCGTTCGGCCCGATTGCTCTGTTCGTTGGATTCGGGACCGGTCATTTCCTGTGCGCGATGATGCGGGCCAGATGATTCGCATTGCTGGCATGGCGGAGGACGTGACCGAAAAGCGCCAGCGGGAAATGCAACTGCGTCAATCGCAAAAAATGCAGGCCATAGGCCGGTTGGCAGGCGGGGTGGCCCACGATTTTAACAACCTGCTTTCTGTCATCTTTGGTCACAGTGCGTTGCTCGCAGCCTCTTTCCCTTCGCAAGAACGGCTGAGGGACTCGGTTGCCGAGATCAACCGCGCGGCTGAGCGAGGCGCTGCTTTGACCCAGCAGTTGCTGGCCTTCGGCCGCCGACAAGTGGTCGAGCCCAGGGTGTTGGACCTCGGCTTGGTATTGGCCGAATCACGGAACGTTTTAAAACAGCTTATCGGTGAGGACGTGCGCTTGACTATGGTTTTATCGCACGGTGTGAGCCGAGTGAACATCGATCCCGGCCAAATCAATCAGGTGTTCAGGAACCTGGCTCTGAATGCCCGCGACGTGATGCCCCAAGGCGGCGAGCTAACGGTCGAAACAAGCAACATAGACTTCGACGCCGCTTCCGCGACTGTCCACCCGGAAAGGCAGCCCGGGCCCTATGTGCTACTGACCGTCACAGACACAGGCTGTGGCATGACCCCGGAAGTGCAGGCGCACATCTTTGAACCGTTTTTCAGCACGAAAGACGACAGGACGGGCCTTGGCCTCTCGGTGGTCGATGGCATCGTCAAGCAGAACGGGGGCCACTTAAGCGTGGTCAGCCGACCGGGTTTAGGCACAACTTTCAGTATTTATCTGCCCGCTGCGGAAGAATCGGTGGACGGATCGTCGCAGAACGCTCTTTCTAAACCGGTTCCGGGCAACGAAACTATCCTGTTGGTCGAAGATGAAGATCCCGTTCGTGAAGTCACCGCCTTGCTGTTAGAATCGCTTGGATACCGGGTATTGCAGGTCTCCGGTGCCGAGGAGGCACTGAATCTCGTACAGAGAAACCGAACGAAGATCGACCTGTTGCTTACCGATGTGATAATGCCCGGCATGAGCGGTCGGGAGTTGGCCGAGGCGTTCCGTGTCTACGACCCGGGCGTAAAGGTACTATTTCAGAGTGGCCACACCGACGATATTGTGGTTCGCCACAGTATTTTGAATGCCGAAGTGGCGTTTCTGCAAAAACCCTTCAGCCTCGACTCCCTGGCCAAAAAAATTCGCGAGCTCTTCGATCAGGAATAGGGTCGGTGTAGCAGGATCCCGGGAAAGGCTCATTCCCTGTACAGCGTAGCCCCGCGCGAGTACAAGGTGGTGAAGACTACGCCGAGCGCATTTCATTCCGGGACTCCAAACTGTTGCGCTGTGTGCCAATGCATGTAAGAACGTGGATTGATGTGGCTTACTTGGGAGAAAGTGGAGAGCGATTTGTGGGTTTGAGAGCTCTAACTGAATTTCTTAAGCCGGCAAAATCTCCTCTCAGTGACAAAGAATACCTTTCAATCGATCCATTTGAGTGAGCTGGAAATATCGGAATGACTTCCAAACTTTTCTCTGAGCTCGGCCTGTCCCCTGCTTTACTAAAAGCCGTTGACCGGCTTGGGTATGAGAAAGCCGCTCCTATTCAATCGGAAGCCATTCCGATGATAATGGCCGGGAATGACGTCATCGGCCAATCGCAGACTGGCTCAGGTAAAACGGCCGCGTTTGGGATTCCCGCGGTAGAGCTCGTCGACGCCGAACTGCGAGCAGTTCAGGTGATCATTCTTTGTCCGACACGAGAGTTGGCAGTTCAGGTTGCTGAAGAGATCTTTCGGCTTTCAGCGTTCAAGCCCGGAATACACTCTGTTCCGATTTACGGCGGTCAGTCGATCGACCGACAAATCCGGGCCCTGCAGCAGGGCGCTCAGATCGTTGTCGGGACTCCTGGCAGAATCCTCGATCACCTCGACCGTGGAACGCTCAAGCTGGACAGGGTCAAAATGGTGGTGTTGGATGAGGCCGACGAGATGCTGGACATGGGGTTCCGCGATGATATCGAGCGAATTCTCAAGAGCATTCCTTCGGAACGCCAGTTCATCTGTTTCTGCGCCACGATGGCCAAGGCGATCCTGGAGCTGATTCATCGATACGCGCGCGATCCGCAGAGCATTCGGATCGAACACAAAGTTCTGACCGTCCCTTCGATAGAACAAGCCTTTTGCGAAATTCGCGGTCGGTCGAAGACGGAGGCCTTAACTCGACTGATCGATCTGCACGACCTGAAACTGGGTATTATTTTTTGCAACACGAAACGGATGGTCGATGATTTGACCGATGAACTGGTTGCACGAGGCTACTCGGCCGACCGGATTCACGGAGACATGAGCCAGGCGCAACGCGACCGGGTTATGACAAAGTTTCGCAATGGCGGACTCGAGTTTCTTGTTGCCACAGACGTAGCAGCCCGCGGGATCGACGTCGATAACATCGAGGTCGTCTTCAACTTTGATCTTCCGTGGGACGAAGAGGATTATGTGCACCGCATCGGTCGTACGGGCAGAGCCGGCAAATCGGGCCGCGCATTCTCGCTAATCGCCGGCCGCGAGATTTACAAGTTACAAAGTGTTGAACGTTATACGCGGACAAAGATCGCGCGCCAGCAAGTCCCCTCTCTCGATGAAGTCGAGGAGAAACGGACCAATCTGTTCTTTGAAAGAATTCAGTCGGCGCTGCAAAGCGGTGCGTTCGAAAAGGAGTCGCGAATCTTGGATCGACTGCTGGAACAAGGCTTCTCCTCGACCGATATCGCCTGCGCACTGATCCATGAGCTTCGAGGAGTGGATTCATCTCCACCTGAGACTCGCCAGCCAGAGTTGCCGTCAAGGCAGCATCGAGACGAAAACGACGCTTTTCATAAACGGCCAAAAAATCGAAAACAGCATCAGAGCCGCGTTCGCGAGGGCAGAACTCGCGAGCGCGGCGGCTAACAGTCGCCAGAATACCGTCGCGAGCGGCTACTGAATCGTCCGACCGCCAATTACATATTGGAATCTGTTATCATAAAGGTCGCGCTCGCTCGCCGAAGCGTCCAGTTGCGCGAAAGTGACTGGGCGACTCACCGGTAACTTTGCGGAACACCCGGTTGAAATGCGTAAGGGACTGAAAGCCCACCGTGTAGGCGATCTCACTGATTCGCAGGTGGGGGTTTAACAGCAGGTTTTTGGCCTTTTCGACGCGAACCCGACCCAGGTAATCGGTGAATGTCAGTCCTGTAGCTTTTTTAAACAGTTTACAGAAGTAAAACGTGCTCACGTGCATCGCATTCGCTACCTCCTCGAGCCTCACCGGATCCTCGTGATGGCCCGCGATATAGGCCCTGGCGCGGCGCACGAGTGGCGATTCGGCCTCGGCGTCACAAAATGCGATTTGGTTGGCCAGCAAAGACAGGTACTTGCCAAATATCTCTAAAAGCCGGACCACCCCGGCATATTGATCTCGCGAAAGGACCCTCGAACGAAAGTAAGCGTCTTTGAGCTGTTTCAGGTCGATTTGTGAGCCCCACTCCATGAGCTGGCGGCTGATGCGGCTAAACGCCACCTCCGAAGGCGCTTCTTCAAGCGCGACCTGACCGGTCTGAAGAAACCCGATGGTTTTCTCCCCAAGCTTGATGGGTACGGCTGTGTCGCACAGCCCGGCAAAGCAGGTGACCGTAGCGGGTCCGTTCTTTGCGTCCTCTACCGTCCGCTGCTGAACTTCCAAACAGGCGGCGCAGGTGCGATTGGCCAGGGCCATCATCGCGCAGAATGGATTTTCACGGGCGCTGTGGCGGTGCGACAGTTGCCAGAATTCAAGGGGTCGAAGCGTTAAGGGCAGCTCAGTGGCTGCTCCGAAGGCCTTCTGATAATCTGCATAGATTTCTGAGCGGCTGAGCCGCTGCATGAGATTGGTGTCTGTATTCATAAAAAGGGCTTCCTGATATCTCCACCTGAACGCTGGCGAGCGGCTCGCCCTGGCCGACGACCTTGGAACGTCGGCAGATCGGCGACCCCTTTTCGGACGTGGGGACGTGTCCTGAACGATGAATAGCTTCATGGGTTATCCTGAAGAAGTAGGGGCTTTGTAGTTGGTAGAAACTTTAGAAGATCTCGTGGACCGAAGAAATTGCCGTCTGGCTGAAAATCGTGTAGGGAATTGGCCTACAACGCATGTTCCCATGGTTTTGTATTCTAATAGCGCCCGTAAGTAGCTCATATTTAACGACTTGACCTGTTTTCTTGGAGCTTCCTCCTTGTGGCTACTTTTACGCCTCGACTGCGGAAAACCGTTGGCAGCCTCACGCCGGCCAGTTCGATGAGTTTGGCGACATCGGCGGATGGTTCCGGAATCGTCAGACAGCTTGTTTGATCGGCAAGCTCCACTTCAACCACGCAAAGGGTGCTTAGTTTTTTAAGTCCTTCCTGAACCGTCAAGTCCAGTGTCTGCCAACGCCGCGCTAATTCGTGCACCAAGCGATAGGCTAACATGACGACCAATGCATGACCACGAGTGCTTTTTTCCAGTTGCACATAGATGGGGCGCATTTCCAGTTCCACCGTTTTAGAGGTACGAAAAGCCTGCTCTACGAAGGTCAGGTCTTTGTAGCGATCATGCACCAGTTCTTTACTGGCTTGTGCTGCGCTCAGATCAGTCTTGAGCACGTAACAGCCATCGAGCTTGGCTTGTTCATTTCGTGCGGACTCATCGATCTGTAATGCCACGCAACGAGCTTTGCCGCACTTGACTTCAACCCAGCTCTGAAGCTTCAACTTTTGGACTTCCTTGCTCAGAGTCTTGATCACCGTTTGAGCTTTGGCTCGTGGGTGAGCGCTCAAATAGGCATTGCTTTCATTTACTTTGTCTTCAAGGCGGCCCAGTTTATTGGCGCGAGTGGCATCCATCTCAGCCGCCCGTTTAGGATTACGCCGCAAGATATAGCGGACCGGTTCTTCACTGACCTCGGCCAAAGGCTGATCGAAGAACTCCATCTGCAACACTTTTGTATTGAGTAGTGACTCTATCTGCGGCTTGGTAATCGCCGTGATATAATGCATCCCATGCTCGCTCAAGTGCTCGATTTGAGGGATCTTAAGCATGCCTCGATCTCCGACAAAGGTCACGGATCCGCCGCCAAAATGGCCGACTATTTTTTTTACCTGCGAAGCGACCGTCTTGGGATCGGAAGTATTGCCGGCAAATACTTCGATTGATAAGGGTATCCCTGCTTGGTCGCACAACAGGCCAATGACAATCTGCATCTTTCCAGACTTGGCATCACGGTTATAGCCAAAGGTTCCGAAGTGATTGTTGCTCCCCTCTAGATAGCTGCTTGTGACGTCGTAGAGAAAAAGCGCCGGTTTTTCGCCAGGGTGTAAGACCTCAAAAAGCCGTGTTTCAGTTCGATGCTGATGTTCTGTGAGCCAGGCCAGATTAGAATAAAGGTC
Organism: uncultured Verrucomicrobiae bacterium; assembly: GCA_963782115.1. GTDB lineage: Bacteria > Verrucomicrobiota > Verrucomicrobiia > Chthoniobacterales > JAFAMB01 > JAFAMB01. The sequence continues at coordinate 165,863 of CAWAIK010000015.1, forward strand.
ATCCTCATTGAAAGCATCCAACTTGAGCAAATCGCAGCAGGCATGGGTTTGAGCCAGGCGCACCGCACTGAGGCGCGAGCCCTGATCAATGACTCGGGCGATGACTTGCCAGAGAGCCAGCTTACCTTCCCGGTCTGTTCCCAACGCCTTAACCAGGCCAAGTTCCCGGGCCAGGGCCTCCAGGACTGCTACCGCGCCGATGCTTAAGCCCTGTCGCAGAGTGACATTGGGGTTGAGTTGAGCATTTTCCCGAAACGCGGCTAAGTCGTGTTTGTGCTGCAAGGCGAGTTTGATCGCCGCGATTTCCTGCTCTGAACACTTGGAGAGATTGGCAATGGTGCGGTGCTTAACCTTGCCATCCTGGCGATAGGATTCGCGCAGCAGAACACGTGTATAGACCTTATTGCCAGAGCGGACTTTACAGGTGTCGAGATACATTGTGTGCACCCAATATAACTATAACTCGTTTATTGTAAAGAATGAATGTCATTTATTTTACAAGAATTAGTGGCTACATTTTAAGCGTAAAAATCGCATATCATATTTAAAATGAATGAGTTACATCATTTTGCTAAAGGAACATCCGCTACAAAACCGCCTCGATCAGCGGATCGCGGCGTGCAGTACGCGAGCGCGCGCCTATCGGAAGTTACCTCCTGAGACAGTCAGCGAAACAAGCGATGAATAAGGATGGCCAATATAGGTGTGTCCGATGGTGATTAACTCACGTACTATGAAGTAAAAGGAGCGATATTCGCCGAGCGAGACGAAGAGATGAAAAAGATCGAAGCCGTCATTCTTCCTTCAAAGTTGAATGCTATCCGTGCGCAACTTCAATGCCGTGGTATTCACACGGCGTTGACATTGACTGAGGTACAGCAGACTAGTGGCTATACTTCGGGTGAGGCGGGATTCGATGACTCGCTGAAAGACCGGCTGAAGGTGGAGTTGATCGTTGGAGATCGCCAGGCGCAAAAGGTGATGGATGTAATTACGCGTTATGCTCAAGTCGCTGCGAACCGTGGTGCCGGTCACGTCACTTTGTTAGGAGTTGATCAGGCTCTGCGAATTGTTGCTCCACTCTCCAAAAGTTGAATAACATCCAGCTACACAACGCATCGAGCGCATCTTAGAAAAATCAATTTATTCTAATCGAAAGCTTGCTCCGCCATGAAAACACAACAACAGAAATCTCACCAGCACTATCAACTTGTAGTGATCGGCTCGGGGTCTGGCGGTCGCGAGGCGACGCTCTTGGCGGCTAGGAAGGGTTTGCGCACCGCGTTAATCGAGGGAGACAAGATCGGAGGCGCTTGCTTCCATAGCGGCTGTTACGCTGTCCGTGCGCTGCAAGCCTGCGCACACCAGTTTCGCGATAGCTGGCGAAGCGGGCGCTTTGGCAACAAGGTCGATCTTTTAAAAGCTACTTTGTACGACTGGATGATGGCGCAATCGAAGGTGAGTTCGCGCCTGGCTGACAGCTTCTGTGCAGAATTGAATGAGCTAAACGTCGACATCCATCAAGGCTATGGCGAATTACTGGACCATCGAACTGTCCAAGTCGTCGGCGCAAGAGGCTCGAAGGTGATTCTTACCGCGGACAACGTGATTGTGGCCACCGGTTCCAGGCCTGAGTTCCACGGTAGTTCCGAGCCTAGATTGGTGAATAGTGAAGAACTCCTCAGAACGCCGACGGTGCCCGATCGATTGGCTATCATCGGGGCAGGCTACATTGGATGCGAATTTGCCTCGATCTATCGGACCCTGGGGTGTGCGGTGACCGTAATCGAGAAAGAAAACCGGGTATTGCCTGGGTGGGAACTCGAGGCAGGGGAACGAGTAGCACAAGCGCTTGCAAGCCAGGGCGTTACAGTCCTGCTAAATCAAAATGTTTCTCTGGACCAGATCCAACGGAACGGGGACGCTGTTCGTATCCGCCAACTCGGCGCGGAGGCAGTGGAAGCAGATTTGGTTCTCATGGCCACCGGCAGAAAACCAAATTCAGGAGGAATCGGACTCGGAGCACTCGGAATTGATGACAGCTCTTTTCTCCAAGTAGACAAACAGATGCGCCTCCCGGCTCCCGGTCTTTACGCCGTGGGTGACGTCAACGGAATCAGTCTTCTGGACAGTACCGCGTTTTCCCAAGCCAGCGTCGCCATTAACGCCATCCTCGGGCAGGAAAGCCGATTCGATCGGCGGCGCACCCCGCGTTGCGTCCATACCGAGCCGGTGGTGGCCGCGGTGGGGTGGACCCAACAGGAGGCGGATGCGGAGGGCATCGAGTATCTGGCGGTGTCCGATACCATTCATCTGGTCTCGGACAATGAGCGGAGTGTCGTCGAACCCGAGCCGACTTTTTTAAAGGTGATTGTTGACCCTCAGACGTGGCATTTGCTCGGGTGTCTGGTCGTGGGAGATCATGCCTCAGTCATTACGAACAGTGCAGCGATCGCCATCGAATCTGGCCTGAGCGTTAAAAATCTGCGCGAGATTCCTTTGACGCAACCCAGCGCGATGGAAGCTCTGATGGCCACGCTGCGTAAGCTGAACTAGGGCCGCCGATCTGCGGTCCGAATTCGGTAAAATGGGCGACCTTTAAAAATTGATCGTGCGAATGGCGGGTGGCCAGGAAAGTCTGGTAATGATATTACCAAATACCGTCATGGCGGCGATGCCTCGTTCATACATGTTCCGTGGTGATTCATCCCAAAGAACCATTCACTACTGCTCAGCCGCAAAATAGGCGTTAGAAACCGGAATCTTCTCCTTTGGGTTTCAAGCTGAAGAGGTAAGCAACCAGGTCGTTCAATTGGTCGTCAGTGAGCATATCCTTGAAACCGGGCATGTGTAACGGCGGCGCCGGGCCGTTCGGATCTAGTTTCGGCTCGACCGGAACGCCGATTTGGATCTTCGCGGTCAGTTCGGGCTTCGTGTAGCCGTCGGCCACGTGGTTCAGCGGGGGCACCGCCTGTCCGCTCTGGGCGTTGAAATTGTGCACACCGCCTTTGCCGCCCGGCCCATGGCAGGCCGCGCAACTGAATTCCTCATAAATCTTTAACCCGCGCTGCAGCTCGGGAGTGAGCGGTGCCGGGGGCGCCGAGCCTTCCGAAGCGCCCGGGACGTTCTCCTTTTTCCGGCGTTCAATATCCAGGTAACCGGTGGCGATGACTGACCCGACCAGGATTAACCCCATAACTCCAACCAGATATTTTTGGATGATGATACTCATCGAGTGCGTCCCCGTTCAACCGGCAATGGCTTCCCAGAGCATAAAGACGATGGTCAATAGGAAGAAGGCGCTTCCGATAATCACCCACCAACCCTTCCGAGGCGCGATTCTTTCGAGCGCGGTGTCAATGAACGGCCACAGAAACAGGCAGGCGACGAAAAGGGCGCTTCCCCCGATTCCAACGGGCAAAGACGTCAGCTTGAGCCAGCGGTAGGTGGGGAAGAAGTACCACTCCGGACGGATGTGGCCAGGAGTGTTCCCCGGCGTTGCCGGCGCTCCGATCGGCGGGAAAAAATTGACGTAATTAACCAGGCAAACCAGGAGGAGCAGGCCAATAATCGCTTCTCGCAGCATGTGATCAGGAAAGAACGGATAGGTTTCTCGGCGCGGATCGCCAGCCAACTTGCGGAACCGCTTTCCTCCGTAGCCCTGAATTTCAGGCTTCCGCGGCAGGCGAGTGCTCGTAGTGGGTTGCGCCATTAGCGCGCTCGAAATAGCGAGTGACCTTGCAATGCTTGGCGCCTTGCGCACAGTCTCGACCTTCCGCCGCCAACGTTACATCGTCCAGACCAGAAGCTGGTGGCCGGGATGCCAAGCGACGCGCTCGCGTTTACCCGCTTTGCAACGCTTAACGCGGAAGTGACACCAAAGGAAATCCTCGGTAAAGCAACGCAGGACTACATTCTACGGGTGTTTGGCAGTCCGGCCAGCACTTCCTGCCGCTGGTAGCGAGGGCCGGATTGCTATCAAGCCCTGGATCAGCGAAATCCAGGGCCGGAGCGTTCGATTCAGCGATGAAAGTTTGGAAGAATTTGACGCCATCATCTTTGGTACCGGCTTTGGGTTGAGCATGCCATTTTTGAGCCCCGCCATCTCCAGCGTCCTCGATCTGGACGCTCAGCATGCCGATCTTTACAAATTCACATTTCATCCAGATTTAGCTGGCCTTGCTTTCCTTGGTCTTTGGGAGCAAACCGGGCCCTATCTTCCTCCTCTGGAGCTGCAGGCCCGCTGGATCACGTACGTCTGGAGTGGAATCAGGCCGCTTCCGCCGCGGAACCAAATGAATGCTGGAATTGCATCATACCTATCGACGCGAGGAGAATCGCAACCTACGCAAGCTCTTCCAGGACGAAGATCTTGTACGAGATGCGAGAATTCTCAAATCTCGTCTCAAGGAGATTGAGAGAGGTTTTTGAGAACCGTAAGTTGATCATCCTGTGGATGGGGTCGCACGTGTGATGATCCTCTCGAAATCGACGGTTTTCGAGAAGGCCCTCATGCCCCGCCGCGAGCTGCTCACCTCGACCCCAGCGCGACGAACTGCTGACCTTTCCGACCGACGAAACCGACCTACTCCGGTACTATAATACACCTTCAACACGCACGACCTCGCGGTGATTCGCCGCCGCTGCGGCGACTACAACCGACTAGGCTTTGCCGTCCAGCTCTGCTACGTGCGTTTCCCTGATCGGCTGCTTGCTGTCAGCGAACCGCCTTACGCGCCGATCCTGGCGATGGCGGCGGCGCAGTTATTCGGCTCTCTGGACCAACCCTGGAAACCGGGCTACCTCCGCTCGGCCTACGCCGCCATTTGTTACCACCGCTTTAAACCCCCTAACCAGACCGATGACATCTTCCTCGCCCAGATCCTCGGCCATAAACTCCTCGGTCCTAACGCCAGCTTGTCCGTCGGGCAGAGTTATAAGGATTTCTATATTAGAAATACATAACGAATAGCACCAAATGGAAGACATCGATCCGGACTAGAGAATGATCTTTGCCTACCTCGATAAGGACAAATTCCCCAACCGCCGCGTTCAGGCCGTCAAGACAGCCCCCAGCGCATGACTTCACTTGCCAACCGTCAATCCAACTCTCTTCGTATAGAGCCAATCGCTGGTCTTTCGCCTAGCGAAGGGTTTTCCGGAGGTATTCCCCCACATCGCTAACGAAGCGGTGAACGGACACCTCCGCGATGCGGTGCCCGACCATTGCGTTCACGGCTTTTCCCAGCGGGCCGAGAGGTGGTTCGTAGAGACCCTTGAAGTCCAACTGCGTTTCAGTCGCTGTTATTGGATAGATGGAGAGGTCCGCCTTCATAAGCGGAAAAAGGCGTGGCATCCTCGCGGCCTCCCATTCGAGCTGCAACCGGGTGGCCGGCCCCGACATGGCTTCGCGATCCTTCAATTCGATGTTCTTGACCGAAACCCGAATATCGGCTTCGATCCCGATCCCTCCGATATCGATCCGTAGTTCGGACGCAATCGATTGAGCGCGGGAAGCCGCGGCCTTCGTGGCCGACTGAAACACCGCTGGAGCGTCCTTGCTCAACGCGCCGCGGACCTGTTCATAGGGATGGTTGACGTAGTCGTAGCAGTGAATTTCGCGTCCTTTACTCATCAGAGTCGCTCCTTCCGCATCCGCCGGGGGCAAGACTTCCAGCCAAGCCAAGCCGAAATTGTTGACGCCCGTTGGATCGACGGTTATGGGTAACTCCCAAGTTTAGACGACCCTGGCGGCTCGTCAATTTCGCATCAACCTTTCCGGCGGGTCTTGTCCTATCTACGAAGTGACCCGAACAGGTGCCGCAGTTTGGATTTCGGCCGCAGCAAATCTTCCAGAGTGTATTGATCGAGTTTTGCCAGAAAAGCCTGGACAGCTTCTCTCATGGCAGAGCGCAGCAATGAACGCGCCGGAGACAACAACGATCGCGGACCAGTCCACGACGCCATTGCTGAAGGAACCGCTCCTCACCCGACAAAAATCGCCGAGCTGTACAGGTTGGTGACCGGCGGCCAGCCTTGCAAGTACATCCTCGTGGCAAGCCCAGCCGTGTGAAGGAGAAATGCAAACAGAAGAAGAATGACAGCAGTTTTTCCAAGTGTTGCCGGCCACTTGAGCCAAGAAACCAGACCGAAAAGGAAGACGATCAAATACAATGCCATCGTCTGTAGAAATGGCTGGGCCTGGTTAAAGAAGTACTCCAGCCGAGACTTTTTGACCTCGTGAGGGATCGTGCTCCCCAGGTAGTCACGATATTCGCGAGTAGCTTGATTGAAGCCGTCCATCCCCGCTTCGGTAGGCTGAGATGAGGCGTCCATAGATCATGACCGGATCAGGCAACTTTCCGGTCGCGGCGGCACTGAGCAGCGCCTGCGAAATGTGCTGCCACCGGTCACTCTCAGTGGTTCCATTCGGATTCGGAATCGCGTACGCGTATTTAAGTTTGCCGAGGTTCTGGTAGCGTTCTGCGAACAATATGAAGCGCTGGAGGTCCTGATCATTGAAAGGCTTATTGAAACTACTCGGGGCTCGCTCAAACTTCGGGTGTTACGTAAGAGCGTAGATGGTGTGGGACAAGCAGAGCGAGCAGGCGCGTCGCTATGAACTCTTGGTCACCGAGAACATGGACGGAGAAGATCGGAAGTATTCATTGACCAACCTAAATCCGTCGACCTCGACGCGGCGTCTAAGCTGGATGCAGAGACAACGCTATTGGGTAGAACGGTGCTTTGAGGATGGCAAGGGTCAGTGCGGCATGGCGGACTACCAGGTGCGCCTTTGGAATGCGTGGCACCATCATATGGCACTGGTGATGATGGCAATGCTCTTCATGCTGACCGAAAAACTCCAGATGAAAGACCAATGCCCTTTGCTAAGTTGCGCGGACATCGAGAAGTTGCTAGCGGCATTCCTACCGCGAAAGGACGCGAGCCCAGAGCAAGTCTATAGTCATATGAAGCGTCGCCACGAAATGCGAAGACGAGCGATCGAGTCTCACGCCAAATGCAATGCGCAGCGGCGATCTAAAGTAACGTAGTCAAATTATTTGCCTCCTTGTCCCGAATGGCTTGAATCCCCGGTTGAATTACCAAGTCGAACGCCTGGAGTTCTTTCCCAAAATCGGGCGAGTCGTCGGCCTGGACCGTATTTAACAACTGAATGTACAGACCCAAAATATCGCGTAGTTTGATGATCCCTCGCTGGAATGCGTTACGGGTTTCAGGTTCCGTTTCGGCAGCTAAGCCAGCCTGTTTTTCAAGCTCGCCGAAGAATGGTTTGAAGTCATTAAACGAGTAGTTGTTCGCTTTTCCTGACGTTTCCTGCCAACCGAAAAGAGCAAGAACATCGGGATTGGTAACCTCAAACACCTTTGCGGCATCCGCGTGCTCAGGCATCATGAAAACGTCCATCAACCACCGGGATGGGGGCAAAACTTTGCTATCGGAAGTTGTACATGTTCCGTGGTGATTCATCCCTAATAGCGACAGACGAGCCAACGTATCCATCGGCATTACCCGGCCATTCACCAATACAGGGAGCTGACCGAACCCCTCCAAATCGAAACCAGACGGTTCTTTGACTGGGATCATCTTTGCAATGACGCAAACCAGAAACAGAAGACTGATGATCCAGGGGAGAAACTTTCGCATGCGCCACTCCGAATTCTACAAAGACAGTTTCTGCTGAAAAAGCTGTAAAAGAAAACTTTTGCTTTTGCTAGGCCTGCATCGCAACTGCGAAATTGGTTTAGAAACCGGATTCTTCTCCTTTCGGTTTCAAGCTGAAGAGGTAGGCGACCAGGTCGTCGACTTCAGCGTCCTTGATGGTGCCGCCCCAAGCCGGCATGTAGAGCGGGGGCGGCGGGCGGTTCGGGTCGAGCGCCGTGATCTCACGCTGGCCTTTGAGGATGCGCGCCCTCAGTTCGTCCTTGGTGTAGCCGTCGGCCACGTGGATCAGGTCGGGCACCAGTTGCGCGGTCTTGGCGTTGGGGTTAGGTACGCCGCCTTTGCCGTCGGCACCGTGGCAGCCGGCGCAACCGTAATTGCGGTAGACTTCGCGGCCACGCTCCACAGGCTCCATGACCGATGGAAGGCTCAATGCAACGTTTTGCTCGCGCAAGTGCACCAGGAAGTCTGTCAGTGCGCGGGCCTCACTCTCAGTGAAACCAAACTGTGGCATAACCGTGCCGGGGCTGACGGCCTGCGGCTCTCGGAAATGTTGCATCATCCACTCGGGCGAGCGCCGCAGCCCTACATCATCGAGAGCCGGGCCAGTCGTGCCGCCTTTGCCAGCGACGGAGTGGCAACCGATGCAGCCTTTCTGCTGGAACAATCGCTGCCCCTCAGCGACGCTCGGAATGACTTTCATCGACGCGTAGTAGCCAGGCGTCGTCTCCCCGACTTGGCTAAGCATGTAGAGGGTGATCGAATCCAGGTCGGTCTCGGAGAATTTTTGTGGCGGCATCGCGGACCCAGGTGTGACCGTGGCCGGCGAAAGGAAATGTTCCTTCAGCCATTCCGGCGAATGGCGAGCGCCGACCTTGTCGAGTTCCGGTCCGGTTAAACCGCCAACGCCGCCCAGCTTGTGGCAGCCGCGACACCCGCTGTCCTCGAACACCTGCTGGCCGTGGGCCAATTCGGGCGCTCCCGGATTGTCCGCGGCCTGGTGACATTTGCCACACGATGCCTGGATGTATTTCAGGGGCAGCATTGGGTCGTCCCAGTGAGGCACGTTGCCGTGGGCGTCCGCAGCGGTCGTAGCACGGCCCTGACCCCGATGACATACGGTGCAACCGAATCTCTCAACCGGGTGTTGTTCGTGCAACGGATGGTAGGCAAGGGGTTGCGGGTAGCCGCCGTAACTCGGGTCATCTACCGTCAGATGGCAGCTCGTGCACCGATCTACGCGGTTGAGATCCGGGAGAAGGATCTGGCGGATTTGAATCGGTATTCCTTCGGCCAGCGCACGCTGCTGCGGGCTCGAGGCGCGCCGGATTTCCTCTTTGATATATTTGCGTTGGTAATCCTTCCACTCGCGGTCCTCGTCTCTGTAGTAGGCGAGCGCGACCAAACCACCGACTAGTAGGCCGAGCACGGTGAACCAAACGTAAAATTTGCGGAGTGAAGCGTTCGCCATGTCAGTGGCTCTCCGTCACCACAGGCGGTTTCTTCCACGGCTCTTGCCAGGACCAATTCGGGCCGCGGAACAGGGTCCCGATAATGGTCAGGACAACGGCGATCACGAGGCAAATGGTGAAAATCGTGTTAGCAACGACGCGCTCGCGCGCAAACCAGCGACCCACACCCTTACGCTTGCGGTCGAGGTAAGGTAACAATACCAAGGCCGTCACCAGCGCCCCCGGCACCACCACGCCGCCCCAGAACGCCGAGTAGCTCACGAGTTCCTGCAGGCCAAGGAAATACCACGGCGCTTTCGCGGGATTCGGCGGATGAACGGTATTGGCTATTCCCTCCAACGGCGCGTTCCAGAAAACTGCCAGGAACAATACTGCCGCCACGACCAACAAAAACAGCAGCAATTCGCGGAAAATCAGTTGCGGCCACGCGAACACCTCGTCCTCCGGGTTCCGTCCAACTTGCGGTGTCGTGCCACGCGCCAGTTCCATCAAGCCGTAGGTCTTGTTCGTCGGTACCCGGCTAAGCTCGACCTGCTCTACTGTGTCTCCCGCCTCGTGCGGGCGGGAGAGTCCACCGTCCTTGCGGACACGCCAGAGGTGGACGGCAATCATCAAGCCCGCCACCGTCGGCAGCACGATCACGTGTAACGCGTAAAATCGAATCAGCGCCTCCTGCCCAACCTCGTTCCCGCCGAGCATCACGTATTTCAGCTCAGGACCGATGTAAGGCGCATAGGCGGCGATATTCGTGCCGACGGTGATCGCCCAAAATGCGAGTTGGTCCCACGGCAGTAGATAACCTGTAAAGCTAAGGCCCAGCGTCAGCAGGAATAAGCCGATGCCGAGCACCCAGTTAAACTCGCGCGGCCGTTTGTAAGCCCCGGTATAGAACACACGACACAGGTGCAGCAGCACAAAGATTACCATCAGATGTGCTGCCCATCGATGCATATTGCGCATGAGCAAGCCGGCAGAGACAACGAACTGCAGGTCCTTCATCACGTTATAGGCGTGGTCGGTACTGGGTACATAATAGAACATTAGAAGGACCCCGGTCACGGTCAGGATCAGGAACAGGTAGAGCGAGATCAGCCCTAGTCCGAGCGAGTAGGAGGCGCGCAGCGAGTGGCGATTAACTTTCGCTGGCTGCATGTGGAGCAGAAAACTGGAGACCATCGCTTGCGCGCGCTCCAGGTTGCTCTGTGGCAAGCCGACGCGAAAGATCGAACGGCCGACTCGGGTGCGCTCGAACCATTGCCAGATCCGTTTGGGCGGAGGGATCTTCACAAAACGAGATACTTTTCCGCGTTAACACGCTGGCTTTTGTTCACCAGCAGCCGGTTGTCCTTACTTAGTGTCACCGAAAACCATTCCAAGGCGCGAGGCGCCGGGCCGCTTTTGACGCTGCCCTGGTCGTCAAACACGCTGCCGTGGCACGGGCAATGGTACCCTTGGCTGGTGCGGTTGACCGTGCAGCCAAGGTGGGTGCAGTTGGCCGACAGACAGCGGAACGTGTTGCCTTGGCGGACTAGAAAGACCCGTTCATCGTCCAAGAACGTCACCGAACCGTCCGGATAGTCCTCCGGTTTGCCGGCCTTGAAAACCAGGCTGGGTTCGAAGAGCACATTCGGCACCAGAAACCGCACGGCCCCTACGGCGGATGCACAGACGGCGAACGTAGCCGCTATCCAGCCGAGCGTGAGTTGGAAAAAACCGCGGCGAGAAACCTGGTTGTCCGAAGTGACGGGATTCATATCAGGCCTGCACCAGTTCGACGCGCTCCATCGTGATCGCGCCCGTGGGGCAGCGAGCCGCGCACAGGCCGCAGCGGATGCAACGAGTCTCGTCTTTTATAATCGCGCCCTGCTCGCCGCGCTCGGGCACGCGGCCGTAACGGGCGAGCAACGCGGCATGCAATCTTTCGTCACCGCGCAAATCGACGACGTCCACCAGGCGCAGGCAGAATTCAGGACAGATATCGGCGCACCCGCCGCAAAGCACACATTCGTCGCCGTTAAACACGGGTCCGATGTGACACTTCAAGCAGCGATCCGCCTGCTGCCGTGCCTCGGATTCTGGGTAATCTTTTTCCACTTCGGCGATGCCGATGCGCCGATCCAGCGGCAGCGTCGGAGGCGCCCGGCGGACGAATTTTTCGTAATCGGGCTTCATCCGATACTGGAGTGTGTTGTAAATCGTCATCCGTGCCTGGCGCGGTTCGGCCGGCACGCGGCCGGTGAGGAACTTCGCAATCGAATTAGCCGCCTTCTTGCCCTCGGCCACAGCAGTGATGATGATCCGCGGGCCAAAAGCCACGTCGCCGCCCGCAAACACATCGGGACGCGATGTAGCCATCGTCTGCGGATCGGTCTGAATCGTGCCCCGCGGCGTCAACTTCAGGTTGTCTTCGGGCTGAATCCAGGCAAGGTCAGCCGACTGACCGATGGCGAGGACAACGGTATCGCAATCTACCGTCTCTTCGCTGCCCTCGATAAACTGCGGATTAAATCGCCGATTCTCGTCAAATACGCGGCTGGCCCTTATCAGTTCAATGCCAGTGACCTTGCCGTCGCTGCCTAGGATGCGTTTCGGGCCAAAGCGCGTGTAAAGCCGGATGCCTTCCTCTTCCGCTTCCTCGATCTCCTCGCGTGCCGCCGGGATCTCGTCGAGGTTTTCCAAACAATACATGTGGACCTCTGGCACGCCCTTGCGGATAGCCTCACGCGCCACGTCCAACGCCAGGCGCACCTCGTCGGGCGCTTCCGGCTCACGTGTAGTCAATTCTTCAAGCGCCGACGCGGCCCGGCGCAACGCCTCGCGTAATTCCGCCTCGCTCATTCCCGCAAACTTTTCCGTCTGGCGGACGACCGAACGCGCCGCGTCGAAGGCGACATTGCCGCCGCCGATGACGACGACTTTGCGCCCGAGCGTCACGCGGTACCCAAGATTAACGTTCAGGAGGAAATCAATCGCCCGCAGCACGCCGTCGAGTTGCACACCCTCGATCGCCAATTCGCGGCTTTGGTGAGCGCCAATGCCCAGGAACACAGCTTCGTAGCCTTGTTGTTTCAGGTCCGCGAATGAGAATTCGCGGCCGAGCCGGGTGTTTAAGCGGATCTCCACCCCTAGCGACTCGATCGCCGCGATTTCCGCCTGGACGATCGCACGCGGCAACCGGTATTCGGGAACTCCAAGCACCAACATCCCGCCCGCCACGTTCTGCGCCTCGAATACCGTTGGAGAAAATCCCATCAACGCCAGTTCGTGTGCGCACGACAAGCCGGCAGGCCCGGCGCCAATCACCGCCAGTTTTTGTCCGCCGCCGAGGCGCTCGCGCCGCGGATCGCGCAGTTCGGGATAGACGCGGCCGAGATCGAAGTTGTCCGATTCGACGCCGAACTTTTCACAGACGAACCGTTTCAGCGCGCGGATGGAGATTGACGCGTCGAGGGCTCCGCGCCGGCATTTTGCCTCGCACGGCGCCGCGCACACGCGGCCGCAGATGGAGGCAAAGGGGTTCGGCGCGCGAGCGATGATATAGGCGTCCTCGTAACGGCCCTCGGCGATGGCCTGCACGTAGCCGCCAGAGTCTGTGTGAACCGGACATCCCTCGCGACAGAGGACCTGCCGGTCGAAATAACTCACGTCGGGCAATTCGACCGGATAGGTTGTGGACATTTGAGCAAATTAGTCCGGTCCCAGCGGGATTGCTAGTGGTCGTACTTGTCGTGGACTTCCTTGATCTTGGCTTGCTCAGCGGCCTTGTCCGCAGGTGACGCCTTCGCCAGTTTCGCGTCAACCATGGCCTTTTTGCGGACGCTGGAGTCGTACACCAGGAAATCGTAAATCTTTTTGCCTACGCCGGCATCAATGCCCGAACCGGGCTTGCTCATCATCCGGTGGACATAGCGCGACCACTCGTCGGGCAGCGCATAATCAGAGTTAATCGGACGGCTCAGCTTGTGACACTGTGAGCATTTCTGGGTAAACACTTCGTAGTCTTGCTGGATAGCAGGCGGGTATGGGGAGACGTTGATCGTCGCCGGGCCTTTTTCAAAGCGTGCGACCCGCGCTTGAGTTTCAGCGTCAAGCGCCTGGGCGAGCGCGAAGCCTACGCCGATCACGGCGAAGGCAGCCCCGCCCAGGAGGAAGGTGGAGAGTTTGGTATTCTTTGGCATAATACGGTATGTCCTTTGGTCTAAAATCCGTAAGAAAGCTGGAAGACCCACTTGTTGGAAGAACCAGCGTGAGGTCCCCGGCTGTGTATCCATTCGTAGTCACCCTCAAACCACAATGTGTTAGTAAGATAGTAGACGTAACCGGCGGTTTCGCGTTGAGTTCTCGTTCCAAGACCGTCATCCACCCAATCAAAGCGGCTGACCAATTCCAGGTTGTTAATGAAAGGGAGATTGAGTTGCTGATTCAAAGCTGCCAGCTTGAAGGCTGGCTGGATCCACCAGCCCCGCGGCGCAAGGGTTCCCATATCTGTGGTCTGCCACCATGTATTGATGTATTCGCCCTTAAGTTCGAAATAGGGACTGATGTGCAGAGCGGCATCGCCAACCACCGCCGACCAGAGCTGGCTCCCTGAGCTGTTCCAGGGACCTGTCTGCCCCGAAATTCCAAGTTCCAGATCATAATTAGGTTTCAGCGGAAAGAACCACCCGAGCCGGCCGCCGCCACTGACCGCGGAATGCTCATTGCCGGTATTGCCGTTGGATTGAATACCGACATTACCAAAGTCAAGATTTGCCACCACATTGCCGCTGCTATCCACGTAGTTTGCGTGCCCGGACCCGTCCACTGACCCAGGTCCATTAGCGACGTAAGCGGCATAAGTAAGCTGACCGCTCTGCCCGATCGGTATGGCCCCTCGCAACTGGACGCCGATCCCAGTTCCCGGCAGGACCGTACGCGGCAACGGGTCATCCGGTATCTTATTGAGCCAACCCGCACTCCGCTCAGAGTAGGTGCCCAGAGGTAGCAACATATCGCCGGCGACGACCGTCACGTAGTCATTCAGAAGATAGTCCAACGTGGCGAAACTAAGATCTATTGAGGTCGTCGTGCCGCTATTGCCCGTTTGGCCGCTCGCCAGCGTCACCGCACCGTTCTGCAGCCTGACGTCGAAACCCGCTTCGAACAGGATGTTATCGCTCGCCCGATACAAGAAGATCGGCGCGAAATCGGCCAGCGTAAACGCGCTGTGCTGCCCCGAGATCTTGCCGAATTGGACCTCCGCATCTCCCACCAGTGTGACGTTATGCGTGGCGAGGGCTCCGCTGGGGACCGGAGCAACCGGCTGCACTTGGGTCGCCGCTGCTGCTTTTCCTTCCGCCTCAGTGGCGGCCTTTTTTGTTTCCCCAACCTGCTCTTCCAGTTGATTTATCTTCCGCTTCATCTGAGCAGCTGTTCCGGCTTCCTGCTGCGCCTCAGTGGCGGCCTGTTGCGTTTCCCCGACCTGTTGTTGCAGTTGCTGGATTTTTTGCTGGTCCTGCTCATGGACTTTCTGGTCTTCCTGATGCGTTTGCTCGAGCTTTTGCACTTTGTCACTCAATTCTCGGACCGCATCCTTCAACGCCTTGAAGTCTTCATCGCTCACCTCCGCCGCCGCCCGCGGCGGCAGGGTGATCCCCATCAAGCAGCCTGCGGCCAGCATTCCGAAAATATGGGAACGAATCTTCATCCGTGTTAATCCGTTGATTTTCCTAGTTTCCGGCATCTTCCTCGAGATACTTCAGGATCTCCTTGGCCTGCGCCGCAGGCAGGTTGGCCCGCACGCGCATGTGGATCATGATGTTTCTCCAATTGGCCACCGTGAATTCGGTGGGATACCGTTCCGAGTGGCAGCGGCTGCAGTTGATGGTATACAGGGTGGCTCCGGAGAGGGCGTTGCTTCCCACTGGCTTCTCTGGCGCGGCGGGCGCAGCTTGCGGACCCGCATTAACAATAGAAATACTCACCGTGTAAATCGCTGCACTAATCGCAAGGACGATGCCAGCCAGCAACCGCGGTTTGGATGGAGTGAGGTTATTCATCAATTTGATATAAGAAATTCGGAGCCGCTCTTTATACATTGAGGGGGCTTTAATTGCATGCCCCCCCTGAACAGGGAGGCATAGTGCCTGTTTTCTAAAATTCGCACTCCACGTAAATTGACTTTTTTTTTACTTTTCTTGCTTTATCGATAGCCAGGGCAGGCCCGAGTCGGCGATCCTGCGGTGCCGGCAAGAGAACCGGTGCGAAATCGCAACAAGGCAATGTTACTCTAGAAATGCCAGCTATGCTGGAGGAATGTTTTCCTCAGCGGGTCTCGATTACCGTGGATCGGTATTGTGTTGGAGAGTGACCAACAAGCTTACGAAAGATCCGGTTAAAGTGCGTGAGCGATTGAAAACCTACCTCGTAAGCTATATCGGTGATACGCAGGTTCTTGTCGTGCAGCAAGATTTTAGCTTTCTCAATGCGGACGCGATTCGAGTACTCCACAAACGTCAGACCGGTCGCCTGTTTGAACTTCCTGCAAAAGTGGAACGTGCTTACGTTGAGGGCGCGAGCAATCTCTGCAAGTGTGATCGGATCAGAATGGTGACTCGCGACGTAATCTTTCGCCCCTGTAATCATAGGAGGATCTCCCCTACGTTGCTGCAACTCGATCTGGTTAGCGATTAATGCGAGATGTTCAGCGAAAATTTCCAAAAGTCGCACTATTGCATGATATTGATCGGGTGAAACTACACGCGAGCGCAAATACGCATTCTCGAGTCGAGCGAAGTTAACCTTCATGCCACAACTGATCAGCTGGGTAGCGATCTTCCTGAATCGCTTGGCAGTCGGAGTTCGCAGGAAAACTTGGCCAGTTTGTAAGAACGCAATGACGCGCTCTTCCAACTTCACCGGCACACTGGTATTTGTGAGTCCGGCGAAGCATGTCACCGTCTGCGCGTCCAAAGTATTTGCGGCGCTGGGCTTACGCTGGCCCTCCAGGCACGCGCCGCAAATCTTGCTCGTACGAGCGAGAATAGCGCAAAACGCGTTTGCATACTTGCTTCGGACCCAGGGCACCTCTCGCCCCATCTCCATTGAGGAGATTTCCAACGGTAACTTCGTTGTCTTTCCAAATGCCTGCTCGTAATCTTGGTAAATACGCGACCGACTTAGCTGTTGGACGAAGTCGGCGGGCTCGATCTTGTTCATAGAGGCAAGGAGGCTGGCTGAGATGAGTACCTCGAAACAATGCTGGATTATTTTATTCCGACGAACGGGGATTCGCTATCTCTAGATTAAACTTCCCTCTTTTTCTGAACTGAGAATGATTATCAGTCACAATAGCAGAATCTTGACCCTCTTACGAGAATCCTCAGCAAGCGGCTCTCGAGCGCTTGAACGCCTTGAGCTTGGCTGTAAAGTTCAAAAGGAGGCGATGGGGCAAAATCGGTACGGCAAGTTCAACACGATTGGCTCCATGCACGATCCATCTTTGGTTCTTTAGGAACTTTACGATAGTTCGGCGATGCGGGGCCGCTTTTCCGATCACAAGGGAGCTGTGAAGTGGAGGCTGGCCTACCTGCTGGTCAAAGTTTATGGATACAAGTGCAGACTATTCCGGAGCTCTCCAGTTCTTCGCTGACTCCATCCCTCATATGGTTTGGATGGCGCGCCCGGACGGTTCCATCGAGTACTTCAATCAGCGTACGCTGGACTATGCGGGACTGCCTGGGGGAGAACTCTATGGTTGGGGCTGGCTAAAATTGATCCACGCTGCCGATGTGTCGCTCGCCGAGGAAACATGGAAACGGACCCTCCAAGGCGGAAATCCGTATGTGGCAGAGTATCGAATTCGAAAGGAGGACGGGAAATACTATTGGCATCAGATCCGTGCTCTCGCGGAGCGCGATTCAAACGGTACCATTCAGAAATGGGTTGGCACATGGACCGATATCGAGGAGTACAAGCGGGCGGAACGAAGCATGCGCGAACTTGTCGCGATTGTAGAATCTTCAGACGATGCCATCGTCGGTAAGACACTGGAGGGAATCGTCACCAGCTGGAACCAGGCCGCCGAACGCTTGCTTGGCTATAGCGCTCAAGAAATGATTGGTCAGTCTGTGCTCAGACTGATCCCCGAGGATCGCCTGGAAGAAGAGGCGCAGATTCTCGCCCGATTACGACGCGGCGAACGTGTCGATCACTACGAAACGGTGCGTCGGCGCAAAGACGGCCGATTGGTGGACGTTTCTCTGTCCATCTCGCCGATTTGGGACGGGAGTGGGCGCCTCATTGGGGCCTCCAAGATTGCCCGCGACATCACCGAGCGCAAGAACGCCGAGGCGAGGACTCGGGAGACACACGACCGCTTGCAGGAACAGGCCCAAGTGCTGGAGTTGGCGCCCGTATTGGTGCGCGATATGAAGAACCGAATCGTGCTCTGGACCCGCGGAGCGGAGCGGCTCTACGGCTTTTCGAAAGCGGAGGCGCTGGGCCGCGTGTCGCACGAGCTGTTTCAGACCGAGTTTGGGGAAGGGAAGGTACACCTGGACGAATGCTTGCGCCACACCGGCCATTGGGAAGGGGAATTGGTGCACCGCACACGTAACGGCGAACGACTGGTCGTCGCCAGCCAGCAAATCGTCTACTGCGATTCGACCGGTCGACCCGTGCGCATCCTGGAAGTCAATGCCGACATCACCGATCGAGAACAGGCAGAGCGAGGTCTTAGGGAAAGTCAGGCACGGTTTGAGAGTGTTATCGGTTCGGCTATGGACGCCATCATAAGCATCGACGAAGCCCAGCGAATGGTCCTTTTCAATGCCGCAGCCGAGCGAATGTTCGGTTGCCCTGCAACCGAAGCGCTGGGCCAAACATTGGATCGGTTCATTCCCGCAAGGCTGCGCGCGGCGCACCGCACGCGCGTCCGCACGTTCGGAGCGACTGGGGTGACGAGCCGGGCGATGGGCAATCTCGGCGACCTGATCGCACTGCGATCCGACGGTCGGGAGTTCCCGATCGAGGCATCCATTTCTCAAACTGTGATCGGTGAGGCGAAGCTGTTCACGGTGATTCTGCGGGATATCACCGACCGAAAAGAGGCCGAAGTGGCGTTGAGCCGGTCCGAAGGGCAGCTGCGCGCCCTGGCGGCGCGGCTCCAGCGGGCGCGCGAGGAGGAGGCCATTCGCATCGCGCGCGAGTTGCACGATCAATTGGGACGTTGTCTTACCACGATTAAGATGGACATCACCTTGATTGAACAGATGGCTTCTGGACAGCCGACAGCCGAAACCATGCGCTCTATACCTGAGAAGACTCGGCTGATGCTGGACGCAATCGACGAGACGGTACATGTCGTGCGTAAAATCTCTACAGATCTACGTCCGGGGATTCTCGACGATCTCGGACTTGCGGCCGCAATCGAATGGCAAGCGAAGGAGTTCCAGAGGCGGTCAGGTGTTTTATGCATTCTTAACCTACCGGAAGAGGATCTGGACTTAAGCCGCGAACAAGCGACAGCGTTTTTCCGCATTTTTCAGGAAATTCTAACCAATGTTGCGCGCCATTCAAAGGCTGGAAAAGTCTGGGTCCATCTCGAAGTGCAGGACGGGATGGCCGCGCTCGAAGTTGAGGACAACGGCGTTGGGATTTCTCCTGACGCACTTGGGCAACCTCAGGCGCTTGGTCTGCTCGGTATGCGTGAACGCGCCGCGATCTTTGGCGGCCACCTCGAAATAGCGGGAATCCCCGGCCAGGGAACGACGGTCATTGTGCGCATGACAACCGGTGAGTCGACCCATGAAAATTCTGATCGTTGACGATCATGCAATTTTCCGCGAGGGATTGAAACGAATCCTGTCGGACGAATTTAAGGCTGCCACATTCGGTGATGCGAGCAATGCTACGGAAGCTATTGAACTGGCCTGGAAACAGAAATGGGACCTTATTTTGCTTGATATTACGATGCACGGACGCACCGGTCTGGATGTCTTGAAAGAAATCCGGAGTTCCGCGTCTAACGTGCCCGTACTAATATTGAGCGGCCATCCGCAAGAACAATACGCGGTGCGGGTGATCAAAGCCGGCGCAACCGGCTATCTTGCGAAAGAGAGTGCGTCGCGAGAGCTTTGCAACGCAGTCAGAAAGCTCCTCAGCGGGGGCAAATACATCAGTGCGAGCCTCGCGGAACAATTGGCAGACGAAATTCAATCGCCACGGGGGGACCCGCATGAGGCGCTTTCCAATCGCGAATACCAGGTCATGCTCTTGATCGCCACCGGCAAGGCTCCTAAGGAAATCGGTAGCGAACTTTCATTGAGTGCTAAGACAATTAGTACCTACCGTTCGCGCGTCCTCGAAAAACTGAAATTGAGAAATAATGCGGAAATAATGCGGTATGTGGTGGACCGGAAGCTAGCATAGCATGGCCTACGGGCAGGAAACAAAGATTGAGAAGAAATCGTGCCACGCTTAGAAGTTTCGGTTCAATCACTCCATCCTGCTAAGAAGCCCTCCACTAAAATCGGCAAATCGTCACTGTAACCTCCCTCCAGAATGGCCGCGGTTGCCAGTCCGGTTTCTTTCAGCCGCCGGCCGAAGTTTGCGAAATGCTCCTGCTCCAAGGTCATCTCGGTGAGCGGATCTCCAGCGAAGGCGTCAAAGCCCGCCGAAACCAATAGGATGTCAGGGCTGAATTCGAGCAGACAATCAAGCGCCTGGTAAACAGCCGACGCATGCATTTCCGCATCGCTTCGAGGCGGGATTGGCCAATTGAATACATTGCCTCGCGATACGGTGCCAGTGCCTGGATAGCCGGGATATTGGTGAACTGATGCAAACCGGATTCGATTGTTACCAGAAACGATCGCTTCTGTGCCGTTGCCATGGTGGGCGTCAAAATCCCAGATCGCGACCCGCTCGCAGCCAGTCGCAAGGGCGTGATGGGCGGCGATCGCGATCGAGTTCAAATAGCAGAACCCCATCGCCTTAGTGGGAGTCGCATGATGGCCGGGCGGACGAATCAAGGAAAATCCCTTTCTACCGCCGAGCGCCAGGTCGACCGAACCGATCGCCGCCCCAGCGGCGCGTCGGGCGTGTTCTTCAATCCCAGGGTAATAAGGAGTATCAGCATCAAAATCGACCGCCTTCCGAAGACGCTCCAAATGTTTCGGGTGATGGACCCGCAAAACTTCGCCCTCCATAGCCAGGCGTGGCTTGATCCAGACCCAGTCGGGGTGCTTGTCCAGAAGATAAGCCTCCGTGCTGATCAGCCGGGCCGGCCGTTCCGGATGATAATCTTGGCCATACTCAGTTGCGGCCTCGTCGAAAATCACAGCGATCATATCAATGGTGTCTGCCGTCCATGTCGGAGGCCCGGACCACAAATTACGCCATCGAAAACGATTTGATCAAATTTTAACTCGAATTGCAGTCGCTTATCTCCAGCCTACCGAAATCCGTATTTGATCGCAAGGACCTTCGGCTCCAGGATTGGGAGCGCTTCGATGGCAGTCTGTACCGGTTTGGCAACCTTCGATCGAAGGTTCAAAGACGTTTTCGTCGGCGGCCGTTTGTTGTAGGCCATAGTTCTACGAAATCCGATAGTCCCCAAACATATCCGCGGAATCTCGACTTCTTGGCGCACCGTGATGGAGGTTCAATAAGTTGATCATGCAAATGGGAAGGAGTGGGTGTTGCGAACCTTGTGGTGGACGCCATGAAGGAGGAGGGCTTATCCGATGAACAGGCGAGCGCACGAGTCTGGTTATCGATTCGAAAGGGCTTGTGGTTAAAAGCCGTACCGATCTTGCCGAGCATAAGCGCCGGTATGCGCACGAGCATGAGCTCATCGCCGACCATCTTTCGGTCCTAGTCTAGATCTAATACGTCCCACCGCGATCATCGGCGTCTCGAGCCAGGGAGGGTTATTCACTTCGACGATTCTCGAGCGAATGGCGCAAATCAACGAGCGGCCGATGATCTTCGCTCTTTCCAATCCGGCATCAAAGGCTGAATGCACGGCTGAGGAAGCCTATCGCCTGACTGATGGTTGCGTCATCTTCGCCAGTGGAAGCCCATTTGATCCAGTCTTTGTCGGCGGCAAGCGGTTTACCCCTCGGCAAGGAAACAATGCCTATACCTTTCCCGGTGTAGGTTTGGGAATCGTCGCCAGTGAAAGCAGACTTGTCACAAACGAGATGTTTCTTGCTGCGGCAAGGGCCCTGCGAATGAGGTTTCTGAAGATGATCTGTTTGAAGGACGAATTTACCCGCCGCTCAGCAAGATCCGCCAAGTGTCACTGGCAATTGCCGTGGCTGTGGCAAAGGTGGCTTACAATCAGGGCTTGGCGAGAGTCTCGAAGCCCGACGACCTGCGATTGCACATTAAAGCTCAGATGTTCGAACCTTCGTACAGGAGTTATACGTAATTCGTGGGGCCAACAGATTGTGAACCCAGTTAGAAGTAATCGTCACAAAAGGAGATTTTCTATTATGACGGGGTTGACTACGGTTACCTTCGATGGATGCCATCAGCGCCGTTTCTTCGCCACAGACAAATGCTCCGGCCCCCCGAATATCGACATTGAAGTAGAATGTTGACTCGAAAATAGCGGAAC
Organism: uncultured Verrucomicrobiae bacterium; assembly: GCA_963782115.1. Classification (GTDB taxonomy): domain Bacteria; phylum Verrucomicrobiota; class Verrucomicrobiia; order Chthoniobacterales; family JAFAMB01; genus JAFAMB01. The sequence continues at coordinate 187,622 of CAWAIK010000015.1, forward strand.
CGAGCAAACCATGCTGCTTGGCCTGGCGAATAGCCGTCTGGAGGCGGCTCACCGCGACGGGGTATTCCGCGCGAACATAGATAAAGGCCCGGTCTGCGCCAACCGCGTAACCGGCAATCGCCATTCCCTCCAGAACTCTATGGGGATCGTTCTCCAGGACACTTCGATCCATGTTGATCCATGTAGGCGCCAGGGTCACCTTCGTCTCCGTTGCAAATGACGAATTTTTGTGGGCCTTGAGATTTCGTCGATTCGGCGAAGCGATCTCGCTAAGGCGTTATGGCTGACCTGATCTTCGCAAGCATCCATCGATGTTGGCCAAGATCCGAGCCGCTTATGTAGAGGACGTGGGCAAAAGATTAGTTATGAAAGATTCATCTCGCATTGAGAGAAGAGTCAAGGTGCCGTACTCAGACCGATGGTGGACAGAGCCTGAACCGTTGCTCCGCGCTATGGAACTCGGCTCATGGTCCAAGATTTCGAACTTGGCGTCATTCCCAGAGAGAATTCGCGCGCGTTGTAAAACGTTCACATGGCCTCGGCCTGCGACAAGATCTTACGGGACCAACGCCGAGCGTAAGAGCTCGTAAGCTGGGGCGCGATGAGGGTGGGGTCCGGGACGAACGGCGCAAAGATGAGGAAGGTTTCGGGCAAGCCTATTAGACGATCGAGAGACACCACGCGGCGTCCAAATCATCCGATATTCCGTTCCGAAAGGTCGCCCCAACGAAATCTCGGTCCTTCCCCGCCATCTCGGATTTGCCAAATACCAGGGAAAGGACGGAGTCAAAGATACCGCTGACGAAAAGAAACTCGCGCGGTACGATTTTTACAAGCCCGGCAATACGCCCGATGACGGCGCGGTTGCCCTCTGTCCGAAAAACAAGAGCACCAGTGCGGCGGTAGAACTTTTCGCGATTCCTGAAGGCACCTCCAAACCCGCCGAAGTAACCGCCTCCTATTGCACGTCGATTCGCAAGACCAGCAAAGACATGGCGAAGTTCAAACAGACCGACAATGTCTTCACCACAACCAGCACCGCGGCAATCCTCGGATATTATCATGTATCGAAGGCATTAGGCGATATCTGCGAAATTCAGCCGGCGATTTTGCGGACGATGGATATTGAACAGCACAAAAAGGTGGTGGAAACTGGCGGCCGATCTCGGGATCGGTGGAACGGTGAGGAAAAGCTGGAATTTGTTTAACAAATATTACGCCAATCCAAAGGGTTCCTCGGTCGCGGCGAGCCTTTTCACCAACGATTTCCAACAGATTTATGGAGCGCTCCTGCAGAAAACCCACGGCGACGAGCCCTACGCTGAATGGCTTCGTGCAGGGACGAATCTCAGTTCGGTCCAGGCCTTTCGGAATATGGCTGATTCCCGACCGGTCGCCGCCATCCTCGGCTCCTCCCAGTTCACTCCAAAGAACGTCCAGGCGTTGGTCGGCATGCGCGACATGAGCGAACTCATCCTGCTCGACTATCTCCTTGCGCAATCGGACCGTCTGACGGGTGGAAACATTAGCGACTATAACGTGGTCTATTTTCTCCAGGACAACCAGGTGAAGCACTCGCGCAAAGCCGACGATGTTCCGCCCGGCGCTACCCAGGTAAGCGTCAAGAAGCTGACGATCGTCGATACCGACGCCGGACTTCTTAACCAGAATGTGTTCGAGCAAAAAGGGTATCTTAACCAGATTTGTCATCTACACCCGGACACCTACAATCGACTCCTCGATTTCGCTCAGCGCTGGAAAACCGACCCGGAGGTTAAGGCGTTCTTTCACCAGGAGTGTACCTTCAGCAACGGGCAGTTGGCGCGGTTTGAGAAATACTTGTTGACCGCAGCAGCCGTCATGCAAAGCCGGCGGACTGCCGGGAAGCTGTCGTTAGATCTCGATCTCGACGACTTTTTCAAGCCCGGACACTCTTAAAGGAACCGAATGGTCTCTTGCCGCAAAAGCAACGCGGTGGATGATGCGCAACTCGGGCGAGGGCAGTTCGGGATGGTCGGAGGTGGCACGTCGCGGGCAGAGCCGGGGCTGCATGTTCACCTCCGATCCGATCTCTAGCCGGGTCCGCCCGCGCTCGGGGAGTAACAAGCGCGTCGCGAAATCGGCGCGGCGGAGTAGCATGTCGTCATGGACTCCCTGATCGCCGCCGCCGCACGCGCCCTCGCCGCCGGCGACGCGCTCGGCGCCCTCAAGCGGGTCGCCCTGCGCGACGACCCGCCGGCGCTGGCCTTGCGCGGCATCGCCATGGCTCAGCTCGGCGAATACCCGCGCGCCCGCGAGCTCCTGCGGCGCGCCGCCCGCGGCTTCGGCGCCCATGAGGAGCTGGCGCGCGCTCGATGCGTCGTCGCTGAGGCCGAGGTGGCGCTGGCCATGCGCGACCTCGGCGGCTCGCCGCGCTCGCTGGCGGCGGCGTCGGCCACGCTCGAGGCGCGCGCCGATCGCGCCAACGCGCTGCAGGGGCGGCTGATCGCGGCGCGCCGGCTCTTGCTGCTCGGCCGCCTTGACGAGGCCGCAGCCGCGCTGGCACGCCTCGATGCGCGTGGCCTGCCGCCGTCGCTGGCGGCGGTGGCCGAGTTGACAGCGGCCGAGCTGGCGCTGCGCTCTCTGCGCACCGGCCCGGCGCAGGCGGCGCTCGCCCGCGCGCACGAGGCGGCCGATCGCGCACGTGTGCCGGCGCTCCTGGCCGAGGTGGCGGAGGCGCGGGCTGCGCTCGATCGTCCCGCCGCTCGGCGCCTCTTCGCCGGCGGCGAGCAGGCGCTGCGCCTCGAAGAGGTGGAAGCGCTCCTGGCCTCGGGCGCGCTGGTAGTCGACGCCTGCCGCCGCGGGCTGCGCGCCGGCGCCGCGTGGCGGCCGCTGGCGCGCCGGCCGGTGCTGTTCGCGTTGGCGCGCGCGCTCGCCGAGGCGTGGCCTGGCGATCTCGATCGGCAAGCCTTGATCGCGTGCGCGTTCGGCGCCCGCCGCCCCAACGAGTCGCATCGAGCCCGCCTGCGCGTCGAGATCGGCCGTTTGCGCGCGCTGGTCGCAGCGCTGGCGCGCATCGAGGCCACCGCGCGAGGCTTCGTCCTCAGGCCACACGGCGCGCGCGCCGTCGTCGTGCTGGCGCCGCCCATCGACGGCGATCAGGCGTCGCTGGTGGCGCTGCTCTCCGACGGCGCGGCCTGGTCGACCTCGGCCCTGGCGTTGGCCCTGGGGGCCAGTCAACGCACCGTCCAGCGCGCGCTCGTCGAGCTCGAGGCCGCCGGACGGGTGCGCTCGATTGGGCGGGCGCGGGCGCGTCGCTGGCTGTCGCCGCCGCTGGCAGGATTCACGACAATCTTGTTACTCCCGGCTGCGCTCCTGCTCGAGTAGACTGCAGGCGATGACCCGCAAGACAGGCAAAGACAGACCCCAGGCACCGGTGTGTGCGGCCGAGATCGTGCGCGAGTATGGCCCCTTCGCCGGCGCCGACCGCGTACATGGCGTAACCCACGACGGCGGCCGCGTCTGGGCCGCCACCGGGGCCAAGCTGGTTGCCTTCGATCCCGAGAGCGGTGAGCTCACACGCACGCTCGACCGCGCCTGCGACGCCGGCACCGCCTTCGATGGCAGGTACCTCTATCGGATCGCCGAGGCGCGCATCGACAAGATCGATCCCGCCACCGGCGACGTGGTGGCGTCGATCCCGGCGCCCGGCCACGGGCGCGACTCGGGGCTCGCCTGGGCCGAGGGCAATCTGTGGGTGGGGCAGCACCTCGATCGCAAGATCCACCAGATCGATCCCGAGACCGGCGCGGTCATGCGCACGATCGAGTCCAACCGCTTCGTCACCGGCGTGACCTGGGTCGACGGCGAGCTGTGGCACGGGACCTGGGAAGGGGACGAGAGCGATATCGGCGCCGTGCTCGAGCGGCTGGAGATGCCGCGCGGCACCGGCGTCAGCGGGCTCGAGTCGGACGGGGCAGACCTCTTTTATTGCGGCGACGGAGCGAGCGGAAAGGTCCGCGCCGTGCGACGTCCGAAAGGAGTTAGATGATGATCACACACCGCTCGGCCGCCAGGAGAACGGCCGGCCGACGGCGTGGCTGCGCCACCATCAGAAGTATTGGCTTTGCGTACGAGCGCTTCTCGGAAATCAAAACTGAACTATCGCCAGGGAGCATCCCGGTCTGCCGTAGCCGTATGGCGCGAAGGTGAAAGTCAGGCCCGTGCGTGGCAAATGTCCGCTCGTTGAAATGTGAGTCTTACGAAAAGAATCAATCAACGAGCAAACAGCAAACAGCCAACAGTCAACAAACGGTTGGTCCCGCAGTCGCGGGATCAGCCAAAGAAAGGAAAACATGAGCACAAATGCAACGATGTCTGAACCGAGAAATCTGCGGCGAGAACACCAGGTCGTATCGCAAGAGGAATGGATTGCGGCCCGGAAGGAACTGCTTGAGGCCGAGAAGGCGCTGACCCGGCGCAGCGACGAGCTGGTGCGGCGACGTCAGGAGCTGCCGTGGGTCCGGGTCGATAAGGAGTACCGATTCGAGACCGATGGAGGGAGCGCCTCGCTGGCAGACCTCTTCAGAGGGCGCTCGCAGCTCCTCGTCTACCACTTCATGTTCGGGCCCGACTACACGGCGGGGTGTCCGTCCTGCTCGGCGATCGCGGACGGGTTTGACGGCTTCGTCGTCCACCTGGCGAACCACGACGTCACGCTTTCGGCGGTGTCGCGGGCGACGCTCGCGAAGCTGCAGGCCTACAAGCGGCGGATGGGGTGGACGTTTCCCTGGGCGTCCTCGCTCGGCAGCGACTTCAACTTCGACTTCAACGTCTCGTTCACCGAGGAGCAACAGCGCGAGGGGGTCGTCGAATACAACTACCGGCGCGGCGGCCACGCGATGGACGCGACACCGGTCCCGGAGCCCGTCGCCCAGTTCGCGGCCATATGCGGAACCGACGCGCCCACGTACTCGCGCGAGAGGCCGGGCATGAGCGCGTTCGTGCTCGAGGACGGCGTCGTCTACCACAGCTATTCCACCTATGCGCGCGGACTGGACGGCCTCTGGGGCATGTACCAGTGGCTCGACCGCGCCCCCAGTGGGCGCAACGAGACGGGCGTCTGGTGGCGCCGCCACGACGAATACGAGCCGCTTCCTCAGAACGCCGGCTCGTGTTGCCAGGCGGCGGAGGCGCACACGTGAACACTGGCCACTGCTGCCAGATTGCGACACGAGGCCGCGACAACGCTCGTCGGCCCGCGTCGCGATTGCGCCGCAGCGGTGAGATCGCCGGGTGGATCATTCCAAGCGCCACGCTGGTCTTGCTGCCCAAATGTCCCGCTTGTGTGGCGGCGTATGTGGCGCTGTTCAGCGGCGTCGGCATCTCGGTTGCAAGCGCATCCAACCTTCGGACATTGCTGCTGATTCTGTGCGTCGCCGCGCTGCTCTGCCTGGCACTGAAACGTCTGTGCCGGCCGGCCTCTCAGAACAAGGCGCTTCCGATGGCGCAACGCAATTTCCCGCCCACGAAACAACCGAGATTAAACAATGAATACCACCAACATCGATCTCCCGAGAATAGTGACGCAAGAGCGCGTGGCTGTGAGGCTTACCGTACATTTTTTCCGTTTCAGATATGGGCGCTTCGCTCTAAGTCATGGATCCAAAAAAGGAGCGTAGCGAATATTACGATGGCGGAACAAAGGTTGAGCGCACAACATACGACGACCCGAAGACCAATACACACGTCGAGGAAATAGAAATCGAAAAAAAAGACGAGGAGTCGGATGACGTGCGAAGACGGAGTCATCTATCTTAGGAGCATGCGCCATTTTGCGCGAGAGACACCTTTAAAGTGGTCGCGCAATTTGTCGCGGTAAACTCTTTGATGATCAGCAGACCTGGCTCGGCATCTCCTGCCGCGGGAAAGTCGCGACAATTCTGTCAAGATTTGTTGACTGACCCCTTCGGGCTCACAGCTTTTCTAGACATGCTCGGAAACGGCTTGCCAACATTTGAGGCAAATACGAGGTGATCATATAGTTCTGGAGGGCTAAGCTCCGCCACCGGTCAAGATGTTTTGCCGGAAAAGAACGGGACGAAAACTGAGCATTGCCCCTCTAACGAATCCGCTTATGACCAAACTAGACAACGATGAGCAATTCTACCGCGATACGGAGAGCATCGCCTTCCCGAAGCTCGATGACCAGCAGCTCGCCATGCTGGAGCCCCTGGGCGCGCGCCGCATCGTGCGGCGCGACGAATTGGTGTTCAAAGCGGGCCAGCGTGATCTCGGATTGACGGTGGTTCTGCGCGGCGAGCTGGAAGCCTTCGAGTCGCGAGACGGGCAAGAGCAAATCCTCGCAACTGCGGGCCCGCGCGATTTCGTCGGGGACGTGGCGATGCTGATGGGTACGGCGGCGCTGGCCAGCGCGCGAGGCAAAGCCGATGAGAGCGAAATTCTGGAAGTGCCCGCGGATAGGCTTCGCAAAGCGCTCGCGGAGCTGACGGGCGTCAGCGAGCCGATCGTGCGCGCGTTCATCATGCGCCGGCAGCGGCTGAAGCGCGACCGCGAGTTTGCCGGGCTGCGCATCCTCACACAGGATGGCTCGCGGGACGGCCACCAGCTCGACGATTTTCTCGACAAAAATCATGTCCCGCACCGATTGATCGACTTCCAGAGCGAATACGGGCGGGCCTTATGCGAACGCTTGCACCTGGCGAGTCGCGATTTGCCTGCACTAGTCACGGCGAGTGGAATGCCGCTGCGCCGACCGTCGCTCCGCGAAGTCGCGCGCGTCGCCGGGCTGCTCCGGCCGCTGGCGCGCGACGAGGAGAGCGAAATCACCTGCGATCTGGCCATCGTCGGGGCGGGTCCGGCCGGTCTTGCCGCCGCGGTTTATGCCGCCTCTGAAGGGCTGAAGACCGTGGTGTTGGAAAGCTACGCGCCGGGTGGACAAGCCGGATCCTCTTCGCTGATCGAGAACTTTTTCGGCTTCCCCACTGGCATTAGCGGCGGCGAGCTGACTTACAGCGCGCAACTTCAGGCATATCGTTTCGGCGCGAAGTTTTCCACGCCTGCGCAGGCGCTCTCGCTCGGATGCACCGACGGCGAGCACCGTGCGAGCCTGCAAATCGAGGGTTGCAACGCCACCCTGCTGGCGAAATGCGTCATCATTGCGACCGGTGCGGACTACCGTCGTCTGGAGGCCGAGGGGCGCGAGAACTTCGAGGGCTCCGGCGTTTACTACGCTGCCACGGTACGGGAAGGGCAACTCTGCTCTGGCTCGACGGTGATCGTTGCCGGCGGCGGCAATTCGGCGGGCCAGGCCGCGATGTTTCTCTCCGAAGGTGCGGAGAAAGTGCTGCTGGTAATCCGCGGCGAAGGTCTCACCAAAAGCATGTCGACTTATCTCTCGCGCCGCGTCGAGGCGAAGAAGAACATCGAAATTCTAGCGCACACCGAGATCCGGAAAATGATGGGCGGGAAGGTTCTCGAAGCTGTCGAACTGGAGAACACGAAGACGCATGAACTACGAACCGTGCAGACGCCGGCCGTCTTTTCCATGGTCGGCGCAAAGCCATGCACCTCTTGGTTGCCGCCCGAGATCGAGCGCGATGAAAAGGGCTTTATCAAAACCGGCCACGCGATCGTCGAGGCGCCCGCGTGGAAAGGCGTGAGCCGTTTGCCTGGGCCGCTGGAGACGAGTTGGCCAGGCATCTTCGCCGCAGGCGACGTGCGTGCGGGCTCAGTGAAACGCTGCGCCGCCGCAGTAGGAGAGGGCGGCATGGCTGTCGAGGGCGTGCACGAGGTCCTCAGAACTTACGCCTGACTGCGCGCCAGCCTCACATCGGGGCTGATTCGGCAAAAGGGCATTCCGCCGATATGATCAATCACAAGCGGTAAAATTCGATGGCATTGTCGCGATAAAGTTTGCGAATTTCTGCCTCGGAAGAACCGGCAACCACCCGGTCGACGAGATCGACCCATCCCTTGTAAGTAGTGGCCAATTCTGAAACCGGCCAATCGCCGCCAAACAATACTCGGTCGAATCCAAAACAATCAATGGCGTGAGCAATGTAGGGTCCTACCTGCTCAGCAGTCCAGGCCACATGGTTAGCTTCAGTGACTACTCCGGAAATCTTGCACCATACGTTGGGCAGCTTCGCAAGCAGGCGCATCTGCCCGCGCCACGGCTTGGTAAGGCCTGCCTTTATAGCAGGTTTGGCGATGTGGTCGACTATGAACTTAACTTCCGGGCACAGACGAACGAGTTGGATGACTTCACCAAGCTGGGGATGGAACAAACAGAGGTCGAAAGTCAGGCCATATTTCGGCAGGAGCTTTACACCCTCAACAAATGCTTGCCTTAGGCACCATCCTGGTTCCGGATGGCTCTCGATGAGCCGGCGAGCGCCGCGGGCGATCGCGATCTGGGCATAGGCGGCGAGATCCGCCTCCACGGCAGAGCCGTTCTCAAGTGGTATCGAGGCTACCATGCCCCGAAGTCGGTTGTCCGTTTGCGCTTGCTGCGCCACCCATCGTGCTTCGTCGAGATGTTGGTTGGCCGTCACATCGACCTCAACGAAGACAATCTTATCGACCTCTACCCCGGCCGTGCGTCGGGTAAAGTCTGTCATCAGGTGAGGTTTGTTTAGTCGCGGCACTTTCTTCATCCAGTGGTAAGTCAAATATCCCGGATCATAGATATGAACGTGGCTGTCGATGATGGGGAAGCTTGGCACCTCTGTTTCCCTCAAGGCGTGATTAGGCTGGTTCAGGACGGTCAGAATAGTCGTCTCATGCTGAGAGGCTTCCGTTGGAAGACGATTTTGTACGTCGCACGCTTGTGATAGTTCGGGGAGTTTGTCCGCGCCACGCGGTTCGGACGCCGACGCTTGATCCAACCGGCCGGAACATGTCAGACTGCTCTGCTATTCAACCGGCTGCGCTTTCGATTGTCAAGACGGCGGAAGGCTTGATGCGCGGCATCTCCGGGGGCATTCCACACCTGATCGCCGACGAGGCCGGGGTGCGCTGCCTTCAGGAAACGCGGGGACAGGACGCTAGATGGCGGTTTCTGCATTTGACACAGATCACCGGACGAAACTAGGAAGTTGCCATGCGCGCGTGCACGATCACTATTCCACTCAGTTCGGATGGAGTCGGCGAGTTACCGGCTCTTGTCGTCGAACCTGACTTTGACCAGACCACTGCTTCGATTCTCCTCTTTCTGCATGGCAAGGGTGAAGCCGGTTCGTCACTTGGCGTACTCCCCCTGGTATGTCTTCATCAAGCGCCCCCGTTTCAGGCTCTACTCGGACGCCTTCCTCAAACTCTTGTTATCGCACCGCAAGCACCGCCGATTCCAAGCCTCGACGACTGGAATTGGCGTGAATACGTAAAGGCGCTAGCCGATTTCCTGGCCGATCGGTATGCCAAACAGCGCGTGGTCGCGACCGGCTTTAGTCGGGGAGGGCTCGGCGTCCTTCAGTTGGTATCGGGCTACCCGGATTTGCTGCAAGCGTGGGCCGTCGTCGACCCGCAGCCACCACGCGACCAGGCGGAGACCAACGCCATCCTCCCAAGGCCTGCAGTGAGTGAGCGAGGCTGGCTTCGATACGGTTTCTTTCGCGACCGGAATGACACCTGGAAAACCTTCAGCTCTCTGCTCTTCGACCGTCTTCCTGAGGAGAACTGTGACACAGCCGAACTGCCGCATCTCGATATGGCGGTACAGGCGTACCGCGGTTTCCCATTGGGCGCAGGTAGCGGCAAGAGGAATCTCTACAACTTTCTTGGTTTGAAATTTGAGCCTCCGCCTATTGCTTAGGTTCGGAGCGGCAACGCCGCTTCCCAGGTCTCGGACAAATGGATTGCTAGCCAAGATGCAGGAGCTATCTGGACTGACACGGAAGCTCTGAGCTACGTCAACCATCATCGATGGGCGCCGGCCTTCATTTTGATGACTCCACGTTACTTGCCGGTATGGCGGGCCGTGCTCGCGATAGCCAGGCCCAACCCGGTCAGAATCATCCCGACGACAGCGAGGCGGCGAGAACCCCACCGGTCGGCGAGAGGACCGCTCGCAACCCCAAGGCCGAAGTAGAGTAAAGCCGGCTAGCGAGAACACGAGAGAAACCGAACCGCGCGAGGCCGCGAAATCCTTCTGCAAGGATTCGGTAAAAGCGCTAAAAGTATAAGCGCTCCCAAAGCCCACGAGTGTTACGGCAAATGCGGCTGCGACCACAAACCAGCCATAGAATATGCCAGGATTGGCTGGGGCGGACTTCTTCTTCGATCGTTAAACAAGGCGATCCGGCTTTTTCCGCTGGTGGCCGAAGCGTGTGTCGGAGACGGGATGAAGCTTCGACCGGCGAACAATGATGCCTTGGCCGGTCTGTCAACTATCGTCGCGGAATTACATAGCGCGTCGGCAAGCGGCGCATTGAACCAGCTGAAAATGTGCGCCGCAGAAGAATGTCGGAGAGTCTTTTTCGATAGATCGAAGCCGGCCTCGCGCCGGTGGTGCGCATCTTCACTTTGCGGAAATAGAATGAAGACTCGAACCTATCGGCATCGCCATCATGGTGTCGCCTGAAGTCTACCGGCTTTTGTCTCTGCGATACTGGCATTCAGTTAGCTTCGCAGCGAGCGCGCCAGCTTTTCTCCAATTCTGGAAACGCCCACCTATCACCATCTGTGATACGGCGAGGAAGCCCAAGCAAAACCTCACCCGGGGTCCAAAATATTGCGAACCTTTTTCGCCAGAGTATCGAGACTGAAGGGTTTTTGCAAGAATGCCACTTCAGCATGCAATATGCCGTGGCGAACCATGATATCGTCCGTATGCCCGCTCTGAAATAATACCTTTATACCCGGGTCATAGATACGGAACGCCTCGGCCAACTCCCGACCACTCATACCTGGCATTATCACATCGGTAAGCAACAGGTCGATCTTCGCTCGATTGCTCTGTACGAGATTCAATGCGTCTTCGGCACTGGAGACTTGAAACACCCTGTAGCCCAAATATTCTAAAAGCAAGGAGGTAACTTCACGAACGGGATCCTCGTCTTCGACTAACAGGATAGTTTCGTTGCCCGGAACCGGTTCAGAGAGGGTGTTCAGCGACAAACCTTCCACCGGCCCCTCCACCGCCGGAAGGTAGATGCTGAACGACGTGCCAAGGCCCAGACGGCTTGCCACGGTTAAATGCCCTCCGATTTGCTTGACGATACCGTCTACCACCGACAAGCCCAGTCCCGAGCTGTCGCTTTTCGTGCTAAAGAACGGCTCAAAGATGTGTGCCTGTACCTCTGGGGTCATGCCGCACCCGGTGTCGGTAACGGCCAGCAGCACGTAACGGCCTGGGCGCGTTTCTGGGTGGATAGTTGCGGAAAGGCCGTCCAATTCCACGTTTCGTGTTTCGATCGTTAGCTCGCCTCCTTGAGGCATGGCATCGCGGGCATTCAGGGCTAAGTTCATCAATACCTGGTTGATTTGGCCGGGATCGACATTTACGCCGCTCAGATCAGGCGAGAGAATCACTGTCAAGCGCACATCCTCACCGATAAGCCGTCTCAAAAGGTTCCGCGATTCCGCCAATACCGATCCCAGGTTCAACACCCTGGGCTCGACCATTTGCCGGCGTCCGAAAGCCAGCAGTTGCCGGGTTAACGCGGCGGCTCGCTCGGCCGCCCTGTTGATCTCTGCAACCGAGTGCTGTAGCTGTTCTTGGGAAGGGGAGGAAATGGCAAGCAGCGCGCTGTGACCGAAGATCACCGAAAGCAGGTTATTAAAATCGTGAGCCACTCCACCCGCCAAACGCCCTATGGCCTGCATCTTTTGCGATTGGCGCAGTTGCATTTCCAACTGACACTTTTCGGTCACGTCCTCCGCCACGCCCGCCACACGAATCACCAGACCCGCAGCGTCTCGTACAGGAAATGCTCGGTCGCGAATCCAGCGTACAGAGCCGTCGGGGCGGACGATGCGGTACTCGAGCTCGTACGGAACTTCCGGCTCAGACTGAAGCGTAGCGTAGACTCTCGGGCGATCATCTGGATGAATGGTCTCCAAAAAGGGATTAGGTCGTTTCAGCAAACTCTGGCAAGGGCGACCACAAATCGTTTCGTAGGCGGGGCTGACGTAAAGTACTTCCCCTTTAGCCCGATCGGTCATCCAGAAGACTTCGCTAATATTTTCGGCCAGTTGGCGGAAACGCTCTTCGCTTTCGCGCAGGACTGTCTCTGCCCACTTGCCTTGAATGCCGAGGGCAAGGGATCCAGCAATAGCCGCGAGCGTCCTGATCGTCGCTTCGGGCAATTCCCTTCGGGTAAAAACTGCCATGACACCGACCAACCGGTCTTCGACGATCAACGGGTACCCCGCAAACGCCACCACGCCTTCGCGTCGAGCCCAATCCTGTTCCTGCGCGCTCAGCTCTTCCAGGACAGTGCTCGTTTGGTAAGGCCTGCGGTCCCGGGCGATTCTCCTCACGATTGCCTGACCTGGTTGAACTCCTGCGGATAGCTCGACTGTTACCGCGCTGCCTCGCGGCTCCAAGGCTGTATTCTTTTCGTTGAGCATCCAAATGCGCGCCAAAGCTGCGTCCAGATGCTGCACCATCGACTCGGAGCATGATTGGAGGATCTCACCCAGCTCATTGCGGCGTGTCAATGCCACGCCCACCTCACCCGCCAACTCCGCGAGCCGACGCTTCTCATTCAGTTCGAAGTTCTTATTCTCTAGCTCGGCCACCAAGGGCTGGCTGTACTCATTCAAGACGTCCAATTCCGTGTGCGATGGTGCGCCCCGGTTTGGCCGAACTCGGACCCCGTCAATCGCCGCACGCAGGGTATCCAGAATGGTGGCGCTTGAAGAGGGCTTACGCAGATAGGCGTCCGCCCCGAGATCGAACGCCAGCTTTTCATCGTTCAGCGAGCAGTAAATCGCGGTGTAACAGATAAAAGGAATCTGGCACCAGCGGGTATCCTGGCGGATCTCCCTGCAAAGCCGGAAACCGTCCAAATTGGGCATCAGCAGATCGGAAATAATAGCGTCCACCCGATGGTGCTCCAAGATCTCTAACGCTTGGTGACCGTCCGTGGCGACAAGGACCGCATAGCCCTCAGCTTCCAGCACTGCACGCAAGAGTTTGCAGCTGGTTTTGTTGTCATCAGCAATCAGCACATTCATAGCCGCACTGCTGAAAAAGGACAATTATTCCCTCAAGCCCGAATGATAAAGGTTTGTAACAAACAATAATAGAGCTAATGGTATACTATTGGCTTAAACGTCGAGGATTTCCAGCGAAGAATGGCTCGGGAGTATTCCGGTGGCCGTCGTGGCCTTTGCCTCCAACTCTCACCGCATCTCGAGCAACCGCGCTGACGAGAGATAGACTGCAGGGTCAGGCCTGATTGGTCACTTGCAACTTGGCATTCGCATCAATAAACGCTAGTCATATAGCTATCGGCTCAGAAATTGAGATTCTCTGGATCACTGCGGGTCTGGGATGCGACGGCGATACTATCGCGATGACTGCGGCGTCGCAACCGAGCATCGAAGATCTCGTATTGGGCGGCATTCCGGGCATTCCGAAAGTCTATTTTCATAACCCGTTCCTCGCCTATGAAGTAGGCGAAGATTTTATGAAGATCTTTCACGATGCCGCTGCGGACCGTATCGATCGGTTCATCCTGGTGATTGAGGGCTCTATCCCGAACGAGAATAACAAAGCGGAAGGCTACTGGGCTTCATTCGGTACGGACCAGAGGACTGGACAACCTATTACAACGTGCGAATGGATAGATCGGCTAGCGCCGAAAGCGTGGGCGATAGTCGGCGCCGGCACCTGTGCGGCGTACGGCGGGATTCACGCAATCGAGGGCAACCCTACGGGCGCGATGGGCCTTCCCGACTATCTTGGCTGGCAATGGAAGTCCCGGACCGGCATTCCCATCGTCAACGTTCCGGGCTGTCCGGTTCATCCCGATAGTTTTATGGGGACATTACTTTACCTTCTCCGACAAGCTGCCGGCAAAGTGCCGATGATTCCGCTCGATGAGCAACTACGACCGACGTGGCTCTTTTCCGAAACCCTGCATCAGGGCTGCGATCGGGGCGGGTACTACGAGCAAGGCGAATTTGCCGACAACTATGGAACGAAATCGTGCATCGTGAAGCTAGGTTGCTGGGGACCGGTCGTCCAATGCAACGTGGGCAAACGTGGGTGGATGGGGGGCATTGGCGGTTGCCCGAATGTAGGCGGCATCTGCATCGGTTGCACAATGCCCGGATTTCCTGACAAGTTCATGCCGTTCATGGACCAACCGCCAGGCTCGATGCTGTCTTCGCAGGCGATTCAGAGCTACGGCAAAGCTATCCGCGCGCTGCGATCGTTCACCCAAGCTTCGATGAACAAGGAGCCGTCGTGGCGCGGACCGGAGAAAAGTCCATAACGGTCGTCAGCGCACCGGAGTATCTGGAGCGAAATCATGTTAGAAAAGTTTGAGGAAAGGACCCCTCCGGAGACTCGGATTGCATATGATGCGGTCGGGACGCTGCTCACCCTGGCCGGTTCGTACCTGCCGGCCTTGGATCTGTCGAAGCTTCCTGCGCCTCCAGCGCGGATCGGATCAGAAGCGAAGGACATTTCTTCCGCTCGAGCGCGCTACCAGATGCTGATCGATCAGCTTCCTGCTGCCACGTTTATGGCGTGGTTCGAGAACGGGCGGTGCGAGCTTTACGTGAGCTCCTACATCGAGACGCTGCTCGGATACACGGCCACCGAATGGTCTGATAGTCCGATTCTCTGGTATCAACGGCTACACCCTGAGGATAGGGAACGCTGGAACGAGGAATTCTCATCAACGGTTTCATTTGCGCAGCCCTTCAAGGGCGACTACCGGTTTCTGGCCAAGGACGGTCGCGTGGTATGGATTCACGGCGAGGCGAAGGTGATGTCTGATGAATCCGGGCGACCGTTTATGCATGGAATCGGTTATGATATTACAGAACTGAAACGCGTCGAAGAGGATCTGCGTCAGGCGCGCGACCAGGAGCAGCGTGCGAACCGCGCCAAGAGTGATTTCCTCTCACGGACGAGTCATGAGCTGAGGACGCCCCTCAATGCCATCATGGGCTTCGCGGAATTTTTGATTGGGGGCAAGTCGGGTCCCCTCAATCCGAAACAGAAGGAGTATCTCGAAGATATTTACGATAGCGGTAAACATCTGCTCCGACTTATCGACGACTTGCTTGATCTGACCAGGGCTGACGCTGGTAAAATGAGATCGAGGCCGGAGAGATTCTCTGTCCAGGCAACCGTTGAGAGTGTGTGCGCCGGAGCCAAGGCTCTTGCTCGGAAGCGCAGGGTCCAGGTCGATTGCGCCGTTTCGCCTGAGCTCAGGGAAGTGACGCTCGACCAGCAAAAGTTCAAACAAATCCTCTACAACCTTCTATCCAACGCCATTAAATTTACGGAAGGAGGCGGGGTAGTGAAAGTCCGTGCCGAAACCCAAGGCGCGCACCACTTCAAGTTGGCCATCACGGACACCGGCATCGGGATCAAATCAGAGGATCTGCCTCGGCTCTTCCAGGATTTTGAACAACTCGAATCCGGCAGCTCACGCCGTTACGAAGGTTCGGGTTTAGGATTGGCGCTAACAAAAAGGTTGGTGAAATTGCAAGGTGGGACCATATCGGTGGAAAGCCAGTACGGGGTTGGCAGCACATTTTCGGTCGTGCTTCCCAAGCAGATTGCGGAGACGGTGCACTAGTGCTAGTGCAGGCAAGTGCTTACTAGACCCCACCTAATCGTTCGATTAACTCAATGCAAAAAAGCAAATATTATGTCGGCGGCTTCTATCCCCACTTTCTGTCTTCCTGATCCAACCGGATATTCAATATTTGACACTCACTCAGTTTTTGCGTTTTAGATCAAGCGTGAACCCGGAAAAGCCAATGGCGCTTGCGTCGGATGACGGACGTTCCCAATGCGAGAAGCGCCGTCAGGCGCGGCGAGAACGCTTCCGATTAGCTATTCAATGTTCGCTCCGAGCAGCCACAGACGTACACCGCCCTTCTCCGCATCCGCCCTATGCTCAAGGAGGTCCTCAGAGGGCGGGGGAATCGAATAGCAGGCAAATCGCATGACATCTTCCCCCTCTTCCCTGGGGTGACCGGTCATAGCAATCGGGAGCAGCTCTGCGGCCAGACTCTCCGCTTCCTGACGTACTGCGTCTTCGTCATCAGGATTTGCTGCCGTCTTCTTTGCCGCACCAACCGGTACCTCGGCTAAGAAAAGAATTCTTCCTCCGGTTATCGAACCAGAATGCCTGTGATGCGGTTCGAGACTGACATGGAAATAAAACACTTCATCCACGCCTCACCTTCTCAACTCTTTACCTTTTGAGCAAGCCGTCAGAAGACCTCGCTTTGAACACGGAAATGCTTTCTGTTTCAGGGATGTGGTATCGCAGAAATAAAATCGGCGACGCGTTCGATCGGATGGGGACGATCGAAGCCTGGGAACGAGCTGAAGGGAGCCCGGCACCGCTCGGGGCGACTTGGGTGGAGGGTGAGAAGGCGTGGAATTTCGCCATCTATTCCCGGCATGCTACCGGCGTGACGCTGCTGCTGTACGGCGAAGAAGATTTGGCTGAGGCGTTGCATCAGTTACACCTGGACCCGATCCAGAATAAGACGGGCCGCACCTGGCATTGCTTTGTCCCGGAGGAAGCCGCTCCCTCAGCCCGGTACTACGCCTATAGGGTCGAGGGACCTTGGGACCCCGGGCGAGGGCATCGTTTCGATGCCGGAAAGATCCTTATCGATCCGTTCGCAGAGGCGGTGCACTTTCCGCCCGGGTTTTCGCGTGCTGCCGCGAAGCTACCGGGCGGCAACGATGGCCGCGCTCCTCTTGGTGTGTTGCCGTGCAGACGGCCGGCGTTCGATTGGGGTGACGGGGCTCCTCCACGGCATACGCACGACGCGGTCGTCTATGAACTGCACGTAAAGGGCTTTACCGCGCTTGCCAATTCCGGAGTCGCTCCGGAAAAGCGGGGCACGTTTCTCGGATTGATCGAGAAACTCCCCTATTTGAAGGAGCTTGGCATCACCGTGGTGGAGTTGCTGCCGGTGCATGAGTTCGACCCGCAAGAGGGCAACTACTGGGGGTACATGACCCTGAACTTCTTTGCACCCCACGAGGGTTACGCGGTGCATGATGCGGTGCAGGAATTTCGCGAAATGATTAAGGCGTTCCACGAGGCGCGCATCGAGGTCTGGCTCGACGTGGTTTACAACCACACTTGCGAGGCTGACGAAGCGGGCCCGACCTATTCATTGCGTGGCCTGGACAACTCCAGCTACTATCTTCTGCACCCCGACGGCAGCTATCGAAATGACACCGGGTGCGGCAATACTACCCGGTGCGCGCACCCTGCTGTGCGCGCCCTGATTCTGCGCAGCCTGCGGCACTGGGCCGAGGAAATGGACGTCGATGGGTTCCGATTCGATCTCGCATCAATCTTTGCCAGAGACGACCACGGCAACGTCCAAACGGGTGAGCCGCCAGTGATCAGCGAGATTAGCGATCTAGGAGTGCAGTGGGACTTGCGGCTGGTGGCCGAGGCCTGGGACATCGGTACCTACATGCTCGGTCGGAGTTATCCTGGTCTGATGTGGCGACAATGGAACGCGGAATTTCGCGACGATTTGCGTAGCTTCGTCAAAGGTGATTCCGGCAAGGTCGGCCCCCTCATGAGGCGCCTGTATGGTAGCGACGACCTTTTTCCAGACGGACCCGACGACGTGTATCGCCCGAATCAGAGCATTAACTTCATCACTGCACACGACGGCTTCTGCCTCTACGACCTGGTGTCCTACAACCAGAAGCACAATGAGGCCAATGGACACCATAACACCGACGGCACAGATGACAATCTGAGCTGGAATTGCGGCTGGGAGGGCGATGACGGTGTGCCGGACGACGTTCTGGCCCTGCGCCGGCGCCAGGCGAAAAATTTTTGTTGTTTGCTGATGCTGGCCAACGGTACGCCGATGTTCTGCGCCGGCGACGAGTTCTTTCACACCCAACGCGGCAACAACAATCCCTACAACCAGGATAACGAAATTACCTGGCTTGATTGGGAGAGACTAGAGCAAAACCGCGACCTGTTCCGCTTCTTCCAGCGGATGATCGCCTTCCGGAAGGCACGTCGGGCCATCGCCCGCAGCCGGTTTTGGAGAGAGGATGTCCGCTGGCATGGGACCGGCAAAGACGTTGATATGAGCCATGAATCCCACAGCCTCGCCTGCTATCTGCGCGGCGCGCGTTTTGGCGAGGGCGACCTCTACACGATGATTAACGCCTACTTTAAGCCGCTTCTGTTCCACATCGAGGAGGGAGAAGCCGGCGAATGGAGCCGGATCGTGGACACCAGTTTGCCGAGTCCGGAAGACATCAGTGAGCCGGGCGGTGAGATTCCTCTTTCATCCCTCGATTACGAAGTTGCTCCACGGTCCGTCGTGGTCCTCGCCCGCCGCTTCTGTGTACCGGAGTTTCCGAAGCTAAAAAATTGAGTGCGGCTACGGTACGCAGGTCTCACAGGCCATCGCCGACGGATGCGCGTTTGGACGTCCCTTCGCCGCGCACCTTCAGGTTTTCGAGAATCGCTGTGGTCCCCTTTCCCACCCGGGCCGATAGTAAAGGTAATCCCAGTTTCTGGATATGCCCAAGAGCTTTGTTGTTAGCCATGAGCGATGGCGATTAAGCCTAGGACGATGATGAGAGCGGCCACGAGCCGGCGACGGAGGCCCACCAAGGGTTGTCCAAGTGTAAAGCAAAGGCCAGGACCGCGGCCACCCAGCAGGCCAGAGCGGTTATTGCGCCTGTGTGCAAGGGAACCGATCCCTTTGAATTCAATTGACTCACGGTCGCCTCGTGTAGAATACGTTGGCATCGCTGCCGACGAAGATCCGCTGCTTTTTCGGTAAGTCGCCCAGGTCAATCTCCATCGGGAATCGTCGCGGCAGTCGTATCCAGTCTGTCGTTAAGTAGGGTAAGACCCGGGACGCGTCAAGCGATCGGGCAACACCGGGAGATATGCTGCGAACGGTGCCAGCGTGAATTCTCCAGGGATCGGAACCAATGTAACAATAGACTCTTTGACCGACCGTAAGCCCTTGCAAAACGCGCTTCGGCAAATTTACGATCAAACGCCAATTTTGATCCGAAACAATGGCAACGACAGGCTGCCCGGCTTTCAGGTAGTCGCCGGGGCGAACGATCAGAGGAGCGACGCGTCCCGATACCGGAGCTGAAATGACGGTTCGGTCGAGACTCGCCTGCAGGCGATCGAGATCGAGTTGGAACGGTTCAGGCTTGATCTTTATTAACAGGTCTCCCTGGTGAACAAGCTGGTTATCTTTTGTCCCCAGCACGGCCAGCGGCCCATTGACCTCCGGTGCGACAGCGATGACATCCGTCGTGACGTAGGCGTCGCGCGAATAGACCAGGACTCCGGATAGAAGCTCGTAGCCTGTGTAGACAATAAGCAGCGCGAGGTCGATCAGCTTACAAATTGCAACTGCGGATTACTCTTTCGGTAATTTTGAGAGATGTCGAGGCGCTTTGCTACGGCTGCGTCCAGGATTGTTAACGCGTTAAAGCTGACCTCTTTTGGTAACTTGTCAACATATGTTTTAGAGGTTATTCTGTCAGCATGTCTTCCGTTTCCGAAAACCGGAGATCAAGTAGTCCGAAATTCATCTTTGTCGGCGAGCATCCAGCCATCGATTTTGCCAACACGGTAGCAACCCCTCATGGACAGCTGGAGGATTTTCTCCGTTCCTGGCCTGACATGGTCCAGTGGTTTTCCGAGGCCGGGCTCTCACAGGATCCGAGCTTGAACTTACCTGTTTCGCGCGGTGCCGAGGCTCTAAAGAGCGTCTTCAAGCTTCGCGAAGCATGGATAGCGATGCTGACTAAACTCATCGCCGGAGGCAAGGTGACCGATGAATTTCTGGAATCGCTAAATAGTCTCCTGGCGGAAGACATTTTCTACGAGACGCTCCAACGTGACGGCAAAAAAGGCTTTCAGTGCCTACGATCTGCTTCCCAACTTCACGGAGAGAAGCTCGGCTTAGCGATCCTGGCTCGCCGGATCGCCGACTTCCTGGCGACTGCGAATTTGAACCATCTCCACCGATGCGCAAACACTACGACCTGCTCGCTCTACTTCTACGACACCACGAAGAACCATCGGAGGCAATGGTGCAGCGTAGCGGCCTGCGGAAACCGACACAAGGTAGCGGAGTTTCGTAAGCGGCAGGCAAAGGCCAAGAGCCTTCCTCGCTGAATCCTTAGTGCTGGATCAATATCACAGCGCCTGCCTGTGGGAATGGATTTGCAGAAGGCTGTTTTGGGATGGTTCTTCGCCCCGGAGGAGCCGCACGATTTAACCTCGGGGGTTTTGAACCTGGGGAAACCGACCACCACGCCGGTCGCTCTGCCGCGAAGCCCTACCGACACGCGATGCGCCGACAAATCCAATAAAACACATTTATTCAAAATGTTGTTGTCATCCTGTCGGAAAACATAAAACATGTTGACCGGATGTAACTGAGGTTCTTCGACGAAAAGTAGAAACAGCATAACTCAAAAAGAACAAACCCAGACTTATGAATATAAATCGTGTCTTATTGATCGGTAACCTGACCGGTGACCCTGAGCTCTTTGAAACCGGGAAAACCAAGATTGTGAATGCATCGCTCGCCAACCATCAGTTTTATGAGAATGGGCAGGAGGAGCGGCAAGAGGTGACGACCTTTGTCGAGCTGAAGATCTGGGGTGCTTCAGCGGAGAATTTTGCGAAACTTGCGAGGCGTGGTCAGGAGATTTTTGTCGAGGGTTCGCTGAGACAAGATCGCTGGGAAGATGATAAGGGGAACAAGCGTTCGAAGCTCTATGTGAACGTCTTGTCCTGGCAGTTCGCTCAACGGAAGAACGACGAATCAGCGGCTAAACCCGCCGGCACGAGCCTGGCGAAAAAGCGGTAACCTCTATATCAACGGGTCATTTGCCGAAATCAGTTCTCCTGGGTCGGACTCTCAACGCGCTGTGGCAGCGGTTTTCGGAACCGAGTGAACACACGGCGGCGGTTTCCGGAAGATTCGCTTGCACAGATAAGGTATTGCGCAATACATCAAGTTACTTGCTCCTAAAACCAAGCTGTCGATCAAGCATCGGTTGCTGTGAAGAATCTATGAAAATTCAATACCAACCAGCCGAAAAGCCGACGATGTATTTCATTGGGGTCACAACGGGCAAGTCTTCGATCAATAAGATCTTCCCGCTCTGGGCTAAGCTCCTCGAGTTAGGAAGTTGTCAATTGAAAGGGATTGATTTCAAACTGCATGATCAACGGGAGCTCTACCGCGAAGCTGTCGAATTTATAAAGGATGATCCATTTTCTCTCGGCGCTCTCGTGACCACCCACAAGATCGACCTGTGCCATGCATGCCGCGACATTTTTGATGTGCTTGATCCGCTGTCGGATTCCATGCAAGAAGTTAGCAGCATCTTCAAGAGGGGTGGTGAGCTGCACGGTCGTGCGGTTGACCCGATAAGCAGCGGGCTGGCTTTGGAGGCGTTCCTGCCGCGCGATCATTGGAAAAAAACAAATGCTGAAGTGTACATTTTGGGAGCCGGTGGATCGGCAATGGCGTTGACCTGGTATCTCGTTCAGTCACGCCACGGAGCGAATCGGCCGTCCAAGGTTCGTGTGGCCAATCGCAGCCGGCCGCGCCTTGATCATCTGCACGAACTGCATGCTTCCTGGAAGTCCGACGTTCCTCTTGAATGTCACCTGGTTGACGAACCTGGAGCTGCAGACGCAATCCTTGAGTCGCTCAAGCCGAGTTCGCTCATAGTCAATGCCACCGGATTGGGCAAAGACGCACCAGGGTCTCCGCTCACAGATGAGGCAAAGTTTCCTGCATATTCACTTGTCTGGGAATTCAACTATCGCGGTGACCTGATATTTCTGCGCCAGGCAGAAGCTCAGCAGGCGGCGAGGAATCTGACAATAGAAGATGGCTGGATTTATTTCGTGCATGGGTGGACGCGCGGTATCGCAGATGTATTCGACGTGGAGATTCCGACTCAGGGGAGCGAATTCGACGAATTTGCTCGCATCGCGGCAAGCGTCCGCTGAGCAACTGCAAAAGACGAGAGATCGCCGTGCCGAGCGAACTGAAGGAAGCACCAGCTGGTCAAGATGCCGGAGGGAGAAAAGCTCGCGCCATCCATTGTGATTCCGACGTTGGATGAAGAAGAAGTTTCGTTCACGCAATCAGCCTGTCGGTGTCGGATCCGCTAAGGGTCTTGGAGAATGAGGAAAACCTTCTTTGCGACGGCTTCGCCAAGCTCCAGATGCGCCTCCGGAGTCAGATGAATTCCGTCGACGCCGTCGATCGCGATGATTTCCCCGGCGTCGAAAAAAGGTAGGTCCGCTGCGGCGGTTGCTTCCCTTAGAGCTGAACCCAGCTCCCGGCTTTTTTCGTCGCTGCCGGCCCATTGTTCGGGGTCATAAAACTTGGTTCCCAGCGGCGGTGGAGCGACCAGCAGAACTTTTGGTGCCGGATAAACTGTAAAAACACCCCCTTTGCATTCTTCAATCAACCGGGCCAGTCCGAGCGCCGCCATCGCGATTTCCTCCGCGCTTCTTTTGAAGCGCGCCTTGAGGTCGTTCGTTCCAAGCATAATGATCACCAGATCGAGCGGGAGATGACTGGCCAGGATGGCCGGCAGAAGCTTGGCACCGTTGAAGGTAGCGCCTCTAAGGTGTACCGAAGGAAGATCCATTTGAGGATCATCGAGATCCGTGGTCCTTCCGCTCAAGGCTTCTTCCACCAGTTCGACCGCTGAACCCAGCCGAGCAGCCATCACGCCGGGCCACCGGACAGAGGCATCATATCTCGTCGTCGGCTCGATGGCGGTGCGAGGCATAAAACCCCAGGAGTTCGAATCGCCGAACACCAAAATGCGTTTTCGGTTCATAGGTGCAAAGTTTTCAGATCAGCCGGTTGCCGCACAGGCGGTCTTTTTTTTAGCCTATGCCAGATTGAGCGA
The DNA here is from genome assembly GCA_963782115.1 of uncultured Verrucomicrobiae bacterium. Lineage (GTDB taxonomy): Bacteria > Verrucomicrobiota > Verrucomicrobiia > Chthoniobacterales > JAFAMB01 > JAFAMB01. The sequence goes on from CAWAIK010000015.1 coordinate 210,747, forward strand.
TGCGATCGAATCATTTTCTTCGTGCCACTGCACTTGACCGTAAACTCCCAGCAAGACGAAGGATATAGAGAAGCAGATATGAGCAAAACCATTACAGTTGTCGGGGCAGGCCTGGTCGGGCGCGGATGGGCAATCGTCTTCGCACGGGGCGGTCACACGGTGCGACTTTTCGATGTGACTGCCGAAAAAATTGCAGATGCGCTCGAAGTGATTGAGAAGAACCTCGCTGATCTCGCGTCTCACGGGCTTGTTTCCAACCCAAAGGAAATTCGAGGACGGATCACTGGAACGACGGATCTCGCAGATGCTCTTCAAGAAGCCATCTGGGTTCAAGAATGCGTGTTTGAGAAGCTTGAGATTAAAAGAAAAATATTTGAAGCAATCGATGAAGAAGCCGCCGCAGATACCACTTTAGCCAGCTCTACCTCAACTTTCCCCGGGTCGGCGTTCACTTCCGATCTGCGAGGACGCCACCGTTGTCTCGTAGCGCATCCGATCAATCCGCCTTATTTGGTTCCACTGGTCGAAATTGTTCCCACTCCGTGGACTGCTGCGGATACGACGGAAGGCGCCCGGGTATTCATGGCGTCTCTCCAACAGGTTCCTATTGTGTTGCGTCGCGAGGTGCCAGGGTTCATCGTCAACCGGCTTCAGGTCGCGCTGCTCAGCGAAGCATTCCGTCTGGTTGAGGACGATGTGATCGGTGCCCTCGACCTGGATCGCGCCGTCGCGGACGGTCTTGGATTGCGGTGGGCGTTCATGGGTCCGTTCGAGACCATTGATTTGAATGCGCCCGGTGGAATCAGGGATTACGTTCAGCGCTTAGGTCAACCCTATTATGAGATTGCCGTGGAACAGGCTCAGGCGCGGCGTTGGGACGAGCCATTGATTTCCAAGGTGGAACAGGAACGACGGCAGGCGCTGCCAGCCGATCAACTCCAGGCGCGTCAGCGCTGGCGTGACTTGTACCTTATGTCGATCGTCGCGAATAAGAAATCCCGAATCTGAAATGCCGCCTTTCTTCTCCGTGCCGCGATAAAATTTTGAAATTGCGCCGGTCGCGGGAAAAACCTTTAAGAAGATATGAACAAAAAGGTTGCATGGGGAGTGTTGGGCGTCGCCAACATTGCCGTTAAGAAGGTTCTCCCGGCGATGCAGCGCGGCGAGTGGTGTCAAATAGCGGCTATCGCTTCGAGGGATCATAAGAGGGCCGCGCAAGCTGCCAAAGAGTTGGGAATCAGTAAGGCTTTCGGATCTTATGAGGAGCTTCTGGCTGACCCGGAAATTGAGGCCGTTTACAATCCGCTTCCCAATCATCTTCACGTACCCTGGTCCATCAAGGCCGCCGAAGCCGGAAAACATGTCCTCTGCGAAAAGCCGATCAGCCTCACGGTGCCGGAGGCCATATCGCTTTTGAGGACGCGTGACCGCACCGGCGTGAAAATCCAGGAGGCCTTCATGGTTCGTACTCATCCACAATGGTGCAAGGCCGTCGACCTCATCCGGACGGGGAAAATTGGGGCGGTCCGATCGGTCGCGGGATACTTCAGTTATTTTAATCGAGATCCGAAGAATATACGTAACATCTTTGACTTCGGCGGCGGAGCGATGATGGATATCGGCTGTTATCTGATTTACACTTCGCGCCTGATCTTTGCAGAGGAACCCACGCGTGTGCTGGGCATTGCCGAACGCGATCCGGAGATGCAAACCGACATTCTCACCTCCGGAATACTTCATTTTCCATCCGGACAAGCCATTTTCACTTGTAGCACTCAGGTTGCTCCTTATCAGCGGGTGCAAATCCTCGGCACGCAGGGACGGATAGAAATAGAGGTGCCTTTCAATGCGCCTCCTGACAAGCCCTGCCGGATTTTCATTGACGAAGGGGGCGATCCCTCCGGTCGAAGTGCCGCAATTCTGGAATTCGAGGTCTGCGATCAATACACCATTCAAGGAGATCTGTTTTCAAAGAGCATCCGCGAGGGAACGGAGTTGGCTGTCCCGCTGGAAGGCTCGGTCCGGAATATGGCGGTAATCGACGCCGTTTTTCGCTCGGCTGAATCTGGCAAATGGGAAGCGCCGTTGACTGAGGGGCTGTAGTGAACGGCGAACGATGAGAGGGTGCCTAACAGTTTTGCGCCTCCGCTGTTTACATTGACTGGCCGGTTGCTAAGATAGTTGGTGTCTCTTTTGCCCCCCGGAATCGCAGAGAAATCAGCCGTCTGCGGACGGGATTCCTGACAAAATGAAAGAACTCCAAAACCCCGAAATTTGGTTTATCACTGGCAGTCAGCACCTGTATGGGCGGGAGACCCTGAACCTGGTGGCTGCAAATTCGCAAAAGATCGTCGAAGAAATCAACGGCTCGCAGCGCCTTCCGTTGAAACTGGTTTGGAAACCAACGCTCACCAGGCCGGAGGAAATTCGTGCCCTTTGCATTGAGGCCAATAGCGCGCCGAATTGCGCAGGCTTGATTCTATGGATGCATACATTTTCTCCGTCGAAGATGTGGATTGGCGGCCTTTCTGTACTCAGCAAACCGTTTCTGCATTTTCACACGCAGTTTAACCGCGATTTGCCCTGGAGCGAGATTGACATGGATTTCATGAACTTGAATCAGTCCGCGCATGGCGACCGTGAAGCGGGCTTCATTCACACCCGGCTGCGGCTCAATCGAAAAGTGGTGGTTGGCCACTGGTCGGACGAGGAAGTGCGGGATCGTGTCGCCGCATGGATGCGTGTGGTGCGCGCCTGGTCCGATTGGCAGGGAGCGAAATTTGTCCGCTTTGAGGATAACATGCGCGAGGTCGCTGTCACCGAAGGCGACAAAGTTTCCGCCGAGGCGAAGTTTGGCTTTTCGGTCGACGGTTACGGTATCGGTGATCTCGTCCAGTATGTGGATAAAGTGAGCGATGAAGCGACCGCAAAGCTCTGCTCAGAATACGAGGAGCGCTACACGGTCGTCAAAGAATTGCGCAAAGGAGGAACGCGACACAATTCTCTTCGTGACGGCGCGCGAATTGAGATCGGTCTTCGCGGTTTCCTCGAGAACGGCGGGTTCAAAGGCTTTACGACGAACTTCCAAACTCTGCACGGGCTCAAGCAACTGCCTGGGTTGGCCGTGCAGCGGCTAATGGCGGATGGCTACGGTTTTGGAGGAGAGGGCGATTGGAAAACCTGTGCCCTGGTGCGGGCGATGAAGGCGATTGCTGCCGATCTGCCGGGGGGAACTTCCTTTATGGAAGACTACACTTATCATCTGCATCCTGAGGGGCACCTGGTTCTTGGTTCGCATATGCTGGAGGTTTGTGAGTCGATTGCCGAGGACAAGCCTTCGCTGGAAGTACACCCCCTTGGCATCGGTGGAAAAGAAGATCCCGTGCGTCTCGTTTTCAATGCGCACACTGGTTCTGCGATCAATGTTTCGGTGGTCGATCTTGGCAATCGCTTTCGTCTGATCGTCAACGAGGTGGATGCGGTAAAGCCGCTGGAACTGTTGCCGAAGCTGCCGGTGGCGCGGGCCGTCTGGAAATGTCGACCCAATTTTAAAACAGCCTGCGCCGCATGGATCTATGCAGGTGGGGCTCATCATACGGGTTACAGCTACAGCGTAACATCGGAACACATGGAGGATTTTGCCGAGGTTGCCGGCGTCGAGTTGGTAGTGATCGATGCAGGAACGGAGTTGCGCGATTTCAAGCGGGATCTTCGCCAAAACGAAATCTATTACCATTTGGCTCCGGGCCTTGGCCATTTGTGACGTCAACCGAACGGCTAACACATGAGTAACTACGATCGTATCAAGGCGGAGTGCTACGAAGCAAATCTACTCTTGCCGGAATTCAAGCTGATTGACCTGACGTTCGGCAACGTTAGTGTCGCCGATCCGGAGCAGGGCGTTTTTGCGATTAAGCCGAGCGGCGTTGATTACACCCGTCTATCGGAAAGCGACATCGTCGTGATCGACATGGAAGGGCAAATCGTCGAAGGCGCGCTGCGGCCGTCCTCGGATTCACCGACGCATCGGCGATTGTTCCAGGCCTTCACAGGCATCCGTTCCATTGTTCATACGCATTCGCGAAACGCCGTGGCATTCGCTCAGGCCGGAAGAAGCATTCCCTGCCTGGGAACCACGCACGCAGATTATTTCTATGGAGAAGTACCGGTGACCCGACCGATGACTCCGGACGAGGTGCGATCCGCGTATGAATGGGAGACTGGGAATGTCATTGTTGAACGGTTCAAGGATCTCGATCCTGTCGAAGTTTCGGCCGTCCTGGTCCATGGGCACGCACCTTTCGTGTGGGGTCCGACCGGCAAAAAAGCCATCGAAAACGCGCTGGCTCTGGAAATCGTCGCCGAGATGGCTTTGAAAACCCTGCAGCTGGACCCGCATGTGCAAGCTATCGAAGGGCATTTGCTGGACAAACATTACCTCCGGAAGCACGGGGCGGACGCCTACTATGGACAGAGTTGACCAGACAGCTGCGAAGGGAGAGAGAATTAAATTTGCATGGCCAAACCAATTGTCTTCGGACTCGTCGGTGGAGCCTGGAGAGCGGAGTTTTATTTTCGCATTGCTCAAGCGCTGCCCGGGCGATTCCGCGTGGCTGGATGCGTCGCGAAGAGCGAAGCAACACGCACCCGGGTCAACGCAGCTTGGCATATTCCGGTCTTTGACACGATTGACGGTCTGCTGAATGAGCAACCAGAATTTGTGGTAACGTCGGTGCCGTGGGCTGCGTCCGAGCCGCTCCTGGTCGAGGTGGCTTCACAAAACATGCCGGTCCTCGCAGAGACCCCGCCTGCTTCGGATCTGGAGGGATTGATTCGACTCTGGAAAAACCTGCCGGGCAACGCACGAGTGCAGGTTGCCGAACAGTATGCTTTCCAACCGTTGCATGCGGCCCGGTTGGCTTTTGTTCGAGCCGGAAAATTGGGCGAAATCAGCCAAGTTCAGGTCTCCGTTGCGCACGGCTATCACGGTATCTCGCTGATCCGTAAATTTCTGAATCTCAGCTATGAGAACGTCGTGGTGCGGGCATTTGAATTCACATCCCCGTTGGTCGCCGGTCCGGATCGCTCAGGACCTCCCTCCGTCCAAAAGATAAAAGAGTCCCTCCAGACCATCGCTTACCTGCAATTCGGTCATCAGCTGGCGGTCTTTGATTTCACGGCGGACCAATATTTTTCCTGGATCCGTTCCCAGCGTCTGCTCGTTCGTGGAGAACGAGGAGAAATCAACAACCTGGATGGTTGTTACCTGGCCGATTTCCGTACGCCCGTCAGGATTCGATTTGCAAGAAATGATGCAGGTCAGGCAGGAAATCTTGAGGGGTATTGCCACCAGGGCTACAGCGCAGGGGGGAAGGATTGGTATCGAAATCCATTTGTACCCGGTCGCTTGTCTGACGACGAAATCGCCGTCGCGACCTGTCTCGAATCGATGAGGCGCTATTTGGAAACAGGGAGGTCATTTTACAGTTTGGCAGAGGCGTCGCAAGACCACTATCTGAGCCTCATGATCGATGAAGCGATCAGAAGCGGAAGAACGCTGGAGAGCGTATCCCAAGTCTGGCAGGAATCTCGGGACTAATGCGTGTCCGTCACAGCTGTCATTCTCGCCCGCCCAGACGATGGCTTTGGCCAGGAGCTCGGCGTCCGTCATCTCCATCACTGCACGATATGCTGCAGTTGATCCGGGGAAGCGAAGCGGCAATCTCATTTCCTTGCAGAGAGCAGCGTACACGGCGATGACCGTGGCCATGTTCATAGGATTACCCACCGCAAAACCGCAGATCGACGATGGCCGCAGCGCCCCCCCCGCCCACGACCATGCCTTTCCCACCGATCGTTCCTTGAGGTAGTTCTCTTGGTAAGCTTGACATGTTCTTGGCGGATCTCTATAGGGCTACTATGTTCTTTCTCAAGGCACTACGTGAAGTAGTGTGAAACCTGAAGAGTGCCCCTTGCGATAGCTTGGGGAGAATAGGGAAACGGGTGTAAAACCCGTGCGGTTGCGCCGCTGTGACGAGCGACGAACGCTCCATTTTTTTGCCACTGTCCTCTGTTTAGGATGGTAAGGCGGAGCTAGTAGGTGGACCTCGAAGCCAGAAGACCTGCTCTATCAGAGCTCATCGGATCCGGCATTTGTCCGGATCACTGTCGCGCCAAAGACAGGATGGGAACCGTCGCAGTTCGGCGTCTGGAGCATGATGCCCGCGTTGCCTCGCGGTTTCCTTAAACCTTCGGTGGTGAGTGCGTGCGATGCGCGCTCGACGCCGCGAAACGCGTGCTCCTTGGCGGTCACGCAATGGAAAACATGCCAGCTCAACTGCAACGCCAATCTGATCCTGAGAAATTACTGTCTTTTACGCTCATGTCGATCATTGGTCGCCTCGGGGCGTCCGCCCTGGTCCAAGAAACCAGGCGCTCATCGACTACTTCCGTTGCGGGCGCGACCATCGGACTCTTGCTGCTCGCTTCGCTCATCGCGGGCTTCGAAGCATTCGGCGCAGATGAAGAGAGTGTCGAGACAACCAGCTTCCCCTTGGGTCGAGTGATTGTGACAGCGACCCGAACCTCCGAAGAGGAGTCCCAGGTCGGAAGCGCGTTTAGCCAATTGTCCGGTCAGCAGCTCGAAACAGAACAGATTATCGATCTGAAAAACGCCCTCAATACCACGCCGGCGGCTTTCTCCCTTGAGGCGGGAGCGAGAGGTGGTTTCACGACCGTTAGCCTCCGTGGTAATTCGGCCGACTACACCTTGATTCTCGTCGATGGGATCAAAGTGAACACTGGAATGTTTAGCGATGCCGCACCCTTTCTCGACTTTGCTCAGACTTTCAATCTGGACACCGTTGATATCGTGCGCGGCCCTTATAGCACTCTTTATGGCTCCGACGCGATCGGCGGTGTGATTTCCCTAACCACGCACCAAGGATCCGGTAACCCAAAGGCGATGCTCTTCGGGGAAGCCGGAACATTTGATTCTCTTCGCGCAGGCATCGTGAGCGATGGTCAGATCGGTAAAATCGATTACTCGTTTCACTATGTTCACGACGAAACCTCGAACGCGCGACCTAACAATTATTTGCGTCAAGACGGTTTCTCCCTGCGACTCGACGCGACTTTAAGCCCGAGCGTTACACTCGGCATGACGGTGCGAGGCCAATACGGACGTTATGAGGAACCGAGCAGCGACCGTCCGGTCGATATCCCTTTCGATGATCCGCACGGCAAGGCGACCGGCGAAACCACGCTGGTTTCCGTATTCCTGAATTGGAAGACGACGGACTGGTGGCAGCAACGGTTTCTGGTCGGTGGCTACACAGAGAGGTACACCTTTACCGATCCCCCGATTCCTGCGGAGAATTTTGCGGGTTCGCTCTATATTGCAAACGCGTTTAACGTGCAGGCCGATTGGCAAAATACCTTTGAGCTGCCTGCTTCAAATGTGGTTGTCGCGGGCGCGACCTATTACTTGGAGGCTGGTCACGACAATACCTTTCCACTGCGCGAGGAAAGTGATTTCGCTCTTTACCTGCAAGATCAATGGGAAGTCATTCCGAATCTGAACCTGACGGCAGGCGGTCGCTACGATCATTACGAATATGCCGGGGATGCGTTCACCTATCGTTTCACAGGCGCCTATCTTTTCACGCCGACGAGCACAAAACTGCGTGCTAGTTACGGGACCGCTTTTAAAGCGCCTGACCTCCTTAACACGTTTTCAACCTCTCCGACGGCTTTGGGCAATCCGAATCTCAGGCCCGAAACGTCGCAGGGATTCGATATTGGAATCGACCAATCTCTGTGGGAGGGAAAAATCTTCATGAGCGCGAGCTTTTTTCACAACTATATCCACGACGTCATCGCATTTGTGCCGTCGGGGCTGTTGACAGGCAGTTACGAAAATCAAAATTCTGGCGAGACTTACGGCATCGAATCAGAACTCAGAGCAGTGCCTCTCAAAGGCTGGCAAATCCGGGGGGCGTTCACTTGGACAGAATCTTACTTTACCTCGGCGGGGGTCACCCAACGAAATACCTATATTCCCAGGTATTTATTAAGCTTTGATACGAACTATAAATTTCCGTACGGATTGACTGTTGGATTTGGCGGTTTATTTGCCGGTCAACGGGAAGGGGAGGATTTTTCCTTCTTCCCGGCAAAGTTTGTTCGGTTGGGGGACTATTGGGTTCTGCGCGCCTACGCACGTTGGGAACTTAACTCACATTTCGCGTTAACTTTACGCGGCGAAAACCTGGCCGACCAACACTACGAAACAACCATCGGCTTTCCGGCGCTAGGGACAACCCTATTTTGCGGCGCCGAAATCCGTTTTTAGCCAGTTTCACCGTTCGGATCACCTCCGAATGGGGCCATGGTTACCTTGGACATTTGAATGCTTGTCGTAAAATAGATTGACAGCGCGGTTCGAATGGATCATCGAGGCGACGGTACTTTGCTCTCTTGATGGCGAAGAAGAAGCTCAAATTACAAAAGTCCAAGACCAAGCGGCTTCGTCCCTGCAAAGAGGTTTCGGTAATGGCCTGGGTGCAGGACTCCGAATCCCGGGTCTTACTGGTTCGCCAAACTGCGGGCCAGAAACTCTGGACACTTCCGGGTGGTAAGGTAAGGCCCAGAGAATCTCTGCAGGCGGCGCTCTTGAGAGAGTTGTTCGAGGAGACCGGCCTGCGAGCTCAAGCAGATGTCTGGATCGACATCATGGACCGTCCCGACCGAGGAACGATCATGATCCTGTATGAGGTAAAGATTCTGGATCAACCGCCTGTCGTGGCGAACCGTCTTAGTAAGGAAATCAGCCAGGTCCGGTATTCCCTGAAGCTTCCGAAGAACGCATCGCCCTCCGCAACCTATTTCTGGAATAAGTTCAAGACGAACGGGTCTCTCCCTGGTCCGGTGCATCGGTAACAATAGCATTTTCCGGATGCAACAAAGAATTTGCGGGTTCTGCCTCTGAAGTTGTATGAAGAAGCATGGATGGTGGCCAGTAACTACTCCAGGCCGCGTCTATGTCACGGAAACACCCACGATTCATGCTCAAAAACATTGATCTGACGCGTGAGGTTCCCAAGGCGGAGTACAAGCAGCTCAAGGCTGAGGCAGATCTGAAGCTGGCCGCCCTGCAGCGACAGTCGAAGGCGCTGGACATCCCGGTCATCGTCGTTTTCGAGGGATGGAGCGCGGCGGGCAAAGGCACGCTGATCAACGAGATGATTCTACCACTTGATCCGCGTGGATTCAGCGTCTACAGCGCTCGTGATCCGACCGAGGAGGAAGCGTTTTACCCGTTCCTTTGGCGATTTTGGAAGCGAACACCGACCAGCGGTCGATTAGCTATTTTCGACCGGAGTTGGAACCGCCGGGTGGTGGCCGACCGGGTCAGGGGCCTGATCAAAGGGGAACAATTGCGTCAAGCATTCGACGATATCCGCTCGTTTGAACGGCAGCTGAGTGATGCGGGGATGGTTATCGTCAAGTGCTTCCTGCATATCTCCAAGAATGAACAAAAGCGACGGTTCGACGCCCTCCGGGCAAGCACGACCACAGCTTGGCGAGTGACCAAGGAGGATTTGCGGCAACACGAGCGATACGGCGAGTACCTGGCGGCCACCGAAGAGATGCTTACCGAGACGGATGCCGACTACGCCCCCTGGACTGTCGTCGAAGCGCACGATCGTCGGTTCGCCACGCTCAAGATATTCGGGACGGTGATCAATGCGCTGGAGAGACGAGTCGCGGCCGTTGGGCACAAGAGCGAGCCACCGGAATTGCGGCCAGAGGAGCCGTTTTCGGCTCTTAACACGTTAAAGTCAACCGCACTTGACCACGTCGACCTGTCAAAGTCGTTAACCCCTGACGAGTACGCCGCTCGGCTTAAGAAAGCCCAAGCCGCGCTCCGTGAGCTGGAGCACGAGATTTATCTGCGGCGCGTCCCTGTGGTTATCGCGTACGAGGGATGGGATGCGGCCGGAAAAGGGGGGAACATCCGTCGTTTGACGCAAAACCTCGATCCGCGAGGCTACGAAGTCGTGCCTATCGCCGCTCCAAATGACGTCGAGAAAGCTCACCACTACCTCTGGCGTTTCTGGGCACAGATGCCGAAAGCCGGGCACATCACCATCTTCGATCGGAGTTGGTATGGACGCGTGCTGGTCGAGCGAGTGGAAGGCTTCTGCACAGAGGCCCAGTGGCGACGAGCCTATCGGGAGATCAACGGTATGGAGCAGCACTTGGCGCATTTCGGGGCGGTCGTACTGAAGTTTTGGCTCCACATCAACCCTGACGAACAACTGCGGCGTTTTCGCGAACGTGAGGGAATGCCCCACAAGCAGTGGAAGATCACGGACGAAGATTGGCGTAACCGGGAAAAATTGGACCAGTACCGCGAGGCCGTCGAGGAGATGTTGTACCGCACCAGCACATCGTACGCACCGTGGACCATTGTCGAGTCCAACTGTAAACGGCACGCCCGAGTCAAAGTGCTTGAGACGGTCTGCAAGGCGATCCGAAAGCGGATCGGATGAGGCAGTAGGCAGTAGTCAGTAGTCAGTGTCAGTGGGGGGAGAGGCCCAACGTTTTTTTTGGGTTGGGTGAGCGGCTGAGTCCAGTTGTTCCTCAGTCGACTGATGCTTCGTCGTTATTCTTCCGATGCGACGATCACGTCCACGCGAGCCTCCCTTAGGGCTTGAGCCAGATCGCTCGGGGGTGGTTCATCCGTCACAAGTACTTGAATCCTTCCGAGCGGCGCTATATGCGCGAAAGAGCTATGGCCGAATTTCGAAGCATCGGCTAACACGATCGTTCTTCGCGCGGCGTCAATCATGGCCAGGATCATGGAGCATTCTTCCAGGACGGTAGTCGTCAGCCCTTCTTTGACCGTAATTCCGCCCACCCCGATCAGCGCAGTATCGACGCTGATACTGGCTGCCGACACAAACCCGACTGGACCCACCGTGACTTGCGCGTCCCCGTTGTATTCGCCCCCCAGAATGTAGACATTGCTAAAGCAATCGGGCGGCAGAGTTGCCGGAATGCCAAGGTTGTTTGTGACAACGGTCAGATTGCGTCTCTCGGCCAGTTCCGCGGCGAAAAGTTTCGTTGTTGACCCCCCGTTTATGAGGAGGGTTTCACCGTCGCCGATGAGGTGGCTGGCGGCTCGGGCTATCCGTCTTTTCGCCGAAACCCGGGTGGCCATCCGCTGGGTGAACGTCGAGTCCTGGTGGACGAGGTTATCCATCGCCACCGCACCTCCGTGTGTTCTTTGCAGGAGGCCTTGGGCCGCCAGTAGGTCAAGATCGCGGCGAACGGTGTCACCCGATACCGCGAATTGGCTTGCCAGTTCGTTCACGGTCATTTGACCGCGAGCGCGGATGAGATCGACCAATTCACGATGCCTTTTCGCGGGCAACACATTTTCGCGGGTTGGATCATCGGAAGTCCCCATAGTCTGCGTATTTGATGCCGATATTCGCATATTTATACTCAACAATCACCCAAAATATCCTTGACCTCGCACATAATGGCATATAATTGAATAGAAATATGCATAAAACAGCATCCCCCGGGACTGATGTTCCGCAGAAATCCCATCTCCTTTCGGTGCTTGACCAGGATCTGCGTCAAGAAAAGCAGGGTATCGGTGCGAATCCAAAGGCTGTGGAGGGCATCCACAGACGCGATTTCATCAAACGGACCGGCTTGGCCGTAGCGGGGTTGACCACCGCCTCGACTCTTTTGACCTCGGTCCGACGGGGAGCAGCGGCCGGATCGAAGCCGACGGAAATAACCTTCTCCAGCGCGAAATTCTTCGGGAAAGAAACGATCGCCGAGGTCGCCGAGGCGTTCAACAGTTCGCAGGACAAGATCCATGTGACATATAAGGAGTTGCCTCCCCCGAGTTCTTCGACCGAGGTGCATCAAGGGCTGGTGCAACAACTCGCGCGGCGCAACGGTGTCCCGGATGTCTTTACTCAGGATATCATCTGGGTCGCGGAATTTGCCGCCGCCAAATGGGCCCTTCCACTGGACGAATATTTCAATGCCGACGCCATGAAGGAATATTTCCCTGGCGTGGTCCAAGCCTGTACGTGGCAAGGAAAGCTGACCGCTCTTCCGTGGTTCATCGACTCCGGTATGTTGTATTACCGGAAAGATTTGCTGGACGATATCGGCGCCAAATCTCCCGAGACCTGGAATGAACTGATTGACAGCGCAAAAAAACTGACCGCCTCCGGGAAAGCCAAGTTTGGATTTTTGTGGCAAGCGAAGCAGGCCGAGGTGCTGGTCTGTGATTTGGTTTCATTTATCGGATCGAACGATGGCTCTATCCTACAACCGGACGGCAAAACGGTATCGGTTGCGGATGACGCCGCGGTCGAAGCCGTTCAGCTTATGCACGATTTGATCAAAAAGGACCAAATCACTCCGGAAGACGTGCTGAGCTGGGACGAGGAACCTTCTCGTCGCCCGTTTACTTCGGGTGACGCCGCTTTTTTGCGGAATTGGTCCTATGTCTGGAAGACTTCTCAGAGCAAGGAGGATTCGAACGTAATCGACAAAGTTGGAGTGGTGCCGCTGCCTCATTTCGAAGGCAAGAAGAGTGCGGCATGTCTTGGCGGATACCAGTACGGGGTTAACGCGTCCACCAAGAACAAGGACGCCGCGATTGAATTTGTTCGATGGATGTCTTCGCCCGAAACCCAACTTCGGTTTGCCAGCCAGCTTGGGCTCTGTCCGACCCGGTCAGGGGTTCTGGACGACCCCAAGATCGCGCAGGAACAACCGTTCATGCAAAAGCTGAAGTCCGTATTTATCGGGGCCATTGGCCGGCCGGTTACTCCTAAATACCCGCAAGTGACACTCGTTTTGCAGTCGGCGATTTCCAGGGCCTTGACCAATGGGGATGTCAAAAATGAGCTTAAGACCGCCAAAGAAAAAATCCAGGCCATCGTAAAAACCTAAAGTTGTTTAAGCCTGTTGCGATGGCTGTCACTGAAATTCAGAGCTCCCAGAGGGCGGAAAGGCCAAAGGTGATGGGAATCCGCCTTTCGCGGCTCGGTCCGTTATGGTTGCTAGTTCCGGCACTAGCGTCGATTGGGGCGGTCTCGGTTTATCCGGTGCTTCTCGGGCTGTGGCTTTCGTTTCGGGACACCACCCTGGCATCACCAACCGACAATTTTGTCGGGTTCGCGAACTACCTCCAGCTCTTTTCTGATAGCCAGTTCTGGAACGCCTGGATCCACACTATCCAGTTTACCTGGGTGTCGACGCTGCTCGAAACACTGATAGGGTTGATGATCGCCCTGGTTCTTAGCGAACGATTCCGAGGTCGTGGATTGGTCCGCGCGGCAATGTTAGTTCCATGGGCGATTCCGACAGTTGTCACCTCGAAAATGTTCGGGTGGCTGTTCGACGGACAAAACGGGCTGGTGAACTATCTGTTGCGCACGGTGGGGCTTATCCGGCATAACGTGGATTGGTACGGCTCGCCTGATTTTGCGCTCAACACGATTATTATCGCTGACGTCTGGAAGACGACGCCCTTTATCGCGTTGCTTCTCCTGGCCGGTTTGCAAACCATTCCTGGGTCCCTGTCGGAGGCCTCCATTATAGACGGAGCCAATGCCTGGCAGCGCTTCTGGCACGTCAGGCTGCCCCTGTTGGCTCCCACTTTATTGATCGCATCGATGTTTCGAGCGCTCGACGCCTTCCGGATTTTCGATCTGGTATATGTCTTAACGGGTGGAGGTCCCGCCGATTCAACCGAGGTTCTTTCGACCCTGACCTACAAAAACCTGTTCTCAGCGCTCCAGGTTGGCTACGGGTCCAGTCTTTCGACCATAATGTTCATCACGGAGACGCTGATCGCGGTGGTGTTCGGTCTGTTTCTGATCCGGAGAATGCGGGTAATAGGCCAATGACAAGTGCCACCAACCATCAACAGAAATTGCCTGAGGGCTTCAAACTTCCTTCCTGGGATCGCGTGCTAGTCTACCTCTTGGCCGTGTTCATCGTCTGTTGGTCGGTAGGGCCGTTCCTGTGGCAGATGTCGACGTCCATCCAACCGGATAGAGAGTTAATGAGCCCGACGCCGCATCTTTTTCCCTATCCGATAACGCTCGAGCATTTTGTTAACATCTTCGTCGAAAAAAGCTTTCATCGTTATATTATTAATTCGGCTATTGTTACAACGATCACCACTTTTCTTTGTCTGCTCTTTGGATCTATCGCGGCCTACGCATTAGCTCGCCTCGAGATCCGTGGTCGATTTGGAATTCTTGGTTTTGTTCTGGGCGTTTCGATGTTTCCGCAGATTGCCATCGTGGCACCGCTTTATGTCCTGGCATCTATCTTTGGCTGGCTGGATAGCTATCGAATTCTGGTCTTGATCTATCTGGCTTTAGGCTTGCCGTTAGTGATCTGGGTTTTGTTCGGTTATTTTCGATCCATTCCACAATCCATCGATGAGGCTGCGCGTATCGACGGGGCGAGGCCTCTGATCATTTTTTTCAGGATCATCCTGCCGATGTCGCTTCCTGCAGTCGTGACCACCGGGCTGCTCTGCTTCATCGCAGCCTGGAATGAGTTCATGTTTGCCTTAGCCTTTACCTCCGATATCAATCATCAGACGGTGCCCGTCGGAATCGCCAACTTCACCGGGCTCCACTACGTTCCGTGGGGCGACATAGCTGCGGCCTCGGTACTCGTGACCCTTCCGCTGGTCATCATCGTTCTTATTTTCCAGCAACACATCATCAGCGGGTTGACAGGAGGTGCGGTAAAAGAATGAAGAACGATGACTGGGGAGAGGCGTACCGGGATCTCATCCAAAGGTTGCCGGTCTATGTGCAAAACGCCAGGCTCACGATCTGTGGGTTGTCTACATTCGTCGACGGATACGTTCGTCTGCATGAGGCAGAGCCACTGTTGAAGGCTAGTGAAGGAACGCCGCAAGCGGCCTTGGGGCGAGAACTCTTTCGGAGAGCAAGCACCGGTACAGGCGGGGAATTTTACATGGATTGGCCGGAGGGAGGGACATGGGTGGAAAGAAACCTCCGAGTCTCGCGCTGGGGACTGGGCGGGAGCGGAGCGCAGGCTGCCCAGACGCTGGCAATACTTGGGGCTCCAGCCCTTATGAGCCTGGAAGATCGCAGTCAGCGACAATTGTCAGTCATTCATCCGAACATTCTGATGGCCACCAAAGGAGGCGTCGTTAAGCGCGGAGATCTTCCCACGACACCAGGAGGGAAGTCCGCTCACTACATTTTTGAATTTACCGCAGGCATCCAAGTGGGATCGGTTGTCCCCAAGCGGTCCAGTCGAACGATTGTACGCTTTGGCGATGAGCGATTAGAAAATGACCCGGATTTCGCTCGAGAGAGTATCACTGCAGCTGCCGATGCCGGAGCCGCCATATTATCCGGCTTTAATGAAATCGGCGACCAAACCTTGGACGAGTCGGTAAGAGAGGCTCTGGCACTGGCACAAGCCTGGGGAGAGCGAGGTCTAAAAACTATACATTTGGAAATTGGCGATTATGGAACCGTCGAGGCGAGGAACAAGGTACTGAATCTTCTTGGGGGAGTAATCAGTTCGTTAGGGATGAGTTACTCAGAGCTTTGTGCGTTGTCGGTTGGATCGCCGGAGACGATTGAAAAAGCGTGTGAACTGGCCCAGGTATTGAATTTGTCGCGCTTGTGCGTTCACTCAGACACCTGGGCCTTGGCAATCACGAAGGGTGACCCGCAACGCGAGCTTGAGGCCCTGCTATGCGGTTGCCTGCTGGCCTCCGTCAGAGCGGAGAAGGGATTTCCCTGTCGACCTGTTGAGGTGCCCGTACAGGCGGAGTTTCACCGTCTGAGCTGGGAGATGCTTGGCAAATCGGGCCAGCGATCGATTGTCAGTTGTGCCGCTCCCTATCTTGAGCGGCCGGCTGGAACGATTGGTCTTGGTGACACTCTCCTGGCCGGAACCCTCCTGGTTCTCGGCGGCGCAGAGCGCCTCCAACAAAATGTTAAAACAACAAAAAACCTATGAAACAAAAAGAAAACATCGATCCTGGAAAACTCCGGAGCCTTCAGCGAGTAACAACGGCGGACGGATTCTTTCTGATTTGTGCATTGGACCACTTGTCGGATTTTCAGGAGCTACTCGATCCTGATCCAAAAACAGTCGATTATCGGCGGACCGGTGACGCGAAGATAGAGTTAATACGTTCGTTAGTGTCCGAGTGTAGCGCATTCTTGTTAGACGCCCGATACGGGTTAGCCCAAGCGATTGCTTCAGGGGCTCTTCCTGGCTCTGTCGGTTTGATGGCCAGCATTGAGGACGAAGACTATAAACCGACCACCGTCCACAGGAAGACCAGGTTCCGCGAAAATTGGAGTGTCAAGCAGATGAAGTTATTTGGCATCGACGTCTGTAAACTTCTCTGGTTCTATCGACCGGACAGTGAAGTGGCCGCGCATCAGCGGGAGGTGCTGCGCTCCTTAGTGGATGAATGCTCAGAATTTTCGATTCCTCTGGTGGTTGAACCGATCTGGTTTCCGCTCGAGGGCGAAGATCCCAAGAGCGAAGCTTGGAGACAACGCCGTGTCAGAGGAATTGTCGAAAGCGCCCACGAAGCCAACTCCTTCGGAGTCGATATCCTCAAAGTGGAGTTTCCTGGTTATGTTGAAACTGAGGAAGGCAGAGCCCGAGCGCATCAAGCCTGCAAGCAACTGGACACCGGGGTTAGCGTGCCCTGGATGCTGTTGTCCGCGGGCGTCGGTTATGAAGAGTTCAAGACTCAGGTAGAGATAGCCTGTCGCGAGGGTGGATCAGGATTTATGGCAGGCCGCTCCATCTGGCGCGATGCCGCGTCAACCCACGATCCCGCGAAGCGCGAGGCGGCAACAAAAGACGCGGTGAGACGTCTATCTGAACTGGCGGCGGTGACGCGGCAGCATGGAAGACCCTTTGCACCACGCATCGAAGGAAACGACCTGGTGCAAGCTTTTCCTGAGTTTTGGTATGCAAATTGGCACCGTTAGCCTAAGCCTGAAAATCTTTCTATCTTTCCAGCGATTTGCGAACTGATCAGCGGCGGGTTAGGTTTTCTTCCATGAGAAGTAACCTCCGGACAATCAGCCTGATAGCCCTCGTCGGCGCACCCGTGATAGCGGGTTTAACTCTGAACGCTCAAGCGGCGAATGTGGTGGCGCAGGAGCTCAAAAATGGTAGCACCGAACCCGAATACTTCCAGGTGCCGAGCAATCACGCCGCCATGCACCGCGCTGTCATCGAGGCGCGAGAGACAGTCGGTAAATTTATTATCGCACTACAGCATCCAGCACCTGGACAGCAGGATTTTGAGGTTAAAAAGCCTTTTATCCAGGGTAATCAGGTGGAACACATCTGGCTGTCTAACGTGCGATTTGTCGGCAATCGATTCCAGGGCCAGGTAGATAACCAACCACAAAAGATCCGGGGACTGAAGTTGGGACAGCTCGTCTCAGTTAATCCGAACGAAATTTCCGACTGGCTCTACGTTGATAATGGGAACTTGGTCGGAGGTTACACCGTTCGGGTTCACTATAGTGAGCTTTCTCCTCAGCAGAAGCAGGAGTTCGACCATGAGGCGGATTTTAAGATCGGAAAGCAATGATGCCGTGAACTTTGGAAAGATCACCAGGTAGAACGATGAAGACAACGGAAAAACTTTTGATCAGCGGAGTTGCCGCGGCGAGCCTGCTGTTAGCCGGATGCGCAGGTGATTACTATGTAGGCGGCCCGTACGAAGGTCCCTACTACGGCGATTTTGGACCCTATTACTCGGGGTATGGGCCGGCGTACGCAGGAGGTTTGGTGATCGGAGGATATCACTACCAAAATCATTACGGGGGGCACCATTTCTACGGACGAAGCTTCGGCGCTCGACATTTTGCGGTTGCCCACACGTCGGGAGGTTATCACGGTGGTGGGTTTCACGGTGGTCATCACTGAAAGTACGGAAATTTCCGCCGACGAGTAGGACTTGGAAGGTGATCCGCGCCGTGTCAGCAAATCCGCGGGAGTTGCTCGCCCGCGAGCATATCAACGACGCGGGTTCCCCCGACCCGTGTTTTCATGAAGACGAAGCCGGGATGTTCGTCGGTAACCGAGCCAATGACTGCGGCTTTCTCGCCAAGCGGATGCGCTTGCATGGCGGAGAGAACGGGAGCAGCCTCTTCTGGAGAGACGATGGCCAAGAGTTTCCCTTCATTGGCGACGTAAAGAGGGTCGAGCCCAAGGATTTCACATGCCCCTTTGACCTCTTCGCTGATTGGAATTTTGGCTTCGTCAAGGGAAACGCCAACGCGGGCGCTCTGGGCGATTTCGCTCAGTGCACTGGTGATGCCACCGCGGGTCGGATCCCTCAAAACGTGGATATCCGCGGCGGCGGCAAGCACGGCATTCACAAGACCGTTTAAAGGGGCAGTATCGCTTGAGATCTCGGTTTCGAACTCGAGCCCCTCGCGCACAGACATGATGGCGATTCCGTGAACCGCAATTTCACCGCTAACGATGACTTTATCGCCGGGCCGGGCGCGCCCGGGATGAATGTTTACCCCTTCCGGAACGACGCCAATCCCGGATGTGTTGATAAAAATCTTGTCGGCCTTGCCTCGATCCACAACCTTGGTATCGCCGGTAACCAAGGCAATACCGGCTGCTGCGGCTGCCTCGCGCATTGACAAGACTACCGCCCAGAAGTCGTGCATCGACAGGCCTTCTTCCAGAATAAAACCTGCCGATAAATACAGAGGACGCGCCCCGCACATGGCGAGATCGTTGACCGTGCCATGGACAGCTAGCTTCCCAATATCACCGCCTGGGAAGAAAATGGGGCTGACGACAAACGAATCGGTACTGAAGGCTAAGCGGGTGCCGTTCACTGAAAAGACCGCGCCATCGTGCTGAACATCCAACAACTCGTTGCGGAACTGAGGAAGCAAAATTTCCTGGATCAACTGCTGACTGAGCTTTCCTCCACTGCCGTGTGCCAACACGATATCCTGATAGTCGGATAACGGCAGCGGACACGCCCCCATCAGGGCGCCCAGATCATTCCCGCTACCCTCCTCCTTTAATCCGGCCCTGCTTTCAGGTAACATCTTCAGCGCTGACTCCCACTTGTTCCACGGTTCGCTTTTGCTGCTGCAGATGCCTCCCGTACGCATAGTAAGCCGCACATGCGCCTTCCGCGGAAACCATCGTCGCGCCGAGCGGATGGTGGGGTGTGCACTCCTTGCCGAACGCCGGGCAGTCGTGTGGTTTTTTAATCCCTTTCAGGACCATCCCGCTGATGCAGATGGAAGGTTCCTGGGTGTCGATTTCCTCCACTTCAAACAACCGTTCGGCATCATGTTTCCGAAATTCATATCGCAGCTTGTACCCGCTTTTTGGGATCGATCCGACGCCACGCCATTTGCGGTCACAGACCTCGAAGACAGAATTCACCAGGTCCTGAGCAACACGGTTGCCTTCACGCTTCACGACACGCGGGTACTCGTTCTGCACCTCGGCAGTGCCCGCCTCGAGTTGGCGTACCGTCATCAGGACTCCCTCGAGGATGTCCAGCGGCTCGAATCCCGTGATGACGATCGGGACCCGATAGCGGGCTGCAATTGGTTCGTATTCCTGGTAACCCATGACCGTGCAGACATGTCCCGGGCCAAGGAACCCCTGCACGCGGTTGAGCGGCGATTGCAGAATCGAGGCCATGGACGGGGGCACTAAAACATGAGAGACCAACACAGAGAAATTCCTAATCCCCTGTTTTTGAGCCAGCCAAACGGCCATCGCGTTACCGGGCGCAGTGGTCTCGAATCCGATGGCAAAAAAGACGACTTTCTTATTGGGATTGGCGCGGGCGATTTTCAACGAGTCGATCGGTGAATAAACGACCCGCACGTCCGCTCCTCGCGATTTTAGCACCAACAGGTCGACCTTGGAACCGGGCACCCGGAGCATATCGCCGAACGAACAGAAGATCACATCCGGTCGTTGCGCAATGGCGTGCGCCTTGTCGATCATCTCAAGCGAGGTGACGCACACCGGGCATCCGGGACCATGCACCAGCTCCACTTCGTCCGGGAGCAGACGATCGATGCCGTATTTGACGATGGTATGCGTCTGACCGCCGCAGACCTCCATCAAGACCCATGGTTTGGTGACCATGCGACGGAGTTCGTTGACCAGTTTTTCGGCCACCGCTTCGTTGCGATATTCATCGATATATTTCATAGCGTAACGTTCCTTGGTGATTGAGAATTCGCGGCTCAAGCTTCCGGAATTTCAAGCTCGGCGAGCTGGTCCATTTCAGCCAGAAGCTTGTAGGTCCGTGCAGCCTCTTCTTCATCGACTTTGCCAAGAGCAAAACCGACATGGACCAATACATAGTCTCCTGTCTTCGCTTCAGGTGTGTATTCCAGACAGACCTGCTTGACGATGCCGCCGAAGTTAGCCTTGCCCATTCTGACCCCCTGCGGGTCATCAGCAATTTCAATGAGCTTTCCCGGAATGGCCAGACACATAATTGTTCTCCATTTTTCTTTTCGTATCGACCTTCGCAATCGCCACGCCGTCGCAGGAGAGAATCGAGTCCCCGATTTCTGCGCCGGTCACCAGGTCGAGCAAAACAGTTTTCATTGCGCCTCCAACAAGGATTTTCCCCATCCTCATTTCACTTTCGCGGGATACCGCGACGATTTCGCCGTAAACCAAGTTCATCGGCCCTTGACTCCTTTCGGCCTTGTTACTGCGGACCGAGCGGCAGCAACGGCTTGGCCGAGCGCAATCCCGCCATCATTGGGCGGCACGCGCTGATGCCAGTACGGTCTAAAGCCGGCATCCAATAGCCGTCTGACCGATCGTTCGACAAGATATCGGTTCTGGAAGCATCCGCCGGTGAGAAGAATCCTTGTTTCTCCAACCTTTCGAGCTACCGCCACGATGCTCTCCGTCAGCGTATTGTGAAATTTTGCGGAAATGTTTCCGGTGGGCTGACCTTTTTGGAGATCGATCAGAATCTCGGGAATCATCGGTGTCCAGTCCACGATGCATGGCAAACTGTCGATGACCTCGAATGGATAGACTTCGTCGATGGCCGGTTGGAGCGCAAATTCCAATTCCATGGCAGCCTGCCCTTCGAAAGTGACGCGGTGCCGTAGTCCGAGAATCGATGCCACGGCATCGAACAATCGGCCTGCGCTGGAGGTGAGCGGTGAATTGATTTCTTTGGCGAGCATTTGTTGTACGACAACCAATTCGCTGTCTGAAAAACTGGCGATCGGCGCCAGTCTTCGATCGGTAATCACCTTATCACCCCAGATTTCATACAAAACGCCTAACGCAGTCCGGCGCGGTTCTTTGACGGCGGCGTCGCCTCCCGGCAACCGGAATTGGCGGAAGTGTGCCACGCGTTGGAATGAGTCTTCATCGGTCAGGAGAAATTCTCCCCCCCAGACGGTGCCGTCCGTGCCATAACCGGTGCCATCCCATGAAACCCCGAGAACCGGGCCTTCCAATTCATTTTCGGCTATGCAAGCCAATACGTGGGCAAAATGGTGTTGGACTTTATGCAACGGTGATCGCATTCGCGTCGCGTGTTTTGTCGAAAGGTAATCGGGATGCATGTCGCATCCAATGACGCTGGCCTGTACTTCGTAAAGCCGCGGCAAATCCGCGGTAATCCTGCGAAAGGCCGAGAACGCTTCGCTCGTTTCGAGGTCACCGATATGCTGGCTGATAAAAATCTCTTTCCCGACGCTGAGGGCGACACTGTTTTTCAAATGCCCGCCGACAGCCAGAACGCATGGCAACGTGTTCTTCATATGTACGGGCAACGGTGCATAGCCTCGTGCCCGTCGCAGCACCATCTCGCGGTTACAGACGACGCGCGCGACCGAGTCATCCATCTGACGGACGATTGGCCTGTTGTGCACCAGGAAAAAATCGGCTATGCCTTCCAGCCGCTTCAACGCTTCGTACTCGTCGACGCAGATCGGTTCATCGCTCAGATTGCCGCTGGTCGCGACGACGGGAACCCCGAGATCTCTCATCAAGATGTGGTGCAACGGCGAATAGGGTAGCATCACGCCGAGGCTCGGATTGGCCGGTGCGACCGCAGGCGCGAGCAGCGATTCGCTCCGACTGCGATGAAGCAATACGATAGGCGCCTCCGGAGCCAGCAAAAGCCGTGCTTCCAGGTCCGAAATGTGGCAATCCTCTTGAGCCAGATCAAAGGAGGGATACATCAACGCAAAAGGTTTTTCCTCGCGCCGCTTACGAGCCCTCAGACGTTGAACTGCGCTTGCGTTACGAGCGTCGACGATCAATTGGAACCCACCTATTCCTTTGAGGGCCAGGATTTGTCCGCGTCGGACGATTTCGATCGCGCGCAGCAATGCTTCTTCTTCTTTTCCGAGCGCGATCCCTGCAGGGTCCCATAGCTCCAGGTGCGGGCCGCAACGCGGGCAGGCATTTGGTTGTGCGTGAAACCTGCGATCGGAAGGATCAAGATATTCGCGGTGGCAATCCGGGCACATCGCGAATCGTCTCATTGAAGTGTGCGGACGATCGTAAGGCAATGCTTCGATGATCGTGAATCGCGGTCCACAGTTTGTGCAGTTCGTGAACGGATAACGGTACCGTCGATTCCCGGGATCGAAAATCTCCCGCAGACAATCCGTGCAGACAGCGATGTCGGGTAATATCAAAACTGTTTTTCGGCCGCTCTGGTCGCTGTAGCGAATATCGAAACGGCCGTAACCTACGGCGTCGAGAAATGAAAACTCCAGACTCTGAATAACTGCGCGCGGGGGCTTATCCTTTTCCAGGTGAAACAGAAACGACTGAAGCATCTCGCGCGCGCCTTCGACCTCGATGAATACACCCTGCGCAGAGTTCAAGACCCATCCGTTGAGCCTCATCTGGGTTGCTAACCTGTAGACAAATGGCCGGAATCCAACCCCTTGAACCACTCCGCGAACGGTTACCTTCGCACGTTCGGCATTCATAACGTCAGAGCCACTCGGACCACGCCTTCCTGGAGAAGCAGCGGAAAAGGATCCAGGTGCGCGGAGGGTATCTCGGCGCAGCGTCCGGCATGCTGCACATCGTAGCGATGGCCTAGAGGACAACGCAGCAATCCTTCTTCGAGGGCCCCGGCATCGAACGGCATGTTGCAGGCTGGGCAATTGTTTCGATAGGCGTACAAGTTCCCGTACACTTTGCAAACCACCAGCCGCTTCCCGGCGACGCGAACGGGCATCCATGCCCCATTCTCAAGCTGTTGCGCGTTCTCCAAGGCGATCCAGTTTGGTTTGGCGCGTTCCGGAGGCTGAGCAACGGTTGCCGGTGTTACGGGGTCCTGGGCGACGCCTTCCACCTCAAAGCCGGCGAGATCAGGGCACGCCTCTTCAATAGCATGCCGAATGGCCAGCTCCAACGTAATGGCAGAAGAAGCGCAACTTTTACAAGTGCCTTGGAGTCGCAATCTGGCCGCCTGGCTTGTCAGGCTGATCAATTCCACATTGCCGCCGTGACTCTGAAGGTACGGACGGACCTGATTCAGGGCCTCGCGCAAACGGGTCTCGAGATCTGCAGGATGCAGATCGTGAATGAGTAACAGCCCGCGCACCACCTTGTCGTCGACCAACTGCTGATAGACCTTCTGACCTTGGGGTCCGGATTCACTGACAACTTGAAGAATTCTGGCCAGGCCCTGGCCATAGAACGCGAGCGTGGCCTCCATGAATTCATGGATCAATTCGCGCGTTGACGGAGTGGGTAGTGTCTCGATCTGTTCTAGAAGCTGTTGGATCCGCGCACCGTGCGAATTCATGGCGTCGAGTTGCTCCTGCGCGTCATTCGCGCCGGCGGCCCAGCTTCTCTCCGGCAATTCGGTGGCTGTCAGGGAAGGGTCTTTCGCGGAAGCGGTCATTCGGCTCTCGTCTCGTGATATAAATTCCGGATTTGCCACCGCAGATTGGAGAAGATGGTCATAGGTCAGGCTACGAATTGGATGGTTTTGATGGCACAGTCGTTTCCTTCCACCGGTTCCACGGCGCCTCGACAAGTCGGGCACTCAAGCGTCGGTATTGGTGCGGCAGAGAGCGCGTCCTCCCAATATTTTGGGCGCCCGCGGTAGGAACAGCGTTGGCACTCTACCACTGCGGCGACACTTTCTATTTCGAGTGTTGAATTCTCCATTGCGGTTTCCTGGGTAATCGCCGTGTAACAGAAACGCAATTGGTCTGCTTCGACGTAACTCAGCTCTCCGACGGCCAGACGTACTGTGAGGACCTTCTTCGCCTCGTGCGCGTCTAGAAACTCGAGCACGCTATCCACCACCGCAGATGCTATCGACAGCTCGTGCATCCGCGGGCAACCGTCACACAGCGAGCAGAGCCGTCGCCAACTCGTCTAAACCAATATCGTTCTTACAGCTCGTGGGGATGACCCTTATATCCGGTTTTAGTCTGTGCACGTCGGAGGTCAAATCATCGACACTCACTTCCATTGCGGCGGCCAGATCCACTTTGTTTACAACGACCAGATCCGCCCCAAGAAACATATGAGGATGTTTCCTGACCATGTATTGACCTTCCGTGACGCTCACCACAACGACGCGCGCCTTCGAGCCGAGCGGAAACTCGGCCGGACAGATCAGGTTGCCGATGTTTTCAATAAAAATCATTTCCAGTTTCGCAAGATCGATCTTGCGCAACGCTTTCCCGACCAGGTTTGCGTCCAGGTGACAACCGTGGACCGTGGCAATCTGGACAACGGGCACGTTTTGCCCGGCGATCAGATCCGCGTCACTGCTCGTCGTTGCGTCGCCGTTAAGAACTGCAACTCCAAAACGGTCTTTCAGTCTTTCAACCATCCGCCCGATCAGAGTGGTTTTCCCCGATCCAATCGCACCCATCACATCGATCGCCGCGACACCGTGACGATCGAGCAGAGATCGGTTTTCCTTGGCGAGCTTGGCGTTTGCCTCCAAAAGGCTATGCTCCAGCTCAATGTCGTAAATCTCGTCCGGGGACGCTTCAATTGTTTGAATCATCGCAGCTTTTCGCTATTCACTCTTCACGCCGGCCAGGCCCGCGAAGGCAGTGGGTGTGTGCATTTGTTTCAGGATCTTTCCGTCTCCCAGATACATGTGTACGCCGCAAGGCAGACAGGGGTCGAAGCTCCGCACCGCCCGCATGATGTCGATGCCCTTGAATTTCTCCGGCCCGTTTTCTTCGAAAATCGGCGTATTCTGCACGGCGTCCTCATACGGACCGGGCGTGCCGTAGGTATCGCGCGGATTCGCATTCCAAGGCGTAGGCGGATAGGGATGATAATTGGCAATTTTACCTCCGCGAATCACCATGTGATGAGATAGCACGCCGCGCACAGCCTCATGAAAACCGCAACCGATGGCCTCTTGCGGCACCTTAAACGGAGTGAAAGTCTTTGTTCTTCCGGCATGGAGTTCCGCCATAGCCCGCTCCGTGAAATACATTGCGGCAGCCGCAGCATACGCCTGGAAATAGGTTCGGGCGCGATCTCGCTCGATGGCGTTGCTCCACTTGGGGATCTTCCACTCGAACTCGACTTCTGGTTTCATCGCCGTTTGTGGCAAAATGATCTTAACGCTGTTACCGGTTGCCTTGACGTAACCGATATCCACAAGGCCGGCCAAAGCTGTCGCCCAGAGGCGAGCGATCGGGCCGCCGCCTGTGTCGAGCGCCAAATGGTCTCCCGTCCGTTTGTCATACCAGCGCGGCGACATGACCCAGGTGTATTTATCCCCGAAATTCCGTTTTTGCGGCTTTGGAATGGTGGTTTGATTCCACGGATGACGCTTGTCAACCGGGTTGCCGAGCGGGTCAGTCGAAACAAAGGTTTCGCGGTTCTCCCAGTCCTCGTAGTAAGATGATCCGAGCAAAATGCGAATCCCAAGATTAATATCGACCAGATTGGTGGTGACTAGCTCACCATCCACGACAATGCCCGGGGTGACAAACATCGCCTTACCCCACCGATCCATGGTCCTGTAATCGTAGTCGCACACGTCAGGGTCTTGGAAGGATCCCCAACAACCGAGAAGGACACGCCTTTGCCCGACCTGCTCGTAGCCGGGCAGCGCCTCGTAGAAGAAATCAAAAAGATCGTCATGAAGCGGCACCACTTTCTTCATGAATTCTATGTACTTCATCAGGCGGATGAGAAAATCGGTGAATAATTGCACGGAAGGAACCGTTCCAACCCCGCCCGGATAAAGCGTCGAAGGATGGACGTGCCGTCCTTCCATCAGGCAAAACATCTCACGGGTCATCCGACTCACCTGCAATGTTTCCCGATAGAATTCGCCTTCAAACGGGTTGAGAGATTTCATGATATCCGCGATCATGCGATATCCGTGATCCTTCGCGTGGGGCGCCTCGGTTTTTAGAGCTTTTTCCCAAACGCCCGGATTAGTCTCGCGCACCATCTTCTCGCAGAAGTCCACCCCTACCAGGTTGTCCTGGAAAATGTTATGATCGAACATGTACTCAGCGGCCTCGCCGAGGTTCACGATCCACTCAGCAATCGCCGGCGGTTTGATTCCGTAAGCCATGTTCTGTGCGTAGACCGAGCAGGTCGCATGGTTGTCGCCGCAGATCCCGCAGATTCGGCTTGTGATGAAGTGCGCGTCGCGGGGATCCTTGTTCTTCATGAAGATGCTGTAACCTCGAAAAATCGAGGATGTGCTGTGGCACTCGACCACCTTGCGGTTAGTAAAATCAATTTTGGTAAAGATCCCCAGACTCCCGACGATTCGGGTGATTGGATCCCAGGACATCTCTACAATGTTGCCGGCCTTGGGACTTGTTTCTGTTGCTGGAATTGTCGCGGTTTCCATTTGAATGAGTCGATTTAAAGGCGGGTGGTTGTCGCATTCGTGGGATGGTGAAGCGGCACTTCAAGTGCCGGTTCAGCCATTGCCATAGTGCGCAGGTTGATATCCGGTCGTTAACTCGGGACGCCGGTGACGCCATCGCGGTTCCATGTTTACTGTGTGCTGGGTGATGGAGCGGAGACTTCGAATAACGAAGCCGTACATGCCTGAAGCAGTCGAGGAGACAGCAGCGCCTGGAGGCGCGTCCATGAACGGCATGAATTTATCCGGGAAACCAGGCATTGTGCAGCCGATGCAGATGCCGCCGACGTTCGGGCAGCCGCCGATACCGTCCATCCAGCCGCGCTTCGTAACGTTGCAGTTGACCACCGGTCCCCAGCATCCAAGTTTCACCAGGCACTCCGGTGAACCATATTCCTTGGCGAAGTTTCCCTGTTCATAATACCCGCCGC
This sequence comes from uncultured Verrucomicrobiae bacterium, assembly GCA_963782115.1. GTDB lineage: Bacteria > Verrucomicrobiota > Verrucomicrobiia > Chthoniobacterales > JAFAMB01 > JAFAMB01. Next base: position 238,146 of record CAWAIK010000015.1, read on the forward strand.
GATCGCAGCCTTCATGGACCGTTCCTCCGAACAACCATTTTGGACGTAACTGATCATCCAGCGGAATCATCGGCGCCAGCCCGGCCACTTGATAGAGCAGATAGAGCAGAGTCTCCATCATGTTATCGGGTTGGACCGGACAACCAGGGACGTTCACGATGGGAAGTCCTGCTTTTGAGCGCCAGTTCCAGCCCAGGTAATCGGCCAAGCCCATCGCGCCGGTGGGATTGCCCTCCATCGCATGAATCCCTCCGTACGTAGCACAAGTTCCCGCACAGACGATCCCGAGAGCCTTTGGTGCCAACCGGTCGATCCATTCGTTTGTGGTGATCGGTTGCCCTGTTCTGGAATCGGTACCCAACGCAGCCCAGTACCCTTCCTTTTTGATCTTCTCATTCGGGATGGAACCCTCCATCACCAGGACAAACGGGTCTAACTTGCCTGAAGCGGCTTGGTACCAATACTTCAGAAAATCGTCGCCGTTTTCGTAGGCAATCACCGGGTTATGAACATGAACTTTCGGCAAGCCGGGGATGGCGCCCATGACCAGATCTTCGATGCTGGGCAAAGAAGCGGCGGTAATCGAAACTGAATCTCCGTCACATCCAAGACCGGTCGTCATCCAGACGACGTGGATTTCTTTGACGTCGGGGGGGCGATGCAAAAGAGAAGGGATTGATGCCATTGGCAGCGAAAGCTCCTTTCTAAGGGGGGTAGAAGTTAATTTTTTAAGTCTAACTAGGTGGTCAATTATTACAAATCATTTTCCCAAAACCGCCTGAATCGTCGTGACCATCGATTCGAGCCAGGTCCTGGACCGTCACTTTAGATCGACTCCAGTCGATCGTTCGGATGCCTGCTCACATGTTCCGAATACGAAGATATCGCTGTATTTCGGGCAGATTCGCGACCAGCGCGGCCGCAACAATTGTCACCAAAATAATCAGCCAGGTTGTGCTCAATTGACGCATGCGGTTCACCTCCTTCCGGCGTTGTTCACGCAATTTCTACTTTCATTTTTTGGTTCTCACTCAAAAGATCGTTTACCAATGATTTGATCAATTCAATAGCTTGTGGAACCGACCTTTCCACAGTTTCGCTCAGCCCAATCTGGCCATCTTCAACTTCCAGGATCGCAGGCTCGCACCCGATCAAATACAATTTTCCCGGAAGGCTTCCGAACGCTTGCAGCATCTGGAGCACCCTGACCGGATTCAAGCTGTGGGCGTCCGCCATCCTTTCATCGAGCTCATTGAGCTGATTCAGATCGGGTGCGATGAGAGAAACTGTGCCAGGCGCCTGACCTTGCGAGGTGATATCAACTAAAATCGTGACGTCGTACCCATCCATCATGGCGTAGGCCAGGTCGTAGCTTCGGATCCCGAAATCCATGACGCGCACTTGGCCGGGCAGCGTTTCGTGCATCAGTCTTCGCGCCACCTCACTTCCAAAGGCGTCGTCGCCCAGAAAGATGTTGCCGATACCGGCGACCAGGATTTTGCTTGGACTGGTCATTGGTCTGTCGTCACGGGTTCGACCTCATTTAAGCCGTAGAAAAAACGATGCCCCGGCTGTCGCAGCATCCCCAGGTCTTTCCCGGGATCCTCCTCCAGCACCAAGGCGAGGTAAACACGGTTCTCCGCATCCTGCTCGATCGATTCGATCAAGGCGATTCTCCCTTCCAGAGCAAGATCCATCACATCGGCCCGGCCTTGCGGTCTGATTCGTACTCGATCGCCAACCCTTAGATCCGTCCCGTCGACACTCACGCTTTCCAGCCGGGTGTTGGGATCGAAAAAGTCTTCACTGGAAAATTTCCGGCCGCGAATCGTGCCGTGCATTTTCCAGAAATCCTCCTCCGGTAACGCTTCTGTGCGATTCAAAATCTGCCGGGCATGCTCATCGACTTGGCTCATCTCCCACTTTTCCTGGTCCGTCATCGTCAGTACACGCAGAGTCAGAATCTCGTCGATCTCCGTCCCATCGAAGAATTCGCCGGGGCTTTCCGGTGCGATCTCGGGATAGTCATACAAAATGATGGGTGAGGAAAGCATAGTTCCTGCCTCGCCTTTGTCTTTTTCGCCGACCAGCACCGGCCAGGTGCCTATGTTAGAGCAGGTTGCGCTCGCTTCGGCGTAGGCGTCAGGCGGATCCATCAGGGAAAAAAACTCGCCTCTATCGGATTCAAGGATTGTGTGGGTAGAGGCAAAAGTCCGCATAAGTACTTCTTCCTGCTGATCCAGATCGCGATCCGACAAAGGAGTGTGGTTTTCCACAGTTACCCTGACCTTAAAAACTTCTCTGCCCACGGGATGGACGGCGATATGAATCGTTCCTTCCACGCTCTGCTGTCGCCGGATGATCGCACCTATCACCTGGCTCTGACGATCGCGAATCGGATCGAATGTAAGAGAACTTACAAAGGAGAAGCGCACTGAGAGCGGCTGGTTGACAAGCGCATGCAAAGGCTGACGAGATGACCTGACCTCCCGTTCAACCGCTTCCTGCCAAGTCTGGTACAGCTTATCGTCAATGCGGAGTTCAGGAACCAGCAAAAAAGAACCCGATTCTGATTCTATATCGGCAGGTAATTCTCGCACAGGGGCTGAAAGCAGACCGATCGCTCGCGTCATCGGGTGCAGAAAACGCACCCGGATTTCCAAGTCTGGCATCTCGCCCTCGCTCCGCAGAAGGCACTCCGTTTGCATCGCAGAAGGTTCTGCTCCGTTCTGGGCTTCGCCGTACGCCTGTGGATAAACCCTGCCGAACGTAAAGCGCTGCCGGTTTTTGCGGGAGGACGCCCGATAGGGATAAAGAATATATCCCTCGTAGAGCACGGCATTGGCAATTCTATCGACCGTCGACGGATTCATATTCTGATAGCAACCGTTCAATTGTCTGCTCCCACGTTGGCAATCCCTGGCGGCGTTTGTAGGCATACAGCCTCTCGAAGACTTGCCGATGCAGGGAAACCCATGCGCTGTTAGGATAATGGTGCTCCATCAACGCCTGCCAGACCCGTACCGGCATCAGGTAGGTACACTCCTTTTCCCAGGAGATCTGTTGCACCTGGAGCCGTCCGTCCGGCGCAGCATAAAAAACCGTTCCGCTGAACAGGAAGAGAAGCGGAACTTCGCCTTCTTTCAACGCGTAAAAATACTTCGTCGCAGTGACGTTGAGGTCATAGGTGCACTGAATCGGCAAAACTGCCTCGGTCGTCCGCGTAAAAGGACGAACCGACGCATTCACGTGGGCCCAAAGACGGTTGCGAAGGGTTTGTCCCCAGCGGTCCGGCGTTCCGAAAAGATCGACCAATTTCTCCCTTTCTTCGTCATCGTAGGGACGATGCGCCGATTGAATTTGAACCTGCGCCTGAAGGATCACCGCCTGAATCAATTCTGTTTCCGGGGAATTGGTCACCTCCAGGTGAAAGTGAAGGAGCGGGATGAGCCCGCGAGCGGCAGGTTCTACTCCGGTCACTTTGAAATTGAGGTCAGGCATCGCGTTTCTCACACGGGACGTGATTCCATCTGAAGGCGAGAAAAAAACTTATCGATTTCCCCCCAGACGATTTCTCCGCCGGCCAAACCTCGCCAATGTATGCGAATCAATCCGACCAACTCAAAGCAGACATCGATCGGCGCGAGGTAGTATTCGCGTTTTGCTCCTACCCGATTGACTAGGAGCGCCTCGACGTCCGGCTCCATCCGGGCCAACGGGAGATTGTTTGCTATCAATGAATGCCAAGCCTTCAGTGGCAAAAGCGACTCCGTCGCACCGGCGGGACTCGGATACATCGCTTTTGTTCTATCTTCCGGAGTGCTGTGGAAGAAGAAAGCGAGATTGATCGGAAGCGCCAGGCTCTCCCATTCGATATCCGTCAAGTTCAGTTCAGACAGGGAACGGACATCTCGTGGGATCAGCTTGAAACGACCGTCAAGCACAGCCTGAAAACGAAGAGCGCAAGAGTCACAGGCGCACACGATCTGGGCATTGGACATTTCCAGCATATGGCGGTGCTCGGTAGCCAGACCAACGCTGCAAAGTTCACACCGCTTGAGGGCGGCTCGCGGCCGTGCGAAGCGGCGCAGTGTAGTGAATACGGTCTCGTGGTTAGCCGGCACAAAATGCTGATCGGGAAAGAACCCCTGCTCCAGATTCTAGTTCATTCGCCAACCTAACAAAATTCTCCCGAAGAAAAACTTTGCAGATTCTTGCGGAGCGGGGTGGTTGTCAGTGGATGGACGATAATCTGCGAGGTCGAGGCGTACAACTAATAGATTGAGATTGCCGAGACGCAAGTCGGGACGCTTGGCCGGTACGCCGAAACACTCTTCACGCCGTCGGAGGCGCGCTCACCCGCACCGGCGAACCGTTGAGCCATGCGGCGATGTTTTCAACCGTGTCGCGATAAAAGATCTTATAGGTCTCGTTGGTGACGAAACCGATGTGCGGTGTCACGATCAGCCGATCTAAGGAACGGAAGGGATGCGATGCCGGGAGCGGTTCGATGTCAAAAACATCGAGCGCCGCGCCGGCGATCGCCCGACTTTTTAGCACATTGATTAGCGCAGTCTCATCGACCAAAGGTCCGCGTGACGTATTCACGAGATAGGCTGTCGGTTTCATTAAACCAAGCTCCGTCGCACCGATGATACCTTTGGTGCGCCGGCTCAGGACCAGATGAATAGTAACAATGTCTGCGCTGCGAAATAGTTCTTCCTTGCTGACCAGGAGCGCACCATGTGCCTCCGCGGATTCGCGTGTCAGGTTCTGACTCCAGGCCAGGATATTCATACCGAATGCGTGAGCGATCTTCGCGATTCTGGCGCCGATGTTGCCCAGTCCCACTAAGCCGATTGTTTTCCCTTCCAGATCGCCACCTACCGAGATTTGCCAATGACCGCGCTGCACCGACGCAAATTCCGCGGGGATGTTACGTAAAATAGCCAGGATCAGCGCCCAAGTCAGTTCGATTGCTCCGTGCGGAGTGTATCCAGTGTGGCACACCGTAATGCCGCGCTCGTTGGCAGCGGCCAGATCGATCGATGCATTTCGAAATCCCGTCGAGGCGATCAGCTTCAAGTTCGGCAACCGCTCAATGATCCCGCGGCTGAGCGGAGTGCGTTCTCGCATGACGCATAGAACATCGAACGGCCTCAGTCGCTCAACAAGTGCGGCTGAATCGGAGAGATGGTCGCGAAATACGGTAAGATTGGCCTTCCCCTCCAGCGGCGACCAATCCGCTGATTTTAGTGCGACGGTCTGATAATCATCAAGGATCGCAACCTGGATCGGCTTGCTGTTTTGCATCGTTTGCATCGTTAAGTGAAATAGGGGTTGATGGCTAAGTTGTCGAAGCAATAGCAGATCGTTTATCGCCGGCGGGCCGTATGGCCTATGGCTTCTCGCCGCGACTGTTTTGATACCTTGCGCGTAACCGCACGACAAGAGTAGGCTCTTGTCTTGGATGCAAACTTTCATGCGGGTCGAGTTTTCTACGGGGATAGGTTATAAGGCGGCACGTTTCGTGGTTTTAACTGAGTTGCCGGAAAACGTCCTCGAGGAGATTCGAGCACAGAAGCTGAGTCCGCAGACGAGGGCTTACGCAGTGGCTCTTAAAACGGCCGAACATGTGAGATTAGTCGATCCCGGGCTCCGGATCATTCTTTTGTCGAACACCCCGGGTAAGGTCAAGAACCCTGATGCTCTGGGCGAACCGGCGTACATCGCCGAGGATGGCTGCAAGGCTTGGGTAATCAGAAAACCGGGAACAGACCATTCCGGGGCGCACAAAAAGCCTTTGTCCTGAAAGAGACTTTCGCTTGATTTATCGACGCGAGATAGGATGATATCGGGCTGTTTGCTCTAGTTCAAAGCGCGGTAGATCGTCAGGTGAGGTTTTTTCTCGATGGTGATTTGAAATCCGGTCTTCGGGAACGGCTCTGGAGCTGGCAAATCACTAATTAATCAAGTTAATCAAGCTATGAAGCTTTATGTTGGAAACCTGTCATTCGAAACGTCCGAAGCTGATCTTCAGGACATCTTCGAACAGTTTGGCACTGTAAAAGAGACCCGAGTCATAAATGATCGAGAGACTGGCCGTTCGCGCGGCTTCGCGTTTGTGACTATGGGCAACGACGCAGAGGGTCGGGCAGCTATCGGAACCCTGGATGGTAAGCAGTTCGGCGGCCGAACCATTACGGTGAACGAAGCCCGTCCCAAAGAGGAACGTCCAAGGCGATCCCTTTCACAATCAAGGCGGTAAGGATATTGCTGGACGCCGGGCAAACTCCGCGGCGTCCCCTCCTTGCGGGTGAATACGACTATCCGAGAAATAACCCACCGGACAGCAATGCAACAACGCTCCACCAAGAGACAGCTCACTCGAGATTCTAGTTACCATGTCGAATGAACCGGCCATCCCAGTCGAAGGTAAAATAGTCTCGATTCTCCCTGGAACGATGTTTCGTGTGGAACTACCAAATAGCCAAGTGGTGCTGGCGCATATTTCGGGTAAGATGCGAAAGCGCTTTATCCGGCTCAACCTGGGCGATCGGGTTAAACTCGAGATGTCGCCCTATGATCTGAGCAAGGCACGGATTGTTTATCGTTTGGGATAAAAGCCGATCCTGTCGAGATTCAACAGTTTAATATAATAATAATAACTTTAACAACGAACGGGATTCGGTCAGTGTGTGCGTCCTGCAGGTCCCATTCCTTTGACCTCAGCGACAATAGAACCACAGCATGTTTTCACGCGTCCCTTTCGAGAAAGTTAATTGGCTGATTAGCTCGTTCCTTATCGGCACTTTGTTTTTGGCCGTTACCGCAGTGCCGGCGTATCTCTGGTTCTTCGGTCTGGACAGATTCCAGGTCGGGCTGTTTTTGGTGATGTTTTTTTCGTGCGGGTTTTCCATCACGATCGGATATCACCGGCTCTTCTCACACCGGACTTTTGAGGCGCACTGGCTCGTGCGGCTCTTCACGTTGATCTTCGGCGCGGCGGCCTTTGAGAACTCTGTGCTCCTCTGGGCTTGCGAACATCGCAGCCACCATAAGCATGTGGACCATGACGACGACCCATACTGCATCTCAAAGGGACTATTTCATGCCCATATCGGCTGGCTCTTGTTCAAACTCGACCCGCCTCCGCCTTTCGACAATGTATCGGATTTGAAAAAGGATCCTCTCGTTATGTGGCAAAATCGCCACATTCATTGGATCGCTGCGATCGTTGCCTTTGTGGTCCCTGCGATCATCGGGTTCATGTGGGGCGGATGGATTTCCGCCTTGGGCGCCTTTCTGATTGCCGGAGTAGCGCGCATCGTCGTTCTCCAGCACTGCACTTTCTGCATCAACTCGCTGTGCCATTATCTCGGCGAACGTCCCTATTCCTCCAAATGCAGCGCGCGCGACTCGTGGCTCATGGCGATCGTGACCCTGGGCGAGGGCTATCATAACTATCACCACGAATTTCAATATGACTACCGGAACGGGGTCAAACCGTGGCAGTTCGATCCCACAAAGTGGGTGATCTGGACCCTATCCAAACTGGGGCTTGTCAGAAAGCTTCGACGCGTTCCACAGGAAAAGATCCTTCTGGCGGAACTGGCTGAGACGCAACGACGGCTCGAGACAAGGCTCACCGGCAAAGGGCTTCCCGACGAAACTTTTGCCGCCATCGCCGCCGTTCAGTGTCGTCTGCAGGCGATCGAGAAGCAGTGGAACGAGAAAAAGCGGGGGTATATCGATCCGCCTCGGGAAATACTTCCGTCACTGCGGCGCGAGATCCGGGCCGCCACTCAAACTCTTCGCCAGTTGGATGAGCCGCGAACTGCCGCCGGCTTGAAGATTGGTGTTGGCGGCTCGTAAATCCCCTGAGTGGCTGATCCGGCCTTCTACGAAATGCCTTGCGGGCGGCGGCTTTGCGTGTTGACAAGGAAATCAACCCGGAACCAGACACCCTCGCTCAGAATCAATGGTGCCAGCGCCCGTGGAATCGTCCGCCACGAAACCCGCGGCCGTAGTAGCCATAGAAGTATCGGTGGCGCCAATAAGGTCCGCCATAGTAGTACCCATATCCAGGGTAGTATCCGTAACCGTAATAGGGTGCACCATAGTAGCCAGGCCCGTAAAAAACCGGCACCGGAATTGGCAACCCAAAGACAAAGTGAACACCTGCGCGCGCCGTCGGTTCAGCAAGGAACGCTAATCCCGCGACGACCAGCAGGAGGACAACGAGCTTTTTCATACTGTATTGGACGGTTATAACACGAATTCGATCAAAAAGATAATGAGTGAAAGTTCGGATACTCCACTTCTGTCCACTTTTCCCTAAGCCCTGTCTCCGAAATAACCTGATTAATCCGGTGCGGCTGGCCCACGCGGGCACGCTCCACGGGAGGCTACGGGTTGCTTACTGCAAAAGAAGGAACGCGACGCCTAGTGCGGAAATGGCAAAAATGAGGGCCAGAGTCAGCGCTGTGGTTCCGCTTATCGAGCGAAGCTGAATCGGACGACTTGAAATCGTAGATCTACTCGACGCTGATTCTAGCCCTTTCGGCATACATTAATTTAGATTGAGGTCCGGTTTTGCCCAGGCGATTCGAACGAAACTTTTCGAGTCAGATTCGTCGTGCCCAAAGAACACTAATCGGCATCCAGGCGAGATCCTTAAGCTCTCATCACATTTTTGGATGCTTAACGTCCGTCGGCGAAGGGAGTCCAGACGGTGTTCCGCTGAGAATCGGCAGCGCGCCCCGACCCAACGCTTAGAATCTATCGTTTTTTCCCCGAATTGGATGTTGGAGTATTGATCCTATCCGCGCTTGTGGGTTAATGACGAGGAATTCCGCTGATATTGACCAAAAGCGGCGGTTCGATGCGTCACTCATTTTCCTACGAGATTCGAAATCAGCCGACCGCGCTGCAATGCTTGAAGCAGGAGCTGGATTCGAGCCTTGCTATCAAGCTGAAAGGCTTCGCCGTTCGTGCTACGGTCCTGCTGGTTATAGATGAGCTGGTGTCGAATCTTTTGAAATATGGCTTCAGCGTCGAGCCGGATCAGCGATCGTATTTGAAGATCGAATTTGATGACGACTGGCTGGAACTCGAGTTGAAAGACAATGGGCATCGCTTTAATCCGTTGATCCAGCCAGAACCAATTTTGCTCGGCCAAGCGCTATCGGATCGGCCGGCAGGCGGCCTGGGACTTTACCTCGTGCTGAAAATGATGGATGAAACGCATTACGAGTGGTTAGAACCGTGGAATTGTCTGAGGTTGAGAAAAAAAATGAAAAATGCCTTGAATGAACGCGAAAACTGAAACCTCGGGCGGGTGCAAGATTTTACGCGTCAGCGGCCGCATTGATTTTGAATCTGCTCTGGATTTTGAGCAACACGTCAACGCGATGATTCAGGAGGCTGGCGACGGTTACATCATCGAGCTGTCGCAAGTGGAGTTGCTAAGCAGCGCGGGTCTTAGGGTGATGCTTTCCACAGCCAAGCGCGTGGCTCAGCGCAATGCGTCACTGGCTTTAGCTGCGCCAAGCCAGGTTGTTCGTCAGGTTTTTGAGATTTCCCATTTCAATCTGCTGTTCAAGATCTTTCCGTCTGTCTCGGCAGCGATCGCGGCTTTGACGGGCACAACGGAGGTCATCCGACCGGAGGAACCTGGGCAGCATTCTCTTCCGTCATCCGGTCCGACCGGGCAGGAGAAAGCGAGATTTCCAGATCGGGTCGTCCCGAGTCCCGAGCCCACCGCTATGCCGCCCCCGGCGCAGGAGGCCCGGCCTCAACCTTTACCGTCCATTATGCAGCCATCTGTGGTGCCGAGTTCGGTCGAAACCCCTTCGGTCGCGCCTCCACCGTTACCGCCCGTGGTCGCGGGGACAACCAGAGGGCCGGCCGCAACGGCAGCACCCAAGCAGCCGCGGCCACAGCCGGCGCGACAGACTCCGCCGCCGATTCCCCTCGCAAATCAATCGGTTTCGCCCGTCCCGGCACCGCCGGCAGCTGCGCGGCCCGTCGGCCCCGTCACGCGACGCGAGGCGAAATACCCGGCCCTGTTGGAGGTTCGGGCGGAAGGAGCCAGTTACCCGTGCAAAGATGGCGATGTCATCGGGACGGAAGGACGATTGGCGCAGGCTTATTTCGGCCAGATTGCAAATCTTGCGCCACGTCACTTGCTCATCGGCCAACTCGAGGGACGTTGGTTTATTTTCACCCCCAAGAACGTGCAGCACCCATTCATCCTGGACGGCGTGGCGTTGCGCGCAGGTGAGAGGAAGACTCTGCAGTACATCGAGCACCAGGTCGAGTTCAACGGGCACGTCTTCGGGTTCCGACTCGTTGCTGAGCAGGAAAAAGAAGGGTTCTTCTCACGAATTTTTGGCCGTAAACGGTAGAGTCCTGTCCCGAATGGCGCGAAGTTAAGGCTAGTTTTATTGCCCCGAAGCCGAAGGGGGTTGGAGAACTCAGCCCAAGGTTTGAACCCAGGAAGGTAAGGCGGGACGCCTTACCTACGGCGGATAGGCGAGACATAGTGCGATGGAAGGGGTAATCAAACAACCCCGGTTCGCCCGCGGTCGTAAGTAAGGCGTCCCGCCTTACCCTCTTCCGTAAGCAAGCCCTCCCGGTTTGCCCGCGGTCGTAAGTAAGGCGTCTCGCCTTACCCCGTGGCCTAAATAGCTCTTGTAATTGTAATGTCCAAACTCCACACTGCCTTCGGGGCGGTAAAACATCCTAAATCCGCCTTAACTTAGTGCCATCCAGTCTTGTCCCGGTGTCTTTCCCCAAATACCAAGAAACGAGAACCTCCTTACGGAGCGACCGCCCAAATTTCCACCGCTCGATTTTGATCGGGACGTCTACCGTCCAACAGATCGGTGCTACCCATTCCGACGCTGTGAATCACGTTCAAGAGGTTGTTTTTATCCTTCATTACCTTGGTCACATTGTCGGCTCGCAGCTGGGAAATCTGGAGGTTCGTTTTGGGATCACCCGTGGCATCGGCATATCCGGCCACGACGAACACCACGGTCGGATCGCTAATCTTATCTTCGACTTCTTTTGATTTAAAACGCTTCGTCAGATCGTCGACTGCGGCCCGGCTCAATGCCGTTTGACCGGTATCAAACCGAAAAACCAGCAACCTCTCCATCGAACGCGCCGTCTGCATCTTTTCACTCAGTCGCTTCTTTTCTTCCGCCGAGAATCTGGGCATGGCATTGATCCTTTTCAGAACGTCTTCACGAGTCGCATCGACCTCGGATTTCGTGAGAGTCGCTGGAGGTTGTACTGCACCACCGGCTCCGGCAGAGTTGCCGGAATCCGTGCGCGCCGGATTTTGGTTCGGGCCCGGGTTCTCGGTCTGAACGCCAGGAGTCGAAGTTGGCTCCACAACAACTTTTTGTTTATCTGGTACGGTCGGGGACGGCAACGGCGAAGTGGTTTCAGTTGGCGGGACCACTGCCTTTTCCTCGCTGGGCGAGGAGGAATTAGGCGTTGACGCGGTGTTCGGCGAAGTGGACGGCGTGACGCCGGCCGTTTGATCTTCAGAGGGGGCGGGACTCACGACTTTGTCTTCTCCTTGACCTTCCGTTCCTTTCTGATTCGCCTCTGTCTTGTTCAACGCCAAATGGAAGATCTGGTCCTTGAAAGCGAACAATGCTACCGCGCCGCCGGCGATGATTAAAAGCAGTAGGAGTCCGAGTGCGATGAGAATCTTGGTGCCACCCTGTTTCGAGGCATCCACGACCAGCGGTTGGCCGCACTCAGGGCACTTCGAGTCGGCGGGGACGGGAATTTTTTCGCCAGTGTACGCAAAACTGCAGCCGACCTTGTTTTTGCAGATGCCAAACTGAGTTTTCATAAAGGTCTCACGATCATACCCACGAACCGAGTTGAAGTAAGAAAAATTTTTCCCTGCACAGGACTTCCTTAAGATGTCTGCCATTAACAATTGGGCGGATTGAGGCAAATGAGCTACAAGAGTCCGGAACGAATGTGACGAATAGCGGCGACTCAGTGGAAAATGAAGAAGAACGGACCCTTGGTCGGGACCTGCGACTGCTGGAATTGATCGTAGACAACATCGATGACCTCATTGCGGTAATCGACTCTCAAGGAAGACGAGTGTGGAACAACGCAGCCTACGCCAGGGTGCTCGGGTATTCGGTCGAGAGTCTGGCCGGCAGTAACTCACTGATTGAGGTGCATCCGGATGATTTGCCTAAAGTGCAGGAGGCCCTGCGCGATTCAATGCTGACCGGAAGCGGCCGCCGAATCGAGTATCGGCTACGGCATCGATCCGGGAATTATGTTTACCTTGAGTCGCAAGGATGGGTATTGCCGGCGAGCGCGGACCGGGAGCAACTGCTTGTGGTGATATCTCGGGACATCTCTCAGCGAAAGGAACTTGAGGAACGACAGGCCGCACTATACGAGCAACAGTCTCGCCAGGCCAAAGCGATGGCAGCGATCGTCCATTCGGTCGACTTTCAGCGGTCGGATGTTGAGCACGGATCAGAAATTGTACTCGATTTCCTTTGCAAGACGCTTGGGGCGGAATCGGCAGAACTCTGGAGATTGGAAAGCGTGGAGGAAGGGCGTTTTGTTTGCCTGCGGAATTTCCGCGCCGACCACGGGAGCCTGCTGCAAACTTCCGGTTCAAGTCTCGAGTCGCCGGCGTTACCCATTCTGCTTCGACAAAATCGAGTGATCGCCTTGCCCGACAGTGTCGCTGACATGGAGGATATCAACGTAGGGAATGCGTCTTTGCCTGGCAATGGACCGCAGCCGGTTACGGCACAGATCAGCGCGATGCTCGTCCCGGGAGGAGCGAAAGGGTTGATCGTTGCCGTGTGGCTCGGCGGAAAACCCGCAGGATTCCTCTTGATTGCAACCGGCGATTCGAGTCGGGTGTGGTCGATTTACGAACGAAATTTCTGCGTGGCTCTCGCAGATTTGGTTTCAATGCTTCTCGAGGGCCGGCAGCGCCTCGATACTCTGCAAGCGCTTCAGCTCAGCCAAAAAATGATAAGCGCACAACTCGCGGATGCGGCGAGCTACGTTCGGTCGCAACTACCGGTGAACCTGTTCAATTCGGTCCGAACCGACTGGCGATATCGGCCCAGTTCGACGCTTGGCGGCGATGCCCTCGATTTCTTTTGGTTGAATGAAGATCATATGGTGATCTTTCTCCTCGATGTCGTCGGACATGGGGTTGGGTCCGCTTTATTAGCTACTTCAATTCTACATTTGCTGCGTCAACGGGCGCTGAAGGACGGTGATCCGCTCGATCCGGTTTCGGTTTTAGCCGCGTTGAATCGCTCGTTCCAGATGGATGAGCATGGAGACAAAGTGTTTTCAATTTGGTACGCCGTCTTCGACAGGGTAAGCGGAATCATCCGATTCGCGACGGCCGGCCACCCACCGGCTTTGCTAATTTCACCAACCCGGGATGGTGAGCCCGAAGTTACCTGGCTTAAGGGTAAAGGGCTCTGGATCGGCGCAACGGCTGCTGAAACTTTCGAGGGCGGGAGCGCGATCGTGGCTCAGGATGCCGAACTTTTCGTCTTCAGCGATGGCCTGTATGAGCTGTCGACCGTGGAAGGCCCGATGATCGGACTGGAAGGATTCGGGCAACTCCTGGTGGACCTTTACAGTTCCGGCGGCGCGGATCTTGAAAGAGTATTAACTGAAGTGAGCCGGATCCATGGATCAGATCAATTCGAGGATGATGCATCGATCCTGAAGATTCGTTTTGGTTAGGAATGGCGATTGAGAGCGAAAACCAGGGAATTCAATCGGGGGCCGAGCCGTTGGAGTTCATCCTTATGGGCGTTTGCCAGTTTGTCGAGTACTTCAACGCCGTGCGCGGTGAGAGTGACGTACACTTGGCGCCGGTCTTCGGTACTGGCTACGCGGTTGATCAATTTTTGTGCTGCCAGACGATCGACCAGTCCCACGGCACTGTGGTGCGCGATTTGCAGCTGTTCAGCAAGTTCTCCGATGGTTGCGGAATCTCGGCCTGGAAAGCCTTTAATAGCCAGGAGAGCCTGGTACTGGCGAGGAGTTAACCCGGCGGATGCGGCTGCTGATTCGCTGAAACTCAGGAATTGCCTGAGATTATAGCGGAACGCAGCCAAGGCTTCGTATTCCGCCTTGGTCATGCGGGCGGAAGCTTTTTTTTTGCCGGTCTTCACTCCAGCGAAGTTTGATACCTCGGAAGAGCGTAGAAAGTAAAGTTTGATTTTTATCGGGTCACGATAAAAAAGGAGGCTTCCAGCTATTCCGCAAAATTCTTTTTACCTGGAATGCTTCACCTGCCGGAAATTGAGATCGGTGATAGCATAGTGAGCGAGGCGCGGTAGAAAAATGGCCAGGAACTTACCCTATCCTCTGGTGGCAGGCTCAAGAGTTTATCTGCGTCACCCTCGCAAAAACGACATGGACGAATTCACTCGGCTGGTCATTGCGAGCCGGCGTTTTCTCCATCCCTGGGTCACACCGGCATCGACCCCGAAAGCTTACGCACATTACCTGCAGTATTCGCGCCGCCAATCGGTGTGCGCCTGTTTGGTCTGCCGGAGTGAAGACTCCAGAATCATGGGGGTTTGCAATCTTTCTCAAATATTCCTCGGCAATTTGAAGAGCGCTTTTTTGGGCTACTGGATTGGTGCGACGTTTGCCGGCCAGGGGTATATGAGGGAGGCGCTCGATCTGGTGTTATCCTATGCGTTCGAAAACTTGAGGCTGCACAGGGTCGAAGCAAATATCCAGCCGGAAAACGTGGATTCAAAGGCGCTGGTCCGTCGCATTGGTTTTCGCCTGGAAGGTTTTTCTCCGCGGTATCTGAAGGTTGCAGGCCGCTGGAAGGATCACGAGCGTTGGGCGATCTGCCGCGAGGACTGGGTGGATCGCGTACGAGGGCGATCCTCTTGAATCGACCGCGGTCGGTGCGAGAGACTACCGCCCTCGTTATCTTTCGGGGGCTGGAGTGGCAGATGCGTCGTTTGGGTTACCGGATCTCGGGATTACGACGCTGAACGATGTTTGTGAAGATACGCGTCGCATCACGGCCGCCCTGTCCATTGCCGCTGCTTGTGGACGCAGATACGGGTTGGGGCAGCGCTTTTAATATTGCCCGAACCATCCGCGAGTTAATGCGAGCCGGAGCAGCGGGTTGCCATCTGGAGGATCAGGAGCAGGCAAAACGGTGCGGGCACCGTTCGAACAAGGCGGTCGTTTCAACCGAAGAAATGGTTGATCGGATCAAGGCTGCGGTCGACGCCCGTTCTACGGATGAGTTTGTGGTCACGGCGCGAACGGATGCAGTCGCTTCGGAAGGTTTGCCGGCCGCTATCGATCGTGCCGGAGCTTATGTCGAGGCAGGTGCCGACATGATCTTTGCAGAAGCCCTCCACGCCTTGGAAGATTACCGCGGATTCACCCAGAGCATCCCGGTTCCCCTTCTCGCAAACCTGACTGAATTTGGGAAGACGCCGTTATTCACATCCAGGAACTCCGAGAGGTCGGGGTTCGGTTGGCCCTTTATCCGCTCGGTGCATTCCTGCCATGAGCGAGATCGCGACACGGGTCTATGAAACGATTCGAACTCAAGGGACTCAGAAAGACATAGTCGGTCAGATGCAGACAAGAACCGGACTGTACGATGTTTTGAATTATCATTCCTTCGAAGACAAATTGGACCAGCTGTTTTCTAACAACAAAAAGAGATAGTCTTATGGGGGATTTTTCCAATTTTTGGTAATGTCGCGCAGGACCAAATAGATCAGGGGATGACCTGTTCCCATACTCTGCGCCAGCATTGAGTGATGGCCGGGATCTTTTTCCCCAAAGGCCCTCGCTCAAAGTCCTCCGGTCGCTTGGCCGCCGCAAAGGATCGTCTCCAATACTCCATCACTCCGTTACTCCTCCTCCCTCCGATGTTTGATCTTGACTCCACCAGCGCCTTGCGTCCGGAACCGGATAGGTTACTGCAGCACATTGCCGACTATGTGTTCGCCGTCGACAGGATCACGGGCGAAGAAGCGATCGATACGGCGCGACTTTGTCTGATGGATACGCTTGATTGCGGCTTGCTCGCCCTGAACTACCCGGCTTGCACCAAGCTGCTTGGGCCGGTTGTGGCAGGTGCGACGATGCCCGGTTCGGGCGCGCGGGTTCCCGGCACTTCCTACGAGCTAGATCCGACCCGGGGAAACGTTCGATCGGAAACAGCGTGCAGGTCTTTTTTTGCGGATGGCACGGGGACCGAGCGCTCGGTAGTGGATTACCCAATCGGGCAGCGTCGAGCAGAAGGGATCCCGGTGCTGCTGGAAAAATTTGAACGCAATCTGCGTGGTCGTATCTCCCCCCGGAAGGCAAATGCAATTTTGGAACTTTGCGGCGACCGGAAGCGCCTTCAGTCAACTCCGGTGCATCGGTTCATGGACCTGTTCGTTGTCTAAGCTAAGCTAGGATCGGAAGCGCGACAAGTTGAGAACAGCGGTTCGGAGTTTTCATGAGGCGATTTGCCCTTCGCCCTCTGCTGCGTGAGATTGTCTGGTGCGCGAAACTCAACAGAGTCATCTGATTGAAATCCTTTGCGTCCTCGTGGACAAAGGAGTGCAGTTCGTTGTTGCTGGAGGCGCTGCGATGGTACTTCACGGGATTCAACGGATGACGCTCGATCTGGATATCGCCGTTTCCCCGGATCAGACGAATCTGCGCCGGTTCATTTCGGCCCTGGGTCAACTCAAGTTCATTCCGCGTGCTCCGGTACCTGCAGAGACGATTCTTAATCGCGAACAGATTGAAATGTTGATTCGCGAGAAGAATGCGATGGTATTTACCTTTTGGTGTCCTGGAGAGCCGTACAAACAGATCGACATGTTCCTGACCCGTGAAAACAGCTTCGAAGGTCTGATCTCGGACGCGCGTACGCTCACGGTCCGTGGGCGAACCGTTCTGGTGGCATCCCGTGTGAAGCTCATCGAGATGAAGCGGAGAGTCGAACCAGTCCGGGACAAGGATTTGAGCGATATCCAGGCGTTGCAGATCATTGAAAAGACGAGCCAGAATCCGGATTCGGTCACTGTGAGTCCCTAGGCTCGGTTTGAAATGTTGTGTCCGAAGTGTAACGCGGTCTTCGATGAGCGGTTTTGCCACCAATGCGGTTCGGACCTGCAGATATATGCCGAGGTGGCGGCATTGAAGGGAGAAGTCGAATCTCTTCGGCAACTGGTTCTCTCCGGCACCCAGCCGAGACCGCAAATTGCCGCAGGCTTGCCAGACGCCAAAGAGCGCGGCACGGCAGAGGGTGGGAAAATGCCTCCACCGCTCCCACCCGTTTTGGTCAAGGCCCAACGGAAGAAAAGCGGGTCCGGAGGAAGTTCGGCCGAAGTGGAGGTTGGTCAGAAATGGCTCCTCGGGACCGGTGTGCTGATCCTGATCATCGGGATCGGATTTTTCCTCAAATACGCTTTTGACCAGCAATGGATTGGTCCGGCGGTACGGATTTCGATTGGGTTCATCTGCGGCGTTGCGCTCTTGTTAGTTGGAAGCGTTTGTCATCGGCAAAATCTCCGAGGCTTGGACATTGGGATTGGGGCGGTTGGTCTTGGGACGCTTTATCTGACAAGCTATGCGGCTTCCCAATTTGATCGATTGTTACCTGGCAGTCTGGCTCTGGTGCTGATTTTGCTCACCACCGCGATTGGCGCGAGCTTGGCTAGTCTTTGGGCTTCACAGGCACTGGCGATCCTCACCTTCCTTGGCGGTTATCTTGCTCCGCTCTTGTTTGTCTCCGCCCAATTCGATCCCTGGCTTTTCCTCGGATACCTCCTGATTCTGACCCTCGGTGGCCAGATTCTCGCTTATGCCAAAGACTGGAAACATCTCTACTCCACCGGTGCAGCGTTGACCTGGCTGTCACTTGCCGTCTGGTCTCAGCGCGACTATCGGAGAGACTGGTTTCTCGAAACGTTTGTCTTCACCCAGGCTTTGTTCGTGGCGTACTCCATCATGCCTTTCTTGCGAGCGGCTTTAAGAGGGGAATCAAATTGGAACCGGAGTTTCCTGTTGGCAGTGGTCAATGGATTGTTCTGCTGCTGGTATTCAGCGTCTCTGCTTAACTACCAGAAGTCGCCCGATTCTCTTGTCAGCTTGAGCTACGCAATAGTGACCTTGGGGTTTGCATTAGTATTTTGGCGCCAGCGAACCCCCGGGCTCCTATCCAGTTGGCTTATCGCGCAAGCCATCGTTTTTCTTCTCGTTTTTTGGGAGCAGATCCTCACCAGCTCCTGGGTGACGGTCTTCTGGTCAGCCGAGCTTGTGGTTCTCTATTGGTTTGCGGCAAAGTGCAATGATCGAACACTCTTGTTCGTCACGTTTCTCATTGGCCTGCTTGTCATTTTTCAATATTTTGCCTATGCGAACAGCGTCGTTTTCGGACCGGCCAATCCCGTTTTGTTTACGGAGGGAGCTGTGGGGAGATGGATCGCCGGGCTCTCGATAGTGATTGCTCTGCTGCTTGTTGTGTGGCTGGATCGGACCGGGTGTGTCGCAGGACCTCACCAGCGCCTGAATCGCGCATTTGAGTTGCTTGGGGTCGTGAGTCTGTTCGGCTTTGCCAATCTGGAATTGTATCGGTTTGCAAATCAGTTCATGCGTCGAATCGAGTTAGCCAGCTTTTCGGTTCTATGGTCCTTATTCGCGGTCGGGATCATTTTGGTGGGCGTCTGGATGCGACGGAAGGTGTATCGCGTGTCGGCGATTAGTCTCCTGATTGTCACCGTCTTGAAGGTCTTAGCGTACGATACTGCGGAAGTTTCGACGCCCTATCGAATCTTGTCCTGTCTCGTGCTTGGCGCGATTTTGGTGGCCGTCTCATTTTTATATTACCGTTTCGGTGAACGGCTGACCGGGAAATAGCAGACCTATTGGCGTACCAGGGAAGTCTCGCTTTGCTCCTTCAGAGCCCAGCAAACCCGGATCGTCCGAGCCGCCGAACGGCGAAAGGCGGCCGTCGCCTTTAACTCTAAAGCCCGTACGGATGACGCATCACAAACTCGTCGGCCGGGCGACTGCGAGTTAACCATTGCGGCCCGTGCTCGCCCGTGCCATATCCGGTGTCGAAGCGCAGACCTGCGACGACAAGAAATGAGTGTCCATGGCTGGCGTACACGGTAATCCATCTTCCGGGTCCGCCTTCTGCATAGCTTCGCAGGTTCTTGGCCGGCGTCGGGGTATTCATCCTGCCGATCGAATGCAGTACAAACGAGACTGCACCGGAACAATCGTAAGCGGTGTCGTAGAAGTTTTGGTGTCCTCCTCCGTATCGATACGGTTTGCCAATCAATTCGTTTCCTGCATCAACTGCTTCTTTCACCAGCAACGGCGCGGTACCGGGAGCCACAGCGTATCCGTGGTCCACCATAGCGGTTTGACCCGGGATATAGTGATACACATAGGGTGGGGTACTAACGCAGCCGGTCAAAACATAGGCGACAGCAAAAATCAACAGAAGCCCAAATCGGAAAAACACGGGACGTTTATTGCCACCTTTGGAGAAATTGTTGCAACCACGAACTGAAACAACCAGAAATTTTTGAACAGGAGTCGGCAAGGGAAGCAAAGCCTTAGCAGAACTCGGAAAAGGTGCCGAAAAAATGAGCATCCAAACCGTTCGACGGAGGACCAATCCGACCTATTCGATCCAATGTCAGATCCAAGTTCGAGCTGCATGCTCATCTTCAAACCGCAGCGCGCAGATTGGGGAGTGCTGCCTCGAGAGAGGCGCGGTCCCCGATTGAAAGGACTTCTGTCCCTTGACGAATGCGGCCAACGAGACCGGCAAGTACTTCGCCCGGGCCGAGCTCAAGGAACAAATTGCATCCGAGCTGATCAATCATGTACTCGACGCTTTCCGTCCAACGGACGGTCCCGGTGACTTGCTTGGCGAGGCTCTGCAGGATGTCGGTTTCTCCGGATACTGGATTGGCCGTGACATTGGCGACAATTTTTGTCGCCGGATTGATAATAGGTGCCGTTGCGAGGTCGTTCCTCAATTTTACTTCTGCGGACAGCATCAACCGGGAATGAAACGCTCCTGCGACATTCAGCGGTACGGCTCGCCTGATTCCATATTGCTTGGCGAGATCGACCGCTTTACGGATTTTTTCCACTTCCCCGGAGAGAACAATCTGACCGGGAGAATTCAGGTTTGCTAAATCTACATCGGCTTCTCGAGCGATCTTTCGCACATTGTCTTCATCACCGCCGATAAACGCGGCCATGGTCCCGGAGGTAGCGTCGCAAGCCTCCTCCATGTATCGTCCACGATTTGCGACCAATCGAAGGCCGGTCAAGAAGTCGAAGGTGCCGGCCGCCGCGTGTGCCGTGAATTCCCCGAGCGATAATCCGGCCGCCGCCACAACTGGAAAACTTCCCAACTGTTCCCGAAGAACGTCGAGCACGGCAATTCCCTCCACGTAAAGCGCCACCTGGCAGCGCGACGTCTTGGTCAGTTCCTCGATCGGGCCGTCGAAAGCGATTTGACTGATCGAGTACCCGAGTGCAGTATCGGCCGCGGCAAATCGGTTCGCCGCTACTGCGAACTGTTGCGACAAATCTTTCCCCATGCCGACTTGTTGGGCGCCCTGACCTGAAAAAAGAAGAGCAATCGATTTCGCCATGGAGTGAGGATGAATCGCAAACCCAGGCGTTTCAATCCCAGAAGAAAATGTCAGTGGCAGCGGAAGAGTGCGCCGCTCGATTCGGATCCTGCGCATTTTAAACTGCTGGCTTTGCCTGTGCGCATCGGCTTGATACGATGGGGTTTATGCGGGCGATCCAGGTGACTTGCATTATATCTTTTCTCTTGATTCTCACGTGTGGTTTTATTTCCGGACTACACGCACAGACTTCCTCTTCAAAGGACCCACTCACGCAGGCTCAAATCGACAACCAGCGAGCGCAGGCTACCTATTACCAGCGCCAGGCCGACAAGAGAGGTTTCTGGCGAAATCTGCACGAATACGGAGGGCCGGTTGGAGCGGCGACGGCAGCCGTCGTTGCGATTATTTCCTTTGGCTTGAATTACCGCGCCACCCTTCGCAGCCGCGCGGACGCGAAGTTTTACGAGGCTTTAAGTCTTTTTGCCGATAAAGCGAATCCCAGCGTTCGATCGAGCGCCGTCGGTTTACTCGAACAAATGGCTTCCACCAGAAAGCGCTACTATCAGACGGCGTTCGACCAGCTCTCTGTCGGCTTGCTTGCCGAAAGGGAAGATGAGGCGCGGAATGCGGTCCAGAGTGCGCTTAGCCGGCTGGTGGTACTGGATCCCGCTACTGCGGTTCCAAAGCTGGAGGCAATCAATCGGACATTGCGAGATGCGCTGGCTGAATCCTTCTGCAGATTTTGCGTGGCGCGGGGAATGAAGACACTCGAACAGATACCCGGCGCGGTCTGGGAGGAAGCGGAGGAAGTCACCTCATACGATCGGCAGGCCTTAAGCGGACTGTCGCAGATTTTGCCGCAGGATAACCTGGTCGCGGCTTTGACCGCAGCAACGAGGACATACCGGACACTGGGAAAGTCGGACAATGACGATTACAGAGCCCGCACTCGAGTTGAATTGAGTGAAGGCGCAGAACGTTTGCGAATAAATATCAAGTCGATCAGTGAAGTGCTCATTCTGCTTGAAGGAAAGCGGGGGCAAAAATCTTCCTCCGGTTCCTCTGCCATCAAAGCGCCAAGATCGTTCTCGTTTGCATTTCTGGTCGGCGGAAAATTTCGTGATCTGCAAGAGTGCAAAATCTGCCGATCCATCCTTCGTGAAGCCGATTTCACCGCCGCAAATCTGACGCGCGCTGTGCTTGTTGATTCAGATCTTTCGAGCGCAAACCTCGGGAGTGCACAACTTTGCAAGATTACCTGCACCCGGACAAAGCTTGTCGGCGCGGTTCTGAATCAGGCGGATTTGACTGGAGCAAGGTTTCAAAATTCCGACTTATCGGGTGCCGACCTCACCGGGACAAGGTTTCGGAACACGGCGATCGTGCCGGCTGCCTTCGAGCATACCGAGTGGTGGAAGGCTAATTTTCGGGATCAGCGCGATCTGCTGAGGGCGATCCATGCTAAGTACAAGAAGAACTTGCCAGACCTTGAGAGCTTATATGTCCGCGGCGATATCCACCAGTCGGTGCTCGATTTCATAGGAAGGATCACTGAAGAACGGCTGTGAAAGAACGTGACGGCTATCGGCGCGTCGGCGTGATGTGGGGAATGGAGCGCCCCCTTTGCCTTTTCGAACGTTCAACGTTCAACGTTCAACGTTCGACGTTCGACGTTCAACGTTGAACGCCGAACGTTGAACGCTAAAGTTTCCGACGATTCTGCCGATTGATGAGAGGTATGGCTCAAAATTTCCAAGGCAAGGTGACTCTCGGAGATCTTCGGCCTCAGGGTTTGCTCGATCTTTATCGGCAAGGCACGACCTGGGTGGCAGCGATCCGCTTACACGACGGCCGCTTGACTAACCTCCCCCTGGAGGAATCGGTAACGACGCGAAAAGCAGCTCTTCAATTCCTGAAGATTGAGTTGACCAAGTTTACGCAAAGCTCGGTCCCGAATTAAACAGCAGCTGCGGCATCAGGCAGAATTTCAAAAGAGAAAACTCGCTTAGGCGAATTTTCTCTTTTGAATCTTTTGGTAAAGAAGCGCATAGTTTCCTCACTCTATGGAAATCGCTGGCTCAGTAGGCGCGATCCTAGCGCATAAGGGATCTGCAGTCTGGTCGATTGCTCCAGATGCAACGGTCTTTGATGCCATCCAGCTCATGGCGGACAAGAATGTCGGTGCGCTTCCGGTGGTAGAAAATGGCGGGCTCGTTGGAATAATCTCCGAGCGTGATTACACACGGAAAGTCATACTGAAAGGCAAATCATCAAAGGAGACTCCGGTCAAAGATATAATGACTCGGGAACTGGTCACCGCGCAGCCGGGCGATAGTGTAACCGAGTGCATGCAGGTGATGACGGACAAACGGGTTCGCCATCTGCCGGTTGTAGAAGGGGCCAAAATGATCGGACTTATCTCGATTGGCGACCTGGTAAGGCGGATTATTTCGGCCCAAACGGCAACAATCGACAATCTCGAGAAGTATATTACCGGAGACTATCCAGCCTGAAGGTTGCGAAATTTTGGACTCTCAATAAAGCGATTGTACTGGTACTGATAGGGGGATTCGGCGTCGTTCTTGTTCAGGTCCGTTATGATCATCGTTCCGTCGTTGGCAAAAATGCGTTGGCCTGGGTACCGGTCGTGTATTCCAGCCTGATGATTGTCGCTTCAGCTGTTGGGCTTCTCTTCTGGAGCCGCGGCGGACGACAGGCTTTGCTCGCTGGGTTTCTGCTCGCGATCCTCGTCGGGATTCTTGGGTTCTGGTACCACACCAAAGGGCGGTTGGTTCGGTCCGTTCAGCATGAGCTCTCCGCGTGGGTTCGTAAAATTCCAGATGAGGATAAGCCGCCCGCTCTGGCGCCTCTTGCATTTGCCGGGTTCGGAATTTTAGGTGCCTTGGCGTGCGCCAAGCGTCTTCAGCCGCCGACTTCGAATCCGTAACGTTGAAAACGTCGAACCTTGCCGCCGCAGCGGTCGCTATGGCCGTTGCCGCCTTCATCTTATTGGCTGCCACGGTAGCCGGCGGATACCTGGAACACCGCTACATTCACGTTCTTGCGCCGATACTGTTCCCACAGAAAAACCAAGGTATTGCCCTGCAAAAGGTGGCTTTTGGTCAATCCGATTTGTTGCCATTCTACGGTAGCTCGGAGCTCGTGAAACCTGCCGCCAACAAGGCCGCAGATTTTTTCCAGACCTACCCGACAGGTTTTAACGTCTTTTCGGTGGGTAAAGCAGGGGCGGCTTCGTTGATCCTTTTGCAGAAGCTTGCCGCCATGGGTGCCGATCTTCGTGGAAAAAAGGTGGCGATTTCGATTTCGCCGACTTGGTTTTTTCATGAAGACGTTCCTGCTACGTATTATAACGGGAATTTTTCTCTGCTCCAGGCAGGTGAACTGATCTACAGCCGGCAACTCAGCTTTGACCTAAAGCGCGATGTCGCACGCCGGATGTTGGAATATCCAAAAACTCTCGAGAAGAGCGTCCTGCTGGCATTCACGCTTCGGCAACTCGCGTCAGATTCCCCGATGAATCGGGTGATGTATTACGGGATTGTTCCACTTGGACTTCTCGAAAATGGCATTCTGCGGACGCAAGACCATTGCGAAACGCTCTTTTATATCTTGAAAGAATGGCGGCGATTGCATTCCGGTGTCAGGCGTTCCCAACGAACCGTCGACTGGAACAGATTGATCGCGGACGCAGCCGTTCAAGTTCGACAAAACAATGACTCGGATCCGGAACCCGTTGGACCAGAGAAGGGGCCCGCGAGGTTCGTGGCGGGTGAACAGGACGCCCATGAGTGGGTCGATTTCGAACTGTTGCTGCGCGGACTAAAGGAATTAGGGGCGCGCCCGTTGCTGCTCAGTATTCCCATCGACGGGCGCTACTTTGATCGGTTCGGTGTCGGGAGAGTCTTTCGCGATCTCTACTACAAAAGAATTCGAGGGCTTGCGCAGGCTCATGATGTGCCGCTTATCGCCTTTGAAGAGCACGATCTGGATGAAGATTTCCTGGTTGGTCATCATGATCATTTGACCGACAAAGGCTGGCTTTACTTCGACAAGGCGCTTAACGATTTTTTCCATGACCGGCTCGCTTTGCAATCCGGCACCTGATCAAAGGCCTTACTTCCAATGGCGTGGAGAGATTTTAACCTGAAAACCGAAGATAGGAGTTGAACCGCAGATTATTTGGGATGCATCTCGAGGCGGCCTGAGAAAATAAGAAAGCCGAAACAAACAAGATTGACCGTGACAAAAATCGAGGCGAAGCGCCACGCGGGGCCTGTACCCCACCATTGCTTTTTCTTGTTCCAGCGCACAAACAAATCGTGCGTCGTAAGCAGGAAAGCCTGATAGCCTCCATAAATAAGGTAGTGCAGCTCGGTCCCATGCCAGAGGCCCATCAGTCCGAATGAAAGAAAAAAACCAAGGTAGGACCGGATCTGGTCGTTCTTGAACCATTTGCCTTTCATCGCGGCGAGGAGAAATCGCATGTAAACGTGGTCGCGAAACCAGAACGAAAGAGTGATGTTCCATCGATTCCAGAAGTCGCGAATGTTGTGGGCCAGGAATGGGCGATCGAAGTTTTCCGGTGTGCGGATGCCAAAAAGTCGGCTGAACCCGATCGCGAACGCGCTGTAACCGGCAAAATCAAAAAACAGATAGAGGCTGTAGCCATACATGTACAACAGTATTTGGCTGAAAGATCCGCCGGTTGCCTGATCGACCCAATAGCGCCTGATCAAGGCTGCGAGAATGAATTTGTAGAGAAACCCGCGGAATGTCCGCTCGATCGCGGTGTCGAGATCTATCAAAAAATCTGCACATGAACGTGCGGATTTCCAGTCGCCATCGAAGCGTCGATAGCGGTCGATTGGACCCGCCGAAATTGTGGGGAAGAAAAAAAGGTAAGTGAAAAATTCAGCAACCGGCAACGCCTTGATCAAGCCGTCTTGAACACAGAACAAAATGTCGAGGATACGAAAAGTGATATACGATATCCCGAGGAAACCAAATTGGGCGCCTGGAAAAGTCAGCGGCAGAAATTTCGCGGCTGCGAGCGGCGCGAGCGCCAGCAGGAAAGCTACGTAAAATCGCGTATTGGATTTCGATTGGAGACGTTCGCGCAAAAACAACGTTGCAACCAGCCATTGAAAAGTTCCGTAGCCGCCGACGATTGCGAGGTTCGGGACAGAAAGATACGCGGTGACATTGAGTCGATCCCTGTATTGAGCCACCAGATACAGAAGGCTGATAAAAAATGCCCAGCGCCGCCCCGCGCGACCGGTGATCCCAAGGAGAACGGTCGGGATGACCGCGTAAAGCATGATTCCGAAAAAGGTAAAATTCGCGAACGGAATCATGCGATCGATGCGGACAGCTTTCTTCGGTCGGTTTTACCGTTAGCTGTGATGGGGAACGCATCGTAAAAGATGATCTTTCGCGGCAACATGTAGGCCGGAAGGCGTTCGGCGAGCTGCGCTTTTAGCCGAGTGCCCAATTCAAACTCGCTTTCCTGGCCGCGCTGCACCAGCACCACGAAAGCAGCAAGCGATTCCGCGACGCCCTTTCTGACAATCGGCAAAACCACGGCATCCGCAACAGTCTGAAGAGCGCGCAAATTCTCTTCCAGATCACCCAGCTCGATGCGATGCCCATTAACCTTGACCTGCCCGTCGATTCGTCCCTCAAAAAACAGGAGATCATCCTGTATCCGTCCCCAATCGCCGGTTCGGTAGGCGAGCAGGTTTCCCAAACGGAAAAAGGAGGCATTCGTCAAATCGGGCCGACCGAGGTACCCGGGACTTACGTTTGTTCCCGCAATAATGATCTCGCCGCGGGCGCCTGCGGCCACGGGCTCGGCGTTCGCGTCAGCTACGTAAACTTCTGCGGCTGGCATCGGTGCGCCGAGAGGGAGCGTTGTATACCGGGCCAGTACATCGCGAGTCACTCGCACGGAAGCGCAGGCAACTGTTGCTTCGGTTGGACCATAGGTGTTCCAAACATCGGCGTTCGGAAAACGCTCAAGAAGCTGCAAGGCTGTCTCCGGGGCCAGCGTCTCTCCGCAGAACAAGAACCGGCGAAGCTGCGGCAGCATAGTCTGCACAAACCCGCGTTCGACTAAACACAT
Organism: uncultured Verrucomicrobiae bacterium; assembly: GCA_963782115.1. Lineage (GTDB taxonomy): Bacteria > Verrucomicrobiota > Verrucomicrobiia > Chthoniobacterales > JAFAMB01 > JAFAMB01. The sequence goes on from CAWAIK010000015.1 coordinate 264,975, forward strand.
CTGCGCGAATGTTGGCGTGGAGACCCAGCTCGTGATGGCTGAGCGCGCAAAAGCGGCATAGAGTTTTTTCAGGTTGGTGATTTCCTCTTTTCCGATGCTGAACAATGTGCCTGCCGTCCCCAGGCTCAAATAAAGATCCATGACGGAAAGGTCGAACGAGAATGGAGCTTGATTGAGAAACGTTTCACCCGCTTCCATCAACTCCTGTTCTTCCAGCATCCAATCAAGAAATGTGGTCAGGCACCGAAGCGTTATCACGACGCCTTTCGGTTCGCCGGTACTGCCCGAGGTATAGATAATGTAAAAGGGATCATCGGGATCGACCCGGCTCGGCTTCCCTGACCAATGCTCGCCGGAGAGCACTGCAATTTGCGAGGGGGTCAGTGTGGCAATTGCCCCGGAACTTTGGACGATCCGATCTGCCCGGTGCGCTGGAATGGATATGTCAATCGGAACGTACGGACGGCCCGATTTCACCGCGGCCAGGAATCCGATCAACATTTCGGGTTCTTTGTGACCGACGATGGCGACAGGCGAGTTATCGCCGGGATAACGCTCCGTGAAATGTGCCGCGAGGGCGTCGGATCTTTTACCTAGCTCGCTGTAGGTCAGCGTTCGATTGTCACTCAAGTGAGCGATCTTGCCAGGAAAGTTTCGCGCAGCGCGACCGATAGCGTCGATGATGTCCATCGATCAAAAACCTTGATAGATAAAGGGCGGCGTCGAAAATCCACTGCGACCGTACAAGACAAAAAGAGATGCGATGATCGCAAAGTAGTACAGGACGAGCAACACAAACCGCAATTTCGGATGCTCGGATAATTTAGGCCAGTGCATGACAGCAGTAGAGCGATTATGTGTTGATTTTACTTTCGATATCGGCGGCAATCATTCGGGGGGTCGCCCAGCGTTCACGCTCGAATTCCGCCGGGGAAATATCGATCCCGAATTCCTGCGAGAATGCCACAATGAGCTGGACGGTCTTCATTGAGTCGAGAATTTCCAAGCCATAGAGAGGCAGATCCGGATTTTTCTGGACTTCGTCGGTTTCCGAGACGGATTTCAACACTTCAATCACTCTGTCAAATGTACTCATGACTCGCCTTTACAATATCCGGCGACTCGATTGGAGCAACGCCTGGCCGCGTTGCAAATCCCTCTTTTCGGTTGAGACCGTAGAGGCTCGGAGCCTGAAGCGGCGGAAAGATCGGCTAGGCTGCCTCATGCCCGTCCACATGAACACGATGGATTTGTCACGCAGTCTGCATTGCCGGGGATTCGTCCGTTGAATATTCGGCCCGGAAATCACCTCCAGCTTTTCCAATTTTCTTTTGTCTGCAGGCGCTTAGAATCAGGCACTGTCTGTAAGAAAACTCCTGGTGCGAGTGATGCTTCTTGTTAGCATGCCCAGCCAAATCTCGAGTTCCGACAGCGGGAAACAGAATATGGCCGAGATTCCACGCAAACAACCAAAGGTAGCGGGCACACCGGAACCAGTTCCAAAGGAACCGGCGGCAGCGGCACCGGCGGCAGAGCAACCGGCCGGTGCGCTCCATGAGAATCGGCCTCAGGAATCTCCTGCGCCGACAGGTAGTATCGCGGATCGATTGAGGCCAGGGAAGCTGTTTGCGTCGTTTGAACTCGAGCGTGAATTAGAGAGCGGGAGTACGGGAGCGGTCTGGCTGGCTCAAGATTACAGCGTGAGGCGTCAAGTAGAGCAAGTAGCATTATGGTTTTTGCCTGATTGCATCGTTGGCGACAGGGCCGCCGTGGAGGAGTTGAAGAATGAAATTCGCCGGAGAATCGCGCTGAAGCATCCCAACATTCTGCGCACCTATGACCTGGTGGAAAGCAGAGGAAGAGTTGCTATCCAGATGGAATACCTGGATGGCCAGAGCCTCTCGAGTCTGCGTTTGACCAGGCCGAATCAGGTCTTCGAAGTTCGGGACTTGGAGAAATGGGTGAAGCAGTTGTGTGTAGCGTTGGAGTATGCCCACAAAGATGCCGGGCTCGTTGGCGGGCACATTGTACCAGGCAATCTGATCGTGAATCGCGCCGGAAATTTAAAGCTGAAGGACTTTGGAACGGCAAATTGTATTGCTGGTTCGATGAACCGGTCGAGGGCAATTCATGACCCAGGCGAGACACTGCCGTATACGAGCCCGGAGCGGGCAGCAGGGGCAGAGCCGGCAATCACTGACGATTTATACTCGCTGGGAGCAACCCTTTACGAATTGCTGACCAGTAAGCCACCTTTTTATGCCGGGGATATCGGTGTCCAGATGAGCGGGAAAATTCCCCCTTCAATGGCTGAGCGGAGAGCCGAGCTCGGGATAGAAGGAGAGACTATTCCCGAAAATTGGGAGGAAACAGTGGCTGCCTGTTTAGCAAAAGATCCAGCCCAGCGTCCCCAGAGTGCGATCGAAGTAGAGAAGCGCTTGCAAAATGCCACCGCTCCTCCAGACATTTCCGCTGCATCTACAATTAAGTCCGTACCTGATTCTGTTACAGAACCACCGCCTCCAGTTCGCACGCCACCTACCCGAAGGCCGTGGCCGGTAATTGCCGGTATCACTTTCATCCTGGCGTGTGTGGCAGCGATCGCTTTCTTTGCGTTGCATCGGTACTTCTATCGCCACACCCATTTAGCTCCAATAAAAGAATCTTCCCCCACGCCTACGGTCCCGCCATCTCCCTCAGGATCCGCCGGAAAAGAAAGCTCTCTGTCGATGTCAACACCTTCCCCTGAAGTGAGCCCGACACCTTTCCCTAAGTTGAGCCCAACACCCTTCCCTGAGTTGAGTGCGACACCTTCCCCTGCGGTCAGCCCAACACCCTCTCAACAAGAGAGTCCGGCGCCAAATGAAAGGCAGTCCGCAGGCTCTTCTCCGACCCCGGTAAATCAACAGGACACCGATGCGACTAGAGCAGAGGTGATCACGCGGATTAACGCGCTCCCTGGGATCACTGCCGAGAAGAGAGCGAATTTGATCGAAAAGATGAATAAAGCTCGTTCGATGGAACGCCTTATCGTCATTCCCTTCGAAAGCGGCTGGACATCTTTAGGCAGAGCCGCGACAGACGAACTGGTGAAAGCCTTCGATACGCCTGAAATGCGCGATAAACTGAGTGACCCGACGATTATTCTGGTGGTGGCCGGCTATGCCGACACCGGCGGGCGCCCAGAGGTGAATCTGCGCATCTCACAGGAGCGAGCGGAGAACGTAAGTAGAATTCTTAAAGAGCGGGTGATGCTACTCAACGCGGTGCAGACAATCGGAATGGGAGGGACTGAACTTCTCGATAGCAAACGACCAGGTCAGAATCGAGCTGTTGAGGTTTGGGCGGTTGCCCCTTTGTAGCGGATCGATACCAGCGGTGCGGGGATCGGGCCGGCCGCCCTCGGTCAATTACCGGCGCCGATGGTCACATGGTGGAAAACCGAGGCCACATTCGGCTGACGGACGCTCGCCGCCGTGCGGGCCTCACGTAAGAAACGAAGTGGCGCCGATTCATCATCCAGACATCGCGCACCGAATGGTCGGTTCGTCCTTCCAGTCGCGGACGGAAGAAAGTCGTGTTCTGCCTCCGTGAAACATGATTCAATGAAACCGGTGGTCATCGCCCAGATTCCTAAGCCCGCACGATTTAAGCTGAGATTCACTGAACTGCTATGCGCCAAATTTTAGAGACTGAAGAACACGTGCAGATCCCGCCCGCGGTGTATTCCGATCCGTTCTACCGGATCACCTACTTGATCAAAGAGGAGATTCGGAAGTACAAGTGGATCGAAGGTGAAAAAGGCCGCCAGCTTTCCTGGGAGCAGGCCCGACAAGAATGGACGGACGCTCACCGGGAGAAGTACGAAAAATTCCTCATCGACACTCTCTCTTTTCCTGCTGCAAGCTTTCCAGAGGAACCGCTTGCAGAGGATCGACCCGACTTTCCGAGAGCCAATCTGCTTGGAAAATTACCGCACCGAACGGGCGGATAGGTTGCATTCTTAAGTGTCTGGCAATCAACGATCGGCGGAGGGAGTGGGATACACGCACGTTGGCCGAGAGGCTTTAGAAAAGGCGGCGGCAAGTCTGCCCGACTTGGGGTGAACGGTTCTCTAACTTAACTAGTCCCAGTCAGGGGAACGAGGTCGAATGTCAGGACGACGCGATTTTCAGCGACCGCTTTGCGAAAGATTTGGTCGTCCGGAAGACGCTGTAGTTCTTCTTCGCGCAGGTGGCGAGCGTCGTAACCTTCATCGCGGAGCCACTCGACCACGCGTATCGCCACGCCCATGTCGGCGAGAAACCGCATTAACTACCCGTGACGACTTCCTCCTGAACAAGCCAAGCCGCGTATTCAAGCGCCTGTTGGATGTCGCCGAGTTCCAAATCGGGATAATCCGCAAGAACTTCCTCCGTTGTCGCACCATGCGCGATCTGACCGATGATCACCGATACGGGTAGGCGCATCCCGCGAATGCAGGCGCGCCCTCCCATGATCGGTGGGTCAAATGTAATGCGATCAAATTTGTCCATGACAAGGATCTGTGGTCGGGTTTCTGCAGGATAGCACATGGCGAAGCTAAGGCCAGACATCTGACAAGCACTGGATTCTCGGCCTGCTCGCCGCCTTTACCGGGTGTGTGGCGACCGGAGCAACTCGGGAAGAATGGAGGTCGACGCGTAGCGTCGGGAGGGGGTCGCTCGGCTCTTAAGCGAAGCGTAAGGGTGCACGCGTTGAGTCTCGGATTTTTCAGCGTGGATGGGTTCGGCGGATACAAGTTCGTCGGCCTGGCTAATTACAATCGGATGCCGCGAGATCCGCTGTTTATGAAGAGTCTGGGCGTAACGATTGCCTACGTGCTCTGCCTTGTTCCTGGGCTCTACGTCAGCGGCCTGGGACTTGCGCTGCTTGTGCGGCAAAGCATCCCGTTGGTCGGACTTTGGCGGACTCTATTTTTCATGCCGTACGTTGTGAGCCTGGTTGTCGTTGCATTGATCTGGAAGGTGATGCTGATCGACAAAGTCGGCTTCATCAATCGGATGTTCGAACTTGTCGGCCTCCAGGGCCGCTCCTGGCTCGGTGATCCGAACCTTGCGCTCGGCGCAGTTCTGGTGGTGACGATCTGGTTTTTGATGGGCTACTACATGATCATTTTCCTGTCGGGATTGCAGGATATTCCTCGAGAATATTACGAGGCGGCGAGAATCGACGGAGCAAACTCCTGGCTTCAATTCGGCGATAAGCTGTTCGTCTGGAGACGCCTCTACCTTCGATTTTGTCACGCAAAATATCGCGTACCACGGCACCTCCGTTTTCTTCGATGATTTTGGTACGATTCCGCGAGCACCACCGACGCGCCCGCCTCGGCGAAGGCTTTCGCGGTCGCCAGACCCATGCCAGACCCATGCCAGAGCCAGCCCCAGTGCCGAGTGCGACTTTGTTCTCAAAAGACAAGTTCACGAACGAATCCCCCTTTTTCACATCGTGTATCCCCGCTTCCTGTAGAGCTTCTCCCGATTTAAGACGATCTCGGCTTTATAGACTTTCACTGCCCAATCACCTGGTTCGATTAGTTTCTGAGGTCGACTACTGTCAACTATTGTGAACTATTGTTTCTGGAGTTAAGCAAAAGCCGTGAAAAGTCCGAAATCCTGTCAAGCTACAATTTCAAAAATTAGCGAGACAACTTTCGAAATGCTGCGATAGCCTTACGGAGCGGTTCCGTGAGTTTAGCGTTGACGGACCTGCGCTTAAGCATCTCACCAGGCCATTCGCACTGAAGCATGCGCTATTTTGGCGTCAAGTCGTTAATCCCCTTCAGAGAGCGGCCCTTAAGGAGACAGCCACAGCGAGCAAGAAATCCGTTTGCCGACATTTACGACAATCAGCGTTATATGGTGAATGATATTGTGATTGCTGCCTGATGTGCAACAACGCGCTTTCGTAAAGTGCTGCTTATCAATAACTTATTTGTATGGCGGAGGGAGTGGGATTCGAACCCACGGATCCTTTCGGATCCCCGGTTTTCAAGACCGGTGCTTTAAGCCGCTCAGCCATCCCTCCTCTTTCGGCTTCCAGACTCGATTCGATAGCTTTTCGATGACTCAAGGTCAGCCTATTCGCTGTCGCTTGTTGCCAATTGTTGCCAAAATTTTGGAAAATATGCGAATAACAGCGCATGGCGCGCCGAACATCGCGAATACTTCCGTTTAAGGGCAACCGCGATTACCATTATTACCTCGATGGGCTCAAGGTCAACGGAAAGCGAAAGCGTCTTTTTTTCACAACCGAAGCGGAAGCCAAAGAGGAACTAAAGAAATGGGATAGGCGGATCCGAAAAGAAGGCGAAGACGCACTGGCAATTTCGCAGGAATTGCGGATCCTAGCCACGCAATGCGCAAAGAGGCTCGAACCGTTCGAAAAGCCGATTTGGGATGCTACTGAGTTTTACATCGAACACTTGGAACGGATGCGAGCACATATTAGCACACGTTAGGTCTTGGCGGCACAGTTGGACCCTTTTTTTGGAGGCTGGGTAGAAAAATCGACCATGCTATCTTCCCGCATGCAAGCAAAGCAATCAACCCAACGCCGATCCCTGACTAACAAACCCGAAGAATCTGCAGCGAGGCATCCCGGTAAACCATTAAACAAACGGGAGCTCGCTGGGTTTCTCGGGATAAGTGAACGAAGCCTTTGATGAAGTTGATAGCGGCAAGGTGAAAGCTCGCTTGGTTTTCGACCTTCGATAAGGGGATCCGAAATAACCGAATGTGCTCTGCTCGCCTTAAACCAAGAAAGAGAAACAAATGATCCCCATGAGCCATCACCCAATATCATTTTGCCGACACCGACCTCGAATCGGCGATTCCAGCAGCAGCGACAGCAATTTTTCGTAACACAGGCCAAGTCTGTTGTGCGGGAGCCAGGCTTTATGTTGAAAAGAACGTCTTTGACCGTGTCGTGGATGGTCTCGCAGAGCGAGCGGCGCCACGTTATTCGGTTCGCCTTGGGCCGCGTTGAATTGCGCATTGGCGGGAAATGCGCGGTAAATTTCAAACGCGGCATGAAGCTGCGCAGGGCTGGTGTAGGCCTTTACATAGTGCGCCTGGGCGCTTGGCGTGAATTTGCCGAAGTTTTTGAAGAAGTAGCCAAGGTTTTTATGAAATTCATACCAGTCCTGCGGAAATCCGTGCACCAAGATCAACGCCGGGCCCGCTCCGCCTTGAACGTAGTGAATGCTCGCGCCGTTAACTTGCGCAATACCAGATTTAAACTCGCCTCCCAGCTCCGCTATTGCCTCTTTAGTATCGTTCATGTTTTCTGCCCTGCCCGTTATGGCAGCGCCTGTCAACAGGACTAGCGTGAGCAGTATTTTTGAGAAATGAAGGAAAAACACCATCTTCATCTACAACGAGCAAGCCGCGTTCGTTGGGACAGGAATGCTAACCTTTTTTTGCAGGAGATGCTTGATTGACGCTGACGTCATGAGATCTCCCGTCCCACCGGTTGCGCCAACGATACCCACGACTCGACTGAGCGCTTGTCGTACTCGTCGTGGCGGCGCCACCAGAGGCCCGTCTCGTTGCGCCCCCTTGTATATGTTTAGCGCGATGTATCCGGAAGGACCGGGACGAGGACGAGACGATTACGATTTCAGAACGAGTGCGAGGAAGGAGAACTTGGAACTCGAACTCCGGTTCGCTGCGCTGATCTATCTGGATGTGGCTCCAGGCGTAGGCCGTTTCTATCGAAAAAACTGTCTTTGTGATCTGCAAATGATTTTCTTCGTTCCCCCGGCACTAAGACAGGAAAAAAAGCAAAAGTCATTTTTGAACAGAAGATCGCAAAGATCACAAAGAGTCACTGTCTTTAAGAGCCCTCGGAGGCACGTGGGCCTGCGTTGTCTAAATCGCGATCAGCAACGAACGAAACGCTCATTAATTCCCACTCGTCCACTTGTTCTGAAATCGTAATCGTCGTCGTTCTCGACTTCTATGGACGGGAGAAACCCGCCGATTGCCGACAACGTTCAAAGATCCCTCGCGCTGTTGCTCCTCGGTGAACGAGACGTTGAAGTCGAAGTTGAAGTCGCTGCCGAGCGAGGATGCCCAGGGAAACGTCCACCCCCATCCGCCGCTTGTAGGCCTGCAGCTTCGCGAGCGGCGCCCGCGACACCGCCGAAAGCGTGACGTCGTGGTTCGCCAGGTGGGCGACGAAGCCGTCGAACCCGTCCGCGATCGCCGAGCAGAACGGACACCCCGCCGTGTAGTCGGGCCCGAACATGAAGTGGTAGACGAGGAGCTGCGAGCGCCCTCTGAAGAGGTCTGCCAGCGAGGCGCTCCCTTCATCGGTCTCGAATCGGTACTCCTTGTCGACCTGGACCCACGGCACTCCTGACGTCGCCGCACCGCGTTAGCTCCTTCTCCGCCTCGAGCAGCTCGGCGAAGGCTCTCGTGCGAGTGCGGCGCGCCTTCGGTGCGAAAGAGGCCGTGGGCCGCGCGAGGTGTGTCGTCGCCGAGGCCGAGATCGCGCTCGTCTCGCGCGACCTGGGCTGGCCTGCGAAGGCGCTAGACGCAGCGCGGGCGGCGTTCGAAGAGCACGGCGACCGGGTGAACGCCGCGCATGCGCGGTATCTCGAGGTCCATCGCCTCCTCCTGATCGGACGCCTAGACGGCAATTCGTCTGGCCAAGGTCGGCGGGCTGCAGCCCGTCAGCGCCAAGCATGATCGTATGGTCGTTCTCGGTCGCTTCGTCCGCGGGGAACATCGACTCGATTCGTAATTCCAGGGCAGCTATCGTCTGTGGAGTCGTTAAACAGCATGCACCTATATGATCCGCTTCTAAGGAGAAAGATTGCCACAACTACCCGCCGCAGTCCGTATTCGGTCGGTTTTTAGAGGATCAAACCAAGCTTTTGATTGAGTGCGAAAACGACAGCGATTACAAGTGTCCTGCTCGCTCCGTTACGTTCGTCGTGTAATTGGACAAAAGAGAACCCGCCACCGTGGAACAAGCCTATGAGCACAAAAACGACTACCTCTGAATATCTAGTGATCTGCCGAGGCGCCAATTTGGATGAAAGTCTCCCTCCGGAAGATATACAGAATGCCATGAAACAATTCTACGCCTGGTTCGAACGAATGAGCGATGAGGGAAAGATGAAAAGCGGGCATCAGCTTGCGCCTGAAGGCAAGGTCCTTTCCGGCAGAAAAGGTGTGACGGACGGCCCGTTTGCGGAATCCAAGGAAGGGATCGCAGGTTACTGGTTCATTCAAGCAGCCAGTCTTGAGGAAGCGGTAGAGATCGTCAAAGGGAACCCCTTGTTGGACTACGGTCACACCATTGAAATAAGGCCCATCCTCCCCGAGGCCGCGGATCGTACCTAAGCATGACGCTCTCGCCCACGTACGCTGCCGAAGTCCTGGCTTCAAAGCCTTGGTCGATGACTACGACTCTGCCCTGGGTTCGAAGGGATCTAAATCTATGCTAAGCGCAGACCTATGCTTATTGAGCGATTCTTTGTCCCCGGACTAGCGCATGCTTCTTACCTCGTCGCATCGGGAGATGAAGCCGCGGTAGTCGATCCAGAACGGAACGTCGACAGTTACCTCACTTACCTCGCGAACAAAACAATGTCGGAGGTTTGTTCGCTTCTCTGGCAAACTTCCCGGACAGCTTGAAACCCCATTTTTACGGTTACCCCGAGATCGCCATCGCCAAGTGCGGCATCCAGAGCCTGGAACTGGCCCTAAGCGGCAATCATGTCTTCTGCTACGTGTTTTAGCACGTTTGCCAGTTTCGCTTGTGAAAACCGCTGCGGAACCGTAACCCACGCATGGAGATTCTAGAGCGTTATTTCCCGCTATCGAACTCGTCGGTCCCGGAGTTCTTGGAAAATGTCCCGGAAGTCGAGCGTCTGCTGGGTTTCGATCGCTCTAAGTGGATTTCATGCGAGGTAGGGAATAGAGGTGTCCGGGCAGTTTGTGAATTAAATGCGCTGGCGCTTGCGCGGACACTGGTTCTCGATGCATCCTCGTTTGGTCACATCAGTCTCGTAACGGCCGCAGCGCGGGCAATCCACGAAAATCGATGAAAATAGACGGTCATCATTACCGGACGATCTGGTCAGAGGGTGAATCGGTTTTTGTTATCGATCAGACCAAGCTCCCTCACAAATTTGAGATAGCCGCATGGCATTACGTCGAGGATGCCGCCCAAGGGATTCGGTCGATGGTAGTTCGCGGCGCACCACTCATCGGAGCCGCAGCGGCTTACGGAATCGCGTTAGCGATGAAGGCGAACCCTTCGGATGAGTCCCTCAAACAAGCGTACGATTTACTTGTTCAGTCGCGACCTACCGCGGTCAATCTGCGATGGGCACTCGACCGGATGGCTGGACTTCTGAAGAGCCTTTCCCCTTCTGCACGCACCGACGCGGCCTATCGCGAGGCTCTCTCGATCGCCGATGAGGATGCCGAAAATTGCTCAGCACTTGGAGAGCACGGGTTGCTTTTGCTTCGCGAGGTCTGGAGCCGCCTGAGTCAAAAACGGCCAATTCAGATCCTAACCCATTGCAACGCTGGATGGTTGGCGACAGTCGATTGGGGAACCGCCCTCGCTCCAGTTTACAAAGCTTTCGATGCCGGAATACCTATCCACGTCTGGGTCGACGAGACTCGCCCCCGCAACCAGGGAGCATCGCTGACGGCATGGGAACTATCGCATCACGGCGTTCCGCACACGCTCATTGCAGATAACACCGGTGGCCATTTGATGCAGCACGGGATGGTTGATTTATGCATCGTTGGGAGCGATCGCACCACTGCCGCGGGCGATGTATGCAATAAGATCGGGACTTACCTAAAGGCACTCGCCGCCCGCGACAACGATGTTCCCTTCTATGTAGCATTGCCTTTCTCGACGATTGACTGGGAACTCCAAGATGGGCTGAAAGAAATCCCGATCGAGGAGAGATCCTCGGATGAGGTCACTCACATCACGGGGAAAACGGCAGCCGGAGAGGTTATAACCGTCACGATCGCGCCGGAGGACAGCCGAGCAGCAAATTTTGCATTTGATGTGACGCCTGCCAGCTATGTAACCGCTATGATTACAGAACGCGGTGTGTGCAACGCCTCGGCCAAGGGATTGGCACAGTTGCGAGACCGATGATTGCAGACTCCTAAACTCCTGAATAGCGCCCGGATCTGTCCAATGTCAGGTTCTGGAACATTTCGAAAACCTAAGTGCGCGCCCCTGTTTTGCAGAATGTGAATCTGTCGGTTCGTCCGTCCTCCATTCATTGCCTGGCGGGAGCCAATGGATCCGGAAAATCGACCCTCATTAAAATCATTGCCGGCACCTTGGGGTCGGATTCAGGCAAAGTTGAACTGGATGGTCACGACGTGACCAAATTGAACCCGCTTGCCCGGATCAATTTTGGCCTCAGCGTGATCTACCAGGATTTTGCTCTTCTGCCGAACCTGTCGGTATTCGAAAATATCACCTTTCTTGATAGTGTTTCTCGCCACAGAAAATGGGTGAATTTCAGGCTCCTGCATCGAGAAGCCGCGGAAATCCTGGCGCGAATGAAAGTTCAGATTCCTCTCGATGCACTAGTGGAAGATCTACCCGTGGCAAATCAGCAATTGGTCGCCATCGGGCGTGCGCTCAAGAATCGATCCAAGGTCATTATCATGGATGAGCCGACTTCCGCTCTGACGAATCGCGAAGTCAAAACGCTTTTTCAAATCGTTGACTCGGTTCGTTCCACCGGCGTTAGCTTTATTCTGGTCACTCACAAGCTCGAAGAAATTTATGAAATCTGCGACGAGGTAACAGTGATCAGGAACGGCGAAGTGGTAAATCACGGCCCGATCGCTGACTTTACGACTGCTCAACTAAGCGAGGCGATCTCCGGCCGGCAGATTCGTATCGAACGGCTTCAGCCACCCGAACCTTCTGCGGAAATAGCTCCTCTCCTTGAGGTCATATCGTTAACGGGCGTGCCTGCGTTCAGCGACGTATCGTTCACGGTTAACCGGGAGAGATCGTCGGGCTGACGGGCCTTCTCGGTTCTGGAAGAATGGAGCTCGCACTCACCCTGGCAGGCAAAAGCAAGCCATCCAGCGGGTCCATCCGACTGGCCGGTCACCTCCTGATTGCTGAACTGGCAAAGGGGGGTACGGGCATCATCGTGGTGTCGGACGATCTACCCGAATTGCTCAGCATCAGTCACCTGGGACTTGGGATAAAGCTGAAAATAGGGTAATCAATCTTATCTATGAGCATAATCACTCGAGAGGAGCTAAAGGAGAAGCTTGATCGCGGCGAAGACTTCAAGCTGATCAATTGCTTGGATGACTGGATGTTCCGAGCCAAACGTATTCCCGGTTCTATCCATTTCGAGAGCCTGCAACATGCTCTGGACACGCTCGATCCCAGGGAGAAGATCATCGTCTATTGCTCAAACGTCGGCTGCACGGCCAGCGTGCTCGTGTACCAGCAACTCGTCGACCACGGTTTTCAGAACCTCAGGCATTACGCGGGCGGAATAGCGGACTGGGAGGACGCCGGCTATCCGCTCGAAGGGGATCATGTCAATCGGATGCAATCAGAATTTTAGGCCGAGCGCGAAATCAAGTGCACGTTCGTGGCTTTGATCATTGCCAGAACACGGTCATTTTCTTTTAGAGCTAATTCCTCACAGGCCTGGCGGGTTAACAGCGCCGTCAGCATGAACCCGCAATCAAGCTCAATGCGCCACATCGGTCCTTCGCGGGTCAGAGACTTCACGATGGCGGGCAGCCGGTTTCGCGCACTTGCCGACACCGTTTCTAAATTCTTCAGCAGGAGAACATTCTCGGCTCTAATGCAGACAAATGCCTCTGTGGCACCCCTTGGGAAGTCTGACGCCGCAGCGATCAGTCTGGCTTCGCCAGCCGCGACGGTGACGAGTTCTTCGTCCGCTTGCAGAACGCGAGCGCGCTGGACAGTCTCTACGGCCACGATTTTCGCTATCGCCGGCGTTAATGGTCGACGAAAAACTTCTTCGATCGAGGCGTGTTGAACGATCCGCCCTTCATTCACGATGGCGACTTGATCACCAAGCGCGAGAGCTTCCACGCGGTCATGAGTGACGAGCAGCACGGGAATGCGCAGGGAGCTAAGTAAATTACGTAGCTCGCCGCGCAACGCTTCCCGGGTCGGACCGTCTAACGCAGAGAGTGGTTCGTCAAGCAAGAGCAACCGTGGTTGCGGTGCGAGCGTTCGGGCCAAAGCAACACGCTGTTTCTGACCGCCAGAAAGTTGATCGGGATGGCGCGTCACGAGATCTTGAAGTTGAAAGCGCTCTAACAGTTCCGTAATGCGGAGCTGTTGTTCGTTGGCGGACAGGCCGGCTAAACCGTAACGGATGTTTCCCGCCACAGTCAGATGTGAGAAAAGCGCATAATCCTGAAAGAGAAAACCGATCCGACGCCGTTGGGGCGGAATAAACACCCCGGCTTTGTCGTCTACCCAGATTTCACGGCCAAAGTGAATAAGGCAGTTTGCAGATCGTTCGAGTCCGGCCAGTGCGCGCAGGATCGTCGTTTTACCAGAGCCCGATGGACCAAATAGAACAGTAACGATTGGGGGGGTGAGACTGACCTGCAAGTCCGCGTCGATCAGCACACCTTTTGCAAATGTTTTCCTAAAATGCAGGGTCAATGCATCGGCCATACCGCAATAGCTCTTCGTTGCAGGCCGTAGGTGATCGCGAGTACCAGAAAAGAGAAAAGTAGCAGCGCCAGAGAGGTTTGATTGGCAGCGCCATAGTCGAGTGCTTGTACTTGATCGTATATAGAAATAGAAATTGTTCGTGTAATCCCTGAAAGATTGCCGCCGATCATCAGGACGACACCGAATTCGCCTAGAGTGTGTGCAAAGCTGAGCACCATTCCAGTCAGGACCCCTGGCCAGGCAAGCGGTAACGTTACCCGGAAGAATGTTGCCAGCCAACCTCTGCCGAGGCACCACGATGCCTCGATCAGCCGTTGGTCTACTGTCGAAATTGCGGCGGTGAAGGGCTGCACCGCGAACGGCAGACTGTAAAGTACCGAGGCCAAAAGAAGCCCCTGAAACGAAAAGGGCAGGCCGCGTCCAGTGATCGCCATGTAGGCTTGCCCAACTGGACTCTGCGGACCGATCGCAATCAGGACATAGAAACCCAAGACCGTTGGAGGCAGGACAATGGGCAAGGCTACGACAGCTTCCACGAAAAACTTCCATCGCCAGCGGGAGAATGCCAGCCAGGAGGCGAGTGGCAAGCCAAGAATCAACAACAACGACGTTGTCAGAGTCGAAAGTCGCACACTGAGCTCGATGGCGCGCCAATCCATCTATCATTTCTCCGGTAGATAAAAGCCATAAAGCTTTAGAACTTCGCGTCCATGTTCGCCCAGGACAAAGTCCCGAAAAGTGCGTGCCGTCTCGAGATCCTTGGTTGATTTCAGAATTATCCCTCCTTGTTCGATTCGAGGATAAGCCTCAAGAGGCACCTGCCAGAATCGACCCGCGTCGCGCATCTGAGGTGCAACTGCGAGCGAAAGCGCGAGAATGCCAACATTGGCCGCGCCGCTTTGCACAAATTCTGCGGTTTGCGCGATGTTTTCCCCGTAAACCAGTCGTGATGCAACCTGGTCGTAAACGTTGAGTGCTTTCAACGCCGCTACCGCTGCGCGACCATAAGGAGCGTGCTCCGGATTGGCCACTGCAATCTTATGAATCGACGGCTCCAACAGCGCCTTGATCCCAAGCTTGTCCACAGCAACCGGTGAATCCTTAGGCACCCAAACAACAATGCAGCCGATTGCGTAAAGGAAAACGTTATCAGCACCTAAGCCTCTTTCCGCAAGCTTCCGCGGGTACGCGATGTCAGCCGAGAAGAAGAGATCGAACGGCGCGCCGTTCTGAAGTTGAGCGAAGAAGTTACCGGAAGAACCATAGCTAACGTTGACTTTGGTTGCCGGGTATGCCTCCCCGAACTGCTTCACTAAATCATCCAGAGCGAACTTCAGATCAGCCGCAGCAGCGATTGTAAGCATTGTCGGAGGCGATTTCTCAACGTCTCCGCCGGCGGCGAGAGCCCGCAAGCTTGCCAGAACTACTCCCGCAAACACCAGCCAAGTCAATTTACGGACAAAGTGGTTTCGAATAATCACGACATCCATCCCAAACTGCGGCTTCCGGCAGTTCAAGGAGATTCGACTTAATCGGCTCGCTTGAGCCCGCAGACTGAAATTGTGGTTGGAGCGACATTGGCATTGGGCAAAGGCAAGTTTGAGAGTTTTCGCCCCGAGCGCAGCCGGTGGCATTTTCTAGTTCTTGCGAACTGTTATCGCCCTTACTTGACGCACCCAGCGTGCTGGGATTTTCTCGCCGGGAACGATGATGCGGAAGGGCCCCTCGCGTGCCGGCAGCGGCCCGCCATCCTTGGTGTCCGCCAAGAGGATGACGCGATCGGTCAACTCCGGATCAAACTCGGCTAACGAGAACAGTGCCCGGTATCCGTCGGTCGCTTCAACGGCCACAGTCATTGTCACAATTTCACGGATACCCGCCATGCCGGAAAGCAGGAGGCCACCAGCCTTGAGCACTTCGATCAATGGAGTGCCCGAGTAGACGATCTCTTTGCCTGGATTATGCGGATCGGGGGTATGTATCTCCGCCTGCGGTAGTTTGTGCAGATCGACCGTGTCGATTCGCTGGGGATTAGGCAAGTCCCCGCGTAAGTCCAGGAAGTTATCCGGTTGAGGGCTCGCACCGATCCCTTCGCCAGTCTTATCCTGGGTCCACCCGCTGTCGACGGACCATAGACACAGCATCCAAGTCAGACTCAGAAGCAGAAGGAAGGAGGCAAAGCGCTTCCACTGGATCGTCATTTTCATACGGTTACTTGTCGTCCACCATCCATCGCAGATCAAAGACCCGGCGGAGAGTTAAGTCCCGTTTGCGTAATCCGTGGCAGAAGAGGACGATACCTTATGGAACAATCGATTCGCAACGAAATACCCGGCACCGTGAAGGAGATAATCTCTGACAAGGTGCTGAGTGAAATCATCGTGGAGACGGCCATCGGCGACGTGGCTGCCATTATCACCACGCGCTCGGTGCAAGACATGAGCCTCAAGGTAGGCGACCGCGTCGCGGCCCTGGTCAAAGCCACAAACGTTTCTGTGCGTCGCCGGGGTTAAAGACGAATGTCGCCCCTCAGCCGAGCATGCCAACGCGAAGCTGGAGGCGCTCCGCTGTCCTGGCTGCGAAGCCTTCGGCGGTCAATTTTTTGGCGCTTCTTACCGCGAATTCCTGCCCGGGGGAATAGTTGATGAAAAACTTCCTCAATGATCTTTTTCAACGCGGGGTGACCCATGCTTTCCATACGCTCTGGTACCGCTCACCCGATACCTGGCAGCGCAACACCTTCCTCGGTCACAAGATCAACCAGCTCCCTATGGACCTGTGGCTGTACCAGGAAATGATATTTCGTGAACGTCCGGCGTGCATCGTGCAAACCGGAATAGGCGGTGGTGGATCGATCCTCTATTTTGCGCACCTGCTTGATCTAATCGGTGCGCGACCTTCGGCGCTGGTCATTGGTGTGGACATCGCACTTAGCCCGGAAGCCCTTTCCCTTTCGCACCCCCGCATACGCCTGCTGGAAGGCAGCTCCGTCGCACCAGGATCGCTCGAAGGCGTCCTCCAATATTGCAACGGGCTCTCTCCGCTCGTGGTCCTTAGTTCCGATTGCCGGCGCGATCATGTCTTGCGCGAACTCGAACTTTACAGCCCGCTGGTTCCCCCGGGGGGCCACTTGGTTGTGGAAAATACGAACCTCAATGGGCATCCGGTCGCCAATCGCCATGGACCTGGCCCCTTCGAAGCCGTTGACGCTTTTCTCGAGGCCCACTTGGATTTCGTACGTGATGACGAGCTGTGGAAGCGAAATTTGTTTTCCTTCCACCAGTACGGGTGGCTCGTGCGAGCGATGCAGAGGCAGCCGGCGAAGATCAAGGAGGAGCGAATGAAAACCGTAAGAAAATTCCAATGGGTAGCGGCAACGAAAAACAGCGCATAGAAATGAAATTCGCCGCAAATACGACAGAATGCGCTAACGAATCCCGCCGACCGAATTAAAGGCAACTGAACCGGGGTGCTCTCGGTTTCTCGATGGGGTTGAAACGGTGGTGGGCGGCAACCGATTAGGCGACCAAGGCTATTTTGTGGAACCGCCAGTTCTCACTGGAGCGGGTCCCGGGATGAAAGTTGTCGACGAAGAAATCCTCGGCCCATCTGTGCGGTCCCATTCGACGAACTAGACGAGGTGCCACGCAAATGAAACGGACGAACTATGGTCTGGCCGGCGTCCGCCATTTGGACCAAGGACGTAGGCAAGGCGCACCGTCTGGCCCGCGCCATGAAGGCCGGAACCATCTGGATTGATTGCTACAACGTCTTGGATGCGGCGTTGCCTTTTGGTGGTTATAAGGATAAACGCAATCCTTTAGGGCGTTCCTGAACACGGTGCAGAAGGAAGCTAATCTCGGTCCTAGAGAGGCGCCTACCAGTAATAATATCGATGTTCTGCTTTTCGCAAAAAAGTGATTCGTATAGGCAACCATGGGTAGTCCCCAATTACCAAGCGTAATAACGTGCAAAATAGCACCTGCGAGGTTGCAATTAGCAAAAACCAATAAATGCTGAACGCCGAATTAACAGTGGGGGATATAGTTTCTTTGCCTTCGCGGGCGAAAAGTGCCGAGTCCAGAAACGGGCTATATTCATGCCCGTCAGAGACAGGAGATAGTTGCGTAACTGGCAATGAGAACATCTAAACCAGGTGTGCTGCCATTCGTAATACAGCAGAAACAACGATACTGATGGAGACATGGCGACATCGCGGTCGTTCCGCTCACCACCGAATGTTACCAGGCGCTCAATCCCGACGTGGCGGCGTTGGCATCCAATCCGCTCGGTGGTGCATCAATTGCGGACTTCCGTTTGGCGCGACAACTCGAGCTGTGGTTTATTGAGTTACCATGCGCGAAATTTTAGAAACCGAAGAACACGTTCCGATCCCGCCCATAATGTATTCCGATCCGTTTTACCGGATCACCTACCTTATCAAAGAAGAGATTCGCAAGTACAAGTGGATCGAAGGGGAGAAAGGCCGCAAGCTTTCTTGGGAGCAGGCTCGGCAAGAATGGACGGATGCCTACCAAGCGAAGTACGAAAAATTCCTGATCGACACGCTGTACTTTCCAGACGCAACTCCGGAGGAGAATCCGCAGGTAAGAAAGGCGATTTGATGAAGGGTTATCGGATGAGCCAAACAATCCAAAAAACGGGTTGCTAGTGGCCATATCGGATATGGCACTGACCTCCATGGAAACAAGGCTGAAGTGCGCTCTATCATGCACTATACCCGCTGATTTTTTGAGAAAAGCGGATTTATCACGTTGACTGTTAGTGGAACTCTGCGGAATTTTCGCAATCGAGACTGCGACTGACATCAAATCCATTCCGGCAAAAGGGCGGGCTAAAGGCCGTACGCGGAGTCGGGTGTTGCGGGTGCTTATTTGGGCCGCGTTGCTGCTGCTCTTTGGCGCTGCTTTTTACCTGGTTTTCGGCCGCAAGGAAGAGTCCAAAGCGCGCCCAGCCGCGCAAATCACGATTACGACCGCCACGGCCCAGAAAGGGAACATTGGAGACTATCTGGACGCGATCGGGACGGTGACTCCGGTCTATACCGCGTCCATTTTCAGCCAGGTGACCGGGGTGGTTTTTGGGGTGAACTACCAGGAGGGTCAACTCGTCAAGAAGGGCGAACGGTTGACGGACATCGATGATCGTCAGTACGTGGCCACGCTTTTGCAGGCGCAGGGGGCGCTGGAACGGGACGAGAACCTGCTGGCCCAGGCCCGGATGGACCTTGAGCGCTATCGAGCGGCATGGGCGCGCAATGCCGTGGCCAAGCAAATCCTGGATGACCAGGAAAAACTGGTGCTGCAGGATGAAGGCACGGTGAAAAACGATCAGGGAACCGTGCAGTTTGACCAACTTCAGGTCGAATATTGTCATATCACTGCTCCTATCCCTGGGCGGGTGGGTCTTCGCCTGGTGGACCCCGGGAACCTGGTGACGGCAGGCGCGAGCAGCACTGCGAATCCGCTGGTAGTCATCACACAGATACAACCCATCACGGTAATTTTCACGATACCGGAGGACAGCCTTGGTGCGGTCGAGGCCCAGCTTCGCAAGAACGTCCAGCTTACGGTCGACGTCTACGATCGCACTGCACAGAAAAAAATAGGGAGCGGCAAGTTGCTGGCTGTGGATAATCAGATTGATACCACCACGGGAACGGTGAAGGTGCGAGCCGTTTTCAGCAACGATGATTTCGGCTTGTTCCCAAACCAGTTTGTCAATACGCGGCTGTTAGTGGAAACACTGGAAGGTGTGACCTTGATCCCCTCCGCGACCATTCAGCAGAACGGTCAAACTTCGTTTGTGTACGTGATTCAAGACGATGTTGCTCACTTGCGCAACATAAAGCCGGGAGTGACCGATAACGGACTTACTCAGGTGGAAGGCATTAGCCCTGGAGATGTCGTCGCCAATAGCAGCTTCGATAAGCTGCAAGACAACGCGAAGGTTACCCTTGCCAGCAGCAAACCACCCGCGGCCCGGAAGCCGGGTGGCAAGGGTTCATGAGTCCGTCTCGTCCATTTATCCTGCGGCCGGTGGCAACCTCCTTGCTGATGGCCGCCATCTTCCTGGTTGGTGTCGTCGCCTATACGCAGCTCCCGGTATGAAGCGCAGAGAACGGTATATTGAATCTTTGGACGAAGTGATCATCACTCGAGACGGCGATTATGCGTTGATCGCATATAAGGAAAAAGGCGTAGGGGCGACCCATCTTCAAATCGGTCCGGAAATAGTCGAGACGAGCGACACGGAGATTCTTGAATTACATAACGGCTGTTTGCGAGCTCAGGCCAAGCGAGCTGCCGGATACAAGCACGTAGCCGTCGAAGTGTCTTTGGGCTCTGCGCAAATCGAGTGCGATGCCCGCTGTGACCAATGGGTTCCAAGAGGCGGCGTGTTGCGCTGCTTGATCCATGACGAAGAGCTACAGTTGGTCGTTTCGTTTCGCGCGGCTCTTTCGCTGCGAACTGGACGGAGAAAGCTATGGGGAGAAGAGACGGGGCCTATTGGCAAACTGGAGCGTGGATGTCTGTGTCGTATCGCGCCTAGGTCGCTTTGCCCTGTTTTGCGAAGAGCAGAGTCTGTTTACGATCGTCATCTCCTCAGGCTACGGACGCTCGCTGGCTCCTGTACTGGAAATGTTTCACAGATGCCGTGAAGAACTGGCTCGCGAGCTGGGGTTGTGTGGACTTGCGCCCTTTTCATTCACAACGTTCCGTTTTGGCAAGCGGGCGAACCGTCATATTATTGGCAGCCAGAACGATTTGATCTACCTATGGCGTGCCCACCTGGAGGACGCCGCACCACCGTTGGAAGGGGCCGACTGCGAAAGGTCGAAGACTCACTGAACCAAGCGCCGATGTCCTATTTGGGGAACCCGGATTCGCTTCGTCTAAAGGTGCACGCGCTGACTGATTTCCTGCGCTCAAACAAGATCGAAGTCCTGAACGTGGCCGGACCTCGGGAATCGAAGGAGACCGGCGTTTACGAGCGGACTCCTGATCAAGTTCTCTTGAGAGGAAAAGGAAAATAGTGACTGGCAAATCCCAATTGTCTAAAAATGTTGACAGATGACGGACCACTGGGAGCAGCTCGAAGCACGCCATAAGAAAGAAGGGATTATTCGCTACGATGTAACCGCGTTTAGGCAAATCATATGTCGCTTGCAGATCAATTAGCGTATTGCTCCGCCGTAGATCTCGCGAATCGCATTCGCGCGCGCGCGCTGTCGCCAGTGGAAGTCATTGACAGCGTTATCGAACGAATTCAGGAGCGGAATCCCAGTCTCAATGCGTTTGTGTATTTTGGATTCGCTGACGCGCGAAGAAATGCGCAGGAAGCTGAGCGTGCTGTCATTGCGGGTGACCGTCTTGCACCTCTGCACGGCGTTCCGGTGGCTTTGAAGGATAATTTCGATTTTAAGCCAGGCTGGAAAACCACTTTCGGGGGTGTTCGAGCGCTAAAGGATTTTACAGCGAGCTTTTATTGTCCCTTTGCCGAGCGCATAGAAAAAGCTGGAGCCATTCTAATCGGCAAAACGAACAGCCCGAGCTTTGGATTTCGCGGGACCACCGACAACTATCTATTCGGCCCTACCCGCAACCCATTCAATTTAGCCAAAAACGCGGGTGGCTCTTCCGGCGGCAGTGCTGCTGCGGTCGCCGATGGTCTGGTGCCTTTAGCCGAAGGAGCAGACGCGGGTGGCTCCATTCGCATACCAGCTTCGTGGTGTAGTGTTTCGGCTTTAAACCCTCTTATGGTAGAGTTCCCTTTTTTGGCCGGCCGAATGCATTTGCGAGTTTGAGCCCATTTCTTTCTGAGGGACCGATTACTCGAAACGTTCAGGACGCTGCCGTAGCGCTGACGGCACCCTCGGGCTATGATTCAAGGGATCCTTTCAGCCTGCCAGATAAATGCGACTTCTCAACCGCCCATCTTAAAGGAATTTAAGGGCTGGAAAATTGCGTTCAGCCCGAATTTCGACGTTTTCACGATCGCTCATCCCGTTTCGGCAGTGATCAGAGACGCCGTCAGTGCGCTAGAAAATGCCGGTGCAATCGCCGAAGAAGTGAAGCTTGGGATCCATCGATCATCCGAGGAACTGGGAAATCTCCATCATCGTTCGATGATGCCGCTCTATTTGCCGGCCTTTGAAAGATTCAAGAAAAACGGCATCGATTTACTCAGAGATCATCGGCAGGATTTTCCTTCGGAGCTATTAAACTGGGTGGATGGATTCAAGCAATCGACTTTAGACTTTTATCGGGATCAAAAAGTAAGAACAGAAATATACGATTCTGTTCAGGGTGTTCTAAACACGTATGATTTACTGGTTACGCCCACACTAGCATGTCTGCCAGTCGACAATGCCGAAGATGGAAATACCATCGGCCCGTCCGAAATAAACGAGATATCAATCGATCCGATGCTCGGATGGGTATTGACCTACTTCTTAAATTTCTCCGGCCATCCGGTGGCTTCGGTACCAGCCGGGCTCACAACGGATAATTTGCCGGTAGGCCGGCAGATCATCGGAAAGCGGTATGGCGATGCCGATGTTTTAACCGCGAGTGGCGTCCTTGAGCGTGTGCGACCTTGGCAGCATCATTACTCAATTTGCGCACAAAGAAAGTTATAGCGGCAGCACTTCATCCGGAGCGAAGGATGTCGCCGCACGCAAAATATCGACCAAAGAATCACGCAAGATAATTTCCAAAGTCACAAACACCTTTAGTCTGGCCTAAGGATTACCCCACATAACCCACATTCTAATAGGTTATTTTAGTCCATTTGCTTCGTAATATGCTGGAAATAAGGCAATTACATCATAATCCATAGCTTGAGCATAAGGAAGAGTGGGCTCGAAATCAATGCCGCAGGCCACTACAAGAGCGTCGGCTCACTGCCTGGCGAGGTGGGTTATGGCGCCGCGACGAATAGGGGTCCGTTTCGTGCACGGACCCAAATAGGGTGGGAGAGGGAAGGGTAGGGAATCGGCAACGGAACTTCTTTCGTCAGCGGCTATTTTTATTTTTAATATTAGTGTCGTTAATATGATCTTACGGCTCGTTTTCGAGGGAAAAGATCTTTGAGCCAGTTTCTCCGTTTAGGTGTAACGAAACCGGCCTGGGACTTGCGTCCGCACGGGAAATTGTTGAGGCTCATTGCGGCACCACTTGTTGCAAGAAATGTGCAATCGGTCCACGATTTGAAATCCGATTTTCATGGCGCGAATCCTGATCATTGACGATGACAAGTCGTTTCGTGAAGCACTGGCCGAATCAGTCCGGGATTTCGGTCACGACGTCGTGGAAGCGAGCGGCGCGCAGGAAGCGTTCAAGCTGATTAGCAACGTGGACGCGGCGTTTCTTGACCTCAAAATGCCGGGAATGTCAGGAGTCGAATTTCTGCGCGAAGCAAAGCCCATGGCCCCCGTGATTGTGCTTACGGCTTTTGCCGATAGTTCGAACACCATCGAGGCCATCAAACTTGGAGCATTTGATCATCTCACAAAACCTATCGGGCGTTCCGATCTGCAACGGGTTCTTGCCGAAGCTCTGAAAAATCCGGTCGCTGCGCGACAGCATGTTGTCAGAGCGGTTTTCTAGCGTTAACAGGGAATCGCCATATCGGCTTTTGCGCAATTCCTCATGCCTGAAACACGACCGGAATCCGTGCCACCCGCCAATGCTGGAGTTATACTGGCCAATTCAAGCAAAGTGTTGACGTAGATTCCTGGCGTCAGTTGAAAGGCCTTCGCTCGAACGTAGTTCATCTCGCAATAGGAAATTGTTCTCGTGTCAGCGCCCGAACCAGCAACACCGGACAAGGATCATGGTCCAAGACGAATCGGGCGACATGTCCGACCGATCTAGGGCCGATAGCGGGTTTGCCGTCGTATTCGGAGCGGGTGAAAGGCCACCGATGAGCAGCAGGACAGCGCCGCTCAGCGCAACGAGCGAGCGTGGCAATTGGAAGGCTGAGGCGATCACGTACGCAAGAGCGACCACGGCTAGCACACAACATGTGTACCGGAAGTAGGCTTTGTGTTTTACTGCCTGCTCCGCCGACGGCAATCGCTGGATGTCAAAGGATCCTTTTCCCTGCAAACCGCGCCGCCTGCACTGCCAGCCAGTCAAACAAACCAGCCGTCTCTGCCAGTGCTGAAAGACCCATCATGCCTAAAAAGAACAGAAACGTGTTCCAATCCCGTATCAGGGTAAAAAAGGCATCGGAGGGACTGATAAGGCCCAGGAGAAGCAGAACAGCGGCTCCAGCCATGGCAATAACCGCCTCGTTCCAGCGAAACGGGCGCGTCATGATGCCAACAAGCGTCAATACCCCGACCAAAGAGGCGAGCAGCGTCTTCCAAAATTTTGGTATCGGAAAAGATTGAAACACAGTGGGTCTGGCCGCTTTGGGCCGGGTGGATCCGGTTAGTAGATGTCGAGCTGCGGTGACGACAAGGAAATCAATGTTCGCTACGTGGTAGTCGTATTTCGAATCGGGCACCGATACGGCCGTTTTCGCACTGTAGAGTTCCACCGTGGGCTTCTACGATTTCGCGCGTGATTGCGAGGCCAAGCCCGCTCCCGTTTGAAGGGGACGAAACAAAAGGCTCAAAGATCTTCTCTTTGAGCTCGTCAGGCACTCCTGATCCAGAATCTTCCACAGCGATTTCCAACTGGCCGTTGCCTATCGCAGCCGTTATCTTCACCCATCCGTTCGGTGGCGTGTGTTGTAGAGCATTGGCTACTATATTATGAAGCGCTCGGGATAACTGCTGCTCGTCAATTGACCATTCCGTCTCTGCCGCTTCCACGTCCATTGCAACGTTACCTGGAGCGTTTCTGAACGGTGTAATGCACTCTTCCAGCCAAGGCCGAATCTTTGTCGACTTAAGCGTCAATCGATCTAAACGCACAATGGCTAGCAACCGTTCGAGCAGGTCGTCGAGGCGACCAATATTTTGCAGCATTCCTCGGCACGCCTTTTGATACGTTTCAACAGCGTTCTTGGCCAACGCGTTCTCAGCCTGAAGCCGCATTGCTCCGATAGGGTTTCGGATCTCATGGGCCAAGCCTGCTGACATACGCCCCAGAGCGGTAAGGCGCTCGGCTCTTGCAAGTTCCACCGACAACTCCTTGGAAACACGCTGGGCCTCAGAAAGGCGCTCGGTTTGATGATTGAATGCGGCAACTAGGCGATCTAGTTCTTTTAATCCTGTTTTTGGGAGTTTGGCATGCGAATCGAACCGCGCGAATTGTTTTTCAATCTGCAGTAACTGTCCTCCCCAGCGGTGCAGGTACCAAAGGTTCAATGCTCCAGCCGCAAGCATGAGCAACAAAAGTAGGACGAATCCACTAGTTAGTTTCTGAAATGCTGCGGCAGCAACCACGTGCGCACGCCCCATCGTCCAGACGACCAAGTCTGAGCGCACGGGAATGGCGTGAATGAGAAGTACTTCACCAGCCGAATCAAATCGGGCGGTTTCCTCCTTCTGGGTGGAAAGGACACGTTTATTCAAGGTGACAATACGGTCGATTTCGTCCTTCGGGACGTCCCGCTTCACGGTATCGTGTGTCGGGAAGCTGTACGCAATAAACTGGCTATGTGGTGACCAGAAACCTCCTTCAATTCCGTAGAACCGTCCCAGGACCAGATCCAAAAGAAGGAGTAATTCACGTTGACGATCAGAATCGTCAAAGTTCGCCGGGACCTCAGAAAACCCGTTTAAATACAGGCTGAGTTCTTGCTTGATCTGTCCGGCGGAATCCTTCACAGAGTCTTTCACTTTCCCGATTTCGCCGCCAATGCCTAACTCAAAGAGACCCCGCAACTGGAATGTCAGTGCGCAACACACGACTGCTACGAAAAGCCAGGGAAGAATCAATGTGCTCCGCAAGGATCTGAACATGTGTTGTACCTCATCGAAGTCTGGAGCTGACAAGCCTCCGGGGCAACCGACGTTCCCCAACCCGAAAATCACGGGTATGATGGCGGAGGCGGCGGACCAGTTCCGGGTGCTGGCTTAGGTCCGGAATCTAGAGCGAACGTTTCTAGCTGATTCATCGAAGGGCCGATCGCAGTGGCTTCAAAACTGCGTCCGTATTCATTGCTTGTTCCGTAACCAGTCGCCGCGAACTGGTTTCCTTCGTGCAACAAACCCGCAAATTGTATCCCAACAGGCGATGCAAAGTGTACGACTGTCCCATCCAAGAGCACCACGCCATTGATCTCGCTATGTTTGCCATGAGTTAATACTCGAATTGTGCCGCTAGCGCTCAACTGCTGCCGAGGCACACTACCGGGGCGCGGTGGATGTGGATGCCCGGGCGAAGGAGGGTTATCGACGACAGAGCGCTGACTTTGCAGATCGATGATAGATGAGGCGTGGAGGGTTCCGGGACTTTCGAAAAAACCTTCGACGCGAACAACGTCCTGGGGACTAACTGTCTGGGTTAAGACCTGACCGAGATGCGGCGGGAAACGAATGATGGTGTTGTTTGACAGGAGCAGACCATCAACGAATCCGTCCGGATTCATAAGGTACTGTGCAACGGCACCCTTCACAACGGTCGTCTGGAAGGAAGCAGGTGGGGGCAGGGGACCTCTGGGTTCTTGCGCGCGGCCCTTGCGGAATGTTGTAAAGTCGATCAGGACGAGAAGCCAAAAGAAAGAGTAAGCAAGCCGAGCTACCACCTGTAGCCTCTGCGCGAGCCGCCCGGAGATTGCCGAGCCTGAGTCACGCAGTTTCGGAGCTGTAAGAGAACACCGCATACAAACTTCCCGCTAGTGCGCTGACGAACATAACATTAAGGCGACCACTGCTGCGATCAAGGCGAGGGGCATGACCAGAACACCAATTTTCAGAAACGTCCAGGCTGTGACATGAGACCCTTCCCTGCGCAATGCAAGTAGCAAAAGAATGGTCGCCAACGATCCGGTGACGGAGAGATTGGGTCCAAGATCCACACCAATCAGGAAAGCATTTTTCATGGAGGCCGGAATGTGGGCGACGCGAAGCGCGTTGGCGCCAATAAGCCCGACCGGTAAATTGTTCATCAGATTCGAGATTAGAGCGACAGCGCGCTTTCGGTCAGCTGATCTTGCCGGTTGCATGGATACTTTTGTCTCGGGCATGGCAAACCAGAAAACAAGGAGCGCTATTGCTGCGATCGCAGCCAGAGTAACAAATCCGGCTCGATAACCCGCCCATTGGACCACGTTGCCCCCAAGAAGATTGCTCGAGGAAGCGCCGATACCCACCGCCATTGCAATCGCACCTTGAGCCAGATTAAACCGGCCGGTTGCTTTGGTTAGGTCCGCAACGACCAGCGTTTGCATAATACCGAATACTCCGGCGCCGACGCCATCGAGAATCTGCACAGCCACCAGCCAAATCGGGTTATCGCTTAATGTATAAAGCATGCAACGAACCGGCAAAGCGCAAAACGCAATCAGATATACTGGCTTGCGCGGAAATTTCTGAGCGAAGCGGCCGATCATTAATCCAATCGGAATGATGGTGAGTTGAGTGACTGTGATGCACGATGACATCACCAGCGGAGCGGCCTTCACGTTCTGGCCCTGGGCCACAAACTCGGCTACTAACGGCAGCACTGCGGCATTGGCGAAGTGGAATAACACAGCACAAAGTGCAAAGATCGCGAGACGTGCATCTCGAAACAGCTGAGGAATATTCACGATTCTCGGACCACTCCCATCGTCGTCAGCGCCGCGTGCAGCCGCATGATCGATATCGTCCTCCCGAATCAACAACACCGAAGCGATGGCAGTGAATGACATACTGGCCACGAAAAAGAAAATGGCTGGGCTTCTCAAGGACTTCGTGTGCTTCGTGGAAGCGCAGATGGTTGCAGGTCCGATCCGGGCTCAAACGGCGCTTGATTGGGCATGTATGCCTTCGCCAAGACGCGGACTTGCTGCACAGACTGGCCGCTTAAAAGTGGTGCGTGGATTCCTGTCTTATCTCCAGGCGGCTATGCCCGACACCGAAGTTCCTGGTCCTGGAATGCTCGCCAAAGTTCGACGCCCAAAACCTTATCTGTATCAGTGTGGCAGACCTTCATCGGTCTCACGCGTCGTGCTGGCATCAGGATTGACGACGACACTAGCCGACCATGCATTCACGGGTTACGGCACACCTTCGCAGTAGGGCGTATGCTCGATTGGTATCGTCGCGGTTTGTCGGTGAATGATCTTCTGCCAACTCTCTCCGTCTATATGGGCCATGTGCAGCCTGCCAACACCTATTGGTATCTGACTGCAACCCCGGAATTGCTTAATGCCGCAGGGGAATACTTCCAGAAGTTCGCTGGTCAAGGAGTAGCGCAATGACGAGCAAAACGGAAGTTCCTCAAACATTAGTCGGGCCTCTGCTCCAAAGTTTTTCATGGAGCACCTGTGCAACCATAAGCGACTAAGCCCGCAGACAGTGAAGGGTTATCGGGATACATTCCGGCTGCTGCTCCAGTACCTTCAGGCTAAAATGGCCAAGAAGCCCTCGGCTTTGTCGATCGCCGATTTAGACGCTCCGGTAATCTTAAGTTTTCTGGAGAGTCTGGAACAGCAACGACACAATCAGGCGCAGTCTCGGAACGTCCGTCTTACCGCGATCCGGTCGTTTTTTCGTTTGGTTGCACTACGGGATCCGACAAGTGTCGGTGTCGCAACTCGCGTTCTGGCCATACCGCTGAAGCGAATCGACCAGCATCTTGTTGGTTATCTAACGCGCCCAGAGGTAGATGCCATTCTCGCCGCTAACCAGTTAACCGAATGGTCTGGACGACGCGATTACGTCTTGCTGCTGAGTTTGTACAATACCGGTGCGCGTGTATCAGAGATCATCTCCTTGCAGCGGTCTCACTTCAGTTTTGGAGTAAAGTCCTTTGTACAGTTTAAAGGCAAGGGTCGCAAGGAGCGCTCGTCCCGCTCTGGCATTCGACCGCCAAGGCGTTACAGGCATGGTTCCGTGAATTGGACGACAGTTCCTCTGCTGTGGCTTTTCCAAATGCCCGCGGTTCTTCTCTGACCCGAGACGGTGTGAACTATATTCTGCAACAAGCTGTCGAACGAGCTTCCGCCAGTTACCCAAGCTTGAAGAATAAGCGCGTTTTTCCGCACATTTTTCGCCACTCATGTGCTCTTCATCTCCTTCAGTCAGGAGTAGACATCGCAGTCATCGCCCTGTGGCTGGGTCACGAGAGCATTCGAACCACCCACGGCTATATCGAGGCCGACTTGGCCATCAAAGAGCAAGCTTTGCAGAAATTAGCCCCTGCCGGCAAAACCATCATCCGATTCAAGGCTGACGATGCTCTGCTGACCTTCCTCGCTTCGCTGTGAAAAAATGCGGAGCAAATTGTGATGAAATCCCCGCCCAGAGCGCGTTCGCCAACTCTACTCCGGATTTTATTGCACTCCGGATTTTGGACGAAATGCGGAGCTCCGCATTTCGTCCATTTGCTACTCAAACCCCGTTTTGATGCGTAAGTTGCTTGCTATTCCCATGTGCTGTCCGACAATATGCGTGCAGCTTCGTCCGTCGTTCACAGCTATTTTCCTGATCATTTAACTCAATCATTGAGAGGTCTTCCACAATGCCACTTTGTAAAACAGCAACCAAAACTTGTACTCTGCTTGTTTTTGCCACGCAATGGTTGATCCTAGGGGCAAGCGCACGTACAGAACACGACTCAATCGGCGATCTCGAGATTCCAGACAATGAATACTACGGGGTGCAAACGTCACGTGCTCTTGAGAACTTCCCTTTCGACACGCATACACTTCAGCATTTCCCCAACTTCATCATTGCCTATGCTAACGTCAAAAAGGCAGCTGCCCTGGCAAACAATGAGTTGGGTGTCCTCCCTAAAGATAAGATGGATGCGATCATTGCGGCTTGTGATGAAATCATCAGCGGCAAGTTGCGTGACCAGTTTGTGGAGGACATGATTCAGGGCGGTGCAGGGACGTCGACCAACATGAACGTCAACGAAGTTATCGCGAACCGTGGTCTGGAGATCATGGGACACGCAAAGGGTGAGTATAAGTTTCTGCACCCTAACGATGACGTTAATTTGTCGCAATCTACCAACGACAACTATCCAACCGCTGCCAAGTTGGCGATCGTGATGGGCTTGAAAGAAGCCTTGAAGAGCATGGATGAACTCAAGGGAGCCCTTGAAGCGAAGGCCAAAGAGTTTAAGGACGTGATTAAAATGGGGCGCACCGAGATGCAGGATGCCGTTCCGGTGACTCTCGGTCAGGAGTTTTCCGGTTTCGCTGACACGATAAACGAGGCGATGATCCAGCTGGGCCAGGCTCAGGACGCGTTTATGAGCGTTAACTTAGGTGGGACAGCCATCGGCACTGGGATCAATAGCCCCCCGGGGTATAGTGCTCTTGCGATTAAAAAGCTGGCTGAACTTACGGGATTCCCCTTTGTTCCGGCTCACGATCTCGTGGGGGCTTCATCGGATTGCGCCAGTTATATTCAAATGTCGGGCGCCATGAAGAGGGCTGGCATTGCAATCTCAAAGATCTGCAATGACTTGCGCCTTATGTCCTCCGGACCCAGGACTGGGTTTTTTGAGATCACCCTCCCGGCGTTGCAGCCCGGCTCCTCGATTATGCCGGGCAAGGTTAATCCGGTTATTCCGGAGGTCGTTTCCTCGATTGTCTATCAGCTTGCCGGATTTGATACGACCGTTACCATGGCAGCGGAGCTGAGCAGCCTTGAGTTAAATCCGGTGGAGTGCATCATTGTCTACGATGAGCTGCAGGGCGTATCGCTCCTCAGCAAGGCCAGCAGCGTACTGACCCTGCGTTGCGTTACTGGCATCCAGGCGAACAAGGACCGCGACGAGAACATGGTGAAGGCCAGCATTGGGCTGGTCACCGCCCTTAATCCTATTCTCGGCTACGAGAAGTCCGCCGCGATTGCCAAGGAAGCTCTCAAAACTGGCCGCCCGGTCTACGACCTGGTCCTGGAGAAGGGCTGGCTCTCCAAGGAAAAGTTGGATGAGATGCTTAAGCCGGAAAACATGACCCAACCCAGGGAATGGCCAAGCCCTAAGTGATGATTCGTGGGCGGATGCGACGGCTATTCCGCCCTCCACAATGCGTCCACTCAAGGGGGGGTTCGAGACTGGGAAAACCGTACCCTGCCGGAGGCTTCAGTTCGATCCCAAAAAGAGGGCAAGGGGTTTCATGAACAATAGCATCAAAGCCATCGTTCCCGTAATTATCGGACTGGGATTGTGGGCCATTCCCGCACCGGCGGCACTTGACCATAATGCCTGGACCTACTTTGCCCTGTTCGCGACCGTTGTGGTCGCCTTGGTCCTGGAGCCCATTCCGCCGGCCTTGGTCGGACTAGCGGGCGTCACCCTGGCTATTATCTTCAGGCTCGTGCCGATCACCCCTGGCCAGACTCCGACGACGGTCGATGCCATCAAGCGGGGGCCTGTCGGGCTTTTCGGATGGGACCGTGTGGCTCATCTTCTCCGCCTTCATGTTCGCATTGGGTTACGAAAAGACCGGACTCGGCAAAAGATTAGCCCTCTCGCTCATCAAAGTTATGGGACGGCGAACTCTGGGTCCCGGGTACGCTGTCGCTTTCGCAGATTTGGTTCTAGCACCGTTCATGCCGTCCAGATGGCCATGCTGCTTTGCTCCACTCTGGGCATCATGGGCGTAATCACCCCGTACGGCGCGGGCCATACGCCGATCTATTCAGGCGGCCTTTGGAAGTTCACAGATCAAATCCAAAGCCATTGGCTCGTCGGCGTAGCGAGCGCAGGATCTGGTTTTTGTACTTTAGTTCATAGGCGTGCAGATCGGGCTCTTGGTAGGCTTGGCCATCTTTGATGAGCCGATAGATTAGACAGCCGAGTTTCCGTGCCGTTGCCGTGATCGCCTTTGGCGTTTCTTCCGGGCGCGCCCTCGTTCAGCGTCGCTCCCGAGCTTGCGCTGGCGCTCTTCGTCGCACCCGTACTGCTCGATGCGGCTTACGACGCGTCACTCAGAGATCTCAGGGACAATTGGGCGCCAGCGACCGGCTTGGTCGTATTCGCGGTAGGATTCACGACCGCCGCTGTCGCCGTCGTCGCCCACACGCTCATACCAACAATCCCATGGGCAGCGGCGATTGCCCTCGGCGCGATCGTGGCCCCACCCGACGCGGTGGCGGCCACTGCCGTGCTCCGCCCGTTGCGACCGCCGCATCGCATCCTGACCATCCTCGAAGGCGAAAGCCTGCTGAATGACGCCAGTGCGCTCCTGATCTACCGCCTCGCCGTTGCAGCCGTCACGGCCAACGGCTTTTCCATCGCGGCCGTTGCGCCGACCTTCTTACTCGCGGTGGTCGGCAGCCTGGTCGTAGGCCCGGCGCTCGGGTGGCTCGTCCTCCGGTTGATGGAAGTGGCAGCAGTGCCGACCGCCATCATCCTTCAGTTCGTCAGTACATTCGGCGTGTGGATGCTCGCCGATAGTGTTGGGCTCTCAGGTGTGTTGACGATGGTGTGCTACGCCATGACAGTGGCGCGGACTTCGCCTGAGCGAACACCCGCACGGACACGGATACCGACCTATGCCGTGTGGGAGACCGCCGTGTTCGCGCTGAACATTCTGGCCTTCATCTTCATCGGCCTGCAGATTCGGCCCATTCTCGAGGGCCTGGCAGCAGCGGATCGAGGGCGATACTTCGCCGTTGCCGGCGCCGTCCTGCCGACCCTGATCATCGTGCGCTTCGCTTGGCACATGTCCTTCAATGCAGTCCTCAGGTGGCGACACCGCCGGTTCGGTTTTCATCCGCCGCGGCCTATGCTGCGGCCGACCATCGGGAGCGGCTTGATTATTTCGTGGGCCGGCATGCGGGGCATTGTCTCTCTGGCTGCGGCCATGGCACTCCCATCGGCATTTCCGTATCGCGACCTGATCGTGCTGACCGCGTTCTCTGTCGTCCTCGGCACGCTGGCGATCCAAGGACTGACGCTCAAGCCTCTCTTACGCGCGCTCGATTTGCATGACGATGATCCTGTCGGCCGCGAAGTGAGCGCGGCGCGTGAACGCGCGTTGCGCGCGGGCCTTGCGAGCTTCGCGCGTGACCGATCCCCGATCGCACAGGTCGTCCGGCAGGAGTTCACGGCACGTCTGGCATACGAACCACCGAATGCTGTTGACGCAGGCGATGTCACGCGCTCCGCACACAGCGAACTGCTTAGTGGAGCACTCCGGGCGGCCCGGCAAGCCGTTCTCGCCATGCGTGCCAACGACGAGATCGGCGACGATGCCTTTCATCGGATAGAAGAGGAATTAGATTGGCTGGAAATGGCAGGTGGTAGAAAGGGGGAGTGAAACACTGACCTTGAGACCTGCGGCGGGATTTCTCTACAGTCGCCAGTAACGGGAGTGTCGCTGGGGGTAGAATAAACGCCTTTGGGTAAAGATCCTGAGCGACACCCCCCAATTCGAAACTCTCCCTCTCGTTAGCGCACGAAGGCTGAGCTATGCGTCCATTGAGGTTGCGTATTTAACCGTGAAGCACAGGTCAACATTCCGAAAGAAAGATTATCCAGTGTCGGAGATCCGACGCTATTTGGAACCGGGTCCCGTGGTGCTGGTGTGGCGGCGCGCAAAAAGGTTCGCCCTTAGCGTATAAAATTACACGAATCTGCCTAATACCCTTAATTTAATTGCCTCATGCAATCTAAACAGAACATCGATGTTTTGATTATTGGCGTCGGTGCAGCCGGTCTCATCGCGTGGCGTGAGCTTCATTCCGTGGGTCTTCATGTGGTTGTCTTGGAAGCTCGCGATCGAATTGGTGGACGAATCCTGACGGACCATTCGACATCTTCGCCAATCGAATTGGGTGCCGAATTTGTACACGGAAAACCCAAGGCTATTTGGCCAATTCTGGAGAAGGCACGTCTGAAGATGCTGGAAAGTTCTGATACTCGTATGGTCTTCGACAAAGGAGGCCTTCGTGTTTGCGCGGAATATCGGAAAATTATACAAACGGTCAACGGACAGATCCAACCTACTCAGGAGATCCCGTATGAGCGCTTCCTGGAAGCAGTCGAGGCGTCAGCGTTTGAAAAACTCATTACAAAATCGTACGTAGAGGGCTTCAACGCAGCTTGTGCCGGACTAATTAGCACGTCCGCGATCGCGATGGCGGATCGCGCAGCCGTTGAAATCGAGGGGGAAAGGCAATTCCGAATTAAGGATGGTTACGCATCGGCCATCGAGTGGCTCGCCACGGGTCTTCCATGTGAGTCGCTTCATTTGCAAGCGACAGTGCGGGAAATTCGCTGGGAGCAAAACCGGGTCGAAGTATTGGCTGACACCCCAAACGGCGAACGTATCTTTTCTGCAATTCGACTAATTGTTACAGTACCGCTTGGTGTCCTAAAAGCGTCATCAGGCACCCCAGGAGCCATCCAATTTATTCCGGCACTGTCTGAAAAAGAAGCGGCGCTCGAACATCTGGAAGTTGGACACGTGATAAAGTTCATGATCTGCTTTAAGGAGCGCTTTTGGGAATCCCAAGCACGATTCGCGTTCGTTATTTCGTTCGATGAGGGCATACCGACTTGGTGGACGCAGGAGCCTCTAACCTCGAATGTTTTGACAGGCTGGGCGGGTGGACCAGCAGGTGAAAAATTGGTCAATCTCTCACATGAGGAACTTCTTGACCGAGCCATCGAGTCTTTGAGTCGAATATTTGCCAAATCCGCTGGCTGGCTGCATGAATGTGTAGACAAGATTTACTACCACGACTGGAGTAACGATCCATTTTGCCGCGGCGCCTACAGTTATCCAAAGGTAGGCGGCTTGAAGGCAGCGCAAACTCTGGGTGAACCAATAAACGACACCATCTTTTTTGCCGGAGAAGCTACCGACTCTCAAGGAGCTTATGGCACGGTGCATGCCGCTCTCAACAGCGGAATATCGGCGGCACGAAAAATCGCGGAAGCGCATCGCAGGAGCTAACTAGAAACTATCGTCCAAACTCGCAACAAAATTAGTCCTACATAACCCCATTTGCGGGCGGTTATTGACACAGCGAGCAGGGCGCCCAGGATAATTCCGCTCAGGGTCAAGGCGATGGAACCGATGACCCAGCGATCTTCGGTAGTGATTGTGGACAAGAGTTTCATGAGCATTTTTAGGGTGGTTGGACCGAAGAAAAATCGATCGCTTAGTCACAAAAGTTCGAAAATGTGGCTTCGATGTTCTCGAAAACCATGTCCGTTGTGCGGAAAAGCCGGAATTCGTCCGCTGGCCTTTACTGATGCCACGGGTGTTCTGCACATGAGCCGCTGTCGATTGCAGGTAAATCGTGGGCTTTGCGTTAGGGATGATGTTATGCCGCCTGGAGTCGCACTGGGACGACTCAGCTTTGCTGTTTGGCGTATAGAGCATCTCCGAAGTCGATGCACTGTAGCCTCATGCCGGTGGAATCGCACATACGTATTCCCGACGCTCCGCCGACTCCTCGAACTGCTGAGGGTGAAACGTAGCCGGTGCGAGCATACTTTCCTTTGGGGATGTGTAGCCTGTCAGTCATTACTAATGGTATCTTTTTTGTGCCTACTTGCCAATTTAGATTCTAAATGGATTCTTAAGCGCGTGAATTTTTCAACGTCTCATACTCGAGAACTGGAGGAATGAAAGCTCGTGGCTGAGACGATGAAATCCGTGATTGCAGGTGGCTCGCTTGGCGGATTGATGGCCGGGCTAGAACTCCGAGCCGCGGGTTTGCCGGTATCAATCCACGAGCGTTCCGAGCGCGTGCTCGATGACCGGGGCGCCGGGATCGTGATGCAGCCGGAGACCCAGCAGGTCTTGATTAAACGCTGCGGCTTGCGGCAGGAAGAGACGGGCGTTTGGCTGCAATACCGACAGTATCTGGGCAAGGACGGAAAACTTGAGTTTCATAAAGCGATGCCGCAACTCATGACCTCCTGGGGGCTGCTCTATCGTGCGATGCGGGCCGCATTTCTAGCGGAAGATTATGTCGAAGGTGACGCCCTCCTTTCATTTAAGAGCACGGAAAGAAAGGTGACATGCCATTTTGCGAAAAGCGGAGAGGTCGAATGCGACCTGCTCGTCGGCGCGGACGGCTCGCGTTCGTTCGTCCGCTTGACGCTGTTTCCCGAGGTGAAGCCTCGCTACGCCGGCTATGTGGCATGGCGCGGGGTCGTTGCCGAAAGCGAAGCCGGCTGCGATCTGCTCGAGACGTTTGCCGATCACTTCACATTCCAGCAAATGCGCCATAGCCACATTCTGTGCTATCTGATCCCAGGTGCGAACGGCGAGACGGAACCGGGCGCGCGGCGGCTGAATTGGGTCTGGTATTGTAATGTCGCTGAAGCAGCTCTGCCCGACTTCATGACTGGTCGGGATGCGAGAGTCCGAGATTTCTCCGTGCCGCCGGGGCAGATGAGAGAGGAGCTGGTCGAGCAGCAAGGAGCGATTGCCGAAGAGATGTTCTGCCCGCAGTTCCTTGATTTGTGGAAGGCCACCAAAGACCCATTCGCCCAGCCGATCCTCGACCTCGCGGTGCCGCGGATGAGGAATGAGCGGATCGCGGTTGTCGGCGACGCGGCTTTTATCCCGCGGCCGCACACCGCAGCCAGCACATCAAAAGCCGCCGCTAATGCGATTGCTCTCGGCGAGGCACTGGTACGTCGCCGGCTCGACATCGACGCGGCCCTCAAGGAATGGGAACCGCGGCAACTCGATCTAGGGCGACGACTGGAGGCCCAGGGCATAATGCTTGGGAACCGATCCCAATTTTCGGACTGAAAACCTACTGAGGAAACGAAAACAGAAAGCGACGTTATGAACGCGTTGAACATTGAAATCTTTTCCGACCTGATCTGCCCGTGGTGCTACATCGGCAGGCGTCGACTGGAGGCCGGGCTGAAAATACTGGGCGCGAATGAATTGCCCAACATCATCTGGCGCCCGTTTGAGTTGAATCCTGATATGCCAAAGGCGGGGCTGGATCGAAAGGCTTATCGCTCCGCGAAGTTCGGGAGCTGGGAACGCTCGCAAGCCATGGATCGTGAAGTCGCGGAGATCGGCAGGACGCTCGGGTTGGAGTTTAACTACGACCGGGTATTAATAACGCCCAATACGCGGGCGGGTCATCGTCTGCTTTGGTGGGCGAGAGACAAGGGCTTGCAAGACGCTTTGGCGGACGCCCTCTTCCGAGCCTACTTCACGGAAGGTCGCGACATCGGGAAAAATGAAGTGCTGACCCAGATAGCCGCCGAAGCCGGTTTGTCGGCAACGGATTTCAGCCGGTTTGTCGAAAGCGACAAAGGACTTGAAGAGGTGCTCAAGGAGGAAGCTGAAGGAAAGCAGAGAGGACTCAACGGCGTGCCCTTCTTTGTCATCAACGGCGTTCCCGCATTCTCCGGCGCGCAGCACCCCGAAACGTTTGTCGCGGCGTTTCTTCAGGTTCTCGACATGGATGCGCCAAAGTGCGGCACCGACACGTGTTCTGTCTGAAGCGGACGATAACATCGAATCTGCGATCAGCGCCGAACGAAGATCTTGAAAACGACTGCGGCGTCAATTCCTGCAAGGATGCGAGTTCGTCCATGATCTCTTCTAAAGAGCTCGCCATTATGCCAAATATCGAGCAAAAATTGATGCCAAAGAATTCGCAAAGTGACAATTTGCTTTCCCTTGGTCTGCTCCCTTCTGTAAAACATAACTAATGCAAACCAAGTGTTTGCATCGTAATGTTATTGCAACACTACCTCCTTTTGCTCCCTGTCTTTTGCCATTACGGCCTAGGCTCAGACCAAAGCAGGACTTTTTTAACATCCTCTAACTATTCAATCTGAAGGACCCGGCTAACGTTATCAAATGGAAGAGGTTCTCTGTTCAAAATGATTTCGATCAATGTTGTCGTGAACGGGTGAAACAGGCTCGAGCCCGGCTTGTTCATCGCTCCAAGATCCAGTTGGACCGGCTCTGACGTGGCCGTCAGCTGTTGCTCAGTGTCTCCATAGCCCTGATACGCCATCAGCTCAGTGCCGGTTGACGCGTGAATCCGCACTTGAAGCGGAACCTCTCCGGCCAAAATGCCTCTTGGCATCCGAATATGGAAGCAGCGAAAGCTCGG
Organism: uncultured Verrucomicrobiae bacterium; assembly: GCA_963782115.1. Lineage (GTDB taxonomy): Bacteria > Verrucomicrobiota > Verrucomicrobiia > Chthoniobacterales > JAFAMB01 > JAFAMB01. The sequence continues at coordinate 302,902 of CAWAIK010000015.1, forward strand.
GTCAGGCCCGTATGCATGAACATCCACGTACATCTCTTCAAACCGTGTCCAGCTGTCTCCTTTCTTTGTCAGAATTTCGATCATGTAATCGGAGACGCCATCACCGCGCTCGTCCCGCGCGTGCACGACGAACTGCTGCCAGCCATCCATTTCAGTTCCAACCTCATGGCCAATGAAATGATCCAGCAGCGTCTTCGCTTCGCCTACGATTCCAGCCGCGCCAGCACCCGGGTTCACCAGCATTTTCTTCTTGCCCTTCTCCCCGTACTGGCGAACGCCCGCGAGCCAATCGTCGTAGCTCTTACCTCCTTCGTCGCCAATTTTCAGAAAATCGAAGATGTACCCGACCATCTCGCTATCGGGGTCGCTGATTAGGGAGGAATGATTGCGGCCATCGACGGCAATAATCGGAACGTCTAGCCGGTTGTCCGCCCATTCTGAGATCGTTGCGCGGTCAGTTTTGTTCCCCATCGCGTCGTGTGGCTTTCGCGTCAAATCGATCGTGATCTTCCTCGTGTTCAGACCGGCTCCAGACCATCGCACCGTTCCGTCGGTACCCGGATCGTTAGCTACGCTCGAAAGGCCGTCGTACGGCATGTTGCCGATGAACACAGCGACGTATGGAGTATCGGGAGTCCTATCGTAGTACGGAGTAGGCCCCAGCAAATCCGTGTGGGCGAGGTTCCAGGTAAAGGCGCTTCCAAGCTCCAGACCTTCAAGAACTTTGTCACCTGCGTTTAAAAAATCTGGACCAAGCTGCCGGTTTCCTTTGACCAGTGCCCCCAGCCATGTACGGCCCTTGTGCGCCTGAGGTGAGCCCCACGTCGCTGGTGCCAGGCCGATCAGATGCTTCACACGTTTCAGCCGATAATTCTTCTCCGAGGAAAGGCCGGCGTTAATCAACCAGGACCGCAGCACCAGCATGCCTGTTGAGTGCACGATCGCGTCGAACGGCTGGTTGTCGTCATTTAGGATCGGGTGACAACGAAACGCTCGTTCCAAGCCCTCGGCAATATCCTTGATCGTGATTTCATTATTTAGCGAGACATAATTGCAGGTATTGATTTCTGTGGGGACGATTCCCCTTTCAGTCAGGGCCTTCCGCAACGGTCCGAAGGCTTTCTCGGTGGCGGAGTATCCGTGAATTAACACAAGCGGGCGAGTCATAGTAGTTATCTATTCTGGTGCTGTGGTGCTGCTGACCTCGTCCCTTGCAAGCTTAATCGCGTCGTGCTCCTCAGCCTGTGCAAAGCTCGCCAGCGCCTTCACTGCCGCCGTGTTCCGGGCCGACCCGGAAAGCTCCACCAGTGCGATGTCAACAAGCTTTGGCGCGATCACCGTGAAGTCATCATCCTCCAGCAAGCCTCCGATCGCGATCAGCAGCTGTTCATTTGGGAAGTATCGAGAGCGTGGGGTGCGACCGCGGGCCGGGCCCGTGAAGAGCGATCGTATGGCGTCGTCCGGGATAACAATGTTCAGCGTGTTCGCGACCGCGTTCAGGGATCGCTGACGCTGCTCAATGGACGACAGGGACAGTGTTAGAACGCTCATAGATGTGTGCATCCATCCGTATCGTCGCATCCGAGTAAACGACGAACCCCAAAACAATAAATGACATTACGCTGAACATTTTAGAAAAGGCAATACTACTTTCGGGGACACCCCACCCAGTCCTGAAGCCGGTAGCACCCCCTAACCTTTAGCACTTGGAGTGCAGTCAGGCTGACCAGTGGTACGAGCTCGCGGAGCTCTGAGCACAGAGACAAGAATCTCCGCGGCCGCGGCCACGCGTCGGGTCAGCTGCAGACCCGCGCGGAGAGCGATTAGACCCGTCGTGGCGCGTGCCTCGCCGTCAGGATCGCTTCGTGCTCTTCGGGCCAACTGCACCACCTTACATACTCAACGTCGCGTGTGTTTAGGCTTCTCATTTGGGGAGGCAATGCGCAATACTGCCCAAGTTCCCCTCGTTCTTCTGAACGCTTTGGCGGAAAAAGGAACGGTCAAGGCGGCATGACAGCCCCGGCGATCTGAGCCGGAGTCAGGTTCAACTCCCGGCTCAAACGGCGCACTTCGTGATAGGTTTCTAAGTTTATCACTCCTTTAAGCTCCTCCCTTTTGCAGGGCATTTTCGACCATCGCTTTGAGCGACAGACCGCTCATGGTTCCAATGGTTTGGGGTTCGGAGTCGGCCGCAGGCCGTTGTGCAGACTGGCTGTTGTGCTCCCGCACTTCGTCTTCGAGGCTCAGGAGTTGATAGAGGGGTTTTTGGTAGGCGATCAGTCCCAAGCCGATCAGTTCCCGGCGGGCCTCCGACAGTGAGGCCGGCTCCAGTTGGAGCAACTGCGCAATGCGTGGGGCGGAGTAATAGCTTAAACCCTGCCCCATCGGAGGCGCAGACCAGAAAAACATAAAGCGCCAGAGCCTGTGGACTGCAATGGCTGAGGTAACCGTCTCGAAGCAGACGGTGGTCTATCCAGCCAAAACCGCGCGGAAGGGCTTTGCGCCTTCGCCTGGGATCGATGAGTCGTTTGGTGGCCATAATCGCGCTGGCCGACTGGCTATTGACACGCGCTCTGGAACACGACAAACCGAGCCTGTTGTTTCAGCTAGTCTGCGATCATCTGCGCGCCGAGAAGATCGTCCGACCCGGGTCACGCTCCTCGAACGGCTTGTCATGGCCGCGCACGAACGGGGCCACCGAGAAACGTTTCTCCGACTGGTTTCTTTATTTACTGACGAGCGGCTCACGCTGTTCGATTCCCTACTGATGCGAGAAGAATCGCTTGGCCGTACGCCGCTCGCCTGCCTCGGACAGCGGGCGGCGGCGAACACTTCCAAGGCGATCGTGGCGGAGCTTAAGAAACTCGGCTTTTTGCGCGGCCTGGGCGCGGCCAGGATGGGACCTCTCGGAGATTAACCCCAACCGGTTGAAGTTTCTCGCGCAGCTCGGCAGGAGGGCCACCAGTCAAGCGCTGCAGCGCTTGGCGCCCGAGCGCCGCTATACGATTCTGGCCGCCTTTCTGCGCCAGTCGGTTGAAGAGATCACCGACGAAGTCGTGGACCTTTACGATCGCTGCCTTGCCCAATCCTATGCCCGCGCGAGCCGGGACCTGGATGAGTTCCGACTGGCGATCGCCAAAGCCACCAACGAAAAGGTCCTTTTGTTCCGCGACATCGGGCATCTCGTGCTGGACTCCAGCGTCAGCGATGGCCAGTTGAGACAAACCATCTACCAGTATGTGCCTGCCGAGAAACTGCTGGCGGCCGTCGAAGAGTGCGAACGGTTGGTGCGCCCGCTGGACGATAGCCACTTTGATTTCCTCGCGCACCGGTACGGCCACCTCCGAGAATTCGCGCCGGCGTTCCTGCAGGCGTTCACTTTTCGCTCAACCTCAACCCGGATCCGCTGCTGCAAGCGGTGGAGTTGTTGCAAACTTTGAATCAGGAGCGACGCCGCGTGGTGCCCGAGGACGCGCCTCTGAAGTTCATTCCGGCCACGTGGCATCCCTACGTCGTCGACCGCTCCGGGCGGATCGATCGGCGCTACTACGAGCTGTGCGCGCTGTGAGAATTGCGGGCAGCGCTGCGTGCCGGGGACGTCTGGCTTGAAATCAGCCGCCGCCCCAACCCGGAGAGTTATTTGATTCCTCCGGCACGATTTAATTGAAAATCGACAGCTTGCGCAGGATCCTTAGACAATTGCTCTTTTCCTGAACATGCTACGGGACTGGTTCTATAGCCATCCGACCTGGCTCAACGGTAGCACTATCGTGTTCAGCGCGGTTTTCCTTAGCCTGGTTTCTTTGACGTGTTTTCATAAATTAGTTCCGTGGGAAACTAGGCGTGTTCACAACGATGTTGCGGGGTTCATCATTGCCATAGTGGGGGTCATATACGCTGTGCTTCTAGCCTTCATCGCAGTGTTTACGTGGGAAAATTTCAACAAGGCGCAAGATACCGCCGAATTAGAGGCGAATATGATAGCTAATCTCTACGTCGACAGCGCTGGGCTCCCTCCTAAGATCGCTTTCGCTGTGCGTAGGGACTTACGGGACTATTCTCGGCTAGTGATTAATAAGGAATGGCCCGCTCAACAAGCGGGGCACGTCAACACTGAGGCATGGATGCCCCTTTTCAAACTTAATCTGGCGATTGCCAGATTTCGCCCTGCCGAAAGCACAGGGCCGATCGAGGCTGAGATTTTGCATACCGCGAACCAGCTCTACGAAGCACGGAGAGACCGATTAGTGGCGGCGGCTTCGGGGATTCCGAATGTAATGTGGGCAGTCACCCTGTTAGGTGGGGCGCTGACGGTTGGATTCAGCTTCCTCTTCGGTGTCCCTGACTTTCGGCTCCACTTGATAATGACCGGAATGTTATCGGCTTCGCTATCGCTGGTGATCGTGCTCATTGTCGCCCTTGATTGTCCATTTAGAGGGCAGCTGAGCGTATCTTCCGACATTTACCAGCGGATCTTCGAGAGTGTGGTTCCGGCGATGACCATTGATCTTGCAAATGTGCGAAGTGTTGAGCCCGATTACCGCGAAATGACTGACTCAACGTTAATAGATACAATTTATTTGAAATACTTCTCAGACCTTCCCCGTGAATCATTTGATCGTATGCTCGTGTCCGAGCCTCCCTGAAGATTTTTTGTCCCGACGCTTAGTCTCGCGACAGGAGAGCGCGAGGGGTTGCTCGAAGTACACGCTAATTCAAGCCACCTGGTAGAGTCGGTCGGTTCTCGGGTTAGGCCCGGCAAACACCCTGCTGAGGTAACGGCGAATCGGTATCTGGTGAGGACATTTGAAGTAGGCCTACAATCTTCGCTTCGCGAGCTTGTAATCCTACTTAACTTTTGGTTTTATTCGCCCCTGGCGGCGCTGAACAGCCTTGTCCTTTGGGACAGACTCTGAGCGGCTCCCGCCGCTAAGTGGCTCCCGCCGCTTAATGGACGCCAAAAAAGGAAAGACGCGCAAAGAATCCCCGCCGATCAAGGTATGGGTCACGCCAGAGGAGAAGGCCGCAATCGCGGCGAAAGCGGACGCGCATTCCTTGAGTGCGTCTGGTTATCTCCGGCGGATCGGTCTGGCGTTGCTGTTGAATCGACCATCGATCAGCGAGCCATTCTCGACCTGGTGAAAATCAACGCCGACCTGGGTCGGCTTGACGAGAGTGGGGGAGGTCGCAATCACCAATTGTGTCTCGACCGATACAACATGGGCTGTGCGCGAAATCGCCGCGACGCATTCTCAAGCCATTCATCTCGAACTCGAAGTACCCGATGACCTCGCGCGGTTACGAATCGCCGGTCGCTGATTCACGTCAAAGCGAGCTCGATTCCGCGCCGTAGGCGATGCGCCGGCCGGAGCAACGACATCACCTGGCGCAGCTGATGCGGAGCGGCACGAGGCCGAGGGGTTGGTTGATTTGGCGGAGCTGCTGTCGCTCCTCCGGCTGCGGTCGGAGCGGATGAATTCGCGAAGCGGGTAGGATGATGGTCATTCCCGCCAACCTGCGGCGCCAGGTGATCACGCGGGCGGCGAACTGTTGCGAGTATTGCGGCCTGGCTCAGACGGATCAAGAGGCGACTTTCTACATCGACCATGTCGTGCCCGTAGTAGCTGGCGGACAATCAACCTCCGAAAATCTCGCGCTGGCTTGCGTCTCATGTTCCCTGCGAAAAGGCGCTCGCTTGGTCACGGTCGACCCAGACACAGGTGAGGAGGTCATATTGTTTGATCCGCGCCGAGACGCATGGCGACTGCATTTCCGCTGGGAAGGCGTGCGAGTGGTGGGTATCACACCGACAGGACGCGCAACGGTCATGGCGCTACACATGAACCGTCCGCTGGCCTTGGCAATCCGGGAGGAGGAAGCGCAGCGCGGAAGACACCCGCCGCAAACAAATCGATAAGGGAGCTTTGTTGAGCAAGTTGCGAGGCCAGCAAGGGACCCGCAATGGGGAACGGGCAATCGGTGAATTCACCACCGGCTCTGGCTGGATTGGATGCAGCTGGCGTTCGAGGAAAACTGCTGATACGTGGCTAGCAAGCCGTACACCCAATGGACGAATGCTTGATCCGGATGCGATCTTGGTGACTGTAATGAGCCAGTTTTTTTCAACCGGGAATTCGCGCTGAGGAGGAAGTTCATGCACCATCTGTTCCTAATTCTCGTCCTGTCCGCGCTGCCCGCCACTGCCGCTGAGCGCTGGGAGGTGCTGCCACCCCACGCCTGCGCCGGTCCACTCCGAGCGTAGCGGCCAAGCCAACGCCAACGGGATCAGTATCTACTATGCGGTCTACGGCCAGGGCTCGCCCGTGATCCTGCTGCATGGCGGCCTGGCAAACACGGACTACTGGGGCAACCAGTGCGGATAAAGGTCGGCGGTGTTTGCGAAAAGCACGCCTCAAGGACCGCGCCAAATTCCCGCTCCATATCTGCCGTCTCCGGTTGAACCACGATGTCGGCTACTGTAATATCCGCAGTCAACTCTTCGTAGAGCACCGCAGCTTCGCCGCTCGGGAGAACGCCTTCCGCCTCCCGCCGCCGAAACACGGTCCGTACCTCATGCCGCGTAAGCGACCCAGTCGTCACACGGCTTGCCTTTACCGCCAGCTCGCGGAACGCCGCGGAATCCAGCTCCTGCACGTAAAGCTTTATCAGCGCTGAAGAATCCCAATAGCTCATCAGCAACGCTCAGTGCGGATGTCGTCGAGTATCTCCTGGAGTGGCACCCCCGTCTTTCCGGTAGACCCGCGGTTGCGCAGCCGGTCGAGCTTTTGGAGCCAGCGTTCGCGTTGCGCCCGCGACCCCTCCGTTATCGGTGGGCGCGCACCGAGTTTCCGGGCGAGGTGTTCGAGCAGGATCTCCTGTTCCGGATGGGGCAGTTTGTCCACGGCGGCTTCGATTTCGGAGAGCGTGCTCATGCGCGGAAAGTAGCATGCCACGGTCGGCTCCGCCAAGCCAGTCGGCAGGTGGATGAGGCCGCGCGCGAGGGGTAGGGCGGGCAGGGAGATGCCATGGTCTTGTCAGGCTGCCGGATACGCAGCAACCTGACAGATGAAAATGAACGCCATCAAGGCGGCACCCGCCGCCAGTGCTATAGCACTAAAGAACGAAAAGTCGGCGAAAGCAAAGCGAATCCTCATCGGAACTGATGTGCATCTGAGAGGCTATCAAGCGGCTCGCAAGGTTGATAACGGCGTCATCGGAGTAGTGGAGAACTTTCGGAGCGAGGAGGCGTTGTTACTCCACGTCGAGAAGCAATGTGAACGAGCCGAGCAAGTGGTGGTGGTTTACGAAGCCGGGCCGTTAGGTTACACGCTGTATCGAAAGCTGACAGCGCATGGGGCGCTTTGCTACGTCTGTGCGCCTGACAGCAGTGAGCAGAAAAGGAAGCGACGCAAGAACAACAAAATCGATGCCCGGAACTTAACCAGTAAGCTGTTCAATTACCTCAATGGGGATCAAGGAGCGTTACAATTAGCCCGTGTGCCGACCGAGGCCCAGGAACAACTGCGACAACTGCGTTTGGCCAGCCGTGAACACGATCAAATGGTCGAAGAACGCAAGCGGCTGGGAGCGAAGGGCAACGCCTTACTATTGAGCCAGGGCTTTGGGAGCTGGAGCAATTGGTGGCGACCGAAGGCTTGGGCCCAATTGAGCTCCCTAGTGCCGCAATGGCTGCTGGAGAGGCTCAAGATCTGGGTCGATGTGCTCAAGATGCTCGATGAGAAAATTTGCCTGGCTAAAGTTGCTCTGGCTCGGGCCTGCAGCGGCCCGCGGCCTAAAGGGGTTGGGGCCCTCAGTCAGATACAACTCCAAAGCGAGGTGCTGGATTGGTCGCTTTATACCAACCGTCGCAAGATCGCTTGCTTGGCCGGAATGGTCCCTAGCGAATGGAGTACCGGAGACACAGAACGGCGTGGCTCCATTACCAAAGTGGGAGTGCCGGCCATTCGGCGGATCATTGTCGAGATGGTCTGGCGGATAGTCTTGTTTCAGCCTCAGTATAAGCCGGTCCAAAAGTGGCAGAAAGTCTTGCAAGGCACAAATCCGGCCCTGAAGAAAAAAGCCGTTGTGGCCATCGGTCGGCAGCTGATCGTCGATCTGTGGCGACTCCAAACTGGACGGGTCACTGCCCAAGAACTCAACCTGGTGATGGTCGGCGCCTAACTAAGGAGTTTAAAAGTGCGGCGCACAGCGCCGATGAAATTGGGGCCCCAAACCCCGGTTTGGGGGGAACAGTTCAACGGCCAGCCGCTTTGGGCTTGGCCAAACTTTGCAGGAGGACGCGAGCCAATCGGCAACCGAACTTCTCTGGTCAGCGGCGATTTTATATTTAGAACGCGTTGGCTGATGTTATAAGCTGCGATCGAAAACTTCCGCGATAGTGCAGCATGTACTGGAAAATACCAACAAATGGGGACCAAAACCTCTCTTCACAGATGCACACGACAAATCGGAATCCGTAAGCGACTTTGTAATGGCAAGGTTTAGGTTGTGATTATGACCATCACTGCCGATATCGTCGAGGCCTTTCTCAAATGTCCTACCAAATGCTATCTCCGGTCAGTCGGCGAAGTGGGGACAGGAAACGCTCCTGCTGATTGGCTGCGGACGCAGAAGGAGTCGTGCCGAAGCGAGGGGATCAAACGCTTGACGGAAGGGGCTACAACCGGTGAATGCGTCATCGGCTCGTCTGGCACGAATAATATGAAGACTGCCAAATGGCTGCTGGCCACGGAATACGTAGTCCGTGTACAGAACCTAGAATCCAACCTCCACGCGATGGAGCGCATCCCCTCAGAAGGCCGAGGCAAGCGTGCGCAGTTCATACCGATTCGATTCGTCTTCAATAACAAGCTTAGCCTGGATGACAAGCTGTTGCTGGCGTTCGATGCGCTGGTTCTATCGGAAAGTGTGGGCCAGGCGGTCGGTCGCGGCAAAATTATCCACGGAAAGGATCAAGTTACGTCGGTTAAGGCCTCCGCTCTGGCGAACGAAATGCAGAAGGTAACCGGAAAAATTGCATCGTTGCTGTCTAGTCATTCCCCTCCCGATCTCATTCTGAATCGGCATTGTGCCGAATGTGAGTTTCGAGCTGGGTGCCGGCAGAAGGCCATAGAAAAAGATGACCTTAGCCTGCTATCCAGCATGACGGTGAAAGAGCGGAAAAATTTCAACGGCAAAGGCATTTTTGGCGTGACCCAACTCTCCTACGTCTTCCGTCCACGTCGAAGGCCAAAGCAGATGGCTGGCAAGCGTGAGAAGTATCACCACTCCCTGAAAGCTCTCGCGATTCGGGAGCGCAAAATCTACATCGTCGGCAGTCCGGAGTTGAAGATGGAAGGCACGCCCGTCTATTTGGATGTCGAGGGGCTTCCAGATCGTGACTTTTACTATCTTATCGGCCTTCGTTTCCAGAGTGGCCAGCGAGTGAGTCAACATAGTCTTTGGGCCGCCGACGAAAATGACGAGAAGCGTATCTGGAAGGAGTTTCTTGGCGTCCTTTCACGAATCAAAAAGCCAGTTCTGATTCACTACGGCAGCTTCGAGACGACCTTCCTTAAACGAATGTATCAAAAGTATGGAGAGCTAGTCGGAGGTTCTCGCCTTGCTGAGGCGATCACCTCTGCGGTGAATCTTCTCTCTGTTACGTTCGCCAAAGTTTACTTTCCCACGTTTTCTAATGGCATCAAAGAAATCGCGAAGTATTTGGGGTTCGAATGGGAGAACCCAGCCGGCTCCGGCCTGCAGTCAACTATCTGGCGTAGCCAATGGGAAGCATCGGGAGGGCAGCCGTGAAGCAATCGCTCCTTACCTATAACGCAAATGACTGTGAGGCACTCGAAGTAGTGGCAAACAAGCTGCTTCAATTACAGCGACTTTCGCAGAATCCTGAAGAATCGCCCGACATTGTCTTTAACGTACGCATTATATCAAAACATCGAACTGAGACTGCCACAGGAGACCGTTGACCGCAGCCTGAAAAAAACTTTTTGGATTGCCTTTGGCCCTAGGCACAACAAATAACTTCAAGGAGGAAGCCGCCGAGAAGTATCAGATTACATACAACACATTGATCAAAGGGCTTACCAGCGGCCCACTGCTCCAAGCCGACGAAACAAAGATCAGCATCAAGACTGGTAACGGGTTCGTCTGGGTATTCGCAAACATGCAACAGGTTGTGTACATCTACAACGAAACGCGAGAAGCAAACATTCTTCACATATTGCTAAAGGATTTTACCGGAGTTCTGGTATCCGATTTCTACCCAGCGTATGCGGGCATTCAGTGTTCGCAGCAGAAATGCTTAATTCATCTAATACGCGACTTAAACGACGACATTCTGAAGCACCCATTTGACGAGGAACTTAAATGGCTTGCAAGGGCGTTTGCTGAATTATTGAGACCAATGGTGGAGACTATCGATCGCCACGGATTACAATCGCGTTTTCTAAAACAACATTTCGCATCGGTGGATAGATTTTACCAGCGGCTTTGGAAACTCACTCCTCGAAGCGAGGTGGCATCTAAAACCAAGCAACGATTCGAGAAGAATCGGGACACTCTTTTTACATTTCTCGAGCACGATGGGGTGCCGTGGAACAACAATAATGCCGAGCACGCGGTTAAAGCCTTTGCCACGCTTCGGCGTGTAATCAAAGGCGTAACTTCCGAAGCAGGATTGCGAGATTACCTAGTGCTTCTCAGTATTTGCGAAACATGCAACTACCAGGGCTTGGACTTTCTGGATTTCTTACGTTCCGGCGAGACAGACATTGCGGCCTTTGCGGATTCGCGCCAAAAAAAGATTTTGATTGGGGATATCCAGGTTCCCAAACCCAGGCGCTTGGCGGATGATCAAGCGATGGGGGCGATTATCCGTTGAAACTCCGGCGCAGCCGATCAACATGCGAGCGTTCTCAAAACTCGTCCTAAGGGCGGTCTATCGAGAATAATGTTTCAAGAAAGGCTTTTGAGAACCGTAAGTTGCTCAACTTGTGAATCGGATTGCGCGTGTGATGATCCTCTCGAAATCGTTCGTTTTTGAGAATAAGATCATCAATTCGCGATAGATCAGGTTCTTGGCCGCGACACGGGTAGCATATTTAACAATGAAGTGGCGTCCGTCACCGCCGGTGCCAAACCTCCGGAACGGGCGGCACAGGCAATCGGAAACTCATCGGCCAATCGGATGTAGGAGAGAGCGCTTGTTCTCCAGTTAGGACATTTTAGGTGGAGGCAAGCATTTTTGTCCAGACGCCTCCAGCTTTTGCGCTCTAAACCGCCATGGCGATAAACGCAAAGCCGGGGCTTCGAGAGTAGAACCGTTCAAACAGTGTATTGTCCATCTGCTATCGGAACGCCTTTAGCCGAACACACCATAAATCGGCTCCGCGAAGCACTTCGTGGGATTGAACTCTCTGCGCGGAAGGCATCAGTTATTGAAACAGAGCGTCTCTAGCGTATATTCCCTTCCCAAGAGAGGAGTCACAATGGCATACGGATCAGTCGCAGCATCCGCAGACGTTGATGTTTACGTTAATTGGGGCTTTCTAATGGAGAGAATGACTCACGCCTCAGTCGGAGCAGATCCCTGGACCGTCGTTCAAAACAAGCTACATCCCGCGGTAGCAGATGCAGAATTTACCCCTTTGGATTTGTCGTACATTAGACGCCTGGATCGACCAATACATTGCCGGGACGCCAGCAGAAGGCTGGCCCCGCTGGATGCTCCATTCAAGGTGTTGCATGACCTCAATAGTCCGCCATTTGTTGCCGATCCGGAATTCACTCCCTTCGACATCGACGCTCTCCGATGTGAATCCACTCGAAAGGCCTTACCTCCCTCAGGTACTCCAAATTCGACTTCTCAATCCCGGGCTCGCCAGTGATCAAAAGCGCAGGAGGAGCCTCCTTGCTGGGATCAGCGAGCCATTCTCGACCTGGTGAAAATCAACGCCGACCTGGGTCGGCTTGGCGGACTCATCAAAATGTGGCTGACCACGAACGCCGATTTTCAATCGCTCAGCGCGCAGGGGTTGCAGCGCAAACTGGAGAACACGCTTGCGGATGTGCGTACTCTCCAGGCAAAGATGAGCGAGCGCCTCAAAGATCTTTAAACCTCGCAATGATCTCAAAAAAGGTTGCAATGAAAACTCCAGAGAAGAGCCGGTTTGGCAAGCTCATGGCCTATTTGCTCGATCCCCAAGGCAAGAAGACGAGGGTGGGGGAGGTCGCAATCACCAATTGTGTCTCGACCGATACAACATGGGCTGTGCGCGAAATCGCCGCGACGCAGCGGCTGAACGCGCGGGCCAAATCAGATCGCACCTATCATCTGCTGGTTTCGCTCAGGGCCGGAGAAAATCCCGATGCTCAAACGCTGCGCATGATCGAGGAGCGTTTTTGCAAGGAATTGGGATACGCTGAACATCAGCGGGTGAGCGTCATCCATCACGACACGGACAACGTGCACATCCACGTTGCGATCAACAAAATTCACCCGGCAACTTTGACGCTCCACGATCCGGTTCGGGATTATAAAAAGCATTCCAACCGTGCGCGATCCTTGAGCACGAGCTAGGGCTTGCCCAGGATAATCACCAAAGGGGTCAAACCCGTGGCAACGATGTCATGCCCAAGTCCGGCCAGGAATCTTTCCAGGTTTGGCTTCAGCGACACGCCCAAGCATTCATCGACGCGACCAGCTGGGAAGAGTTTCACGGGATCGCGGACGCTCACGGTGTTCGGCGCATCGCCTACAGCGCGGTGCAAAATGAACTGCGTCAAGGAATCCGCGTGGTGAATGTCCGGATCCGCGAAGAGCGATGGGCGCTTGGACGCGAAACCCAGCAACTGTCATGGGTTGACTGGCTGCAACAACAAGCGACCAATGGACGCGCTGATGCTCTCGAAGCGTTGCGCGTAGCTCGGGGCCGCGATCAGGCTCACACGATTTCTGCGTCAAAGACCGCGACGGCTTTTCCTCCTGAGGCGCAGGCCCAGGTTACAAAGCAAGGGACCGTGATTCAAAAGGTTGGCGAGCCTGAGATCCGCCATACTAGCAAAGGGCTAAACGTCGAGCCGAACGTCGGTGACGACGTCTTGATTGAGTTGATTGGGCGTGCCGCCGAACGGTACGAAGGCTGCCGGACTGCCTATGGGCCAGCGGATTTTCAACTCCGAATCGCGCGTGTCGCCGGCGCGAATCACCTAGCGGTTTCATTTGACGATCCGGAGCTCGAGAAAGCGCGGCAGGCTGCCCAGGCAGCCGCCCCAACACCGATCAACAAGGCTGCGCTTGACTACATCGCCGAGCGCAACTCAAAACGAGATCGGCTTCCCGATATACCGTTCCACCGGCTGTGGCGGCCGTCGGATGCCGGCGAACTCACGTTCGTGGGTTTGCGTTCGGTCGCTCAGCAAAACCTTTTGATCGCGAGCAATGGAACGGAACGAACACGCCCACAATCGCATTCTTCGATTCGAGCCCGCGGCGGCATCCGGTTCCTGTTGCTTTAATCCGATGGATGAATTGCGTATTGGGACCGAGCACGAAGTAGGCGATGTGCAGAACTTGGCCTTATTGACTGTGGATCCGGATGGGAAAGGCCTTCGATCGGACAACCATTGGCAAAAAACCGCCTACTCGCTATTGGTCGGCTGCATACTGCACCTGTGCTACAAGGGCAAAGTCGAAGGAACGCCAGCGACCTTCGGCGCGCTGGACCACATGCTGGCCGATTCGAGCCGGCCGATCCAGGACCTCTGGGCTGAGATGCTTACCTACCCACACATCAACGGCAGAAATCATCCTGTTGTTTCTGCGTCCGCGCGCGACATGATGGACCGTCCTTCTCAGGAAACCGGTTCGGTTCTTTCGACGACCAAGACTTTCCTGGATCTTTACCGGGATCCCACTGTTGCCAAGAACACGAGCCGTTCGGATTTTCGGATCCGGGATCTGATGCACTACGCGGATCCGGTCAGCCTTTACATCATCACTCAGCCAAATGACAAGGCGAGGTTGCGGCCGCTTGTCCGGATCGTGGTCAATATGATCGTGCGACTCCTGGCCGACAAAAATGGAGTTTGAAAATGGCCGTCCGAAGCCCACCTACAAACACAAACTCTTGGCAATGATCGACGAATTTCCTGCACTCGGTAAGCTCGAAATTCTCCAGGAAAGTTTAGCGTTCGTCGCTGGCTACGGGATCAAGTGTTACTTGATTAGATTAGCCAGGACATCAATCAGCTCAAGAGCCGGGAAACAGCCTCTTTATTTTGAGGATCAAACGTTCGCGGCCCGCGCGGCGATCCCGCCGCCAAAGCGCAGCGATCCGTTGTCTAGTCTACCGGCGCCCGGCGTCCAAATTCTGAATTAAGACCTCTGTCATCCCATAATCTAACGCCCGGAGAGGACTAGATTGCGGGGCCTGTGATCACAAGGATCTATCCACAAATGCTCGCGACTGTGGACACTTCTGATTCTCCGGTTAAGCTGATGACAGTTTTTTTAGCTTATCCTGTATGTCTCAAGCCATTCATCTCGAACTCGAAGTACCCGATGACCTCGCGCGGTTACGACTGCCGGCTGGGGTTCAGCAACGGCTGACGGAGTTGCTCGACAAGCAGGATACAGGGACAACGCTGAACTATTGGGACAGCATAGGGCAACTGGAGGACGGAATAGCGTGCTTTAAATACGAAATAGAGGACGAGAATAGAGACGGCGCGGGCGTGCATATAAGGGCGAAACAAATTCAAGCATTGCTACTAGGTGAAGCGAAACGGCGTGGGCTAGACAGCGGAGAAGCGAGCGTAGATTTGAGTAACAACATTGGGGAAAAAAGGAATGAAACGATGAGTCTTCATTGCCGCAAAGATGGAAAACAGCACTGGAACGATAAAACAGTGTATGACGATGGGTCCTTTTACATGATCACGAAAGGGGTCTGCAATATTTCGAACAAGAATTCTCCCTGGTCTGGATGGAAATCTCTGCGCAAGAGATTCTGGGAACTCTCTGGCGCGAGCTTCATAGTGACCTGCTATAGCCGGGAATCGACATCACCCGATCGGGCACCAATAGAAAGCTGCAAATGAGTGACTTGCGCGTTACGAGAGTCTAGAATGCTTACACCTTATTCTGATAAAGATGGTTGCCGGAAGAGCTGCTGCAAAATGGCATTCCACGTCTTTCTTTGTCATAGCACTGCAGATAAACCTGCCGTTGAAGAGTTGGCTCGCCGACTCACGAAGGAAGGCATCCAGGCTTGGCTGGACAAATGGCACCTGATTCCTGGCGATCCCTGGCAACCAGCCATCGAAGCGGCCTTGGCCGAATCGGAAACTTGCGCCGTTTTTGTGGGTTCCAGCGGTTTTGGCCCCTGGCAAAATGAAGAGATTCGTGCGGCCATCGATTAGCGTGTCCGCGATAGCGGCAGGCGTTTTCGCGTGATTCCCGTTCTCCTGCCCGGCGCCAGACGGGCGGAATAGCAGCTTGCCCACATTTCTGGCTGCAACGACGTGGGTCGAATTCCACGATTCGCTCGAGGACGAGAATGCTTTCCACCGGCTTGTGTGCGGCATTCGTGGCGTGGAGCCCAGAGCCGGCCCTGGCCAAGCCATTTACGAAGGGCAATGTCCTTACCGCGGTTTGCGCGTTTTCGATGTAGACGATGCTCCTTTTTTCTTCGGGCGTGAAGCTCTGGTTCAATGGCTTTTGAATGAATTGGGCCCTGCCGCGGAAGGCCAACCGGTCAATCGCTTTTTGGCCATCGTCGGTGCATCCGGCAGCGGGAAGTCATCGGTGGCCCGCGCTGGCTCATTCGAGAGGACGAAAAGTCATGAAACACGGCTTAGCCCATGGCATGTGGATGTTCAAAGGAGCCACTTCATGAAAAGATCCTCTACCCCAATTACGATGCGAGTCGGACACCGCGAGTTCATCAAGGTCAACGCGACGAAGTACGACTGGCGCGATATTTACCACTTCATCTTGACTCTTAGCTGGCCGCAGTTTGCCGGCCTGGTTCTCGGGATATACGTCTTTATTAACCTCTGCTTCGCCATGCTCTACCTCCTCGGCGGGCGCTGCATCGCTGGACTAGTTCCGGGATCGTTTTCAGACGGCTTCTTCTTCAGCGTGGAAACGTTGGCCACCGTAGGCTATGGGCACGCCTATCCGGACACTCTTTACGGCCATTGCGTGGCTACACTTGAGATTATGGTTGGCCTCTTCGGTCTTGCCGTCATGACCGGTCTGATTTTTGTCCGTTTCTCCCGGCCGACTGCCCGGATCAAATTCAGTGAGGTTGCCGTGGTCGCACCGTTTAATGGTTTTCCGACTCTTATGATTCGCCTGGCCAACCTGCGACATCATGCGATGGTCGAGGCCGAATTTCGACTGCTCTTAGGGCGCAGCGAATTGACGAGGGAGGGGGAAGATGTCCGGCGCTTTTATCCACTCCGGCTGCAATTCGATCATCTGATCAATTTTCCGGCAGCGCTCACGCTTCGACACGTGATCGACGAGACCAGCCCATTGTTTGGCCTGAGCCCACAGGACTTCAAACTGGCCGACAGCCGCATGCTGGCATCGGTCGTTTGCGTCGATCCGGTGATTCAGGCTCCCATCCAAAGCCAGACCGAGTATCTTCACGAGCAAATTGCCTGGAACCGGCGCTTCGCAGAGATCTATAGTGAAGATTCCATTGGCCGTTATACGGTGGACTATAGCAAGTTTCACGACACGATAGACCTCAGTCCGAAATGAAAGCGGTCAGTCCGCTTGCATTGGTAAGAGCAAACCACGCGGTGAGTCCTGCAATAGGAAGCGTCGACGCTTCTTCGTCGGAGAGGTAGGAAGGCGCACGAACCGCGCTCTGCTCGTTTAAAAGCATGTATTCTGCCAAACCACCTGGCAATGGGCCGCCATACAGGGTGTCGCCGGAATTTAATCCGATGGGGCCATCCAACCACTTCGAGTAGAGATGAAATGGTGATCTTGTCCCCGACGTGGAACCTTGTGACTGCGGCACCGGTTTCAACAACCGTTCCCGCCACGTCGCCGGCCAGAATGAGCGGGCCGCTTTTGAGTCGAAAATTTAATGCCACCGCCCCGACCTTCATCAGTACATCGTTCGGTCCGACAATCGGCACTTCCAGGAACGCAATACTTCCCAAAGAGTCATCCGCTCTTCTCGCCGGTCGGGATGTTTTGGAGCGCGTTCAGCGTCGCGGTTTTGTAGAGCACTCCGAGAGTCGGCATATTTAAGCAGGCGTCGACAAAGAGATTCGCGGACGCATTGCACATCATTGCCACCAGGCCGATGTGCACAACATCCGTCGCAAGGTCGCCCATGATATGCACGCCGATCAGCTTCAGATCGTCCTGACGAAAGAGCAGCTTAAGAAAGCCATCCAGGTCGCCGATGATCCGGCCACGCGCATTTTCCCGATAGTTCGCCCGTCCCACGATGTAAGCGACGCCCTTCTTTTTGAGCGACTCCTCCGTCTCGCCGACCATGCCGACCTCGGGAATGGTGTAGATGCCGTTGGGCAGGAGCGGGGAAATCGCGCTTCCGGCGAGGCCGAGCGCGTGGCGCACCGCTCGCCGCGCCTGCTCCATGCTCGTCGAGGCCAGGGCGGGAAAACCGATGACATCACCCGCGGCATAGATATTTTCGATGTTCGTCTGGAAATGCTCGTTCACGGGAATGATCCCACGCTCGCCGGTTTTCACTCCCACATTCTCGAGTCCCAGCTTAGCCGTATTGCTTTGTCTTCCTGCCGCGACCAGCATCGCATCGCCGGTCAGTGCTGCACCGGAGGAGAGTTCGAGCCGAACGCCACCGGATTCCATCGGAATGCATTTCTGCACATTTTCTTTCCAGTGAAAGACGATCCCGCTGCGTTGCATCGCACCCACCAGTGCCTGGGAAACTTCCGCATCCAAAAAAGGAAGGAGGACATTGCGTCCGTCGAGGATGTGGACCTCGGCGCCAAGCGCGCAGAAGGTGCACCCGTATTCAGCGCCGATCACACCGGCCCCGACGACCGCCAGAGTTTTCGGAATACGGTCCAATTTCAGGATCGTATCGGAATCGTAGATTTCGCCGTGACCGAAAGGAAAAACGTTGGGATGAACCGGCGATGAACCGGTGGCGATGAGGATCTTCTCACAGCGCAACTGGATCTCCCCGGCGGGGGCGGAAGGATCTTTCTCCCCATCTTCCGAACCCAGATTGACCTGAATCGTATGCGCGTCGAGGAATGTGGAAGTCCCGCAATAAATCGTCGCCTGGAGCACCTGCAACCTCTGCGTGATGCCCGCGTGAAAAGCGTCCTTCACGTGTTCTTCGTGGCCGAGAAAATCGGCGACGGTCACTTCTCGGCGTAGCGAAAGATCGACTCCATAGAGGTTGCGCGACTTAAGGCCTGACAAGGCCAGCGCCGTTTCGCGCAGCGTTTTGCTCGGCACCGTTCCCGTGTTGATCCCCGCGCCGCCGATCTCCTGATGGCTGTCCACCAGCGCCACGCTTTTGCCGAAACTCGAGGCTACCGTCGCTGCGGTGACGCCGGCTGGACCGCCCCCCATCACCACCAAGTCGTAAGTTTTCAGATCGTTCGTCATAATCTTACCTTAGAACACTGAGCGGCGCCCGGACAAGGTTCGCAGGATGGACTGGTCTCAAGCTCAGGCGTTGGCCGGCGCTCTGCAGCCACGGAATCCGTTGTCCAGGGCTTCATAGCCCGATCAGTCCGCTTCAATCACCCATAGCGGTGGAAAGGGACTGATCGGCGCGCCTGATCAAAGATGCAAGCGAACCGTAGTCGCGGTTGGGATCAATCCGGTAGATGCGCTGGTGCTGGACTCCTCGGATGCGCGGGCAGAAGCGCAAGCCCAGCATGGCGAAGGCGGCGAAATTGATCTCGATATAGCCGTGGGTATCGGTGTAGTGCTCTTCGATCTCGAGCTCGCTCTCGTTGTAAAGCAAACCGTCCAGCACAAAGGCAGCATCACGATCGGTGCACTCAATCGGCAGGCTGTAGAAGGGGGCGTAGTTATCGGCCACGAATGTGTAAAACTCCAAGGCGAAGTCGCTGAATCTGGTGCCGTAGGTCTGCTGGAGGACCCGGCGTGTGCAGCGAGAAGCGCTGCCCGTCGCTTGCGGCGGTCTTGCCCTCGCCCCAGCGTGCGGAGATGTCGAGGTCCGTGATCGCGCTCACCAATTCCGCCAAGGCGCTCCGCTGCGCCTCTTCGGTCAGATGCCAGTCCCCGATCCGCTTGAGCTGAAGTAAGTGACGTTGGAGGTCAGCACCCTGCCAACGGAGGTTGTCGATGAAGAACTCCTCCAGCCGCGCGAACCGTTTGCTGTAGCGGGACCGAGAGATTGCCGGCCTTCAGCTCGTCGCGCAGCTTGAGCAGCAGGGCGCACTCCCAGGCCCGCCGGTCAATCTCGCCGTGGTTTATGACGATGGGCTTAAGGCGTTGCGGTAGGAATTCGGTTGGCGCATCTACCGGTAGCTTGCGCCGCCCGGTTGCGTTCAGTTCCTTAAGCATCTGCAACGCACGCAGCACGCGCTCGGTTCGCCCTCGATGTCCTGGGTTAACTCCAAGGCGTCGAGTAATGCCGGCGAGAACTTGCGCAGCATCCCATGGCGCCGGACGATGCCGTGGAAAAGGTCGCTACGCTTGCCGATTACCCACTCGTCGATCTTGTCCACGCAGGCCACCAACTCCTCGCGCGAAACCGCGGCAAAAAGCCGGGCGCGCAACTCCTCATCGGAGATGGCGTCGTCGAGGATGATCCTGCCGAGGGACCTCAAAGCCGTCAACGAGACCTGGATGGTTTGCCGCTGGCTACAAAGTTGTTCGTCGAGCTCGTTTTGGGCCTTGGTGTGCGCGCGGGTCAGTAGCTTGTCGAACATATCGACCGTCTGATCGACAGCGTCGCGGTAGCTCTGCCATAGAAAGCAGACCAACGCCGCGTGACGGCGTGACTCGGCAAGCTGGCGCAAGCGAGTCACCGACGTCTTTCGCACTTGGTGGAACAGTGCCCGCTGGTAATTGCCGTTGAGCCACAAGAGATCGACCCCAAGCACGCCCGTCGCTTCGATGACCCTCAGTTTGTCGAGTAAAGTGAGCATCGCATCCACGGATGGCTTGCTGGGATTGGCTTTGATCGCCTGCAACCCGGAGCTGGTTTCGTCCGGCTTGACCACGAGCAGGTCCTCGAGCGTACCCGCCAAGTCGTTCGGGACGGACGCGGCGACCCGCCTAAAGATGTGCTCGCGTGCCCGGGCCCGCTGCTCGCCGACGATGCGGGCGATCCTGAACTCGGCGGGCTCGAGCACGTGTCGCTCTTTAAGAAACTCCCGCGCCCGGCCCGTAAGGGCGGCAGCCTGTTCCAGACGGCAGGCCTCCTCAAAGAGGAATTGCTCCAACTGCGTCACCGCAGTGTCATCGAAGGGGCGGAGCCTCAGATAATCGGCCCTATCGATGGGCGTCGGAAACAGTTGTGCCACGTGTATCCAAAATCCGTTTTTGTTCAGAGCTACCATTGTGCCTCCGGTAGGCACACCTTCGAACCGTTCCAGCCGCGATAGTGTAGGAATCACTTCGGCCGTTTGACTACTGTCCGAAGGAATGACGAATTGACTCCAGGCTTCTCGTCTTTGGGCGTTGGATTTGTTTTGAGTCGCAGGCTGGGGAAATAAGCGGGTATCGTGACATTGGGATTGGCACGCTCGCGACTAACTGTCGCAGTCTGATGGCTCGAACGATCAGGCGAAGCACCCTGGAACCTCAAAAAGTATAGTATGCGTGCTCATACAACCAGCGTGGCTGCCTGACACGAACAAACGGCGAGTGAGTGAATTAAAACAAGACAGTCTCGAAGACAACGCCTCAACTTCCCACCAATTGAAACCAGCTGAAACAATGGCGGATGGGCGTATTTGGTCATAACCTCTCCAAAAACACTCAAAAATCGCACAATTAGGCGCCGATCGATTTGTGCGAAGAACGTTGTAATCTTGATCGGGCTCTGCTTCCCGCGTGCGATGTCATGCCGCCCGCGTCTTTTAGTCGGTCCAAATGCGAACCGTCCTAAAAGCGTCGTCATCCATTAGATCGCCCATTAACTGAAAATAAGTACGCTGGAACGTCCAGTCATCGTTCCGCTTCTACATATGACGATTTGGCTGTCACTGCTGATCTGGTTGTCCAATGTGATGAGCTACCTGAATGGCTCTGCATTTTTATCGGCCAAAAGCAGCGGTTTTGCCGGCACAGAAACCTGGGAGGAACTGGATTTCGTAGCCCGCTTTCAACTACAGGCCTCGCCAGCTGTCATGGCACGAGGTATGTTGGGCATGCTTCGCTACGATGCAACTGCGGTTCTCAAAGACATCAACGTGCCCGCGCTTGTATTGGCCGGGGATAGAGATTCGGTGTGCAAGCCAGAAGCAAGCGAACGCATGCACCGGGATATTCCAGACGCGCAACTTACCCATCTGGTACCCGCAAAACATATGGGGCTGATAGAGCATCATATACGTTTTGCGAAGATAGTTAAAACATTTGCCTCTTTGTGCATTACCGAGCGCTACAAAATGAACGCTAGCGCGCCGAGAAGATGGAGTTGGGCGACCCAATGGCCTCTCATTGCGTCGGCGACGTAAGCATTAAGACTTGGGCAATGCTTCGAACCTTTGAACTCCCAGACTCAGGATGCCTGTGATGGCAGGTGGACCAAGTCTTTAAGAACTGTTGAACTTCGGAGGAACAAATCCATGCCTACAGAAAAGAAAGCCCCAAGCAAACTCGAACTGATCGAGCCGACCCAAGGCGATAAACGTTACGTTCGGCGAAAGGCAGACGGCACATTTGGGAAAACCGTTGATGTCGGTAAGCCGCTAGCCGCTGACGGGAAACAGACCGCCAAGAAGAAAGTACCCAAAGGTCAGGGTGATCGGGGCGACGTAAAAAACAACACCTTCAAGGTGAAATTGTCATCCGCGAAGCCGTGAGCGCCACTTGGAGGGCTCTGGAGATGCTGGCGCTAAGGTGAAGTGTCAGCTGGGTAGAGGAATCGTGGTCTGACAAAAAAATTACTGACTCATCGATTGCAACGACCGAAACGGTCGATCGATACGAACTTATAATTTTCTCTTAATACATCTTATGTTACACATTATCTGGTCTATTGTCGTCGGGTTTATCGTAGGGCTGATTGCGAGTGCGATAATGCACACTCACTTGGGTTTTGTTGGAACCACTTTGCTAGGCATCGTGGGTTCTGTGATCGGCGGTTCGATTGCACGAATGTTCTCAAAGCCACCTGCGGGTTCAAAATTTCATCCGGCTGGATTTCTCATGTCCATCATAGGTGCGATTGTTCTTGTCTTAATTGCGAGACTCATCAGCTAGGGAATCCCGGAGGGTAGGAACACTCTGCCCTTCGCTGATGAGGGGCCTTAGTTTTCAGTCCCCCCCGAGCCCGGCACGGCTTAGGAATCCGGGCGCCGCTATCAGGGCTCAAGCCCCCGATAAAGCTAGACGAACAAATGCAAGGGAATGGAAGGTGTTATTGTTGAAGGGGCGGAAATGATCGCGGAAGAAGCGGACGTCGAGGTTAAAGATGCCGGACTGATTGCGGTTGCTCAACGGGTTGAGCATTACGAAATGGCCGGGTATGGAACAGCTCGAACCTATGCTGAGCTTCTAGGCGGCAAGGAAGGCGCACAGCTTCTCGCGCTCACTCTTGAAGAGGAGAGACATACCGATCAAAAGCTGTCCGAATTGGCGAAGTCCACAGTAAACGTGGCTGCCGATAAATGAGTGTCTTTAGCAGAAACGGCAATGATCAGTTAGCGGAAGTGAACGTTAGTCTGGAGCTTCGTTTGCGCACATAGCCAAAGCGAAAAGAAGAATTTTATGAGAGCACTTTGTTGGCACGGCAAAAACGACGTCCGAGTGGATACGGTTCCCGATCCCAAGATCCAGCAACCGACGGACATGATTATCAAGATCACTTCGACCGCGATTTGCGGATCGGATCTTCATCTTTACGATGGTTTTATGATGGGAATGGAAAAAGGGGATGTGCTTGGCCATGAGCCGATGGGCATCGTCGTTGAGGTGGGTAGCTCGGTCAGGAAACTTAAAAAGGGAGATCGAGTTGTGGTACCTTTCGTCATTGCCTGCGGTCACTGCTTTTTCTGTACTAAGCAGCTGTATTCCTGCTGTGACACGACGAATCCTGACGCTGAAAAAGCGAGCAAGCTGATGGGACACGCGCCCGCCGGACTTTTCGGATATTCCCATTTGCTGGGCGGCTATCCAGGCGGGCAGGCGGAATATCTGCGCGTTCCTCATGCCGATGTAGGGCCGATCAAGATCGAGTCCGATCTTCCCGATGAGAAGGTCCTTTTTCTCTCAGACATCTTTCCTACCGGGTATATGGCCGCGGAGAATGCGGAAATCGAGTCCGGCGACACTGTTGCCGTGTGGGGTTGCGGTTCGGTCGCGCAAATGGCCATTCAAAGCTGCTGGATGCTTGGCGCAGGTCGTGTGATCGCTATTGACCGGGTGCCGGAGCGACTCGACATGGCAAGTACACACGGTAAAGCCGAGACGATCAACTTTGACAAGGAGGAGGTGTATGAGCGGCTCAACGCGATGACCGAAGGTCGCGGACCTGACCGCTGCATTGACGCGGTCGGTTGTGAAGCGCATGGGACGGAGACCTAGACGCCGTTTTGGACAATGTGAAGGCCAGCGTAAAGCTTGCTACCGATCGGGCGCATGTTATCCGGCAAGCGATCTTTTGCTGCCGCAAAGGAGGGACGGGTCTCAGTGCCTGGCGTCTATGTTGGGCTGATCGATAAGATGCCCTTTGGAGCTGTGGTGAATAAAGGCTTGACGATTAAAACCGGACAAACACATGTCCAGCGTTACGGGAAATCGTTATTGGAAAAGATCGAAGCGGGTCAAATCGATCCGTCATTCATCATCACTCATCGCCTTCCCCTCGAGGAAGCCCCTGCTGCCTATAAGACCTTTCGCGACAAGGAAGATGGGTGCATTAAAGTCGTGCTGAAGCCTTCAGGCCAGTGAAAGGGGCCTTGCTTCTGATCTGCAGTCCATATTTGAATCGATCGGATTTACAAAACCGGCCGATTTGTCCCGTCAGCTACATGTTCGGTCTTCCTCAGTTAGCATCGATCGGTAACTTTGGCATTGCTTCCTTCGCCAAACAAACTTGCGGAGCAGGCTAAGATTCAGAAATAAGCGTGACGGTTCAGAATAAAGACCTTCACGAGGAGTATCAAAACAAAGCGGATCAAGCGATCAAGCAGTAAGTTTGATGCAGACGACGTCGCGATATGCCTGTGTCTCAAAAAGAAGTTTATCCTTCGATACCAACAGTAAGCTCGGATTACTCTATAGGATTAAGGAAATGAGGATTTTTTCCTATAATCTAGCTTTTATTGCGGATTCGACGTTCTTTGCGAGTTTCGAGATCGATTGCCATCCACAAAGGGACTACGATGAAAAGTAGGTCCGCTCCGCTTTGGGCGAGCGGGCTGGAAGAAAGCATCCGCCTTCGGGCAAGTCCCGAAATCGCTGTTCATTCTCCAGATCACCGATGATCCGGTGCTGAGGCAGGCCATCGAGAAGCAGATGGATCGGATCGAGCACGTGCACCGCTTCACGCGCGCCGTCTCGGTGGGCAACCCGCGAGAGTTCCTACAGGCCGAAAAAGAAGACCAGGAGATGGCGGAAGCCTGCAAGCGGCTCATCAAGAACTGCATCATTTGCTGGAATTATCTCCACCTTTCGCAGAAGCTAGAAGAGATCAAGGATACCGCCAGCCGGGAGGCGTTTCTCGACGCGGTGGCCCATGGCTCGGCGGTTGCCTGGCAGCATCTCAACCTGCTCGGCGAGTATGACTTCTCGGACGAGAAGCTGCGAGACAGCATCGGAATTCGCCCCCCAAATTTGGTGGACTAAATGGGCGCCATTTTGGGGGAAGCCAAAAGTCCGAAAATCCAATCTATCAAAGGCGATAAGCGAAATGGCCATGTCGCGTTTGGTACCTTTGTTGGAGTTTAACTAATTATAACAAAATAGCACGATTAGTTGGGGCAATGCTTCTTGGGGCATGGCACCGCCTCTCGCGGAAGGACACAACAACAGCCTTGCGGGGAGCCGTGCCCCTGCTATGCGGTCCCGATCACGCAGCCGTTGGCGCTCGGGCAGCAAGCTGAGCCACACGGTCGATGGCCGCCACAACCTGATCGGGCGCGAGGTGATGGATCATGTGGCCCGCTCCAGGAACTCGGATGAACTCGCTCCCGGGTAGCTCCTGATGCAGCCGCTCGGACTGGCGGCCCACATCGGCGATCTGATCGTCCCCACCTGTCACAATCACAACCGGCACGGTCAGCTCACCATAGTGCTGCTCCAGCTCCATCACAGCCGGGGTCATCAGAGCCGCATCTTCGTTGGAGGCACGAAGCTGAATCGGGCGCAGCATCAGCTCCTTCGGAAAGAGCCGGTCGAAGTGCTCCGGCACCGGCGCGGGCTCGAACATCTTGCGGAAAGCGCGCGGCAGCATGAGCCGGGCCAGCAGCGGAGAGACGGTGTGGCGCATCGCATCCCCGATCCCCGGGATGGCGAGCGGCCAGTTCATGGCCACGTCGAGGCGAGCGGTCGGGAAGTAGTAGCCCGAGAGAAGGACGAGACCGCGAACCGAGGCTGGCGCTTGCAGCGCGAGAGACATCGCGACCATGGTGCCCCACGAATGCCCGAGCACGATGGCCCGGTCCACGCCGAGTTGCTGGAGCGCCTTCTGGAACAGGGTCGCATGGGCTCTGGGCGTCCATAGCTGGCGCGGTCGCGTGCTGTAGCCATAGCCGGGCCGCTCGATCACGATCACCCGATAGCGTTCTGAGAGGCGATCCACGAGACCGTTGATGGTGAAATCCTGGATCAGGGTGCCGTTGCCGTGGATGAGCACCAGAGGCTCACCTGTCCCGCGCTCGATGTAGTGCAGGCGCACGCCGTCCACGCTGAGGAAGCGGCCGACCGGAGGGTACTTGTGCTCCGCCTCGTGCGTCTTCCTGCTGGTATAAAAGGCAGCAGCGCCCAGAGCTGCGGCCGCGCCCAGCACCGCGGGAGCAAGCCATCCGCGAGATATTACGGTTCTCTCCATACCTTCAGGATCGAAGTTGGGTAACGTACCGGATGCACGCATGTTCCGCATCTGCGAACAATATGCTGCGCGTCAACGCCGTAGCCCCCGGTCCTGTCTGAACTCCACTTATCCCTCCACTATGCCCAAAGAGAGTTTCTTGCGAGGAACGGGCGAGCCGCTTAGCCGGCCGAGATCGCCCCAATCTTTGTCTTCCTCGCCCAGCGATCAAGAAGGAGGCACGGCGTTCAGCCTCCAGCCGCTCTTTCTCTTCCCGTGGGATTGAACTCTCTGCGCGGAAGGCATCAGTTATTGAAACAGAGCGTCTCTAGCGTATAGCAGTGCGTCATCCTCTCGCACCGCATCGGCCATCTGCCGCCACGTCCGACCAAGAGCCGGGACAATCCCTTTCACGACCCGGTGCGCGAGGTTCGGGTCAAGCTCGATACCAGCAAGGTGCTGCGCATCCTGTCCAACGACCTCGAGTAGCGCGTGCCGCCGCCGCGGCAAGCGGTGCGGACTACCGTACCGGGGTGGCGAGCAGCCCGATGGTGTTGCCGGCGCCATTGACATAGAAGCCGACGATCTGGCCGCGGTCATTTACGCCATTGAAGGTTGTCGTGCCGATCCCGTTGGGGTCGTCCAGTGGCTCGGTCGCACCGGTCACCACGTTGCAGATAATGCCATGCATCGCCATGGCTGTGTCGACGTCAAAGCCGACGGCCTCGCCAAAATTGTTCAACCCCAGCAGCGATGTCGCGGTGGCATTTGCCGCGTCTATTGTCTTGAACACGCCGCCACTTTCGAAGAAACCGTGGGTCACGCCATTCCCATCGGTATAGAAACCGACGATCTGATCGTGGTCGTTGATCGCAGCCGCCGTGGTGGCACCGACGCCGTTGGGATCGTCGATGTTGGCGGAGAACGTGTTCGTTGCGATACGGTAAGTATAGCCGTGCGTCGCGCCTGCCGTATCGACGTAGAAGCCCACGGCGATATTCCTATCATTCACTCCGAGCAATTGGTTGGTCCTGACCCCGTTGATTGTCCCGGTGTTCGGGTTGTTCACATTGATGAATACGCCGTGTGGGCCGCCGATATTGACGAAGCCGAAATTGTTGTTGACCAGGTTGGCGTTGTTCATATCGGACCAGAAGCCGACGGTCGTGCCTCGAAAGACGCGGTCAAAACCAAAAAAGCCAAAAAAGCCTCGATTGTTGAGCCCCGTGACTTGCGTCTGGACTGAGCCAGGGAAGTTCTCATTGATGAAGTCTAACTGGGTGTTGTACGGCCGCACCACGGTGTAGCCCTTATTGGGATGCCCCGCGGCTCCACTGCCAAAATATCCCGCGATCACGCCAGCGTCATTGATCCCGAGCTCCTGATTGAACGTCGGATCATTGGTATTGATGATATCTCGGAATTTAAAACGAACTGAGCTGGGCCTCCCTGCAGCCGCCGCCTAACTTTGCTAAATACGATGCGGTGGTCGTGTGCGTGGGGACAAACAACCAGTATGATCGGCCGATAAAGGAATTGAAAGGATTTAAGAAAGTGTTCCTGCAACCAGGCGAGTCTAGGAGCGTAACGCTTGACCTTGACCAGCGTTCATTCGCTTATTTTGACACGGCGACAGAGCAATGGGACGCTTTGCCAGATACTTACGACATCCTGGTCGGGGCTTCATCTCAGGACATTCGGTTGAATGGCCAGTTCAAACTACAATCCGAGTTAACCTCCAAACCATAAAATCGAGCCAGCCAGGTGTTTAAGAGCGAGCACCTCGTTTTGCTGGGGAGCATCCTTCCGCACCTTTGGATCAACTACTTCCACGAAGAGTGGCTAACGGGCCGAACGGCGCAAGCCGGCGAACACCCAAGAATAACCAAATGCAGGTTGCGGTCGGATTGCGCGACACAGGCAAGTGCAGGCGCCTTTTGGGAGGTTACCGCGCCTGGGCCGGCCTCGCTTAGCTCATTCGGGAATCCGTTTTCTGGATCCAACAGCCACCAAGGCCCATTGAATTTGCCTCTCTTCCAGCTCCTCGAGAACATGTTTAGAGAAAGGAAAGCGCAACGGAAACGGCGTAGGGATTTAGGGTGTGTTAGGCGAATCCGGGACGTTGACCGTCATCAGCTTCAGGACGTTGGCGTTGTCGTCGACGGCTGCGAAACGGACCTGATCGTCGTTGAGTTGAACGAGACTAAGCCCAAACGCCCCACCCGGCATCGCATCAACGGAAAGCTCGCCGATGAACTCGCCCTGGACCGTGAACTCGACAATTTCGCTGGGCTGGTTTGGATCGGGATTGATGCCATCGCTGTTGCTGACCAGGAGGTGCCCGTTGGGCGCCTGCGCCATCGCCAGTGCCCCGTGCAGGTGGACGTTATCCGCGTAAATTACGGTGCCTTTACTCTGACCATCCGGCGGCGGAGCAGTCCTGTCTCCGGCGTCATGAACGGCAAACACTTCGTTGTCGCCGGTCGAGGCAACATAGAGGATTTCGTGTTGCGCATCGTAAACCAAACCGGTCGGCCCAACTTCAAACGTGACCGCATCGGGTCTAAAGATGTAGCCCGAAGCCACCAACGCCTTGCGCAGCACGAGGAATTTGCCGCCGGCGATAGAGAGGTCGAGCCGAGAGACCGTCCCGGTGAGCACGTTGGAGATGAAGACTTTCACGAAGTATCCTTTGTCCTGCACCGTGAAGTCCCAAGGCCCCTCGATAAAGCCCGGAAGGCTCAAGGTGTCCGAGAGTTTCCCGAACCGGTCTATCAGCAGGAGCGAACCCGACAGCGCCATCGGCAGGGGCATCGTTCCGTTAGTCGGGCAGTTAGCCACCAGCACGAACCCGGCCTTAAGCACGGCAAGTCCGGTGCTTAAGCCCAGCGGAGACGTCCCTTGGAAAAACAGCGAGGTTTGGTTGTTTGGCGCCACGTCGACGATCGTGGTGCCGGTCCCTTGGACATTACCTTTGTCATTAAAGTTGGACACCAGGATATCGCCTGGTTTGAGCAATCCCCCTCCGGGAAAACCCGGGGGCACAAAGGCGACCCCGTAAGGATTGACATCACCGTTTGCTGGAACCGTGGACGCCACCGAATCATTTTGAAACGAGAGGATTCGCGCGGGTCCGTCGTCAGCATCTGCCCGTGCGTATCGACCAGGGACCAGCGCCATGGTTCCGACCAAGCAAAGGCAGGCGAGGCGTCCGAGCCTCCTACTGGTTGGAAGCGGTATACGAGGGTCGATTCGGGAAGCGGTTAACCTAGGGCTTCTCACTTTATAGTTAGCGAGCTCAGGGGCGCTAATCGTTATTGTGTTCTGTTTCATGGGGGTGATTACGATTTTACTCCGGCAAGGATTGCGTGTTCGCGAAGCACTATTCGTCGCGCGGTCAACTCGCGCATCTGCAGTGGATGCGTTTTGGTTCACCCATCTCGGTGGCTGCATGCAACCCTCGTTGTTACGCTTCATCCCGGTCGGCGCTGTTAGATGGCTGGACTCTGGTTTTGGTGTTAAGTCGCGTACAGAAGACTATTAGGTAGATGTTATCAATCCAAACCCTGGACCGAGCGGCCTCGGAATACCGGCGCCTGGGGGGAGAAGGACATCGTACGAAAAAAGTTCGTGCGCTCTTAGCGGCAAAAGAGTTAAGCACTTGCGGTTTCATTTGGCCAGCCAAAAATGTCGGAAGTTCCCTCAAGGCAGCGCCAATTCATGAGAGTCGTTTGAGGTTGGGATATTTGCTCAAGGCTAGGCAGAGTGCCGGACGGTGGTGGTCTTCGGACAAGGCGGATTGGAAATCGGTGGTGGTGACATGGTCTGGGCGTCGCTTGTACCCACTCCATTGCATGAAGAGGCTATTGCTCAAGCGCAGGATCATTCCGAGAACCAACATAGCGTTGTCGTTGCGCACCCGGCAGCGGTCGTCGTTGTGGGAGATATCCAAGCGCTGATGCAAACCGCTCTCGATGCCCCAGGCATCCCGGTTCAGACGCATCCAGTTTGTCGCATGGAGTCGTGAGGCCTCGACACTGGTGATCAGCGCCACCAGTTCGTCTTTGCGTCCTTCGGTCTGGCGCAACAGCAGAGCAGCCTGCTCGGCCAATGGGAAGCAGACCTGTTCACCGGTGACTGGCGCGGTGACAATACTGCGGCTTTCTTTGCGGCTTTTGTTGATTTCCTGCACGCGAGCCTTGGTGGGCGTCGGCTCATGAGGGGGGAAAATCGCCCTGAGGGGCGGCAACGAGGGTTTCGATCTGTTCGCGCACGGTGGGTTGATTCCCTTTGACTGTTAGCAGATAATCGGCCCCGTGTTCCAAGACCAGCGCGCGCGCGGTTTCGTCCTGGGTGTGTAAGGCGTCCAACGAGACCAACCGGCCTTCGAGCTCCAGGCGATTAAATAACTCTCGCGCCACGGGAATCTCGTTGGTCTTTTGGTCGACCAGTGCACTGCCCAAGTAATGCTGGCTCGGTACGGTGACCGCGCTCAAAATCGAGGCGCCGCTGCCGTGCCTGGGTTCCTTGCCATCCAGTACGATCAATTGATCTTTGGGCGCCGAGCCGCGCATTTGCTCCTGGATGGCTAAAATGACTTCCTCCACCCTACGGGCATCGACCCGCTGGAGCAGACGGCAAAAGGTCGGCTGTGTCGGAGCAGGATACTTGCCTTTTGGGTTACGCCGGATGCCAAGAGCCCGGCGTTGCGCTTGGCTCAAGCCCCGCGCAAACTTGGCGATATCCTTTTGCCCGCGCGGAGCACCGCAGAGAGTGGCTAAAAGAAGGATCGTTAACATCGACCACAGCGGATAGGACTCGAAGCGCCCGCGAAAGTCTGGCACGGCCTTGAAGTGTTCGACCATCGAGCGGATTTCCTTCACCGTACGCGTGCAGGGTGGCGACACCTTTTGTTCGACCACCGCCAACGCTGGCTTGAGATGTTCGGCCTGAAGACTGCGGCGGGCGTTTTTGAACAGTTGGCGGCAGAAGAGGCGTTTGGGCTGGTCGTGTTTAACGTAGTAATCGCGCCGATGACGGCCCCAGCCGTCGGTCTGGCCCAGTTCGCTCCAGCCGCTGGCCGAATAAACTGTACCGCAAAACTGGGCAACATCGACGAAGGTTTCGACCACCAACACCGGATGGCCGTAAGAGCTCTGCCAATCGGTGGGAAGGCGATCCAGGGTCAGGCGCAGCACCTTGCTCGCCAGGTTGGGCACGGAGCGCTCGGGCAGGATAAGGAAGCGGCTGTTGTTAGTCACCAGGCTCAGGCGACGGTGGCGTTGAGCAGCGCTCCATCCGATCCATTGGTCGCGATGCTTGAGGTGCTTGGCTGGAGCGCTGAAGACCAGCAAGGCCAGCCATTGACCTTGGGCATCGGTGGCCACGTAGTGGAGGCGTTCGCCCACCGCTTTGAGGCTTCCCAGATAGTGATGCTCATCGAGCAATTGTTTGAAACGCTCCAGTTCGGCGCGCTCCACAAGCCGCACTTGGACTTGGTCTAATAAGGCTTGTTGGTCGCAGTTAGGCAGTCGCAGAGTTTTACTCACGCCCGCGAGGATAAAAAATTGCTAAACAAATGTCCCGCAAAAAGATTCTTCTTCCTCTCACTAAACGACATACCCACCGCCAGGCATTGGCCCTGCCCTCAAGGTGCTCGCAAACATAATTTTCGACCAGGTCTGGGTTCAGAGAAAAAACACTTTAAGTTGCTCGATTTGTCGGCGGCGTTCTTGATCTCAGCGCCGATTTAATAGTCCGGTAAACTCACCGGTTTAAGAACCGGATACTGGGAAGGCAGGATTTTCTTCAAAGGTTCAAGCAGAAACTTTTCTTCATTTTGTTCTGTCTTGTTCGGTTTTCTTCCGTTGCGGCGCTAATTTTCTTCGATCTTCGGGGGCGGAGCTTGAAGTAGCGGCAACTCAAACTCTTGAGTTTGCCGATGAAGTGTTCTGCGCAGCGGAAGTGCCAGCATTGCAAGGAGTTCTATCTGCCGGATCGACGCAATTTGCGTCATCAGGGCTACTGCGCAGAACCTGCCTGTCGCAGACAGAGCAAAGCGGAAAGTCAGCGCCGCTGGGTGCAAAAACCGGAGAACCAAAACTACTTCAGCGGCTCGCAAAATAGCCAGCGTGTCAAAGAGTGGCGAAAACGCAATCCCGGGTACTGGCGCAAAAAGAACCCTCCACCCCAAGAACCGTTACAAGATCTCTGCACGACTCAAGTGGCTCAGGATGAGGAAGTTAAAAGAATAGAGATCTCCGATGCGTTACAAGATGTCTTGGTGATGCAACCTGCTGTGATGGTGGGACTTATCTCCATGATGACTGGTAGTGCGTTACAAGAGGACATCGCCGCGACCACCCGGGCGCTGCTAAGCAAAGGCCAGGACATCCTGGGCACGAGGCTCTGGAGTCACAACGACGCATTACCACGATGAAAACCAAACGGGTACTTTGTCCGGAACGGCTGCGCCATGTGCCGCACCGCTTTAGTTGGATCGATCAACGGCTGGTGCGCGATGGCCACATCGCTCGGTGTGGTCCTCAAGCGCTGGCGCTTTACCTGCTCTTGGTCACGGTGGCCGATGCGCAGGGCTTAAGCTACTACTCTGATAAGACCGCGGCACGGTTGCTCTCGCTCAATGAAGCCCAGTTACGCGAGGCTCGGCGCAGTCTGCTGGCAGCCGGTCTGATTGTTTACGAATCTCCGCTCTACCAAGTCTTGAGCCTGGAGCCGACCTCGACCAGCGAACAACCCGTTGCGCGCACCGGCCAGACGCTTCCCATCAGCGTGATTTTACGCCAGATGTTGGAGACCGGAGGAGCGCAGCAGCAGCCGCCCTCGCCGTGATCTCTTACGAGCTTTATTGTCAAATCCAGCTCTACTACAAGGAGCGTGGTTTAAGCTTTGCCCAGATCGGCCGTGAGTTGAACCTCGATGAAGAGACGGTAGCAAAGTGGGCGCGCCAGAAGACCTACTGCCAGCACCTCAGAGCCCGGCGAAAGAGCAAGCTCGATCCTTACAAGCCAATCATCCAGCGCTGGTTGGAGCAGCATCCGTATAGCGCCGCCCAAATCTTCCAGCGGCTGCGTGCCGAGCAGGCTTATTGCGGCGGAATCTCCATCCTCACAGACTATGTGCGTCGAGTGCGGCCCGTGCGCGCGCCGGCTTTCCTGACCCTGGTGTTCGCTCCGGGCGAATGCGCGCAAGTCGATTGGGGCTGCGCCGGCTCGATGGCTGTCGGCTCAACTCGCCGACGGCTCTCCTTCTTTGTCATGGTGCTTTGCTACAGCCGCTTGTGTTACCTCGAGTTTAGCCTCGGCGAAGCGACAGAGCACTTCCTGGCCGCTCACCAGAACGCTTTGGAGTTTTTTGGCAGAGTTCCGGCCAAAATTATCATCGACAATCCTAAGACCGCAGTGCTCAAGCATCCTGCTGGAGAAAGGCCGCTCTTTCATCCGCGCTACCTGGACTTTGCAGCACACTACGGCTTCGAGCCACGTGCTTGTAACGTGCGAAGGCCAAACGAAAAAGCTTTGAACTCATACTGCACCTCGTAAAGTATTTGATGATGAGGTTACTGGATCGACCTGATATTCACGCTTATGAGCGTACTTCGCGGGCAGGTCTTCGGTCGGGATTTCGTACAGATAGTCGCCTCGATCGTTAATGGGGTGTGCCCGAAGCAGACCGCGTCGACGCCAGAGATGGACGGTCGATAGCACGACGCCATAGCGGGCGGCCACATCTTCCGGGGTCAGGAGGCCCTGGGCTAGCAGGCGCGTACGCCGATCGGTGAGACGATAAATCGCGCGTAGTCGGCCGACACGCGCGGCCGTCCAAGGAGTGGTCACGACGGTTCGCACACCACGCTCATTGAGCACATCAGCGATTTCCCCGTCCGTGTAGGTCTCAATAAGCCGGTCGATCTCTTTGACGACCTCAGCATCGGTGGTGCGCAGCTCCACACACGACTTCGGCAGAGGCAGATCGAGCGAGCGAGTCGCCCCGCCGACAAAGCGGATATCGACATGGAGTGCATCACCCTTGGTGAGCGTGACGTCTTCGATCAATAACCGCAGCATGCGCTTTTTCTCCTTCATCTGGGTGCGCGGATCGCGCCAGAGGCGCGGGAAGTCAGTGGCGAGAGCCATCAGTTCTGCACGCTCGGCGTCGGTCACAACACTTGCGTCGGCGGCCTTTGCTTTCTCGTACGCTTCCTGTGCCGCAGCGAGCGAGCGCAGCTTGTCATTCCAGTCCGCCTCCAGCGCATCGGCTACCAAGCGGTTGTCGGGATCGACCTTTAGGAAACGGCGCTGCGCTAGATCCGCTTCATAGCGCGCACGCTCCACGTGCTGACGTCGCAACTGGTCAGCTTCCTCGTGGCGGGTCGCGAGTTCTTGCTGCACCGTCAACGCGACTTCGATCGCCAGAGGCGTCATCGCTTCAATGACGATATCGCTGATCGCTCCATCGAGCGCGCGGCCGTGCACGGTTTGACAAAGACCACTTTCACCCCGTTGCAGCGGGCGTCGCCCGCACCAGTAGGTTGGTACGCTTTGATTGCGATGCGAGTGGTAGCGGACCGACATGCGTTCACCGCAAGTTCCACAGATCACAAGCCCCTGCAGCAGTGCCGTACCTTCGCGTGCTGGCCCACGGCACCGCTCGGGGCTCCAAGCGACCGCATTGCTCTTCACGCGCTGGAGGTTCGATTGGTACTCCTCCCAGGCAATGTAGCCGGGATGCGTATCGCGCAACAGAATCCATTCCTCGCTTGGCACCAGACGCGAGCAGACTTTGCCATTAGGCAGATGCCGCTGTTTGGTGCGACCGAAGACGAAGGCGCCGGCATAGCGCGGATTGTGGATGATCTGCCGCGCACGACAGTGCAGCAACTCGGCCCAGACCAGCTCGCCTTTGTGGACGCCGCTACGCAATCGGCGTGGAAACAGGAGCCCCTTCGCATGGAACTCCTTGACCACTGCCAAACAGGACCCGGTCCGCTGGAAGGTTTCGAAGAACAGACGCACCGACGCCTGCACTTGGGCGTCCGGATCGAGGATGACACGATCCTGCGCGTCGTGCACAAAGCCGACGGGCACCATCTGCTTGAGCTCCCCGCGTCGGGCGCGGCTCAGGATGCCGCCCCGCAGTCGTGCCTTAAGCACATGCAGTTCCGCTTCACTCATTGTGCCCTTCAGGCCCAATAGCAGGCGGTCATTGAAGTGCGCGGGATCGTACAGGCCATCTTCATCGAGGATGAGCGTGTCAGCCAGCGCGCACAGCTCAAGCAGCCGATGCCAATCGGTGGAGTTGCGCGCTAGACGCGATACTTCCAGGCCAAGGACGATGCCAACGCGACCCAGACTGACTTCGGTCACCAAACGCTGGAAGCCCTCTCGGTCGGCGGCACTGGCGCCCGACTGCCCGAGATCGCTGTCGATCACGACAATCCGATCAAGCGACCAGCCCAGCGCCAGGGCGCGCTCCCGCAGCGCATACTGGCGGTGGGTGCTCTCGGTGTTCTCGAAGACCTGGCGAAGCGTTGACTGGCGCACGTACAGGTATGCCAGCCGCGACAGATGCGCAGTCGTGACCTTCTGATGAGCTTCGCTGTCCATTACCATGAGCGATATCCTTCCCTCGATGATTGGTGCACGGCGGATCGAGTCGAGAGAACCAGATTCGCCAAAAGCGTGGTCACCTCATGCCGCACGCTTGCTAAGCAGCACACGGCCGTAGCGCTCGATGGCAGTGAACCTTCATGCGGTGCGGGGTCCGGGGCGTCAACCGCACGCGGTGTAAGCGTCGCGCGAAGCACCGTTTCCACAGTCTCAATCCATTCGGGCATCCCTTTGCTTAAAAACAGGGCAAGCCCAACTCCGCGTCGCTGGTCTGCAGCAGTATCTCCCTGAGCTGCGTTCCCCGCCAGCCTGATAACCTGCGAGCGAAGCAGTTCGTACTGCACGGTATATTGCGTGACGTCGAGCTTTACGGCTTCTACGATCATCGGCGTTTTTTTTCCTCCCGCCACAGATAGGGGCGCAGCCGTCGCAGTATACTGCGCGGATGGGCCTCGATGCCACAGCGCTGCGCCAGAACCGTCGCTAACTCCTCGCTTTTGAGCATCCGTCCAGCCTCTTCTATAGCCTCGAGCAGGACGGCCATCGCTTCGTCGCTGAGCTTGTGGGGCCGCTTTGGCCCGCGCTTGCGCGGCACCAACCCTGGCAGGCCTTCGCGCTTGAACAACTCCTGAGTGACATAGAAGACCGGGCGGGACAGGCCAAAGGCTTGGGCCGCCTCCACCACTGGACGGCCCTCCTGCTCGACGCTGCGCAGCATCTCGTACTTGACCTGCACCAGATCGTTCGGATCGAAGAATGCGCTGTCGCGAAAAAGAGAATCGCTCACAGCCTGGGGGCGCGGGTGGGTGGCACCCTGTGTGCTCAGGGCCTGCCGACGACGCTCGCGCTGACGTGAATCCGCTGTCATCTATGTATTTACAATTATGTGCTACTACATTGGAGAACGCAACCATAAAACGGTACTCATGAGCGCTAATCATCATTTTCACTGGGTATACGTGTCGCGGCCATCGCACTCGTCCACGGCGTAGCAATAATATACGCACATATTTACAAAGACATAGTGCATATAATTTGCCTAACATCGCGCCGCCTCCTTTCGGGCCATTTGTTCATCGACCAGCGTGCGCAGCTGGAGCAGCAGATCGGCACGAAAGGGGGCTCGGTCAGCGCCGATCGTCACCACCAGATCGGGCTCGTGGACATCTGTCCACTCGAGCGGCAGCGTACGCAGACGTCCGTCGGTACCCAGATACGAAACGCGATCTCCACCCCAGTTGTTGCGAACAGCAAGGAGTTCGAAGCTCTTGCCCTTCAGAGGATGGAAAGGGTGTGTGACAGTGAAAACTCTTGCGCGGAGACTTCCACGATCTGCAATGCTCAGTTTTCGCCAAAGGCCGTGTCGAATCCGGTGTCGGGTACGTAAAGAAGAATTTCCTCAACGGCCTGCAACTGCCTCCCGGCTTGAACGCACTGAACACTGCTGCACGCCACTGGATGGATACGGTTGCCAATCTCCGCATTCACGGGGAAACGCACAAACAACCGATCGAACTCTTCGCACTGGAAAAGCCGCATTTGAACGCGTTGCCGCCGCTTCCCGCCGACACCGGAGTCATCCGGACTGTACCGACCAGCAGCCGCTTCCGTGTGGTGTTGGATACCAACCGCTATTCGGTTCCCAGCCTTTATGCTTCCCAGCCGCTGCTACTCAAAACCTTTGCCGATCGGCTCTGCATCTACCACGGCGAGAAGCTGATCGCCACCCACACCCGCAGCTACGACCGGCACCAGGACTTCGAAGATCCCGAGCACGGCAAGGAACTGCTCGATCAGCGCCGGGCAGCACGCGACGCCAAACTGCTGCTGGGCTTCTATGGCCTCTGTCCCCGTGCCGAAGAGTATTACCTCCAGCTTAAGATCCACCGCCTTAACCCCCGTCAACACATCGCCAAGATCATGGCTTTAAGTGAGGTTCATGGCTGCGACAAAATCGCTCGCGCCATCGAAGACTCCTTCGAGTTCCAGGCCTTCAGCAGCGACTATATCGCTAACATCCTCCAACAACGCGAGCGCTTCAGCCCTCAGCCTGGCCCGCTCCACCTCACCAGGCGCCAAGATCTGCTCGAGGTCGAACTCGAGCAGCCCGATCTCTCCGTCTACGAAGGCTCAGATACCATCCCCATCGTGCCCAAACCATGACTAGAAATCCTGCCGACCTCTTGCTCAATGAGCACCTTGATTACCTCAAGTTGACTTGTGTCAAAGAAAACTGCCAACCCTTGGCTGTCGAAAGCGCCGCCAACCACTGGAGCCATCTCGACTACCTGGGTCGGCTCCTTCAGGGCGAAGTAGCGGCCCGTCAACAGCGCACGATTGCTCGGCGGATCCAAGCCGCCCGTTTTCCAGTCATCAAGACCCTGGAAGGCTTTCGTTGGGACTGGCCAAAAAAAATCAATCGGCTCCAGATCCAGGATCTCTTCCGGCTTAGTTTTATCGAAGAGAAAGCCAACGTTATTTTCCTGGGTCTGGTTGGCCTCGGCAAAACTCACTTGGCCACCGCACTCGGCTATGCCGCCTGCCAGCACGGGTATAGCGTCCTGTTCGCCAACGCTATCGACGTGATTAACACCTTGAGTGCCGCCCAGACTAAAGGCACGCTCAAATCCGAGCTCAAACGCTATCTCTCACCCGCGTTACTGCTCCTCGACGAGATCGGCTATCTTCCCATCGACCAGCGCGGAGCCGACCTGCTCTTCCAGGTCATCAGCCAACGCTACGAACGCGGTTCTATCGTCCTTACCTCCAACAAAGCCTTCAAACAATGGGCTACCATCTTCAACGGCGATAGCACTATAACCTCCGCCGTGCTCGACCGTCTCCTCCACCACGCCGAAACCGTTTTAATCGAAGGCTCCAGCTACCGCATGAAAGACCGCATCGAAAGCTGACAACCGCCGCCCTTTTCGGAAATCACAGCGACCGTTGTCGTTACACTACCCCAATCCACCATCCGATTTTAAAATCATTGGTTTTATCCGATTTTGACGCCGCCGCTCTCATCTTGACCGGGGTAGCCAGGAAATATTCTTCAAATATATGCGGCAACACTACAATTTAGACCGATTAGTCGAGTACGGAACGCTGGACGCTGTCCGTCACCGCGGAGAGAGAGATTC
Organism: uncultured Verrucomicrobiae bacterium; assembly: GCA_963782115.1. GTDB lineage: Bacteria > Verrucomicrobiota > Verrucomicrobiia > Chthoniobacterales > JAFAMB01 > JAFAMB01. The sequence goes on from CAWAIK010000015.1 coordinate 341,893, forward strand.
GTGCATCTCTTCGCGAATCGTTTCGTCCCAGCGGACACCAGCGGCGTCCGGTCGCCCTGCTTTAGGTTCCGTTCCGTGCGCGAGCCCCATTAACCGGCCACGAGGCGAGCCCGCGTGTTCTCGGCCTCCCCGAGGGGCGTCACGCCGAAGAGCCGTTTGAACTCCCGGCTGAACTGCGATGGGCTCTGGTAGCCGACCGCCCTCGCGGCGGTGCTCGCGTTGTACCCGTCGTGGGCCATGAGCCGCCTCGCCCGGTCGAGCCGGATTCGCTTGAGGTACTGCAGGGGGGAGCTGGCCGTCACGAGCTTGAAGTGGTGATGGAAGGCCGACACGCTCATGCCCGCCCGCTTCGCCATGTCCTCAGCGCTGAGCGGCTCCGCGTACTCGGCGTGAAGGTGCTTCAAGACCCGAGCGATTCGGCTGAGGTGCGCGTCCCGGCTGGCCAGGGCACGGAGCGACCCGCCTTGCTCGCCGCGCAGCACGCGATAGACGATTTCGCGGACCGTCTGGCGGCCGAGCATGCGGCTATCGAGCGGGCACTTCAGACACTCAAGGAGCCGGATGACCGCCACGCTCAACGCCTCGCTCATCGGGGTCGTCGAGATGCCCCGCGGCGTCGGGCCGACCGGCGGCAAGGGTTCGTCCAACTCCAGGATCAGCTCGCCGAGCATCGTCGGCTCGACGTTGATGGCGACGAGGAGGACGAGCGCCTCGGGGCTGGCATCCGCCTCGCACTCCGCCGGCAGCGGCACCGGCAAAACGAGATAGTTGAACGGATCATAGACATAGACCTCGTTGCCGAGATAGGCCCGCTTCTGGCCCTGACCGACGACGACGATGTTCGGCGGATACACCAGAGGGGTGCGGGGCATCGGCTGCGAGATGCGGATCACCCGCACGCCCTCGACAAGCGTCGGATGCATTCCCTCGTGAACCGCCACCTCATTGAGAAGGCTGGCGAGCCGCTTGGGATTGTCATTCTGGCCGTCCATCCCGTCCTCCGATGTTACTTAGGCTGCCAGAGCATTAGGTTACAACATTCTTCATGACGTAGGTAGATTTACCCGACGCCGATAGGATTAGGCAAATCTTTTGGAGGAACGTTCCCTTCCGTTTCCGGGCCGTTGGGCTCTATTGAACCTCGGAGAGCTGGTCTGGGAGGCATCGGCCTTGAGGAGAAAATGATCCTCGGGGAGCGGAACACGGAAGGCGACATGAAGAATAACCTCGAAGGCAAAAGTCGTCGTCATCACGGACGCGAGCAGCGGGCTGGGCGCGGCGGGCAGCCGCCTTCGCCATCCGCTAGCCGGAGGAGGTGGACGTGAACGAGATCCTGTTCCGGCCTACACGCCACGGGCGGTGAGTTCCCCCCTGGCTTAGTACCGCTAACCGCCTTGTAGGTGAGTGAGCCTACGGACGGCACTTCGAAGGAGAAACAAATGCAAAAGCGCAAACTTGGAAACAGCAACTTGGAAGTCTCGGCCATCGGGCTCGGCTGCATGGGCATGAGCTTTTCTTACGGCCCGCCAAAAGATAAGCAGGAGATGACCTCTGTTCTCCGCGCGGCCGTGGAACGCGGCGTCACCTTCTTTGACACCGCGGAGGTTTATGGCCCGTTCTTGAACGAAGAGCTCGTGGGCGAAGCCCTCGCGCCTTTCCGCGATCAAGTGGTAATCGCCACCAAGTTCGGGTTCAACGTCGATCCTGATTTCGATCCCCGTGGGATGAAGGGTGCGCCGGGCCTGAACAGCCGGCCAGAGCATATCAAGCAGGCTGTCGAGGGCTCGCTTAAGCGGCTCAAGGTCGATGTCATCGACTTGCTCTATCAGCACCGGGTTGACCCGGACGTGCCGATCGAAGACGTCGCCGGCGCGGTGAAGGACCTGATCCAGCAGGGTAAGGTCAAGCACTTCGGCCTTTCTGAAGCAGGCGTGCAAACGATTCGTCGCGCACACGCCGTCCAACCGCTCACTGCTCTCCAGAGCGAATACTCGCTGTGGACGAGAAGCCCTGAGAAGGAAGTGATTCCGACCCTCGAGGAACTCGGCATTGGCTTGGTGCCCTACAGCCCGCTGGGCAAGGGCTTCCTCACGGGCAAGATCGACGAAAACGCGACTTTCGACAGCTCCGACTTCCGCAGCACTCTCCCTCGCTTCACGCCGGAGGCTCTCAAGGCGAATCAGGCCCTGATTAATCTGCTCGGCAGCATCGCAGAACGGAAGAAGGCGACACCTGCTCAGATCGCGCTCGCTTGGCTGCTTGCGCAAAAGCCGTGGATTGTTCCGATCCCAGGCACCACGAAGCTGCATCGCTTGGACGAGAACATCGGGGCAGCCTCAGTCGAACTTACGCCGGATGACCTCCGTGAGATCGATAGTGCCGCGTCCAAGATCACGGTACAAGGGGCTCGGTACCCCGAAAACCTGGAGCGAATGACGGTCGCTGACCGCAACGAGCGCGAGGCCGAGAGCAACTCAACTCAAACTTAATTCAAATACTGAAGTTCAAAAATGAAGAAACGAAAACTTGGAAACCGTAACCTGGAGGTTTCGGCCATCGGGTTCGGCTGCATGGGACTGAGCTTCGGCTACGGTCCGGCTGCAGACAAACAGCAAGCGATCTCAGTAATCCGAGCGGCCGTCGAACGCGGCGTCACCTTCTTCGACACCGCTGAGGTCTATGGCCCGCTCACCAATGAAGAGCTCGTGGGCGAAGCGCTTGCCCCCTTCCGGGACCGAGTGGTGATCGCCACCAAGTTCGGGTTCGACCTTGCTGCCTTTCCACGCCTCAATAGCCGGCTGGAGCACATCAAGCAGGTCGCCGAGGGCTCGCTCAAGCGACTTAGGACCGACGTCATCGATCTGTTCTATCAGCACCGCGTTGACCCGGACGTGCCGACCGAAGAGGTGGCGGGGGCGGTGAAGGACCTGATTGACGAAGGAAAGGTCAAGCACTTCGGCCTTTCGGAAGCTGGAGCAAAGACGATCCGCCGCGCGCACGCCGTCCAGCCGGTCACGGCCGTCCAGAGCGAATACTCGCTGTGGACGAGAGATCCTGAAGCGGAAGTGCTGCCCACGCTCGAGGAACTCGGCATCGGCTTCGTCCCCTGGAGCCCGCTGGGGCAGGGATTCTTGACGGGGAAGGTCGATGCCACGATGACCTTTGACAGCAACTCCGACCTTCGGGCCACTTTCCCGCGCTTCACTCCTGAGGCCCGAAAAGCAAATCAGGCAGTGGTTGATCTGCTTAGCGACATCGCAAGACGGAAGAAGGCGACGCCTGCTCAGATCGCGCTCGCTTGGCTGCTCGCCCAGAAGCCGTGGATCGTTCCATTACCTGGAACGCGGAAGCTGGAGCGTCTGGAAGAGAACATCGGAGCAGCTGAAGTCGAACTTACCTCCGACGACCTCCGTGAGATCGATAGCGCCTTCTCAAAGATCACGGTGCAAGGGGATCGGCTCTCCGAAGACCATATGAAACTGATCGACCGCTGAGGCGCAAAAAATGTGTTCTCTGCTGGCATTTCCGGTCCTCGCAGCACGCTACAAACCCCGGCGCCCCGCGGTGGGCCGGTAGGGTCACGCTTGAGCCCGGCGCCACGGCGATGAGGCACATTGGCAAGTGGAACAGCTCGATGGCAAGAGTGTCGGCTGAATGGAGAAGGTCAGCGATGAACAATACCCCGCCTGATTCACGGCGAAAGGGACCACAATGAAACCTTTTATCATTTGTCACATGCTCTCGTCTGTGGACGGGAAGATCGACGGCGCAGCTCTGGACGCAGTCACGGGCGACGGCGAGTACGAGGCAACGGCTGCGAAGCTGAACGGCGATGCCTGGATTTGCGGTCGCACGACGATGCAGCAGCACTTCGCGGAGGATGAGCCGTTCGTCTCTGTCTCGAACACGCCGGCAGGACCTCGGCCCGTCTTTGTCGCTCGACGAGCAAAATCCTATGCCATCTCCGTTGATACGCTCGGCAAGCTACGGTGGCCAGACGGTGATCTCGGTGGCAATCACCTCATCTGTGTGGTGAGTGAACAAGTCCCAGAGGACTACCTGGCCATGCTCCGGGAGAAGGGAATCTCCTACATCGTCTCCGGAAAGTCCTCTGTCGACCTCGCTAATGCCGTGAACCGGCTCGGAGAGCACTTCGGAATCCGCACTCTACTTCTCGAAGGAGGCGGCCGCATTAACGGGGCCTTCCTCCAGGCCGATCTCGTCGATGAGGTGAGCCTCTTGGTTGTCCCTGGCATCGATGGACGCCACGACATCCCTGCCGTCTTCGACGGTGTGAGCCCTTCAAGAAATACAGCCGTTCCCCTCAGGCTCAAATCCGTTGAGCAACGCGGTCGTGATGCGCTCTGGATACGATACGAGGTGGTTCGGTCCGAAACAGCTGAAAGGAGAAACAATGCAAAAGCGTAAATTAGGAAGCAGCAATCTGGAAGTGTCGGCCCTCGGGCTCGGCTGCATGCCATGCGCGGATTTCGCTGGCAAATCGAAGAGCGTTTAGAACCAAACCTTGGCCGTGAGGCTTTAGCTTTAGCATGCAAAGGCTGTCTCGATTGCGCAGGACAAATTGAGCGATGCCGACTTTCCCCGTTTTCATTAACGCCTCTCTTAGAAGAGCAAACGCCTTGCCCGCACCCTTGTCGGGTTCAAGGTAATACGGTTTTTCGAAGTAATTTTACGATTTCCTCGGCGGGAACTTCTTTTCCCGTTGACTCAGCGACCCGCTGGAATCGGATCCTCGAGAGATCCTTTTTATGGAGCATATGAGAAGCCAAGCTCTGGCTTTCAGTGGCCGAGTACAGCCTGACAGGAATATTGACGAGGCCAAAGGCAATCGACCCTTTCCAGATGGATTTCATTCAGAGTTAAGACGCAAGAAGGACGATCTCGATCAGGATGTTTGCGCGGTTATCAGCGGACCAAATGGGTTTTACGCGAACCACCGAATCAAAGCCTTACAGGATTTCTCCTGGATAGAAGAGGAGAAGGCAAGTTCAGAAGCGTCAATTGCGATCGTAGTACAGCCGTCTTTTTGCGCGGAAGGAGCTGCCGGACACTCCATTACCCGTCCAATAAGACAATTCCACTATGGCGACTTTCACTGAGCTAAAAGCGAAGATGCTGGCAGGCGAGCTCTCCATGGCCAGTGGCCCCCGAGCTTTGGTGCCGACCACCTCCGAGCCCAAGCCCATCCTTTCCAAGTTCAACGCGAGCTCCGCGGATGCCGACGATGAACGGCACCTTTTGCTGACGCAATTGCTCGGAAGGATTGGTGAGGGAACGGTGCTCAAACCGACGCTCCGGTGCGACTATGGCTACAACATCTTCATCGGGAACCGGACGTTCGTTAACTATGACTGTCTCCTGCTCGACTGCAATCGCATCACGATTGGCCATGAAGTGCAGATCGCCCCAGGCGTCCACATCTACACGGCGACCCATCCCGTTGAAGCTGAGGTACGACGCTCGGGCCTCGAGTACGCCTTGCCGGTATCGATAGGAGACGGCGTTTGGCTTGGGGGCCGCGCCATCGTTTGCCCAGGCGTCACCATCGGGACCAATACGGTGGTGGGTGCCGGCAGCGTGGTCACTCGGGATTTGCCGGCGAATGTGGTGGCTGTCGGCAATCCCTGTCGCGTCATCCGGCACCTATGAAGTAACCTGCGGGGAGAGCAGCCCTTGGGCTTGTAAGTAGTGCTCCAACCGCGTGCGCATGGCCTCGAGGTGGTCGGCCACGCAGCTTTCCAAGCTGCAGGCTCCCGTGCAGGCGGCTTCCACATCCGCCGCCATCCGTTCGGGCGTGGTCGGTAGGGCTTGGGCGTGCGCTAACAAGCGTTTCTCGCCCGGGTTGAAACGCCGGTTGGCGGCGAACAAGAGGTCGAAATAGCTGGCCAGCCAAGCCGCGGTCCGGTGATTGAGGCTGACTCGGTCCCGCCGGCGGAAGGCCGAACGAATCTGCTGCTCGTAAGAATGGATGGTGCCTCCCAGCACCGGCAGGTTCATCTTGATAACCCCTTCCACGAGTCGGTCCGGGTACGGGGTCGATTTAAGCCGGTCCCGGAGGGTTTGGAACCAACCCCGGCGATCGAACACTGGCGTGGCTTGCGACACCGAGTGGCAAAGGCACGTTGAGTAGCCCACCGTGGCCTCGCCTCGGCCAAGCTTGGCTTCCACGTCCGCTTCGATGGCGTCGCACGAGCGGTACATGAGATCAAAGGGAGTGCCGTCGGGTTCCACCCATTCATCGGACCATTCCCAAAAGGTGTTATGGAGTTCTAAACGGGCAGCACGTGGCTTCAGCAACTGGGCCCGAAACTCCACCGGCACCGTTTCGCGTGTGTACGCATAAAGGTCATAGTCGGACCCCTCATCGGCCAGGCCGGTGGCGACGGAACCCGCTAGCACCAGGGCTTCCACGCCCTCCCGTTTGGCGAAACTTGCGGCCAATTCATTGATCGTGCGAAGATCATGCCAACACATATTCATCGTTTGGAGTCGGGTTGTCGCCCAGCGTGACGCTCGCGACCGCTTATCGCCCAAGGCCATCGAGTCTGTCTATATACTTTGAGGATGAGAAAGGGCTCAGGGGGCCAGCTTCTTTATGGTGGCGCTGTCGACTCGTCCGGACGCTCGTAGCCCCTCTTTCCTTTGGAACTCCCTGATTGCACGCCTTGTTTCGGGTCCCAGTTTATCGTCAATCCGCCCCTTGTAATAACCGCGCTGCGCCAGCGCTCGCTGTACTGCCGCTGTGGTTGGCGTGGGCTCAGGGATAGACGTCGCTGAAAGGGGCGGTGTTGCTGAAGGAGTCGGGGTCGGACTCGGCGTTGCTGTAGGAGTTGGGCTCGCTGACGGAGTCGGTATCGGCGTTGCTGTAGGAGTTGGGCTCGCTGAGGGAGTCGGTATCGGCGTTGCTGTAGGAGTTGGGCTCGCTGAGGGAGTCGGTATCGGCGTTTCCGTAGGAGTTGGGGTCGCTGAGGGAGTCGGGGTCGGTGTTGCAGGGTTACAGGCCAAGAGCAATGCGCCGATGGAAAATAAAAGTGGGCCAAATAGTAGCTTGTTCATTTTGTGGTGAGTGGTTCAAATTTCACTTCCGTGTAACTGCCGGGCGTGGATGCCCTTCGGCGTCACATGGTCAAAGAGAATGAGCATCGAGGGCGGAGCCGGCCGGCGCGTCGAGGCTGCGGGCGGCAAACTCAAGCACCTCGTTGATTTGTTCGCGCGAGATGTCGAACTGCTCGACGATTTCGTCGATCGTGGCGCCAGCTTCGAGGTTTTCGAATACGGCGGCATGCGCGTGTTGCGAAACACCCATGCACCGCTCAGGCGGCCGGGAACGCTTTCGACGGCCGGACATTGCGACCAATCAAGTGTCGGCATCTTGGTAACTCCTTTCATTGTTAGGTTTTACCACGCTTCGACGCTTGCGTCACGCTCGGTGGCCCGCTATTGCGCCCCGGTTAGTGTTATCGAAGCCATGGGTTACGTCACCAAAATTAAGGTGCAGGCGAAGCGGGCAGCGTGCGAAGGCATTTGAGGATGTCGCCTTGCGGGCTGTTCAGTTGTTCCAGGTACTTGCGGAGCTCGGGCGCTTGGCTGAGTGCTTCGGACTTCTTTAGGTCGGCCAGGTGCGCGGCGAGCTCCCCGTTTCCGTTGTTCTTGCGACCGGCTACGGCCACGGCGCTGATAAGCGTGGCCAGTTGCAGGATAGGGCTAGACGGATCTCCCCCAAGCGTGGCGTAATAGCAATGGGTTAGCTCTTCGCGTTGCTGGTCGGTTTCGCAGATCAATAAGAGCGTTTGTCAGCGCGGCTGGAACCGGGGGCTTCTCTGACATAGCGCTCTAGCTTATTTGCGAACGAGCAGCGGGTTTCCTAAACGGTTTGCGGGCCGTTTAGCCGATGCGCCGGGGTGCCCGGATCAGGTCCACGTGTTTCCAGAGCGGGCTCGAATATGGCCGGCCCTTCATTTATCTCTATTTAATCCGAAGCCCCAGCGCCGGTCAATAAGGCTGCGCTTGAGTACATTACCGAACGGAATTTGAAACGAGATCGGCTTCCCCGATATACCATTCCACCGGCTGTGGCGGCCGGAAGACGCCTGGCGAGCTCACATTCGTGGCTTTGCGAGTCGTCGATCGGCAAAACCTCTTAATTGCGAGCAATGGGGCGGAGCACCTGGTCTTGCCAATTACAGCGGACGACCAGCCCGAGCATCCAATAGCATCCTGATCCGGTGCTGGCTGTCGGCGCATGCCAGCACGCTCCGCCAACTGTTGCTAAACCTGCGCGGCTCCCGTCCGCGTGCGGCGGCCCACATGCGCATTCGATCAAGGACACGACCGTCCGAATGAGAAACCTTATAAGATCTCGCGAGATAGAACGCATGCTGAGAACGCAGCACGTCGATTTGAGCCCGCACGCGGGCGTGGAGGTTGATACGAAAAGCAGACTTATCGCCTTGGCTGTTGTTTGCCTTCCTATTCCGGCTATCTTCTCGCGCAGCCAACTGCGAAAAGACGATCGTGGGGGGTATGGGAAGTAAAGATGGCACCGGCTTGGCGGTCCCAGTCTCCATTCCTGAGCCTCGCGATGTATGGTAGTGATGGTAGCTTCATCACGGGCGTAATAGGCCTCTTAAGCTGTACGGTTACCGTGGATTGCCTCGCTGGGGTGAAGTTCACCGATGATCGGACTCGAACAGAGGTGCTAGGCGTGACGCTCACCGAAATTCGGAGCGCAGAAAAAAACCGATCCTGCGCGCGGAAGTCCGAGACTATGAAGTCAAAAAGGAGATTCCTAATTGAGACAGATATTGCCCTATGGCATCGGGACTCTTACTGTCGTGGCGGAATGTCAACGATCCTTGTACTAGTCTAGGCGGTGGTGTTATCGGGCTTTCGATGGCGATGATGCTGGCTCGGCAAGGCCATTCGGTCACCGTTTTTGAACGCGACAGCGAGCCGCTTCCCGGCTCGCCAGAGGAAGCGTGGCGCGCATGGGAAGGCGAGGGGTCACTCAGTTCCGGCAGGCGCACTACCTGCAACCGCCTGTAGGCCATCTCCTCGATTCCCATCTGCCAGATGTGAAAGAGGCGTTGCTCCGCGCCTGCTGCGTAACTTTCGACCTGCTTGCAACTATGCCCCGGTCCATCACCGATCGCACGCCGAGAGAAGGCGATGAACAGTTTATAACGATCACGGGTCGCCGCCCGACGATAGAGTACGCGGTCGCAAGTGTCGCCGAAAGGTTAATCCCCGTCCGTCGCGGGGTCTCTGTGGTGGGTCTGCTGACAGGCCCGTCGGCTGCGAAGGGAATCCCGCACGTCACCGGCGTCCGCACTATGGACGGTGAAGAGGTACCTGCCGACCTCATCGTCGACGCGATCGGACGACGTTCGCGGCTACCGAACTGGCTGGAGGCCATCGGAGCTCGCCGTCCGATCGAGGAGGCCGAGGACTCGGGATTTATCTATTACACGCGGTTCTTCCGCTCTACGACCGGGGTGGTTCCGTCCTGCCGCGCGGCGCTCCAGACGTACTACCATTCGTTTTCAGTCCTCACGCTCCCCGGCGACGCGGGCACCTGGTCGGTGACCCTGTTCATCTCCTCGGGCGACCAGGCGCTGAAGAAGCTCCGCGATCTCAAGCACTGGATGGCTCTCGTCGCCGCATGTCCGTTGTACGCACACTGGCTCGACGGTGAGCCGATCACCGACGTGCTTCCCATGGGCGGCACCGTCGACCGTTACCGGCGTTTCGTCGTGGACGGCGTTCCGGTGGCGACAGGGATCGTCCAGTGTAGGCGATTCGTGGGCCTGCACGAACCCGTCGCTCGGGCGCGGGATCGCCATGGGACTCATGCACGCCCTCGGCACGGCAGAGGTCGTACGACAACACCTGGGCAACCCACTCGCGCTCACGCTCGCACAGGACTCCATGACCGAGACGCGAGTGACGCCCTGACCAAAGTATTCACGAACGAGAGGATGTGTATCGAAATGTCCCGGATTATGCGGATCTTCTCCCGCGAGGAGTCTCGCTCTTCTTAACTTGGCTGGAATCGTGCGCCACTCGGTTGGGCTCAAATCAGTTAATGACTCTGTAAGACCAGGAATCGCAGGCGATCTTACTAGAACTGCAAGCACCTTTTCGTCAGCCGGGCAATCAAATAGGCCTAACATCACCATGATGTTGCTTGGTTTGATGTCCCGGTGAAGGAGCTTCTGCTTGTGCACGGCAGCCAAACCGGCAGCGACCTGCGTCGCGATTTCCAGTGCCAGCTTTACCTCGAGCCGGCCGAAGCGTTTGATGAGATTCTCGAGCGTTTCCCCCTCCACAAACTCCATCGCGTAAAAGTACTTCTGACCGGTTCTGCCCAGGTGGAAAACCGAGGCAACATTCGGGTGACGAACGCTCGCCGCTGCGCGGGCTTCACGTAAAAAACGAAGCCGCGCCGATTCATCACCGAGATATTTTTCGCGGATGACTTTCAGTGTCACAGGGCAGTGCAGATCGGCGTCGAACGCCTTGTAAGTAACCCCCATCACACCACGACCCAACTCGACCGGTGTCCCGTCTGCGCCCATGACCAGTTCATAATGCTCAAAGCGTTGCCTCGCCTGTTCCGGTGTCGGCTTGACCGCTTCCTCGAAAAAAGACTTGCCGGATTCAACCCCGCCAGCGAGACCGATGCGAAGCATGCATACTGGGCAGAATTCCATTGCTCCAGAAAACTCGTTGCCGCAACTCGGGCAGGTGCGTCTGTCCTCCGTTTTCATGGGCCTAACCGCCCTTCAGCCGCAATCTGAGCCGAAAGCAACACCACGCTCTACCGCGTGCGAAATCGGCCAGCACGGCCCCTGGCAAACTGTTGTCCGTTCCACAAACAATTACATGTTCATTTATCGTAGCGCGTCAAATCACGTTTCGGAACAAAATTCCTACCGCTGGTGTCCTGCGGCGTCCCGTGTTGATAACAATCTTCGCCGATGGGGCGGTTCGAAACTAACAGTCGTAAACCGCCCACTTTCGCAGTCGCCGTAAACCGCGTGGTTAGTGAGACGTTAGCGCTTTAACCGTTCAACCCGCTTTAATAGAGCCTGGGAATCGGCCGCGAGGTGCGGGCGCAGTAGGTTCGTATTCGCCGCCAAACTGCGTGCGCAGCAGGCTCTCTTCCTCAGGGATGCACGCGAGCAGCGGCGGTATAATGAACGCCGTGAGAGCACGCCGACCCTAGAATTAAACTCGCAATTTCTGCCCGGAGCTCCTCCTGCGCGTAGGCTTGCGAACCGAATGGGTTACCAAGGTCTCGGTCGACCCGGTCCGGGTGCGCCGTCCAAGGCAGAGCATTTTTAGGCCAGCGTGGCGGCGCAAGCGGACGCTAATAGAAGATAAAAGGTGGTTGCCGCAACGGTGGGCTAAAATGCTCTGTCTATTCCAATGCGGCAAAGCGATCTGTGGCGGCTACGATGCTCTCGCTCATGCCGAAATCGTGCCCAGCGCAGCCAACAATGACCAGTTCGCTACCAGGCCAACGCTTCGCGAGCTGCCACGGCGCGATAAGTGGTGTACAGATATCCAGTCGACCGTGAATCAAAACGGCAGGGATTTCCGCCAATCGGTCTACCTGCTGCAATAAAACACCATCTTGGAGCCAACCGTTGTGGCGCCAGTAGTGGGTCACAAGACGTGCGAAACACAGACGGAAGCGGGGTTGCTCGTAGCGGGAATGTGGTTTGTGGTTCGGATGCACCGCGACAATCGCCATTTCCCAATCGCACCAGTCGCGCGCAGCCTTCTCATGGATCGCTGGGTCCGGGTTCATGAGGAGCCGATGATAGGCTTCGACGAGGCTGCCGTTCCGTTCTGCCACGGGCACACCGTCGCGGAAACGGGTCCACTGTTCGGGAAAGAAAGCCCTGAGACCGCGGGTTATCCAATCGACTCCCAGTGCCGTGGTGGTGCCGACGCTGAAAAGCACCATTTCGGTCACGTGAGTAGGATGCTGTTCGGCGTAAGCGAGCGCTAGGGTCGATCCCAGGACCCTCCAAGCACCAGCCACCGCTCGATATTTAGCTGCCGCCGCAGCAGCTCGATATCTGAGAGCAGATGGGCTGTCGTGTTGGTGGAGAGATCGACTTCTGGGCTGCTTGCATGCGGCGTGCTTCGTCCGCACCCGCGCTGATCGAACAGGACGATCCGATAGACGTCGGGATCAAAGTACCGCCGCCAGCCTGCGGAACAGCCGGAACCCGGTCCGCCATGGAGGACGAGCGCGGGCTTGCCGGTGGGATTGCCGCACGTCTCCCAATAGACTTGGTGCCCGTCACCGGCATTGAGCATCCCGTGATCGTAGGGTTCTATGTTTTGGTACAGTTCGGTCATGGCCATTCGAGTGTGGATCTGGCGACGAGCTCATTGGGCTCACCGGTTATGATTGTTCAGGTGTGCGGTGAAGGAGCAAGCTGAGCGATTTTAATGATCTAGCAAGACAAAACCCGGAAGTTCTAGCGTGTCAATTCACGGAAGCGATAGCGGGAGAAGATCCGTCGCCGTTAACCGCTCGGCCTAGTGCGGACGCGCGAAGACCTGCTGCATCATAAGAGTGTTAATGTGTTTTGATTGGCGCGCGTTGCGCGGTCGCGCCAACACAGCATAGGAATCGAACGTCACAACCGGGATGCGCTCCACCTCACTTAGTGTAATCTCGTCCTTTGTCCGATCGTAAAGTTTGGTCGTTCGCGGAGACTCGTGTCCGGCCATCTGCTGGGCGTGCTCGAGCCGTCCATCGTTCTCCAGGTAAATCGTGATGCCAGTTGCGCGCCAGGTGTGACTTCCGACAGGGGTGAGTGCACCAAAATTGCGTCAGAGCCGATTTAAGTACAGCGCGACACTTAGTGCTGTCCGGTCGTGGAGGAATTCAGTGAGGGGTTATGCCTTCAATGATCGGGACTTATGAGTAAAAAAGGATGTGAGCGACTTGAAGCTGGATCCCCTATTCTGGGGGCGTGTTCTCGGGAAAAACCATTTTTTCGCAAGTTGTCGAACTGATCCATCCGCAGCAGTTCCGCCAATGCGTGACGCGTTATCGCGGCAATTACAAGGACCAAGCGTTTTCGTGCTGGGATCAGTTGAGATCAGTTTTTGTGCATGGCTTTCGCGCAACTGACCTTTCGCGAGAGCCTACGCAAGATCGAAGAGTGTCTGAGCGAGCGCTCCGATCAACTCTACCACTTAGGCTCCATCAAGCCGGTGCCTACTTTGTCATCGGTGCCCGAAAAGATCTGCGCTTCGTACGCTAACGAAAATATCCCAACGAATTCGCGCTTCGCGCTGTCTCCCGGCCGGACACAGAACAGAAGCAAGCAGCGGCCGAGATCCCATCTGAGGTTTTAGCTCGGCACCGGCGTTGATGTTGGAGTTGGCTAGGGAAGATGAAGCGGCAGCAGTGGCCAAGAAGCTGACAAGCGGGGATAGCGCGAGAAGCCGTTGGCGTAATGGGGTGGAAACTTGACGCGCAGAACGATGGTCTCGGCTTTCGATGGATCTCCGAGCAGGATGGCGGTCTGTCCGCCCTTGGGGAGCACTGGTTCGTCTTTCCAAACCAATTCATCAGCCGTTACGACCTTCATGGCATCTTGCGCCATTGAGGAACCCGCTAGGGCAATCAGGGCTACTGTGATCAGAAGCTTTTTCATAACTTTTTTTGGATAATGGTCGGCAAAGCAAAGTTGATTGCTTTTCATTGTTTTCTCCTGGGGATTTACGATGGTTTATCGCCTAAAGACTTACTGCGGGATTTCTCTGAGTCACCGGAACAGTCTGAGTCGCCGGGGTAGAGGGAACGCCTTTGGTCAAAGGTCTCTGAGCGACACTCTAAATAGATGCCTCGCCGTATTCAGTGTCAATAAAACGGATGAAGAACACTATACTTTTTTAGGAGTAAATCTATACTCTTTTCATGAGTAAACCTACACTCCTTTAGGAGTAACACTACACTCCCTTAAGAGTAAACTGGATTGCAACCGAGCTTCTTTGGTCAGCGGCCGTTGAGCTCAGTTTTACGCGGCGAATTGCTGGATCCCATCCCAGCCGTGGTCCGATCCTAAAGGCTGCTTTAGTGGTATGGGTTCTTCGGCCGCCGCGCTGGAGGTGTCTTATCTGATTTTTTGAAAGCGACGAAGGTCTGATAGCGAGATCGCACACGCGTGCTTGCTATATCGATGTTAATTGTGCGAAGTATTTGGCGTCATTCTTTGGGCGATATCTGTGCACTAATAATCTGTTTCCAAGCGTAGCCCCCAATTCATCGCATTAAAACTTCGAGAAGGATATTAAGAATGGCACAAGCAGAAACGGAAAAACCGAACCCAGATTCTCTGGGGTGCGGCGCTAAGTCGAGCAGTTGGCACCATCGCCGAACTCGATATAGCCAATCAGATCGAAGCCGGCTCGCCGCGATCTGTGGAATCGGTCGCCGGAGCGACGGGAACCCATGAGCGTTCCCTCTATCGAATATTACGTTTCCTGGCTAGTCATGGAATATTCGAGGGAAAAAAACAACCGCCTACATCGTCGAAGGCCAGGTTAGTTTTTTAATTAACGGTACCTGGACTGACGTGTTCCCGGGTACCTGCATATACTCCCCCCGCGGCTCGGCCCACGCTTTCAAAAATAATACGGATAAGCCTATCCGCGTGTTCATGAATATCGCTCCCGCGGGATTTGAACGGTTCTTCGCCGAAGTAGCAGAGGAGTGGGCACAACCAGAGCCCGACATGAGCCGCATAACTGCCATTTCGGAGAAATACGGAATTCATTCCGCGTGAGGCTGTGTGGACTGGGCTCCGGTAGAGCCGAAGAAACTCCCAGATTGCGCGCCACTTCCTTAGGCGATACCCCACTTACTAAGAGGGTTTTGCTCGATTGGATCTTACTTTCGGTCATCCGCCGTTTTCGTCCGCCGACTCGACCCAGCTTTTTCGCCGGGAACCAGTCCCTTCTCTTCAACGCCTGCAGCGAACGATTCCATTTACCGAAGCACCGCCTAGCGAGCGTGAAAAATAGGCGGCTGGCCAGCCGTTCGCGTACCGGGCATCCTGGGGCCAGGCCTTGTGGAACTCGCACAACTCCACCAACAGGTCGCCGCGCCGACGAAACATTGGCGAGACTGGTGGCGGATCAGTTTTCTTATGCATTTCATTTGCTTCATTCAAGACATCACAACATTAAAGCGATGCTGATTGGAAGCGACGAACCCTCGGGACTGCCTGCTAGTTCTGCTGGCTAGACCAGAGCCGTACTTATGATCTACGACCTGTGGGTCACACACTTCGCTAACTCCTGCACTGCCTGCCCGGGCCACCTGCAACAAGGCAATCCTTTTTGAGAATCTAACGCCCTTGCTGTCCGACACTGGCGTCCTCTTCGGAAGCACCATCCTCGGCGCGGAGGTGGACCATAATAGGCTGGGCCGACAACTCATGCGGATCTATAACGATAAAGGCGTTCTTGACAACGAAGACGACAGGTTTGAAGATCTAAAGCCGGTCTTGACTCGACAATTCCGGAATGTTCGAATGGAACAGCAAGGTGTCGTAGCGCTCTTTAGCGCGAGTGTTTTACGGAAATAGCGGGTTTTGATCGTCGGGTCCGCCGCCTCGAATTTCTCTCCGAACAAGTTTCGCAACGTCTTCGCCCTAAGAAGGGAACCTCAGGCATGTCGTTGCTAGAACGGTCGTTTGCGCAACGACCTGTTTGCAGACCAAAAAATGTCCAGTAAGGCTAATCCGCGCAGTTTGGTTTTCACCATTGGATTCCTCTACCGGAGTCGTCGGGCTTGCCGTGGCCAAGGGACCAAAACCAACGCGAAGCCAATGCAAGCGTTTCTCATTGACAGCGATTAGGGCGAGGCCATCCACTTGGAGGTATCGCTCAGGACCGAAGACGGCATAAAGCACGAACCGTGGGGTCCTGGTGTCAAAGGGATCGCTATGTTTGATGAAAATGGCCACTATTCTTGGCAGATAATGTCTGCTAACCGTCCAAAATCCGAGGGCACTAGTCCTCGGACACCCGTCGGGCAAGTGAACTGCTTTTTCGGAACGTACACGGTTGACGAGACGGCGAAGACCGCGACCTTTCACATTGAGCGCTGTACGTTCCCGCAATGGGATGAGATCGACGGCACCGATAACATTGCGATGCCGACGGAGAACGAATTGAATGTAACTACAACGAAGCCTATTCAGGATCCGACGATGGGAGCCTTCGTTCCACATATAAATTTTAAACGAGCGAAGTAGGTTTAATTATGGCCGATCGGGTTAAGATCTCGCAGGGAAGCCGCTCCCACCAGAGCCATGGCGAGGCGCAGCTCCTCGATCAGCAGCGAGAGACACCGTCTGACCCCGTCTGCGCCGCCTACCGCCAAAGCGTACAGATACGGTCGCCCGATCAGGATCGCGTTCGCGCCGCGGAGCAGAACTTCAAAGCGTAGGTGCCGCGCCGGATGCCGCCGTCAACTAACAGAGGAACGCGGCCAGCAACCTGCTATGCGATGTCGGGCAAAGCCTCGATGGGTGGGATAGTCGTGTCGAGATTGCGCCCGCCGTGGTACGGCTGTGATTTCTTCGATCGACACAGTCCCGTTTGAGCTGAGGACAAAAGGCACGCCGTGGCGGATTGCACCCTGGACAGAGCCAAGCTCGCCCTCTGGATGCATAAGCCGTTGATAGGCGGCTGGAGCGAGCAGGACGGGCGCAGGTAAAGGCCTGCCAAACAGTTCCTGCCCTAAGTCCACCGGCGCGACGGTGCGCAGTACGCGCGGTTACGCAGATGATACAGCATTTCCCCGGCTTTCGGCACCAGCAGGACGCCTTCCTCTTCGCGGTTTGCAAACGCTTTTGGGTCAATCGTGGCCGGATCGCGATACCCGAGATTGATTTTTGTGCAAATGGCTTCGGAAATCCCGGTCGCTAGCGTCACCTGGACCCGGCAGCGCTCTATGCCGTCCTCGTAGGTCCCGATGCCGCGGACGTGCGTGGAATGGGCCAGCACCCCCCAAGGAACGTCCTTGTATTTGTCCCATTGTTTCAGGAAGTAGTTCCGGCAATGGTAACCGATTCTCTGGATGAGAGCGCCGTGCGTGATCGAGATCACGTGGATGTGCGGTGCATAGACGATGAGCTCGCCGCCATCCGCGACCACTGGTTCGAGCTTGTACATGCATTTGCCGCCCACCCAAAGCTCATCGTACATTGGCGGCACAACAGTGGCTCCTGCTCGCGCTTTCCTCCGTTGCACGGTTAAAAGCGTGAGAGCGAAACAAATGGCCGCTGAACTCGTCGCTGGCACTGCGCAGCTCCGCGTCATCTCCCTTTACGCCCAGCGCTCGGAGCAGCTGCGCACCGGCATCGCAGGATAGTTGTTCCAGGTCACGACGAAGGGCTGAGGCGGCCCTCGTGATCTGCAATATCAGCAACCGACGTCCGCGTGGTAATTACGCAAAGCCCCGAACAATCCGTGCTTTATTAAAGACTGCCGAAGTATCCGTACAGGAAATAGCCGCGCGATTCGGTGTGTCCCGATCAACACTTTACCGGAACAAGGTCACCTGAGCCGATCGTTGTCGCTGCATACGCCAAATAGCGTGCAAAAAAACACGCCAGATAATTTGGAAACTCACATTTGATGTTACTTTAAATTATTTTCACACAGGAAATCACAGACAAGCAAGCGTATCGCCAGACTAGCAGCGGTTGAAGCAAGCGTAGAATGAAGTCCGGAGGAAACATCACCTACTAAGCTTTCGCCCATCATTTGTTAATGCACGGAGGAAACCCAAATGACAGCCCCCCTGGAACATGAGCCACACGGCACGCACCAGACCAAGAAGGCGGCCGCCAGCGGCTGGATCGGCTCGGCGCTGGAGTACTACGACTTCTTCATCTACGCCACCGCGGCGTCCCTGGTTTTTCCGCAGATCTTCTTCCCGTCGACAAACCCGGCGGTCGCCATCATCGCCTCACTGGCCACCTACGGGGTTGGCTACGTTGCGCGGCCGGTGGGCGCCTTCTTCCTCGGGCACTGGGGCGACACCTATGGCCGCAAGTACGTGCTGATCTTGTGCATGTTCGTCATGGGTTTCGCGACGATGGCCGTCGGACTCCTGCCGACGTATCAGCAAGTCGGCATCCTAGCTCCGGCGCTTCTCGTCCTCCTGCGTCTCATCCAGGGCTTCGCGGTTGCTGGAGAGATCTCGGGTGCCAGTTCGATGATTCTCGAGCACGCTCCCTTCGGTCGGCGCGGCTATTTCGCCAGCTTTACCCTCCAGGGCGTGCAGGCCGGGCAGATCTTCGCCGCCGCCGTGTTCCTGCCGATCGCGCATTTCATGCCCACGGAAGCGTTCAACTCCTATGGCTGGCGGATCCCCTTCCTCCTCAGTGCCCTCGTCATCGTTGCGGGCTACATCATTCGCCGCAAGGTCGAGGAAACTCCTGCCTTTGCCGAAGAGGGTGAGCACGGCGAGATCCCGAAGTCGCCGATCATCGAAGCCTTCCGGCTCAGCTGGAAGGACATGCTGCGGGTCGTCTGCATGGCTCTGATGAATGTTATTGCGGTGGTCGCCGCGATTTTCGGCGCCGCCTATGCGGTCCAGCCGGCGTACGGGATCGGCTTCCCGAAAGACGTCTATTTGTGGATCCCGATCGTGGGCAACATCCTGGCGGTGTTCATCATCCCCTTTGTCGGCGACCTGTCGGACAAGATTGGCCGCAGGCCGCTGATGATCGCCGGCGCGCTCGGCTCGGGGCTTTTGTCGTTCGTCTATCTCTACGCCATCAGCATCCACAACATGTGGATGGCGATTGGCACGTCGCTACTGATGTGGGGCGTCGTCTACCAAGGCTACAACGCCGTCTTCCCGAGCTTATTCCCCGAACTCTTCCAAACGAAGAGCCGGGTCTCGGCGATGGCCATCGGGCAGAATCTCGGGACGACCATCACTGCCATGCTTCCGGCGATCTTCGCAGCTGTGGCGCCGCCCGGCTCGAGCAACATCCCGCTGACCATCGGTGCCATCACCTTCGGCGTGACGGTCATCGCGGCGGTCGCGGCGATCAGTGCCCGAGAGACCTATCGGATCCACCTGAATGACCTTGGTCATAAGGATGCGGTTCCCGTAGAGAAGCAGGACTACGACCGGATGCGGGCGCAGAGCCTTGCCGGCGCTAAGATCGGTTAGCTTCCACTGACACCTCCGGACAATTCCTTCATACCGCGCCGTTCGCGGGGCAATTCGCATGAGGCCTTGCCTGAATGGCCCCAACCTGAACCTGCTTTTTGTAGCCAATGGAAAGAAAATCAAAGACAAGCGCAGAACGTATCAAAAGCATCGGCGCAGGCACGATCCGACTGGCTCATATCAAGCGTTTCAGGGAAGTACCGGCGGCTGAATTCGGCCTTGAGGAGCTGTGCTAGGCCAACACGTCAAGGCAGTTGACGTGGAGGCGGCGCGATACGTTCACCTCGGAGCAACCAGCCAAGATGTGATCGATACCGGACTGATGCTCTGCACCAAAAAGGCGTTGGACGCGCTGCTAGTGGACCTGATCGAGCTCGAGGAACAGCTGATCGGCTTGATCGAACGGCACCGTCGGACGTTTATGCCGGGCCGAACGTTGCTCCAGCATGCCCGACCGATTTCTTTCGGCCTTAAGGCGGCCGCATGGCTGGACGAAATTGTCCGTTGCCGCAAGATGTTAGAGCAGGGTGCGGCCAAAAGCCTGGCCGTACAGTTCGGGGGCGCGGTCGGAAATCTGGCCGCCAGCGGACCGGAGGGATTGCAGATCCTTGACGGCTTGGCGCGAAAGCTCGACCTGATGACTCCGGAACTGCCTTGGCATACCCAACGCGATCGGGTCGGACGTCTCGGCATGGACTTGGCGCTTTTGGGAACCGCGCTGGCGAAGATGGCCCAAGATGTCGTCCTCCTCAGCAGACCGAAGTCGCCGAAGTCGCGGAGGACCTCGGGGGCGGTGGCGGCGGTTCCTCCACTCTTCCTCATAAGCAAAACCCGATCGCGCCCACGAAAATACTGGCCAATGCCAAGCGCGTCCCGTCTCTGGTTTCGGCGCTGCTCCGCGGTTCTTTCCGGATTATAAGGTTTGATACTCGCGGGCACGGCAAATCCGCCGCCCCTCGCGGACCCTATACTCTTTCGCTTTTGGCCTCTGACATCGTCACCCTGCTCGATGAACTCGGCGTGAGCAGGGTGCATTTTTGTGGCGTCTCGATGGGAGGTCTGATTGGTCAATACCTGGCCGTCCATCGCCCTGAGCGGATCGCTAGCCTGGTCCTGAGTAACACGGCGGCAAAGATTGGAAATGCTGAGAAATGGGACCGCCGCATACAGTTGGTGGCGGAGGCAGGAATGCCGGCGGTGTTTGAGGAGTTGCTGGATGGGTGGTTTAGCGCTCCCTTTCGAAATCTGCACCCACCGATCGTTACCTCGCTCGCTAGCGCTCTAAAGGCAACGGCTCCGGAAGGGTACATCGGTTGCTGCCAGGCGCTCCGGGACGCGGATCTCAGTCAACACCTTGAACGGGTCAAGGCGCCGACTTTAGTCATCGCCGGGACCGAAGATCAGGCCACCCCAATGGCTTCAGCACAATTTCTGCAGCAAAAGATCCGTGGTTCACAACTGATCGCGCTTGAATGCGCCCACCTGGCGTGCGCAGAGGCAGCTTCCGCATTCACCGATCAGTTGAACAGGTTTCTGACGGGAGCAAACCAACGAACATGAATGAGACTGAACGGCAGGCCTTGGGAGACAAAATGAGACGCACCGTGCTCGGCGATGAGCACGTCGACCGCGCTCAAGCGCGACCACGACGGAGGCAATGATTTTCGCAGCTCGAGCCGAGCGACTGGCTCCAGGCGAAGGCGGCATCGATCTCCGGCGCATCATGCGGCACATGCCGCCGGGTATCCCCGTCGCCCTCGAGGTACCGATGCACCAGTTGACACGCGAACGCGGGCCCGAGGAAGTCGCGCGTCGTGCGCGTGAAGGGGCGGCCAGAGTGTTCGCCACAATGGAAAGAGAATCAAAATGACAAACGCAGAACGTATCACCATCATCGGCGACTGCCCCGAACCTATCTGCCGCACGAACTCGGTGATAGTGCCGGCTGACGCGCCAGGCGACATCTGGTTTTTCCAAGCCGGCACCTCGCAAGTGGAGGCTTTCCGAACGACGCCTAGCCTCGCCGGTCGCGTGGGCGCCGGTCTCACTCGTGTTTGCTAAAGTCCGCCAGCGACCTCGGTGTCGAGCGAGGATGGTGGCGCGCCGGGCCCGGATCGTGACCTCGGGCGATGGGTTGCGTCTCGGCGAAGCCGTCGGCGGCCAGGAGGTCGATTCTGGGGCGAGCGACCAGATGCAACTCGTCAACGGCGGCGCTTTGATCGCTCGGTTGCTAGCGGAACCCACATCCATCCGACCAAGCCGTCGCGCCGCCGATACCTCGTCTTGTATAGGCGCGGACATCGATCGGACGAAGCCCGGGATCATTGGAGGTCACCGCAGCCTGGCACGGACTGAAGGTCGCCGTCGATCTCCTGGTGATCGGATCGGGGGCCGCCGGCTTGTCGGCTGCCGTCAACTACGGAGGCAATCCCGATCAGAAGCCCAATCCCTGCGTCGCGCCGATCGAGCACGGGCCCTTCTACGCGGTCAAGGTTCTGCCAGGTAAGCGTCGTGTATCCAGCACTCTCAAGCTGCCACGCAATCCATTCCGCCCAGTCGTCATCCGCTGAGGTGTAGCTGATAAATAAATCACGGCCACGTTTTGCCACTGATGGTGCCTAGCCAAAAGATTGCTACTCTGCAAAGAGGCCAAGTCCGTGACAGGTGGCTCGGTCGATCAAGGCTATCGCTCGAACCCAATGGGCTTATTGTCGATTGCAGGTAGAAATAGTCGATTAAACCGTAGACCGTTTGCGAAGAGCAAGCTGCGGCTGCGCCCAGATCCTTGGCAACATCATCGGCTCGGGAGTAAATGCGCGAACCAGCGTCATAAAAGGATCGAGTAACGTGCAACAATCTAAGCTCATGCTTCGCAAAATCATTTCTCGAGCTCGAGACGAGTTCCGACCGCGGCTTGGATTTCGTAATCAGACCCCCGGTCTGGCTCCCGCTCTAGAAAAGCCGAAGCATCTCCCGTTTTTTTCCTTTTCTAGCGTTGTACTGCAGCCTTGAATCCACGCCGGATTTTCAGGAACATGTTGCCATGGTACTTACGCACACTATTGTCGGTCATAAAGGAGGATTATGTGCTACACACGGCAAAGCAACATTGACAAATCGGAAACTAATTTGCTGCCGCGATTCCACACGTAGCTTTTGGCATGACCTACAAAGGCTTCTATGCACAAGCAATGCTAAGGTCGTTGTCTATCGCTTACGTTCCATCGGCCCAGTTGACCAAAAACTAGACCACGCCGCCAGAAGTGGTTAGTCGAAGTTAGTCGCACGCTTCCGACGAAGATTCCTTTTTATTATAATAAAACAATTTCGTATTCAAGCAGAGCATCAGAGCACAAACGGGATTAACCGTCGAAAGACCTTCTTGATCGAGTGCCAGGAATAGGCCATTTTGCCTTATCGCCGCGAGTGATACCTTTCTATTAGTCCCTAATGATTATGTCATCCTTTACCTCGACCTCCGACCTTTACGATCAATTTGGGGAGTCATGTTTTTCCTGTCCCCAGCAATTCCGGAATCTCGGTAAGCGCCTTCGGTTCGCCGGCAGAATCCGCACGGTTCAATGCAAAGAGGACAACGTTATTCTGAAGAGAATGCTAGAAACCCCTGCCGAGGGAGATGTCCTCGTCGTGGATGGCGGTGGTTCCCTAAACGCGGCATTGATCGGAGACGTGATAGCAGGCTTGGGAGCCCGGAATGGTTGGTCCGGCGTCGTCATTAATGGGGCGGTTCGAGATTCAGCGGTTCTTCGAGAGATTGAATTCGGCGTCAAGGCAATAGGGACTAATCCGAGAAAGAGCAAGAAGGAGGGAACTGGGGCAAGCGATCTGCTTATTTCGTTCGCCGGTATAGATTTCGTGCCTGGTCATTGGATCTACTGCGACGAGGACGGAGTCTTGGTTTCGGAGAAAAAACTCGTTTAATACTCAGCGTTCTTCCACCCCGTGCATGGTAAATGAAAAAGTCGATTGCCACCGTTTCTCTTGGAGGCAAACTCACCGACAAGCTGGAGGCGATCGCGGCCGCCGGCTTCGAGAGCATAGAAATATTCGAACCCAACTTGCTTTCGTACGAGGGAACCGCGCGGGAGATCGCCCGTTACACTGCCGAACTCGGCCTGACCATGGAGGTTTTTCAGCCCTTCCGCGACTTCGAAGGGGTTTCGGACGAGCAGTTTCGGCACAATCTGGACCGGGCCGAAAGGAAGTTCGACCTTATGGACGAGCT
This sequence comes from uncultured Verrucomicrobiae bacterium, assembly GCA_963782115.1. Classification (GTDB taxonomy): domain Bacteria; phylum Verrucomicrobiota; class Verrucomicrobiia; order Chthoniobacterales; family JAFAMB01; genus JAFAMB01. The sequence goes on from CAWAIK010000015.1 coordinate 365,394, forward strand.
CGGCGCTCCCCTCATGCTGGTCTGCTCAAACACGGACAACAATATTTTCGATGACGAGGAGCGCGCAGCAGCTCAGCTTTATGAACTCGCAGAGCGCGCCAGACGCCGAGGCATAAGAATTGGGTACGAAGCGCTCGCTTGGGGCACGCATGTGAACCGCTTCGACAAAGCCTGGCGGATCGTCCAGCGTGCCAACCACGCGAATCTTGGCCTCATCGTGGACAGCTTCCACACACTTGTCTTGCATGACGATTGGTCGTCCCTGATGGATTTGCCGGGGGAGCGGATGTTCTTCGTGCAGCTCGGCGACGCGCCCCGACTGGACGTGGACCCGTTCACGTTGCGCCGCAATCACTCCAAGCTGCCCGGCCTGGGCGATTTCGACGTGCCTTCCTTTCTTCGTGCCGTCCTTGCCACAGGATATGCCGGGACAATTTCTTTAGAGATCTTCAATGAAAAGACTGATATGTCCCCACGTGAAACGGCAAACGCCGGCCTGAACTCTCTCATTCTCATGGAAAAACTGGCACGGCCTTAGAGAAACCGCCTCGGTTTATTCAACTGATCGGCGCGTGGCTGAGAATGATTCGCCGATGCATTTGACGCTTACTGTCACCGGCGGGAAAACGTCTCGATTACTTCTCCTGAAATTCGGCCTCGGTGAAACGGACCTCCCGCACAAAGCCGTGCAAATGGCGGACCAGCGAAACCATGATCTCGCGAAAACGGGGATCCGTCGTCCGTTCCATGACAGCGGTGACCGCACTCGTGACTTCTTCTTGGCGGTTGATGATCATCGATTCATCCCCCCGAACCCCGAACGCTTACCCTTCTGCGGCCTCGTTCTCAAGTTCAATGCGGCGTACATCGCCTAGGACAAAGATATAGGAGAACGCACCTACCAGCGCGATCCCGCTGACGAAAATCAGCGCTCCGACGAACGATCCAGTGGCTCTGATGATGTAGCCGATGGCCAACGGAGTGATGATGCCGGACAGATTGGTTGCGAAGTTGAACAGCCCACCCAGGTCTGCGCCTATGCGCCGGCATTCGGCCTCTACGTCCGCCAGCGTCTCGCGGCCATAGATTTCGGGCTGCCGGGTGCCAAGCAGGTTCAGGTTTGGGCCGTTCAGAACGTAGACAATCGGCATCATTTTGTCGTTGGGGGAATTCCTCGATCGTTGGTGCAGCGGCGCACAAGCGCTAAGTACTAACAGACCTAGACAAGGGCTATGACTCTGCTTGGCCCTCCAGTGCCACCTCGGACCTTCGGGCCGCCGAGCACAAGAATGGCTCCCTTGGCAGGCAGAGCATCGAGATTTGCCACAGCTTCTACACCCCACCGGCCATTTCCGAGCCACGCGTAATGCACGGGAAACTCGCCGCCATGGCTTTCCAAGCCGGTGTCCAGCGACAGAGTGTCGACGCCGATACCCTTTACGTTCCGTTCGGTCAGCAGCATGTGTGCGGTCTCGCCGTGGAAGCCTGGGCAGTGGTTCTTCCCGGCGTCGTCGTGTCCAGTGAACCGTGGGGAGTCCAGCAACCGATGCCAGCCTGAGTTCATCATGACGCAGCAGCCTTCCGGCAGCGGCCCATTCGTGGCCTCCCACCGTTTGATGTCGTCAGGCGTGAGGGCGGTGTCGGGGTTATCCTGTGCCCTTTGCGAGATGTCTACCACCGCTAGCGGCACCACGAAGTCGGTGATGGGAATTTCGTCCACGCTATGGCCGTCGGCCGTGAAATGAAGCGGCGCATCCATGTGCGTGCCGGTGTGCTCGACCACCGTCCAGGTGTTGATGTTCAGCTTATCGGTCGCGAAGGTAAACTTCTTCTCCTTCGTGAACCACTTTGATCCGTCGAAGGTCGGGAAGCCTTCATATAAGGTGTGCGTCAGGTCGAGGACGGTTGTAAAGCTCCTAGGCTGTTGCGGCGCCGGCGTGGCCACGGCCACCCCGGACGCCGCACGCACGCCGCACGCGACCGCGGCTGCCGCCATGATACTCTTCTTGACGAATCCCCGCCGGCTCGCAGGGCCATACAACGCTTCAAGGCAAATTGGGGAACACATTATTGTAACTTCCTTCCTAAGTAGGCTCTTTCGATTTTGCGGCCAGCAAACTCCTGCAGGTCATGCTGTCTATATCTGTTCCCGGCGCGCGATCATCAAGATTTCCCACGCATTGAATGCAGCGAGTTAACCAGTATTGCCGCAGAACGCTTTTTAGCCAATTCAGTGAGCGAGTGTCAAGGGGTATGGGAGACTCTGCACCGATTTAAGAAGATCGCCTCAGGAAGCACGCTGCGTGTTGATGTTAGTTGCTGCAATCACGCAAAGATAGAATCAAAACTGGCCGTGGAGGAATCCATGCCAACTTGACACTCACGCACCGAATGCCTAAGCTTGTTTTACGCTAAACGTCTCAATGAGCGTTCTGGGATCGGGTGAAAAGGCGGTGTCACAGCCTGGAATTATACACCGGGCTTAGCAAGATCTGCGTGAAACTCTAGCGAACCATTTCTTTATGACGACCGATCCGATACCAGCGAAGGTTCAGCGATCGCTTGCCGCAGACTTACGAACAGCTCACGAGCGAAGGAAGCCCATTCCGCCCGTGCGCGAACAGCTGAATGACATCGCGGCTGGGTACGCCGTCCAGGAAATTAACACCGAACATTGGTTAGGCGAGGGACGTCGTCTGGTGGGCCGGAAAATTGGACTTACTTCTCTGGCAGTGCAGCGCCAACTCGGGGTTGATCAGCCTGACTACGGCGCGCTCTACGCGGACATGGCTTTTGCGGACGGCGAAAGCTTGTCCCGGAGGAAATTGATTCAGCCGAAAGTCGAAGCTGAAGTAGCATTTGTCCTCAAGAAGGCGTTAACGGACCCGGGATTGCATCTTGCCGCAGTCATCACGGCGATCGAATACGCCTTGCCGGCTTTGGAGATCGTCGACAGCCGCATTGCCAACTGGGATATCGGAATTGTCGATACAATCGCAGATAACGCTTCATCGGGCCTTTTCGTGTTGGGTGCGACGCCCAAGTTGCCGGCCGAACTGGACTTACGCCTTTGTGGAATGGTAGTTGAGAAAAATGGGGACCCGGTTTGTTTTGGAGCCGGCGCTGCCTGCCTCGGGAATCCGCTTAACGCCTTGCTCTGGCTAGCACGAAAGATGATCGAGACTGGCAGGCCCTTGCAGGCAGGGGAAGTCATTCTCTCGGGGGCGCTGGGGCCTATGGTGGCCCTCGACGCGGGAGATTTCATCGAAGCAAGGATCTCGGGACTCGGATCGGTTCGTGTGACGGTTTCTGAATAGGAATGTGCTTTCATGGAGACTGCGAAGAAAAAACGCGTTGCGATTATCGGATCCGGGAACATCGGAACTGATCGAAGGAATCTAAACCAACAGAACACACGAATGCCTCTTCCTCAGTTATATATTCAGGATGTGACGTTACGGGACGGGATGCATGCGATACGTCACCAATTCACGGTGGAGCAAGTAACTGTGATCGCCCGAGCTTTGGATGCTGCCGGGGTGGATGCCATCGAGGTTACCCACGGCGATGGGTTGGCCGGCTCGAGCTTCAACTACGGCTTTGGCAGAGCACAAGACGTGGAATGGATCCAGGCAGCGGCAAGCGTCATAACCAAGGCGAAACTGACGGCGTTGTTACTCCCAGGGATCGGAACCACCCATCATTTGGATCGAGCGATCCAGGCCGGGATCAAGTCGATCCGAATTGCAACCCACTGCACCGAGACTGATGTGGCGCGCGAGCATATCGCCCATGCTCGCAACCGCGGGATTGATGTCGCAGGATTTCTCATGATGGCGCACTTGCAGCCTCCTGCCGCGTTGGCCAAACAAGCCAAGCTGATGGAGAGCTACGGCGCCCACTGCGTTTACATCACTGACAGCGCGGGCGCATTGTTGCCGCAGGAAGTGGCAGAGCGAGTCGACGCTTATCGTCAGGTGCTCGATGGGAAAACGGAGGTTGGGATCCATGCGCATCACAATCTGACGTTGAGCGTTGCTAATTCGGTAGCGGCCGTGGAGCACGGCGCTTGCCGGGTCGATGCATCTTTAGCCGGCATGGGGGCCGGCGCCGGCAATACCCCATTGGAGGCGTTTATTGCGGTCGCTAACCGACTGGGGTGGAAGCACCGTTGCGATCTTTTCGCATTGATGGACGCTGCGGACGACTTGGTGCGTCCCATCCAGGAGCGTCCGGTTCAAGTGGATCGAGAGACGCTATCGCTGGGTTACGCAGGAGTTTACTCGAGTTTTCTGCGGCACGCGGAGGCTGCTGCTGCCAAATATGGCATCGACGCCCGGACAATTCTGGTTGAGTTGGGTAAACGGCAAATGATCGGGGGCCAGGAAGACATGATCGTGGACGTTGCCCTGGACCTCCTTCAGCATGTCTCACCGAAAAAGAAGCTGGGTTCCGTCACGGCTTGAACCTATGACGCCGAACTTACAAGAAATCGCCGTGAGGTTAGATGACGCGGCTCGCTTCGCTCGCAGCGTGGATCAACTCGTCGAACTGCTGAGCATCGATGAAAGTTATGAAGTTCAGGCCTTTTCGCTGGCGCGACGCTATGAGCGCGGCGAGCGAAGAGTCGGCGTGAAGATGGGATTTACGAGCCGGGCGAAGATGGTGCAAATGGGGTTAGATGAAATGATCTGGGGCAGATTGACCGACGCGATGCTCATAGAGGAAGGGGGAGGTATCAATCTATCTCGGTTTGTGCATCCCCGTGTTGAACCGGAAATCGCCTTCTTGCTCAAGGCGCCATTGTCGGGAAGAGTAGACACCCTGACTGCTGGAACTGCAATTGAAGCGATCGCGCCGGCGTTAGAGATCATCGATAGCCGTTATCATAACTTCAAATTTTCGCTGACGGACGTCATAGCGGATAATTCTTCGTCTTCAGGATTCGTGGTTGGACCATGGTTCGATCCGCGATCTGATTTCAGTAACCTCGGCATGGTGCTGGAAATCGATGGCGTCGCTGTGCAGGTCGGATCGAGTGCGGCTATCCTCGGCCATCCTCTGCGCTCACTGGTAGCTGCGGCTCGACTGGTAGATCAGCGCGGCGAACGTCTTAACGCGGGCGACATCGTGCTGGCGGGGGCAGCCACCGCCGCAGAGGCGATGGCCGGAAAGCGGTCGGTCCTGCTAAACGTCGAGAAACTCGGGAGAGTTGGTTTCACGATTCGCTCCTAACGGAAGGAAGTATTCGGATGCCACTAATCGAAATCACCTTAGTTGAAGGTAGACCTGCGGAGGCGCGAGCCTCTCTGATGAAACAAATCACTGATGTCGTCGAAACGACTTTGGGTGCTCCTCGCCAGTCGATCCGCGTCATCATTCGTGAAGTGCCCGCGTTTCACTTTGCGGTGGGCGGTGTACCGAAAGGTCCTCCCCCGGATGTGCCCAAATCTATAAATTGTAAATACGATGACGCGTAAGTTTTGCACCTCTTTACTTCTGAAGCGCGGGCTTTGACTGCTGCTAAACGCGCAATTGGCACCTACCGTTACCCCAAATAAGAAAACGCCATATTTTTAGTTTTGCTTCAAAAGAAGAAAGCGTTTGAATTTTTGTTAAGGGAATGACACAGGGACTCAGCGTGCTCGTAACAAATTAGTGCCTCCGGTGCTCCCAGTCCTCGCGTGGCGGTTAGATATAGCCACGCCTGCATAAGAATGAAAAGCTTATCTTCCGGAGTGAGACTCTGCCCCTCGACGCCCATTTGCATCGGTGACCCCCAGCGTCCGTGTTCGAAAAAATGAGCTAAAACAGAGAGCAATGGCCCTGTCGCTCCAAGAACCTTAGCCGCAAAGCAAGCATTCCCCCGCTGAATCCGCGGAATGTAAACTTCATGCAGCGCCTCTCGAAATAGACCGGCATTGCAGCCGCAGACGACGGCCAGGAAAAGCGGTTCCATCTCCCTGAAACTATCTGGGAGCTGGGGCGCAATTGCTCGATAATGACTATAGAGCCGCCTATTGCATTCCCTCCAAGCCTCGGTTCGTTGCTTGCGCAGCTGTTTCCCAAAATATTCACGAACGAGAGGATGCGTATCCAGATGCCTACGATGGTGCGGATCCTCCCCAGCGAGCAGTCTTGCCCTTCTTATAATAACTTAGCAAACCAGCGAACTGCTCAGGACTATCAAACTCCGGTGTACCAGCGAAAGCTCCGGGAGTTGAAATCGCGGCTTCAGGAGGCAGGTCGGGCTCGGGCTTCGCCAGTCCAAGGTCAATAATTTTGGCTGTTACGGTGCTCGCCTCCTCGACACTCACCATGATGTTGCTCGGATTGATGTCCCGGTGAACCAGCTTCTGCTTGTGGACCGCAGCCAATCCGGCGCCGACCTGCGTCGCGATTTCCAGCGCCAACTTTACCTCGAGTCGGCCGGAGCGTTTGAGATTCTCGAGCGTTTCCCTTTCTACAAACTCCATCGCGTAAAAGTAGTTCTGACCGGTTCTGCCTAGCTAGGTGGAAGACCGAGGCAACATTCGGGTGACGAACGCTCGCCGCCGCGCGCGCTTCGCGTAAAAAACGAAGCCGCGCCGATTCATCACCGAGATATCGCTCACCGATGACTTTCAGTGTCACGGGGCAGTGCAGATCGACGTCGTACGCTTTGTAAGTGACTCCCATCGCACCGCGGCCCAACTCGACCGGTTTGCCATCTTGGCCCTTCACCAGTTCATAATGCTCAAATCGTTCCACCGCTTGTTCCGGTGTTGTCGGCTTGACTGTATCCTCAGAAGCAGAAGACTCGCCGGCCTCAATCCCGCCAGCGAGAGCCTTGCGAAGGATGCATACTGGACAGAATTCCATTGCTCCAGAAAACTCGCTGCCGCAAGTCGGACAGGTGCGTAGGGGTTCCGTGTTCATGGGCCTAACTGCCGTTCGAATGCGACCACGGCGTCGCTGAGAGTAAAATTTTGCCCGCTGTTTGGCATATCTTGCCGCACCAACATCGCGTTATGAGAGGATGCGCGTGGTATAGCAAGAAAGGAGCAAAAAGTTGTGCCAAATAATTCGAAAACGCACATTTTCGTGTCCCCCGCACGCCCCACTCGTTGGAAAAATAAGCGCTTTTGCTGATCGGGGGCTTAGATGTGGCTCCGGGCGTAGGCCGTTTCTATCGAAAGGATTGTCTTTGTGACCTTTGTGATCTGCTAAGAAACATGGGCGTTTGAGATGGCTGCTAGCGCTTGGGATGTCGGGCGGAAAAACCCGCATCGGGCACATGTTTCTTACTCAGATGAGGCCCACCGCACGCGGGTAAGGAACTTCTGTGCAAATGATTTTTCTTCGTCCCCCCGGCACTAAGACAGAAAAAAAGCAAAAGTCATTTTTGAACAGAAGATCGCAAAGATCACAAAGAGTCACTGTCTTTAAGAGCCATCGGAGGCACGTGGGCCTGCATTGTCTAAATCTCGATCAGCAACGAATGAAATGCCGCTTAATCCCCACTCGTCCTCTTGTTCTGAAATCGTAATCGTCGTCGTTCTCGACTTCTATGGACGGGGAAACGCGCCGATTACCGACAACGTTCAAAGATCGAGACATCTGAGGTGGTCCGTTAACGTTTTTTACAAATTTATTTACAGCGTGGTCTGCTCATGAAACCGGCCCATACCGGCCGGGTGCTCGAAGACGGCACGACGCAGCTCACCCAGCGACCTATAACGCCTAGGGCCTCCCTCTAACCTTCGTTGACCCGAAGGGGCGCGCGACGCAGTACACGTACGCGGGCAACAATATCGACCTGCTCACCGTGCAGCAGCTTACGGCCTCGGGCTATAGGACGATCGCGGCCTACGGCGACTACAACCCGTTGCACGAGCCGCAGATCTATACGGGACGTGGCGGGGCAGCCCCTTACGCTGAAAAATCCGGACGGCGACCTAACGATCTATAACTACGACATGTCGTCGCGCCTTTCCTCGACTCAACGCGAACGGCAAAACCGCGCTAACACTGACTTACGACTCCGCCGACCGTGTGCAAACTACCCCACCGTAGAAGCAGTTGAAGCCAAGGCTTTAGCAGACTGCCGGGTGGTCACATCGTCCAGTCTAGTTCTAGTCTCCCGAGGAAGGATACTTTTCGAACTTTGGCAGCGTGGGATTCATTTGGTCCCAGGGGTGCGCGTCCGAGGTCCAGACATCCATTTGCAGATTGAACCAACTCGGATCTTCCAAGCTTGCCGTTCTGATCGCGACGATTTTGCTCATATACTATTTGTTCGCCGATCCACAGCCGCAGGTCGCGGACGACGGCGACGCCGTCTCGGGCCAATAGGGTTTGTCCGCATCGGCAAACTCGTTGGTGCCATAACGATCATGGTGCCGGACCCATTCCATTGCGAAGCCCAGGTGGTCTTCGTCGCGGCCCTTGGGCACCAAGTCAAGGATCCTGTAGGTGCCCATGAGTAGCTCGACGCCGCGCCCGCCAGGGGCGTCGAAAACGTAATTCTTGTCGATCTTTACCCAGGGCAGTTGGCGCCGTTCGGCGCTCAACTGGTCCAGGAGCCGAACGGATTCCTTCTCCTTTTTCAACAGCTCCTTGCGGGCCGCAATCCACTCCTCTTGTGATACGATGTTGTGTTCCCGCCGCAGATTTGCGGCTCAGACGTAGTTGCATTTGCGCTCATAATCTTTCGTTATGGGCTGGTCTGGCAGCTGCCGGATCAACCGTTGTCAGTTTTGTGCAGTTCCAGTCTTAAAGTCCGGTTTTGAAAAAACGGCGCGTCATTCTTTCTCCACAAACGTCGCGAAACTCTCCGCGATTTTGTCCCATCCCCGCGCGTGGCTATCCCGGCTCTCCACGGTGGCGAAGCGGCTGTGCGTCAGGACGAACTCCGTGCGCTCACCCCGTTGCAGAAATTCCACCGTGACCAGCGACGTCTTCCCCTCCACCTCGCCAAACTCCGCGCCGCTGCCGTCCTTCTCCCAATCCCAGGTGTAAACCAGCCGGGTCGGCGCCTTCACCTCCTTGAAGACCCCCACCGCCGTAAAAAATTCTCCGTCCGGCATCTTCATCTGAATGCGGAATTTTCCGCCGACCCGAAGATCCATGCTCGCCCGGGGCACCTCCATCCCCGGTTCTGGCCCCATCCACTGCTGGATATGTTCCGCCGATGTCCACGTCTCGAACGCCAACTCCGGTGTCGCCTTCAACACCCGCCGCACGACCAACGTCGCGTCATCCGGCTTCAGCACTTCATTGTTGATCATCATCTTGTTTGGTTTCCTTCGTTTGTAGTTTGTCCAAATATTCTTCGAACTGATCCAGATTCCCCTCCCAAAACTTTCGATACCGGTCGATCCACGCCCGTGCCTCCCTCATTGGCTTCGCCTCCAGCGCCAGCGAATGCACCCGCCCGTTGCGTCGCCGCTTTACCAACCCCGCCTTTTCCAAAACGATCAAATGCTTCGATACCGCCGCCAGCGACATCGCGTGCGGTTGCGCCAGAGCCGTCACGCACCCGTCGCCCTTCGCCAGTTGCGCCAAAATCCGCCGCCGCGTCGGATCCGCCAGCGCCCCAAAAGTCCGGTCCAACATGTTCGAACCATATTCAACCATATGGTTGAATATTGAATGAAAGAAAACGAACGCAAATAAATTCTTTAATCTTTGGCAATTTGAAGCCCCCGCTCTAAACCCCGATCGAAAAATTCTTCCATCAACTTTGCCGGCATTACAAACCGCGAAACCCTCGCCTTACGTAAAGCAGTGGCAACTACCGACTCACGTGGCCGGAGCGAACTCGATACTTTCATTTGCCGGGAGGGCGAAAAAGAACGTCAGGCCCGGGCCAGCATTCGGCGCAGCCCACAAACGCCCGCCATGGGCTTCCACGATGGAGCGACTGATCCGCAGCCCCATCCCCATGCCCTGCGGTTTAGTGGAATAGAACGACTCAAAAATATGTTCCATATTTTGGGTTCGATGCCGCTGCCCAGATCCTGCACCGTGATCCGCACCGCTGGCCGTCCGTCGAGTCCGTCTCGCTGGCCGCCTATTGTCAGGACGCGCCGCTCTCCTACCACGCCGGTCCTCGCCTCGATGCCGTTCATCACCAGGTTCAGAAGCACCTGCTGGAGCTGGACGCGGTCGCCCAACACGCGCGGCAGGTCTTCGGGCAGTTCGGTGCGGACTTCAATACGGCGCTCGGTCAGTTCGCGTCGCGCGAGCGCGAGCACGTCGGTAATCAAGTCCCGGAGTTGCAGCGAAGTCTTTTCCGGCAGCGCGTGCGTGGTCATCGCCCGGATGCGCGCAATGATGGTGCTCGCGCGGTTGGCGTCATTCACGATGTCCGTCAGGGCCTCGCACATATCATCCTGATCTCCGGAGGCAGCGGCAAGTCGCAAACAGACGTTGGCGTTGTTGACGATTGCGCCGAGCGGTTGGTTCATTTCGTGCGCAATTGAGGCTGCGAGTTCGCCCATCGTCATCACCCGAGTGACGTGCGAAAGTTCCACCTGCGCCTTGTGCAGAGCTTCTTCGGCGCGTTTGCGCTCCGGTGACTGAACAAAGGCGTGGATCGTACCGCGCGACAGCTGGCGGAGGCGGCAATCGCACGATGCGGCGCAAAGTCCGGATCAGCCAGAACATCTTCTATGATGACCCGTTCTGCGCGCTTCAGAGCGCGACCACAGGCAGCCCCGCTTTCGTGGACGGAGCTGAAATGGTCGAGAAAATCCTGCCCGAAACCGCGTTGCGCCACGATCTCCAACGTCTGAGTTCTTGGATTGTAGAGTTGAACATTTCCGAAATCCGCGCTTTGATCCGGAGGGCAGGCGACTAGGTCTCGACGTCACCGATGGGCGTTTTCGACCAGTCCATTGAACCGTACGAGCGCACCCATCGCGCCGCCGTCCGCAAGGCAATCGCGTGGGGACGATGGTGATGTGGCAGGAGTATTCATCAGTCACTCTTTCTGGTGGATGCAATCCAGACTGTCGGCCGGAGCGCTGCTGTTTGCGAAGCAATTATGAGAAACCGCAACACCCTCGTCGATCAGCTATTGCAACGTGGCACCGTCGACGTTTTACAAGCCGGCTGGAAGAGGGTATTAGCGTTCATGGGCGCGAAATGGTCGGTTTGGAGAATCTGTTTCTCCCCGGGTTGAGTGCCGGACCCTTCATCAGATGCGCGTATTCAGGTCAGGCAGCAACACATGAAAGAAAGTAAGAACGCGAAAGAACATTTGGAGGTAAGAGCCGAAGTGTTAGGAAAATGGTGCGTTGGAGATAAGCTCTGGTAGACGGTCGTTGAAGCCGCTATTCCATTCGAAATCGATCCCTGTTGCGCGCGTTCTTTACGCATGAGTGCGATAGCTATCGAGCGCATGAAATTGGAAGGTCGGTTGTCGCCGGAAGATTTGGCGATGGCTGAGAACAACTTGAAAGGCTTTTATCCGTTTTCTATTCCGCACTCCGCTTACGGCCGATGCTTCGCAAGCGGTCGGCGCCAAAGGAGTGGCGGCACCGCCTTCTTTGCGGGAACTCAAGTGACAGCGTCCAAGCCGAAAATGCTCTTGTCTTTACGTAAGTCGTTCAACGCCAAAAATCTAACTTTTCAAACTGTCGAAGATGGGTTAAAGCCAGAAGAACGGTTGCAATATGCAGGAGCCCACCGCTCACAATGCAAGATGGGGTCTTAACTAACACTCTGGGCTACCGGCGCTCTCAGAAGCATTTGGTGGTAAGCGAGCTACTTTGGCGGGCCTTGGCATGGATAATGCCTCGGCTTGGCATCTGGCCAGATAGTGAGAATCCGGCCTTCGTAGAATGAGAAAAAGCAGGCGACAGCAGCTCAGAGGCAAAGCACTCTTGAACGGTTCTGATGCAGACTATTGAAAAGTTCGTCCAACGGTCAGCACCAGCTGCTAATGCTCAGCGTACACGAAGTGGAGTATTGCGGGTGCTCATTTGGGCCGCGTTGCTGCTGCTCTTGGGCGCTGCTTTTTACCTGGTTTTCGGCCGCAAGGAAGAGTCCAAAGCGCGCCCAGCCGCGCAAATCACGATTACGACCGCCACGGCCCAAAAAGGGAACATCGGAGACTATCTGGACGCGATCGGGACGGTGACTCCGGTCTATACCGCGTCCATTTTCAGCCAGGTGACCGGGGTGGTTTTTGCGGTGAACTACCAGGAGGGTCAACTCGTCAAGAAGGGCGATCGGTTGACGGACATCGATGATCGTCAGTACGTGGCAACGCTTTTGCAGGCGCAGGGGGCGCTCGAACGGGACGAGAACGTGCTGGCCCAGGCCCGGATGGACCTTGAGCGCTATCGTGCGGCATGGGCGCGCAATGCCGTGGCCAAGCAAATCCTGGATGACCAGGAAAAGCTGGTGCGACAGGACGAAGGCACGGTGAAAAACGATCAGGGAACCGTGCAGTTTGACCAACTTCAGGTCGAATATTGTCATATTACTGCTCCTATCCCTGGGCGGGTGGGTCTTCGCCTGGTGGACCCCGGGAACCTGGTGACGGCAGGCGCGAGCAGCACTGCGAATCCGCTGGTAGTCATCACACAGATACAACCCATCACGGTAATTTTCACGATACCGGAGGACAGCCTTGGTGCGGTCGAGGCCCAGCTTCGCAAGAACGTCCAGCTTACGGTCGACGTCTACGATCGCACTGCACAGAAAAAAATAGGGAGCGGCAAGTTGCTGGCTGTGGATAATCAGATTGATACCACCACGGGAACGGTGAAGGTGCGAGCCGTTTTCAGCAACGATGATTTCGGCTTGTTCCCAAACCAGTTTGTCAATACGCGGCTGTTAGTGGAGACACTGGAAGGTGTGACCTTGATCCCCTCCGCGACCATCCAGCAGAACGGTCAAACTTCGTTTGTGTACGTGATTCAAGACAATGTTGCACATTTGCGCAACATAAAGCCGGGAGTGACCGATAACGGACTTACTCAGGTGGAAGGCATTAGCCCTGGAGATGTCGTCGCCAATAGCAGCTTCGATAAGTTGCAGGACAACGCGAAGGTTACCCTTGCCAGCAGCAAACCACCCGCGGCCCGGAAGCCGGGTGGCAAGGGTTCATGAGTCCGTCTCGTCCATTTATCTTGCGGCCGGTGGCAACCTCCCTGCTGATGGCCGCCATCTTCCTGGTTGGTGCTGTCGCCTATACGCAGCTCCCGGTTTCCGCGTTGCCGGAAGTCGATTATCCGACGATTCAGGTGGTCACATTTTATCCGGGAGCCAGTCCCGATGTGGTGGCGACGACGGTCACGGCGCCACTGGAGCGTCAATTTGGTCAAATGCCGGGATTGAACCAGATGACTTCCATCAGTTCCGGTGGCACTGCCGTGGTGGTCTTGCAGTTCAATCTCAGTCTGAACATCGATGTAGCCGAGGAGGAGGTGCAGTCTGCGATCAACGCGTCGCAGAGTCTGTTGCCGGCCAACCTTCCGTCGCCACCGGTGTACAGCAAGACGAATCCGGCCGATGCGCCGGTGTTGACCATGGCCGTTACGTCAAAATCGATGCCGCTTTCGCAGGTGGAGGATCTGGTGGATACGCGCCTTGCGCCAAAAATCGCGCAGCTCAGCGGAGTCGGCCTTGTCAGCATCAGCGGAGGGCAAAAGCCCGCGGTCCGCATTCAGGCCAACCCGACGGCGCTGTTATCGTATGGCATCAACCTGGAAGACTTGCGCACGGCCTTGACGGAGACCAGCGTGAATGCGGCCAAAGGGAACTTCGATGGACCACGCCAGGATTTCCAAATCGATGCTAACGATCAATTGATCACCAGCAAAGATTACCGGAACGTCGTCGTGGCCTACCGTAACGGTGCGCCGGTCATGCTAAGCGACGTTGCTCGCGTTGTAGATGGGGTCGAGAATAACCAGCAGGCGGCGTGGATGAATGAGACGCCGGCGGTCATTCTGAACGTGCAACGCCAGCCTGGGGCCAACACAATCAGTGTGGTCAAAAATATCAAGCATTTGCTGCCGCAGCTTGAGGCCAGCCTGCCGGCGAGCATTCAGGTGATAACGCTTACCGACCTTACGACGGCTATCAATGCCTCGGTTGCGGACGTGGAGTTTGAACTGCTTTTGACAATCGCCCTGGTGGTGATGGTCATTTTTCTCTTCTTACGAAATCTTTTGGCCACGATCATTCCCAGTGTGGCTGTGCCAGTCTCCCTGGTCGGAACCTTCGCGGTCATGTATGCCCTTGGATACAGCTTGGACAATCTATCGCTGATGGCGCTGACTATCTCCACCGGTTTTGTGGTGGACGATGCCATCGTGATGATCGAAAACATCACCCGGTACATCGAAGAGGGCGAAGAGCCGATGGCGGCGGCGCTCAAAGGGGCGGAGCAAATCGGGTTCACCATTCTTTCACTGACGGTATCGCTGATCGCCGTGCTGATCCCGCTGTTGTTTATGGGCGACGTGGTCGGGCGCCTTTTTCGGGAGTTCGCCGTAACCCTCGCCGTGACAATCGTCATTTCGGCCGTGGTCTCCTTGACGCTCACGCCGATGATGACCTCGCGCATGGTGCGCCACAATCCGAAAGAGAAGCAGGGACGGATCTTTCGGGCCTCGGAACGTGTTTTTGAGGGCATGATCGCTTTCTACGGGCGGACGCTCAAGTTCGTCCTCAAATATCAGGCGATGACCTTATTGGTGGCCGTGGCGACACTGATGCTTACGGTTTATCTCTATATCATCATCCCAAAAGGGTTTTTCCCGGTCCAGGATACCGGCGTCATCCAGGGGATTTCGCAAGCGCCGCCGACGATCGGGACAAAGAACATGGCGCAGAAACAACAGGAACTTGCGAAGGTCATTCTCCAAGATCCGGCTGTTGAAAGCCTCTCGTCGTTTATCGGCGCGGATGGCACCAACACCACCACCAATAGCGGTAGAATGTCGATCAATCTCAAGCCGCTCGAAGCGCGCAACATCAGCGCGTCCGACGTGATCCGCAGGCTCAATTCAAAACTGGAGCAGGTTCAGGGAATTCACCTGTTTATGGCGCCCGTGCAGAATATCACGGTGGATGACCGGGTCAGTCGTGCGCAATTCCAGTACACGCTTGAAGACGCCGACGCAAATGAACTGAATGACTGGACCAACCGTTTCGTGGATCGGCTAAAGGAATTGCCGGAACTGGAGGGTGTCGCCACGGATCAACAACCGGGAGGGCTTGCCGTATCCCTAAAGATTGATCGGGTGACTGCCTCGCGACTCGGTATCGCCCCGACGACGATCGACAACACTTTGTATGACGCCTTCGGACAAAGGCAAATCAATACGATGTACACTCAGGTCAACCAATACCATGTGCTGCTGGAAGTTGAACCGTACTTTAAGCAGGACCCGGCAAAACTGAACCAGCTTTACATCCTGTCCAATGCCTCTGTCGGTGCCAGTGGCACCGGAGCCTCTACCTCATTCTCAGCCTCCGGATCATCTTCCGCCGGGTCAAATGCCTTGACCGGTACAGCACAATATACTCCGGCGGCGAATACTTTGGCGCCTCCCTCGAACGCACTATCGGCGAAAGTCGCCAGCACCGGTGCCGGTTCTGCGGGTTCGAACAGTTCGGCCGTCAGCAATCAAGTGCCGTTGAGCGCGTTCTGTCACTTTGAAAAGACGACAGAGCCGCTCTCCATCAATCATCAGGGGCAGTTCCCGGCGATCACGGTCTCGTTCAATCTCGCGGAGAATGCCTCGCTTGGCGATGCCATATCGGTGGTCGAGAACGTGCAGAAAAACATGCATATGCCGGCCAGTGTTCAGGCCGCTTTCCAAGGTACTGCAGCATCCTTTCAAGCCTCGCTGACGAATGAGCCACTGCTGATTCTGGCGGCCTTGGTCACTGTCTACATCGTGCTCGGTGTTTTGTATGAAAACTTTATCCACCCGATTACCATATTGTCCACGCTTCCGTCGGCGTGCGTTGGCGCTTTGATCGCACTGATTCTCTTTCACCAGGACTTAAGTGTGGTCGCCATCATCGGCCTGGTTCTGTTGCTCGGGATCGTAAAAAAGAACGGCATTATGATCGTTGACTTCGCGCTTCAGGCGGAGCGGGAGCGTGGGAAGAATGCGACGGAGGCTGCTTACGAGGCCTGCCTGCTGCGGTTTCGCCCGATCATGATGACCACCATGGCCGCTCTGTTGGCCGGTGTACCGCTGGCTTTCGGCTCGGGAATCGGCTCGGAGTTACGCCGCCCCCTTGGCATCTCGATGGTGGGCGGACTGATATTCAGTCAGGTGCTGACACTTTACACCACGCCGGTCATTTACATATTTTTTGACAATCTCTCGCACCGCTTCTCGCGTAAATCGGCCGGACCGAAAGGCGGAAGCGACCGCGGGTGACCCAGCGCAAGAATGAACATCTCCGCACCGTTCATTCGCCGACCAGTGGCGACGACCCTGATCACGGTGGGGATTGCCTTTGCCGGGGCTCTTGCCTATACGGTGTTGCCGGTGTCGCCTCTGCCGCAGGTGGATTTTCCCACCATTTCGGTCAGTGCCAGCTTGCCAGGGGGGAGTGCCGAAATCATGGCTTCGTCCGTCGCCACCCCTTTGGAGCGGCAGTTCGGTCATATCGCGGGCGTGACGGAAATGACTTCGGCGAGTTCGCTCGGCACCACCTCCATCACCATTCAGTTTGACCTCAATCGCAACATTGATGGCGCGGCGCGTGATGTCGAGGCCGCCATCAACGCGGCACGAACGTATCTGCCCACCAACCTGCCGTCCAATCCAACGTATCGAAAGGTCAATCCGGCGGATGCGCCGATCATGATCCTTGGTCTTACGTCGGATAAATTCGGTCCGGCCAAGCTATACGACGAAGCCTCGACCGTCATCCAACAAAAGCTGTCACAGATCCAGGGTGTAGGGCAGGTCAATGTGGGAGGTGGCGCGTTGCCGTCTGTGCGCGTGGACGTCAACCCCACGCAATTGGCCAATTATGGTCTTGGCATGGCGAATGTGAAGTCTGTGCTGAGCCTGCAGAACGCGGACCTGCCCAAGGGCCAGTTCACGGACGGCAATGTGACGGCGGATATCCTTGCCAACGACCAGATCTCCCACGCGGCAGACTACAAGCCGCTGATTATTGGTTACAACAAGGGTGCGGCCGTCCGCTTATCGGATGTCGCCGAAGTGACAGACTCCGTGCAGAACATCCGAGCCGGTGGATATTTGAATGGCAAGCGCGCGGTCACGCTAATCATTTTCCGGCAGCCTGGCGCTAACATCATCGCAACGGTGGGGCGGTTGCGAGCAGAAATGCCATCGATCAAGGCATCCATACCGGAAGGGATTGATCTTACAATCGTTCTTGATCGCACCACGACGATTCGTGCCTCGGTCGATGACGTGGAGCGGACGCTCCTGATTTCCGTCGTTCTGGTCATCGTGGTGGTGTTTATCTTCCTGCGCAACCCACGTGCCACGCTCATTCCCGCTGTCGCGGTGCCGGTTTCACTGATCGGCACTTGTGCCGTGATGTACCTGTGCGGATACAGCATCGATAACCTCTCCTTGATGGCGCTGACCATTTCAACCGGGTTTGTGGTGGACGATGCGATCGTGGTCATGGAGAATATTACGCGCCATCTGGAAGAGGGCATGGCTCCATTTGAGGCGGCGCTCAAGGGTACCGAGCAAATCGGCTTCACCGTCTTCTCGATCAGCATGTCGCTGATTGCCGTGTTTATCCCGCTTCTGATGATGGGAGGAATCGTGGGCCGTTTGTTTCGGGAGTTTGCCGTTACCCTCTCGACGGCCATCCTTGTTTCCATGGTCATCTCGCTGACCACGACCCCAATGATGTGCGCTTACCTGCTGAAGGACGAGCGCAAGAAGAAACATGGTCGCATTTACATGGCCAGCGAACGTGTTTTTGAATGGGTGCTGTCGCTCTACCGGTACAGTCTGGAGTGGGTTTTGGCCAATCCGACCATCACGCTTATTGTGCTCTTCCTTACCATCGCGCTCAATGTGGTGCTGGTGGTGCACATGCCGAAGGGCTTTTTCCCGCAGCAAGACACGGGAGCAATTGTGGGCGGAGTGCAAGGTCCTCAGGATTCGTCTTTTCTGGCGATGAACCAATCCATCAGCGAGATCGGCAACGTGATCAAGAGCGACCCAGCGGTCGCGAATGTCATTGTGTTTACCGGAGGAGGTGGCGCGACCAATAGCGGTTTCATCTACATTGCGCTCAAACCATTGTCTGAACGCAAAATTGGGGCTGCCGAGATCATCAATCGCTTGCGTCCGAAATTGAACCGTCTGCCAGTTGCTTCGGCATTCCTGCAGGCTGCACAGGATCTGCGCATCGGCGGGCGAGGCAGTAATGCGTTGTACCAATACACTCTCCAATCCGATCATGCCAAAGAGCTTGCCCAATGGGGACCAACCCTGCTCAATGCGATGAAACACCTGCCTGGCCTGCAGGATGTAAACTCAGACCAGCAGAATGGCGGACGCGATGAACTGCTCACTTTCGACCGGGTGACGGCCGCAAAGCTGGGGCTCACCGTGCAGGCGCTTGATTCGGCGCTCTATAGCGCATTCGGTCAATCGGAAGTGTCCGTCATCTACACGCAGTTGAACCAATATTACGTCGTCCTCGAAGTGGCTCCCCAGTATTGGCAAAGCCCGGAGGGACTCAAAGACATCTACCTGCCCACGGCGTCGAACAACGGCCACATTCCGCTTTTGGCGGTGGCAAAAAATCAGGCCAATACCATTCCGCTGGCGATCAATCATACGGGCTTGTTTCCCTCGGTGACGGTGTCATTCAATCTGGCTCCGAACGTCTCTTTGAGCGAGGCCACCACTCGCATTCAGGCGATGCAGAAGCAGCTCGGCACCCCGACCACGATCCAAGGTTTTTTTGCGGGCACGCTGTTGGCCTACCAACAATCGCTGAGCACTATGCCTATCCTGGTCGGTACCGCCCTGCTGGCCGTATACATCGTTCTTGGGATTCTCTACGAAAGTCTGGTGCATCCGGTGACGATTATCTCCACTCTGCCCTCAGCGGGCGTGGGCGCGATGCTGGCCTTAACGCTGTTCAAAGTAGATCTCAACGTGATTTCCATCATCGGCATTGTGCTGCTCATCGGAATTGTCAAAAAGAACGCTATCATGATGATCGATTTCGCCCTGCAAGTGGAGCGCCAGGAAGGAAAGGGTCCCGCCGATGCCATTTTTGAAGCATGCATGCTGCGCTTTCGCCCAATCCTGATGACGACCATGGCAGCTTTATTTGGAGCGCTGCCGCTGGCGCTGGGCACCGGCACCGGGTCCGAGCTCCGGCAGCCGCTTGGGATTAGTATCGTGGGAGGACTGATAGTGAGTCAATTGTTGACGCTCTATACAACACCGGTGCTCTATCTGGCGTTTGACCGGCTCCGGCTGCGAATGCAGGGCAAAAAACTCGATGTATTTCACCATGGAGACAAGTCGGTCCCGAGCGATGTATAAAAGTTTTAGTGATGATCTCCGGCGGAATAAATTCTTCCAACGAACGGTCAGAGTCTGCCTTTGCGTGTTGCTTTGCACCCTGGCAGGATGCTTGGTCGGGCCGAAATACCAGACGCCCGTCGCTACCGCGGAGATTCCGCCGGCCGCCTACAAAGAGAGCCCGACACAGTTCAAGGGCACCAATGGCTGGAAGGTGGCGCGGCCTCAGGACGCGATGCTGCGCGGGCCCTGGTGGAGGATATTCAAAGATCCGCAGTTGAATGCTCTGGAAGAGCAACTCAACATTAACAACCAGAACATTAAGCAATTCTTCCAAAACTTCATGGAAGCGCGTGCCCTGGTGGCCGAGGCGAGCGCTCAGCTCTATCCGACTCTGACCGCGAACGCCTCCTACACGCGATCAGGCACCGGATCTACGATACCGCTCACCGCCATCCTAACGACTTTGGAGGTCTCATGGGAGCCTGATCTTTGGGGGAAAGTGCGCAACGCCGTGCGGTCGGCTCAATACACTGCCCAGCTCAACGCTGCGGATCTGGAGAATGAGCGATTAAGCGAACAGGCCAGTTTGGCCACGTTTCTCTTCGAAATCCGCGGACAGGATGCGCTGATACAGCTCTTCAACGATACAATCGTGGCGGACCAGAAAGCGCTGGATTACAATCGAGCGCAATACGATACCGGAATCACCGATCAAATCTCGGTCGTCGAGGCTGAGAACACCTTGCAAAATGCGCAGGCCTCTGCGACGAACCTTGGCGTTGCGCGCGCCCAGTTTGAGCACGCCATCGCGGTTCTGGTTGGCAGAGTCACCTCGAACTTCTCGATTCCCGTAAAGGTCCTGAACAGCGCTCCGCCAGCTATTCCAATTGGCGTGCCATCGCAACTACTGGAGCGCAGGCCCGACGTTGCCGCCTCGGAACGCTTGATGGCCTCAGCCAATGCGCAAATCGGAGTCGCTTACGCCGCCTATTATCCCAGTCTCACTTTGGGCGCCCAAAGTGGATTTGAGAGTTCGAAATTCAGCACTTTATTCAATGCCTCCAATCACACTTGGTCCATAGGACCCTCGGTGTCCGAAACAGTTTTCGACGCAGGACTACGCCGCGCCACGGTCCACCAATTCGTCGCGACCTATAATGCAGATCTGGCGGCCTATCGGCAGAATGTGCTCACGGCATTTCAACAGGTAGAAGATAGTCTGGCGCAGGTTCGCATTTTGTCGAAACAGTTAATCCAACAGCGACAAGCCGAGCAGTCCGCCGAGCAGTTCTTGAAGCTGGAAATCGGCAGGTATCAAACGGGCATTGATCCGTATGTCAATGTCGTCACGGCGCAGACGACCTTGCTCTCAGACCAGCAAGCAGTGATCACTGTTCGAGTGGAAGAGATGACGGGCGCCGTGGCATTGATCAAGGCGCTCGGAGGCGGTTGGGACACTTCGCAATTGCCCACACCATCCCAGGTTGCCAAAACGCCGAGCAGCGAGGAGACGGCAATTCAGCGCTAGCTAGCACCATTAGAGAGTGCGACCTCGATGGTTTTTGGTCCGACGAACTGTCCGGAGCCCATAGAAGCTCGGCGCCACTCGCCTTGAAATTATCAAGATGCATCGCAATCAGTCCGTCGACCATCTTGCGTTTGCGATCACGCACGACGGACATATCGATCTTCCGATTATCGTTTGTGAAGTTTGAGGCTATCTTTTCGGCCAGGAGGGTAGAAACAGAAAATGCGAGAATTGGTGCCGTCCACGTTGCGCCAGCCTGCAAAATCATTCATAAAACTCCGATGTTTTCCCATATCGTGATTTTCTGGACCGATCCTGCCAAGACCAACGCTGCGGATGAAGTAGTCGCCGGCGCAAAAAAATACCTACCTTCCATCCCCGGTGTTATTCACTTCCACGCCGGCAAGAAGGCGTCCAGCGATCGCGGTGTTGTGGATCAAAGTTACCAGGTTGGACTGAACATCCAGTTCGAGACGAAGCAGGCACAGGACGATTATCAAGATCATCCGCAGCATTTGGAGTTTGTAAAGAAGTGCAATTCCCTCTGGACAAAGGTGGTCGTGTACGATTTCGAATGAGGCCGCAAACGAACGCCTCGGCGAGTCTGGAGATTGGCTTTTAAAGTCTTAAGAGAGTAACTCTTTGTGATCTTTGCGATCTTCTGTTCAAAATGTCTTTAGCTGTTTTCCTGTCTTACTACCGGATGACCGAAGAGGAATCATTTCACAGAAGATCACAAAGGTCACAAAGAGAAATCCTTTCAATAGAATCGGCCCAGGCCTTGGAGTCACATCTACATGAGAGTAGCGGCCCACGTGCATCGGATGGGTGCGACGTTCCTTGGGTAGGAGAGAATAGGCCGACACCCTCTTAAAATGAGAGTGTCGTTAAGCTGGGTCAACCGTTTCGCACACAGCTTCCATGATTTGCGCCACACTCGGACGATAAGCGTTTTCAAGAATCGGGGAGAACGGTACCGGTACATCGGGCGAACCGACTCTTATGATCCGGAGGCACTGTTGCTTCAGGTAAGTACCATAATTTACCTTCGTTACTCCCAAAGCGATAGCCTCGCGAAGAGAAGTCGCACTGATGCCGGTTCCGCCGTGCAAAACCAGGGGCTTGGCGACGTTCAGGCAGATCTGGGACAATCGTCTCAGATCGAGGTCCTGTTCACCTTTGATCTTAAAAACTCACCGTTGAAGCCGATGATGATCGGTGATTGAGTCGCTTCGGCTGCATCGAGAACGCCCTGGAGCGATTCGAAGTTCCAGCTCTCGAAGTATCCGAGCGCGTATCGGTGTTCGCGTGGGTGCTGGAGGAGTTCACTGATTGGCGTGAGCGGCATGCTGGTAGGATTCCACTTTTGCCAGACCGGTTACATTGACGGCAACGCCGGCATGCCGTAACGAGGTGAGTTCCGGCTCGGTTTTCTCGCAAAGGTAAACGGGCGATCCTTTAGTTAGGCGTCGGGGGGGAAGACACGACTCTCTTGGTACTGTGACTTAATCACAGAATCAAGCCGGATCATCGGAGGTTTGAACAGATCTCTGCGAAGGAGAAACAAGGAAAATGTACGAAGAGCTTAAGCAAGTCATTGTCGAAATCGCCAAAACGATGGATCAAAAAAACCTTGTCAATACCTACGAAGGTAACCTTTCTATCAAACACGAGGGACGAATACTGATAACACCCTCAGGAAGGAGCAAGGCCTCGCTGACGCCCGAGATCATCGCGGTTATCGATGAAAATGGAAGGCAAATTGAAGGGAGCGTGCGATTTTCTTCAGAATTCCGACTGCATGCCGCCGCCTATCGATTTCGTGCCGATGCCGCGGCAGCGATCCACTGCCACGCCCCGTACCTCACCTCGTTTGCGTTAAACCACGAACCAATCGAGAGCCAAGCCTATCCTGAAATGATTAATCTCTTCGGAAAAATTCCGGTCGTACCGTATGGTACTCCAGGTACGGACGAAATTTGGGCGGGAATGGGTCCCTATATTCGCAATAGCAAAGTCGTGTTGCTGGCGAATCACGGAGCACTGGCCATGGGATTAGACTTATATGAGGCGTTTGATCTTTTGCAGGCCGCGGAATCGATTGCTCACGTCTTAACTTTGGCGCACAGCCGAGGCAAAGTCAAGGATCTGACCCCCGAACAACTGGCCCGCGTAACAAAGGATTAATCCTCTATCGACTTTAATCCTCCTGCTGGGCAACCCAGTCGATCGCGAACTTCACCATTTCTTCCGAATCCTGAAAACCAAGCTTCTCTTTGATGTGAGCTCGGTGCGTCTCAATCGTCTTGACACTGAGGTGGAGTGTCTCCGCAATAGACCGTGTCGAACCGCCCTTGCCGAGCATTTGCAAGACTTCTAATTCGCGATCCGACAAGACATCAACCGGTGAACCCGCTCCGGCTTCAGTCGATTGCACCGCCTTGAAAATCAGTTTCTCTCCGAATGCTGGGCTAACGTAGATTTTGCCTTGCAGCACCTTGGAAATAGCCTCTGCTACGTGATTCATGGCTTCGGCCTTCATGACGTAACCGAGAGCGCCGGCCTTCAAGGCGCGGAGCCCAAATACGGCTTCGCTGTGCATCGAGATCACGAGAACAGGCAGGTCCGGTTCTTCCGCTTTCATCAGCTTGATCAGCTCGATACCGTTTGTTCCTCGAAGCGATAGATCCACCAGCACAAGGTCAGGTTTGAGGCGCCTCATTGCGTCCAGTGCCAAGGGCGCGGAATCGGCGTGGCCACAGACCTCAAGATGCGACTGCTCCGTGATCAAGCCTGCCAGGCCAAATCGAAAAATCGGATGATCATCTACGATCAATACCCTCTTTTTTCTGTTGTTGCTCTCCTCAGTCATCTTCTATCTCGAGATTGATATCATATAAGCTCTACTCCGGAAACATTACATCCGAATTGCTCTGCCTACGTAAACTCCTCCTGGTGAGGCAAACAGCTGCTCATCGAAACATCAGCTCTGATTCTGACCGGATTGGACCAGATTTTGCAACTCAATGACTGCTTCGTTCACCAGCTCTGCCAAATCTGAGGCCTCTTTTCCGAGGCCCTCGCTCAATGCCGCCACTTTTCTCGCCAGGAGCTTACAACCGAAAGCCGCTCCCAGGAGCTGTTGCGAAACTCCTTGATGGAGTTCATTCCGGATCCGGCACCTCTCTAGTTCTCGTCCCTCAGAAAGGTGCGCGTCACAAACAGGCGCGAAAATCTGATTCGTTAACGGAATGAACACGCAAAGGATAGATCGATTGAACTTCTTTTGGCCAAATGAGGCGACAGAGCGCATTTCAAAATCCAAGGTTCGTCCATCAACCGACTTGAATGCCACATGGACTTGAACAGGGGTTCGAGCGGTGAAAGCAGCTTCCCAGCGAGTTCTGTCCGGCGCGCTGACTTGGGGCAGCACGCCGTCCACAAACCAAAGCCGGTAATCAAGAGGCGCCGCCACATTGACGAGCGACGAAAATAGCTCGTTATACTCGGTAACTTCGGAGCCTACCAATTTGACTCGGACAGCGGGTAAGCCGATCTGCTGCAACAGCGTACAAAGCTCTCCGCGCCGCATTGTCACGATTGTTTTTCTTTCATCTTGCCTGCCTCACGCAGGAGCGCCAGCAGCGCGTCCGGGGTGAAGGGTTTAACAAGGTGGTGGTCGTAGCCGGCCGCAAGGCTCCTGCGGCGGTCGTTGCCGGTTCCATATCCACTCATCGCAATCGCAAATTGCGGCCGGTGATCTCCTAGCTCTTCCATCAGCCGCCAACCATCGCCGTCCGGCAGTCCTATGTCGCTGATCAGCACGTCGCAATGCGATTTCGGAATTTCCCGTAAGGCCGTCGCCATATCGGCTGCAACGCAAACTTTGTAACTCATTTGTTCAAGAAACAGCTGCATGTACCTCACGGTATCCTGATGATTCTCGACTAAAAACACACATAGTGAACTCATAGGAAAATTATTTTTCAACAACCTTTCTCGGTATTGGCAGCTCACCGATAAGGCGCAGGCGGACGGTAAACGCGGCTCCGAGATCCTTTTCCTCGCTGCAGACCGCGACTGTCCCACCGTGTGCGTCGACAACCGCCTTTGAGATCGCCAGGCCGAGTCCCAAGCCGCCGAACCGTTTGACGAAGAACATCTTGCACTGTTCTGAGGACGACACCAGGTTCATCAGAAGGGTTGGTTTCATGGAATCGCGTCAGCCAGGTACGCCCGCAAATAACCACTCCACTCACGCCGCGGGCCGACCAGAAGTTCGGCTCCTCAGGAATTACGTCCAGACGGACAAATTCCACCCGGTCTTTGCAACTTTCGATCGCCCCGAGTATATCCTCGGAGTCACCGATTACCCCAACCAATGGCTTATGCAAAGCGGCACTCTCCGGGCCTGGCAAAGTCCCCACCATTAAGATAAAATTGAGGTCAACTTTACGTTAAACTCTCAACGAACGCTACGGTAGCACAGCGGAAACAAAAGACGATTGTGCAATATTCACGTGTCCGCCGTTTGCCGTTTGCTTGACTGGCTGACCCCCGAGCGCTCCATTCTGAACGATCGAACCCTCCAAACAGGCGGCTCGAAACGCTCTTTTGCGCAAAGGACACGGACATGGCGGGTTTTACTTTCGCCGACGAGCTGAAACCCTAAAGCTGCGAGCAACGGCTGAGTCCGTCCTTTGCGCCCCGATTCAGGCATGCAGAAGTCACCTGTTCCGCAGAAAGGCACGGTTCTACCCACCTCGGTTCGATTCAGGGTCTGCAGAGGCGAAAAAGCAAAGCCAGTGTCCCCGAAATGACAGGTATTTTGCTGGAGGTCAGTTGGCCGTTTTTCAAGGCGGTCCACGCTGGACCGGCGGCAAAGCTCAATATCTGATCATACGGGTCGAGCGAGCAACGCGGAAAACAGACAACTGGCTCCGGCCCAGAGAGTTGCGATGAAAATGGGCCGCGGCTGCGTTGCTCGTCGGTCACGCATCGGTTTGATCAGGCGGACGGGTGGTAGACGCTGGATTCGGAATCAGACCGATTTCGCAGGCGGGCGGCAACCCCTTTTGTCTAAATCCTCCCGAGCAAGACCAGAACCAAAATAATTATAAAAAGAAGGCCCAGCCCACCCGTTGGGTAATAGCCCCAGCCGGTGCTGTAAGGCCAGGTAGGCAGGGCGCCGACTAATAACAGGATGAGAACTATTAACAGAATTGTGCCCATGGGGAATTCTCCAAATTAAGGTTTAGTCAGTATTCGCGGGACGCGATGTCGGCGGTTGTATTGATCTTGGGAACGACGGGGGCGCCGCGCCCCGGAGCCTCAGGACCAAGGCAGACCGGATGCATAATGGTCGATTTTGAACCGCTTCCGGAGGGATCCATTTGTGAGACCAGAGACGAAATCACTTTACTTGTTGATGAAAAAGCAAGGAAACTTATGAAAAAATCTATTTTACCAATAGTGATCGCAGCAGGTGCCTTTCTCGGGGCCGCTGCGCAAGCGGATGAGATTCAATTCACGACGTTACCCCAACCTGTGCAGACGACAGTGATTCGCGAGACTCACATAGCGGGCGCCGCCGGGGTGGTGCGGGTCATTCATGAGGCGAACGGAATATACGCGGTCACCGTTCGGAGCGACGCCGGGCAACAGGTTGTGTATGTGAATGATTCCGGGGCGATCGTCCAAGCCCCAGGCACGACAACGGTCCAAACCGCCCAGCCCGTCCAGGCGACGACTGATTCTCAACAAACTACCACCACCACCACAGTCCAACACGCCCAACCCGCGACTGATTCGCAACAAACGGTGGTTACTTATGACGAGGTGCAAAAGGACCAGCCGCGATACGAATTGCTGGAGAAGAAGGGCAAAAAAGAGATCTACCTGGATCATCAGACCGGGCAGAAGGTGACTGTCAAGCGAGAGGACCATTGATCGAACGATGGGGATTCGGATTATAAGTCCTTAAAAGGCGCATAGCTCGCCGTCTCAGACGGTTCTTATCGAAAGGCAATTGCGGGATTTGTAATTCCTACCCTTCATTGAAAACCGGAATCCATCAGGCCTTCCAGTAGGGCAGTGGTCTGTTGGTCAAGCGCGGGATCGAGCATCCCAAGAGCTTGTTCGATAAAGCCCTCCTCAAAAAGATATCTCTTGACATATCTTTTGACCACAAGGTCGAGGTTTTCTTGATCCCAGCTCAGGGCACCGGTTACAGGATCAATATGAACGGTGCCGACCAAGGGATGGGTGAAGGAATATTTTTCCTGCATGGAAGTGGTAGTCGAGAGCAGCAATATTTGTGCCTCAAAATCACGAAACAGGATCCAGAAGGATTTTTCAGGGCACTCCCTGAGTGCGGGGACCGATGTTTACGCCTATACTCTGGCCGTCAAATCAGCCCAATGAAATTGCCTCCCAGCGATGCTGCGTCCGGATCTCATCCTGAGAAACCGTATGAGAGTATTTTCAGCCTTTTGTTGGAGATTGAGAAGAGACTGCGTGCAGAAGCCAGGGCGGATTCCTTCCAGCAGGCTGGACGGCGAAAAACCACGAAACGGGCACTAAAAAGACCACCGGGGGTCAAGATTCTCTCTCGTTACGTCGAATAGATTTCATTAGCGAACGGAGCGAGCTCCCGCCTTCTCTGGCAAAGTAATATCCAGCATTTACTTTTACAAAGATAATGCCTAACAACTCAAAGATGGCGCAAGAGCTGTCGCGAAAGCAGAAGAAAGCTAAAGGTCGGAAGCGCGCAGGTCAAATGAAGAAGGGCTAATCGAACTAAGTCACGCCAACAAATCGCTGGCGAGAAAAGCCGCCCGAACGCGCGCTAAGAGCAACCGGAAAGGATCTGTCGTGCGAACTTAGGGTCTATGAGCGAGATGGAGGATTATCCCGGACCAAGTCAAAGTCACCCCGAGAAGCAGGGGCAAGATCCACGGGGCCGAGCCGACGAAGAGATGGTCAAACCGCCCGGGCGGCCCGAGAGAAAACCAAGAAAGAAAGGACTCGCCGGCCAAAGACAGAAACGCCTCGTTAGTACTTGAATTCCAGTGCACCGGTGGCTCTGCAGATTTGTGCCCAAATCTCCCCGACTGTAGCAGCAACAGAGATAAGGAGGTCTTTTTGATCGATCGCCCTTCCATTGCAGTTCTGCGTGCGAGACGGTGAATCCGATTCCGAGAGTGACGAGCGAAGATCGAGCCCGCGCGAATTCTTCAAAAAATCCGAATCGGCACGATTTTGCCGCCGGCCGTGGCGTGATCACTGAGTTCTTCTGTAGACACCCGATAGATCGCAACGGGATGGTGCGTTGGATTCAAGGGAGAACGGCCGACTGGAGATGGTCGAACTTGGATGCAAAAATTAAAAAGGCTGCAATTCTCTTACCAGGGCGTTAGCTTTGGCTGAGCTCAACCCGATTGTCATGTCTCGCATCGAAACCGTCTTCCTGTTCGACCTGGATGGTACCCTAGTCGATAGCGTTTACCAGCATGTGCTCGCTTGGAAAGAAGCCCTGGATCAGGAGGGTATAGATTTGTCGGTGTGGCGCATTCACCGGAGGATTGGTATGAGCGGCGGTTTATTCACCAATATGCTTTTGAGGGAAACCGGTCTTGAGATCAGTCCGGACCGTGTAGAACGACTTCGTCTACTGCACGCCGAGGCTTATACCCGGCTTCGCCATCAGGTGCGCCCTTTGCCCGGCGCACGCCAGCTTCTCGACTACTTGACGGAAAATGAAAGTCCTTGGGCAGTAGCGACCAGCGGTCGAATGGAGACGGCCAAGCTAAATTTGGAAGCGCTTGGGATCGACCCTGGCGTGGTGCCCGTAGTGACTCGTGACCAAGTCAAGTATGCCAAGCCTGATCCAGACCTCTTCCTGGCGGCGGCGGATCGTCTCGGTGCCAAAATCGAGCACTCCGTGGTGATCGGCGACGCGATCTGGGATATGCTGGCCGCGCGTCGGGCGAGGGCCCTTGGCGTTGGATTGCTGTCCGGCGGCTATGGACAAGAGGAACTTGAGCGCGCCGGCGCTGCGCGGGTTTACGAAGATCCCGCCGCCCTGCTCAAGCATCTGGATGAAATCGGCAGTCGTCGCTGAGGCGGGCCTTCCGGCCGGCGCAGACCGCCCTTTCCCGAATCCAAATCGACATTTCTGGCTTGTCCAAAACCGTGAGCGCACAAACCAATGGCGGTCGAAATCTACAGCACCAGGAAAGGAAAAAAATGACTAGCCAAAGGGACGAAAGACCAAACGGGACAGCAGGTCCCACGAAGCAGGATGAAACAAGGTCGAGAAAAAAGCTCTCTCTTGACGCGGAATCGCGAAGAAGGCGACTGGAAGTTTCGATTGCTAATGGTGGCGGATTGGAACCTCTGGAGAATGGAGCGCTTATTTTAGAGGGAAACCGGATCCTGAATGTTGGGGCGGCGGATATGGTCCAGCCGCCTACAGGTGCCGAGGTAATCGATGTCAAAGGCAAAACCATAATGCCGACGCTGATATCCGAGTCGATCCCGAATTCATCGAGGCCATGAAAGCGAGTGGAGCCGTCTATATACCGACGCTTGACCTCGACGAGTCCCAGTTCATTTATGCTGAACAACCTGCCTGGATGCAGGAACCATTTTTTACTAAGGCCGTTGATACGGCTCTTCTGCAGCGCTGGAGCAGCGCGCTGTACGCCAAAGAGATGCAGGCTAACCCGAATACACCAAAGAACAAAGCGGCGGCGGCGATGGGCCAACGCAACGTCAAAATCCTTTTCGACGCCGGTGTGAAGGTCGCGTTTGGCACGGATTCAGGCGCGTTGCCGACAAGAGTTCAGGGATTCGCCGAACATCGGGAGCTACAATTACTGGTGCAGGCTGGTCTGAGCCCGATGGAGGCCATCGTCTGTGCGACGAAGAACAGCGCTGAAGTGATCGGTGCGACGGACCGCGGCACGCTGGAGATCGGGAAAAAGGCGGATTTTCTGGTGCTGAATGGCAACCCGTTGGAAGACGTTCGGAATACCACGAATATCGATATGATTTATCACGAAGGAAAGCGCGTGAGCAGGCCTTGACGTGACGGGCCAGATGGACCGGTTTCTCATGGACTGTCAGCTGCCGGAGATTTTGGCCGCTTTTGACGCGCCCACGCGTATGGTTCAGTCTCTTATAAATGCTACGTTGAAGCGCAGGGCAGAGCTCATTGACGAAAAGGGCGTCGTCGTGGCGACATTCAATGAAACATGCCATGATTAACAAACTACGCTCGCTACGGTTAAACTCCGAGCGCCTTTAGGGCCGTTTACGCTACAGGGCACCGAGAACCTCGCAATCTTCGCGAAAGGTATCAGTCAGCCGTTTTTTTTGTTGGAAGCTTCTTGCGCTTTGTCTTGGCAAAATCTTTGAGCTGATTTTCCGACATCGACTCAGCCATCTTTTTCGACGCACCTTTCAGGCTTGATTTCTTGGTTTCCCCCCGCTTAGCAGCTAAAGCTGCGCCAGCGGCCATCTGCTGTTTTTTGGATCTTGCCGGCATACTAATGAATCGTTGCGGTGGCAATAGGTGGACGTATATCGGTCGGGGCCTTCGGCTGAAGGCGGCACCAGAAGCTGGCGCGTCAGTTTATGCTCACGGGTACGACCGGTGCCTGCATCTCAGACGAACACTATTACGGTCGTGCATCTTCAAACTGCCTATGTACTGTCGTCAGAACGCCAGGCGAAAAAGCGACGACAAGGGCAGCTTGTTCTCGTTAGAAGGCGGCGTGATCGGACCGGCGGATCACTGAACGGATTTTCTGTTGGGAACCGGTTATTATAATATAAAACCGTTTAGATTGAGGAGGTGTTTTCTATGGACGGTACCGTTCAAAGTGACTCTGGATGGGGCGGCGATTCTAATGCAGAATGGATGAATCTTGCACTGGAGACTACCGGTATCGGGACCTGGGAATTTGATCTTGAGCAGGGCACAGGTTTCATCTCGGAGCGATGCGCTGAGATCATGGGATACCCGAAGTTGTCGCAGAGCCATGTGATTCAGTTCGAAGACTGGCTCTCGATCATCCATCGGGAGGACCGGAGGCGCGTCAATCAAGCTTGCGATCCGGAGGGAGATGGCGAACTCAAAATGCGCCTGCAGATAGCCGACACAGGCGGCGTGGTCCGGCACGTGCTTGTTCGTGGACGGGCTTTTTTCTCGGTCGGCCATTTTTCGGAGAATAAACCTGTGCGGAAGGCGGTTCGCCTGCTTGGGATCGTGCGTGACCTGGGTGACCGCCATTTATACCAGAGAGCACTGGTCCACAGTGATCAGCGGTTACGATGGGCTCTACAGCACGCTCCGATTCCAATCATGATCCACTCGGATGACGGGGAGATAATTGAATTGAACCAGGCTTGGCAGCGAATCACCGGTTATTCAGTCGAGGAGACTCCGACCTTGGAAGCCTGGGCAGCCGTCACGTGGGTCCAGTTGAAGGCGCGGGCGATGCTGGAGCAGATCTACCGTGCAGGCGATGGGTTAGTCGGGAGTCCGGTGGAACTTGCTCTGCAAACTAAGAACGGCGACATCCGCCATTGGTTATTTTATTCAGCGGAGTTGGGAAACATGAATTATGGGCGACAGGCTCGGATGATCTCTGCTGTAGACCTCACAGAACGTAAAGCAGCAGAAGAAGAGAGAAATCGGGCCTTGGCCCAAGCGGAAGCGGCCAATCGTTCAAAAGACCAGTTTCTCGCTACTCTTAGTCATGAATTGCGAACTCCGCTCAACGCTATTCTTGGCTGGATCTTTCTGATGAAACAGGACTCTGTGAAACCGGAGGTGCAAAAGGAAGGCCTTGCGGTTGTTGAACGGAATGCTCGGCTTCAGAGCGATCTGATCGCTGATCTGCTCGACATTTCCCGCATTGTCGCGGGAAAGCTTCGGCTGGAGCCGCGCCGGTTAAATTTCCTGTCCTGCCTGGAGAGCGCCATGGATAACGTACGCACGTTGGCCAATGAAAAGGGCATTCACATGGTGAGTAAAGTGGATTCTTCGGTCTTGCGCGGAATCGCCATGGATGGAGATCCAGTTAGGCTCGAGCAGGTCTTATTGAACCTACTTGTCAACGCGATCAAATTTACTCCCGCGAAGGGAAGCGTTGAGGTCAGCATCGAGGTTACCCATTCCCTTATGCGTCTGACAGTGGCGGACACCGGCATTGGAATTGAGCCGGAGTTTCTCTCCTGTCTGTTCGATCGGTTTAGCCAAGCGGATGAAAGTTTGAGAAATGACCGTGGGCTGGGATTAGGGCTGACCATCAGCCGACACATCGTCGAGCTACACGGTGGCAAAATCTTTGCCAGAAGCGAAGGGCCCGGAAAGGGCGCCGCATTCACGATTGAATTACCGATCGCTTCCGCCCGACTGGTCGACTTTTCGGAGAATCGCTCGCGATCGAACGACGGAGGACCGACCGGACGAATATTAGATGAGGTGACGATCGTCGCGGTGGATGATAATGCGGACGCTCTGGCATTTATAGATCAGGTTTTAAAGCTCCACGGCGCCACGGTGGTTTCGGTGAACAGGGGCGCGAAAGCAATCGAGGCGGTCCTGCGATATCATCCCGATGTGGTGTTATGCGATCTAATGATGCCCGAAATGGATGGTTTTGCAGTCCTTCGCCACATTCGAGCCCTTGCCGACGAGGAGGCTAAAAACGTTCCGGTAATCGCTCTGACGGCGTTTGCTGGAGCGGAGAACCGGCTAAAGACGCAGGAAGCCGGATTTCAGGTTCATTTGGATAAACCGATCGATCCGCCTCAATTGATCGAAACGATACAAAGGCTTATTAAACCTGATCTTGCATCGCTCATAAGCCTTAGAGAGTCGGGGGAGGACTTTCAATGGAGACGATGATGAAATACTCGTTTTCGACCAATTCCTTGGTTCGCGCTGCGTTCAGGAGCAGCTTTTGTCCTCCGATGTTGGAAACTTTCCGCGATATTTGGAAATCTTTTATTCGTGAGTTTTTCTGCAGTACGTCCTCTAGGGTTGACCGCAGATCGGGAGTATCCCATTCTCCCTCTCCAATCTCATAGAAGAGGCGACCTTCAGTTCTCTCTGGTATAGTCTGAAACAGGCGGTAGAAAAGCGGAGTAGCCCGCTTGATTCGGAGATTACCATCCAGCAGGAGCGATGCACTTCGAACGGTCTCGAGCAAGGCATTGGCAAAGTCTGCGGCTTGCTGCTTTTGGAATATGCTGCGTTTACTTGCCTCAATGTCGAACAACACTAATACCGCTCCGGATATTTTGTTATCCAGGGTTTCATAGGGACGCATCAGCAACGAATACCAGTGTCCTGTGGTGTCCTGGACTTCGATCTCTTTGGTGATCAGAGAATCGATCACCTGTCGGATCTGGTTTTCGAGATCCGGTATCTGGATGTCCGGCTGCAAATCTGTGATCAATCGTCCGACATCTGAAGGGATTAACTTCAGATTCTTGTGCGCGGCCGGCGTAAAACGACGGATTCGCAAATCGCGTCCCACCATTGCGACCGGGATATTGACACTTCGCAAGAGGTTGAGCAGGTCGTTATTAACTTCGCCCAGTTCAAGGTTGGTATGCCGCAGCTCTTCGTTCAGTGTCGTCAACTCTTCGTTGGTTGACTGGAGTTCTTCTTTTGCAGTCTCAAGTTCTTCGTTGGTACTCTGAAGTTCTTCGTTACTTGACTGAATTTCCTCGTTGGCCGAGCGCAACTCTTCGTTCGCTACCTCCCGCTCATCAATCAAGGACTGAAGTCGCTCTTTCGTTGCCACCAGTTCCTTTTCCAATTCGGCAATGCGTAACCTTTGCGGGTCGTCCGCATCGTGCGCTGCCTCGGGTGCAGCGAACGGCATCGCTTCGAAAGCAATGATAAATGATGAGTTTTGGCTCTCGGTCCCCTCGACAGGAATGACTTCCAGGCTAAGCTTTTGAGTGGATCCGTTGATTTCAACTTGCAGACCTTCCTGGCGCGCGTCACCCCGGTTCCTCGTCGCCCGATCGATCAACGAGCGAAGCTCGAACTCCAAAGCTGGAGGCGTCATGTTAAACAAATTTAGGCTCGCCTTACCGGATGCTGGTTGAAGATACGGAGTTACAGCGCCCCGGAATTGTAAAATCTCAAGGTTTTGATCAACCACCACCGCAGGAGGACAGAAGCGATCCATCAGCGCCTTGTCCGCTTTCCTTGTGACGTCGCGTGCGCTTTCCTGAGCTCCGGGCCTGGAGCTTTTGGGGGAGGGCGCAGTCGGCACCACCGTAAAATCGCCAACCAGCGGGGAGTGCCCGCTGTCAAGCCGCTTTCGAAATAGCTTCGATTTTTGCGCTATAACGTCAAAGAGGTTAGAGAACCCGCCAATGTTTTCCGCGCTGCCGAGAAGGAGAAAACCACCCGATTTGAGAGCGTAATGAAAGAGCGGGATCAGTCTGTGCTGAAGCTCCGATTCAAAATAAATCATGACGTTTCGGCAACTAATCAAATCCATCTTGGAAAAGGGAGGATCCTTCGTGACGTCTTGGCGAGCGAAGACGCACATGTCTCGGATGGGCTTGTTAATCTGATAACCGCGATCAATTCTAGTGAAGAAACTGCGCAGTCTTTCAGGTGAAACTTCCGACTCGATAGCTTCGCCAAAGGTCGCGCTTCGGGCTTTTTCGACGACTCGTTGGCTTACATCTGTACCGAAAATCTGAATCGACGGTCGCACTGGCGAGTTCTCCAAGAACTCGAAGAGACTGATCGCGACAGAATAAACCTCTTCCCCGGTCGAGCTTCCGGGAAGCCAAATTCGAATGGGATTGTCCCTGTCCCGATCCTTAATCAGTTCTGGAAAGACGTTTCCTCGCAAGGCTTCAAAGACTTCCGGCTCTCGAAAGAAACTCGTGACGTGAATTAAAACGTCCTGATAGAGCGCGTCCAGCTCGGCCGGATTTTTTTGTAATAAATTCACGTAAGCGTCGAAATCTTCGGTTCGATTGAGGACCATACGCCGCTGAATGCGCCGGAGAAGCGTAGTCTGGCGATACTGCGCGAAGTCGACTCCGGTCCCAGAGAGCAGAAGGGTTAAAATCCTATCCTTTCCGTCTTGAGACGGCTGCGGCTCCTGCTTTTTCTTGACGTACGGATGCCCGGAGAGGCGGGCGAGTTCTTGGGCAATTCCTCGAGGCGTCAATACTAGATCCACATTTCCTGACGCGATGGCGCTGCTCGGCATGCTGGAATAACGAGCAGATCTCTCATCCTGGGCGACGGTTATCCCACCCCTCTCTTTAATTGCATTCAACCCCCGCGTTCCATCCGACGCCGTACCCGATAAAACGACTCCGATCGCACCAGAACCCTGCTCTTCTGCGACAGAAGCAAAGAAGCGATCGATCGGCATATGCCTGCCACGACTTTCCGAACGCGGCCAAAGGCGAAGAACGCTTTTTTCCAAGGTCATCTCGCGATTTGGAGGCATTATGTAGATCTGATCAGGTCGCAGGAGATCTCCGTCGGTCACTTCTTTTATCGGTAAAGTTGTTTCCCGGGTCAGAATCTGGACCAGTTGGCTTGAATGGTGCGGGTCCAGATGCTGCACGAAAACAAACGCCATGCCGGTTTGTACCGGCAAACTTTTCAACAATTCAGAAAACGCTTCCAGACCGCCAGCAGAGGCTCCAATGCTCACAACCGAAACAATCTTAGATTCCGCCGGCTTGGAGCGCGCAATCCTCTTTTTTGAGCCGATCTTGTCTGTTTTTTTATTCATCAGCGTTGCTGCAAATATCTTCCGGTAGTCGAATCGATTCAAAGCCGAACTTCAGAATGGCGTCTTCGCGATCGTTCGATTTTCATGAGCGGGTTAGGTTACTTTTGAGAGGTCGATTGCCTCTGGCCAGATTTCCGGTACCAGACCGGTGTGCGGAATCGGAGTAAGAAGGCCGTCACTTTGATGATCTCCTCCAAGGCGCGAGCGCTAAAGACTCCCCGGGCGTTTAATCCAGTAAAGATCCCTAACAACACAGCCGCAGGGAGCCCTACCAGGTAGCTTCCGATCAGGTGGCCCGCGAGAACAAATTTCGTGTCGCCGCCGCTTGGCAGGATTCCATTGCCAAGGATGCTGTTGAGTATTTTGGCGGGCTGTACGCAGGCCGCGATTAGTATTCCCCAGAAAGCCACCTGCAGAACGTCCTTTCCCACTCTAGGGTAAAGGATGGAAAGCAAAAAGCTTGTACCGATGAGAAGAATCGTGAAGAGAAGCCCGGCAAAAACTCCGAGCCTGAGGACCATTGCGGCATTCTTCTTCGCACCTCGGATCGAGCCTGCGCCAATCGCCTGACCGATGGACGCGACCGCTGCCGGTGCCAGCCCGGAACCAGCAGCGATAATAAGGTTTTCAAGCACCATAACGATTTGACTTGCAGCGAGTGCGCGGGTGCCGAGGCGGGTAAAGACAACCGTGTAGCCAAAGGCGCTGGCACCCCAGAGCATCTCGCTAAGCGCAAGCGGATAGGTCACCTCGAAGAGCCGTCTCAAGATGGTTTGCATTCCGGAGCACAGCCAGGGCCATTGCCATTTGGGCCCTTCGCTTCTTCGATAGAGGGTAATCAGTAGAATGACACAGCGGACAGATTGCGCTAAAAGCGTAGCAACACCGGCGCCCAGCACCCCGAGTTTTGGAAATGGGCTGATTCCGAGCACTAAGAAAAATCCAAGCAGCGTATTGAGCGCGACTGCCCCCATGGTGATAATCATCGGCGTCCGGGTGTCGCTTAATGAACGGAAGGTTGCCGTACTTACGGAACTCATCACCACCAACGGGGCGGAGGCTGCGAACAGCCGAAAGTATCCGGCGGCCTCACGTGCGACGTCTTCCTGCGCACCGATCCAGTGTAGAATAACCTCCGGAAACAGCGCTATCGGCAAGGCCGTGCAGACGCCGAACACTCCGGCGATAGTCTGCGCCAGGACCGCCGTCGCGGAAACTTCTTCCATATTTTTGCGTCCAAAAGCCTGCGCGATCAAAACCCCGCTTCCGATTCCGATGGCGGAGTAAACCAACATGACGATGAAGGAAACACTGTTTGAAAGGCCGACTCCCGCGACCGCACTCGCACCAAGAAAACCAACGATAACCTGATCGACCGCGCCGAGGGAAGTTTGGAAGATTGTCTCCAGACCAACCGGGAGCGCGAGCCCAAGGAT
Organism: uncultured Verrucomicrobiae bacterium; assembly: GCA_963782115.1. Classification (GTDB taxonomy): domain Bacteria; phylum Verrucomicrobiota; class Verrucomicrobiia; order Chthoniobacterales; family JAFAMB01; genus JAFAMB01. The sequence continues at coordinate 402,667 of CAWAIK010000015.1, forward strand.
TTTCCGATAGCTGCTCGTCGGCTCGTCCTTTCCGGTAGGTTGCACGGTATAACTTCTACACTCGGAACTTGGCATGTTCTTAGAGTCGTCTCCTCCTGACGAGAGGCTTCCTTCCACGAGGTCTGTCGGACCAGGTTTGCGCCGGTACATCTTCCCAGAAAGAACAACCCGGTGACGCCATCCTATCGCGCCGCCGGGTTGGCCGCAGGCAGGGATTGCATGATCCCTCCCTTACTTCGAATCAGACCCGCCACGTGGATGGCTCAAGAACGCGATGTTTTAAATTTGCTGTTTTGACGTTTCAGAGCCTGGCGCCAAATCGCGATCGAAGCCGCTTTGACCTGACTTGGATCCTTCGTTCGAGATCGGGCAGTGGAGAGGGTCGGATTGCGTCTGTACCGGATCCGTCCGGTTTGTCCGATGAATCACTTGGCGGTTAGAGCAAACAGATCCGTTTGGTCTGGTGCGTACGAATCTAGGGAATATATGCAACTTGAAACTCTTCAAGACCTCTACATTGACGAATTGAAAGATCTCTATAGCGCCGAGCAACAGCTTATTCGGGCGTTGCCAAAGATGGCGAAAGCGGCCAACAACCAGGAATTGGCGGCTGGGATTGAAAAACATCTCGACCAAACCAAGGAGCACGCTGGCCGTCTCGAAAAGATTTTGTCTGCCCACAAGCAATCGACCCGGGGGACGAAATGTAAGGGAATGCAAGGCATAATCGCTGAAGGTGCTGAGATGATTGAGGAAGAAGCGGATCCGGAGGTGAAGGACGCCGGGTTGATAGCGGCGGCTCAGCGGGTTGAGCATTACGAAATCGCAGGCTATGGAACTGCCAGAACTTATGCGGAATTGGTAGGGGACAAGGACGCCGCCAAGCTCTTGCAAACGACCCTGAGCGAAGAAGAAGAAACGGATAAAGCACTCACTAAACTTGCAAAGTCCGCGATTAATATCGCCGCGGAAAAGTAACTGCACGCTCCGGTGCGGAAGAACAGCAGAAAGCCCTGGAGGCAGGATTCGCGCGCTTCCTCACCAAACCAGTCGATCCAGAGCGCATAGTTCGTGAAATTTGTAATGTCTTGGGGCCGGCCTGATCCAGAATCTTGTTTCGGTTGGAGACGTTATCCGTGAGGTCCTTCCAAGTGCCGGAGACACCTTCAAACCCTCCGTACCAACCTCTCGAGCGACCCGGGTGACCTCGGAAGCAAAGGAGCTCAATGGGTTTACCATGGTGTTCACCGTGCGAGCGGTGCGGAGAAACTCGCCCTGGAGAGAACGACCTTCTATTTCGATCGCCATCGTTTGGGAAAGATCTCCCTGCCGACCCAATCCAACGGTAGCCGGACGGAGAAATCTCCGTACTTCAGCGCCGTAAGGGCATTGAGCAGAACTCTTGTGTCACCGACCGCCTGCCGGAGTTGCGCCAATTCCTGGGCCGTCCGTTCGTTTGAAGCGATTTACCTGATCCTCGGCAAAATCGCGCTGGACTGCTGGCGACTTGATCGCGATAGCGTTAGTTTGCCTCCTGCTCGTCCAGTGGAAGCCGTTGGGCCGGGAATTGTGCAAGGCCGAAAATGGATTGACAGCCGAATTTCTAAAACAATGAGTACAACTTCAAGTAATTTCATTCCCGCCCTGGTGAGCTTCTTCATTCCCGGTCTTGGACAGCTGATTCAGGGGAGGCTCCTCGCCGCTTTACTCTATTTTGTCATTAGCGCAGCGCTCTGGTTCTTTTTTCTCGGCTGGCTTGGCCACATTGTTTCCTGTATTGATGCTGCTCGATGGAGGGCTCGTTAGACCCGGCGTTCCCGCTTCTCTGCGAGTGATTGCCAAGTGGAATGGAGTGGAAAATGTCACTCAAAGAGTACGCAAAAAAACGGGATTTCAAAAAAACAGCCGAACCCAGCGCCGCTAGCTCCTCGAGGGGTTCGGGCCGTCGCTTTGTCATTCAAAAGCACGATGCGACCCGACTGCACTACGATTTTCGACTTGAGTTTGGCGGAACGCTGAAGTCATGGGCTGTTCCGAAGGGTTTTCCGTATGCCAAGGGAGAGAAACATTTAGCAGTCCAGGTTGAGGACCATCCGACTTCTTACATCGACTTTGAGGGAACTATTCCCGAGGGTCAATACGGGGGCGGTACGGTGATGGTATGGGATCGGGGAACATTCGAGCCTCTGAGCAAGGCGCCGGCAAAAGAATTATCGGACGGAAAGCTTCATTTCGTACTGTCTGGTACGAAACTTAACGGCGAATGGTATCTAGTTCGGCTGCGGGACGAAAAGCAGTGGCTGCTGATAAAAGCCGATGAGGATATGAAACCGGTTTCAAAGAAGCTTGACGACCTCTCCGTCGTTTCAGGTCGGAGCATGAAGGAGTTGGCCAGAGGTGACAGGGTGTGGCAGTCCAAATCCAGAAGCGAGTCGAATCGTCTCATTAAGGGAAAATCAAATTCAACTCCCTTGCCTCTCCCCAAATTCGTGGAGCCGATGAGAGCGAAGCTGGCCGAAGCAATCCCGTCTGGCGATTGGATTTACGAAATCAAATTTGACGGCTTTCGCGCACTAGCGTTGCGGGGAGGCAGCGAGGCGCGCCTCGTGTCCCGAAACGAAACGGACTTTGGCGGGAAATTTACGGAGGTGATGGACTCGCTTTCCAAGTTAAATGTTCAGGATGCGATAGTCGATGGTGAGATTGTGGCCTTGGATGAAAAGGGTCGTTCTTCGTTTCAGTTGCTGCAAGCTTTCGAGTTGGGTCAGAAGCGTCCGCCCATCTTCTATTATGCATTTGACCTGCTGCGGCTGAATGAAAAGGATCTTCGCGATCTTCCAATTGAACAGCGAAAGGCGAAACTCGAAAGGCTGCTAAAGGCCGCACCTGGAACTATCCGGTACTCTGCGTCATTGGGTACAGACGCGCAGAAGCTTTTGGATCAAGCTCGTCAGTTCGGTCTCGAAGGCTTGATCGGAAAGCGAGTCGGCTCCCATTATGAAGCGGGACGACGGACTGGCAATTGGATCAAACTAAAGCTTCGACAGGAACAGGAATTCGTGATTGGCGGATACACGGAGCCGGCCGGCTCCCGGAAGCATTTTGGCGCGCTCCTTGTCGGTGTCTACGAAGGCCAGGAACTCAAGTTTGCCGGCAAGGTTGGAACAGGCTTCAATGAAAAACTTCTCCGCACCCTGTTGGGGGCATTCAGGAAAATTCCACGCGAAAAGTGCCCCTTTGTCGATCTTCCGGAAAAGCGAGCCGGGCGCTATGGTCAGGGGGTGACAGCCTCCGAAATGAAGCTCTGTCATTGGATCGAGCCCACGATTGTCTGTCAGGTAAAGTTTAACGAGTGGACGAGGGATCATCGTCTTCGCCAACCCGTGTTTCTCGGGCTCCGGGAAGACAAGGATGCGAAGGAAGTGGTGCGTGAGGAGGCAACTTAGATGCCGACAAAGCAAAGTCTCGACATCAATGGAACCAAGGTCGACGTAACTAATCTCAAGAAAATTTTCTACCCCAAACCTGGGTTCACTAAAGGAGACGTAATTGACTACTACGTCCGAATTTCACCTGTTTTGCTTCCGCACCTGAAGGACAGGCCGATTACCCTCAAGCGGTATCCGGATGGCGTAGAGGGATTTTTCTTTTACGAAAAAAAGTGTCCGGCTCATCGTCCTAAGTGGATCAAGACCACCAAGGTCTCCAAATCCGAGGGCGGAGAAATCAACTATTGCGTCATTAACGATCTTCCTTCCCTCGTATGGGCTGCCAATTTGGCCGACTTGGAGCTCCATACTTTCTTGCATCAAGCTCCCTCGATCGGCCGGCCGACAACTATCGCATTCGATCTTGACCCCGGTCCGCCGGCAGACATCGTGCTCTGCTGCAAGGTTGGTTTATGGCTTAAAAGTGTTTTCAAAGCGCTGCAAATGGAAAGCTTCGCGAAGACGTCCGGGTCCAAAGGGTTGCAGGTCTACGTTCCCATTAACAGCGCCGCCACCTACGATAAAACCAAGGCTTTTGCCCACGCGGTCGCAGAGTTGCTGGAATCTCAATCGCCCGAAACTGTCGTCTCGAAAATGCAAAAAAGCCTTCGTCGCGGAAAGGTGCTTGTCGATTGGAGCCAGAATGATGATCACAAGACCACCGTGAACGTGTACTCGCTTCGAGCCAAAGATTATCCCACCGTTTCAACGCCCGTAACTTGGGAGGAAGTGGAGGCCGTTGTTCGGAGAAGGAAGGCAAGCTATCTTAGTTTTGAATCGAAGGAGGTACTCAAAAGGGTTCAGAAAACGGGCGACCTTTTTGCTCCGGTCTTGCATCTCAAGCAAAAGCTGCCGGCTGTCGGCGTGATTGAGAGCCTAAGAAATCGATAAGGTCAGTGGTTATCCGAAAACGCACAAGCACTCAACCGAGCGCAGGAAGCATTTCGGCAATCCCCTGATAAGAGGATTGCCGCAATGGAGCTAGCGACGTGCCTGCGAAGCCGCCGCGACATTCACCTGACTCTCGGCGATTGAAGTCAGTTTTTTGTCGGCATCCGCTTCTTCGTTCAATGTTTGCTGCAGGGTCTCGGCAATCTGGTCTTCACCGAGCCGACGAGCCAGACTACGGGCAGTGCCGTAACCAGCCATTTCGTAATGCTCAACCCTTTGGGCAGCGCCGACGAGGCCTGCGTCTCGAACGTCGGGATCTCCTTCGGCCTTCACCAAAATCTCCCCTTCCTTAATCAGGCCCTTCATCGCTTCACAGGTTTCCCCCGAAGATTTTTCTCCGATCTGTTGGAAGATATGCTCTAACCGCGAAACATGTTCCCTGGTTTGTTCCAGATGGTGACTAAAAGCCGATTTTAATTCATTGGAACTTGCGGCTTCTGCCATTTTCGGGAGCGCCTCGACCAGCTGGTTCTCGGCATTATACAGGTCGCGCAATTCCTCAACCAGGAGGTCGCGCAGGGAATTTAGTTTTAATGCAGTAAATCTCATAGTTTGCTGGTTCGCGGCTGACCACAGGAAAGGATTTCTGAATCTCTCCGAACGAGAAAAGAGGGTCGAACGGGAAATGAGATGCCATTGCGTTTGGAGGTCGTTGAATCCAAATCACCGTTCTGCTGCGATCTGGTGTGTGCGAAACGAAGAATGGCAGCCGTCGTCACCGGAGGAACCAGACCGGTCCGGCGGAGAGCTGCGCATTGTGGTCAGTTCGCTGCAGTTCGAATGGTTGACTAAACAATGCAAGTATCTAGGCATTACTAAACAACAACTCGTCTCGGAGGCTTTTGAAGAGTGGATGTGTCGAAATCGCACTGTCGTTCTTCCTCGTGATCCGTCCGCGATGGTGCAGAAGGCTCTCGAAGAATTTATGCGACGACACCAAGACGAGTTTTTGTCGGCCGCTGACCCAAGCTGAAGCGGGAGAACATCCGTTCGCCGTGAATGGATGGTATCCAGGGGAAAGGATTCCAGGCCGGCCAGAGAGTTTAGAAGCTAAGGTTTGCCGCAGTCTCCAGAACCAAAGAGCAAACGCAGGCACACTCGGGCGGCTCCTGCACTGGCGACAAACGCAATAGGTCGCAGCAGAGCTCAGCACGCACCGCTTAAGCAAATTCATTCGGTGTCGAGCGTCGCCGAGGAAAAGAGTGTTTCAGTGCTCTAAATGACTGCAATAAATCAAAATTTCATGTAAACTGTGAATATTGTACGCTAATATTCGCCTGGTGTTATCGAGTAGTCTTACATGTTTATGATGCCAAAACCGTTGGAGACCTTCGTGACGATTTTGGCAATAGTTGGGCTGTCTTCTTGCTTGCCGGTCATGGCGGGGCAGGACGGGTGGCAGTTCGACTCGCTTGTTGCGACTTCAAATGAGTCCAAGCCCGATGCCCAGCTCATTTACGAGCTTTTGGTTAAGATGCTTGAGCGATGGAATGCCCATGACATCGAGGGACATCTGGATGTGTACTGGAAGTCACCCGACCTGTTGGTTGTCGTAGACTCTGAGGAGTTTAACGGCTGGCAGCAACTTCATGATTCTTATATTAACGGGTACCCGGATCGTAATGCGATGGGGTTCATCCAACCCAATCGGATCCAAGTGAAGCTGCTAAAACCGGATCTGGCACTAGCCCTCACTTGGTGGTCGGTCACTTTCCCGATTTCCAAGCAGAAGGTCATGGGCAACACCACCATGAACCTGCAAAAGTTTGATAACGGCTGGAAGATCGTGGCCGCTCACACCAGTACCGCCCAGATGTGATTTCCCGGTCGGCCTGGCCCTTTGGAACCCCGAGGAACTCGGGTCCCCTGGGCTGGAGATGCTGTCAAAGATTAAGTGACTTGGATCGCCCGTTTTCACGGCGGCGTCCACCTCCTGCCACCTGACCGGTGTCGAAACCGTCGGCCGCTCTTTCGCCCGTAGCGAGTAAACGTTGACTGTCGTCTTGTGCTCGTCGTTTTGACTCCAATCGATCAGTACTTTACCTTTGCGCAGAACCTTCTGCATGCGCGAGACAACTTCGTCAGGATGTTCCCGCTCCAGCCGCTCGGCGAGGGCATGCGCAGAGCGCTTGGTCTTCTCGTAGGTGGTTGCTGTGTTAAGCGGAACGAACACTTGCAGGCCTTTTGAACCGGAGGTTTTAGCAAACGATTGCAACCCAAGGTCGTCGGGTACAGAACCTTCTCGAGGTTGGACACAGCCAGCTTCTTTCCTCCGACTTCGATTTCGATTTTTTTACTCACAGTGTGCTTGCTTGTTTCTTTCATTGCGGGGACCGCGGTTGGGGGTATGGACATTATTTTTTGTGGACCGTAGCTCCGACAGGCGGAATGAGGAGTACGTCACTCAAGCCTCCACTGATGCTGTTAATGGCTAGCACTATCGCAATTCACGTGCGAGCGCAGCGCGGGCGGCGTGATAGCCGCACATGCCATGGACGCCTGCGCCCGGTGGAGTTGAGGACGAGCAAAGATAAAGGCCTCGCGTCGGCGTACGATAGGGCACTGCTCTAAAAGTGGGACGCGCAATGAGATGCCAAAGATCGTTTGCACCGCCAGTAATGTTGCCGCCGTCGAGATTAGCGTTGTACGATTCTAATGTGGAAGGAGTGCTTGCGTGGCGGGCGAGAATGAGGTCGCCAAAGCCGGGCGCAAACCGCTCAATCTGCTTTTCGATTGCGATGCTCACATCGGTACGGCAGCCACGAGGAACGTGGCAATAGGCCCAGGCAGTGTGTTTGCCGGCAGGCGCGCGAGTCTGATCGAAAATGCTTTGCTGGGCCAGCAGGACAAAGGGTCGCGAAGACATTCCACCACGTGCGACCTCGCGTTCGCTGGCTGCGATTTCCGCGAACGTTCCGCCAAGATGCACGGTACCAGCGCTCCGACACTCGCCAGCTTTCCACGGGATCGCACCGTCGAGAGCGTAGTCAATTTTGAACACCGATGGTCCGTGCGGGAAACGCTCCAATCGCTCACGGTACGGTGTCGGCAATCGGCTCGCCGCCACACGTGACGCACTCCACGAAGTGAGGTCTAGCAGAACCGTGCGCGCATTTTCTAAGTTGCGAATGTCCTGAATAGAGTGGCCCGTTTCAATCACGCCGCCGAGTTTCTGCAAATGCGCTGCAAGCGCATCACTGATTTTCTGCGATCCGCCTCTTGGAAGCGGCCAACCAACCGCGTGTCCCATCATCGCGAGCACCAATCCGAAACTCGCGGATCCCGGCGCTTCCAGCGGCAGAAACGAATGCGCAGCGAGTCCGGCAAAGAGTGCCCGCGCTCGATCGCCACGGAAGTGGCGCTGCGTGAGACGAGCCGCCGATTGCACTGCGAGCAAACCGAAGCGCGCAAGCAACCAAGGGTGTCTTGGGAGGTGAATAAACGGCTGGAGAAATTCAGCCGCGAGCATCTCCCATTGCTGAACCAACGGCTCCAACAGATTGCGATAAGCAGGACCATCCTCACCAAGCGAGAAGCAGGTTTTCTCGAACGAGCGGCTAAGAATCACCGCCGAGCCATCATCAAGCGGATGCGCCACCGCGAGTTCAGGCTCAATCCATTCCAGCCCGTGCCGGGCCAGAGGAAGACGTCGGAAAAATGGCGAACCAATCGCCAGAGGATGGATTGCCGAGCAGTAATCGTGTACGAATCCCGGCAGCGTCAGTTCCGCGGAACGCGCTCCGCCCCCAATCGTTGGCTGAGCTTCCACGACCCGCACGTTGCGACCTTTGCGAGCGATCGTGATTGCCGCCGCAAGGCCATTTGGCCCGGAGCCGATAACGATGGCATCAACCATTTTCCGCTTATATCCGCATAGGTGTACTGCTCTTGTTCACCTGCTGCTCTCCCTTAGAGGCGCTCCGCGTTTGCAGCGCTTGCCTGGCTTTTTTGATTTCCATAATCTGGAGAAATGCCTTTGTTGTGGATTTCAGTCGCCCGACAAGGTCTATGCGGCCTTCTTTCGGCGCGTCGACCGGGTCTTTTTGGCGGGCTTGTCCGACTTCGGTTTAGCCTGCGTTTGCTGAATGCTTTGCTGAAGGACAGACACCAAGTCGACGACGTTTGCTGGCTTCTTCTTTTTGGCGGGAGCGGGAGCTTCTTCGCCGCCGTGCTCGACCTTTTCTTCGATCAACTTTTCGAGCTTATCATGATATTCGTCAGTGTATTGCTCAGGTTTCCACTCCGAAGTCATGCTTTGGATGAGCTGCTTCGCCATCTGCATCTCTGCTTTACCAACCGCTTTTTCTAACGGTGCCTTAAATTCGGAAGCGTCGAGAAGTTCTTCCGGAAAATGCATCAATTCGAGCATGAGCCCTTTTTTCTGTGGTTTAACCGCAGCAAGGTGCTGCCGCGTCCGAATCACGACTCGGGCGATCGCGATCTTGCCGGACTCGACTAAAGCATCTCGAAGAAGCACGTAGGCCTTATCCCCACCTTTCCCAACTTCAAGATAATACGGCTTGTAGAAAAGAAGCGGATCGACCTCGTCGAGGGCGACGAAATTAATAATGTCTACAGTCTGGGTGGCCTCCACATCAACGCGGGCGAAATCTTCATCCCTGAGAACGACAAACTTGCCTTTTTCGTATTCGTATCCCTTCACAATCTGATCCCAAGGCACTTCCTTGCCGTCCGCTTCTGCAACGCGTTTGTAATTCACTGGGCTCTGATCCGACTTCCGAAGCAGTCGAAACTTTAATTCTTCACGCCTGGTTGCTGGATACAGGGAAACCGGAATGGTTACTAAACCGAAACTAATTGTGCCTTTCCAGAGAGCTCTCATATGATCTTTTAGACTAGATAATAGACCGCTGCTCTTTCATCAGTCTCGCTCTTTTGATTCAGGAGACTATAGGCGTGGCGAACGGCGTTGAGGGTTGCCGAGTAGATTTCCTCTTTTTCCGGATAAATGCGGTTTGCCGGTTGCCACTCTTCGAAACCCACGTTTCGCAGGATTTTTGCAAGATTTGGACGAACTCCGGCCAGCAGTACGGTAACGCCGCGCTTATCCGCGTCTCGAAGGAATTGTTCGAGGTGCTCAATTGCCACGACGTCTGGGTTACGGGTGCGTCTCAAGCGCAGCACGACGTACTTTATGCCGGTCCTGATCGTCTCCTGGGTGATTTGGTCTAAATGGTGATCCAGCTCCGGCGCTGCACCAAAAAAAAGCTCGCCCTCGAGATCGTAGATTAGTAGCGAGTGGGAACGCGGCTCGTTCGGCAGACGCTCGCGCACCACCCGCTCCTGCGTAACGATCAATTCCCGAATCCCAAGTTGGGAGACGCGGGGAACGAATAAGAGGAGGGAAATCGCTACGCCGATAAGGATGGAATCCTCGACGCTGATGAAGATGGCCGCGAAGGCCGTAACAAAGACGAGTATAGCATCAAAGCGGGAGGCGCGGACCGCGTACCCGAGGCGCTTCCAGTCAATTAATCGGGCAGCGGTGATGAAAAGCAGCCCGGCCAGCGCCGACTTTGGGATGAAACGTGCATATGGTCCGAGCGCGAGCACGGCGATGCCCACGATTACGCTGGAATAGATGCCGGACATGCGGGTGATGGCCCCCGACTGGTAATTGATCGCTGAGCGTGTCAGCGAACCGGAGCCAGGCAAAGACTGGAAGAAGCCGCCCACTAAATTGCCGATACCTTCGGCGAGGCATTGCCGATTGTAGTCCAGTGGTTGTCGGGTGTGGGTAGCTATCGACTTGGCGACGGCGAGTGCTTCGAGCAAGCCCAGAAAGGAAATCGCTACGGCGCTGCCCAAAAGATGGCTCACCCATTCGAATTTGATTTCCGGGATATGGAACGACGGCAGGGCGGCTGGAACGGTTCCCACTACCGAGATAATCGTCTCGCCATCCGGTTCGATTGTCGACCAGCCAAAGCAGGTGGCCACAACGGCAGCGATGATCAACGCCACCAGCATGTCCATTTGTGGCAGCTTGTATTTGTTCGTCACTCTCCGCAGGAGCAGCGCCGCAACGAGCGTACCAAGGCCAAGACCGATGGCGTAGAGATTGAACGAGCCGCTTTGACTGACCGTTTGCCAGAGGTGCACCAGCACGGAATGGCCGCCGCCTCCCGCTTTTGCTACGCCTAGGAAGTTTCCGACTTGGCCAATCGCCACCAGCAGACCCGCGCCCGCCATAAATCCCAACACGACCGACTCGGAAATGTATCGCGTCAAGTCGCCCAACTTAAAGACCGCCATCAGGATCTGGGTGATCCCCACCATTATCCCCAGGAGAAACATCGCCTGATAGGCGTCGAAGCGCGCGTCGAAGCCGATGAGTGAACTAAAGACCACCAGCGAGATGGCGTTTGTCGGCCCGTTGATCAGATGGGAAGATGAACCGAAGATGGACGCAGCCAGCGTGACCACAACGGCCGAATAAAGACCGAAGCGGGGATCGACTCCTGCGATGAGCGCGTAAGCCATCGCCTGTGGGATCGCAATCGCGGCGACCGTCGCACCAGCCACAAGATCCCGGCGCGCGGAGTCCCAACTATAGTTCCAAGGCAGTTTGAAGGGTAAGCTCATTTGGTCTGGGCGGAGTAAATGATCTCGAATATTCCATTGTCACCGAAGAATTTTGCCTGTGCGTCAGCCCAGTCTTTAGCAACAAGCGTTACCGGAAAGAGTTCGATGTTTGGCAGGCGATCCTGATACCTTTTCAATATTTCCGCGTTGATTGGCCGGTAGCCATTTTGGGCGAAGATCTCCTGCGCTGCATCGGTGAACAGGTAGGCCAGGTAAGCCTTGGCCGCGAACTCGGTTTTGCGCTTCTCTGCATTCACATCTACCCAGGTAACGCTTGGCTCTGCCAGGATACTCACTGGCGGATAGACGACTTCCAGCTCTCCTTTCGACTCCGCCACTTCCCGCAGGGCCTCGTTCTCCCACGTCAGATGCACGTCGCCATCTCTTGCTAATGCGAAGGTCGTGGCGGAATCGCGGGCGCCCTGGCCCAGGACCGCTACGTTTTGGTAAAGTTTCACTAGAAAGTCGCGAGCCTGGTCTTCGCTTCCGCCCCGATAGATGATCGATCCCCAAGCGGCCAAGACGCTCAGCTTACCGTTCCCCGAGGTCCTGGGATCCGGCGTGACGATTCTGATGTCGGTTCTGATCAGATCTGGCCAATCTTTGATGTGCTTCGGGTCGGACTTCCGCACCACGAAAACAATCGTGGACGAGTAAGGCTGTGAATTGTGGGGGAACCGATTTTTCCAATTACCGGCGATAAGCCCACGTTTGGACAGCCATTCGATATCCGACGGAAGTGCAAGCGTTACGACGTCGGCCGGAACGCCCTCCGCAACCGCTTGGGCCTGACGCGACGAACCGCCATGGGATTGTTCGATGCTCACCCGGTTACCGACTTCTGCCTCATACTTCACGATGAACTTGGAGTTGATCTCTTTGTAGACCTCGCGCGTTGGGTCGTAGGAAACATTGAGAATTTGACCGCTACGGTCGCCTTTGTAGTTCTTCAATCCGACCAGCCCAACCGCAACGGCCGCCATGGCGAGGGCCAGGGTGTTGAGCCATTTCGTTGTGCTCATGAGAGGAACGTCTGCTTTGCAACAGTGATCACACAAGCCCGGAAGGTCTCGATGTGTTTTGGGGCTTCAAGTATGCTCGCGGGAACGTGACGAAGGCAAATGGAGAATGTAGCTGACATGTTTCAAGAACACGATATCTCTACTCGATCAGTAGGAGATGACCAGCCCTATTTCCTTTTGGTCAACAGTAATTCCAGTTGCTTCTCAGTTTCTCGCTCGTCGATATGGGCAAAGGTTAGGAATCTGTACCTATCTCGCTTCTGCTGAAGAAAAACTTAAATTCCGAAACCAGTGTGATTTGGGTGAAAGTAAGTTTCGGACCAAATAGTCGTCCCGCTCCCTGGGAAAGTTGTGCTAAGGGTAGGTTGAGCTGACGCTCGCCAGGAGCAAAAAATCAATCAGTACCTAAACAAAGGAAAATTCATGACGTACGCCTACGATTTGGAAAACGGCCAGCGGCTCATCGTGCAAAATGACGGCGACGATACACTTGTCGCATTGAGCAGCGGTGACGAGGGACAACAGCAAAGTCAGAGCACAGGTTTCAACACCGGCAGATGGTCCAAGCCGCCAGAACTTTTTCGTACCCGCGGAAACCTTGTGCTGCAGATCGCAAGCAAAGGCAGCGAGGAGTTTATCCGGGTTCGCGCTAATCAAATCCAGTTGATGAGCAGCGAGCCAGATTTGGAAAATGCGGAAAGACTGAAGCTTGAAAAATCGGACGAGAGCGTCGCCATGAAGCCGATGGAGCCAATGAAGCCCATGGAGCCGATGAAGCCGATGAAGCCGATGGGGAGCATGCGACCAATGGAAATGCGGATGGGCGGCATGCACATGAGCATGGGAGCACACGAAAAAGATAGTCAAACAGCAAAGCGATTCTGTACGCAGTGCGGCAAACCGGTTCAGAACGACGATCGCTTTTGTGGGAGCTGCGGTCATGCGCTTTCGGAGCGGAAGTGAGTTCGCTCGCCGTTGAATGTTCGTGGCGCGGGTGGCCGGTGAGAACGGATTGAAATTCAGAGCGACTGGTACCGATACTGCTACTCCTGGGTAATGCTCTGATCGGCGTTAACATTGCTTCTCGGTGCATGCGGACTTTGCGGTTGTCCCCCGATACAGAATCACCGGGGGACAGGTCGCGGATTTCAGTCGCCCGTCTGAAGGGACGATTCTTTGCGCCGGGAGCAGTTCAGCTCTTACGTCAGAAGCTTCTTCGTCAGGCTGATCTCAGCCTTCAGCACACGCGAGACAGGACATCCCGCTTTTGCTTTGTCAGCGATTTCATCGAACTTTGCAGCGCCGATCTCGGGGACTTTGCCCGTCAGATCAAGGTGAATCGCGGTGATCGTCCAATTTCCGTCAACCTGCTCCAAGGTGAGCGATGCGAGTGTCGACAGTTCGTCCGGCTTAAATCCTTCGGCGCCCAGGAAGGCTGAGACCGCCATCGTAAAGCAGCCCGCGTGAGCCGCGGCGATTAACTCTTCTGGGTTTGTGCCCACACCGTTCTCAAAGCGGGTGGAAAATGAATATTGCGTCTGCTTTAACACGCCACTCTGCGTGGAAACCGTGCCTTTGCCCTGTTTAAGGTCGCCGTGCCAGATGGCGCTTGCGGTGCGTTTCATAGGTTTTTGGGAGGTTTGATCAAGTGTAACGGTTCACGAGGCATCTCGGGGGGATGCCCTGGCTCTCAAAATGCCGTTGGACCGCTCACAATCAAGTCAATACCGCAACGCCAAGGGCCGCTTTTTTTGTGACGAGCGCGATCTGCGACTCGGGTGGGGGGCCGGCGAAGGGACCTGGGCCGACGACGCTAAGGATTGGGTCAGTTCAGAAGAACAGGCGAGATCCGAGACGATCGTTCAGGATCAAACACCTCGAAATGCGAACGCCTAGCTATTCGAGAAAACGAAATCCGGCATGGGGAATTTGGCGTTGATCAGCTTCAACACCTCAGTGCAAACTTCGTCCATTGAGATATCGAATACCTCGCTGATGGCTCGCAACTCGGCGAGTTGGTCAGGTGTCGCAGCCAGCAGCACTTCGTTCAGTTGTTCAGTAGAAAATTTCATCGACCGTTTCGGTTAACGAGTTAGATCGGTTCTCGTGAGCCAAACTTGAGTCGGAATTCGGGAGATCGTGGCTTGTGACCGGGGCGCGGTCAGTAGCGCCGGCCCGGTTTCATGACGGATGTCGCGGTGCTCGGACGAGGCCGGCTTCGCCGGCGCTTTTGCGGGTCGCCAGTATGCGATCAGCGATTTCACGGACTATCTCTTCCAACAGGAGGCGAAGATGACTTCCGCGGCGATAATCAGAGGGCGCAATATGGCGGACACGATCCGCGTGCGTGGAAAGGTTGTAGCACTTTTTGAAACTGGCCCGGCTCGGGTCATCCGGGTTGTACACGGCGATGGCATGGCCGCCGTTTTTTCTCATAATCGCGAAGCAGGGGACATCGGTTGGACCATCCCCGATATAGATCATGTTCGGAAAAGGGACCGGCCGAATCTCATCCGGCATGTGGTCATTGACATCTTGCGACATGTCCAGAAGGCCTTTGTTGATCCGGAACAGGTATTGGGTCTTTTGCGTGTGACTGATGATGCGTTTAGGGAAGGTGATCTTTCCTTCGGAATCCTCAGCGTACTCGCAACCGAAGACCTCTCGCAAATAGGGACGGAGTTGGCTGCCCTCAATCAGAACTTTCAATCCGGAAGAAACGACAAAGTGGTCGACGTGGACGCCGGCGGCAGAATGGTGTTCCTTGAGGAGATCCAGATTGAACTCTTCGAACATTTCCGGCAGGCCTTTGTAAAGCCGCATTTTGGCACCGAGTTGTTTGAGCTGTTGATTGGTAGGCCGATCCATCCCGAGGTAATCGAGCAGACACTTCATATAAGCGAGTTCGCTGTCGTACCCTTCCAACTGGACCAAATCAGCGCAGCGTTTCCAAAATTTTTCCGCATTGATCCCGAATGCGGGGAAAATAACATCATCCTGCATGTAGGAGGGGCTCAACGTTTGGTCATAATCGTAAACGAGCGCAATGGTGTTCTGTAAAGAGGTATGGACGGAGGATGACGAGGAAGCCACGGAGGGAAGAATTCACCACGGAGGCATGGAGAGCACGGAGTTTTTGCTTGTGCACCGTCTCGCATATAATGGTGATGGCGTTGCGTTCAAAATGGACCTTCGGCTAGGCAGCGATGAACGCCGATGGGTCGGAATTTACGTTAAAACGTCGGCCAGGGCGTTTCGCAGGTCGGGGAAACGGAATCGAAAACCCGTTAGCAGGGCCTTCTCCGGGATGATCCGTTGGCTGTCGAGGATGAGTGATGCTTCGTTGGCCGGAAGCATCCGGAGCACAAATTCAGGTACTGCAAAGAAGGTTGGGCGCCTGAGAAGCTCGCCCATCACCTTGGTGAACTCTTCGTTACGTACCGGGTTCGGGGACGCGGCGTTCACTGGGCCGCTAACGGATCCTGTCTCAAGAGCGTGAAGAAAAAGTGCGGCGACGTCCGCGATGTGGATCCAGGGCATCCATTGTCTACCGGATCCGAGTTTGCCTCCCGAACCAGATTGGAACACGGCCTTCATCACTGGGATGGCTCCGCCATTTTTTCCGAGCACCAGGGCGATTCGGACTGAAACATAACGGACCCCAGCAGCTTCGGCTTTCAAGCCCTCCGCCTCCCAAGCCGCTGCGACCTCAGGGAGGAAGCCGGCAGAATTTGCTGAACTAGACTCAGTCAAGGGCTCTTCGCCACGGTCCCCGTAGATTCCTGCCCCGGAGGCGCTGACAAAGATAGAGGGTCTGTTCCGCGCCTTCCCGATCGCATCGACGATCCATCGGGTGCCGTCGATGCGGCTCCGAAGGATTTTGTTTCGTTTCTGTTTTGTCCAGAGCCCAAGAATGGACTCGCCGGCGAGATGAATGATCGCTTCGATCCCGCTGAGGTCAATTTCCGGGCCGAAGAACCGGACCGATTCGCCGCCTGGAACCGACGCTCCCTCCCGTCTTGAAAACGGAGTGACACGATGACCGCAAGAGAGAGCGACTTGCACGATCTGCCGGCCAAGAAAGCCGGATGCCCCAGTGATTCCAATATGCATCACCTCTTTAATAGCGCGCCGGAGCGGTGAGCACAATCCTCGTCCCCCGACGCTCTTGGCGGAGGCGGCAGCTCGTAAATTTCACAATCCAACACGCTCGTGAGATTTTTTCGCGCTGGTGGGCGATGTAGCGTACGGACGGGGTTGAGCGCGTCCGGAACTAATCGGGAAACGATCTGTGGAGCCAGTTGAGCGGGAAGCGGTTTCCGGGGCAATCGGTGGGGCGAGGATTAATTTCCTTGTGTCCTCGGACGATGGAATATCGTCCGTCCACTTTGCCGACTCGTCGACGGAGATACCGGATCAGTTCGTCGAGCGCTTCATATTCCGCCTTCGTCGGCAGGTCCCGGTTGAAGTCGCCCACCAGGCAGATGCCAATGGAGATGTAGTTAAGATAGTCGCTGTGCACGTGTCCACCATTCAGTTGCCGAACCCAACGGTTCCCAATTTCAATCTGACCGTTCCCTGAGGAGGTGCCGTTGCCGATGACAAACTGATAGGCAAGACCGTTTGGCATTCGGCGCACATAACGATGGTAATAATCGAAGATGCGAGCGTTGCCCTGGCGGGTTCCGCTATTATGGACGATGATATATTTCCATCGGTTGCGGGCGACACGGGCATCGTCAATCGCCCGACGGATCGCCGGAGTGAGGTATTGCCAGCTGACGCCACCCCCGCCGGGAGCCGGGACCAGGTCTTTCTCTTCTTCGGCGCCCGATTTTTGCACTACGATCGAGTCATCATCGTCTCGTTTGCCAAAGAAAAACCAGTGTCGCTTCTTCTTAGGAGTTGGCGCAGGCGACTCTCTTTCGATTGGAGGCGCTGATTCGGTTTGGGCCCTTGTGGCCTCGGGTTGAGGGGAGGGAGTTGGCCTGGATTCTTCTTCGGCTGGTGTTGCAGAAGGCCGTGCGGTGGGGCTGGGCTGAGCGGATCTGGAAGCGGCTGCTTCCGGGGAGGTCGAGTGCAAGGGCTGTCTCAACGGAGAAGAAGCCGGGCTTGGAGTTTGTTTTGGAAAGGGAGTCGGGCTTGCGACAATCTCCATTTTCTGGCGGCTTTTCAGAAATAGTTCCCGCAACCGCTTTTCTTCATCGGTTTGTTGCGTAACCCCGTGGTTTGAACCGAGTGCCGACAAAAGGAGCACTGACAAGAGAGGAATCTTCACCCCGCGCACACGAGAACTGATTGTACGGAGATTATAAAATTCCAATCGGTACTCCTTCAGTGTATTGGCCCCTCAGAATCCGGTCGTCAGAATAGTCACCGGGCTCGTTGCTTCGTGCCAGCGTTCCGAAGCGCCGGCGGGTCTCCAAATTCGCTGGCAGGTGTCGTTTGTATCGTTTAACCTCAACGAGTTATTTTATAATCAACGCGTTCTTCTATAACTAAGCAAATTCAGGCACGGGAACGCAAACGGGCCCGCTACTTTTTTCCAGATTGATGAAAAAGATCCTGATCTTTACCGCCGGTTTCGGTGAGGGACACAACACCGCGGCGCGCAATATCCATGACGCACTTGAGCATATTGCGCCGGATGAAGCGAAGGTGGAGGTGCTGGATCTTTTCGATACTTGTTACGGTAAGCTGAACGATTTGGTTCGAAAAGCCTACATTACGGCGATTAATCGGACGCCTAGAGTCTGGGGAAAGATTTACAACGTCATCGACGGGACCCAGTTCGTGGAATCGAATATGGCGATGCTCACGAAGATGAAACGGGCGATGAGCGATGTGCTAGCGGACCTGGACCCGGACGTCGTGGTGTCCACTTATCCAATCTACAACTACGTCATTGACGCGCTCTATGCTGAAGGGCGGCCCAAGAGTTTTTCGCAGATTACGGTGATCACTGATTCCATTACGGTCAACTCGATCTGGTATCGGTGCGTCAGTGATTATTTCCTGGTGGCCAACGAAGATACGGCGAATGTCTTGCGAAGCGCAGGCGTTCCCGAACGGCAGATCCAAATTTTCGGGTTTCCTGTCACTTACCGGTTTGCGGAGTTGCCCGACACTCGGTATCCCAACGTGGAAACGGGACCTCGCCGTATCCTTTACCTGATCAATTCCGGAAAGAAGGAAGCTCCGTCGCTAGTGCGTCGGCTCTGCAAGCGAACCGACATCCAATTGACGATCAACGTCGGACGCGATCGAACTCTTCGCAAAGAGATCGAAAGCGAGGTTAAGACACCGGCGCATCCGGTGGAGATCCTCGGCTGGACAAATCGAATGCCAGAGCTCCTGATAAGCCATCATTTAGTTATTACGAAGGCTGGGGGCGCAACTGTGCAGGAAGCGATTGCAGCGCGGACTCCGGTCATCATCAGCCAGGTGGTGCCCGGGCAGGAGGAGGGAAATGCCCGCCTGATCATCGAGAACGACTTCGGCTGTCTGGCTCCTGATCCCGAAGCGATATTGGAAGCGCTCGATAGCGCGTTCAGTGAGGGCGAAAAACGGTTGAAGACCTGGGTAATTAATATTGCGAAACTGAGCAAGCCGGACGCGTCGCTGCAAATAGCTCGTTTCCTCCTCGAGCTGGCTTCACCTGAAAATGCACCTCCCAAGAATTTGCCGCATTTTCTCCGGACCCCGTCCGCAGGCAAAGATGGCCGGTCTCTTCTGCTGTGCGACCTGCACACGCACAGCATCTATTCAGACGGGAAGCTGACCATCCGCGAATTAGTCGATTTCTACGGGGAACGGAGCTTTGATGCACTCTGTGTAACAGACCACATCTGCGATCACACTAGTTTAATCGGCAAGATGACGAATTTGAGCGGAATGGTCCTCACGCGCGACGAGGTGGCGGAATACTTTGAGACTATCGAAAGCGAGAAAAAAAAGGCGTTCGATAAGTACGGAATGGTTTTGATGGGCGGCCTTGAATTTAACAAGGACGGCCTCACCAAAAGAAGTTCAGCACATCTGCTTGCAGTCGATTTAAAGAGACCAATCGACCCGGGCCTTAGCATCACTCAGACAATCGCTGAGATCCACGGTCAGGGCGCTTTAGCGATCGCCTCACACCCGCATGAAGTCAAAACACGTTGGGGAAAGAACACGCTTTATTTTTGGGAGAACATCGACAGATACGCGCCGCTTCTGGATGCATGGGAGGTGGCCAACCGGGATGATCTTTTTAATCCGATTGGACTGAAAAGGCTGCCATTCGTCGCCAACAGCGATTTTCACAAGCCGAAGCATATCTTTTCATGGAAAACGGTTCTCTTTTGCGAGAAGGACCCGGAAGCGATTAAACAATGCATCCGCGTAAATCGGGACGTTTCGATCACGCTCTATCGTGATCGTCGGATTGGCTTCGGATACCGGCATCCGGAGCGCGCCGCTCGTTTCGATTTCGCCGTCGAAGAATCCGCGAAAGAAGAGATCGCGTTTCCGGCCTGTCGGATGAAGCTTGCCTGATGAAGATCGAAGCGCTGATCTTCGATATCGGGAATGTTCTTGTCCTCTTCGATTGGCGGCCGTTTATCAACCGGCTCCAAGCTGCCCGCTCAAATCTGACAACTGATGCAGAAAAGGAATTCAGGGAGCTGATTCTCCGTTATGAGATCGGCGAAATGAGCGGGGAAGTGTTTACCCGCCTGGCGACTCGCACGATCGGATTCCAAGGAGATGAGCGGGAGTTCGTAGTGATTTGGAACGGCATATTCAGTTCGAACCCGCCGATGGAACAAACGATCCTCGGTCTGAAGGAGCGATTTCCTCTCTTTTTGCTTTCCAACACCTCTGATCTCCATCTCGCATATTTGATCCAGAATTTTGACGTGTTACAGCATTTTGTGGATGGCGTCTATTCATTCCGGGCTAAGTGTGCAAAGCCGGACCGGAGGATCTTTGAGACGGCCATCAAACAATTCGGTGTGAAGCCGGAAAAGACGGCCTATATCGATGACTTGGCGGCGAATGTCAGTGCCGCTTCAGAGTTAGGTTTCAACGCGATCCGATATGACTTGACCAAACATGTCGAGTTTGAGCAGCGCCTTGTCGAATTTGGGGCTGCGTTTTGAGGAGTTGCCAGTTGTCAGTGTCAGTTGTCAGTTAAAGAGGCATCAAGCCGCCAATTTCGACTGTCCAGATTTCCATGGGCGAATTCCGTACTGACAACTGACAACTGACAACTGACACTGACAACTACCCCAAGCGCCCGTCCGACCGCAGGGGTCCCAAGCGGTCAAGTTCTTCGACATACCTTTCTCGAGAGGAGTGTGCTATAATCGTCATAACCGTGGGAAAGGAAGTCACCGAGTTCGCCGCAGGACGCAATTCGGTCGCCAGAGTTTGACCAGCTCGAGGCGATCATCGAAAATCTGATACACTAACGATTCTGGCTGGCGAATTGGGCTAGTTCGTTCGCCTTCTTGTTAAGATAGTTGGCGAACCGTTGCTCTTCTTCGGGGTTCAGTTCGCCGGAAAGCTTGTCACTTTTCGTTTGAAGTTCCTGGGCGCGCTGAATCACTGTTTGGTACTTGGTCATGTCGCCTTGCTTCATAGCCGCATAGGCAGTTTTGAAATCACTTATATAGGCGTCATAACTCTGCAAATATTCGTTGGCAGATCGGCTGCTCAACGTCGGGCGACCATCTGATTCGGCGGCCGACGGAGAAGAGGAGGGTGATGGCGCAACGACATCCGGAGTTGTTGCCGGAGAGCCCGGAGCGGGGGGAGTCGCTGTTGGAGTCGTCTGCGGGGTCGCCGACGAAGTCGTTTCGGGGGTTGGTGTAGGAGTCGTCTTCGTGGTCGCTTCAGGGGTCGCTTGAGCCTGCGGAGTTGGTGTTGGGGTCGGCGTGATCGGTGGCGAAGGGGTCGTTGCCGGGGTGGTCGCGGGTGGTGCAGTCGGCGCAGGTGATGGAGAGCTTGCGGGTTGCCCGCCGGATGGTGCAGCCGGTTGCTGCTCACATCCGACCACAAGGATGCTGGCCAGGGCTACGGCAACAACTAAACGTTTGTTCATGCCAAATGATACCGACGCACGAACGGGAGGGATATTCAAGACGAGATATAAAGGGGTGAAATTCAGGCATTTTGCATGATGACAGAGCCAACGCCGGCACGTTTCAGCGAGATAGATCGGTTTGGGTAAGAATTCTGAACCCTTCGCCAGCCAGAACTGACCAGCCGCACTCTTGGTCATCGAGGTGGAGTGCCATTGCGGATCGACCGTGCGGGCGAATGAGGATCGGATAACAGACCTGGATATTGACCTCTGCCATGAGCAAGCTCTGCAGCATCCGCTTCAAATCGGTCGCGACTTCCTTCATCTCGACGACCATAATCTCCGAGATGCTGTAGGCAATTTCGTGCAGGTCGAACAGGCTTTCGACGGCCTCGGGATCACTTGCGATGATCCGGACGATGGCAGAATCGGTCGAATCCTGGGAATTCAGCGCCAGGACATGGACGTCATTCGCGTTGAGGAGCTTCACTATCTCAAGCAGCGCTCCCACCTTATTTTGCAGGAAGACGGAGAACTGTTTAACCGTCGGTCCTGAAGTCTTTTCCGTAACCCTAGGCACATCCGTTGGCATGAAGTTGGCCAGAAGATTTCATTTATAGGAGTAAAGCAAGCAAAAGGTGGCGGGCTGGCCTTCCTCCAACGCCACTTTCACGTAGTATAAGCCACTGGCATCGGGGCTGAAACCGGCGGCAGCTCTCGGTCCTGATTGGTAGGGCATATAGCTGACCGGTTTTCCTGAATCGTCGAATAAGGATACTTTCAGCTTATCGACCTTCTGCCCCGTCGAGGCGGTGAACCAATACGCGTTGCCGCTGTAAAGATTGACAGCGACGATTTGGGAATGATCCTTCGAGATCTGCCCGAAGAAATTACCATCCCGAATCTTGAATCCGTCATTTTGGAAGGCTCCAGCCAGATCTAAAACATCACTGCGAGCGGCCACCTGATCGTCGGTTTCCGCAAGGTCCAGGGATGTTCCGACAAGGCAGGCAGCAAGCGTGGCTAGAATGAAACGGGTCAATCCGGAGCTCCGATTTCTTTGGTTAGCTTTGAGGCTGCGAGATTCAGATCCTTGACCTCTCCCTCGGTCGGCACGTGGTCGGCCGGAAATGAAACCATCTTTTGAATTCCATCGAGATCCCGGTTTACATTTTGGACCAGAGGATCCTTCTGAATTTTACCCGGCAGATTTGTCAGTTTGTTCTTTAGAAAGCCGACCAATGCCGGCTGGCGCAACAGCTTGGCATCCTCTGCGTTATAATTCTGAAGCACGAGGCCGGTCACCACTTCTGTTCCGCGCACCCAACCTCCGATGCTGACCAGCGTGATGAGATCGTTGTCGCGATTTTCCTCCATGGCCTTTTTCACCTCGTTCTGGGTGGCCTCCAATTCTTCGTTCAATTGATCCCATGCATCGTTTTCAGCAAACTGGGTGATGCTCGCGCTACGGGCAAGCACACTCTGGGAAACGCTGAGTCTTTTTGCGAGCGCGAGAACATCTTTACCGACGTTTTTGACCTGCTGACCATCGTGCGCTTCGACAGCAATATAACCATCGGCGATCAATGTTCCGAGGTTCAGCGCCATCTGGGCACGATCGGTCGATTTGATCGAGACGGGTGGCCGATACTGGGAAGTCCAATTCGGCTTACCTCCTTTTTCGATCGCTTTGAAAAATTCACCTGGAGTTGGGACGGTGAGGGCATCCACCGACGTGGCATTTCTCAATTCGTCGCCGGAGAGCGCGGTATCCGTGGCCGTGGTGCTTCCGGCCGGTTGTTGGTCAGCCGACGCCGAGAAGGCTGATACCAATGCGATTACGCTCAATCCGAGCCATTTCCGCAGAACAGGCATATACTGGCAGTTTACCAATTGGGCATGCCGTGTCCAGTCCGGCGTCTCGGAACTGCAACTGCAGAGACAACAAATTTTAACTTGTCGAAGTGAGCTTGTCCCTCGATGGTGGGTGCTCTGATGAAGGTGCACGTCATCGTGATGCCAAAGCAGAGCGTTTTGGACCCTCAGGGGGTCGCTGTAAGGAATGCGTTGAAGGATGTTGGCCTCGATACGGTCGATTCCGTGCGCGTTGGCAAGCTCCTGGAGCTGGAATTCAAGACGCCTCCCGATAAAGCGAAGCTGGAAGAGGTGTGCCGAGATCTTCTTTCGAATCCGGTGATCGAAGACTATACGATCCGTTGCTCTTGAACGGTAAAGACACACGTATGAAGATCGCGGTAGTTCAGTTTCCTGGCTCAAACTGTGACCAGGACTGTTTGCGGGCATTGAGGGACGGTCTCCAGGTTCAGGCTGAATATCTCTGGCACAAACAAACTTCAGTATCCGGCTTTGACGCAGTCGTTCTGCCAGGTGGATTTTCATATGGCGACTATCTTCGGTGTGGAGCAATCGCCCGCTTTTCGCCGGTCATGAAAGCCGTTGTTGGCGCTGCCAACCAGGGAATGCCGGTGATCGGTATTTGCAACGGATTCCAGATCTTGTGCGAGGCCGGGTTGCTGCCCGGAGCGCTAATCCGGAATCAATCGCTGCGCTTTGTCTGTAAACCGGTCTGGTTGCGAGTTGAAACCGTCGAAACCCCTTTTACTGCGAAGTTGACAGGACAAGCGGTTCTGCGGATGCCCGTTGCTCACGGGGAGGGTTCGTACTTCGCCGATGAAACGACCCTTGACGCGATTGAGTCGAACGGTCAGGTGGTGTTTCGTTACGTCGACGAATCGGGGATCGTGACGCCGGCGTCGAATCCAAACGGTTCGATGCACAATATAGCAGGCATCTGCAATGAAGCGCGCAACGTAGCGGGTATGATGCCGCATCCGGATCGCGCGTGGGATCGCAAGCTTGGCAGCGAGGATGGAAAATTGCTTTTCAGTTCCTTGGTCGAAGCTTTGGAACCTCTGGGCTCCAGATAAATGGTCACTGAGATCACTCCAGAGTTAGTTCGTGGTCATGGCTTGGCAGACGAAGAGTTCGTACGTATTAGGGCGATCCTGGGTCGAGAGCCGAATTTCACGGAGTTGGGCGTTTTCTCGGTGATGTGGAGCGAACATTGTTCCTACAAGAACACGCGGCTCGAACTTAAAAAATTTCCAACCACTGGACCGAAAGTCCTGGTCAAGGCTGGAGAAGAGAACGCGGGTGTCATCGATATTGGGGATGGCTGGGCCGTAGCATTCAAGATGGAAAGCCACAATCATCCGAGCGCCGTCGAACCTTTCCAAGGCGCGGCTACCGGAGTTGGCGGGATTATTCGCGACATCTTCACGATGGGCGCGCGCCCGATTTTCCTTCTGAACTCGCTCCGATTCGGTCCGATCCTGGGCACGACCCCCGCAGCGAAAAACAATCGGCGACTTTTTTCGAAGGTGGTCGCGGGAATTTCGCATTACGGAAATTGCGTTGGGATCCCGACGATCGGTGGCGAAGTCTACTTTGACGAGTCGTATGAAGGGAATCCCCTGGTGAACGTGTTTTGCCTTGGAATTCTTCGTCATGAACAGATTGCTCGCGGGGCGGCAAAAGGTGTTGGGAACCCGGTATTTTACGTTGGGTCGGAGACTGGACGAGATGGTTTGGCGGGAGCGGCCTTTGCCTCGCGCGACTTGACGGAGGAATCGAAGCAGGATCGGCCGGCGGTCCAAGTTGGCGATCCATTCAAAGGCAAGCTTTTGCTGGAAGCGTGCCTCGAACTTCTGGCAAGCGGTTGCGTGGCTGGCATTCAGGACATGGGGGCTGCGGGATTGACCTGCTCGACGTGCGAGACAGCGAGTCGCGGTGGCACTGGTGTGCAGATCGATTTGGCGTTGGTGCCTCAGCGGGAACCGGGCATGACGCCCTATGAAATTCTCCTCAGCGAATCACAGGAACGAATGTTAATCATCGTTGAGCGAGGTCGGGAGGCGACAGTGAAGGAGATCTTCGATAAATGGGATTTGCCGTATGCTCGTGTGGGCGAGGTGACCGGCGATGGTTTGATGCGGGTGTTCAATCATGGACGTGTCGAAGTGGAAATTCCCGCGGACATGCTCGCCAATGACGCTCCGCTCTACGAGCGCGAAGTGGTCGAAGATCCGCCCGTACCGGAACTGCGCATCGACGATATTCCTGCGGCTGATCTGCACGAGAGCTTGATCCGGCTCCTGGCCCATCCGACGATTGCGTCAAAGAACTGGGTCTACCGCCAATATGATCACACCGTTCGAGCAGGAACGGTGGTGCCGCCAGGATCGGACGCGGCGGTCTTCTATGTTCGGGAGGCGGACAGGTATCTTGCGGCAACCACTGATTGCAACGGTCTTTATTGCAAATTGAATCCCCGCGAGGGGGCCCGGATTGCGGTAGCCGAAGCTGCCAGAAATCTGGTCTGCTCGGGAGCGAAACCGCTGGCGGTTACGGACAACCTGAATTTTGGGAATCCATACCAGCCGGAAAACTTTTGGCAGCTTCGTGAAGCGGTGGAGGGGC
Source organism: uncultured Verrucomicrobiae bacterium (assembly GCA_963782115.1). Lineage (GTDB taxonomy): Bacteria > Verrucomicrobiota > Verrucomicrobiia > Chthoniobacterales > JAFAMB01 > JAFAMB01. The sequence continues at coordinate 428,301 of CAWAIK010000015.1, forward strand.
TGGCGGAAGCCTGCCGCAGGTTCTGCACGCCTGTCACAGGAGGCAATGTTAGCTTGTATAACCAGAACCCGAGCGGCGCAATCAATCCCACTCCGACGGTGGGAATGGTTGGTGTGATCGATCAAGAACGCTGGATTACACGGCAATATTTTCGGGATGCGTCAGACGTCATTTACCTGATTGGTCCTGTCGGCCAGGAACTGGGTGCGAGTCAATATCTGGCGGTTATCCATGGCCGAAAAGAGTTTCAGCCTCCGCGATTGAGCTACGACCTGGAGTTGGGGGTTCAGGCCGTCGTGCTGGCGTTGATTCATCAAGGCCTGGTCAAGAGTGCCCATGATTGTTCAGAAGGCGGGTTTGGAGTCGCGATGGCCGAATGCTGTATCTCCGGCGAGCGAAGAATCGGCGCGTCGGCGGATTTTGGTCATTGGCCGGAACGTCTTGACCAGATCATTTTTAACGAATCTCAATCGCGAGTGATCATCTCTGTCCGCCCGGAAGATACGGTCGCTGCGGAAGCCGTTTGCGCTGCCGCAGAAATTCCATTTGGTCGAGTGGGTGAAGTGGGCGGATCCGATCTGATCATCGCAACGCAGCGAGAAACGCTGCGGTGGGACGTGGATGAACTTTATCAAGCATGGTACCTTTCCACCGAGCGCGCCATGAGTTCTCAATGAAAAGTGAATACTTCCGATAAGCCAAGACACGAGTGCGGCGTTTTCGCCGTCTATGGTCATCCGGATGCTGCGCTGTTGACCTATTATGGTTTATTTGCGCTGCAACATCGAGGGCAAGAGAGCGCCGGGATCGTAACCGCTGCGGGGTCCAATCAGCCGTTTAACATTCACCGGGGTATGGGCTTGGTCTCCCAAGTGTTCCAGGAAAAGGATTTGCAGCAGCTGCGGGTAGGGACCAGGGCGATCGGTCACGTCCGGTATTCGACAAGTGGATCAAGCACGCTGAAGAATGCGCAGCCGTTGGTTGTCGATTGTGCGCGTGGCCAGTTGGCGATCGCGCATAACGGAAATCTGGTGAACGCCGCGGTACTGCGCGAGGAACTGGAATCGAACGGCTCGATTTTCCAGACGACCGTGGATAGTGAGATCATTCTGCATCTTCTCGCCCGACCTACCGGACGGAAGAACGTGCTGAGCGCTCTGCGGTTGGTGGAAGGCGCATTCTCTCTTGTGTTGATGGGAGAACAGGAAATCATTGGGGTGCGAGATCCGTTTGGGTTTCGGCCGCTGGTTCTGGGCAAATTAGATGACGCTTTTATCCTGGCTTCTGAAACCTGTGCTCTGGATCTCGTCCACGCAGATTATATTCGAGAAATTGAGCCCGGAGAAGTCGTCATCATTAACGATGATGGTATAAGATCAGAATGGCCATTTAAAGAGGAGCGCAAAGCCTTTTGTATGTTTGAGTATGTCTATTTTGCGCGTCCCGACAGTCTCATCAACGACCGGAACGTGAGCAAGACACGCGTGGCGATGGGCATTGAACTTGCCAAACTGCATCCGGTGGATGCAGATATCGTGGTGCCCGTTCCTGACTCTGGAAACTACGCGGCGCTCGGTTTTAGCCATGAATTAAATATTCCGTACGAACATGCGTTTGTACGAAATCACTACATTGGACGCACATTTCTGCAGCCGACGCAGCTGATCCGCGATTTCAATGTGCGAGTGAAGCTGAACCTGATCAAAGAACTGGTGAAAGGGAAGCGAGTCGTGGTGGTTGACGATTCCGTGGTCCGCGGAACCACGGCGAGAGCGCGTGTCGTAAACCTGCGCGAAGCCGGCGCGAAGGAAGTTCATCTGCGGATCAGTTGCCCTCCGCACAAGTACGCGTGCTATTACGGCATTGATTTTCCCGACCCAAAAAACCTCTTGGCCAACCAGTTCAAGGCTGAAGAGATGGCCGAATATCTTGGAGTCGATTCGATCGGATATTTGGATATCGGCGGGATGGTCCGGGCGACCGGGTTGCCAATGAACGAATTTTGTCTCGCCTGTTTTAATGGTCAATATCCTGTTCCAATCGATAAGGAGCTGGACAAGTTCATCATCGAACGTCGCAGTGCGCGCTCACGGGCGTTGAGTGAACCAGCCGTGCATCCTGAGCTTTTTGCCGGCTTGAAATGAGAAAATCGGAGAAGCGGAAGGCCTACGCCGCGGCCGGTGTCGACATCGATCTGGGCAATCGCGTGAAGAAAGGGTTGCCCGAAAGGGTTCGTACGACCTTTGGTCCGGAAGTTCTCGGACGCATCGGTGGGTTCGGAGGGCTCTTCAGGGCGGATTTCAGGGGAATGAAAGAGCCGGTTCTGGTGTCGAGTATCGATGGAGTTGGAACGAAGCTAAAAATTGCGATCGCGCTCGGCAGGCATGCGACAATTGCCCAGGACCTCGTAAACCATTGCATCAACGATATCGCCGTGACCGGTGCGTACCCCCTGTTTTTTCTCGATTATATCGGCGCTGAACGTCTTGACCCAGCGGTTTTCGACCAGTTGATTTCCGGATTCACGAAAGCATGCAAACAGGGCGGTTGCGCTTTGATCGGCGGTGAGACCGCGCAACTTCCGGACTTATATCGTTCCGGGGAATACGACTTGGCCGGCTGCATTATCGGCCTGGTGGATCGGACCCACATTCTTGATGGCAGCGGAATCGTACCATCGGACCTCCTGATCGGTTTGCCGTCGAACGGATTACACACGAATGGGTACACTTTGGCTCGAAAGGTTTTATTGGACAAGATGCGGCTCGATCTCCTCAAAAAGGTGAACGGTCTCGCGAAACCGCTTGGCGAGGAGCTTCTCCGGGTCCACAGGAATTACCAGCCTGCCATGGCCTCTATTCCTCCCGGGCGAATCAAGGGAGCCGCCCATATCACAGGCGGCGGCTTAGTCGATAATTTACCCCGGATCCTCCCGGCGGAATGCGACGCTCTGATCGATACATCTTCGTGGAAGGTCCCGCCGATATTCCGGCTTATTCAGGGGGGCGGCGACGTTTCGCCCGAAGAGATGTACCAAGTATTCAATATGGGGATTGGCATGGCGCTGGTCGTCTCTAAATTGCATGCATCCGAAGTCCTGTCACAAACTAAAGGAAAGGTGATTGGACAAATTACTCCAGGATCTGGCAAGGTGTTTCTCGAGTAAGTATCTGCTTAATAAGGATGTGGAAAAAGCTACTGGGTCGAGGGCGTCGGGTTTGGGGGGTTGGGCTCGGTGCCGGGCTTTTGGGAGCATTTGTTCTGACGTTGCGATACGCGTTAAGTCCAAGTGCTAAACCGAAGCTTCCGGACGCGATCTCGCCTGCGATTTTTGCCACCCGGATCCTTTACACGAGTCGGGGGCAGGTGCTTTATCACGAGTCAGGGCAAGGCGGTCCTCTGATTTTTCTACATGGCGTTTATGTGGGTGCCTCTTCCTACGAATGGTCAAAGGTGTACCCGCATTTCGCGGCGACGCACCAGGTATTGGCCGTGGACCTGCTGGGCTTTGGGGAGTCCGAGCGGCCTGACGTCCCAATGTCCGCGACCGATCACGTTCAGGCACTGGTGGAATTTGTTCGAGCGAAATCCGGCGGAGAACGAGCTTCGATCGTTGCCAGCGGCCTCGGTGCCGGGTTTGCCGCGGTTCTGGCCGCGCAACACCCGGACCTGGTCCAACGATTGATTCTGTTAATGCCGGTCGGGCGTGTGGAATTCGGCCGGCGACGTTTGTTGAGGCGCTATGGCCTGTTCTCCAGGGTGCCGCTTCTAAACCGTGCGTTTTATCGGCGTTATCTTTCGACGAGAATTCAAATTCGCGCCTGGGTGAAGAGCTTTGGATTCGCGGACCCTGAAAAAATCTCTGATGAAACAATAGAGGTTCTTACGAACTGCGCCCAGCAATTCGGAGCCGAGAGAGCAATATTGCAGTGGATGTCGCGGCGATTTGATCTCGATCTGGAAAAAAGACTGGCCGAATTGTCGCAACCGATGACGTTGGTTTGGGGGGAAAATGCCATCAATCCGCCGCTTGAATCGGGTTATCGCCTACAGTCGATCGCCAAACAATGTAGCTTGGTGGTTCTGCCAAACTCCGGATTGCTAGCGCCGCTTGAATCGCCGATGCAGGTCGCTGAGGCACTAGTCAAGGAGCTTGATCCGACGATCCACATTTATAAAGCCGGGTGATTGGCGTGCGAGCCCGAGACTTCCTGAATCACGCAACTACCGAGCGTTTCGTCGCTTCAATTCACGGGCGAAGGTACTTCGCGCGTTGGTTACCAGTTTTCGAAGACCGTCGGCGCTGATGCAGTTCCCACCGAAGGCAATCGCCGTTTGCTGCTCAAGAAGATCGGAAGTGGCAACTGTAATCGAGTAAAGTGTTCCGTACTTTGCGACGAGTCTTTCGATAATGTCATCCGCGGTATGGCCCGTATTTGAATAGAACACCTGAATTCCTCCTGGTTCGTTCTCGTGCGAAATGACGGGTCCTCTCCCGTCGAACACAAGGACAACATTAGTTCCGGTCAGATCCTGATACTCCGTCAAAATTCTGGTTAGCCGGTCTCGAGCTGAAGCAGTTTTGTTATCGTGAAGCGCTCGCAACTCGGGCCAGGCAAAAATGACGCTGTGGCCGTCGACGATTAGGACCTGGACGCTCATGTGAAAGGAACTTACGCTGTGGCCGACCTTTGAGCTAGTGCACCGTCTCGCATATAATGGTGATGGCGTTGCGTTCAAAATGGGCCGTCGGCAAGGCGCGAGGAGGGCGCATCCCGCACCAGTTTTTGCGATTGTGCCGCTCCGGTTTTCCGCGGCGGTTATCAAAAACTGGTGCGGGACGTAACCGACGAGCAACGCGGCCGCCGGCCCATTTTCAACGCAACCCTCCGGGCCGCGGCCAGTTGGCTGTTTTTCCGCGTTGCTCGCTCGACCCGTATGACTCAGATATGGGCGCTTCGCTCGCGCCTTGAAAAACAGCCAGCTGACCTGCGGCGACATCACCATTATATGCGAGACGGTGCACTAGCTAAGCTAGGCAGTTCAGCGCTGATCAAAGACATCATTGTCTTTTGGTGCCGCTGTTTGGGGCTACAGAAAATGATACCGGACTATCAGGAAAGAGAGTCGAACTGATTCCAAAAGATAAAATTGCCGAAGGATGGCGTATTTGAGGACGATTACAAAAAGAAGACATGCGGTTCCCGGAACTCCCGGGACAGGCCGTGCGGTGAAGTACTTCCGGTGACCAAACAGCAGGTCGCATAGCTCGCAGAAATCGATTTCAGGCTTAAAACCTCGTAACCAGCTAATCGCGATCAAGCCCGGAACCGCGGCCACGTCCATCGGAAAGTACAGAGCGGCTAGTGGAATGTAAAAACTGATTCCAAGAAGTGCCGATAGAATCCCGATCACAGGGAGCCAGGCCAAGACGACTACATCGACCGGATGAGAAGCCACCCGGCCGATTCGGACCGCGGTAAAATGATGTACGGCGGAGAGGAAAGACTCCACGCAAGTTCTGCCCGTTAAGCTGCGAGAACTTCGTTCGTGGGCACACCTCTCAATTCGTAAACGCGGAGAATCGTGTCTTCTATCAGGTTGTTTGGACACGAAGCACCGGCCGTGATGCCGGCGATGATCGGACCGCTTGGAAGCCAGTTCTCGGTCACTATTTCTCTCTTTTCGTGGAGGTTGTAGTGCGTGATGCGATTTACCGACTCGAGTTTGGCTGCGCTACGGACGAAATAGGTTGGAAGTTTGCCTTCCCCCATTTCCGCGAGGTGCGAGGTATTGGAGCTATTGTATCCACCGACGACGAGCAATAGATCCATGCTCTCCTGCAAAAGTTGGTTCAACGCATCCTGGCGTTCCTGGGTCGCGCCACAGATGGTATCGAAAAATCGGAAACTCTTGGAGCCGAGTTCCGGGCCGTCCCGGTCGAGGACTGCAGCCCGAATCCTTCTTTGGACCTCCTCGGTCTCGCCGCGGAGCATCGTCGTCTGATTAGCGACTCCGACCGCCTCCAGATGGGCGTCGGGATCGAACCCGGGAGAGTAGGCGTCTTTGAAGCGATCCAGAAATTCCTGCTTATTTCCTCCATGTCGAATGTAATCACAAACGTAATCGGTGTCTTTGAGTGTCAGGACGATCAGGTAATGGCCACGCCCAAGTCCGAGCGCGCGGGAAGCGGTTGCCTTAGTTTCTTCGTGCTCGGCTTTCCCGTGGATGATCGATGTGACCTGTTCGACTGCATTCTGGCGAACGCGTTTCCAAACACTCATGACATCGCCGCAGGTGGTGTCGACGATCTGGCAGCCGCGGTCCTGGATCTTCTTTAAGGTGATCAGATCAGTTCCAAAAGCCGGAACGATCACGATATCCTCTGCGGTGAGCTCGTCGATCTCGGCCTCGCGTCCGTTGCCGAGAAGATTCTTGATCCCCATCGCCGCGATCTGCTCGTTTACCAGGGGGTTGTGGATGATCTCTCCCAGGATGAAAACGCGACTTCCTGCAAAAACCTTGCGCGCCGCGTACGCGAGATCAATTGCCCGCTCAACGCCATAACAAAAGCCAAACTGCTTTGCCAACCGTACCGTCGTATCGCGAACGGTTAAGATACCTCCGTTTGCGCGGATGCGTTCGACGACGACGCTGCGGTAATGCGACTCGACCTGCTCCTGCACCTTCGCCATGACATCAGGCGTTCGGAGATTGATTTTTTTTGGTTTGACAGGGGCGGGTGTGGGCTGTGCAGACATGATAGAGAATAGCCGAATCTTCGGCTCAGCACTCAGTTTTATTGGTCCAGCAGCAGCGGGCCGTGGGGCGGCGCGAATACTGCATCCGAAACCATGTAGGTCGCCGGGGGATCTGGATTGGAGTAGTCCGAAGGACGGGGTGCGTTTCTGCCGATGGTCTGGTCTTCGGGCTGCGTTTGAGCGATGTAGACCGGCGTTCCTAAGCGAACGAGCGCGAAAAATTTCGGAGCGGCATTGGGGTGCAGGCGCAGGCATCCGTGCGAATGGGGAATCGGCCATACGGCACCTTGGTGGAAGCCATAAGCCGGTTTAAATTCCACCCAGTATGCCATCGGATAGCCAACGTAGTGATAACCGGAGCCTGGAGAATGGTCACTGGTGCCCGGCCTAACGTCGCTGCCCCGTGCCCAAAAGCCATAAGTGGCAGATCGCTTACGCCGAATTTTGTCCGTCACATGGTACGATCCGGTCGGCGTTGTGGCGCCGATTTTCCCAATCGTGGTCGGTGTCACCAGTAACGGGCGATTCCCCTCCATGACGTAAACCATGCGGTTTTGCAGTGACACCTTCACCCGAACTTCACTCGGGTCCTTCGGTTTGTAGGCAGCCACTTCGTACTTTCTTGAGAGGGCAGTCGTCAGGGTGCCACAGCCAGTAAGAAGAGCGAATCCAATCGCGGTTCCAAAAAATAGGGCTCGAACGTAATAGATTCTCATACAGACGGTCAACTAGGCGTCTATTTTACTTCATCGTAAAAATTTGCAAGCGAGTAAAAATCGACTCTTCGAAACCGGCGGGCGCTCGGCTCAGTTCGCCGGAGAGCTGAGAAGGGGAACTTGGCCCCCCCTTCCCGGGTTCACTCTCGTTCCCTTTGCCAACGCGCGTGTTGACGTATTTGCTCGCCCAGAGCTTTCGCTTTCTCCGGGTTTTCGAGGCTTTCGATTTCCAGATCGAATTGTGTCGAACGATTTGCGTAGAACGGATACTTCCGTCCCGGGACCGAAGGCTTGTAGCGCCAATGTTTATAGACCCAGAGCCAGTAGTCCGGATTTTCACGAATGATGGGCTCAAACTGGTTCCAGCAAGCTTGCGTAACCTCCTGGTAGGAAGCGCTGGCGGGGAACCGGAGCCACGGCAAAATGCGGACCATGTAGCCGCCATCTCCTCGCGGCAAAGTCACCCACGGAACAATTGGAAACCCTGTTCGCTGATGCAGGAAAGCGTGGATCTGAGTCACGCGCATCTTTAGACCAAACCCATCGATAAGGACGGCGGAGTCTCTGAGCTTGAGTGTCAAGTCGGTGAACAGGAAGACGGACTCGCCGGCCCGAAGTGCTCGCAGCAGGCGAACCACGGCATTATCAGGAACAATGATTTTGTGGCCGGTAGCCTCCCGCAGCTTTCGGAAAATCGGAGTCAAACGCTCGTTTTTGAACGGTTGGGAGATGATGACCAGAGATCTTCCCTTGAGCCCGATAAAGGTACCAGCCAATTCCACATTTCCGAAATGCGGGGTGATTGCGATGAAAGGTACGTCGGACTCAACCAGCTCGCGGAGTCTTTCCGGATCCTCAAAAGAAATGAATTTGTCAACGTTGCCGCTGGTCAACCGGCTTGTCCAGAAGAGCTCGAGAAAGTTCCTTCCAAAGACTTGCAGCGATCGTCTGGCGATCCGACGCCGCTGATTGAGGCTGAGCACCGAGCCAAAGACTACCTCCAGATTGGCGAGTGCGACTGCGCGTCCCTTCGAGTCGACCCAGAATACCAGGGATCCTGCGACGTCCCCGATTTTCTGCACCACCGCGAATGGCAAAGACTGCACCAGCCGGCCAAAGAAGCTGACGAGCAACCACTCTATCCAGTACCGAACGCGTTTCACTCTCTCTTTGTGAACATCCTTCCGTCTGACGACCTCTCGAGCCTGGTCGGAGGGAATCATCATGGCATATTCCGGTCGCAAGGCAAACCGTGGCGCAGCGCGCCCGAATCGAACCCGGGGAATCTCTGGGATCGCGCAACTAAAGCTTGGCAAGGCTAAAGTCCGAAATTAACCATTTCTGTATGCCAAATTCCCCCAGAGAGAAGTTTTTTGTCGGCGTGGACGTGGGCACTGGAAGTGCGCGGGCAGGCGTGTTCGATGCGGCGGGTAATATGAAAGGAAGCGCCTCTGCGCCGATTCAAATGTGGAAACCCGCTCCTGATTACGTCGAACAATCCTCCGACGATATCTGGTCGCGATGCTGCCAAGTGGTTCGAACCGCCGTGGCAAAAGCCGGGATCACCGGAGACGCTGTGGCAGGGTTGGGATTCGACGCCACCTGTTCACTGGTCATACTGGACAATGACGGCAGCCCGATCTCGGCAAGCCCAACAGGTGATGACAGGCAGAATGTGATTGTCTGGATGGATCACCGGGCCGTTGACCAGGCCTATCGCATCAATCGGACCAAGCATGAAGTCTTGCAATATGTGGGAGGCGTCATTTCTCCGGAAATGGAATCACCCAAGCTCTTGTGGTTAAAAGAGCAGTTACCGGGGATTTGGAAGAAGGCCGGCCACTTTTTTGATTTGCCGGATTTTCTGACCTACCGGGCGACAGGAGACACCGGGCGCTCCCTCTGCTCTTTGGTATGCAAATGGACCTACCTGGGCCATAAACGGGATGCTGGGGATCTGGCCGGATGGAGCGATTCGTATTGGCAGCAGATCGGATTGAGCGACCTGGTTGCCGAAAAGTACAGGCGCATTGGCACCACAATAAGAGCAATGGGTTCGCCTGTGGGCGACGGCCTGTCCGAGCGAGCCGCGAAAGAGTTGGGTCTGCCATTGGGCACTGCGGTCGGCGCGTCAATTATCGACGCGCATGCAGGCGGGCTAGGAGTACTCGGAGCGGTGGAAAAGGGAGAAATCTTAACCCCGGAAGTTCTGAATTCCCGGATCGCAGTGATCGCTGGAACATCTTCATGTCATATGGCGGTCTCTCGGGAGCCAAGATTCATCCCGGGTGTTTGGGGACCTTATTTCTCGGCGATGATTCCGGATCTCTGGCTTACGGAGGCCGGTCAATCGGCGACCGGCGCGCTTCTGGACCATGTCATCTTTACTCATGTCGCTTACCCGGAGGCGAAGAAGCAGGCGGATTCCGAAGGGGTCTCCATCTTTGATTTTCTGAATCGCCGGCTTTCCAGGCTCCAAAGCGAGCAGCGTCTGAGTTCTCAGGCGGAATTGACGCAGGAGCTTCATGTCTACCCGGATTTCCACGGTAACCGATCGCCGAGGGCTGACCCGACATTGCGCGGCGTAGTAAGCGGCTTGAAGCTATCGGCCGCCGTGGACGATCTGGCTTTGTTTTATCTCGCGACAATCCAGGCAATTGCCTATGGCCTGCGTCATATCCTGGAGGAAATGGATGCCAAGGGCTATACGGTCTCAAAAATTTTTGCCTGCGGTGGCGGCCTGAAAAACGAAGTCTTTTTGCGCGAACACGCCAATATCACCGGTTGCGAACTGGTCCTTCCAAAAGAGCCCGAAGCCGTGCTGTTGGGTGCGGCAATCCTTGGAGCGGTAGCTTCCGGAACCTATGCAGACATTCTGGAAGCGATGAGGTCCATGAACGCTGCCTCCAGCCGAATCCGACCCGAAAAAGGCCCCATTTCCGAATACCATGGCCGCAAATACAAGGTGTTCCGGCGGATGTACGATGACCAGATGGCATATCGGCAAATGATGAGAGTGGAATAAACAGGGCGCACGCCACTACTGCACGAAATCCGCGCCGAAGGCATCGACCTGTGAGCAAGCTTGACAGGCGCTAATACTTTTTCAGCGGTTTCCGGTACATTTCCCGGAAGGGATGTTCGTCCAGCAGGTTTGGTTCGATACCGCCGAACTTTTGACCGTCGTAGATCTGGATTCCAACGTAGTAGTAAAGCGGACAGAGCGGCGTTCCCTGATTGAGAAGAATATCTTCCGCCTGCTGAAAAATTTGTAAACGCTTGGTGTTGTCTGGTTCCAACGCGGCGGCTGTTACCAGGTCGTCGTACTCTTTGCTCCTCCAACCGGTTCGATTATTGCCGCCGCCGGATACGAAACAATCGAGGAATGTGTTAGGGTCATTGTAATCTCCTACCCAACTGGACCTGGCGAAATCGTAGTCGAGGCGGCTCAGCGAGTTGAGCCAGACCTTCCACTCCTGTTTTTGGAGCTCTATGTGAACGCCCAACGCATCAGTCAGCATGTTCTGGATTTCAACGGCAATGTCTTCGTTCAGTTTCTTGCTATCGTAAAGGTAGGTAACCATCGGAAACCCTTTCCCGCCCGGGTAGCCGGCGTCAGCCAAAAGCTGGCGCGCCTTTTGTACATTGCGACCAAACATTTTCGGCGGCTGGTATCCGCCCGCCGTTCCCGGTGGGGTAAAAGAGTATGCCGGAGGTTCTCCGGCCTGGGTAATCTTCTCAACGATGCGGTCACGGTCGATGGCCATTGCGAAGGCCTGGCGAACTCGCACGTCGTTAAGCGGTTTTCTGGTCACGTTGAATCGGATGAAGTAGTTTCCGAGGAAAGGGGCCGCGTGAAAATCGGGACGCCTCCTCAATTCCGGGATGAGGGAAGGCGGCGTGAGGCCTTTATCCAGAATGAGATCAGCCACCTTCGAGGCATAAAAATTGTAAGCCGTGACGGAATTATCGATTGGTAACGCGTCGATTGTATTCAGGGCCACATGAGCGGCATCCCAGTATAGTGGGTTTTTTTCCAGCCGGATTCGGTAATTTAATCGCCACTCTTTCAGTAGAAACGGACCGTTGCTAACCAGTTTGCCCGGCTTGATCCAGTCATCCCCGTACTTCTCCACTGTCGGTAAATGAACCGGAAGAAGGGTGGCGAATGAACAGAGGTCGAGAAAGTAGGGAACCGGAGACTCCAGCTCCACCCGAAAAGTTTGATCATTGATTGCCGTGATCCCTACCCGGCCGAAATCTTTGAGTGTCCCCTCGTTAAATGGCTGCGCATTTTTGATGTGGTAGAGCAGGTAGGCGTACTCCGAAGCGGTTTCCGGCAATAAAACCCGTTTCCACGATTGAACGAAATCATTTGCCGTGACAGGATCGCCATTGCTCCATTTGGCATTGGCGCGAAGGTGGAAGGTGTAGATTTTGCTGTCGCTGGAGAGATCCCAGGTCTCCGCAATGCCTGGCTGAGGCTTTCCAAAACGGTCGAAATGCAGCAGTCCTTCGAAGAGAGCATAGCAAATACGGCCTTCGAGTTGGCCGGTCACCACTGCAGGATCGATGGATTCCGGCTCGGCTCCATTGAGTATGACGAGGTCGGCGCGTTTATCTCCCGAACCACAGCCGGTTACCAGAAAGAGAAGCAGAAGGCCGATTGTTCCAGGCAAACGGCGGTGGATCGCGTTGATCCGCTTTTTCCCGGAAGGCGCGGAGGTGAAGCCGCTATTTCGGGGACGGTGCACTAGTGTGCTGCGGCGAAGCCGACGGTGCAGGAGGACTTCTCTCCAATCTCGGGGAAGGGGCGGGCGAAGAATCGGCAGCTGCGCTCGGGGAAGGGGAAGCCGACGCGGAAGGCGTCGCCAAAGATTCAGGGCTGGCAGAAATAACCGGAGCTGCAGAAGACGCCGGAGTCTCGGAGGCGGCGACTCTGGCTGATGCCTGAGGCGAACCGGCAGCGGCCGGAGAGGTCGTCGCTTTCGGTGTAGTTGAAACGGCTGCTTTGCGGACTTCGTTCTCGAGAACACCAACTCGGCGCTCCATGCTCTGCCTCGCCGTAAGCACGGTGAGGAGCAAGGTAACACCAAAGAAAATGCAACCTAGATAAACCGTTGCCTTGGTCAGGACCGTTGCGGTCTGAGCGCCAAAAATATTCTCCGTCATAGTGCTGCCGAAAGCTGCTCCCAGCCCTTCGTTTTTTGGCCGCTGCATCAGCACGACAAGTGTCAGCAAGATGCAGACGATCACGAGGATCGAAAGCAGAATCGGAATGATAATACTCAGCCACATAAGGGCGGGAATATGGAGCGCGGTCTGCCGGTTGTAAAGTCGTTGCGAAAGGAACCAGCGAGGGCGCGTCGGTTCCCGGCAAATGCAATCAAGGCAAATTGAACTTCAAGATGTTCCGTGCTTTCGTTGGCGGAAATGTTTCGCGCCTTAATGCTGCTGGGATCAATTGCAACTGTGGCTTTCTCGCAGCCGCTAGAGTATCCGAAAGCCAGGAAAGGCAACGCTGTCGACGATTATTTCGGGACGAAAGTATCGGATCCGTATCGCTGGCTCGAAGATACGGATTCGCCGGAAACGGTTGCATGGGTGAAGGCAGAGAACATCCTCACCTCTGCTTATATGGAAAAGTTGCCTGACCGCGCTTCGTTCCGCGGGGAGTTGAGGAAGCTTCTGAACTATCCACGATATACGGTGCCGAATTGGGAGGGTCATCGTTACCTTTATCGAAAGAATGAGGGGCTACAAAATCAGAGCGTGATCTATACGCTTAAAAAGCTGAACGATGAGCCAAGGGTTTTATTAGATCCCAATCAACTTGCGAGCGACGGCACCGTGGCGGTGACAAGTACCACGGTCTGTGATAATGGCCGGCTCCTGGCTTACGGAGTCGGAACCCGTGAGTCCGCCAACGTCTTTTCATGAAACACTGCGTCAAGCGCCTTACGAAGAGGAGCAGGCTCATATCTTTCGGCACCTACTATTAACCGAAACCAATTGGGAAGAACGCGTTGCGGAAATATACTAGGTCCTTGTTCAACGAAAAAGTTCTCCATTGCCTTTGCACTCTCGCCGAGACCAAGTCCGAGTGCAATGATGCCTCCGACAGATGTGCCGGCGATAAGGTCGAAATAATTTCCTACCGAATCGAGGCCTAACTCACTTTCGATGTTTGCGAGGAACGAAATGGGGAAAACACCCTTAATCCCACCACCATCTAGCGACAAGATGCGGTACTTTTTCATTTAGCGAATGGAATCAAGCATCCCTTACCGGATTTTCACTATCTTGCGGCCCGAGCGAGCTACGCACACACCGCCCTTAATCACGAACGCTTCGACCCAGTGCGTACCACCATATTTAGTCGTCTCCCATCGAATGTTTTTCCCGCCCTCATCTTGATAAAAATCGCCACGCAACTGGCAAGCCTCAGCTGCTTCTTTACCTGTATTCACGACTTGCCAACTGACGTCGTACGGAACTGGCGTGTTTGTGGAAACGGAGAATTTTAGGGCTACGCCTTTCGGCTGCGGGCGAGCCGTAAGATCCAGAGTTTCTTCCCTTGCTTTTTCAAATGTACGGAAGCAGCCACAGTTGCCTTGTATTGTTGCTGAATGTACCAGGGCGGATTTTGACTGTGACTGCTATTACCGAGTTCAGGAACTTGTGGGGAAGATGGGCCTATAACCGCGGACGGTTGCAATCCAAGATCACCTGCCGCTTTGGCCATAATCGTTGCGCCCATGAGAGGAGTCAGCGCATCAACCGCCTCATTGAGGGTTTGTTTCTTGCCCACCTCTGCAAAATCAGCTTTCACCCTCTCAAGCCAGCGGAAAAAATTCAATCGCCGCTCAGGATATTGATTTCATTTGTGGCGAAATTCTCGTCTGGTTCAACTGGGTTCGGAACCCACCACGTTCCATTTCGCTGTTCGATGAACCGAAGCATGTCTCCACGATATCTGTGAACGCATCATAAATGTCGGCCTCATTCCGGTATGTTTGCGCTGCGAAGGTAGTGACGTCCCGAGCAGGTCTGTTATCGGGTGCGGACCGAAAGTTGACGTCACATGTCGCTTCATCACCTGAATAGCAATTTGTAGGGGGTTTTGATCTGTTATTCCGGGAATTTCCTCGACGCCCGCCTGAATCCTTCTGGCAGCGGCTATTCTCTTCTCTAAAAGATTTGTCCTCATTCGATCATAGAACCACTGTGTACGCTTTTGGATTACTCTTCTGCCAGCACGTTAATTCAGTGTCGGTTAGAAGATGCCATCTCGAGTTCGCTCTCCATTCGAAATTGCGGGAAGCACATCCATGTGAAAGGCGGGTCTATTCGACTCGAGCGGATAATCTAGAAGCCAGCATCGCCGCGAGGGGCTAATGATGTTCTTTAAAACATCGTGCCGCTTGAGGCGATCCCCCACAATTTGCTTTAGATTTTTTCTGTGTCGTTTGCTCTTTCCGCAGGTTCAATAAACAGACAAGATCAATGTAATATTCATAGTTTGCAATTGGGCGGACTACCGTTCCAAGGCGGAACGAATTCTGCGGGTAAATTTCGGAGGCATACGCTTTGAGTGCTGAATCCTCTGCTCCGAGCCAAGCGCCCACATCTTCATACTTCAACACAGCATCTTCATAAACGTGATCTGGAATATCCAGAGCTCCGGCAGTCTTGATCAGAACGTTCGCGAGCTTCTGCTTTTCGTCGAATAGCAGTTGTGGCCCAATCCCTGACCATGAGTTACGGCGCGGGCGGGAGCAGATTGTGAATAGCTGATACTAGCTCGCGGCAGAATCGTCTGCAAACCATTGTCTGGCTCCCTCATTCAGCAAGTGGATAATCGTCACTCCCGCTCCTACTTCCTGCTCGTTTCGGAAATAGTGCCAATTCATGTATTTACCAGCACTTGAGTGGCTTCCCCACATTTTCACCACTCAACAACCCGTCGACCTTGGAACAGTCGGCGCAACAGCCACGTGGCCCCTTCAAATCGCGCGGCGGGCGCTTCTAGGCGCAATCGGCGCCTGTTTCCTGAACATTGCACGGCGGGCCGTTCTGCCTGAGCTCGAATGACAGGCGAATCGAACATGACCGTCAGCGGGATTCCGGTATGGCCGGCAGCTCTCCGATGACTCTCTTATGAAAACCTGGTACCATTGATCCGTAGCCCCGCTCAACGTCTTCGTCGGCTCACCCGGAATGTGTTCGTAAATCGCGCCCTTATTGAATTCGTAATTCGGCCGACACCCTTCAGTGGGGTTGCCCGCCTCGTCCATGTAGATGCCGCCAACATGCAGATAACGAAGACGGGCGGCGGCTTGGTATAGTCCGGCACGGGAT
>CAWAIK010000016.1:0-209936 GCA_963782115.1 uncultured Verrucomicrobiae bacterium
GCTACGGCAGCAAGGTCGCGGCTGACGCGAAGAAACGCACGGTGGAAAATGAGGACCAGATTCAGTCCATGGTTAAATTTTCCTCCGGAGCCGCCGGCGTTATAGAAGCCTCTCGTATCTGTGCCGGCCGGGTTTTTGGGGTGTTCTGGGAAATTTCCGGCACCGAGGGCACGATCGTGAACAATGGGGAGAGATTCAATGAGCTTCAGGTTTTTCGCATGAGAGAAGAAAAGCGCGACCGAGGCTTCACCACCATTTATTGCGGTTCACAAGTCCCGCAGTATTCGGCCTTCTTTGGCTTTGATTTTGCTGGCGGCGGTCTCGGGTATTTTGACATCAAGGTATTCGAAGTGTATGACCTTGTGCAAGCTATTGGCCGGGGCGAGCGGTGTTACCCCGATTTTAAAATTGGCGCCCGGAATCAAGAAATCCTGAGGCCATTGACCAGTCAAGCCGTTCTGGGGCTTGGGTGTCGACCAAATCGTAATCCGCCCGCAGCTCTGGCTGGTTAAAGAATTGTTAACCTAAAAAAAATCGTGACTACCAAGACAGATTATCAAGAGCTGGAGGCACTGGCTCGGAGAGGGCGGTGGCTGGCTATCAGCACCGTTGCAGCAAGCGGGGCGGGGCACGTGGGCGGGCCATTCTCGGCGATGGACTTGATCGTGGCGTTGTATTTTCGGGTAATGAAAATCAGGCCGGAAGAACCGCATTGGCCCGAGCGGGACCGGTTTATTCTCTCCAAAGGTCATTCTTCGATCGGGCAGTACGTCGTGATGGCGCTGCGAGGATTTCTTCCTGTCGAAGAACTGAAAACCTTCGATAAAGGTGGGTCGCGACTGCAAGGTCATCCGGATGCCACCAGACTTCCGGGACTGGAGACTTCGACCGGGTCATTGGGCCAGGGGTTGTCGGTGGGGTTGGGCATTGCCTTAGGCGCCCGGATGCGAGGACAGAAGTTTCATACTTTCGTCATGATCGGTGATGGTGAACTGCAGGAAGGGATGATCTGGGAAGCATTGCACATTGCACCCAGATACAAGCTGGGGAACCTGACTGCCATTCTGGACTGGAATGGTCTGCAGCAATTCGGCTGGGTCCTTGCGGTCAATGAACAGCATCGGGGCGACCGACGCGATCCCTGGTCGGGGATCGATTTGCGAGGCATATTCGAGAAACTCGGCTGGCGTTGCCTCGAGATCAACGGGCACGAGTTCTCAGAGATTTTGCCAGCCTTGCAAAGCGTGAAGGCGTCGGGAGATTCCGATCAACCTACGATGATCATCGCCCACACGGTCAAAGGCAAAGGGGTGCAATTTACCGAAGGCAAACATGAGTGGCATTCCAAGGTTGCGACCAAAGAGGAGCTAAAAATCATCGCCAAGGAACTTGACATTACGGAGGCAACAGTATGAAGGCCCTACGGGATGTTTTTGGCGATACGCTGGTCGCCTTGGGTAAGACTAATCAGAATGTCGTCGTGTTAGACGCTGATTTAGCTAATTCGACCAAGGCAGATAAATTTGCCGTGGCCCATCCGGACAGATTTCTGGAGATGGGCATTGCCGAGCAGAACTTTGTCGGTGTAGCAGTCGGTCTAGCCTCACTCGGATTTGTGCCTTGGCTATCTACGTTCACAGTTTTCTTCACTCATCGGGCTCTTGATCCGATCCGCATGTTAGTTGCCCAGACGCACGCGAATGTGAAGTTCGGTTCGGCGTATGCCGGCGTGTTGACCGGGCTGACGGGCAAGACGCACCACGATGTTCAGGATCTTGCAATCATGCGTGCGATGCCCGACATGACGGTCGTGGCTCCGGCAGACGCAATCGAAGGCGAGGCCATCATTCGTTGGGCCACTGAGTATGAGGGGCCGGTGTATCTGCGTTTGGCGCGAGATCCGTCTCCGGACGTTTTCGATGAGCAGTATCGCTTTGTGCTTGGCAAGACGATCTCGCTGAAAGAGGGAAGTGATGTGCTGATGATTTCCACCGGCCCGCAAAGCGTCCGTTGTCTGCAGGCGGCTGAACTGCTCCAGGGGCAGGGGATTTCCGCCGGGGTCTTGCATGTGCCCTCGATCAAGCCGGTGAACAAAGAAGAAATCGTGAACGCAGCCGAGAAGGTCAAGGTGGTAGTCACAGTCGAAGAGCATACAATCTATGGAGGGCTAGGCGGTTTGGTGGCGGAAATCCTGTCCGAAGCCTCTCCGCGGCGGGTCGTTCGTTTTGGGATCGAGGACCGTTGGGGAGAGTCGGCGCCGAACGATTACCTGCTGGATCTATTTGGGATGTCGGCGCCGCGATTGAGCGAGCGCGTTCAAAAGTTAGTTGGTTAATTGCCATGACAGGAACAACCAGCAAGTGCCCAGCATGAATGAAACAATGACCCTCCCAGAGAACCCGAGCGTTGCCAAACGCGGCACCGTACGGCTGACGACCGCACAGGCCCTGGTTCGCTACCTGTCTGGTTTGCGCACTCGGATTGAAGGTGAGCAGGGCGACGAAATCGTTCCGCTTTTTGGCGGAATATTCGCTATCTTTGGCCACGGAAACGTGGCCGGAATGGGAGAGGCGCTTTACCAATATCGCGATCGGTTGCCGACCTATCGGGCACAAAACGAACAGGGCATGGCCCACGCGGCCATCGCATTTGCGAAAGCGCAATTCCGGCGCCGGATGATGGCTTGCACGACTTCGATTGGTCCCGGTGCGACGAACCTTCTGACCGCCGCGGCGTTGGCTCACGTCAATCGCTTGCCGGTTCTCTTTCTTCCCGGGGATATCTTTGTCTCCAGGGATCCGGATCCCGTGCTCCAGCAGGTCGAAGATTTCAGCGACGGCACGATTTCTGCCAACGATTGTTTCCGGCCGGTATCGCGTTATTTCGATCGGATTGTTCATCCCTCCCAATTGATCAGCTCGCTTCCGCGCGCTGTGCTCACTCTGACGGATCCCGTGCTCTGCGGACCGGTCACGCTGGCCCTACCGCAGGATATCCAGGCTGAAGCGTTCGAATATCCCCTCGAGTTTTTTGAAACCCCGGTCGTCGAGTTTCGAGCAGTGCCTCCCAACGAGAGAGATCTTGCGGCGGCGGTGCGGACGTTGATGGCGGCCAAGCGTCCGGTGATTATTGCCGGAGGCGGGGTACTGTACGGGCGCGCCTGCGACGCCTTGCGCGCGTGTGCTGAGCGTCACGGTGTGCCAGTTTCCGAGACGCAGGCAGGCAAGAGCTCACTGCCTTGGGACCATCCCTTGCAGCTCGGCTCAGTCGGGGTAACGGGCTCCTCCGCAGCCAATGCCCTGGTCAGTGAAGCCGATTTGATCCTCGCCGTGGGCACCCGCCTGCAGGACTTTACCACCGGATCGAACTCGCTCTTTACGAAGGCCCGACTGGTTTCTTTGAACCTGAATCCATTTGATGCCTCCAAGGCGCGTGGTGTGCCGCTCCAGGCCGACGTGCGTCTGGGTCTGGAGGCGCTCTCCGAGGCCTTGCCCCACTGGCGGGCCGAGGCTGGCTGGACCGAACGGGCCAAAGCCGAGGCCGCTGGGTGGCGCGCGACGGTGGATAAAATTACCCAGCGCCACGATCTGCTGGCCGAGGAATTACCTTATGACGGTGAGGTCATCGGCGCCGTGCAGCGATCCAGTCCGCAGTCCACCACTAACGACATCGTGGTCTGCGCCGCCGGCACGCTTCCCGCCGAGCTGCACAAGCTCTGGCGCACATCGACTCCCGGTGGGTATCACATGGAATACGGCTATTCGTGCATGGGCTACGAGATCGCAGGCGGCCTGGGAGTCAAGATGGCCCGGCCAGAACGCGAAGTCATCGTGATGGTAGGGGACGGCAGCTACCTGATGCTCAACAACGAAATCGCAACGTCGGTGATGCTCGACAAGAAGCTGCTCATCGTGCTGCTCGACAATCGCGGCTACGGGTGCATTAACCGCCTGCAGCAGAGTTGCGGAGGCGCGCCCTTTAACAATATGTTTGTGGATAGTCTGCAATTTGGTGACGGCGCACCCAAGATCGATTTCGCCGCCAATGCGGCTTCGCTGGGGGCTCTTTCTGAGAAGGTGGCCAATATTGCAGAGCTGGAAGCCGCCCTCCAGCGCGCCCGCTCGGCCGATCGCACCTATTTGATTTGCATCGATACCGATGACACCCGCACCACCAGGGAAGGCGGATGGTGGTGGGAAGTCGCCGTCCCCGAGGAATCTCCCGCTGACTCAGTCCGCCGTGCCCACGCCGCTTACCTGCTCGGAAAAGAAAATCAGAAACGCTAAGTTAAGTGAGGGCAAATGTAATGGATATTGCCCGCATCGAGTTCGGCTGTCCTGTTACCCATGCGCATGCACAGCGGCCCGTCGAGCTGCACAAACAACTCCAGCCGCTCGTGCCAACTTGGAGTTGGGGTGAAATCCCGGTGATGAAAATGGAAGAGCCGAACAAGGAAAGGAAAGCCGCGATCCATGGGCTCATTGTACCGTATTCGATGGTCGCAAGATACTCAACGCTTTGCCTCGCCCAATTGAGCTCTAGCTCGATCGTTTTGGATAAGGTTTCCTGAAAGGGGGGCCACTTCTCTGAAACTTTCTTCTCTTCTTCTCTGAAACTTCTTCTCTGAAACTTCTCTCCGGGTTGATTGCGACAGCCAGCCGCCGCAATCTCACCAATAACTTCATCGCTATTCGGGAAGAACCATGCTTCCTCTCGGGCTAGAGAGCTCGCGCTCCCCGCACCAGTGAGATCTCGACCTTTACTTCCGATGCTCCTCCGTCAAACACACCTTTTGCCACGCGAACCCGCCGAGCAAGAGTTTCTACTCAAATCTTTACGCGCGCGTGCCCGTAGGGTGCTTCCTTCCTCGGAAGTTGGCCGGCCTCACCTCACTCCAATTCCTCAACCTCACCGGGTGCGGGCAGCTCAACGGCGACCTGACCCCGCTGGCCAGCCTCACCTCGCTCCAATCCGCTCGACCTTTCCGGGTGCGAGAAGCTTAGCGATTTTTCCCCGCGCTGGCGGGGCTCACTTTGCTATGGAGCAGCACCTACGCACCTTGGAGAAGAGGACTCAAGCCCATCTTCGACAGTCAGCGGCGATTTCTTTTAGAACGATGTAGTCCTGGAGCGGCTTCGCGGGCGATCAAGGTGCCTGGACCCCAAAAATGTAGTGCAATTTCTTTACCCAAAATTTTTTTCTATGTTGCTTTAGTACAAGATCTATGGTTGCTGGCTGTAGAGCTAAACAGCGACCATGTTTTTTCGTAGCAAGCCAGTCGGTTCCTATCGTTATCTCCAGATCGTGCATAGCGTGCGCGAGGGCAAAAAGGTCCGCCAACAAGTGATCGCCACCCTGGGACGATTAGACCTCTTAGAAGCAAGCGGACAGTTGGAGCGCTTGATGCGCTCGGGGTTGCGCCATTGCGAAAGTTTTGCGGTCCTTGATGCCCATGCGGCTGGAGAGATCGAACCGGTGGCGATTCGTCGGATCGGGCCGGACCTGGTCTTTGCGCGGCTCTGGAAGGAAAGCGGGATCTCCGACGTGCTGCACTCCTTACTAAAGGAACGTCACTACGAGTTTGATGTCGAACGAGCTATCTATCTGACCGTTTTGCACCGTCTGTTTGCCAGCGGCAGTGATCGGGCGGCTGAACGTTGGCGGGAAGATTATCTCATCCCTGGAACCGAAGGCCTTGAACTGCATCACCTTTACCGGGCGATGGCGTTTTTGGGCGAGGCCATCGAGCAGCTTGAGAAACCGACCGGGGCGGTGCGCTGCACCAAAGACCTCGTGGAGGAGGCGCTCTTCGAGAACCGGCGGGATCTCTTTACGGAAGTGGAGTTAGTCTTTTTCGACACCACTTCGCTCTACTTCGAAGGCCAAGGTGCAGAGATCGGCCAACGCGGTCACAATAAGGATCACCGACCCGATCTCAAGCAGATGGTAGTCGGGATGGCCGTCGATGTGGAGGGTCGCCCGATTTGCTGTGAGATGTGGCCGGGCAACACGGCTGACGTGACGACCCTGGTGCCAATTGTCAAGCGGCTGCGGGAGCGCTTCCGGCTGCGGGCAATCACTGTGGTGGCCGATCGTGGGATGGTGAGCCAAAAAACGTTGGAGGCATTTGAAGGCAGTGATCCACCTGTCGGCTACATTATCGGAGTGCGGATGCGCCGCCAGAAGGAAGTTAATCTGTCGGTGCTCGGCAGCGAAAATCCATGGTTTGAGAGCGTTCCGGAGCGTCGCAACGCCAAAGATCCAGCACCGCTTAAAGTCAAGGAAGTCTGGGTAGACAATCGTCGCTATATCGTTTGTCTTAATGAAGAAGAGCGCCGTAAGGATGCGCACGACCGAGAGGCCATTGTCGCGCACCTCAAGGAGCAACTTCGACAAGGGGACAAGAGTCTGGTGGGTAACAAAGCTTACCGTCGCTACCTGAAAGTTCAGGGGAACAATCATTTCGCGATTGATCAAGAGCAGATCAAAACCGAAGCACGCTACGACGGGCTCTGGGTGATGCGCACTAATTGAGAGCGGCGGCGTCAAAATCGGATAAAACCAATGATTTTAAAATCGGATGGTGGATTGGGGGTAAAGAAGAATTTCCTCAACGGCCTGCAACTGCCTCCCGGCTTGAACGCACTGAACACTGCTGCACGCCACTGGATGGATACGGTTGCCAATCTCCGCATTCACGGGGAAACGCACAAACAACCGATCGAACTCTTCGCACTGGAAAAGCCGCATTTGAACGCGTTGCCGCCGCTTCCCGCCGACACCGGAGTCATCCGGACTGTACCGACCAGCAGCCGCTTCCGTGTGGTGTTGGATACCAACCGCTATTCGGTTCCCAGCCTTTATGCTTCCCAGCCGCTGCTACTCAAAACCTTTGCCGATCGGCTCTGCATCTACCACGGCGAGAAGCTGATCGCCACCCACACCCGCAGCTACGACCGGCACCAGGACTTCGAAGATCCCGAGCACGGCAAGGAACTGCTCGATCAGCGCCGGGCAGCACGCGACGCCAAACTGCTGCTGGGCTTCTATGGCCTCTGTCCCCGTGCCGAAGAGTATTACCTCCAGCTTAAGATCCACCGCCTTAACCCCCGTCAACACATCGCCAAGATCATGGCTTTAAGTGAGGTTCATGGCTGCGACAAAATCGCTCGCGCCATCGAAGACTCCTTCGAGTTCCAGGCCTTCAGCAGCGACTATATCGCTAACATCCTCCAACAACGCGAGCGCTTCAGCCCTCAGCCTGGCCCGCTCCACCTCACCAGGCGCCAAGATCTGCTCGAGGTCGAACTCGAGCAGCCCGATCTCTCCGTCTACGAAGGCTCAGATACCATCCCCATCGTGCCCAAACCATGACTAGAAATCCTGCCGACCTCTTGCTCAATGAGCACCTTGATTACCTCAAGTTGACTTGTGTCAAAGAAAACTGCCAACCCTTGGCTGTCGAAAGCGCCGCCAACCACTGGAGCCATCTCGACTACCTGGGTCGGCTCCTTCAGGGCGAAGTAGCGGCCCGTCAACAGCGCACGATTGCTCGGCGGATCCAAGCCGCCCGTTTTCCAGTCATCAAGACCCTGGAAGGCTTTCGTTGGGACTGGCCAAAAAAAATCACCGGATTCGACACGGCCTTTGGCGAAAACTGAGCATTGCAGATCGTGGAAGTCTCCGCGCAAGAGTTTTCACTGTCACACACCCTTTCCATCCTCTGAAGGGCAAGAGCTTCGAACTCCTTGCTGTTCGCAACAACTGGGGTGGAGATCGCGTTTCGTATCTGGGTACCGACGGACGTCTGCGTACGCTGCCGCTCGAGTGGACAGATGTCCACGAGCCCGATCTGGTGGTGACGATCGGCGCTGACCGAGCCTTCTTTCGTGCCGATCTGCTGCTCCAGCTGCGCACGCTGGTCGATGAACAAATGGCCCGAAAGGAGGCGGCGCGATGTTAAGCAAATTATATGCACTATGTCTTTGTAAATATGTGCGTATATTATTGCTACGCCGTGGACGAGTGCGATGGCCGCGACACGTATACCCAGTTAAAATGATGATTAGCGCTCATGAGTACCGTTTTATGGTTGCGTTCTCCAATGTAGTAGCACATAATTGTAAATACATAGATGACAGCGGATTCACGTCAGCGCGAGCGTCGTCGGCAGGCCCTGAGCACACAGGGTGCCACCCACCCGCGCCCCCAGGCTGTGAGCGATTCTCTTTTTCGCGACAGCGCATTCTTCGATCCGAACGATCTGGTGCAGGTCAAGTACGAGATGCTGCGCAGCGTCGAGCAGGAGGGCTGTCCAGTGGTGGAGGCGGCCCAAGCCTTTGGCCTGTCCCGCCCGGTCTTCTATGTCACTCAGGAGTTGTTCAAGCGCGAAGGCCTGCCAGGGTTGGTGCCGCGCAAGCGCGGGCCAAAGCGGCCCCACAAGCTCAGCGACGAAGCGATGGCCGTCCTGCTCGAGGCTATAGAAGAGGCTGGACGGATGCTCAAAAGCGAGGAGTTAGCGACGGTTCTGGCGCAGCGCTGTGGCATCGAGGCCCATCCGCGCAGTATACTGCGACGGCTGCGCCCCTATCTGTGGCGGGAGGAAAAAAAACGCCGATGATCGTAGAAGCCGTAAAGCTCGACGTCACGCAATATACCGTGCAGTACGAACTGCTTCGCTCGCAGGTTATCAGGCTGGCGGGGAACGCAGCTCAGGGAGATACTGCTGCAGACCAGCGACGCGGAGTTGGGCTTGCCCTGTTTTTAAGCAAAGGGATGCCCGAATGGATTGAGACTGTGGAAACGGTGCTTCGCGCGACGCTTACACCGCGTGCGGTTGACGCCCCGGACCCCACACCGCATGAAGGTTCACTGCCATCGAGCGCTACGGCCGTGTGCTGCTTAGCAAGCGTGCGGCATGAGGTGACCACGCTTTTGGCGAATCTGGTTCTCTCGACTCGATCCGCCGTGCACCAATCATCGAGGGAAGGATATCGCTCATGGTAATGGACAGCGAAGCTCATCAGAAGGTCACGACTGCGCATCTGTCGCGGCTGGCATACCTGTACGTGCGCCAGTCAACGCTTCGCCAGGTCTTCGAGAACACCGAGAGCACCCACCGCCAGTATGCGCTGCGGGAGCGCGCCCTGGCGCTGGGCTGGTCGCTTGATCGGATTGTCGTGATCGACAGCGATCTCGGGCAGTCGGGCGCCAGTGCCGCCGACCGAGAGGGCTTCCAGCGTTTGGTGACCGAAGTCAGTCTGGGTCGCGTTGGCATCGTCCTTGGCCTGGAAGTATCGCGTCTAGCGCGCAACTCCACCGATTGGCATCGGCTGCTTGAGCTGTGCGCGCTGGCTGACACGCTCATCCTCGATGAAGATGGCCTGTACGATCCCGCGCACTTCAATGACCGCCTGCTATTGGGCCTGAAGGGCACAATGAGTGAAGCGGAACTGCATGTGCTTAAGGCACGACTGCGGGGCGGCATCCTGAGCCGCGCCCGACGCGGGGAGCTCAAGCAGATGGTGCCCGTCGGCTTTGTGCACGACGCGCAGGATCGTGTCATCCTCGATCCGGACGCCCAAGTGCAGGCGTCGGTGCGTCTGTTCTTCGAAACCTTCCAGCGGACCGGGTCCTGTTTGGCAGTGGGCAAGGAGTTCCATGCGAAGGGGCTCCTGTTTCCACGCCGATTGCGTAGCGGCGTCCACAAAGGCGAGCTGGTCTGGGCCGAGTTGCTGCACTGTCGTGCGCGGCAGATCATCCACAATCCGCGCTATGCCGGCGCCTTCGTCTTCGGTCGCACCAAACAGCGGCATCTGCCTAATGGCAAAGTCTGCTCGCGTCTGGTGCCAAGCGAGGAATGGATTCTGTTGCGCGATACGCATCCCGGCTACATTGCCTGGGAGGAGTACCAATCGAACCTCCAGCGCGTGAAGAGCAATGCGGTCGCTTGGAGCCCCGAGCGGTGCCGTGGGCCAGCACGCGAAGGTACGGCACTGCTGCAGGGGCTTGTGATCTGTGGAACTTGCGGTGAACGCATGTCGGTCCGCTACCACTCGCATCGCAATCAAAGCGTACCAACCTACTGGTGCGGGCGACGCCCGCTGCAACGGGGTGAAAGTGGTCTTTGTCAAACCGTGCACGGCCGCGCGCTCGATGGAGCGATCAGCGATATCGTCATTGAAGCGATGACGCCTCTGGCGATCGAAGTCGCGTTGACGGTGCAGCAAGAACTCGCGACCCGCCACGAGGAAGCTGACCAGTTGCGACGTCAGCACGTGGAGCGTGCGCGCTATGAAGCGGATCTAGCGCAGCGCCGTTTCCTAAAGGTCGATCCCGACAACCGCTTGGTAGCCGATGCGCTGGAGGCGGACTGGAATGACAAGCTGCGCTCGCTCGCTGCGGCACAGGAAGCGTACGAGAAAGCAAAGGCCGCCGACGCAAGTGTTGTGACCGACGCCGAGCGTGCAGAACTGATGGCTCTCGCCACTGACTTCCCGCGCCTCTGGCGCGATCCGCGCACCCAGATGAAGGAGAAAAAGCGCATGCTGCGGTTATTGATCGAAGACGTCACGCTCACCAAGGGTGATGCACTCCATGTCGATATCCGCTTTGTCGGCGGGGCGACTCGCTCGCTCGATCTGCCTCTGCCGAAGTCGTGTGTGGAGCTGCGCACCACCGATGCTGAGGTCGTCAAAGAGATCGACCGGCTTATTGAGACCTACACGGACGGGGAAATCGCTGATGTGCTCAATGAGCGTGGTGTGCGAACCGTCGTGACCACTCCTTGGACGGCCGCGCGTGTCGGCCGACTACGCGCGATTTATCGTCTCACCGATCGGCGCACGCGCCTGCTAGCCCAGGGCCTCCTGACCCCGGAAGATGTGGCCGCCCGCTATGGCGTCGTGCTATCGACCGTCCATCTCTGGCGTCGACGCGGTCTGCTTCGGGCACACCCCATTAACGATCGAGGCGACTATCTGTACGAAATCCCGACCGAAGACCTGCCCGCGAAGTACGCTCATAAGCGTGAATATCAGGTCGATCCAGTAACCTCATCATCAAATACTTTACGAGGTGCAGTATGAGTTCAAAGCTTTTTCGTTTGGCCTTCGCACGTTACAAGCACGTGGCTCGAAGCCGTAGTGTGCTGCAAAGTCCAGGTAGCGCGGATGAAAGAGCGGCCTTTCTCCAGCAGGATGCTTGAGCACTGCGGTCTTAGGATTGTCGATGATAATTTTGGCCGGAACTCTGCCAAAAAACTCCAAAGCGTTCTGGTGAGCGGCCAGGAAGTGCTCTGTCGCTTCGCCGAGGCTAAACTCGAGGTAACACAAGCGGCTGTAGCAAAGCACCATGACAAAGAAGGAGAGCCGTCGGCGAGTTGAGCCGACAGCCATCGAGCCGGCGCAGCCCCAATCGACTTGCGCGCATTCGCCCGGAGCGAACACCAGGGTCAGGAAAGCCGGCGCGCGCACGGGCCGCACTCGACGCACATAGTCTGTGAGGATGGAGATTCCGCCGCAATAAGCCTGCTCGGCACGCAGCCGCTGGAAGATTTGGGCGGCGCTATACGGATGCTGCTCCAACCAGCGCTGGATGATTGGCTTGTAAGGATCGAGCTTGCTCTTTCGCCGGGCTCTGAGGTGCTGGCAGTAGGTCTTCTGGCGCGCCCACTTTGCTACCGTCTCTTCATCGAGGTTCAACTCACGGCCGATCTGGGCAAAGCTTAAACCACGCTCCTTGTAGTAGAGCTGGATTTGACAATAAAGCTCGTAAGAGATCACGGCGAGGGCGGCTGCTGCTGCGCTCCTCCGGTCTCCAACATCTGGCGTAAAATCACGCTGATGGGAAGCGTCTGGCCGGTGCGCGCAACGGGTTGTTCGCTGGTCGAGGTCGGCTCCAGGCTCAAGACTTGGTAGAGCGGAGATTCGTAAACAATCAGACCGGCTGCCAGCAGACTGCGCCGAGCCTCGCGTAACTGGGCTTCATTGAGCGAGAGCAACCGTGCCGCGGTCTTATCAGAGTAGTAGCTTAAGCCCTGCGCATCGGCCACCGTGACCAATAGCAGGTAAAGCGCCAGCGCTTGAGGACCACACCGAGCGATGTGGCCATCGCGCACCAGCCGTTGATCGATCCAACTAAAGCGGTGCGGCACATGGCGCAGCCGTTCCGGACAAAGTACCCGTTTGGTTTTCATCGTGGTAATGCGTCGTTGTGACTCCAGAGCCTCGTGCCCAGGATGTCCTGGCCTTTGCTTAGCAGCGCCCGGGTGGTCGCGGCGATGTCCTCTTGTAACGCACTACCAGTCATCATGGAGATAAGTCCCACCATCACAGCAGGTTGCATCACCAAGACATCTTGTAACGCATCGGAGATCTCTATTCTTTTAACTTCCTCATCCTGAGCCACTTGAGTCGTGCAGAGATCTTGTAACGGTTCTTGGGGTGGAGGGTTCTTTTTGCGCCAGTACCCGGGATTGCGTTTTCGCCACTCTTTGACACGCTGGCTATTTTGCGAGCCGCTGAAGTAGTTTTGGTTCTCCGGTTTTTGCACCCAGCGGCGCTGACTTTCCGCTTTGCTCTGTCTGCGACAGGCAGGTTCTGCGCAGTAGCCCTGATGACGCAAATTGCGTCGATCCGGCAGATAGAACTCCTTGCAATGCTGGCACTTCCGCTGCGCAGAACACTTCATCGGCAAACTCAAGAGTTTGAGTTGCCGCTACTTCAAGCTCCGCCCCCGAAGATCGAAGAAAATTAGCGCCGCAACGGAAGAAAACCGAACAAGACAGAACAAAATGAAGAAAAGTTTCTGCTTGAACCTTTGAAGAAAATCCTGCCTTCCCAGTATCCGGTTCTTAAACCGGTGAGTTTACCGGACTATTAAATCGGCGCTGAGACACTAATAGCCTCTACAACGCCGAGACGGTCGCTCACGTCTACAAAGCACTCTGGACAGTCGAGGACATCTTCCGCACCACTAAATCGATTATGGAAACCAGGCCCATCTACCACAGGTGTAACGAGACCATTCGTGGCCATGTGTTCTGCAGCTTCCTTGCACTGCTCCTAAAAACCGAATTGGAGCGGCGCCTGAAGTTCGCCAATTTACAGTGCGAATGGGCACGGGTCATTCGTGGCCTCGAGGCATTGCAACAGGTCGAAGCAACTTTTCAAGACAAACGTTTTGTTCTACGGAGCCAGCTTACCAGCGAGGCTTCAGCGGCGCTGCGGGCGACCGGAGTCGCCGCACCCCCACGTTGCGCGAGGTCTCCTAACCGTTCGATCGGGCGAAAATGTAGTGCCAAAGCGTTTTGGCGCTTTCATAAGTATCTAATTTAAAGCCACTTACGTTTTTAAGGTGTTGAAGACCGGTCAAGCTCTACAAGGCGGTGAAGCGATGGCACAACGAAGTCGGCAATATGCTCGCCTATGTGAACGGCGTTCTGGTCCTACATGGATTCGATGAGATTGTGAAGGACGACTTCTCGACGGCGTCGCTGATGCTCGTACTTGGGAACATTCGTTGAGTGCTATTTCAATAAGCTATTTATTATAAGCATAATGGGTTCTTTTTTACGCTTGTTATGCGTTATCGTCAGGAGCTTGTGAATTGTGTAAGCGAATGCCTATGTCGCGAGTATCCCGCGCTCATGACCGGCAATTCGCTTTGGTTTGACCAGCTTTACATTTCCCCGCTCAACCCGGATAAAGGTCATTTTGGCTGACCCGGAAAAATTTACTTTGGCAACGCCGCCAGATGCTCTCGCACGACTTCTGTTGGCGATTTGTCCTCCCTCAATCCGAGAAACGCGGGAGCTCTCAGCTTGCCATCGCTAGTCCATTCCTGAAATGCGACCTCGCAGACTAACTTGGGCTTAACCCATTGGACTCGCGCGTTGGCTTTAGGTCTTGGGTCAAACGGACAAGAATCAGTGAAATAAGGGGTCAGCCGTTTCAGGATGTCTCTGAACATTTCGTCAGAAAATCCTGTGCCGGTATGTCCGACGTAGGGCAGTTTGCCTTGGTCGTAGACGCCGAGTTCAAGAATCGCCGAGTCCAAATCGAGACTCCTCAACTCCGTGAAAACCTTCTCGAACTTCTTTTCGAGCGAAAGGCCGTTGCGTGAAAGCAGCCGGACTTTGGATTGTTCAATGATGGCGATTGCTCTGTAACCATCCCAACGTGAGCATCGTTCGGTTGGCCGGCAATTTGCTCCACGAGATAGTCAAAGCGCCGGGGATGCGCCGGCCATTATCCGAGGGTTCGATCAGATCGATTTTTAGGGCGTTTAGAGCCGGGAAGCTCGCAAGGGTGTTATTAACTGGATCGGCGTCGTAACAGCATGGGTGAGGTCTCGGGGGCGCTAAGCGGGCTCAGGTCCGCGCACATTGGACGGTGCATCGCGAGAACTTTGCGACGCAGTCAGAAAGCTTCTCAGCGGGGGCAAATACATCAGTACGAGCCTCGCGGAACAATCGGCAGGCGAAATTCAATCACCGCAGAGGGATCCGCATGAGACACTTTTCAATGGTGAATATCAGATCATGCTCTTCATCGCAGCCGGCAAGGTTCCAAAGAAAATCGGTAGTGAGCTTTTATTAAGCGCCAAGACAATTAGTACCTACCGTTTGCGAGTTCTCGAAAAATTGAAGTTGAGAAATAACGCGGAAATAATGCGGTATGTGGCGGACCGCAAGCTAGACTAGGTGCCCGATTGCAGGTACATCGGAAATAAGGTTGGGCAGGTCGTTATGCATAAGGACCCCGGCTGTGGCCCATAGAACCAAGGCGGCAAGGTCACTGGATGTGATCTTTCTCCAGCTTTCGCCTACACGCATTCTGCAACGTCTGGAAAGCATTAGGCAACATATGTCTAGAACTTCCCAATACACCGCGTATATTGCTTTTAGAGAGGAGGCCTATGGATAGGAGGTTAGGATGAGATGGCGAATCCGGACTGGCCGTTTCTTGGGGTTTTCGACGGCTCAAAGGTCTCCGACAAGATTGCCGTGATCAAGGCGCTGGTAGGAAAGTCCGATGTGTTTCTGATCGGAGGTGCGATGCCGCACGCCTTCTACAAAGGCTTGGAATTCCAACGGA
This sequence comes from uncultured Verrucomicrobiae bacterium, assembly GCA_963782115.1. GTDB lineage: Bacteria > Verrucomicrobiota > Verrucomicrobiia > Chthoniobacterales > JAFAMB01 > JAFAMB01. The sequence goes on from CAWAIK010000016.1 coordinate 15,099, forward strand.
AACAAGCCGGTTAGAGGCGGACAGGGTTGATCTCTTGGCACTGGAATTGCGCGGAGTCGCGGCCCTTACGGATCGGTGAAATGGGGTTAGAAACGTAAACATTTGGTTAAAAAAAACTAAAATACGAATATGAACAGTATAGTCAGCGCGGTCTTGGCGCATAAAAAGGCCTCCACCGTCTGGTCAATTAGCCAGAACGCAATGGTTATCGATGCTATTCAGTTAATGGGTGAGAAGAACGTCGGAGCACTACCGGTGGTGGACAATGGCACATTAGTCGGAATTGTTTCCGAGCGTGATTACACACGCAAAGTCATCCTAAAGGGAAGGTCTTCCAAAGAAACTCCCGTAAGTGATATAATGACCGCACAGCTCCTAACGGTCACTCCGAACGACAGTGTTATAGAGTGCATGCGGATAATGACCGAAAGGCGCGTGCGCCACCTTCCTGTTCTGGAAGGAACCAATCTGGTCGGGATTCTCTCGATTGGCGACATGGTAAACTGGTTTATCTCGGCGCAGACGGCGACAATTGACAACTTGGAACGATATGTCGGGTGGCGGTAAAGGATTCTGCATAATGTCGGATGATGGATCATGTCGGATCGGTGCGCACCGTCGCTGTCCTGGACTACATTGGCGGGCATTTTGAGCTTGAGCAATCCGACATGATCTTCACGCCCTTCTCGGGACCGGTCCTCTGGATCGGCAAGAAGAAGATTATGATAAAACCGTTGCGTCCGCGGGCGAGTTCCTTGGCCCGGTTGATCGAACAGCCTCTTGGTTCCTATATGCGCAGGCAGACTTGACGATGAAAAAGCACAGAACACACTGACTGCTCGCGAAGTCAAGACGGCCCAGTTTAATCCCGGCGATGCGCCGCCTGGCCTTTTCGTCGTCGCTCGGATTATGTCGGACCAAAGCTGTAAAGCCCGCTCCACACCGTCGTTGGATCAACCTGATCCGACATGATCCGTCATCAGACATTATCTGGTAAAAAACACACAGATCGCCGAATCAAGCTGAGACTGGCGATAATGAAAGGTCCAGGTGTTCTTCCAATGGCTCCGGTATTCGATCGGGATTGATGACGTAATTCCCAATACGGTTGATGTACTCGGTCCTATACGGGCTGAGTGTGCTCAGAGCCCATGTCGACGCGTTTCAGATCGGCGAGAAACTCCCCGATGGATCTGCTTTTCCGAGCACGTGTCCAAGCGATGGATGAGATCAATCGCCATGCGCGTATTGTTGTCCGTCACCTCCATAGCGCGCACGACGTAGAGATAGGACGCCATTTCGTTCCATTACTGCCGTTACCCCGGCCTCTCTGAGCGCTGGACAGACCTGGTGAAAGTACTCATTCGAGCAGCCAGCGGCGGGTACCTTTTAGTGAGGTGACCCCGAATCGGTCGATAAGGCGTACCAGGATGCGGTCCAGAGGCGTGGGGATCTAAAGAGATTTCTGTGGGACTTTACGTACCTTTGTTGGGCTAACCCCATCATGCATCCTCCTCGACTTAATCTCGGTCAGTTGAATGTTCGACCTGAGCATCGGTAAAAGCGGATGTTTGCGGTCTTTAACCGGGCGATCATTCGCCGCTCGAGTTGCACCCTCTGGCGCAACTCCTCTATGATGGTGGCCACGGTCCGATTTTAGACGCGAGGAGTCAGAGCTATCCACAAAACTGAACACCTTAGCGCTGTTTTTGGTTCCATTACTCCCGTTACCCTGGATTCTTTAGCTAGGAGCGTAGTCTACGATTTAAGTGCAGTGCGACAACTAACCTCGGATCTCCGGATTTCTGAAACGAACGCTGAAACGGAAAACCTTCTTCTCCTGAGAGTAAATCTCCCCGGTCTTCAGATCGATGCCCAGTGGCACGCCGATCCGGGTGACGTCCACCGAGGTGTGGAAGCCGCGCTCGGAGAAGATGTCGATCAGCATTGCCAAGGCGGCCGGGTCCTCGAAGAGCAGGTCTTCACAGTTGATGTTGGCGATGCCCGAGACCGCGTGGCGAACCAGGATCGGCATCATCTTGCCTTCAATGAACTCAATCACCCGCCGGAAGGTTTCTGGCTGCTCCACCTCGTAGCCATCCAACCGCCGGACGAGGTCCTGGCGGGCGTGCCGGACGATTTCGCTGGCCAGCGGCAACCCCCGAAGCCGGTCGAAGGTGCGCGGGTCCAGCTCCAGCGAGCTCTGATATTCCAGCTCGCGGACGATTTCGGCCTGCACTTGGGGGATGGGTGCCTGGGCGTTGATGAAGTGGTAGTGGAAGATCTGCTTGAGGGAAACCAGCGCGTCGTAGGTTTGCTCCTTGAAGACGCGATAGCGGTTGCGTGCCAGCCCCTCGCTAAAGTCCGTTGCCCGTTCCTCCCAACGTTCGCCCACGCCCGAGCGGGCGACCTCCTCGTTGTGGGCGACGACCTGCCGTCCGCGCTTGAGTTGGCGCGCCACGCTTTCCGCCTCGTCGACGAACAGCACCATGATGTGGAAGGTGGGCTGCTTGAAGTGGATCACCTCCGGGGTGCCGGAGAACTCCCGCCGCAGCCCGATCATCTCGTCGAAGAGCAGCTTGAGGCACTCGACCTGTACCTTGGTGCGCGGGAAGCCGTCGAGCAGCGCGCCGTTCTGCTGCTCAGGCTGAAGCAGCTTGCGCAGCAGGATGCCGACTACTTCCCGATCCCCGACCATGCCGCCGCGTGCCTTGACGGCGCGCGCCTCCGGTGTGTCAAGGAGCTGGGAAACCACAATGGGTGGCGCCTCGATGTCGCGCACCTTGCGAATGAAGTCCGAGTTGGTGCCTTTGCCCGCACCCGGCGCCCCGCCGAGCAGGATCAACTCCTTGGGGAAACGCATCCGGCGGCGGCCGAGCTCCCCCTCTAGCTCCCGCCAGATGGCACCGAAGATGAGTTGCGCATCCTTGACTTCCAGCTCAGGGGAGTTAGTTGAGGCAGGCACCAGGGCGGTGGTGGTTCCTTGCCCGCTAGCATTGTGACCTTGCATCTGGGTGCGATTCATGCGCCGGGCTAGTGATTCCAATTGTCATTTGCAACTAAACCGGATGACAAGGCGTTTGGAAATCTATTTTTTGCATCGGGAGCGCCGTGCCAGCGCCAATTCATGAGAGTCGTTTGAGGTTGGGATATTTGCTCAAGGCTAGGCAGAGTGCCGGACGGTGGTGGTCTTCGGACAAGGCGGATTGGAAATCGGTGGTGGTGACATGGTCTGGGCGTCGCTTGTACCCACTCCATTGCATGAAGAGGCTATTGCTCAAGCGCAGGATCATTCCGAGAACCAACATAGCGTTGTCGTTGCGCACCCGGCAGCGGTCGTCGTTGTGGGAGATATCCAAGCGCTGATGCAAACCGCTCTCGATGCCCCAGGCATCCCGGTTCAGACGCATCCAGTTTGTCGCATGGAGTCGTGAGGCCTCGACACTGGTGATCAGCGCCACCAGTTCGTCTTTGCGTCCTTCGGTCTGGCGCAACAGCAGAGCAGCCTGCTCGGCCAATGGGAAGCAGACCTGTTCACCGGTGACTGGCGCGGTGACAATACTGCGGCTTTCTTTGCGGCTTTTGTTGATTTCCTGCACGCGAGCCTTGGTGGGCGTCGGCTCATGAGGGGGGAAAATCGCCCTGAGGGGCGGCAACGAGGGTTTCGATCTGTTCGCGCACGGTGGGTTGATTCCCTTTGACTGTTAGCAGATAATCGGCCCCGTGTTCCAAGACCAGCGCGCGCGCGGTTTCGTCCTGGGTGTGTAAGGCGTCCAACGAGACCAACCGGCCTTCGAGCTCCAGGCGATTAAATAACTCTCGCGCCACGGGAATCTCGTTGGTCTTTTGGTCGACCAGTGCACTGCCCAAGTAATGCTGGCTCGGTACGGTGACCGCGCTCAAAATCGAGGCGCCGCTGCCGTGCCTGGGTTCCTTGCCATCCAGTACGATCAATTGATCTTTGGGCGCCGAGCCGCGCATTTGCTCCTGGATGGCTAAAATGACTTCCTCCACCCTACGGGCATCGACCCGCTGGAGCAGACGGCAAAAGGTCGGCTGTGTCGGAGCAGGATACTTGCCTTTTGGGTTACGCCGGATGCCAAGAGCCCGGCGTTGCGCTTGGCTCAAGCCCCGCGCAAACTTGGCGATATCCTTTTGCCCGCGCGGAGCACCGCAGAGAGTGGCTAAAAGAAGGATCGTTAACATCGACCACAGCGGATAGGACTCGAAGCGCCCGCGAAAGTCTGGCACGGCCTTGAAGTGTTCGACCATCGAGCGGATTTCCTTCACCGTACGCGTGCAGGGTGACGACACCTTTTGTTCGACCACCGCCAACGCTGGCTTGAGATGTTCGGCCTGAAGACTGCGGCGGGCGTTTTTGAACAGTTGGCGGCAGAAGAGGCGTTTGGGCTGGTCGTGTTTAACGTAGTAATCGCGCCGATGACGGCCCCAGCCGTCGGTCTGGCCCAGTTCGCTCCAGCCGCTGGCCGAATAAACTGTACCGCAAAACTGGGCAACATCGACGAAGGTTTCGACCACCAACACCGGATGGCCGTAAGAGCTCTGCCAATCGGTGGGAAGGCGATCCAGGGTCAGGCGCAGCACCTTGCTCGCCAGGTTGGGCACGGAGCGCTCGGGCAGGATAAGGAAGCGGCTGTTGTTAGTCACCAGGCTCAGGCGACGGTGGCGTTGAGCAGCGCTCCATCCGATCCATTGGTCGCGATGCTTGAGGTGCTTGGCTGGAGCGCTGAAGACCAGCAAGGCCAGCCATTGACCTTGGGCATCGGTGGCCACGTAGTGGAGGCGTTCGCCCACCGCTTTGAGGCTTCCCAGATAGTGATGCTCATCGAGCAATTGTTTGAAACGCTCCAGTTCGGCGCGCTCCACAAGCCGCACTTGGACTTGGTCTAATAAGGCTTGTTGGTCGCAGTTAGGCAGTCGCAGAGTTTTACTCACGCCCGCGAGGATAAAAAATTGCTAAACAAATGTCCCGCAAAAAGATTCTTCTTCCTCTCACTAAACGACATACCCACCGCCAGGCATTGGCCCTGGCCAAATAGCGAGGAGGTGGGTCTTCGCTTCAAAAACATTGTGAGCCGCTAGGTCGTATTCCCCGCGTTCGCCAGCAAGAAAGGGCCACAATCGTCCATGGGTTGTTAAGGTGCCGGAAGCGGTCAGGGACCACGGAGCACCTGTGGAGGTTTCGCCGTATCCATCGTTGTTGTAGCGGTGCCAGAACATGCCGTTGGGGGTCGTTACGCCAACCTGTGCGTCGACGACCTGGAGACTGTTGATAATCACTCTGTCGGAAGCGGGCTTGATTCCATACCGGATCAATTCGAGAAAACCGGCGTCCGCCACTGCACGTTGATCCATGCTGCTAGGACCTCCGCAACCGAGGCTGTAAGCGGTGCCGGCGTTGGCATTGCCGTCTTTTGTCAGCCGCACATAGTAAGGCAACGGGCGGTAGGGGCCATTCTGGGTCACCGTCCATTTTTCCAACTGCGACCTCCAGGAGTCGGCCGTAGCGAGGTAGAGCTGGGCCGAAGCTGCGTCGCCGTTAGCTTGCGCGATGTCGGCCGCGCAGACTAGGCCGGCGATCTCGCTAGCAATCGTCGATGGGGAGTAGCCGCTCTGGTCTTCCCATCTCTCTTGCGGCGTATAAGGTGCGGGGTATCCATCTGAAGATACGAAGTTCACGAGAAAGTCGGCTGCCGGCTTGACGTGCTGCCTCCAGGTGGTCGGCTCCTTACGGCCCAGTTGATACGCGAGGATGATCGGGTCGGCCACTTCGTCCAATTGCAGGCTGCCACAAACCGGCGTCCCATCGACTTTGGTGTTTTGGGGGAAGGAGCCGTCGGGCTTTTGCTGGACATTGAATAGAAAATCCAACCCGCGCCCGCCGCCAGCCACGTCCCCCTCAATGATCAGTGCCGTCACGATCTCGTACATGTCCCTAGACCAGACCACGTGGTAGATGGCGGAGGGATTAAACAAACCAGTGCCAAACGCCCACGGCATCGTCGGGGAGGCGACAAAGGCACCCCGGTAGGTCTTGTCCTCACTGGCAGCGAGCACCATTGCTGAAACCGCATACAACTTGCGTTGATCCTGTAGTCGAAAGGCTAAGAGGAGGATCGCGCAACGAGCGCAGGTACTGGTCCCAGCCATCGGCGTATTGGTCCGAAACTCGGTCGAATCCGACCTCGAGTGAGGCGTTGGCCGTATCAAGTGCCGTAGACTCGGCGGCAGCAAAGCCAAGTGCGAGTGTTACATGCCGACTATCCGCGAGTCCGGTTAAGGGCAGGCGGCCGGTCTGGACCACGGTTCCCTGCGGCGAAGAACTGTAGTGGGTGGTTAAGTGAAAGTGCTGGCTCAAGTCCGTGCCGCCGTCGCTGGTCCCCAGGTAACCGTTAGAGGTCTCCGTAAAGGCGGGTGAAGCAACCAAGGCGCTGGCGACCTGCATCTGCGCGTCGGAGCTCAGCAGTGCGTTGCCCTCCGTTACGCCGGACTGATTCAAGGGGACCTCCACTGCCGGGTTGTCGAGCTGTGGCTGGTAAACGGCGTAGACCTGGTAAGGCCGGCCGTCCAACGAGGTAAATTCGACGTCGATGAGTAGCGTGGATCGGGAAGGGTCCGTGACGAAGCTGGTGGTCAGGCGCCACCGCTTGGCCGTGTCGGTATTAATAATTTGGTAGGTCAGGCTGTTGGGTTTGCCTTTGTGATCTCGCCGACCATGGTCGGGGCCGACGAGGCGCGTCGTGGAGGTGGACGCGTCCTGGGCCCGTGCCGCAAAGCTGTGCCCATCGGTGATCATGAAGTCGAGGTTGCGGACACTCGGCGTGTCGAGGCGAGGATAGTAGACCTCGCTCAAGCGGCCGCCTTCCAGAGTAAACCAAACCTTGCTCAAGGTGGTGTGACTCGTGCCGAAGCCGCTTTTGTTTGCAGGCAACCAATCGGCCTTGTCGCCAGGACCGCCGGGCGCCACGCCTTGAGCCTGGATTGATTGCTGACCAACGTAGACTGCCGCGCAGGCTACAAGCGTAAGATGAAGTATTTTCCTTTTCAGAGGGCTGCCGATTCTGAGTTTTCTCCGCACCGCCCACGCCTATGCGCGCTTATTGTGAATCAGATTCCGAATGCTGGTTGCTAGATGCCACTCATGAGCCGATCGCCGACCCCCTAATGGAGAACCGAATAAATCTGACGCCTGGCTCCTGCGCTAAGAACTGGCTTACAGCGGCACGCTCAGTTGGATTCCGAACACCCATATGTTCGTGGCGCTCTTGTAGCCGCCGGGATTGATAATGTACTGAAGATCCGGCTGAATGTTTGCCCCGTGAAAGACATCGAACGAGTAGAAAATTTCCTCTACAAACTCGTCGGATTGTACGCCGAAACCGGAACCAGGATGGCTGGCGGTGAATTCGGTCTCGGCCTTCCGTACATTGCCGGAAACGCGGTTATAACCCGTTGCTATACCGCAGGAATCGTATGGTCGCTTCGACCAAGGGGCCCAGTAGTAGAGTCCAGTGAACACTTGAAAGTTCTGAAATGCGGTCCGAGGATCTAACCAAATACTTCCTGCAAAGGCACTCAAACCAGTCTTTGGACGCTCCGGATCCGGCGCAGTAACCTGTTGCCAAATACTACCATAAACACCGTAATCTCCTGTGAACATGGAGCCCAGGAAGGGCGCCGCACCCGGTGCACCGGCTAGGACGCTTTTGGCGGCTCCGGAGGTTTCTTCATGGTTCGTGTTGCCCCAGGCTCCAAACACCCATAGTCCCGGTAGATCCTTTCCGCAAATATGCAGCTTCGGTTTCCAATCGATTTCGAACGGAAGAACGGCTCCGCTGGTCCCGCCTGGATTGTCGAGCCGGAGGAAATAATTGTTCGAAATCCAATAGTTGTTGAAAGCAAAAACGCCGGCTCTCAAGGATAATGACTTGTTGACGTTCCACTGTAAGTCCGTCCCCCATTGACTCACCGGCCAGGTGAACATGCTATAACCCGCCACGTTTCCGGTGATCCCTGACGTGAACGTCAGGTTTTCAAACGGGAAAGCGTAAAAGCCTCCGAATTCCTGACTCATATTCATCAAACCCAGTTTCAATTCCAACAAGTCGTTAGAAAAATTCTGTTTGAACCAAAAATCGGTGATCCGCCAGGTTTGTCCGCGGCCAAACACTTCCTGAATAAGTTGGAGTGTATTAGGATTGGTCTGTGCGCTCAGATTGTCTCCCGTACGCTTGGTAACATAGAACTCGAAACTGGCTCCTTCCCACCCGATCATTTTTTGGAAGTCCAGGTCGAGTCCGAAAAGGGCCTGATCCGTATAAGCCCAGGACTGACCAAACCCTTTCGGATAACCGCTGAAATTGTCCTTACCTCCACTGAAATTCGTGGCCATCTCACTGAAGTAATCGAGGTTAAAATCGATACCCCAGTTGTGGAGGAGGGTACGCAACCCCCACCAGTCGCCGGTAACGTATCTATCCCAATACTCCTTTCCTTGTTCCGGGGTCAAATGCATTCCGGGATCAAAGGGGACAGCGGGTGAAGGAGGCATCGGTGCTGTTGGGGGCGGTGGAGAGGGAGGGTTGGTTAGAGAGGGAGGGTTGCTTTCATTTGAGGGAGGGTTGCTTTCATTTGGAACCCCAGCCGCAAAAGCGGGGAGGGAACACAGACACAACAATCCAATCGCAACGGGAAAAGCTTTGGAGAGTATCGAGGCGAGTGAATTCCTTTTCGTCGCGGCATCCAAAGACCACGAACACAATAGTCTAGCGATATTCTTCATATAGTAACGTCGCTTCGCGGTTGCTGGGAGAATCCAATGGCTATATACGGCTTTTGGTTGGATCCTTTGTGCGAAGATCGTAGCAAGACGGCATGTTGGGTGTCAATAGATCGGTCCATCTTTCTGCAGTCGGAGATCCAAATCCTGTGAACCAAGCGCTGTATTTAGTAGCCGGTCGCCCCTGGTAAGGAGTCGTGTTCAAATCTAGGGGCACCGGATAGGGTGAAGGCCCATTTCAGTGGCGGCCCTTTTGAATAGTTCTTCCATCCGAAAAGGCCGCGTCGGCGGCATCGGCAACGGCTGGCTCCGCTGGATAGGCTGGCTATTTGGAAGTCACATGGAAATTTGGTTTTAAGTTGCTTGTCAAAAATCAGAGGCGCTCCGATTTTCTGTCGCGCGACACTTGATCCGTCAACCATTATGGGGTTCCGGCAGCAAGTCTGCGGAAATTTACTTTAGCGTATTTTACGCAGACTTGCTGCCGAGACCCCTGTCAGCACAACGGTTGGCGGCCGGATTAAATTAACGCACTACAGCCAGATTTGGATGGGCGTAGGAAACGAATATCAGTTCGATTCAGGCATTTAAGTGCCGTTTTATCCACGAATTTAAGCAATTGGATAGGCTTCCAGTCCACGAATTAAGTGCGTCTTTGTGCTTTGTGTGAAAGGAACTCCTTATTCACACCAAGATACATCCGGACTTCCGGAGGAACTGGACCCACATGCAGGGACTCAGCTTCCTCGAAAAGCTCTCGATCTGCCTTCGTCATCCGATCTTGCTGCAACAGGTACTGAGTCCAGGAGGAAACATCACTTCCATACGAAACGTGTTGTGCCGGCTCGGATCCTCGAACAATTGCCAGCTGTACGCACCGCTTCGCAAGTGAATGAGCCGGACTTCAGACATTAAATCGACAAATTTCGGACGTAGCGGATCGCGCTGGTAACGGACTCGAAAAAACTCTCGAGCGGGAGTTTCGCGACCGTGGGTTTCCACGGTTCGATACTGATTGGAACTGCAAGAAGAAAGAGGGCGTTGAGCGCGAAAACGGCTTTGGCTCCAGCGAGAGCCAAAAGCAGTCCTCCCAAAGCTGGACCCACAATCGTCGAGATGTTCAGCTGCAGTCCTGTCAAGGTTGATGCAGAGGGAAGTTGTTCGTCAGACACGATCTCAGGCACCACAGCGGAGAAGGCTGGCGCGTTGAGCGCGAAACCCCGTCCCGATCAGAAATACTGAGCCGAGGATGACGGCTGGATTCAGGAGATTGAGCCAACCAAGGATCGCTAGTAGTTACTTGCAAAAATAAACGATATATGCTCACATTCTTGAATGAGTCGAGCGGCGGTCAAGATTGAGCTGAGCGCAGAAGAGACGGACGAGCTGAATAGATGGCTTAAATCCGGAAAGACAGAGCAACGCAAGGTAGAGCGAGCCAAGATAGTTCTGCGCTGCGCTGATGGTAAGACGACGCATCAGATTGCCAAGGAGCTTGAGACGCGACCATCCAGGGTGAGCAAGTGGCGCAAGCGTTTCGCTAAGCTGAGGGTGCCGGGCTTGGAGGATGAACAACGCAGTGGGCGCAAAGTGATCAACGATGAGAGCGTCGAACGGCGAATTCTTGATCAGTTGGCTGAAGCGCCGCCACAAGGATTTGCGCGCTGGAATGGCCGGTTGGTGGCCAAGGCTTTGGGTGATGTCAGTGATGATGCGGTGTGGCGAGTCATGCGCAAGCACGACTTGCATTTGGATCGCCGCCAGAGTTGGTGTGTGAGTACCGATCCGGAGTTTTCCCGTAAGGCGAGCGAAATTGTTGGTCTCTATCTTAAACCACCGGAAAATGCCATCGTCATAAGCGTGGATGAAAAGCCTAGCATCCAAGCTCTGGAGCGAGCTCAAGGCTACATCCGATTACCCAACGGACGGGCCGTCTCGGGGTTTGCTCATGAATACGAAAGGCACGGCACAACGACGCTCTTCGCGGCTCTAGAAATCGCCACTGGCTTGGTGAAGGCTGGCCATTACAAACGCCGCCGCCGCCGGGAGTTCCTGGATTTCATGAATGGCATCATAGGCACCTACGGCAACGAAAAAGAAATTCATGTCATTCTCGATAACCTTAATACCCACAAGCCCAAGCGTGACCGCTGGCTCAAGAGTCATCCCAACGTCCATTTTCATTTTACCCCAACGCATGCGTCGTGGCTCAATCAGATTGAGTCCTGGTTTAGCATTTTGAGCCGCCAAGCGCTCCAAGGAGCCAGCTTTGTCGATGTCAAACAGTTACGAGAAGCAATCGACTACTTCATCTGCGCTTACAATGAACAAGCGGCTCCCTTTGAATGGCGCCAAGCCGAAATCAAACAACAGCCGCTGCGAGATAATATCGCTTATTTTTGCAAGTAACTACTAGCCCGCCAGCCAGATATATGCCGCAGACAACATTTTCTTGTGATCCGTTATGTCGGCAAGAGCACCTGCGGGCAGAATAAATAGGAAAAACGGGAGCGCGGCTGCGGTCGACATCAGGGAGAGAAGCAACGTCGAATGACTGGTGCTGTTCATCATCCAGGTGGCGGCTGTATCGTGTGCGGAGACGCAAATCCCAGAAGTAACGGTAGCAAACCAGAGTTTGCTGAAGGCCGGGTTTTGTAAGGCGACCCAGCTTGAAGTTTTGGCCTCAGACATCCTGATCCAATGCATTTAGCATGAACCGGAAGCCTCGCAAATTAGCTGCGATCAAAAGCAATTCTCGCTGTCTCCGCCTTGTACACGCCCTCTCCACGAGTTTAGCTGGAATATAACCGCTGTTCATTAGCCGAGCATGGCAAGAAGCCCGGGTAATGCCCTTCAAATTCGAAGACCTGACGCATTGAAGAAACAACTGTTTGCAGTTCACGGTTCACGGTTCAGGGTTCGACCAATCACCAATCACCTTTCATGCCGGCCCTCTTACCTCTCACTTCTCACATCAGTGTGCTGCGGCGGCGCCGGCTCTGGTTTTCTTGCAAAGCCAGATCGTGGCAGACCCGACTAAAAGGATAACGCCAAGCGCCAGAAAGCATTCGCTGTACGCCATAACGTACGAGTTTGTTTGAACCGAAGCTTGAAGCATGCGGTAGGCCTGTTGCAACGCCGCGACCGGATCTCCTGAATGTTGGAGGTTCTGGACAGATTGGTTCGATAGAAATTGTTGCACATAAGGGTTATAAGCCGTGATTCTTTCTCCAATCCGGAAATCATGGAATTGTTCACGCTGAGTAATCATCGTGCTCAGCAGCGCGGTGCCGACGCTGCCACCCAGATTTCTCATGATATTGAAAAGAGCCGATCCGTCCGCCTGTTGTTCCCTCAGTAGCCCAGCGGTAGCAAGCGCGGATAGAGGCACGATGGTGAACGGTTGCCCCAGAGCGCGGATGACATTGCCGATTTGAAATTGCGGTCCGCCAAAATCGGGATTCATATGAATATTCAGCAAGCAGCTGCCACCGAAAATCAGCGCCCCGGCAAAGACGATCAAACGCAGATCGAACGCTTTCATGAGACGCGGGACGAAAGGGAATATCAGAAGTTGTGGGAGGCCGATCAGTACCATGGCTTCGCCGGTTTGTCTGGCGCTGTAATTTTGGACCTGCTCAAGATATTCTGGCAAAAGAAACACGGAACCGTATAAGCTTGCCCCCAGCAAAAAATTTACTGCCGAAGCCAAGCCTAAATTGCGGATCCATAGTAAGCGAAGATTGACAACCGGAGTTTTGCTGACGAGCTCGCAGATAATAAAGAGAGGAATGAAAATCACCGCGAGCGCAAAACAGCGCTGGATGAAAACGCTGGTAAACCAATCGTCATTTTGCCCTTCCTCCAAAAACGCGATGAGCGAGCCAAGTCCGATGGCCATGAAAACCGTTCCCAGCCAATCGCCTTTCCACAGTAACGGCATATTCAGCGGTTCTGGATCGATCGCGAAAAAGACCGTAGCCAGCATTACTACGCCGGGGAGCAAGTTGACGTAGAAAACCATCGGCCAGCCATAAGTATCGGTAAGCAGACCTCCTATGTAAGGTCCGATGGCAGGCGCCAGGGTGGCCGTTATTCCGAAGAGGACCAACCCGAGCGGGCGTCTTGAAGGAGGCAGCTGGGTGTTAATGACCGTGAATGACATCGGAATCATGACGCCTCCGGTGAAGCCTTGGAGCGCCCGATAGATGATCATCTGCGTGAGTTCGCTGGCAGTCCCGCAAAGCCCGGAAAAGACCAGAAACAAAGAAACGTTAACTAGAAGGTAGAGGCGCACCCCGAAAACACGTCCCAACCATGCGGTGAGCGGAATCGTGATGATTTCCCCGATCAAATAACTAGTGGAAACCCAGGAAGCTTCGACCGCAGTGGAGGCGATCCCGCCGGTGATTTCACGCAGGGAGGCATTGGTAATCTGGATGTCGAGCACCGCCATAAAAGCTCCCAGGACCGTTCCAAGGACCGCAATCCAGGTGCGTAAGCTGACTTGTTCTTCCGTTGATGCAGCCATAGCTAAGAAGTGTGTTGGTGATTGCTGAGAGGCCAAGGATCAGTGATCAGTAATCAGTGATCAGGTCAGAAACGAGGTCTTCCCCATTCCTCATTGCATCACTCCGGTTGCAGGAACGTCACGGATTTGAGTGATCGGCTGACTCGCAGGTTGATGCGATGGTGTTTCGTTTTCGGGGGCTTCCGGATATGGTTTGTCGATCAGTGGTTGGGTGACGGCGATGCTAGGAACCGCCGATAGGCCGGGAACAATCTTGTCACGAACTGTTTTGATGCTTTCTGGATCGAAGAGAATTTTCACCGGGACGCGTTGGACGATCTTAATGAAGTTGCCGGTTGCGTTGTCCGGGGGAAGCAGGGCGAAATTCGAGCCGGTGCCCGGTTGCAGACTGTCAACCCGGCCCGAGAACCGATAGTGCGGGAGTGCATCGATTTTGATTTCGACTGGTTGCCCGACCCGGACTCTTTCGAGCTGGGTTTCTTTGAGATTAGCCAGGATCCATACATTATCCTCGACCACGGCCATCAAAGCCTGTCCCACCGAAACGCGGTTCCCGGTTTGAACCGTTTTTTCGGCGATTCGCCCGGAAACGGGAGCGACGATGGTACAGTACGAAAGTTGGAGTTCCGAATTCCTGACTTGCGCCAGAGCGGCTTCGGCTTGGGCACGCGCAGCTCCTTCTTGAGCGTGGGTGACCTTCAGGTTTTCCCTGGCAACATTCAGGGCTGCCAGGTTCGCTTTGTACGTGGCGACGCTGGTTTCGGCCTGAGATTGAGCTGTGTCGAGGTCCTGTTTCGAAATAACTCCCCTACCTTGGTAGAACAGTTGGTTGTTCCGTTCGAAAGTGCGCTGTAAGTAGTCGGAATTTGTTTTGGACGAATCTGTCTGAGCTTGAGCCTGTGCTAACTGAGCCTCGGCCAGCGGTATCTGCGCGCTCGCCTGCAACAGTTGGGCTTGGGCTTGCAGGTAGCTGGCGCGGTCCTTTTCCAGTGCCACTTGGTAGTCGCGCGGGTCCAATTTTAAAAGCGGTTGCCCGGCAGTGACATGCCAGTTGTCGTCAACTAAGACTTGTTCGACCGTACCAGTGATGCGCGAGCTGATCTGGTGGGTGTAACCGGTGACATAAGCATCGTCGGTATCCTCGTGGGAAGAAGCATACAAAAAGTACCGGATACCGAAAAAAAGGCCCAGGGCTCCAATCACGGCGCCAATGACGAGTATACGGCGCCGCGGACCATTTGTTGGTTTGTCTGCGCGATTGGTCTTCCCTGCAGGCGGTCGAGCTGCGACGTGGTTGTGTGGAATCGGGTTTTCTTTGACTAGCATACGTTTTCTAGTGGTTTGGAAACAATCAAAGTGGACAGGCTAAAAGGTACCGGGGTGAAACATTTTGCTGGCCAGACCGAGAATTCATGATATGACGTTACGTAACGTCATATCAACAAGACGTCAAGAAACTTTTATGATTCCCCTACCAACCAGCGTTCCGCCTGATCGACCCCCGAAACCGTTTTTGTTTGCTTGCGACCAAGTTTCGCTGAATCGACCTTCTCCCATGGCCCGAAAAAGATCGGCTCCGAGGCTTCCCAGAACTGGAAATCGACGCAATCCACTGCTGCACCAGGCGATTATCGATGCGGCAATGCAGGTGCTGGCCAAAGAGGGACCGACCCGTTTTACGATTGAGGCCGTGGCAAAATTGGCTGGATGCGGCAAACCCACCATCTATCGATGGTGGCCCTCACGACCTGCTTTGCTATTGGAGGTCTACGATCAGGTGGTTCAACACGAACTTTCGCCACCTGAAGGAATGGATCTGGCGAAGGATCTCGCCACCATGTTACGACAAGTCTGGCGACTCTGGCGACAGGATTCGACGGGCTCGCTTTATCGCCTGATTCTATCCGAAATGATGCTCGAAAAAGAAGGGGCCCGTTATTTGCGCGAGGTCTTTATTCCGAGACGTCAGGCTTTCACCGCGACCGCGTTTCAAACGGCAAAGGATCGCGGAGAAATTCCCCAGGAAACGGACATCAAGTTGTTGATGGATCTCTTGTATGGCTATTCGCTCTTCCGCCTGATAACGGGACAACTCGACGACGATCAGATCCCCGACCGGATTGGAGCAACTATTGCCAAGCTTGCGCGGAGCGGCGTTCCTAGTCCGGACCGTGCGGAGAAACGGCCACGCATCAAGCATTTGGCGTGAGCGGATCAGCCATCTAGGCAAAGGAACGCGCTAACCGCAACAATCTTTAGACTAATCGCGGACACATTCGAAAACTTTGTCGAGCGTTGCATTGACGAATCGACCCACCTCAGACTCTTTCCTCGCCCGGGACTGCTACATTAAGATTTTGACCCCGTTTTCCTCGACAAAAGTTTTGAGCCTCTCGGTGGCGTTTGGCGTCAAAAAACCGGTCTATATTCTGACCAGCCACGAGACTTTCTCCGGCGCAGAAGATTTCACATGTTGGGGTGCGCCCACGAAACGGCAATTTAAGTACGGTAAGGAGCTCTCTCCTCGTGGACTGGAGTGCGAATGCACTCAGGAGGAACGCTCAACCTCCATCACAAAGCAGTTGGTCTTCCCGTACCCTCGCGTCTCGATCGATCTGCCGATCTCAATCACATTCGGGTTCGTACCGAAAGGCTATCGAAAGTCTGTTCCACGAAATTGATGCTCATCACGGCGAGGTTGAGATCAACGAGTTCCTGCTCGGAGAAAACACGGGCGGCTTCCGCATAGACCTCATCGGGCAAATGACGCACCGAAATTAACGTAACCGCTTCCGCCCAAGCGAGGGCGGCTCGCTCTCGGTCGGAGTATTCGGACGCTTCCTGCCAGGCGTTAAGCAAATGAATCTTTCGTTCAGCGACACCAATCTTGAGCGCATCCCTGCGATGATAGATAATGCAGTAAGCGCAGCGATTAATCTGGGAGACGCTCAGCTTCACTAATTCACGAAGTTCAGGCTCTAGCGTCGATTTTCTTAAATGAACCTCGATGTCATAGAGACTCTTCAAGGCTGGACCGAGCAGCGGATTCACTTTTGACTGCTCCATTCGCGGTGAAACGGGAGTTATCGTGCTCATACACAAGTATAACAGGATTATTCCCCGTTTACTCCTATCACTGAGAAAATTCGATGAAGTAAAAAACACTCCGCTAACGCCCAGAGTCCAACGGGAATCGGGAGCCCATACCTCAGAGTCAGCTTGATTTCTGGAAGCGAAGCCGCAGCGCCGGAGCTCGGCCATCACGTGCCATTAACAAACTTTTCTGGCTTTGTTCTCGTAAATCATGCTGAGCAGGTACAAGGCGGCTGGCCTCACGCACGATCCCTTCTACAATCATTTCGCCTCAAAAGAGCCATTAATGGCAGAGACGCTTACACATGAGTTGCAGCGGGCCATAAGTGGCTTCGACAAGCTGCCCCCTACACAAGAAGGCCTAGCTCAGTATGTTGATTACTATCTGAGCGAAGATCACAGAGACGACTGCAGCGGAGGATGCGCGGTCGCGGCTCTTGCTTCTGAGGTGCGTCAGGGAGCGTTCGGCGAGCGCCTCGATTAGGTCCGCCCGTTGTTGGGTGGAAGTCTTCTTAAACGCGCGGTACCGATACAAAGGGATTGGCCCGCCCACCGGCGCATAGGGACCGAAGCGCTTGTCACCATGCTCGACATACAGCTCGTTGTCGAAAATACCCCACCAGAGTATTACAGTTTCTCCGGCCAAGTCCGGGTCGACTTCGTAATTGACCCCTTCTACCGACACCCTGGCGTCACTGCCGACCTTGCGCCGTTCGGGCTCGCGCGTTTCCATGTCCGTGAAGGACCGCCAGAGTAGGTTGCGTTCACGGCCCATTTTTGCCCCAAAGTTTCCAAAAACCACTTCGGCCGCCTCGTTCCACGCGAGCACGTTCCAACGGCGTCCCGTTACATAGGCCGGGCTGATCCCCACGTTAGCCAACACGCGTCGAAGGACGGGCGTGGCCTCCTCGTCGGGCGGCGGTTGCGGCGGCAAAGGCTGGCGGGCGAGCATGAAAAGGTGCGTCTGCTCGGTACGATCCATGCGCAACGCTCGCGCAATGGTGTTGAGCGCCTGCGCCGAGACGTTAATGTCACGTCCCTGCTCCAGCCAGGTGTACCAAGTCACGCTCACCGAGGCGAGTTGGGCTACCTCTTCGCGCCGCAACCCCGGCGTCCTTCTCGCTGCGCCTTTCGGTAAACCAACGCTCTTGGGGCTAAGGCGCTCGCGTCGCGTGCGCACGAATTGACCCAATTCGCGTCTCCGATCCTGATCATCCATGACAATCTTCTCTCATGCTGCGCCTGTTACTGCTGATACTAGTATAACTGGACATCTGGCACGAATGGCGCGAGGTTAAGCAGGGTTTGGGATGGTTTCTTGCCTCGAAGTGGCGATAGATTTCAGGGTTTCCACCCTGATCATTATACACAATTTTGTCGGCGGGAAGCGGTCGCCCAGCGCCACTATCGCTGGAAAAGCATCGCTCGCCGGTGCGAACAAAATACAGGCTGGAAGCCTGTGCTACTTTACGCCGTCGCGTGGTTGCCGTGGGTTCGCGGAGATTGCGCCAGGATGTCCTCCAGAGATCGCTCGACACTCCGGAAAGCAATGTAGTATAGGCTTCCAGCCTGTATTGTTCGCACCATCAAGCGATGCTTTCCAGGTATCCTCCGTTTCTCCGATTTGTGTACAAAGATCCGGGTTGAAACCCCGGGCTGAGTCCTCTCGACCCCTTCGGGGTGAAGAACCATCCCAAATCGCCCTTATCTTCGCGCCATTCACATCTGGCACCATTATTTGTACGCGCGATTCTAGTGCAAATAAAGTTATGGAACAAACCGACGGTTACACCGAAATCACCGGAAAAAACTTTGAGGGCTGGCCACCCGAACTGATTGAGGAAAGCAAACGAGCCAATGCCAATGGTCGTGTGGGGACCAAATTGCTTCTGGAATCGCACGTGGCGCGAATCTGGGTGATTGAGTTGAAGCAGGGTGAGAGGTTACCCTTTCATCGGCATGTTTTGAAATACTTTTGGACCGTGCTGACTCAAGGAACGGCGCATTCCCGTACACCTGACGGCCTGACCAGGCAAATCAACTATCGAGTCGGAGACACCAAGCACCTGGAGTTTCGTAGAGACGAGGGCATGACTCACGACTTGGAAAATATCGGCGCGAGCGACCTTGTGTTTGTCACAGTTGAATTTGTTCAGAGCGAGAATAAACCGCTAAGCCTCGAATGAGGTTCCCCCAGAAACATTCTCCTGAGACGGCGAATGTTCCATCCACAAGCCACGACGATAGCTTCTTGAAATGGCTCAATCGAAGAAATTAGGGGAAGAGTCCAACGAAGGGCCCGATCCCGGGAGGTTTCCTTCCGCAAACCAGAGCGGGGATGATCAGGACAATCGCGATCTCACCAGACGCGTCGCCTCGGACGCAGGTTTTAAGGCGCTGGTGCGGGAACGATTTGCGCTGCGGCTCATCCTTTCGGCGACAGTCATTCTGACGTACTTTAGTTTCATTCTTCTGGTGGCCTTCTCCCCATCCTCCCTGGCTACTCCTGTGACTGCCAACTCTGTGGTGTCTGTTGGGATCGCCTTAGGCGTCGGGTTGATCCTCCTTAGCGTTGTCCTGACCGCGATTTACGTGTGGCGAGCCAATAAACGATTCGAAGCGTTGACGCAGCAGGTGTTGAAAGGCATCAACAAATGAATGATCGACCTATAGCTATAGCTTTATTCGGAGCGTTCATTTCGTTGTCGCTGGCTATTACCTGGTGGGCAGCTCGGCGAACCCACTCACGAAGAGAATTTTATTCGGCCGGCGGTGAGCTGCGTGGATTTCAGAACGGCCTGGCCATCGCGGGAGACTACACCTCAGCGGCAACGTTTTTAGGCGTAACAGGATTGGTGTATAGTTCGGGTTTCGACGGTTTGATTTATGCCATCGGATTTCTGATGGCATGGCCACTCATCCTGTTTCTTATCGCCGAGCCACTTCGCAACCTTGGCCGCTACACCTTCGCAGACGTCACGTCGTATCGGCTCTCGGCGTTGCCCATGAGAGGTTTCGCCACAATCAGCACGCTGGTGATCGTGACCTGTTACTTGATAACGCAGATGGTGGCCGCTGGCAATCTGGTGCAAACGCTTTTCGGTATCACTTACCCGCTGGCAGTACTGCTTGTCGGAGTGTTGATGACATTTTACGTAGCTTTTGGCGGAATGCTAGCAACCACCTGGGTTCAGATTATCAAAGCGGTGCTGCTTCTCTCTGGAACCATCCTGATGGTCGCCCTGATCTGTTCTCGATTTGGCTTTAACTTGAACAGTCTCATTCGGACTGCAGTCGTGTTGCACCCGAAACATGCAGCGATTCTAGCGCCTGGTGGCTTCATTAAGGACCCATGGTCAGCGGTTTCACTCGGAATCGCACTGATTTTTGGAACCGCTGGGCTTCCGCATATCCTCATGCGTTTCTTCACGGTTCCTAATGCTCGGCAGGCGCGAAACTCCGTTCTGGTTGCAACGAGTTTCATCGCGCTCTTTTACACGCTGCTGTTTATTTTCGGCTTTGGCGCGATTGCGGTGCTAGGCAGCGATCCTCGCACGCGCGACGCCTTGCAGAAGGCGGGCAGCAATATGGTTGCTCTGTACCTTGCAAATGTACTGGGTGGCCCAGTCCTGTTCGGATTCATCTCGGCGGTCGCATTCTCCACGATCCTCGCGGTCGTCTCAGGCCTGACGATCGCTGGGGCATCGGCCGTTAGCCACGACCTCTACGCCTCTATCCTCCGTCGCGGCAAAGCGAAGGATCACGAGGAGATGGTCGTTTCAAAGCTGGCCGTCTGCGCGCTTGGAGTGGTGTCCGTCGCACTAGGCCTCCTTTTTGAACACCAGAACATCGCCTATATGGTCGGCCTAACCTTCGCGGTTTCCGCCAGTGCGAATTTCCCGGTCATTCTGATGTCGCTAGCCTGGAAAGGCACCACGTCTAGGGGGGCGGTAAGCGGGGGCGTGGTCGGTCTCATTTCCTCCGTGGGCCTGGTGATTCTAAGTCCTGGCGTCTGGACATCGGTACTGGGCCTGGCGCATGCACCGTTTCCGTTGGAAAACCCAGCCATCATTTCATGCCCAGCGGCGCTACTAACCATCTGGATCACCTCGGCGCTTGATCAGTCACGGACGGCAGAAAAAGAACGTGCGGCCTTTGATGGCCAGTTCATTCGAGGAGAGCTGGGAATCAACCCCTAGACAAGAAAAGTCTAACACGACAAAGGCCCCCTTTAGAACGTTGCCATGCAGTAACCTTCCTAACCATAGAATCACTCAAAGGAGGAGACTATTTATGCCGCAAAAGAAACCCCGAGTCATCATTATGGGTGGATCCATCGGCGGACTGACCGCCGCGCTTGTGCTTCGGAAGATCGGCTGTGAAGTGGACGTGTTCGAACGTTCCACTGGGTTGTTAGAGAGCCGCGGAGCCGGGATCATCTCGCATCCCATAAGCCTCCGCTATCCGACGAAATTCGCGGAGTACCACTTGGACGACCTCAGTATCCGTCCGAGGTGGTGCCGCTACATTGATGATCAGGGAAAGGTGGTGAGTGAGCAACCATGCGGCTTTCGAGTCAATTCCTATGGTGCACTTTACCGGGCGCTCCTCCATTGTGTTGGCCTGGAAAGGTATCATTTAGGCAGCTCAGTCACGGCATTCCAAGAAGTAGGCTCGGAGGTCACTGTGTTTCTTTCAGACAAAGAGGTGAGAACGGCAGACCTTCTCGTGTGCGCAGACGGCATCAACTCGACCGCTCGAAAGCTCATGGCGCCCACGGCATCTCCGGAGTATGCCGGTTACATTGCATGGAGAGGAACCGTTGGGCAGGAAAATGTTACGCAGAACACATTTAATGCTATGCAGGATCCTATCACTTACTTCGTGATGCCGAATGGACACCTCTTGACCTACCCAATCCTGGCACGAGACCGCTCAACGGGAGAGGGCAAGCGATTGATAAACTGGCTGTGGTACCGCAACGTGGAGAGGGGCGAGGAGTTAGACGATCTGCTGACGGATCGGGACGGCGTGCTTCGCGACACATCGCTCGCGTACAGGGCCCTGCAGGAAAAACACGTCGAACGATTGCGTGAAGACTCCATGAATGTCCTGCCGCCAGCGTTGACGGAGCTAGTGCTAGGAACGGAGGAACCATTCATTCAAGCAATTTTTGATGGAGCAATCCCGGCGATGGGATTCGGTCGGGTCTGTATCATGGGAGATGCCGCATTCGTCGGCCGTCCCCATTGCGCGGCGGGTACCGCGAAAGCAGCAGAAGACGCGTGGCAGTTGAGCAACGCACTCACAGAAGCGGATAACGACGTCGTAGCGGCGGTCAAGATTTGGGAAGAGCGGCAGTTGAAATGCGGACGGCAACTGGTAAAGCGCGGGAGAGAAATCGGAGACCGCTTGCAATTTAGCAACTCCTGGCCGGTCGGAGAGGCGTTCCCTTACGGTCTATATGCGCCCGGAGATAGTGCGTTCTCACAGTAGGCTGCCCAATGTCGTTATGAACAGATCGGAATCGGAAGTAGCCGCACCGGGCTAAAACGATGAAAGAGAATCAAACTCCCGCCGCCGGCATTGCCGTGGAGGCATCAGCAACGGCGACCGCACCAGGCGCCAGTTCAGGGACGCAGTGCGCGGGCGATCTAGGTCAAAAAGGGGTGAGTCGCACCGTCGCGGACCTGTTAGTCGAGTGCTTGGAGAAAGAGGGTGTTCACTATGTTTTCGGTGTACCGGGTGAGGAAATCGAGGACCTTCTATTCGCCTTGGCAGATTCTTCGATCGCTTTTGTGCCTTGCCGCCACCAGCAAGGCGCTGCGTTTATTGCTGACGTGTGGGGCCGGCTAACTGGGAAGGCTGGTGTTTGTCTCGCGACCCTCGGTCCGGGAGCAACGAATTTGTTGACTGGTGTCGCGGACGCTAACTTCGATAAGGCCCCACTGATAGCTATTACAGGACAGGGTGGGTTGGATCGCCTCCATCACGAGAGCCATCAGCGTATCGACGTGGTTTGCATGTTTGAATCCGTGACCAAGTGGAATAGCGCTGTTTACGCGCCAGAGGTTTTGCCTGAAGTTGTGCGCAAGGCCTTCAAACTCGCCGAATTAGAGAAACCCGGTGCCACGCACATCGAGCTGGGCGAGGACGTGGCTCATCAGCAAATATCCAAAGATCGACGGCCGATGGAGCCTAGGCCTGTGCGTCGATCGAGAGCAGACGAACAAGCTGTCTCTGCAGCACTTGACTTGCTCCGATCGGCCCGTCGACCGCTAATAATAGCCGGTAATGGCGCCATCCGGGTGCAGGCTAGTCACCAGCTTACCCAGCTGGTCGAGACTCAAGACATCCCAGTAGTGGCTACCTTCATGGGCAAGGGAGCAGTGTCCGATCGCGCAGCTCAGTCTTTGGTGTGCATTGGCACCGGTTTTAAAGATTTCGTTCGAGAGGCGGTCGACGCTGCCGATCTGGTGCTTACTGTTGGCTATGATATAGCCGGATATGCGCCTGACCGCTGGAATCCGCAGCGCGACAAGCAAATTGTCCACATCGATTTTCGGCAAGCTGAGGTTTACACCCATTACGATCCGGCCGTTGAGGTAATCGGTGACGTTGCTGCGACGCTGGTCACTTTCAATCGTCATCTGGCGAACAAGCCGCTAGCGTTGGACAGCGGCTGGTATCAACCGGTCCGCCAACGGATTCTAGACGACATTGCCAGCTACGAGCTGACAAAGGAAAAGGACTCATCCAGAATGACCGTCCCAGGCACGTTGAACTTAATCCGGGAGGTGTTGCCGGATGACGGCCTTGTTATTAGTGATGTGGGCAGTCACAAAATCTGGATTGCGCGCAACTTTCCTACCTATTGTCCCAATGGCTGTATAATAAGCGACGGACTTGCCAGCATGGGGATAGCGCTTCCGGGTGGTATTGCCGCTGCACTGGCTCGGCCAGGTCGCGCCATTGTGGCAGCAATGGGAGTCGGGGGCTTCCTAATGAACGCTCAAGAATTGGAAACCGCCAAGCGCGTCGGTGCGGGTTTTACGCCGGTCGTGTTCAATGACAACGACTACGGCCTCATTAGTTGGAAACAAGGTATGTCACGAGGCCGTTCCGTCGGCACACAACTGTCCAACCCGGATTTTATGGCTTTTGCGGCAAGCTTCGGGATCCAGGCATACCTCCCGCACAGCGTGGCTGAACTCCGCGAGGCGCTGGTGGAATCCCTCGGCTCGCGGCAGCTGCGGCTGATTGAGGTTAGAATCGATCCCAGCGTAAACCTGGACTGGTCGAGAAGCTCAAGCGCCATTGGCACCGTGCTAGCGGGGCTTTGCCCCAGACCCGCGAGATGTCATGAACAAACCCGGTCCGCGGCGTGGCAGGTGCTTTCGGATTGGGCCGTCAAGCGGCCGTAATCGGAGCCGTATGGCCGCTGCACAGAAATCGAGCAGGGGAGCAGGCTCCGTAAAATGAGACCCGTCGATGCCGCCGGTACCGACGAGAGGAAGTATTAAACATATGAAAGAGCGATTCATGAAAACAATCGATTGGTCGACCTTCGGTATTACCGTCCGGGACGTCTTTCGTAACCTCCATCCTGCAAAGCTTTACGAGGAAGCGATTCGTCACGAGCCTAGCACTACCATTTCAAGTATCGGAGCCCTGATCGCTTGTTCTGGCGTGAAGACAGGTCGATCTCCAAAAGAATAAGAGAAATGCTCGAAAACTGGGGTTCCTCGTGGCGGAACCAGCCTTTTAGCGAACTAGGAGAGACATCACCAACCAGCAGCACGATTGTAACATGGCTATTCAAAGTATAAATCCAGCAACGGGAGAAATCCTCGAGAGTTTCGATGAGTTCACCGAAGAACAAGTCGAAGCGAAGCTAAAGCTAGCAAAGGAGACCTTCAGGTCGTACCGAAAAACCAGTTTCAAGACACGCGCGGCAATGCTGTTTCGTGCGGCTGACATTCTCGATACGAGGAAGGACCACTGGGCACGCACCATGACCCTTGAGATGGGAAAGACGCTTAAGGCGTCCATCTCTGAGGTAGAGAAGTGCGCGTGGGGCTGTCGCTAGTCAAAATCCGGACCAAATTTTGAAGGCCCCCGGCGGACTGAATTTGCAGTTGAAGCTTTGAAAAAAAAGTGGCCGAGAAACGGCCGAGCCGCCGTGCGAGAGATTGCAGGCCGGCACTAAATCGGGATTTTAGAACGCTTGTTACGAGCTACGACGGCAATGAGAGGAAGATCGTCCGCTTGTCGCAATGTAATCGCATGTAACTTTTGGCCCCTTCCATCGGGATCGGTTCGTCGCCGAGAAATCGCTCCGCGTTTTCCGCGTAATATGACCGACCGCTGCGCAGCAGCTGAGTTGTAATCAGCAGGTCGTCGGTTCGAATCCGTCTGCCGGCTCCCTTGGATATCAACGACTTACGCAGTTTGAGCCGTGTCACGAAATATCGCGCATGGACAGTTCTTGGACACTTTTCTGCATTTGGCTAGTCCTGCATCATTGGTTTTAAGTTTGGCCAGTGCGACAGACGCATCACGGAACAACGTGACTCTTAATCACTGGCGTTGTTGGTTCGATTCCAACGCGGTGCATGCCTCAACGTAAACGACTTACGGTATATTGACTCCGCTGCATTTTCCTAGCTCGGTACTACCAGCGGACGCGTTTGCCACATCCGCCTCGCACTGCAACCCAACCCGATTCATTCGAATTCCTGATTTCGGCCACGCAATCAGAGGCGAGCGTTTGGATTCGCATCTCCTCGGCCTCATTCACGTCATCGGTCATGAAGTCCAGGCGGACTGAGCCGTCATGCAGAAGGTGATCGCACTTTGAGCATCGTGTTGTCTCTGCCCGAAACTCGCCATTCATGAGAAGGATGGCTTTTCCGCCAAGCCCCCGATTGCGATGGCCAAATGCGGCGGCACACCGTCTCCACCGCATCGATCTTCACAGCCATTATCCAGCGTCCCAAGGCCAGCAACCAACGCCTGGGGAGTTGACCGGTGAGGGTGCGCGACCAGTGTTTGGACAGCCCCAGGGCGACCGGTCTCGAACCGGCAAATAAAAATGCCCTGACTCAAAACCGCGTTATACTGGCATTCTTCAGATCCCCTTGGAAAGGCAGAAAATGATCAAAACACATGGAAACTTTGTAGGTAGATCGACGACAAAAAACTACAGTTTTGATTCCACTCCTTTCCACAGATTGCTACCCTGATGGAAATTCCCCAGGGAAACACCATGGAAAATAGCGGAAAATAGAACCCTGAAAGCGAGTTCAAGTGCCCCCCGAGCAGAATTCCGGTGCTCATACCCCGGAAGCTCACGGTCGGGAAGATCTCGAGAATCTCCATTTTTCAGAGAAAAACCGGGCGTTGGATTGTAAACTGGTATGATGAGCACGGAGCGAGACGAAACCCCTCGTTCGCGACCCTCAAAGAGGCCGACCGCTGGGCGAGGTCATTGGGAAGTTTCTGGCCGCCAAATCGAACCGGTCCCCGCACACATGGACAAACTAAACGCCGATATGCGGCTATTTCAGTCACATTTCGGCGCCGACCGGTCAATCCGTGCCTGTTTTGGCTCCGCACGCGCAGAGACAGCCATTAACCACGCGTCGAGCCCGAATTCAAGGCCGCTTGCAGGTTTGCTCTCGCCGAACACTTGAGCGGCTTCTAACGCCACGGCTCCATGGAGGAACGCCCAAAGCGCGACAGACGCCTGCGCAGCTCGGTCCGACCCGGCAATTCGTTGCACCTGCTCGACGGTGAACGTCCAGAGGCTTTGGCGGAAGGTCGCATCGTGCTCCGGCGCGTGGAGACTCATCATCACCTCATAGAGGTGACGGTTGTCCCTTGCGAACTTAATGTAAGCAGATGACATCTCGCGGATTGTGGTAACCGGTTCGCACCCGTCAGCTGCATTCCTCAGCGCCAATTCCAGTTGCCGGGCAGCTTCGTTTGCTAGCTCAGCTTCCAGTGCTGAGCGATCGGAAAAGTAACGGTAGATTGCATTAGGCGCCAGGCCGAGGGAGGCCGCGAGTTTGCGTAACGACAAGTCGCGGATACCCCCGTGCGCCAGATCCTTCACCGCGGCCGAAAGGATGGTCTGGCGGTCTGTTTTCGACGGATAAGGCATGAGAATACTTTACACCTTGACAAGCGAAGGTGTACAACGAACATGTTGAAAATGAACAGTGATCATCTTGGGAGAAATACGACGGCGAACAGCAAAGATGTCGTGGTCACCGGGGTCTCCACCGGAATTGGTTGGGGAACCACAAAGGTGCTTGTTTCAAAGGGATTTCGCGTGTTCGGTTCTGTACGCAAGCAGGCTGACGCCGATCGTTTGCAAAAAGAGTTCGGTAACGGTTTCGTGCCTCTCATGATGGACGTTACGGACGCCGACACTGTACATCAAGCTGCCCAGAAGGTCGGCTCCATGATAGGCGACAGGAATCTGGTTGGCCTGGTGAACAATGCAGGAATTGTGGTGAGTGGGCCACTGCTTTATCTGAGGCCCAGCGAGTACAGGCGGCAGTTGGATGTCAACATGATCTCCCCGCTTGTCGTAATCCAAGCCTTTGCTTCTCTTTTGGGAACGGATAAGAAGAGGCAGGCCCCCACCGGCCGCATCGTGAACATCAGCTCTACCGGCGCAAAAGTTGCTATCCCGCTTCTCGGTGCTTATAGCTCCTCCAAATCTGGTCTTGAAGGAATGTCGGACGCGCTGCGGCGAGAACTGATGATATTTGGCATCGAAGTCGTGATCATTGAACCGGGCACCGTGAATACGGCGATGTACGACAAGGGCGAAAAAGAAGATCTGAGTGAGTTCAAGCAGACCGAGTATTGGGAGGCGGTGCAGAACTTCCAGAAGTTCATCGTCGCCGAAGCCCGTAATAACGGCTTATCCCCTGAGCGTCTGGGCGAAGCCGTCCACGTGGCACTCAGCACGGCGAAACCGAAGGCACGCTACGCGGTCGTTCCGCAACGTTTCAAGAACTGGACTCTGCCCAGACTTCTTCCTGTGAGGATGCTCGACGCCGGTCTTGCAAAGGCGCTCGGACTCACAAAGCCGTAGCCAGCACGATGCCTTCTTCAACCGGGATGCTGCCTTCGCGCTCGCAATCCTTGCATAGTTCAACGGCTGCCGATGTGACGCGGATATAGCCGCCTTCTAGCGAAACAAGGCCATGAAATTGTTCATTCTTGGCGCTACGGGCGGCATTGGCCGGCATCTCGTTCGCCTCGCGATGGAGCGCGGTCATTTTGTTACGGCCTACTTCCGCTCCCCCAAGAAAATCGGCGAGGCGCACGAGCGACTGAAAGTAATGCAAGGCGACGTCTTCAACGCCGGCGAAATGGCCGGTTCCATGGAGGGTCACGACGCCGTTCTTTCTTCCTTCGGACCAAACGCACTGCTTTCTTCCACCCTCCGGCGTGACTTCGGACGGGCCCTGGCCGCCGCGATGCAAGAGAGCGGTGTTCACCGCTTGGAACTCGTATCCTCCGCACTCCTCTTTCGAGAGGCAGGCATTTTACCCGGCATTCTCAAGGTGACCCTATTTCGCCAGATGCTTCCCGACATCGCCGGGATGGAAGCCGAGGTCTGCCAAAGCGATCTCGACTGGACCATGAGCTCCCTTCTCCAACTGGCTCGCCATCGACAAGCCCTTTTTAGGCTTGGGAAGGGATCAGCATCCATCAAACGTCAGGCCATCTTGAAGGTGAAATCGCCATGAAACTCAATCATCTCAATCTTACCGTAACTGATCCCGTGGAAACCCGGGAGTTTCTCATCAAGTATTTCGCATTAAAACCGAGAGGGAAAGGCAATCACAACAGGGCCTTTCTGTCGGACGACAACGGAATCGTGCTTTCCTTGATGAACCCGAAAGTGGGCAGGGAATCGGAGGTCAAATACCCGGCAACCTTTCACGTCGGCTTTATCCAGGAAAGCGAACAAGCCGTTGATGAAATCAACCAGCGCTTGAAAGCAGCCGGCTTCGACGTGCCACTGCCGGCAAGGCAACATGGATCCTGGACGTTCTATTTCGAGGCTCCGGGAGGTTTTCCGGTGGAAATGCTCGCGTAGGCTATCTTCATCGGAATGGTCGCCGGAATGACGAGCCGCAGACAGTAGCCAGACCGTCACCTTTAAAGACGACCTCCTTTGAGGATTTGTTTGCGAGAGGTGTTTCGAAGAACGATTGGGCCTCGAGTGGCCGAAAATTATCGGGGCAATCGCGACGGTATGGAAAGAACCTTGGGAAGTGATCTCCGCACAACGGGGCAACGGCGCGCTCGGCCTAGCGTATTACCTGGGTCAACGCCACGCCGGGATCACTCTTCGCGAACTTGGTCGTCATGTTGGCGAAGTCGAATACCCGGCGGTAAGCCTTGCCATCGCGAGATTTGAAAAACGACTAAAGACCGATCGTTCGTTGGAGAAGAGGCTAAAACAGGTAATTAAATTGTTGAATGTTGAGATGTGACCCCAAGATCATCTTTCGTAGAAGCCCACGAGCAGCGCGCCGAAATATTTCCGGGCGCCTTCGGGTTCAGTGTACCCGCCGATCACGAACTCCTGCTCCAGGTGGAGCTTGATCTTGATCCACGCTCCAGAGCGTCTGCCCACCTCGTATCGGGAACCGCTGCGTTTACCGATCAACCCCTCAAGTCCGAGTGTCCGGGCTTTTCCAGAAGCTCTTCAATGTCTTTCGTGAAGCTGATCGAAAATCGGAGCGCGGCCGGAGGTTCTGTAAAAAGTTCTGCCAATTTCGCTTTTCGCTCTTGAATCGGCAGATCTCGAAGATCCTTGCCGTTGAGCCGGAGTAAATCAAAAGCATAGAAAAGAATGGGCGGCCTTTCGGTGTCCATATCTAAGGCGCGCAACGCCTGAAAGGACGAACGGCCTTGATCGTCGAGCGCCACAATTTCGCCGTCGACACTATGCCGTATCCCGTTTTACGCCGCACCGAGCTCGGAGTTCCTCTCGCGACGCGCTCTCCGGTGCGGCATAAAAAGGTGCTTCTAGTCGTTCTGGTCAGAGATCCAACGGCACATCGTTGATTTTAAGACCTTCGCGGGGGTCCGACCGGATCTTACATTTCAGGTTACTCCTGTCGGCTGTGGCTTGGCTGGATACTCACCTGCAGATATCGGCCCCATGTTTGATGACGCGCCTCAGAATTGCATACTTCCAGACTCTTTCACTCCATACCTCAAAAGTGACAGAGCCAAACAGTAGCGCCGCGAAATTAAATGTCTTGCGGGATGGGTCTGCGCGATCGAGCTCTCATCGGCCTGATGGTCTTCACGTTCGCGCGCGTCGGCGCCGCCGCGATCGAAATGAAAGTCGAAGACTGCTTCATCCAAGGACAGCGAGGCTGGGTCCGGTTGCACGAAAAGACGAAAAGGACGGCAAGTCCTTGAGCGCGACTGAATTGGTCCTTGAGCCGCAAGAAGGACAGCCAGAAGTCAGCGTGCGAGGGGAGGAAGGCCCGCTACCCTTCCCGCAAGTGATCGCAACGGTAGAATTTTTCCACCTGAGCGCAAGGTCGTGGAGTGCGCTCTGGAAACGGTTTATAACACCCTGAGAGGCAGGCTTGGGCCGGAGGCCAGGCAAAAATTAAAGCGGGATCAGCTGGGCTGGCTCATAACGCGGGAAACCTGGCGAAATGCTGATCCCCATTTAATCAAATGGACGGTGGAGAATCTGACTTATTTTACGGCCGATCGGGTTTTGGATTTAAGGCGGCAGCTGGAGCGATTATCGCATTAGGCGATGCCGCAGATGGCGTCGCAGTCGTGGTACCTTCGTGTAATCACGGTGCCGGGAACAGGAAGGTTCTAACCGGTTCCTAGTTGGACGGACACAAAGAAATCTGGAGTCTACCTGCGGGCGCAATTGAACCCGGGAGTAAATCCCGCGGGGTTACACCTGATAATATTGCTCGCCTTCGTCCGCTGCTCGCGTTGTTCTTTCAGCAGCTTGTTGACTTGAATCGTCGAGACGACTTAGGTCGCGTGCATTCATCGCCTTCGACGCATCCGCAGCGACTAGCGCTGCCGGAGTCCATCATCCGTGTGTCTTTCCAGAAGGAACCAATCACGAACCTTGATTACCGCGTCGGCGAAGGGCTGGGGCGCCTGCTGCGGAAGATTGTGTCCCGCATCGACGACGCGGTGTTCATGCAGCCCGACAAACATGCGGGCGTGCTCTGCGGTCCCACCAGGCTTGAGCGGGTCGGTCGCGCCGTCGATCGTCACCGTCGGCACCTTCACCGTGGGCTTCTGCGCCAGAAGGTCTTCGAGCGGTTGCAACGCAGGGTCGCCCGCCTCAAGGCCAAAGGCGCAGCGGTAACAATGGATCACGACATCCACGAAGTCGGGATTTTCGAAAGCGACCGCGGATCGAGCGAACGTCGCTTCATCGAATTGCCAGCCGGGCGACCACTCGCTCCACAGCATCCGGCACAGTTCGCGGCGGTGTTCAGTCAGGCATTCGCGTCCGCGTTCGGTCTGGAAGAGATGCTGATACCAGAAGACGCGCTCCAGCGATGGGGCGACGGGATGCCGTTGTCGACCCACATCGATCACGTCGTAGCCCGCGTATGATACAAGGCCGCCAATTCGTTCTGGCCACAGCGCTGCCGCCACGCAGGACGCGTTGCCTCCCCAATCGAAACCACCGAGGATCGGGCGTTCCAGACCTAGAGCGTCGGCAAGCTGGACGATATCGCAGCCGCGGGCAGTCTGCTGACCGCTCCGCATGACATCGTCGGAAACGAAGCGGGTTGGGCCGAACCCGCGAGTATATGGGGCGATGACCCTCGCTCCTGCTCGCGCGAGGATCGAAGCCGCTTCATCGAAAGCATGCACGTCGTAAGGGAAGCCGTGCGAAAGGATTACCGGCCAACCATTGGTTGGACCGTGTTCGACGTAGGCGATCCACAGGGCGGCGGTCTCGACGCTTCTCACCGGCTGCTCATCCATAACAGACCATCTCGGATTGCGCGGGTGCCAGCTCGGCAAATGCCGGGTGTGCCCCGACGTGGAGGGTCGCGAAAAGACGGTCGATGCCAGCAACCGGCGCAATGGCGAGGCCCGCCAGTCCAAGCCATGACGCCATCAGGCGAAGCTCCTCGATCAGCCGTTCCACCGTGTATTGCGGCGCACCTGGCTCGACGTGCGCTCGCTGGACGATCAGCGTGCCGGCTTTGCGATCCGCCTTCAGGTCCACGCGGGCGACGAGCACGCCATCCAGCAGGAAGGGCAGCACGTAATAACCGTGCTCGCGCTTGTGGGCGGGCGTGTAGATTTCGAGACGATAGCGGAATCCGAATAATCTCTCGGTTCGCGGACGGTGCCAAATGAGCGGGTCGAAGGGCGACAGCAGCACCGAGCCTTCGAGCTTGCGGCCGGCGCGCGCATCTTTGTGCAAATAGGCTTGTTGCTGCCAACCGCGCACGCGCACGGGGATAATGGTTCCCTCTTCGACCAACTGTTCGATCGGCAGCCGCGCGTCTGCGGCGGGGATGCGATAGTAATCGCGCAGGTCGTCCGCCGTCGCGACACCGATCGCCCGCGCCGAGCGCGCGAGGGAGCGCCCGCCGGGCGTCAACGCCGCTTGGTGTGGGGAGTTGGAGGGTAGCGCGGGGCAACACCCGCTCGGGTAGGTCGTATACGCGCTCAAAGCTGCCTCGGCGGTGTGTTGCGGCGACCAGCCCCGCCCAGAACAGCCATTCCAGCGCATGCTTGGCGGCGCTCCACACCCACATGCCCTTCGAGGCTCTGGTATCCGCCACATCGGAAGCGGCCAGCGGCCCCTCTGTGTCGATGCGGGCGAGCAGGGCATCGGCCTCGCCCCGCTTCTCCCCCGCAAAGGGTTCGAGTTGCCGCCACACACCCCGGCCGCGAAGTGCGCGGGCCATACGCCAGCGCAGCAGGGGCTGGCACTCGATAGGCAGCAGCGACGCCTCGTGCCCCCAATATTCAAAGAAGCGCTTGGGTTTGGCTGCCATCAGCGCGTCGAGGAGGGCGAGTTCGTATGAACCCAGGCGTGAGAAGAGTGGCAGATACTGAGCGCGCACGAGAATGTTCACGCTGTCGATCTGAAGAAGGCCAAGCCGATCTACGCCCTTGCACAGCTGCGCCGCGCCGACAGCCTCTTGGCGACGCATCGCGTTGAAGCCCTGCGCCGTAAGCGCGGCGCGACGAGCTTCAGAAGCGGAGAGTTCCGCCTTCAGTGCTGCTCTCCCCCTACGGTGGAGTCGAACGCGCGCAGGTCGGAACTCTCGACGAGGCCGGGCCAGGTTTGCAGCACCATCTCGACTAAACGGCGCAGCTCGTTTTCGTCTGTCCCGTTCACGGCTTGGACCGTCATTCCTTGAGTTATGGTGGTCACGTAGAAGGCTAACCCAGCCGGATCACTGTTTGCGGGCAGGTCTCCTTCCGCCTTTGCCCGTTCAAAGCGTTCTCGAAGAGCATTCTCTCCAGCTAACCGGCGTTTGATCATTTCATTGCGAATCGAATCATCAGCCTTGGCAGAGGAGAGGCCTCCTTTAACCAGGAGGCAACCGGCGGGGTGATGAGGATCAGACAAAAGAGCGACCAAGCGATTAAGTAAATGTTCTACCACGGCGCGCGCGGTTGTTTCCTGCAATGCTTCACTGGAACCGTTGGCCGGGCCTCCCATGTAGAGGTCCAACGCTTTGCGAAAGAGCTGTTCCTTGTTTCCAAAAGCAGCGTAAAGGCTAGGCCGGGTAATGCCCATGGCTGCGGTCAATTCGGAGAGAGAAGCGCCGGCATACCCTCGGCGCCAAAATACTTGCAGGGCTTTTTCCAGAGCTACCTCCGGATTAAAGGCGCGTGGACGACCGATCTGCGGGGCAGGATTACCGACTTTCATACTAATCGGTAAATAAATCATTGACTACAGGATGTCCAGAGCTAACATTCTTACCAATCGGTATACATTGAATGAAGAATTGTCCTCTCGTCGGAAAAGTCGTCCTCCTCACGGCGATGGGGCGGTCTCGAACCAGCAACAGCCAAAACGCTGACCCAAATGAAGCAGATGTCCACCTCGCCTAATTCCGAAAACGTGATCATGCAAAGACCGGCACCAGTTCATCGCGCTTCGTTGTTGCCGATTGTCCTCTTGTCGGCCGCGGCTTCACGGTGATGACGACCGAATTCATTATCGTCGGTTTGTTACCATCGATGGCCGCAGATCTCGGAGTCAGCGTCTCCCAGGCCGGCCTTTTAGTCACTCTCTTTGCTCTGACCGTGGCGGCTGCAGGACCTTTCCTGACTGCTCGCCTGGTTGGTTACGAACGCAAAAAGCTTTTTATCTTTACCCTCTTGCTTTTTGCTCTCTCCAATCTGGTCGCAGCAGGAGCTTCTAATATCTGGGTGATGGCTTTAGCGCGTTTCATTCCGGCGCTGATCCTGCCCGTTTTCTGGTCGCTGGCGAGTGACACAGCGGTGCAAATCACGGGTCCGGAAAATGCCGGGAAAGCTATTTCCTTGGTCTCCTTCGGAATTGTCGCCGCCACCATCTTTGGTTTCCCTCATGAGATAGTACGGCCGCCCCATTCTTTAGCAGAACGAGTCTTCAGGGACATCCGTCGCTGGAGTGTGATGCCGCGAGGGGGACACTTCGCTGCGATGGAGCAGCCGGAGGCATTGGCCCAGGAGATCACAGTGGACCCCTTTCCCCTGCATGGGGCTGAGGAGTCAATACTATGTCGGTGCCACTTCGCACACGTGCTGTAAATACTAGGCTGGTACGCCTGTACAAGACATAGTCGGGAAGGGTAGATTGCATTATGCCGAATGCGGCATAATCAATAATCGCCTCCTGAACATCAAGGGAGGCTATCGCATCTAGTATTTCGGCGAATTTCTTGCCGAGGTCCTTTTGGTTCCGCGACAAGAGGCGAGTCTCTGGGCCGCCGCGTAGCGCCAAAGCGCGGTAACCGTCAAACTTCGTAGATCCACTCTCCCGGGCGGATCGAGTCGTCCCGCCACATCTTCGATCGGCACGTCTGGGTCAACGCGGTGTTGATAGAAGAGGTCAATAGTCTCGACTCTGAGCCGTTTGAGTGAGCCATCGATTATCTGCTTGATGTGCTCGGGCCGGCTATTCAGTCTTGTCAGACCAAGCTGCTTCCCGTTGGGGCCAAAATCGTGGCCGAATTTGGTGGCGATCACTACCTGGTCCCGGATTGGGGCCAACGCTTCGCCCACCAGTTCCTCGTTCGTGAACGGACCGAAATGGCTCTCGGATTGAGCATATTTTTCTCGCCTTAACTTTAGCGATTTTTGCAGCGAGACGAGTCTTTTGCTGTTCTGATTTTCCGGGACGTAATTTCACGACCACATGAGGCACTGTTCTCTTCCTTTTTTCTCTGAGTTCCCCCCAAAGGCCACTCAGCGGCCGGTCATCTGCTCAAGCCTTTCCAGATACCGAGCTCCTTCGACCTTGAAGTTCGAGGAAGCACGGTGAGTCCACGGGAGGTTAGCGCGTGCCAGCTAACCGAGCCACGCTACTTATGACGTTTCTCAAAGACATCCCTGGCTACCGGTATTGCGGAAAAAACGTTAGGCCAGCCGGCATAGAAGGCCAAGTGTGTGAGCACCTCAGAGGCTTGCGATTTCGTTAGGCCGTCATCCATCGCCCTATTGAGGTGATATGGGATTTGCGCGACCTGGCCTGAGGCGATGAGAGCGTTGACAGTGACCAGACTCCGGTCCCGGGGCGCCAGGGCTCGAAGCCGTAGTGCGCTGCAAAGTCCAGGTACCGGGGATGAAAGAGCGGCTTTTCGCCGCTGGGATGCTTCAACACAGCGGTCTTGGGATTGTCGATGAGCACCTTAAGTGGAACACCGCCCAGGAATTGGAAGGCATTTTGATGGGCGCTCAAGA
Organism: uncultured Verrucomicrobiae bacterium; assembly: GCA_963782115.1. Classification (GTDB taxonomy): domain Bacteria; phylum Verrucomicrobiota; class Verrucomicrobiia; order Chthoniobacterales; family JAFAMB01; genus JAFAMB01. The sequence goes on from CAWAIK010000016.1 coordinate 50,486, forward strand.
AGTGTTCGGTAGCCTCGCCGAGGCTAAACTCGAGGTAACACAAGCGGCTGTAGCAAAGCACCATAACAAAGAAAGATAGTCGCCTCCTGGTTGAGCCGACGGCCATCGAACCGGCGCAGCCCCAATCGACTTGCGCGCATTCGCCTGGAGCAAACGCCAGGGTGAGGAAGGCCGGCGCACGCACCCGGCGTACCGTGCGCACATAGTCTGAGAGGATGGTGAAGCCGCCGGTGTAACCTTCCTCGGCACGGAGTCGCTGGAAGATTTGGGTGGCCGTGTAGGAATGTCGTTCCAGCCAGCGCTGAATGATGATTTTGTAGGGCTCGAGCTTACTTTTGCGCAGCGTCTTGCCACCACCTTGGATGTAATTCTTTGCACGAGCCCATTTAGCCACCGTCTCTTCATCGAGGTTCAACTCGCGGTCGAGGTTCAACTCGCGGGCGATTTGGGCAAAATTCAAGCCGCGCTCCTGATGCAAGAGCCGGATCTGAGAGTAAAGCTCGTAGGAGATCACGGCTACTGGGGCCCTCCAGATTCCAACATCTGACGCAGAATCGCGCTAATGGGCAGCGCCTGGCCTGTGCGCGGGGCCGGTTGCGCAGTGCTCAAAATCGGCTCCAGACTCAGTACCTGGTAGAGGGGAGCCTCGTAAGCGATAAGACCAGCTTGCAAAAGCCCGAGCCGGCATGGCGCAATTCCGCTTCACTGATACAGAGCAATCGTGCGGCGGTTTTGTCGGAGTAAAAACTTAATCCCTGGCGATCAGCGACGGTAACTAACAGGAGGTAAAGCGCTAAGGCTTGGGTTCCGCCACAGCGGGTGATGTGACCTTCGCGCACCAGACGTTGATCGATCCAAACTAAACTGATGCGACACAGTTCGCAGTCGTTGCGGACAAAGAAGTCGTTTGGTTTTCATCGGTACGGGCGAGTCGTTGCGGACCCCGGTTTCATGTCCAGGATGTCCCGCCCTTTGCGTACCAGCACCCCGACAGTGGATGCGATGTCTTCTTGTAACGCACTCCCGGTCATCATGGAGATAAGTCCCACAACGACAGCTGGTTGCATTGAGAAGAGATCTTGTAACGCATCCGAAGTCACTCTAGGGATAAGCTCCTCATTGTGAGCTACTTGCGCTTGTAAGAAATCTTGTAACTGTACTTGGGTTGAAGACTTCTTTTTGCGCCAGTAGCCGGGATTGGCTTTGCGCAACCATCACGAAAGACGGCGTTACCGTGGCGAAGGAAATCGAGCTCGAGGACCCGTACGAAAACATGGGAGCTCAACTGGTCCGCGAGGTCGCTTCCAAGACCTCCAATGTCGCCGGTGATGGCACAACGACCGCGACCGTTCTGGCCGAAGCAATCTTCCGCGAAGGCCTCAAGAACGTGACCGCCGGCGCGAATCCGACCTCTCTGCAGCGCGGTATCATGCAGGCAGTTGAGGCGATCGTCGAAGAGCTAAAGAAGATCTCCAAGAAAGTGTCAAATCGGAAGGAGATCGCTCAGGTCGCAACCGTTTCGGCCAACTGGGATACAACAATTGGCGATATCATCGCCGACGCGATGGACAAGGTTGGCAAGGACGGAACGATTACGGTTGAAGAGGCAAAAGGAATCGAAACCACACTCGAAGTGGTGGAGGGTATGCAGTTCGATAAAGGCTACCTGTCTCCGTACTTCGTGACCAATGCCGAGAGTATGGAAGTTGCCCTCGAGAACGCTTACGTCCTGATCCAGGAGAAGAAGATTACCAGCTTGAAAAAGCTTCTTCCACTTCTCGAAAAGGTCGCGAAGGCTAGCCGACCGCTGCTCATTATTGCTGAGGATATCGCAGGCGAAGCTCTCGCGACGCTCGTGGTAAACAAGTTACGGGGCACCCTCCAAGTTGCCGCAGTGAAAGCTCCCGGCTTCGGGGACCGCCGCAAAGTGATGCTCGAGGATATCGCGGTGCTCACCGGTGGTCGTTGCTTCACCGAGGACCTTGGGATCAAGCTTGAAAACATCACACTGGAAGATCTTGGCCGGGCAAAGCGGATCACGATCGACAAGGAAAACACGACGATCGTTGAAGGCGAAGGGTCTACCAAAGATATCCAAGGCCGAATTAAGCAGATCCGTCGTCAGATCGAGGAAACCACTTCGGACTACGATCGCGAAAAATTGCAGGAGCGTTTGGCCAAGCTCGCCGGCGGTGTTGCCGTTATCAATGTCGGCGCCGCGACCGAGACCGAAATGAAGGAGAAGAAAGCTCGCGTGGAAGATGCCTTGCATGCGACCCGTGCGGCCGTCGAGGAGGGTGTCGTTGCTGGGGGAGGCGTTGCTTACCTTCGCACACAAAAGGCGCTCGATAGCATTAAGCTGGAAGGGGATGAGGCTGTTGGTGCGGAAATCGTTCGTCGCGCACTCGAGTTTCCGACACGCCAGCTCGCCAACAACGCTGGCCAGGAAGGCGCTTTGATCGTCCAGGAAGTCAAGAAGCGCAGCGGCAATGAAGGGTTCAACGTGGCTAGCGGCAAATACGAGGACCTGGTGAAGGCCGGGGTCGTCGATCCGACCAAGGTGACCCGCACGGCGCTGCAGAACGCCGCTTCGATCTCCGCTCTCATGCTCACCACAGAAGCATTGGTGACTGAGATGCCCGAAAAAGAAAAAACACCGGCTTCGGGCGGCATGGGCGGTATGGATTACTAACAAAAGTTTAGCCTAGCCTGATGAACAATCCGCACCTCTATCGACGTTTCAACCTTTTGCGTCTTGGCGGTATTCCCCCACACAAACCGGTCGGTGGTTTCGTTGTTGGTGTGCCGACCAAAGACGTTCGAACCTTTCAAACAGAGAATCCCACCGTTGCCATTGATGGCGTCTTCCTCAAACTACTCTTTCCGAGGATGACTAAATGCGACGGCGATCTTCCCTTCTTCGTCCTATTCTTTCTTTAATATGATTCTTTTCGTTCTTGGTCCACGCAACTAAAGGGGCAATAGAGACACTTCTCATGGTTCAAAGCGACAATTTCCATGGAGACCCGCGTTGAGTGATGCAAGGCCAAATAATTCCGGTTCCGTGACTCGGTTTCGGCCGAAGAATTAGATGAAGTCAGGCGCCGACTCCAGATCCCGTTGGGAACAAATCTTAAATATCTTAAAAATCAACAATCCCGATATCAGGCGAACGCGGAAACGATAAAAGGAAACGCGACGTTCGAATGCCGCAACGGGAACAAGTACTGGATCGAGCCAAAAGGCTACAACAAGCCTTTGTGAACGGCATCCTCCGGAAGCAAGCACGGCACCGGCTCCGCCTCTATTCCAGATCAATGCCTAAATGTGGTCCTCCAACCAGAGCCTCACTAATTTTTTTCGAGTTGCGTAAGTGATGCTCGGATCTAAGCCGACCCAAAGGAGTTCTTTCAGTTTAGGTTGATCGTCTTTCGTCAGTATTTGAAAAATAGCATCTCAGTACTCGGAGAACGGATGTTTAGTACAAAATCCTTTAGAACCCTTTCGAGAATTTCCACGATCAAAACACCTATAACTGGTTCGGGGGCCGTACCTCTAATGTATTTAAAGTATCGATAACGGAGGGGTTCGCTCATTGGGCGAGGGTAGAAAAATGAGGCGGTTGACAAAGAGCCAATGCAGTCTTACGCTTGGGAAGTTGTCATACTAGGTGACGCTGAACTCAACGCTTGTTTTCATCTATTAGGTATTAACTCAAAAATAGTAGATTGATTTAAGCTCCTATTTGATAACACAAGCATCCGCTGATGTGAGTCGGCGGGGTGCACCACGGATCTCAGGCACTAATAATGGTTATTCAGACAACAGCTAAATGGGACGCACGAAATCGAACCGAAATTCAATATGGGAGGCTTTCAATGTGACATGAGCGTCCCAGCCCGCATCGCTACGCGGAGCGTTGCGGGCGGGGACGCCAGTGGTTTTGGTCGAATGCATGGCCAGGGACGCCCATGTCTATTTGTCGCAGCGCGGGCTTCCAGCTTTTGCGCGATCCTAATATCTGGCCCAGACGCGAACCATCTTTGCTATCCCAAGGACATTGCCAAACATAAACTGGCGGCGAGAAAGAAGACTTCGCTAAATACGAGCAGCCCGGTCGACCAGCTTACTCCTTATCGCCTGCTGTCGGTGTCCTTCCATGACTTTTTCCCGCTCGGCCATGTCGGGGAAGACTTAAGCTCCCAGAAACTTGACCATTCTTGAGTTGTTCGCCTGACGTAGAGACCGGCGAAAATGGCAGTAAAGACCCCTAGACAATAAAGAATAATCGTCAGAAGAGCCGCCGACTTACCCTGGCCAGAAGCGTTATGGGCACCGTAGTAGGCCAGGGCGGCGGTCGCCGCACCGCCGTTAATTATTACGAGGCTTTGAACAAGCATCCTGTTGGTAGCAACGGTCTGCCTCGCATCTTCATGGCTGCGTTCGCGCGCACTAGTATTCGATAAGGGTCTTCCGGGATTTGGTTTATCCATCGATTAAACCTTCGCCGCTAGCGAGTCTCTTAATGGTTTTTCGGAGGCTCTTCGGCCTGATCTCCTGGTCTTTCCGTTTGCACAGCAAGAATTTGACCGCTCGTGGCGTCGACGCGAATTTCTTTGACGTTTTTCGATCCGGGCTTCGCAATATAAACGGACCAGAAGCGCTGTCCTCGTGCTGTCTCCAGTTCCGCGCTACGGATGCTGCCGCCTGGCACCTTGGTTAACGCGATCCGCTCGGCTCTAGCTTTCGTGATGTTACCGGAGTGTTTTGCTTCAATTTTGTCGCTTGCTACGCCCGACGAAATGCCAAAGGCAGATAAAGCAACGATCAAAATCACTGAACGAAGGAAATCTTTAGGGTTCATGATACAAGTTCGGCTTATCAGAGAGTATCGTTCTGGCAGGTTCTGGTGCAAACCGGAAAAGCTCGGCTCGCGTCGTGACTGGCGACGCTAAAGCACCAAAATTGTCTTAGCGTATTGGAGCACGGCAAATAGTGCGCTAAATAAATTCGCAAAATGACAGCAGAAAGGCGTCCTTTTTCGGCGCGCGAAGTATAAACATAGTAGGGGACCCGTATGGAACTCGTTCCGAAGGCTGAATTTTCGATCGTTACCCGCGCAAACAAGGCATGGATCCCGGAGCTTATCGCCGCTGTCGGCCCCGAAGTCACTGAAACTTACATCGCTTTTTTTCACTGCCACGATCCGCAATCGGAACACTCGGGCTGCCTACGCTCGGGCTTGCTGGCAGTTCGATTCGAGTATCAGATGCAGGGTAGCTTTGGGCGGTATAGTAGCTTTGGCCACGCGAAGACGCGTCCTGGTGGGATCTGGAGAGACGGGTTTGAGGAATTGAATTGGAATCGCGCCGTACGATCGGCTTCTCCCTCTTGGCGAGCGCCCTACGCAGTTTCACCAGGGCGATATTCTGCAACTGCCGGATCCGCTCTCTGGTCACTCCGAAGTTCTTTCCAACTTCTTCGAGAGTTTTCGGTTTGCCGCCGTCCAACCCGAATCGCTTGAAGATAATCTTGCGCTCGCGGTCGTCCAACACCTCCAAAAGCTCGCTAAGTTCGTCGCGCATGTTCTTGTCTCTGAACAACTCGAACGGCGTCTGCGCATCTTCATCACCGACGATCTCGCCAAATTCGGTTGAATCATCATCGCTGATCGGAGCATCAAGGGACGCCGGTCGAATCGAAACCCTCTTCAACTGAGAAAGCTTCGTGCTCGAGATACCGATCTCTTCGGACAGTTCTTCATTGGTCGGTTCACGACCTAGCTCCTCGCTCATTGTCAGCGAGGCTCGGTTCAGTTTGTAGAGCTTGTCGATCAGATGTACTGGAAGCCGGATCGTCTTACTCTGATTCGCCAGTGCCCGTTTGATCGATTGCTTGATCCACCAAGCACCATACGTACTCAACTTGCCACCCTTTGCCGGGTCAAAGTGTTCGACGGCCTTCATCAGACCGATGTTTCCTTCAGAAATCACATCGAGGAGCGGGAGCCCTAAATTCGAGTATTCATGAGCGATCTTAACGACAAGCCGTAGGTTGGCTTTGATCATCCACGCCCGAGCTTTTTGGTCGCCCTTCTTAATGCGGGCGGCAAGCTCGATCTCCTGTTGCGCGGTCAGCAGCGGTGTCTGCATGATCTCTCGGAGGTAAATCTTAATGCTCGTCTCAGGATCGTCAGCCATGCACCAACTTCGCCGCAGATCGGCTCAGAAGCCACCGCGGAATTTGATTGCTGATCGGATGCCCTAGAACCACTGCGCAGCACTCGCTTTCTCTAACAAGACGCCTTAATGTTTCGGACATGCAAACACTATCGTCAAAGGCGCAGCATGCGCCAGGGCATGTGCGAGACATGCGGGCGTGTTGGCCTTGGTTGGTATCTGCATCGGCATACGTGTTGGCGTCACGACGTATTGGATTGACTGAAAGGATGAGAATTCGGATCCCTAACAAGAGCGCTCCAGCGAACCGCCGCCCCGCTGGGCAGTCGAACGGTTCTGGAGAATTTCAACGCGACTCTTGCAGCCGCCGGGCGTTTCATCAAGCGCGGCGCCAGAAACGATGATTTTTCATTTAAATCTGCGACCAAAATGAGGTGCAAATGGTCATCAAAGAGCACTCTTTGGAACCAGCAACGCTGATCCCACTTGCGATCAAAGCCCAGGAACATCAGTCGGATATATTCTGCGAAGCGGCCGCGCGCCTGATGCAGGATCCCGATTCGTTCGCATGGCCCCCAAGATCCTAATAAAAGGGAAGAATAAAATCTTACTGAGAAATCGGAGGGTATTTCGTAGTGAGATTGTGCATTATTGTGTTCATTTGCCTTTCAGTCCTGGAATCTCGCGTTCCAGGTAGCGGGGATTGCCTGAAGAGTTGGAGAATCCAAAGCAAGCTCCCAAGATCTTCTTTGAGCGAATTCACGTCTTTACTCAACGTATCAACCTTCTTGACATAGATTTCCGATGCCTCTTCAATCTCTTCGAACTTTTCTTTAATTGCTTCGTTGGTCATGAACGCATCATGGACATCTTGCCCATCCGAAACAATTTCGGATTTGCCCTTCTCCTCTGCTTCCTGATAACCGGGGATGGTTTGATTGCATCGTTTGTGATGCCTGATCGCTGCTTGATCAGGCATTCAGGCGTTTCTAACAAGGCAGACAGCAGAAGCAAATTGCAACATTCCTTCAGCGTCCCGAAGTAGCGGAAAATTATCGAGGATGAAGTTATAGAAGGTTTGCCCGGTCACTGATCAGCATAAAAGAAGATTGTGAATTTCCATGCTTATTCGGCGCCGGATCACTCCGATCAGTATCGGGCGTTACCGTTTGCATACTCGAATGAGACGCAAAAGGCGGGAAAGAGTATAGAGCTAGCTGATGAATCTGTGCGAGATTGTAGGACTGACAACAGATCCAGACAAAATTCGTGCAGGGAGGTACAACCGTGCAACTCAAAAACGTAGAGCTAGTAAGACTTGGACGCCGTATCCGGCGAGCGCGAAAGCTCTTGGGCTTCAATCAGAAGAGTTTCGCCACGAAGTGCGGATTGGACAGGAGCTATCTTGGAGGAGTGGAGCGCGGGGGTCGTAATGTAACCTTCGGTGTTCTTTGCACGATCTGCGATGGTCTTAAATGTGATATCGCCGCCGTGAGCAAAGGTATTCCTCATGCAGATCGTCGTGCAAGCGATGTTTGAAGCTCTCGACCGGGCATAAGACCTGATTCAAAACGGGATCGATGTGCCGGTATAGACAACCACGTCAGAAGAAGAACTGGCTCTCCGGTATGACATCCTGTCCCGAAAGCGGGTGTCGCGATGCCCTTTATCACTGGACTGCGCAGCTTCAGTCCCTCGAGGAAAGTCCAGCGATAAAGAGCAACGGGTGCTGCTGCTTATCGGTGGAATGCTACCCTTAATCGGTGGACTGAGTGTCACGCCGTTTTGTTGACGCCTCTGTGACCAGCCAAGCCGATTTGCCGTCTCAAGTGACATTTCTAAGCGCGAGGCGGTCAGATCAGGTCTCCTAAGGCCGGCGGAGTGGTCGATTCCAGAGATTAACAGCACCAAATTGTCCAGTGATTAAGGGCAGCAAAAGAGTTGACGCGTCAGTTTCCAGAAACGCTCAATCGGGTTGAGGTCAGGACTATAAAGCGGCAGAAAGTCGCATCCATCCGTACCCTACAAATAGCCAACGCGTCTCAAAAAACCCGCTAACCTCGCCAGCATACACCGTTGAGGCCGATCTCTACCGCCCAGCCAGGCGGTCAATGTCATTCGCTTGACACCCAGTTTTGTTGCCGTCTGACGATCACTCTCGCATGACTCTTCCGTGTACCGCCCCAACGCTTTCAATACTTCTTCGGTGGTCATACACGCGGAAGGCTATGCCACCCGTGACGAAGGGCCAGAGTGGTCAGGTCCATGATGATCGAAGCCTGTCGGTTCCATAATTGAGCGCGACGGCTACAGGTGGCTTTGAAAGCTGCTGGAATCGTGATATTATTAAAGACGAAACTTCTCATTGTCGGTGACTCGGTGATGGGTTGTTTTTCAAGCGCCGGGCGATGGTGACGCGTCTCCCGGCGCGGTTTCATATATTGGTTACCGCGCTTTGTGTTCGAGTAATAATCCCAAGCCGCAATGCGGCCGCAACACACTAATCCGGGCTGGTAGCTTCGCTGGCCCTTTCCTACCAGCTACGCGTCTTGCGTTACCCTCAGCGATATGCAAAGACAGAGGCATTGATGGTTAAGGCTCCGATCTTCCAAGGCGCTATCAAACTTCGCAACGTTTTGGACTGTCAAGCGAAAATATTGGAAGCAGTAATGGATCGAAGGCAATGTGGGGATTCGTCGACATAATATTCATAATATTTAGATTGTTTCATTGCTACCCAGTGGTTCTTTTGGGGTCATCTCACTAGTTTTGCCTCGCGTGCCAAAACGGCTTACAATGGGTCGTTCGGCGGAAGGGGAAATAAAGCACGCTTGTCGATTAGTTTCCCTGCGGAGTGAGGCCGCAGGCGTCAGTAGCCTTGGCTGAATCAGTGCAGCTTTAGAAGTCAACAGGTCGAGAAAAGCCCGGTTCACGAAACGCGCTCTAATCGAATTTCCGTCTGCATGAAACGAAAGAGAATCTATGGCCGACATTGCGAATAAATACGCTGAAAACGTCTCCGGAAAGTTTTACGTCGATGACCAGTGCATTGACTGCGACCTGTGCCGGGAAACCGCACCCGCTAATTTCACGCGCATCGACGACGGCGGCTACTCCTATGTGTTTAAGCAACCGACCACGTCGGAGGAGGAGGCGCTTTGCAAGGAAGCCATGGAAGGATGTCCGGTCTAAGCCATCGGCAACAATGGCGAAGGCTGATTGCAGATCATTTGCTTCCACACGTTGAAGGCCGATGTTTCTACCGAGTCCCTGAGTGCGGCACAGCCGCACCTACAAAGCGATTCGCAATTGAGAGGTGCACATGCGTTTCGAAGCATTTTCATTTGGCTCGATTTGCATTGACGGAACGACTTACGGGTATGATGTCGTGATCGACCGTGGCCACATCCGCAAGCGCAAGAAAAAACCGTCCAAAAGGTTCCGTGACAGGTTTGGGCATACACCGCTCTCGATAGAGGAGGAGATACCCTGGAAGTGCCGGCGGCTTGTGATCGGCACCGGAACCGGAGCGTTGCCGGTGATGGAAAAGGTGAACCGCGAGGCTCATCGCCGGAAAATCAAGCTCCAGATATTGCCGACCGCCGAAGCTATCAAGACCCTGGAGAAGCACCCTGAAAGGACGAACGCGATCCTGCATCTGACATGTTAGTGTGACTTTGCGAATTAATTGGCACAACTTTTTGCGCGCTGCTTGGCACATCGGTGCCACTTCATGTGCCACCGATCACAAGGCTTTCGCGCGCCCTTCGACCAACTCTTTTGTTCCCTGCTCAGTCGGTTCACCTTGAGAATCGTAGCATCTCAGATCAAAACACGGTTCAGAAATCGAACGTTTCCGCCGGTGACCCAGACGACCGACATGAAGAAAATGAAGGAAGCGTGAAGGAATTTGATGCACATTCCTCTAAAACCAAGGCGGAATAAACGAACGGACGGCCAAGTCTAGCCAAGTATCAAACTGGCAGTTACGTCATGATAAGGGAGCATTCAGCGCTTGACGCGATCGCTTCAGAGATTCATGCATCTGGTCAACCGATTGCCTTGGACCTCCAGACGTATGGAACGAGCGAGGATAAAAAGATCAGAAAGGGTGAAACACTTGATCCGTGGCGTGGTGAAATCCGGCTATTGTCCTTGCAGCTTCCGGACCGTGTTCCTTGGCTTATAGACCTCAGGGCGACCGGCTACGGTCTAGGCGATCTGGGTAAGGTCTTGGAGGCAATCGAGGTCATCGGGCATGACATCAAATGTGATGCCCTCTGGCTAGCCAGGAAATGCAATGTCCACTTGATCAAGATGGTCGATACGTCCTCAGCCAGCCGGATTCTTTCCAACGGCGATTCGAAACTCGGCAATAGGCTTTCGGAAGTTGCAGACCGGTATCTGGGGATCGCACTTCGCAAAGACACAGGAAGAAGCGATTGGGGCGCACTAATGCTCCTGGCCGAACAGATTCAATATGCTGCTGAGGACGTGGAACACCTGCACGCTCTCGAGGAGAAGTTGAATGCTGAGTTAAAGGCTGCCGCGCTGATGGAAGTTTTTCGTCTGGAGATGGATTTGCTACCGGTTGTAGTCGGAATGGAATTAAAAGGCTTCTGTGTTGATCGGAAGAAACTCGAAGAACTAGCGGCTGAAGCTACACAAGAGCGGGACCAAGTGGCTCAAACTATCAACAATCTCTTGGGAACAGGAGACGTCAACTTAAACGCTCCCGCTCAGCTCCTGGAGGCCTTGCAAGGCCTAGGGATCGCTCTCAAGAATACGAACGCGGATTCTTTATCGGAGTGCCGACATCCGGTTGCCGACGCTATCTTAGAGTACAGGAAATGGAAGAAGCTCAAAGAGGATGTCGAGTCACGCATCCACGAAATTCGGCCCGACGGCCGAATTCATGGCCAGTTTAATCCGCTGGGAACCGATACCGGACGGTTCTCGAGTTCTGAGCCGAATATGCAAAGTATTACGCGCGGAGAACTCCGGAGCGCCTTTGCGGCATCAATCGGGAATGTTCTGGTAATCGCCGACTATAGCCAGATTGAGCTACGGGCCGTCGCTTATTTTTCTGGAGAAAAGAGGATGATTGAGGCGTTTGTTAAAGGTGAAGACCTGCACACTAAGACCGCTTCGATTGTCTTAAATAAGTCGGAGAAGGAGATAAGCAACGAAGACCGGCAACTGGCAAAAGCTCTTAACTTCGGGCTTCTGTACGGTCAATCTGCAGAGGGGCTAGTTCGGTATGCCAAGACCAGGTATGGGGTCAAAATGACCGAAAAACAGGCCGCTAAAACCCGCGACGTATTCTTCAAGCACTATGACGGGTTAGCTCGTTGGCACGCGAAAGCCTGGGGCGAAGTGGAATGCACAGAAGTCGTGGAGGGTAGGACAATCTTAGGAAGGCGAAGATTAATTAATCCGGAATCTAGCAATTGGGACTGCTTTCAAGCTAAAACAAACCTGGTTGTTCAGGGTGCTTGCGCGGACGGGTTAAAACTGGCCCTCTGTGAGATCCATAAAGCCTTACCTAAAGAGGCAAAGATCATTGCCACCGTGCACGATGATATCATCGTTGAGGCATCTGAGGCGAAAGCCGAGCAGGTTAAAAAACTTCTGTCAAAGCTTATGGTTGGCGTCTTTGATAAACTATTTAAAAAGCAAGTACCAATCGAAGTAGACGCTAAGATTTGCGAAAACTGGGGCGAGAGATGAGGGGCGTTTTGTGATATGAGAATCACGCAAAATAAGTTCCAACACATTGATCAAGTTACCCTCATCTTCCCGGAGCAGCTTCCACTTTTATGAGAATAACAACGTTATTAGTCGCAGCCGCAGTTCTGTGCGTACCCGCTCTTGCTGAAGTCTCCGACACCACAGGAGCATAAGAAAGAGATAGTCCATCAAACCAACGCGGCATTCACCCAACGATCAGTGCCAGGTCCCAACAAGAGTCGCCGTGCGTCAGAGGAAAGGGCCGCCCGACGTGGTCCGACATGTCGACCACAAATGGCAGTGTTTTATCGTCGATGATGACGCCTCAGTCCGCACGGGTCTGGGCCGATTTATGCGATGCGCGGGCTATTCAGTGGCGACATTTTCGTTGGCGCCAAAGTTTCTCGCCGCCGCCATACCTCGTCAGTGCTTGGGCCTACCAGCGTGACTTAGAAGAAGAGCGCTTCGCCCCTTCGTCCTTCGGGCGGGCTTCGTTGACGGTAAGATTGCGGCCATCGAAGTTTTTGCCTTCGAGGGCGCTTATCGCCGCTTTGCCTTCAGCAACGCTGCTCATGGTCACAAAAGCAAATCCGCGCGATCTGCCCGTCATGCGATCGGTGACGAGGTGCACGTCAGTAACAGTTCCATACTGTGCGAATAGATCCTTTAGATCAGGGTCAGTGGTACTAAACGAAAGATTTCCAACGTATAAATTCATATTTTCGTGATCGAACGAATGCCAGCTACGAAGCCGTTCCCAAGAACCGGGTTTCAAATCATCTTTGAGAAGACATTCAACCGACGATCTTCCGCGCTATGAACAAAGACAAACGAACATCTTAGTTTCCCTCATACCGCTCACAACACAAGAAAATTGGTTTAGGACAATCTTGGACTTGAATCGAACTTTTCTACTGAAGTTTCACACGCGGAGCGTGCCGGGGTTTTTGCTCGCATCCCGCGTAGGCCGTTGCTGGGCTTGAAAGAGCATAGGAAATTGGCTTCGGCCCGCTTTCGCGAGAGTGCTGCTGCTGTGCTTGTGGCAACGCAGACTCCCATGATCGCGGCTACGGTTAGTCGGTATGGGCTCAATTTCTTTGGCTCGGAGGCTGTTTTTACCGCTTTCTCTCTTCGGGGAAAGCCTTTCTCAAGTTGAGGCAGTTGCGTTCGGTTTTTGGAGTGTGGGTTCGAGGTCGCTTCCGCCTTTCCGCTCGGCAATCCCACAGAAAATTGCAATCGGTGGGAGTTCCAAAATCTCGAAGCACCGTTTCGCGACTATTTTCAGTCGATCCACGCTTCCTTTTACTTCATCGAGTTTGCTCTCAATGATTCTCATTTGCGTGGATAAATCGGAATAAACGCGATCGAATCGCTTTTCAATTCTGTCGCATGAAGACCAAGTCAAGATTATGAGCAGAACCGCGAAACCGATAGCGGCGGCAATATAGTCTTTCTGATTTTGCATCATAGGTGGAGTAATCGGTGGTCGCAGCTTTCAGACAGTCGTTCCGTTTAGTTCGCGTTCATGAAGCTGGCACCTTCCTGACGCCGGTATTCTTAGGTGTCGCTCGATCTCCACGAACGGTGAACGGTGAACGGTGAACGATATACCTGCTATTTTGGGGACAGGACACTAGAACTAGAAGTGTCGCGACCCCAAAGACGGCAAATTATTTGGCATATTGGTGCGGTTAAATTAACTGCGTACTTGACGCCCAGGACCTCGTCCAATACTCCTCCCAACCGAGACACCCGTTGTTGTAATGACCAATGTCAATACAAATGTCTTAAGCGAACTGCAGGTGATTGGTGCCGAAGCGTTGGCCGCTCTCGATACCGGCTACCAGATCTCGCCATTTTCTGCGCGCCTTTCTGCGTTCGATCTCGATGCTGCGTACCGGGTGACTGCTGCAATAAGGCAGATGCGCGAGACGCGCGGCGAGATGCCGGTTGGACGCAAGATTGGCTTCACGAATCGCACGATTTGGACCCAATATAACGTCTATGAACCGGTCTGGGGCTATGTTTACAACCGAACGGTACACAACCTCGCCGAGATCGGCGATACGTTCTCGCTCATGGGTCTAGCTGAGCCGCGAATAGAGCCGGAAATCGTCTTCAAGCTTGGGTTGGCGCCAATTCCGGGCCTGGATGAGAGGGCATTGCTGGCCTGCATCGACTGGGTCGCGCACGGCTTTGAAATCGTGCAGTCGATCTTTCCTGGTTGGAAGTTTTCCGCGCCCGACACGGTGGCGGCGTTCGGCCTGCACGGTGCCCTGCTAATTGGGCCTCGTCATTCAATCGCAACGCACGCTGAGGATTGGAGCAGGACGCTTTCAACCTTCGAAATTGATCTAAAGCGCGAAGGCACGATCGTCGATCATGGTCGCGCAACGAATTTATTGGGTGGACCTGTGTCGGCGTTGCGGCATCTCATTGATATTCTCGCGCGCGACCAGGTCAATCCGCCACTCGCAGCCGGCGAGATCGTCACGACGGGAACGCTGACGCGTGCCCTTCCGGTATCGGCCGGCGAGACATGGACCACCGAACTTATGGGCGTCGCGCTTGATGGCATCGGTGTTCGCTTCGCTTAAGTGATGCTAACAGGGTGAGACCAGGGAAATCCAAAGCGATTGGTTGGCCGGCTGCGTCGGGTTTCACGGCGTTTGCCGGCCAAGTATCCCTCCTGGAGCGTTGAAGGTCTTCGAACCTCGATGGGAAGCTTCTTGGTCGAGCCGCCGCCACCGATTTGGCGGAAAACCATGTCGGTCTACCTTGGGAAGGTTAAGCCCTCCCAACCGCCTATGACGTGAAATAATTTCTCTCATTTTCTTGACAGGATCACAGGCGCCGGACCAAACTTTCCCAACTTCTGTATCGAAAGAGCAGCCGTGAAAACCCCCATCAAGATCTACGTCAACGGAAAGCTGCGAGAAAGTGCTGTTGAGCCGCGTCTGCTGCTCGTCCAGTTCCTGCGCGAAGTGTGTGGGCTGACTGGGACGCACGTGGGATGCGAGACTGGCGTCTGCGGCGCCTGCACCGTCCTCGTCGACGGCAACGCGGTCAAATCCTGCACGATGCTGGCTGTCCAGGCCGACGGCTCAGAGGTCACAACTGTCGAAGGCCTCTCGCGCAACGGGAAGTTGCATCCCGTACAGGAAGGCTTCTGGGAATGCCACGGCCTCCAGTGCGGATACTGCACGCCGGGCATGATAATGACCAGCATCCAGCTCCTGGAGCGGAACGCCTCGCCTTCGCGCGACGAGATCCGCCACGGGCTCTACGGCAACCTATGCCGTTGTACCGGCTACTCACACATCATCGACGCGGTCGAGTACGCGGCGCAGAAAGGACGGAAGTAGAAATGAGCGTGACGACAGAGGAAAACCCCAAAGCCAAAGCCTCCCAGGGATACATCGGCCGCGCGATGAAGCGGGTGGAGGACCCGCGCCTCATTAAGGGCATCGCGACCTATGTCGATGATCTGAAACTCTCGGGTATGCTCCACGCGGAATTCGTCCGTAGTCCGCACGCGAACGCGAAAATCAAGTCCATCAAGACCGGCGGCGCGAAGGATCTGCCGGGCGTGGTCGGCATCTTTACCGGCGCGGACGTAAATGACAAAGTGGGAACGATCCCCTGCGCTTCCCCGATTCCGGGCGGCAAGTCACCAGACCACACGGTCCTGGCGGGTGCGCGCGCCTACTTCGTCGGCCACCCGGTTGTGGTTGTCGTCGCCGAAACGCGGGCGATCGCGCGGGACGCACTCGACCTTGTCGAAGTCGACTACGAGCCACTCCCGGCGGTGATCGATCCGGAGAAGGCGCTCGAAAAAGACTCTCCCCTCACGCATCCCGAGCTCGGGACAAACGTGGCCTTCATGTGGAGTCTGCCGGGCAACGTGGACGGTGCTTTTAAAGAGGCCGACAAGGTCCTCAAACTCCGCACGGTCCAGCCTCGTGTGACGCCCATGGCGATTGAGCCCCGCGGCTGCGCCGCGTCGTGGCATGCGGGGGAAACATCGCTCACGCTTTGGACCTCGACCCAAATCCCGCACCTTGTCCGCACGCTTCTCCCGGGTCTGATCCGTATACCGGAGAACAAACTCCGCGTCGTGGCTCCTGAGGTCGGCGGCGGATTCGGTTCGAAGCTCAATCTCTACGCTGAAGAAGCCGTAGTCAGTCACCTGGCGATTCGCCTCGACCGGCCGATCAAGTGGATCGAGGGCCGACGTGAGAACGCGGCAGCGACGATCCATGGGCGGGACCAGATCGCGGACAGCGAGATTGCGATCCGGAATGACGGCACGGTGCTCGCGATCCGATCTAAGATAATCGCCGACGTCGGTTCGTACTGCCAGCTTCTCACGCCGGCGATCCCGACGCTTACAGGCTTGATGCTTTGCGGTTGCTACAAGCTCAAGGCCGTCCAGGTGGACATCACGGGCGTTCACACGAACAAGATGTCGACCGATGCGTACCGCGGCGCGGGACGGCCCGAGGCCACCTACATGATTGAGCGCTTCATGGACTTCACGGCCAGCGAACTCGGCCTCGACCCGGTCCAGGTGCGCCTGAAGAACATGCCTGAGCCAACGGAGTTCCCCTTCACGACTGCGACGGGGCTCCTGTACGACAGCGGGAACTATCAGGCCGCGCTCGAGAAGGCCCAGGAGCTGGCCGAGTGGCCGAAGCTCCTCGAGGAGCGAGACGCGGCGCGGAAGGCGGGCCGGTTCTTTGGGATCGGCCTTTCGACCTACGTTGAGATATGCGCGCTCGGTCCGTCGAAGACCATGGCCGCGGGTGGATGGGAATGGGGTTGCGTCCGGATCGAGATCTCTGGGAAGGTAACGGTGATTACCGGCGCGACGCCGCACGGGCAGGGGCAGGAGACGAGTTTTGCCCAGATCGCGGCCGATTGGCTCGGCCTCCCGATCGAGGATATCGTTGTTCTCCGTGGCGACACGGCTACGGCGCACTTCGGCCGCGACACCTACGGGAGCCGGGCAACGGCGCTCGGCGGTACGGCGATCGTGATGTCGATCGAGAAGATCATCGAGAAGGCGAAAACGCTCGCTGCGGCGCTCCTCAAATCGACGCCGAAGAAGATCGAGTTCAAGAGTGGGAAGTTCTTTGTGAAAGGGGAGGAACAGAACGCGCTTGGTTGGGGTCGGCTTGCGAGCGAGGCCTACATCGCGAAGAACCTGCCGCCCGGATTAGAGCCGGGGCTTGAGGCGTCGAGTTTCTTCGAGCCATCCAACTGCACTTTCCCGTTCGGGACGCACATCGTTGCGCTCGAGGTGGACCGCGACACGGGTCAGGTGAATATCTTGAAATATATTGCGGTCGACGACTGCGGCAAGCAGGTGAATCCGCTTCTGGTCGAAGGCCAGGTACAGGGCGCGATTACTCAATCGCTCGGCACGGCGCTGATGGAGAGGACCGTTTACGACGAGAATGGCCAATTGCTCACGGGAGAGTTCATGGATTATGCGATCCCGCGTGCGACGGACGTACCAGAATACGTACTCGGGAGCACCGAGACACCCTCGCCATCGAATCCGCTCGGCGTGAAGGGCGTGGGTGAGGCGGGGACAATCGGCGCGACACCCGCCATTGCGAACGCCGTTGCGGACGCGCTCTCGCCGCTCGGAATCCGGCACCTCGACCTTCCGTTCACGCCGGAGCAGGTCTGGCGCGCGATTCAGGAAAAGGGAGGTCGGCCATGATACCCGCCGCGTTCGACTACGTACGGCCTGAGACACTCGACGAGGCGCTCGGCCTTCTCGCCAAGCACGGCGAGGACGCGAAGGTGCTCGCGGGAGGGCACAGTTTAATCCCGGCGATGAAGCTCCGGCTCTCGCAGCCGAAGGTCGTGGTAGACATTGGCCGGATCGGCGACCTCCGCTCGATCAGCGAGCGGGACGGGAAGATCGCACTCGGCGCGCTCACCACACATTACGAGATCGAGTCGTCCGAACTTCTCAGGCGCTCCTGCCCACTCCTTCCTGAGGTGGCAGGGGAAATCGGCGACATCCAGGTGCGCAACAAAGGGACGATAGGGGGAAGCTGCGTTCACGCGGACCCTGCGGGCGACTGGCCGGCGGCGCTGCTAGCTCTCGACGCCGAGTTCGAGATTACGGGCCCGCGCGGAAGCCGGACCGTGGCCGCAAAGGACTTCTTTGTGGATATGCTGACCTCGGCGGTCGAGTCGGACGAGATCCTTAAGTTGATCCACGTACCGGTGACGGCGAAGACGGTTGCATACGTCAAGTTCGCGCAGAAGGCGAGTGGGTTTGCGATCGCAGGCGTCGCGGCGGCGGTGGACAAGTCGCGAAAAAGCGTGGCCGTCGCGGTGACGGGAGTGGCGGCGAAGGCGTATCGCGCGGGCGGCACAGAATCGGCGCTGCGCGGATTGGAGCTTTCGGCGGAAACGATCGCGGCCGCTTCGCAGAAGGCGGCGGACGGGGTTGATCCACTCTCGGACATCCACGCTTCGGCGGAGTTCCGGGCGCACCTTGCGCGCGTCCAGGCGAAGCGGGCGCTGGAGCTTGCCGTCAGTCGTGGATAAGAGTCAACATAAAGGCGCAAAGACGACAAAGAAGAAAGTCTTCATGTTCCTGGTGTTTTTCTTGAGTTTTCGATGAAGCTTTCCGCTACCTACACATTCAAGGCTCCGGGCGAGAAAGTCTTCGCGGCGCTCGTCGATCCCGTGATCCTCCAGAAGTGCATCGACGGATGTGAGAAGATGGAGAAGACGGGGGAAGATAGCTACAACGCGCATCTCAAGATCGGCGTGGCTGGCATAAAAGGAAGATACGTTGGGAAGGTCCGAATCGAGGAGAAGAAACCCCCGCAGTCATTCACGCTTCAGATCGAGGGGAAGGGCGGTCCGGGCTGGGTGAAAGGGAGGGCGAGGATCCAGATCTTGCCGCAGGGCGAGGGGAGCGAGCTCCAATGCGAGTCGGAGGGCCAGGTCGGCGGGCTGATCGCGCAGGTGGGCTCGCGGCTCGTGGAGGCGGTGGCGAAAAAGATGCAAGACGAATTTTTCCGCAACCTGGATCGGCAGCTCGTCGCAGTTGAGTAGCGCTTCATGAAGCCGAGAACGCAAGGTTTGCCGGAGCGTGCGGCTTCCTCAGCAAGCCGCTGCGCGGCATCCGCATTTGGAGCCGGCGGCTTTTCCATGAAAACCGGCAAGCCGCGTGAGAGCGCCTGTACACCCAGCTCGAAATGAAGCGCCGGCCCTACCGCCATGCCAATTGCGTCCAGTTCCTCATCAGCAAGCAGTTGAGCCGCATCGGCGTAGCGTGCGGCGACACCATGGCGGTCGCCGATCTGTGCCAAGCGTGCTCCGTCGACGTCGCACAGAGCGGCGATTTTCACAGGCAGTCGCACGAGTTGAGGCAACAGCATTCGCTCGCGTGCGTGCCACACCCAATCCATCCGATCTTGATCATGCTATCCGCCTTGCCGCATGTAAGGCGGTGCGCAGGAAGGCGCCGCTTTGTTGAAGGTCCAGGTCCTCGTCATAGGACGGTGCACGCCACTGTGCGAGCGGCAGCGACAACATGGTGTCGGTGCGGCGGAACGGTTCCAGAGTAATTGGGCCGCGGTAACCGAGTTCGGCCAGCACATGGCAAATCTCCGCCCAGTTGAGATGCCCGGTGCCCAGGCAGCCGCGATGGTTTTCGTTTGCCTGGAAGTGAATTAAATAAGCGGCAGCCCGCCTTATCGCCCGCCCCAGGTCGTCTTCCTCCATATTCATGTGGAAGGTATCGAGCATAACATTTACGGCCGGGCTTCCAACCTGGGTGGCTAACTCGACTGCCTGCCGGGCGGTATTACAAAAGTCCGTTTCGAATCGGTTGAGGGGCTCGATGGCAAACTCGACGCCATGCTGCGCTGCGTAGTCACCTGCCTCCTTGAGCCCAACGAGCACCCTCTGAATTCTTGCGAGCCGATGAGGCTCGTCGATCGGCTCGGGCGCGCGACCGGCGAAGACGAGGGGCGAACCGTAAAGGGGGCCGCCAACGATTTTTGCGTCCGCAGCCACGGCGATATCGACGCAACGCTGTAGATACGAAACCCCACCGCGGCGTGCGGCAGCGTCGTCAGAGGCCGTTGTGGATTGATCCGTGCGGCAAAGACGAGCGACAGACCTGCTTGCCTGGCTGCGCGGCCCACATCGGCCGCATCGAGCTCGCCTTCTTCCGGAACAAGTAGTTCGCAAAAATCCATCCCGGCCGCTTTCATCCGATTAAAAAGCGGGTAGTGTTCGGGGGTGAACGGTCTCACATAAGTCATCGAGTTCACGCCGATCGCCGGCATCCATTGGTCTTCCTTGGGGTTTTTCATCCTTTTACAGCGCCTGCAGTTAAGCCACCGACAAGCCGGCGTTGCAGAAACAACATCGTGGCAGGCAGGCCCACCAGCGTTCCACCGGCCATTAATAGCCCCCAGTCGATTCCGTTCTCCCCGATGAACATCTGCAACGCCACTGTCACGGTGCGCACCTGCTCGCCGGCAAGCACCTGCGCGAAGAGGTACTCGTTCCATGAGGTGATGAAGAGATAGATGCCAACGGCAACCATGCCCGGCCTGACGAGCGGCAGGATCACGAACCGCATTGCTTGCCAGCGGGAAGCGCCGTCGATCAGTGCCGCCTGATCCAGTTCAGCGGGAATTCCGTCCATTAGCCAGGCCAACGAACGGACGAATTCTCGGGTGGAACAGGTTCACATAGTGAAGCGACAACCATAACGCCTGGGCAACGGGAAACAAAACGTAGAGGCTCGTGATCGGAAGCGCCGGCGCTAACAGAAGCCAGGGCGTCGTCGTTTTATTCATGGAAAAATGTTCGCTCAAATTTCCTCATGGCGTCGTCCGGAGCCGTTTGGCCCAGCAACTCCTCCTGATTTGTTTGAGGCCAGACCGTGCGGACGAAGTCCTCGGTTTCCTCTACCAGCGGAAGTGTTCGTGCCGACGTAAGGGATCGGGTTGTTGCATCGACGAAACGTTTCGGGTGGGCGTTCCAATCCTTGGCTCCGGATGTCGTGACAGTCATCTGGCCGGCCAGCTGGTTGAATGCCACGTTGGCCGACGCACTTGACAGGTAAGAAATCCACTGCCAGGCGGCTTCCGGGTTTGTGCAGTTTGCGAATATTGCATTCGACCCATCACCGGTAGGTCGACCAAGCCTTGCCCGTAGAGTCACGCGGCACGGGAACTGCCGTAATCGAGTCACCTAGCTCCTGGGTCAACTGATTCGCGGAACCAATGTGGTGGATCGTCATTGCGGTGCGGCCAGCTTTCATGTTGTTGATGATTTGCAGGAAGCCGTCCGTAGGCGACGAAGGCGGGCACACCTTGTATTTACGGTAAAGATCGATGTACCATTGATTGGCGGCCAGTGCGGCAGGTCCTGAAAGGCCGTCCTTCCTGAATTCGGCGCCGCCTCCGATTACAAAAGTGCACCAGAAATCCACACCGCCTGCATCGCCGCGTAATCCAAAGCCCCAACGATCGTTATCAGTCAAGGCGCGGGCCGCGGTCAGAAAGTTGTCGAAAGTCTTTGGCGTCTGCAGCCCTTCTTTTTCAAACCAGTCCTGACGCAGGTAAAGGTAAGTCGTTATGTACTGCAGTGGGAGGTAGTAGTGCTGCCCATCGGCAGGAACATGCAGCTTCCAGATAGCGTCCGAGATGTCGCTCTTGTTGGTCCATCCGTTTAGATACCGATCGATGGGAAGAAGAGCTTCCATTTCGACTAGCTGCGGAAGATTGCGAAGCTTAACCATGGCTGTATCAGGGCCATGATTCGCGATCAGGGCGGTGTACAAGCGGGTGTCGTAGTCGCTGCCACCACCCCAGGGAATGCTTTGTGCGTGAATGCTGATCTTGGGATTTGCCTTTTCGAACTCCGCAATGAGGCCGCCCGGTGATGCCTTTGGGTCATCAAAGTGATACCACCAACGAACCGTCGCCGGCTTGTTGGTAAAGGCACATAGCCGATGGGTCAGCCCCATTGCGGCCGCCGCGCCGGCAGCTTTCAGCAGTGTGCGTCTCTTCATGCATTATCTCCGTCAAAATCGACTCTGACGAACTTCTTGTTTGGCGCGGTTTTTTGTGACCGGCGCTTCCTTCTCTTCAGCTGGACATCGGGAACACTGTTACTGGTTTAGTTCATGTTTTGATTTCGACCTCAAACCGTCCAGTGGTCTACACCCGGGCCCGTGGTTAAACCCGGCTCATTTATCCAACTTTTTGGCGTAACGAACGGTTAGCGCGGTGTAGGACCTCCCCCAATAGTCGTCGATCTTTGAACGTTGAACGTTGAACGTTGAACGTTGAACGTTGAACGTTGAACGCTGAACGCTGAGCGCTGAGCGCTGAACGCTGAGCGTTGAACGTTGGTGCAGGTTCAGGACATAGGCAACACAATAGGTTCAAGACATAGGTAACACTTCAAGGGCAGAACCGGAGTAAAAGGGCCGGTAATGCCGTGGAAAAAGAGTGAACCTATGGATCAAAGAAGAGAGTTTGCACTGAAGGCGCTGGGAACGCTGAATTTTCGAGCGTTGTGCCAGGAGTATGGGATCAGCGCCAAGACGGGATACAAATGGCGAGAAAGGTTTTTACGCCAAGGGCTGGAAGGAATGGAGGAAGATTCGCGGAGGCCGCGTAGCAGTCCCAAGCAATTGAGCGAAGGGCAAGTGTGCGAAATGGTGAAGCTGAAGCTGGTGCATCGACATTGGGGACCGCGCAAGATCCGCACGTTGTATCATCGGCGACACGGGCAGGCGCCAAGCGAGAGCAGTTTTAAGAGGGTCCTTGAGCAAGTGGGTTTGACCCAGCCGCGCCGAGTGAGAGAGGGGCCGCTGGAAGGAGGGCGGCTGAGCAGCGGGCGCCGAGGGCAAGCACCCAATGAGGTGTGGACGGTGGACTTCAAGGCGGTGGTGGCGCTTTGGAGAGGCTGGGCGGTGTGAACCCTTGATGGTCCGCGATGAGTTCAGCCGTTACGTGCTGGTTAAGTGGGCTAAAGAAGTAGGGCGAGACGCCTAACTTACAACGGGAGTAAGTAAGCCGTCCCGGCTTACCACCGGGTTGAGCGGGCTGAAGAGGTAAGGCTAACTTACAACGGGAGTAAGTAAGCCGTCCCGGCTTACCACCGGGTTGGGCGTGCTGAAGAGGTAAGGCGAGACGCCTTACTTACAACGGGAGTGAGTAAGCCGTTCCGGCTTACCTCCTGGAGCTGCGAGCGGTGGACAATGCGCGCAGCCAGACGGTGCGAGAGGCCTTTGAGCGACACGGTTTACCTGAAGCGATCCGATCGGATAATGGGGCACCCTTTGCCAGCGTGCAGGCCTTGCACGGATTGAGCCGGTTGTCGGCGTGGTGGGAGGCCTTGGGGAACGACTCCTGCTCGGACACCTTGATCCGCAGGAGGTCGATTTCCTACGGTCCCAGGAGGCGTCATGAACGACCTGGAACCATCGTGGGGCTAAAAGATATCCGGGAGGCTCCCCTGGAGTCGGGTGGCCGCAACTCGCGACTTACCCACAATCGCCTTTTTCCGGGCCGGCGTGCTGCTGCGACGTAGCGTACCTGTACCAGGCATTCTCGCAACCCACCGGCCGGGGGCGATTATGGATAAGTCTGGGCGCCGATTTGTTATCCGATACCAGTTCGCAGATGACAGAATCAAATCATGAACTAAAACAGTTACCAGTGTTACCGATGTCCTGACTGCGCCGCTGAACGCTGAACGCTGAACGCTGAACGCTGAACGCTGAACGTTGAACGCTGAACGCTGAACGTTGAACGTTGAACGTTGAACGTTGAACGCTGAACGTTGAACGCTGAACGTTGAACGCTGAACGCTGAACGCTGAACGCTGAACGCTGTCGGCTATACATATACTTTCAGCCCTGAAAGACCTGCAAGGGGTCCGGAAATTGAAAACCGGCCGCCGTCAGTTCTGCCAATATTTGATTCACCACACGGGGGATCCAGCAGCGGCGAGGTGAGCCCCTGACTAGGCGCGAAATCTCGCTGCTCATCAGTCCATCGTGAAGGACGTAGATTCCGCCCTTACGGCGCTTCGCATCTTCGATGATCCATTTCGCAGGCCTTCTAGCCCGGTCGGACCTGACCCAGGGATCAATCACAAAGTGCGTGACCGGCAGGATTCGTCTCGTCCTGGCGATCTCTCGAACAGCGCCGGTAACGAGGCCGAACGGCGGACGAAACCAATGAAGCGGATGAGACGTTTCACCCAGCGCGTCGCAGATCGCTTGATCGCACGAGGCCAGATCCAGCCTGAATTTTTCGAAATTCCACAAATCGGCAAACCGATGGTGAAACGTGTGGTTTACCAGGAGATGCCCGGCAGTTGCAATCGCGCGAGTCTGTTCCGGCCGGATTACGACTTGGCAGCCAACCAGACAGAAGCATGCTTTCACGCCGAATTGGTGTAAGATCGCTAGCAGGTCATCGGTGACCTTCCCTGCGGGACCGTCGTCGAAGGTGAGCACGCATTGGCCAGATGCTAAACAACACTGCTTACGAGAAATAAGGATGAAATTGATGGGCATGCCCTGTCACGAGGTTTGGTGGACCAAAGTAGTCGCTCGACAAGTATATCAAGCTGTGAAGTGTCGCATATATAAGCTCGGTAAAGAAAAAGGGATAATCATGGCGAAACCAAAGTTCCCAGCAGCGCTAACAATCTCATGCGCAGAAAGATTATCGTCGGAGTATTGCTTCTGCTGGTCTTTTTGATTGTTGCTGTCCTGGGGTTGGTCTGGGGCACGCTTTCGGCAAGCCTGCCTACTCTGGATGGCAATCTTCAGGCCCCAGGACTCGAACGTCCGGTGGAAGTGGAGCGTGATTCGCTGGGCATACCCACGATTCGCGGCGAAAATCGAAAGGATATCGCTTATGCAACCGGGTTTGTTCACGCACAGGATCGCTTCTTCCAGATGGACACCTTGCGTCGACGCGCTGCCGGAGAGCTCTCCGAACTCTTCGGGCTGGCGACTCTTCCAGCCGATCATGAAGCACGCGTTCACCGTTTTCTCGATCGAGCTAATAGCGAATTTAATGCGCTACACAAAAACGAAAAGGAACTTCTCCAAGCCTACGCGGATGGAGCGAACGCGGGGCTACGCCAGCTCAAGGCAAAGCCTTTTGAGTACTATTTGCTCGGCGTTGAACCCAGGAGCTGGACGCCGCAGGATTGCATCCTCGTCATCTACGCGATGGCGTTGGACCTGCAAGACAGGCCGGGACACGGTGAGCTGGCCACGGACGCGCTGAAGAGGGTTTTGCCGCAAAAGGCCTTTGAATTTTTCGCTCCCAGGTTCTCTTCCTGGGACACACCGCTCGACGGAAGTGAATACAGCTCCCAACTAGCCGTCCCGAATAAAAATGATTTTGATCTTCGAACGGCGAGGAACCAGTTACCCGAGGGGACGGAGCAGGATGTTAAGATACCCGAGCCGGGTTTATTGGGACGAAATCTTTTCGAACCTCGATCCGGGATCGGGAGTAACTGCTGGGTTGTTGCTGGGCCGAGAACGCAAAGCGGACTTCCGATCTTAGCGAATGATCCCCACCTGGATCTGCGGGTGCCGAACATCTGGTACCGAATCGCCTATTCATGGTCGTTGTCGACCTCTGAACCCGCGAACTACGTTTGCGGTGTTAGCATTCCCGGCACCCCGCCGGTTGTCATTGGCAGCAATGGACACGTCGTATGGGGGTTAACCTTTTCCCAGATCGATGCCGACGACGTCGTCCTGGTTGAGACAAAAGATGACGATCACAACCTCTATCGAACACCGCAGGGCTGGAGACCATTCGAAAATTGTTCAGAGTCGATCCGGATCAGAGGGAGGGACCCGGAAATACTTAGATTCCAAAATACCGTTTGGGGACCAATCATCGGGAGACTGCCAGACGGGACTCTACAGGCGCTCCATCAGGTCACCGATCAAAACGGCACAGTCAATTTGAATCGAATGCAACTTGAAACAGCGAGAACAGCTGAAGAGGCTTTAGCCATTGCCAAGATCTCGGGCATCCCGGACCTGAATTTTTTCGTTGCCGATACCTCAGGAAAGATCGGATGGACAATTATGGGCCCTATTCCGCATCGGATAGGCTTTGATGGCCGATTGCCCGTTTCCTGGTCCGACGGGTCATGTCGGTGGGATGGGTGGTTGGCTCCAAACGAATACCCCGAACGCTGTGGATCCGATATCGATTTTATCTGGAATGCTAACAATCGAATGGTGGGGGGACCTGAATTCGCCAAACTCGGCGATGGCGGGTACGACAGGGGAGCAAGAGCGCGCCAGATTCGCGATGATTTGCGACCGTTGCGCTCGGCCACTCAAAAGGACATGCTCAAGATCCAACTCGACGACCGAGCTGTCTTTCTCGAACGGTGGCATAACCAGTTGCTCTCAACCCTGTCGAACCCTGAAGCCCTGTCGAATCGTGAAAGAATCGAGTTCCGGGAGCGGCTGGGGGATTGGTCGGGCCGCGCCGACGTGGGGTCTATCGCGTATCGGTTGGTCAGGGAATATCGAGAAGAGGTTGCCCGCCGAGTATTTGAGCCTATCTCTGATGCTGTCAAAAACATCTACCCCGGTTTTTCTTACGATTTTCTAAAGATCGAGGACCCACTTTGGAGCCTGATAGACTCACAGCCGGTGAATCTGCTCAATCGCAAGTACGAGAATTGGAACGCCTTGTTTCTGTCGGCGGTGGATTCTGTGATTCAGAAAGTAAAAGCGCAAAAGGATGGTTACTCCCGCTACACGGTAGGTGACAAGAATGCGACGCGCATCCAACATCCGATGGGTGCTGCGATTCCTCAGCTCGGCCCATGGCTTAACATGCCGGTGGATCGACTGCCCGGCGACCGGTTCGACATGCCGAGAATTCAGGCACCCACCTTCGGTTCTTCACTTCGGATGGCGGTCTCTCCGGGCCAGGAAAAAGAAGGGTATTTGATCATGGTATGCGGTGAGAGCGGGAACCCACTGTCGCCGCACTACCGGGATTGTCATGAGGCATGGGTGACGAACACCCCTACGCCGTTTCTTCCGGGCACCGCGGCTCACAAGCTTCTGCTACGGCCACCGGAGGCTTCCCGGTGAGCGTCTTTCAGCCCCTGAGGTACTTATTGAGAAAGTCGAGGGTACGTTGCCAGGCCAGCTTGGCCGCATGCTCGTCATAACGCGGCGTGGTGTCGTTATGGAAACCATGATTGACGCCCTCATAAATGTACGCCGTGTAGGTCACATGATTTGCCTTAAGCGCTTCCTCGTAGGCCGGCCATCCCCCGGTGATCCGCGTATCCAGCGATGCGTAGTGAAGCAAAAGGGGCGCCTTGATCTTGGCAGCATCTTCGGCAGACGGTTGCCGGCCATAGAATGGAACCGCAGCCGCCAAATCCGGGAGCCGCACTGCCAGTCTATTGGCCATGGTCCCGCCAAAGCAAAAACCGACGACACCGATTTTGCCCGTGCATTCCGGACGAGATTTCAGCCAAGCGGCTGAGGCGACAAAGTCTTCGAACATTTTGTTCTCGTCCACCTTGCCAAAAAGTTCTGCCCCTTTCTCATCATTGCCTGGGTATCCCCCGACCGATGTTAGACCATCAGGCGCAAAGGCCAGGAAATCCGCGGTTCCTAAACGGCGTGCCACGTCTTCTATATAAGGATTTAAACCACGGTTCTCATGCAGGACGAGGACGCCAGGTATCTTTCCTTGGAGCTTCGCGGGACGAACGAAATATCCACGGATGCTCCCATTGCCCTGAGGCGAAGGCACAGTCGCATATTCCGTTTCGAGTCGCTCGTCGTGTTGAGGGACTTGTTCCGCCAGAGCGTAGTTCGGCCTCAGGCTATCCCAAATTGCCACAGCGGTCAGGCCACCTACCGCATACTTCGTTGCGCCATCCAGGAATTGTCGACGACTGATCTCGCCGTGAACGTAATGGTCAAATAGGTCCAGTAACTCCTGAGGAAAATCGGTCGCTCTCTTTCGTTTCATTCAAGTGAGGTTCCTTTGCGTTGATTTAAAATGTCGGAGATGTTGGCCGGAAATCTACATATAATCAGGCCGCGTTGTCCGTCCCAAAGAAAGTTATCAAGTTGCCTGAGACGCAGTCGAGCGGCATTGGAAAGAGCACCTTGGCGATGGTTATCTGAACACGAGGACGTTACTTCGCGGACAGGACACCAAAGAAAGATTTTATATAAAATTTGTCAGTTTATCCTTCTCCCGGAGCATCGGGTAAATTAGAGTCTGCGCGTTTCGACCTTCAACCCCCCAAATCCCCGCAGACACGGGGAATCGGAAAGGAAAAGCTCTATGAAATACTCAAGCAAAATCCTGCTCGCGGCGGCTCTTAGCCTGGCGTTCGTCACGCTGGATCCTGCGCAGGCAGCAGAAAAACATCTGACCATTTTGGCGGCAATCCCCGACCTGGCGTTCCCATTTTTCGTACACATGGCCGACCAGATTAAAGACGAAGCAAACAAGATCGGCGACATCGATCTTATCGTCTCCGATGGCCAGCGGAGTTCGCCCAAGGAGACCGCGGATATCGAGGCAGCGATCACCAAAGGAGTCAACGGCATGCTGATCGATCCGAACGACGTAGATGCTCTGGCGGCCGCCATTCAGGAAGCGGTCGATGCAAAGATTCCGGTCGTTACCGTTGACCGGCGCGTTGACAAGGTCCCCGGCATTCTCGCGCATGTCGGCGCCGACAACGTTAAGGGAGGTGAAGCGCAAGGCCAGCTTATCGAGAAGCTGTTTCCTAATGGTGCCACCGTTATGAACCTTCAAGGCCAGTCCGGTGCGAGCCCGGCCATCGACCGCAACAAGGGACTGCACAACGTCCTCGATCAGGCCAAGGACAAATACAAATTCGTCTTTGAAGACACCGCCGGCTTCGATCGTTCGAAGGGCCTGGCCATGACTGAGTCGGCCCTCGCGGGAATGGCGAAGCCACCGGACGTCATCGTTGCCGCCAACGACGACATGGCGCTTGGGGCACTAGAGGCTCTTAAGGCCCGCAACCTGCTTGGCAAAGTGAAGTTGATCGGTTTTGACGCTTTACCCGAGGCACTTGGCCAGATCAAGGCAGGCAATCTTACCGCCACTATCGAGCAGTTGCCCGGTGGCCAGGTACGTGGGGCGCTCCAGGCGTTAGTAGCGTTTCTTCGCGATGGCAAAAAGCCGGACCAGCAGGTGATGTTGCTCACCCCGATTGCGATCACTAGCGAGAACCTAAATCAGGCCGAGCGGCTGAATGAGGTGAAATAGACTTCGGGTAGATGCGATAAATCGACACTTGGTCGTGATGCGTGGCGCAGCCAGATAGGTTCAGACTGCGTCACTCTTCAGCCTCCATCCGCTGCTCCCGGAAATTAATGACAGAACCGCTGCTACGCATGACCGAGATCGGCAAGCGATTTCCTGGTGTCCAGGCGCTCGACAATGCCGGTCTGGAAGTGCTGTCCGGCGAGATCCACGCACTGCTCGGCGAGAATGGAGCCGGTAAGTCGACTCTCATCAAGATCCTCTCCGGCGCGCAGCGACCGGACAGTGGCACTATCGAATTCGGCGGACAAAAAGTGACGATGGCCTCGCCGCACGACGCGCAGCGTCGCGGCATTGTCACCATCTACCAGGAGTTCACCCTGGCGCCGAACATGACAATCGCCGAGAACGTCTTTATTGGGCGAGAGCCCGGCCTCGGCGTTTTCGTGAACTGGCGGAAAATGGCGGCCCAAACCCACGCGATCACCGCGCGTCTCGGCCTCCAATTGCGGCCCATGTCCATCGTTCGCGAATTGCGCGTCGCTGAGCAGCAATTGGTCGAGATTGCACGGGCGCTGTCAATGAAGTCGCGGCTGATTGTCATGGATGAGCCTACATCCGCACTCTCGTCGAGCGAGGTCGAGAAGCTCTTTCGCGTCGTGCGCGATCTCAAGGCGCAGGGCCTGAGCATCATTTTCGTCACCCATCGCCTCGAAGAGGTGATGCAGATCTGTGACCGCTACACCGTGCTGCGCGACGGCCGCCTGGTCGGAAGCGGCTCGATCGCCGCCGCTACCATCGATGGCATCATCCGGCTCATAGTTGGCCGCCAAGTGAATGCGCTTTTTGCCCGCCGCGAAAGGGCGGCCGTCGGCGCCGTTGTGCTCAGCGTCGAGGGCCTGACCCGGCGGGGCAACGCTCAGGACCAGAATGCGATCGTGCTTGCCGATGTCGGCTTGGAAGTGCGTCGGGGTGAAATCCTCGGCGTTGCCGGGCTGGTCGGCGCCGGTCGCTCCGAAATGGCGCGAGCGGTGTTCGGCGCTGACCCGTTCGATTCCGGTCGCGTCATTATCGACGGTCGCGAGGTCCATATCCGCTCGCCCCAGGATGCCATCCACCACGGGATCGGGTTGGTGCCTGAGGACCGCAAACAGCAGGCGTTGTTCCTGGCGCTGGCCGTGCGCGCCAATCTCAGCATGGCGTCGCACATGCTGATCACGCGTTGGGGCGTGTTCATCGACGAAGTTGCCGAGCGTGCCATGGTCGAAGAGTACCGCAAGAAGCTCAAC
This sequence comes from uncultured Verrucomicrobiae bacterium, assembly GCA_963782115.1. Lineage (GTDB taxonomy): Bacteria > Verrucomicrobiota > Verrucomicrobiia > Chthoniobacterales > JAFAMB01 > JAFAMB01. Next base: position 81,026 of record CAWAIK010000016.1, read on the forward strand.
ATTCGCATGGCGAGCCCGGAGCAGTTGATCGCCAGTCTTTCTGGCGGCAATCAACAGAAAGTCACTCTTGCCCGCTGGCTGGCGCTGGGGCCGAAGGTACTCATCGTCGACGAGCCGACGCGCGGTATCGATATAGGCGCCAAGGTCGAGGTGCATCACCTTCTCTTCGAACTGGCGCGGTCAGGCATCGCGGTGATAGCCATCTCCTCAGAACTGCCTGAGGTACTTGCGATCAGCGATCGCATTGTTACGATGCGCGAAGGCCGCGTCACCGGCGAGATCAAGAGCGAAGATGCCAATGAGGAGATTTTGATGTCCATGATGACGCTGGGCGCGAAAGCGGCCTAGAAGTGGGAAGGAGAGCATGACCCAGGACCCGCACCCGGACACCCAGGCCCCTGTCAAGATCGACATCATCGGTTTCCTGGCTCGCTTCGCACCGCTCATCTTCCTGATCGTGCTGATGGCCGGCTTCGCCCTCTGCGAGCCGCGCTTCCTCACGCCGCTCAACCTTTTCAACGTCCTCCGTCAAGTCTCGATCTACGGCCTGCTCGCGGTCGGCATGACCTTCGTCATCCTGACGGCGGGTATCGACCTTTCGATCGGCTCGCTAGTCGCCTTTGCCGGCCTGGTCGCAGCGGCGGTGTCGAAGGGCGGTGTCTCCAATCGCTTCACCGTCGGAGCAGGCCAGGAGGCGGCAAGCTACGGTTGGTATCTCGCTGCCCTCGCCGCAATCGCGGTCGGCCTTGTCGGAGGGTTCCTGCAGGGCTTTGCGATCACCCGGCTGAAGGTGCCCCCGTTTGTGGTCACGCTTGGCGGCATGTCTGCTTTCCGAGGCGCGGCGCTTCTTTTCGCCGCCGGTGGCCCGATCAGCGGCTTCGAACCGGGTTTCGTCTGGATGGGGCAGGGACGCATCCTCGGCCAGATTCCCGTCCCAGTAGTCATCTTCCTCGCCTTCGCGGTCCTGGCCCATATCGTACTCCGCTATACGCGTTACGGCCGCCAGGTCTATGCCGTTGGCGGCAACCCGGAAGCGGCGCGGCTGTCGGGCTTGAACGTCCGCGTTATCACCACCAGCGTGTATGTGATCATGGGCTTCTTTGCCGGCCTTGGCGCATTCGTGCTGGCGGCACGGCTAAACTCAGCCGAAGCGGTCGCCGGGACCGGCTACGAGCTCACTGTTATCGCCTCCGTGGTCATCGGTGGCACCAGCCTGTTTGGCGGCGTCGGCACAATCTTCGGCACGGTAATCGGCACGATCCTCATCGGGGTTCTGCTCAACGGACTCGTGCTAATGAACGTCTCCGCCTACATCCAACAGATTATTATCGGCATCATCATCGTCCTCGCTGTCGCATTCGATACCTTCGCTAAATCCCGCCGACGGGTCGGATGAACGATTCATTCTGCTTTCCTCCGGGTTCCGGTTGCGGTCGACGCTTTCGATCGGGACCGACGCGGACTGCTTCTCCAACGTTTTGGCTGCCATGACCGCCGGAAGCGTTACGCTCGTGAAGCGCCAGCGCGATTGCGGTGTGCTACATTGCTTTCGTTATGGAAGAAGAAGCGTTGATTACGGCGGTACGGCCTGGACCACAGAGAACCATCGGCGAAAGCCTACATCTCGAATATGGACAGACAATGGCCCGGATATGGCGACAACACCTGATTTCAGCGTAGCAGGAAAACACGTTTTGATCACTGGCGGCACCGGTGGTATTGGCGGTGCCTTCGCGAAGGCCTTTCTCGATCACGGTGCCCACGTCATCGTCGCCGACGTTGCAGCCCCGAAGGATGGGACCGATCCGGGCATTCGATACGAACAGCTGGATGTGCGCGACGATGCTGCAGTTGAAGCACTTGCTGCACGAATCGAAAAACTCGACGTGGTGATTCACTGCGCCGGGCGTCTCGCTCGTTGGGAGGAGTATAAGCCGGACGTATTCAAGGACATTCTAGACATTCATTTGGTCGGCAATCTGCGGCTGGCTAACGCGTTTCGCCCTCATCTGAAGGCCAGCAAGGGCTGCATCATCAACATCGCCTCGATGTATTCCTATTTCGGCGCGCCGCACGTGCCGGCTTACAGCGCAGCCAAAACCGGGGTGGTTTCGCTGACCAAGTCATTGGCCATCTCGTTTGCCGAAGACGGTATCCGCGTCAATGCAATCGCCCCCGGCTGGATCAAGACGGAAATCAGCCGTGCGGGACGGGAAAACCCGGAGTTCAACAGAAAGGTTGTCGCGCGCATTCCCGGCGGCCAATGGGCGGAGCCCGAAGAACTGGCGGGAGCAGCCATTTTCCTTGCCTCACCGGCATCGAAGTTGATCAACGGCGTAACAATTCCCGTGGATGGCGGATACACCGCAAGCTAGCAAAAAAGCGGGTCATTCACTGCGGGCTCCGCATTCAACTCACCGTCGAGCGTGGCAGCTTCACCTGGAAGTCTCGATGAGAGGAGTCAATGCAGCACAAAACTCACTGGAAGAGTAAACGTCCCATTCGCTGACGGATTGAATTTCCAATTCGCCTTCACCCAACGCGCAGCAGCGCTTGCGAGCATGGGCGGCCCTGAGGCATCAACATCAACGATATTACCGTTTTCGACCGTGATCCGCACTTTAACGTCCCCAGCGATATGCATCAGCAATGCTGTCTGAGGATACGGAGGGCTTGGACTCCGAAGCAAGAGATTGCCGCGTGGGCTGCCATTCCCGGTTCCGTTTGGTGCGCCTGTCGGACTGCCTTTGACGGAGCGCGGAGTACCGTTCGAGTTGGAACGGGCCGTGCCGGTCGATTTGGTGCCCGGCTTTAGCGCCTCTCGGCTCGGCGTGGCTGTCGGAGTCCTTTTCGGTTTGGGAGTGGATGTGGCCTCCGGGATCACCGTCGCCGTCGGCATCGGAGTCGGCGTTGGCGTTGGCGTCGGAATTGGTGTCGGAGTCGGAGTCGGCGTCGGAGTCGGAGTCGGAGTCGGCGTTGGCGTCGGAGTCGGCGTTGGCGTCGGCGTCGGCGTCGGAGTTGGAGCCGGAGTCGGCGTCGGTGTCGGTGTCGGTGTCGGTGTCGGAGTCGGAGTTGGTGTTGGAGCCGGAGTCGGTGTCGGCACTTCGAACTCCGGCAGTTGATCTAACGGCGGTGGCGTTGGTTCGGGAATCGGAGGCGGCGTAGGCGGAAGGGGTGAAACAGGCTCAGGTGGGGCTGGCGGCGGCTCGGCAGCATTGGGTTCTCCAAGCGGGGGCGCGTCATTTACGTCAATTGCGGACAACTCGATATCTGGCTCGGCCTTTTGCTCTGGAAATCTGAAATAGTAACCGGAGAAAGCCGCTCCAATGTTCAGGGCTAGAGACAATAGAAGAAACCAAAGAAAGGGAGTCTCTTTTAAATATGGAATTTTTTCAGGCACAGCTCCAGGCCCGCCTCGCTAGAGGATTACCTCCCGACGTGGCGACATGCCTGGAAAGCTTCGGTAGTCTGCCAATGGAAATGCAGTCCGATACCAGCATTCAGGCACGGAACCGATCCCGAAGTTCTTTTCGGTCAGCAACCTTGGTTGGAAGTTCTTTCTCCAGGTTCCACGGAACGTTTACGATCAGGATACGATTGCGCCCCTTGAGTAAAAGCACCGTTTTGAGAATATCCGCACGCCGGTTATGTAAAAAGCTGTAGTACCAACGCGACTCGATCAGCTGCGGAACCAGAACAGCGATCACTTTGTCCGGGTTTTTGCCTTCGAGTTGCCAGATATAATTTAGAATTGGCGTGATCACTTTGCGATAGGGTGACTTTAGAATCACCAGATTGGGTTCAGTTAACCCTGCTCGGTCGATCGATGGTTGGACGTCAAGGCGCCATTCGCTGGAGAAATCACGAACACTTTGTTCTTCCTGAATGTGTAAAACATGGATGTTTTGCGATAGTCCGTAGGCAACCTGAAGTGCCCTTTCGGCCAGTATATTCAAGTAGTCGATCGGAATGACCGCAATCATTTCACGCGGCCGTTCTAATCGTATCGGACCGGAGACCGCCACCTCCAGCGCAATCCTTGAATAATGACGATGAATCGAGAGCATCAGAATGAACAATAGCGGCATTACGATGACCACTAGCCAGGCTCCCTCAGTGAACTTCGTCACGATGACGATTAGAAACGTGATAGCAGTGGCGACTGCACCTATGCCATTGACCATGGCGCTGAGGCGTGCGTTTCGGTCTTTTGATCTCGACCAGTGCATCACCATCCCGGCTTGGGATAAAGTGAATGCGAGGAAAGCTCCTATTGCAAAAAGAGGAATGAGCTTATCGGTAACTCCGTTAAAGAGAATCAAAAGACTTCCAGCGAGAACCGTCAGCACAATAATGCCCTGCGTGTACACGAGCCGCCGGCCGCGTACGGCGAAAATTAAGGGAAGAAATCCATCTTGCGACACTGTACGGCAGACACGAGGGAAGTCGGCAAACGAAGTATTGGCTGACAGGCAAAGCACCAGGAGGATTGACACGATCGTTACATAGTAGAAAATTCCTCTGCCGACGATCGCCTCGGTCAGCAGTGACAGGATGCTTTGATAACCTGGCGAACCAGGATCGGTCGCCGTTATTCGGTAGGCCGAAACCAAATACGCGATGCCCAGCAAAAGGAGAATGAGAATCGCGACGATGAGCGTAAGTGTTCGGCGTGCCGAGTCAACCACTGGCTCCTTAAAGGCTTGGACCCCGTTGCTCACCGCCTCGACACCGGTCATGGCAGTGCATCCCGCCGCAAAAGCTTTAAGGAAGAGCCATAAGGTGATTTGCTGATGTGCGTTCGACGGGGCCGGCAGGGGGTCTACAGATTGCGGATGTCCGCCGGAAACGAGCGCCTTGGCGATCCCGATGACCAGCACAAGAACGAGGCAGGCGATAAACAAGTAGGTCGGCGGCATAAAGGCCAAGCCGGATTCGCGTAAACCTCGAAGGTTAAAGAAGGTGAGCAGCAGTAGTACGGCAAGGCAGAGAAGTAACGTGTAAGGCTGCAAAATCGGTACGGCGGAGGTGAGCGCCCCGATCCCCGCCGAGATGCCGACCGCTACGTTCAACGTGTAGTCGATCATCAACGCCGCAGCGGCGAAAAGCCCTGCGTAGGTGCCGAGGTTTTCTTTCGCAACAGTATAAGATCCCGCGCCCTCCGGGTACCCGGCGATCGTTTGGCGATAGCTAAAATAGACGATTGTTAGAATGGCGGATACCGCCACAGTGATCGGAAGACCGAACCCGACTCCAGCGACGCCGAGCGGGATGAGAACGGTCAAAGCTGCTTCGGGGCCGTACGCGGCGGAACTTAGTGCGTCAAGCCCGAACACTGAAACACCAGGCAACGGTCCAACCCGTTCTTCCTTATCCTCTTCCGAGGCCAAAGGGCGACCGAGAACAAAGTCTAATATAGCCATAATTTGGCGGTAAAAATCTTAGGGAATCGGTCAGGAGGTTAGTCAAAAGATCGGACGAGCACACGAGAAATTTCATTTAAGTCTCCGGTCGAAGAGACTCACGGCCGTTGGATGGATCTTTGAAAACCTTTGCTGCTCTCGCCGCCCGCAAATCTTTGTCCGCTAAATGCCGCACAACAAACCGATCATGCGAAGCTCGGAAAAGCGAACCTACTTTTATGAATGAAAAGCATCTTACGAACTACCTAAAGGATCATTTCGCCGGTTCGGTCGCCGCCGTGGAGTTGCTCAACCATCTGATTTCGTCTCACCGCGGGAAGCAAAAACTCGAGCTTCGCCCATCGTCGTTCAGGCCTTCAATCCAGGCATATCGTACTTTATTTTCTCTTTCGTCAACGATTCAAAAATCGACGGCCTGGCCTCACGGCGATTTCGGCAATCTACGACAGATCCAAAAGGAGGTTTTGTGACGAATGGCCTTCTGAGTGAAGCGACGTTATTCTCGGCAGCTCTTTTTTTGGGTGCGATTTCGTCCTAAACCGCTGTGTTGTTGGGCGGACCACGCGTGCCAGACTCGTCAGCTTCTAACCAGCCCCGAGTTAGAGAACGGACCGGTTTTTGAAGGCATACGAAGAATGGCCTGCCCTGGAGCCGATCGCCTGACAATCGAGGAGGGGAGCCTGTTTAGCAAAGCGGCCTGGGATCCGATCTGCGCGGCTAAGCCGAACTTGTATCGTGAAGCCTAAAGAATTTCTTCGTTCAACGATTCTGATCGTTGCTTTATCTGCAATTGGGGTGTCGTCGGGCGTAGCAAGCGACAAAAATGAAGCAAAACACTCCAGTAAGATTACGAAAGCTAGAGCCGAGCACATCGCTTTAACCAAAATGCGAGGCGGCAAAATCCGTAGCGCGGAACTGGAGACAGCACGAGGACAGCGCTTCTGGTCTGTGTACATCGCGAAGCCGGGATCGAAAAACGCCAAAGAGATTCGCGTCGACGCTACCAGCGGTCAAATTCTTGCGGTCCAAACGGAAAGACCAGAAGATCAGGCCGAAGAGCCTCCAAAAGTCCATTGAGAGAACTGGATGTCACGAAAAGCCAATTAGACGAGGAACCGGCGACAGAGGCCGAACGATGTGAGAAAGTCCATGACCCTCGGACAAATCAAAGACGTGGTTAGGAGATGTGCAATGGACGATGTGAGATCCGCCGATGAACAGGCTCGAGGCAAATCCCCGGAAGACGATAAAGCTGAAAAAGAGGCGAAAGCTGCCGCTGCTGCCAAGGCGGAAGAGCTTCGCGTCGCGTTGGAAACAAAAATCGAGCAGGGAAAGAGCACACTTGGAGATTTGCCAAAACCAGCCAGCTAAGCCTGCATTCCTCACAAATCTTTGGCGATTTGTGAAGGCAGGCTAGTGCACCGTCTCGCATGCGCCTTGCCGACGGCCCATTTTGCACGCAACGCCATCACCGTTATATGCGAGAGGGTGCACTAGGTGCTTTTGGACTCGACAGGAGCACGTGCCTCGAGAGATTTTTGGTACCAGGCGGGCGTTCGGTAGCGACACAAAAAGCAAATAAGCTTTGTGATCTCATCGGCGCCTTTGGCAATGAAGACGCCGTAGAGGGCGAGACCCGTGAACAAGCCGACCAAGATCGCAAGAGGCAGTCCAATACCATAGATTCCGGCAAGATTAGCCATCAGAGCGTATTTCGTGTCGCCGCCGGTCGCCAAGAGGCCGTTTCCAAAAATGCCGTTTAAAACTTTGGCTGGCTGAAAACAAGCGACAATGAGGATCCCCCCAAAAGCGAGGTGCAGAACTTCGGCGTCGACTTTGGGATAAAGGATGGATACGAAAAGGCTGACCCCGGCAAAAAGAATTCCAAGAACGATCGAAGCTACGAGGCCGAGTTTCAGAACGACGTTCGCGTGTTGTTTCGCAGCTTGCACGGACCTCGTCCCGAGCTTCTGCCCGACAGCCGCTACTGCAGCAGGCCCCAAGCCGGACACTGCCACGATAAAGATGTTTTCAATCGTCATGACGATTTGACTCGCTGCCAACGCGCTTGTTCCCAGACGGATGAACACGAGTGCGTAGATAAAACTGCTCGCTCCCCAAAGAACCTCCGATACCGCAATAGGAAATGTTAACTTGATGAGCTTAGCCGAGGTCGAATTCACTTCTGAACTCGGGACCGGCCAGTGCCAGCTGACGCCTTCTTTAGAATGATAAAATGTGCCAACCAGTACCAGGCAACGGAGAAACTGCGATATTAAGGTTGCCAACCCAGCGCCCGCCACGCCGAGTCTGGGGATAGGTCCACATCCGAGCACCAAGGCAAATCCCAAGCCGGTGTTCAGGATAACCGAAGCGATCGTAATAACCATCGGGCTCTTTGAATCGTTGAGCGAGCGAAAGGCTGCGCTTGTCACAGTGCTTAGGATCATTACCGGCAAAGAGGCTGCAAAAAATCTAAAGTACCCAACGGCGAGTTCCGCAAGGTCATCGTGAGCACCAAGCATTATCAGCAGAGGTTTAGAGAATATAATCAACGGCAACGCGGTTATTGCTCCGAAAGCGCTCGCGAGCGTCTGGCCTACCGCCGCTGTCCTTGAAACATCGCCCATGTCCTTGCGACCGTATGCTTGTGCGATCAGCACACCGCTGCCGGTCCCGATGGCTGCGCACAAGAGAATAGCAATTGCTGCTACACTGTTAGAGAGACCAACCGCCGCGACAGCCGAGGCGCCCAGAAGACCGACAATTATTTGGTCGACCACATTGAAGGACATTTGGAAGACCGACTCCAAACTTACTGGTAATGCTACCTCCAGGATCCTCTTTAACGCCCCACGTTTTTGTTTGTCGCTCAGGTGGAGTTGGTCCATTGCACTTAGGCGTTCGCGCCGGCTAAACGAACGGATCTATTTGAACAGGCGCGCGGAGACATGCAATTTCTATCGGATGTTGAATTTTAAGACCACTGCGGTAAGGAGCTGCGAACGGAGTAAATGAATTCTTCCCTTTTTGCATTATGGGAAAGGATGTTGAACCCGAAATGGATATTCCAGGCCTGAATGGCGGGAAGATAATGAAGGTTGAGAGGCCTACCCATGGTAGGATAGGCTCCCAGCCCGCATGGCGTGTCGTTCAGAGCACCAATAGATGGTGCCCAGCACCAAACCGCGGCCCAGAAAGCGGGTCGCCTTGGCGACGACAAAACTTCGCAGAATAAATTATTGTGTTTCCCCTTCTACCATGATAGCCTCACGCTTTATTAAGTCATGCTAAGATATGCGATCATCTTTTTGATAATTGCCCTGGTAGCCGAAGCGCTCGGTGCCAGTGGTGTCGCTGGAGAAGCAGCTTGGATTGCCCATGTACTGCTCGTAATCGCCTTGATCTTCATCGTAATCTCATTTGTCAGCGGCAGACGAGGACCGCCTGCGGTTTGAATCCCGCGCCATTGGAAGATCGCTAAAATTCATCAAAGCGGATCCATCCGCTTCCCACAACCAACAGTTGGTCCGTGACGTAGTTGGTTGCTGAAAAAAAGCAAGTGGCTTCGTGACCGGCATACTGATATTGTCCGGACGCTTGGTAATTGGCATATACTCCTCAGCCCTTTGGGGCCTAAGCACAATGCAATAATTCGAAACAGACCGAATAAACTGTCTTCCCATCTCGTCAATTCATAGTACAGAAAACAAGTCACGCATTTTTTAAATACCAGCAAGGTGTAACGTCGACGGAGAAGGCCACCTGGTCTTGAATAAAGCGGCACCGTTTCTCTGCGAACGCGGTGAAAAACGATTCGGGAATGCGTAACGAATTGCTCTTTCGGGCAAAATAAGGAGGACTTAAAGATGAAGAGTATTCTGCTGATAAGATATGGATTCTTGTTGTTTGCCGGCTGTTGCGTTCAAAACGCGACTCTTTGTGCGGCGATGACTCCAAATCTGGCAGTTAGTTCAGAAGGCCAGCGAGTAATTCGAGCAACTGCCTTCACGCACTCGCACCATGCCGTCAAGAATGCGAATGGCTCGCATCTCCGTAGCGGCGTTTTAAATAGTGCAGCCGCCGATTGGTCGCGGTTCCCTCTCGGCACCAAGTTCAAAATCGTCCGAACGAACAAGACCTATGTGGTCGACGACTACGGGCCCGCGCTGGTGGGCACTAATAATATCGATCTCTACATGCCGTCGCGGCAAGAGATGACTAAGTGGGGTGTTCGCAAGGTGGCGATTGATATAATTGAACCAGGCTCATATGATAGGAGTCTTGCACTTTTGAAATCACGCAGGACCGTCCCGTACGTACGAAAGATGGTGAAGAGGTTAGAAGCAAAAGTCCACAGCAGGTGAGGCGGGCTCAGGGCCTTGACAGACGAGACGAGCAGTTCGTTTTTCCCTGCGGAGAGGCTGATACGAGCAGCCAACCCCTTCGCGGCATAAGCCTCTTCATTAGGGGATCAGTCGTGGGGTCAGCCGTGAATGGCGCGAAGTTAAGGGCTGTTTGGGATGGTTCTTCGTCCCGAAGGGATAGGAGGATTCAGACCAGGGTTTCAACCCAGGTTTCAACCCTGGGAACGGGCCACCCGTGGCGACGCGCCCTGTAAGGGCGCAAGATATAGAGTGAAAGGAACATAAATTTATTGTGTGTTAATAACATGTCTCAATCCCTTGCCCTGGTCTTGGTCCACATTATTTTCTCCACCAAAAATCGAAGTCCATTTTTGCAGTCGACGGAAGTCCGATCGCAGGCACACGCTTATCTGACCGGAACCTTGCGAGCTTTGGACTGCGCTCCGCTTCAGGTCGGAGGAGTGGCAGATCATGTCCACATTCTTTGCGGTCTCTCCAGAAAGATCTCTCTCGCCGAATTGGTCAAGAATCTCAAAACCAGCTCGAGCAAGATCCTAAAAGGCAAAGGCCACGACAGTTTCAGTTGGCAAAGCGGCTACGGTGCGTTTTCTGTTAGCCAATCCGCCAGGGAATCGGTTTTTTCATACATCGCCGAGCAGGAAATCCATCATCGCAGAATGAATTTTCAAGATGAGTTTCGAGCTCTGCTAGACAAACACGGGATCCGTTTTGACGAGCGATATGTATGGGGTTGATCCAGGCAAATCTTACGCCCCCTTCAGGGCGAACCGCTTAATTGAATGCTTCCCAGGGTTGAAACCCCGTATCTGTTTAGCCCGGTGTAGGACCTCTCCCAATCGTCCTCGATCATGGATGGTTGCTGGCTAAAGTCTTCCCGCGGAGAAAAGACACCGGACGGGAGGAAGCAAACCCGTGCCGAAGAAATCGAGGACGAAGGACGACGACGAAGGACGAGAACGATTGGGAGAGAGGGGAGGGAATCGAGGTGGGGGACTATGTATCGAAGCTTGCTTCCTGATCGTCGTCGTCGTGGTCGTCCTTCGTCCTCGATCTTTGAACGTTGTCGGCAATCGGCGGGTTTCCCCCGTCCATAGAAGTCGAGAACGACGACGAGATTACGATTTCAGAACAAGAGGATGAGTGGGGATTAACGAGCGTTTCGTTCGTTGCTGATCGCGATTTAGACAACGCAGGCCCACGTGCCTCCGATGGCTCTTAAAGACAGTGACTCTTTGTGATCTTCTGTTCAAAAATGACTTTTGCTTTTTTTCCTGTCTTAGTGCCGGGGGAACGAAGAAAATCAGCGGATCCGTAAATTTTCCGCTGGCTTCCGGCAAAACGGCGCGCTAATAAGCTGGGAGTGTTTGTTGCCGGATTAATTCAAGGGCGCTGGCTGGGCGCCGAAGATTTCGAGGTGCTCCAGCGGCTGATTGCCGAGCATCCGGAGTGGAGTCGACGGCGGCTCTCGATCGCGCTGTGCGAAGCGCTCCACTGGCGCCCGCGAGCGGACAGCTCAAAGACATGTCGGCCCGGTTGCTTTTGAACAAGCTTGCCGAACGCGGATTCATCAAGTTGCCGCCGCGGCGGCGCGGTGGCGGGCGCCAGATTCTGCGGGCGCTCTCCGAGCCCGAACTCTTTTCTCTGCATGCCGGCGCAGGGGAGTTGATCCAGTGCCCGCTTGGAGCTCTTCAGCCCCTGGAAGTGATCCCTGTCCAGCCAAGCACTGCGCAAGCCAACGCCTTTATTTGTCATCTGGGGCAGCATCATTACCTGGGCTTCGAGGGCGTCGCGGGCCAGAACCTGCGCTACCTCCTTCGGGACTGTTACGGACGCGACTTGGCCTGCGTGCTCTTTGCCGGGGCAGCCTGGAAAGTCAAAGCCCGTGATGCCTTCATCGGCTGGAGCGCTCCGCAGCGCCAAGAGCGATTGTCGCTCATAATCAATAACAGCCGTTTTCTCATTCTGCCTCATGTACGCGTGCCGCATCTGGCCAGCCATATTCTGGGCATTATCCTGCGGCGGTTAGGTTCAGACTGGCATCGCAAATACTCCATCGCGCCGTGCCTGGCGGAAACTTTTGTCGAGCGAGAGCGTTTTGCCGGTGTTTGCTACCAGGCGGCCAATTGGCTGCGAGTGGGCCAGACTTGCGGCCGCAGCCGACACGATCGCGACCATAGGCTGCAGGTGCCCATTAAAAGACATCTACCTCTACCCGCTGTGCAAGGATTTTAAAGAGCGGCTCTGCGGATGAAGGTTGCTGCCGCGATGCTCAGACAATGGCACAGCGAGAATCCGGCTCACGCCGCGCTCTTGCAGGCCGAGCGCTTGGCCGAAATGGCCCCCGAGCTCGAGCTCCTGCGGGCCCAAATCGCTTCGCTGCGTCAAGAACTGGAAGTCAAAACAAAGCGCATCGCCCAGTTGGAAGAGGCGCTTGAAGCTGCCCAACGCGCCGCGCACCGCCAGGCCGCTCCTTTCCGTGTCGAGCCACAAAAACGTGCCGTGGCGCCCAAGCGGCCGGGACGCAAGCGTGGACATCCGGGTGCCTGCCGGCACAAGCCCGAGGTTATCGATGAGTCCCTGGAAGTCCAACTCTGTTCCTGCCCATACTGTGGTGGTAGCCAGTTCAAGGATCCCCATACGATCGAGCAGCTAATTGAAGACATTCCCTCCGTGCGCCCCCACATCACCCGGTTAACCACTTACCAGGCCAGCTGTGTTAGGTGCGGTCAGAGTGTCCGTTCCGAACATCCTTTGCAAATGTCACTGGCTATCGGCGCGGCCGGTGTGCAGCTCGGTCCACGAGCCTTGGCTCTGGCCGCCGATCTCAACAAGGCCAAAGGGCTTTCCATGCGCAAAACGGCTCGACCGAGCTCGCCGAGGTCCTGCGCGGTTTTGCGCGATTGTTTCGGCCTGCGGCTGAGCCCCGGTGGGCTCTCTCAGGCCCTTGATCGGCTCGCGGCCAAAGTAAAACCCCAATACGATGCCATCGCTACAGAACTGCGCCAAGCACCGGTAGCCCGCGAAAATTGTTTTCTTTTTATTTTTGCTTCATTTTGGCCGACATCTGACAACAGCTCACCTCTTTGGCTTTTGGTGCTTGATCTTTGCGGTGCTCCTCCTGAGCGCCGCAATGATCAAACGCCAAAAGTCAGTGACTGCTTCCAGCGCGCAACGTAATTGGCTCAAGCGAGCAACGGAATAAATGGCAGGAGCCCGCCGGAGGCGGGAAGGATGCCGTTTATGCCGGCTGTGAGCTTGAACCAATGGAGTGGAGCGCTACTGACGTGGAGTTGCTTTGGTTAAGTTTTTCTCGACTGGCTTTTTCTTTTCTGTCTTTGCCCGCCTGTCCTGCAGGGTTCAATCTTTTGGCTTTCCACAACGTCTGCTGTCCGAACGCGAGCTTCTGTTGGTGCTCGGTTTAAGCTTCTATCCGTTGGAGCAGGCTCCAAACATGGTGATTATGCAATGAGCAAATCAGCGACAGCAACGAGCGGTTTAATCTGAATCGCGGGGGTTCTGTGACCACCCAAGCCCAGGGACAAACGCGCGCCGTTGCTGCCAAAAAAGTCATCTGCGGAATTCCTAGCGGGAAGGGTACCAAATTCAGTTGCTTTCCTTCTTCTGGAGGGCCCTCGTTCTCTCTCTTTAGTTGGCTGGTGGATTGTACTGCATAACTAACTAAGCCCAGTTTTTCAGGTGTGGTTTGCCCGGCGGATAAACGCCATAAATCGATGGCCAAACGCCGTGCGGCTTGAACGACCAAGCGTTTTTTGGCTCGTTTGCTTTTGACGAAGCCGGCCGCTAAGCGACGGACCGGTGGATACTGCGGCTGCCAGATCATCAGGCGCCACACCATCTCCACCAAGGTCCAGCGCACAATCCCAATCCCGCAGCGGTTGATCGAGCCCTCTTTGCCGCGACCATCACTGAGATGAACCCCGAGGCACAAGCCGGTGATGCTGCCAACTTGGCGCCGATTCTTAAAGTGCTCAAAACCTCTTAGCTCGTAATGGAGTACCACCGCGCTATAGGCCCCGACTCCTTTGGGCAGGATCGCCGGCGCAAGCGCCGCGATCCGCTTGCGCAAAGCGCTTTGCTCCTCATCGGTGCTCAATATTTTGTTTCTCCAGCCAACCAGCTGTTCCTTCATCCAGTCCTTGAGCCGGGGATCGCTAGTGAGTTCTAGCCAGGTGTCGCCCTGCCACCAGCGGCCACGCACTTCGATGCCTTGAGCACACAACATACCTTTCCCTCGAGCCTCACAGCGGCCGCGGTCGCTCATAATTTGGCGATGATAGCGGATCAGCGCTCGCTTCTCTTCCTGCTCTTCGGTCGGCACCGCGACCACACTTAAGGCTTTCTTCTGGCCTCGGAGATAGCGATCCAGTGAATCGCACAACTCCCCAGCATCGCGCTTATCCGTCTTTTGCTTCTTGCCTCCTTGACCCATGGCCTTGGGCACCACCACCAAGTTTTTGACCCCCAGCTTCACTAGCTTCCGGTGTAACCAGTAACCGCTGGCTCCGGCTTCGTAACAGCTGTAAATTTCCCAACCTTCTTCCAGCTTCTTGCCGACCCAGTTCAGAAAATCCGCGTGACCCATTTTCCCGGCAGCTTTGATCCGTCCCCCATCCTCCTGCATCGCCACCGTGACCTGCCGATAATGCACATCAAGCCCCAATTTCAGAACCTGATTGACATAGTTGACTAGACTTTCTCCACTGATACCGTCACTCGTTATTGTTTCTTTCATAAGAGCCGACAATTTACAGCGAGTGCTGTTTGTTGTCGGCTCATGTCATCTGAATCCTGCAGCCCCTCCGGGGCAATAAATCGCCCAAACCCTTCCTATCTTCGCGCCATTCCACAGGCCAATGAGGCGGCGGCGACCCCGACAAATCCAGCAATGAAAACCAGTTTTGAGCCCAGCTTGTCGCCTAGTGCACGTCTCGCATATAATGGTGATGTCGCCGCAGGTCAGTTGGCTGTTTTTCAAGGCGGTCCGAGCCGGACTGGCGGTAAAGCGCCCATATCTGAGTCATACGGGTCGAGCGAGCAACGCGGAAAAACAGCCAACCGGCCGCGACCCGGAGGGTTGCGTTGAAAACGGGCCGGCGGCCGCGTTACTCGTCGGTTACGTCCCGCACCAGTTTGACGACTCGCCGCGCAAACCAACTCGCTACCTACAGACGTCAAACTGGTGCGGGATGCGCCCTCCTACCGCCAGTCCGGCTCGGACCGCCTTGCCGACGGCCCATTTGAACGCAACGCCATCACCATTATATGCGAGACGGTGCACGAGGAGGAATGTGACGCTCGGTCAGCTTCCGAGTGTGCGACGGAAGCCCGGATTGGTTGGTGGTTGATAAATCCGCCAGTTAGCGTCCGCTTTTTGAATGTTGGCGTCGGGATTTGAGTAGAAGGTTTTTCCTGCCTTTGCGTTTTTGCAAAGGTAAAGCTTCTCTTTGTAGATGTAGAAAACATTTGGGTCGACATCATTCAGTTTGTGTTTAGTCAATCCGTTCGCGCAATAACCGCCATACTGCGGGACATATTTGGCCGGAGATTTCTCGAATGCAGCTTTGTCATCGGCAGAGGCGAAATAGTAAGTCGCTCCTCCGTAGGAACTCGAATATTTCGGGTCACCTTTGACAGCCCGATTTTGTTTGAAATACGCGACTGGGTCATAGCCTTTAAGAATTACGCCATTCTGATCGACGTTAACTTTTGGCGCTTTGGCACCCGGTTCCTTCGAACTTGCCTCTGCCTGGGTTATGAGCGGATCATTGAAGCCGATCGGAGAAATTGCGGATTCCAAATAACGTCCATCCGAGGCCGTCAATTCATGAGGTGTATTGACCGCCGCGAGAACCGCAACATAAGTTGCGACCAACGAATAGCGAATTATTTTCTGCATCACGGTTAAAGCTGACATCTTGCAAATCCTTTCGATGGATGTAAGGGAGTGACCCTACGATATAAGTAGGGTATTAAAAGCTTGGCAAGAGCTTTGTTGCAAAAAGACCATTTGGTCAGCTGAGGGCGGGCTGACGCCGAAGTGCCGCTGCAGGTCAGCTCCGGCGGGAGGCCGTCCGAGACCGTGCGTGTAAGCGTACATGAATGCCAAGTACTGCCCAACCTTGGCGAAGCAGGAGGAGGTGACATCGGGAAGAGTTTTGGTTGGTGGCTCGTACGAACCAGGAGACATGATAAAGGTATTCAGGGACTTAACCGACCCTCGGATGCGATCAAAGCTTCGCAAAGCGCATGGATTTCCTCATCGATCTCTGCCGGATCTGACACCGTGCGGCCGACCTCCTCTCGCAATAGGGCGGTGTACCTCTTTCGCAGCCGATGGATAAGTGTTTTGACCGCGCCGATGGTGACCTGAAGCCGATTGGCCACCTCGTCGTAAGAGGGTGGAGCTAGGCTGTTGCTTGGATCCAGGAAAGCTTTTAGGGTGTCGAAGGTGGAAGTTTTTCCCGCGGTGGCATACTCCTGGCGGAGTTGTTTCAGCGCTTCTCCCAGGACCGTCATCGCCCAACGGGCATCGAAGATTTTTTCTGGTGTCAAAAACTCGACCGGCTCAAGTCGATAGCGTTCTTCGGCCTCTTCTGCATCCAGATGTACAAATTCCTTGCCTCCTCCTCTTTTGAGGCGATGGGCACGGTCGAGTGCATCCGAGAGATGGTTCTGGAATGAGGCAAGCAAAAATGACCGGAATTTACCTTTGAGCCGGTCAACGCCCGTAAACGCTCGGTGTTCGACCACGTGGAGGAAAAAACCTTGGGTCAAGTCCTTGGCGTCATCGGGCGAATGCCCGCGGCGCCGAGCGAAGATGTAGAGGGGATACCAGTATAGCCGGCACAACTCGGCTAAAGCAGACTGCCCCCCTAACGCCTGACTCTGGGCCGCCTTCATGACGATCGTCCAGCGCGTGGTATGAAAGCTCGCCTTGCCCTCCACGAATGGACTATTTTCGCGTTCCACAGAGCTCCGGTGTTTCACCAACAGTAATGAGTCGACGCATGTTTAGGAACAAAATTCCTGAAGCTTTGAAATCGGGTCGGCTTCACGAAACTGATTCCGACAGCTTTTCTAATTCACGACCCAAGTAACGGTGCACGAGCTGGTAGTACTCTTTGTTGACCTTAAGCAGACTAGAATAGATTTGCCTGAGGCAGTCGTAGTCCGGCATCGGTTCTGGGAGAGTTCCCTGGTCATTGGGATCGAGCGTGTGGATGGCGGAATAATATCTTTGAAGGATTCCATCCAGGCACGATCTATCCTTGTCTTCGAGTACGTACCGGATCGCGTCTTTTTCCAATCCCCGATTCCAAAACTCGGTGCGGACGGAAAAGACCTTTTCCAGAAATTGGCAAATCATTTCCCCGCTTCTATTCTTGGGATAGAGGACTGACGGACGATAGGTCTTTCTGTCTTGAGGATCGAAGTAGAGTGGCAATCCCTCCGCTTCGGCGACGAGCTTGCCTCGGAGTGCAAAATTGAGCAGATGGACAGAAGGTCTTGAGCGGTGATTTTTACACCTTCGGGTAGGGTATTGCTAATGCAGTTCCTTTCGTTCTGTTTTCTGACAGAAAAGCAGCTGCTCGTCCAGGTGGTGCCTATACCCTCCAACAAAGCCAAAATTATCAATTCAGATCTGTGAGCTATCACGACAAACTTAAAAAAGCCGGTCCCCGAAAACTGCTGGCCTGCGATGGCGGGGGTATCCGTGGGATCATAAGCATCGAAATTCTTGCCAAGATCGAAGCCGACCTTCGTACGACCAGTGGGCGCCCGGATCTCGTTCTCTCCGACTACTTTGACTACGTGGCGGGTACCAGTACCGGCGCGATCATTGCCACGTTAGTGGCACTCGGATACAGCGTGGAGAAGATACGCGAGTTTTACATTAGGAGCGGCCGCCAGATGTTTCATAAGGCACGGCTTTGGGAGCGTTTTCGGACCAAGTTCAAGGATGACTGCCTGGCCGACATGCTACGCGATATCATCGGGGAGAAAACCACCTTCGGATCCGAAAATCTGCGGACGCTCTTGATGATGGTCTTCCGTAACGCGACTACGGACTCACCGTGGCCTCTCTCGAACAATCCGGCGGCAAAATATAACGACCGAAAGCGGCCGGACTGCAATCTCGATCTCCCGCTTTGGCAACTCGTTCGTGCGAGCACTGCCGCGCCGACCTATTTCCCACCTGAGGTCATCCAGGTAGGGGGGCGCGACTTCATTTTTGTCGACGGAGGCGTGACGATGTACAACAATCCCGCCTTCGAGCTTTTTCTGATGGCCACAACGGACCCCTATAACCTTTGCTGGCCGACCGGCGAAAATGAAATGTTCCTGGTCTCGGTTGGCACGGGCACGAGCACCGGCGCAAAAGCGAACCTTAGTCCAGAGGAAATGAACCTTCTCTACAATGCGGGCTCAATCCCTGGCGCTCTGATGGGATCTGCCCTGGCCGAGCAGGATTTTCTCTGTCGCACATTTGGGAAATGCCTCGTCGGTGATCCGATCGATCGCGAGGTCGTCGATATGATTGGCGAGGGTATCTCGACTGCCAAGAAGCTCTTTACGTTCGTTCGCTATAATACGGAGCTTTCCCGCGAAGGTCTCGACAGCCTCGGATTAACGGAGGTCGAGCCAGCTCACGTTCAGCAGATGGATTCGGTGGATTTTATCGATGAGATGCAAGAAGTGGGTCGAGCAGTCGCCCAACACAAAGTAAAGCCAGAGCATTTCAATAATTTTGCGGTATGAAGCCTGAAAATCTTAGAAACCAAAGCGCTGGTGAGGCTTTGGCGCTGCGAAAAAAGAAGCATGAAGCTTAGCTTCAGTACGCTCGGGTGCCCGAACTGGTCCTTCGACGAGATCGTGCTCAGAGCCAGTCAATATGGCTACGATGGAGTGGCCTTTCGCGGTCTGGGCGGCGAGTTGGATCTCACGGAGGTAGTCGAATTCTCTCCCTCAGCGCGTGCAAACACGCGACGCCGATTGGAGCAGGCGGGGCTCGCGACGAGCATGATTCTGACGTCTGCAGCGATGATGATCGATGACGCCGCCAAGCTTGAGGCGAGCCTCCAGCTTGGCCGGAGCCATATCGATGTCGCCTCTGATCTGGAGTGCCCGTATATCCGGGTTTTTGGCGGGCAGATGCCAGTCGGGATCTCCTACGCAGTGGCGGTTCAAAGGGCCGGAGACCGCTTGCGTCGACTGGGAGACTATGCTGCGCAACGCGGCGTATACGTTCTCATCGAGAGTCACGACGATTGGGTCCTTACCTCGCGCTTGCGCCGGGCGGTCGAAGCGGCTGACCACCCGAACGTCGGCATCCTCTGGGATGTGCATCACCCGGTTCGCATTGCGGGTGAATCCGTTGCGCAAGCCTGGGAGAATCTTGGTCCCTGGGTTCGTTGCGTGGATCTCAAGGACTCTGTTACCGACTTCGAGGAACGACTGGGATACCGGTACGTCCAGATTGGTGACGGCGAAATCCCGCTGAAAGACGCTCTGCGGCTCCTTAAGGCTGCAGGGTTCGACGGTTGGCTGACCTTCGAGTGGGAGAAGGTCTGGCACCCGGACCTTGCGGATCCATCTGTGGCTTTCCCGGAGTTCATCGCCAGGATCCGAGCGCTCCTTGAGACGGCGCACTAGCTTGATCGCCGCGTCGCGAAGAGCCTGAGGCTGAGTTCGGGCCCCCGTTCAGAGTTGTTGGATTTCGATCCAAATATTTGACCTGTCCCTTGTTTTCGTGTGTCCCGTGACCTGTCCCTTTTTTTTGGGATCCGGCCTTCGGCCGTTGTCTGGGTCCGGTTCGATCAGCTGGACCAGCTTGCGGTGCGGTCCCGCTCGGCAAGAAAATGCGAGTGAAAGCACGATAAGGAACAAAAATTCTGAAACTTTGCAACCGGGCTGCCTTTGTAAGGGAATGAAAACCTTGATTTCCGATCATGACTACGAACTCCACTTGGGCGGCACTGCGAAACCCGGCATTCAGAAAACTCTGGATTGCCGCGGTAATTTCTGGAACCTGTGTGGCCGCCCATGATAGCGCAGCGACCTGGACGATGAATATTTTTACCGGATCGCCCTTGTTGCTATCGTTGATGTCAACAGTGGCGTCGCTGCCTTTCTTTCTGTTCACGCTGCCCGCCGGTGCCCTCGCCGATAAGGTTGATCGTCAGAAGCTGGTTTGCACGATCAATGTTTGCTTGGCCGCCACAGCCCTGGCTTTAGCGGTGCTTGGCTGGATGCATCTTCTCAATCCTTGCCTCATTCTGGGTTGCGTATTTTTCATCGGAGTAGGATTTGCTATTAACGCGCCGGCCTGGACGTCGATCGTGCCTGAAGTGGTTTCAGACGCGGAGTTGCCCTCTGCAGCGACCTTGAGTGGTTTGCAATTCAATATCTCGGGAATTATCGGTCCAGCGTTGGGTGGGTTGTTGGTCCCCTTGACTGGAGCGAATTTTGTCTTTGCTCTAAATGCCGCCTGCTTCCTCTTGGTGGTGCTGGCGACCCGGCAATGGAAACAACCGACTCTGCCGGCAAAGGTTCAGTCGGAAAGCTTCTTCGAATCTTTCGGGACGATCCACCGCTACGTGTGTAGCGCCCCGGGTTTTCAGGTCGTGTTGGCTCGAAATTTCCTGTTTGCTCTGTTCATCTCAGTGATTCCGGCATTGATGCCGGTGGTGGGCTTGAAAGTGTTACACCTCAGTTCATCCAATCTGGGTCTGTTGTTCACCAGCATGGGAGCTGGATCGGTTGTCGGCGCGGCGTTCATCATTCCCTGGCTGAGGGCTCGCTTGTCGCCCGATTCCCTTACCCTCTCGGCGAATTTGCTGCTGGTCTTGGTTTACGTGTTAATGGCACTGGTTCGCCAGACGGAGGTATTCTTTGTTGTCGCGGCGCTGGCCGGGGTTGGCTGGACGATGTCGGCTTCCGAGCTCTGGGTAGCGGCGCAGCGGGCGATGCCAAGCTGGGCGCGAGGCCGCATGAACGCCACGGTGATCATGATCTCGCAGGGGGCGATGGCCCTTGGGGGCGTGATCTGGGGTTCGGCAGCCGCCGTCGCCGGAGCAGGTTACACTTTGCTTGGAGCGGCGGTGCTATTCCTGACGAGCCTGCTTCTGGCTCGTCGGCTTTCGATCAACTTTGCCGAAGACCTCGAAGAGAGGCTTTCAAGCGGTTTAGCTCTCCTGGTCGAATCAAAACAGGAGACGCCGATAGCACACACTGGAGAGTTGCTCCCAGCCTGAATGAGTTCGGAGGAAAGTATGAACAATAAACATCAAGAAAATGGAGCCCCGGCCGGTCCGCTCATTTTTACTCTACCGACCTCCAGCTTCATCGTGATCCTGAATTTCGACTGGCTCGACGTGACAAGGCGAGCCGCTGTTCCCGCCAAAACGCACGGCTGGACACGTTTTCTAAGGGGGAAACGCATCTCCGTCAGTGAGCATTCTTGACGCTTAACGAAGAGGAGTTAGCCCCCTCGCCGGACGACTCGCAACGCTGTCGCGATCATGATCAAGATCAAGAGACTCGTGATGCACAACCAGATTCGCTCCTCAGCCGCCAATCGCTATGCACGTTCCAGGAACCTAGCTCTAGTGTCCTGTCCCGTTCATCGCCACCCTTAATCTGGGTGTTCGAAATCGAAGACGATCACTTGCTCGATGGTGTGAAATGGAATCGCCAACACGCAACCCGCTGCATCGACGTAGGCGCAGATATCGTTACCGACGCACATCCGACCAACCGCATCAACAGTGTACATCTTCCCGTCATGCGTCTTCACGGTGAAGGACACAAAGGGTACAGCTCGTAGTAAGCTGGTCAGGTCTTGTTTCATTGTTCCTCCTTGATGTCAGGCGTTGCCGCCCACCCATATTTATTTCAATCGGGATCCATAGCCATCGTCGGCGGAAAGAGATAGTCGGTGAGAACGGTTGGAAATAGCATTGTATAACTTTTCTGGAATGGACGGCCTCGGTACCCATGCTTAGCAAAAAGCAGCGTTAATATCCTTTAAATCACTATTTTATGTCAACTCGTTCTCGGTCCGAACAGACTCGAAAATCTGGTCGAGGAGCACTCCAGCCTTCAACCCCCAATCTGCAGAAATGAATCGGACAGAATGACCCTCATGAGAGTATAGAAGGGCCGTCAGTCTTAGCATTTATACGATTTGCGACTCATTTTGGCTAGAGTTAATAGCCGCCTCCAGACGCTGTTTCCAAATTTTCGCCTCGAGAGGGGAAGGCGGCTCTGTGCATAGCCTAACGCTATGTTTCCGATGGTTCTACCTTCCACTGCTCAGCGTGATTCCTTCGATGAAGAAGCGCTGGAAAAAGAGGAACACCATTACCACCGGCAATACGACCAGACAAGAAGCCGCCATCAGCAGGTTGAACTGAATTCCATGCATGGTCTTGAAGAACTGCAGGCCGAGCGACAAGGTGTACATCTTGTCACTCTGCAAATAGATCAGGGGACCAAGAAAATCGTTCCACGCGTTGACACCGGCACAGAGCGACAACGACGAGCGACGAGCGCCGGGCGCGTCAAAGGAAGAATAATGCGGCACATGATTTGCCATTCGTTCGCCCCGTCGATCCTCGCTGCTTCCGACAAATCCATAGGGATTTGCAGCATAAACTGCCGCAACAGGCGACGGAATCGTTCGTAAGGCGGCCAGAAAGATCAATGCGATTTGCCCTGCTCCGAACTGGGCGACAAGGACAATCGCAAGTTTTGACCAGTGGGTGTCGCCGAGCCAGTTAATGGCAGGGAGATGCAACAAACCGAGAAGGTAGTTGAACAAGCCGTATCGCGGGTTCAGCAGCCAGATCAGCATCATGGACAACGCAAAGACCGGAGCAATGCTCGGCAGGTAGAGCAGCGTTCGATACACGGTTACCTCACGGACCTTTTGGTTCATCGCCAAAGCTAAGACGATCGCTACGAAGACACCTAATGGACCGCAAGAATTACATAGTAAAATGTGTTATAGAGCGAACTCCAGAAGAGCGGGTCGCGAATTAGTTCCCCGTAATTTTGGAGCCCGATCCATTGCGGTTCACCAAAGCCCGAGTATTGCATCATACCCAGGTAAAAATTGGCTAGCACCGGGTAGACCAGAAACAAAAAAAACCCGACGATCCACGGACTGATGAACAACAGGCCTAACAGTAAGCTCCGAAGATCTTTGCGCATACGTCTTGGCCGATTCCGTTTCATAGCGACTGGTCCTTCCGGTTCTGTTCTCGAAACCACAAATCTGGCAGGTTTCTAACTCCCTCAATCGTGCTCGTCGTCGTTAGGGGTTCTCGAAGTCTTTTGCGCGTGAGCAAACTCACCGTGCTTGGTTCTTTTGTTCACCTGCCGTCAACCAGCAACCAAGACGAGAACGATAACGACCGCGAGCACGATTGGGAGCGGAGACAGGCCTATGCAACATTCCAGCCGTTGTGCCTGTTTCAGCTTCTCATTTGCAAAATCGATCCATCTGCGGCTGCACGGCGTCGACAACCGTTTTGAGCGCTTCTTCCGGTTTCTGGCTGTACGAACTTTCCAAATTTGGTTTTCATTTAGAGGGGGGTAGCTTGTTAAATTACCGACAAGATCAGCAAGCCGGGGGGGTGGGCATCAAGCCTTGGCCGGCAAGACATTGACAATACAAACCCCGCGCAATTAAGCGGTCAAGGTTCATAGACGTGGAGATAGCTCGCGATTTGCTTGAACAGTCGATAAGGCGGCTCTCAATCCGTTTGCTCGAGCTTAGTGCTTGGTGTGACCGGGACCGCCGGTTGATTGCCGAAGCAGAGTTTCGCGCGAGCCCCGGCGCCCACTGGTCCAAGCTTCGATCTGGCGAGCCCTGGCCTTCGCTTGGAGCACCGGTCGAGATCCGATTTGATGTTTCGATCCCTCAGGAGTGGGCCGGGTTTCCCGTTCATGGCCGATTTCGGCTAGGCGGCGAGGCGCTCCTTTTCGTGGACGGTCGATCGATCGGCGGGTTGAATCCGCTCCATGTAGAGTACCCGGTTTTGATCCGGGCGAACGGCGGAGAGAAACTTCAGTTCGAGGCGCAAGTCGTGCCTCACGGATTGTTCGGTACACCTGTTGTTGAACCTCGGTTCGACTTGGCATGCATACTGGTTCCGGAGGACGACGTCCGTGCGCTTCACGAAGATCTTGCTTCTGCACTGGACGCGGCCGGTTATCACGCCCGCACGGGCCGCAGAGCTATCGCCGAACGCCTGGTCGTGGCCATCAATCAGGCTTTCAAGCGAACAATTTTTCCTCGGGGCGACACCGAAGAATATCTTTCACGGATCGCGGCCTCGTCGGACGATCGGTCGGCCGACGATTTCTATGGCAACGAAGAGCGCCTCGGATCGCTCTGGGAAAGGTGGAAGTTCCGTTTGCCCTCCGGTTCGTTGACGACGCAACAACGCTTGCGGTTACGCGAGGTAAGGGCCGGATTTGCAGCGGAGCTGGCTGCGGTAGGAGCCCGTTTCCCGGCCGAAGGCAATGTCTGGCTGACCGGCCACGCGCACCTTGACCTGGCTTGGCTTTGGCCCCTGGAAGAAACGAGGCGAAAAGCCCGGCGGACGTTTCACTCTGTGGTCGGACTTATGGCGAGTTACCCGGAGCTGCATTTCAATCAGTCGAGTGCGCAAGTTTATAGTTGGATGGAGCAAGACGATCCCGCGCTTTTCGAGAAGATACAGGCTCTCGTTCGGGAGGGCCGATGGGAGGTTGTCGGAGGTATGTGGGTTGAGCCCGACGGTAATTTGCCAGCCGGTGAGTCCTGGGTTCGCCAACTGTTGTTTGGCCAAAGATATTTCCAGAGCAGATTCGAGCAGGATACCAAGGTGGCGTGGCTGCCGGACTCTTTTGGGTTCAACGGCAACCTGCCGCAACTGCTGCTTTCAGCCGGCATTCCATTTTTTTTTACCCACAAACTTACTTGGAACGAACGGAACCCGTTCCCCTACGACCTCTACTGGTGGGAAGGCATCGATGGCAGCCGTGTCCTGGCGCACAGTTTCACCAACGCTGAGAATGGGTACAACGCTCGCTTGACAGCTTGCGAAGTCGGCGAGACCTGGCAGCGGTTCCGAGGCAAATTTTTTCATGATTGCACGTTGCTCGCATTCGGTTATGGGGACGGAGGTGGCGGACCCACCGCGGAAATGCTGGAACGTTTTCGTCGGTTTCGTGATTTTCCGGGACTTCCGAATCTCCAGATGGGTCCCATCGCCGAGTTCTACGAGAAGATTGCAACCCGATCGTTGCCGGTCTGGGTCGGCGAGAAATACCTGGAATACCACCGTGCTACGTTCACGACTCAAGGGAGGATCAAGCTTTTGCACCGCCAACTGGAGCATGCTCTCGTGGAAGCGGAAACGGCTGCGACGTTGGCCACGCTCGGACGACAAACGCCTTACCCGGAAGAGGCATTTCGTCGGCTTTGGCAAATCCTTCTGCTTAATGAATTTCACGATATACTGCCAGGCTCGAGCATCCATACCGTCTATGAGACGGCTCAACGCCAATTGGCGGCGGCTCTGGGGGAATGCTCGGACATTCGCGACGCGGCACTCCTTTCCGGCGAAGGAAATCGAAAACCGGAACACTCAACGGGTTTCGAAGCCCTGATCTGGAATCTACAGGTTGATGACCGACCCTTGGTGGCCGAGATGACGGCCGAAGCTTACGGACCTTTGAGAGTGATCGCCGCCGGCGAAAAGGAAGTGGCAACCCAGCGACTCAGTGACGGACGCCTCTTGATCTGCGTCGAAGAGGTCCTGGTTCCGGGATTGGGTGCGCTGCCTATCCGTTCGGTTCCCGGAGAACCCGGGGCGATTCATTCCTGTATTCAAGCGCATCCGGCGGAGTTGGAAACCGAGAGCCTTCGGCTGCAGGTAAACGGAGACGGCACACTGGCGTCGCTTTTCGACAAAGAATATGGTCGCGAAATTCTGGCTGACCGTGGCAACCAGCTCTGGTTGTTCACGGATATTCCGCGGCAGTTCGACGCCTGGGATATTGATGCCTCTTATGGCGATGAGGGCCTCGAGCTCTGCTGCGATACGGCACCGGAGTGTGTCGAAACCGGTCCGTTGCGGGCCGCTATCCGAGTCCGACGGCAGCACGAGCACATTGAGATCCTCCAGGATTACCGTCTGAGCCGAGGTTCGAGGATAGTGGAGATTTGTACCCGAGTTCGATGGCATGGACGCCGACAATTCCTCCGGGCGCTTTTTCCGCTCGAGATAAGGACCCATGAGACGTGGGCCGAAACCGCCTTTGGCGCGGTTGCCCGACCCTGCCATCGAAATACTCCCTGGGACGAAGCTCGCTTCGAAATGCCGATGCATCGTTGGGCCGACGTCAGTGAGCCGAACTACGGAGTGAGCCTGCTCAACATCGGGAAGTACGGTTATAACGTTAAGGGTAACGTGGTAGGGATCAGCCTGCTGCGTTCCCCCATTTATCCAGATCCTTATGCTGACGAGGGCGACCATGAGTTTGTTTACGCGATCTATCCGCACCCGGGCACGTGGCGCCATGGCACGGTCCAGGCTGCCCGGCGCTTGCATTCTCCACTGAGGTTTGCAGCGGTGGGCGACGCTACAGTTCGGTCCTCCTTGCTGCGGCTTCACGGAGACCCGGTGGAGCTGGCAGCTCTGAAAAAGGCCGAGGATTCAAATGATTTCATCATGCGGCTATATGAGCCTCACGGAAATCGGGCGAATACGACGATTGAAACGGCAATAAATCTGCGAAACGCGTCGCTTGTCAATCTTTTGGAGAGGGACGACCAACCACTGGCGGTCGAGGACGAGCGCCGGATTAAGCTCTCCTTTCGCCCGTTTCAAATGATCTCGTTGAAACTGGAGTTTGTTCGGTGAAGAGGCGCGGTCCGGGTTTCTTGAACTCGAAAACGCCGTACTGCAATGCTCCTGTCCGAGGCCCGTACAAGGCAACTGCAGACTCAGCCCCGCGAAGGCTTTATTGGAGGACTGCCGCTGCCCAGGGCCCAAAGGGCCAGGAAGACAAAAGCCCAGGCTGTGTCACTGTCTTTAAGAGCCATCGGAGGCACGTGGGCCTGCATTGTCTAAATCGCGATCAGCAACGAACGAAACGATACCCCTTCCGGGGCGGACTTTGGATCCATTCTCAATGTGGACTCATTTTCTCTCGCCATTCGGCATAAACTAACCTCCTTAACTTAGCGCAATTCGGTTGGTGGCTGCTTATTGTGTTATTCTTTATTGATCTACACAACCTGTAGTATATGCTAGCCGAACATCCATGAACGAGCTTCGTGGTTTGCAGTGAATAAAAACGAATCAAAGCCCGGCGAAGTGTATGCATTTGATCTCGAACTCAGCGAAGGTCTTAGTAAAGAAAATAGCTCCGAGCGCCTGGGTTGGCCTCCTCGGAGCCGGCGCAATCTATCTGATTGCGTCCAACGGTTCCACGCGGACTACCATGACGTCTTCCCAGGCTCCAGTGGATGGTTCGAGGGCGCCCGTGAAAAAGGATTCTCAAGTCGCACCTGCCGGCGACAGCGACAAAGTGATTGTGACGCCGAGCCCGGTTGGTCAGGACGCGAGCGAGGCTGATAATCAAGCGGTTGCAGAAAATAATTCCGCCATTAGTCAAGCGCCCGCGCCTGCCGTAACTCCGGCTCCGACTCCTGCGATGGGGGGCAATACGTTTACGATGGATAGCGAATTCCTCAAGAGACAGCAACCGGATATTGAGCGCAAAAACCTTCGGAGGCAACCAAAGGAGGCCGAAAGAAAAAGCCTGGAGAGAAAACGAGAAAGGGCCGAGCGTAAACGAGCACGATTGGAGGAAATGTATCAGAAGCATCTGATATCGAGCGAGGCTTACAAAAAGGGCGAAGAGAAGTACAAAAGCGAAATCGAAAAATACCGAAGCGCAGTCAATGCCGGTAGAGTACCGAAAAGTCCGACGCCCACGGCTTGAGACTGTCTCCTCGCATATAACAACCATCGAGCCTCGGCTCGAAGAGACCGTTGGCCTCAACCAACTATTGACTTAGCGCGAAGACCAAGTGCCCTACACTTTTGACGCTACGCCAGTCCTAGTGCACCGTCTCACGGGTAGTGGGGCGTGTTGACTGCCTCAAACCGCGGATGTCGGCTTTGGGTCGCTGGCGTCTGTCGTGGGTTTCAGGACGAACGGGGTATCCGTTCGTTCCTCCCTGGCAGCACAGTGTTTCTCAACGGCTGCCATCAGGATGCAGATGGCGATCCCTTCGGATGCGTCGCGGACATCCTTCAAAGGTGGAAATGTTGGGGCGAGGCGCAACGTGCGGTCGTATGGATCGCGCCCATGGGGCCAGGTAGCCCCTGCTGAGGTGAGCGCCAGGCCGATTTTTCGAGCAAGTTCTACGACGTGCCTGGCTGTGCCATCCATTACGTTCACGGTAACGAAGTAGCCCCCTTCCGGCCTCGACCACTGTGCGACGCCCGTTCCGGCCAAGCGCGACTCCAAAGCGGCGATGACGGCACCAAACTTCGGAGCGACCAAAGCGCGATGCGCATCCATATGGCGATGCAGCCCCTCCTCGTTTTTCAGGAAACGCACGTGTCTGAGTTGGTTGAGCTTGTCCGGGCCGATCGTTCGCTTCGCTGCGCGCCCGAGATACCAGCGCACATTGGCAGCCGAGGAAGCAAAAAAGGCGAGGCCGGCGCCGGCGAGCGTTACCTTTACCTTCGACGTCGAGGCGAATACGAAGGTTCTGTCCGGGTTTTCCGCCCTCTCGCAGAGGTCGAGAATATTCGCGATCTCATGCCGGCATTCCGTTAGATGGTGGACGGCGTAGGCATTGTCCCAGAACACCCGGAAGTCGGGAGCGCCTGTTGGCATCGCAGCAAGCCGTTGCACGGTTTCCTCTGAATACACCTCTGCGGTCGGGTTCGAGTATTTCGGAACGCACCACATGCCTTTCACGGCGGGATCGGCGACCAGCCTCTCCACGCTTTCCATGTCCGGTCCCTGCCCAGTCATCGGCACCGGCAGCATGCGGATACCGTACTCCTCGCAGATCGCGAAATGTCGATCATACCCCGGAACCGGACAGATGAAGCTTGGCGCCGGCGTCTGTGACCATGGCGCAGTCGAGCCCGGAACGCCTTTCAGGAGGGCCCAGACGACACAATCCTGCATAACGGCGAGGCTGGAGTTACCGCTCGCGACGAGGCGATCGACTGGCGCACCGAGGATGTTTGAGAACAGGGCTCGCGCCTCGGGCAATCCCTGCAAGCCTCCATAGTTGCGAGCGTCATCACCGGCTTCGGTGAAGTGATCGCGGGTGCCCGGCAACGCCAACAGATCGTTCGCAAGATCGAGCTGTTCCGGAGCGGGTTTTCCGCGCGTCATGTCGAGCGCGAGGCCACGTGCGCGGAAGATTTCGTACTCGCGACGGACTTCGCGTCGCAGCGTACGAAGGTCTTCGTCGTTGAAATCGGCGATTCGGTTCATAAAAACATCAGCTTACTCGGGGACGCCCTTCCGGACGCAACAATCAGCGGATGATAGCGTGGTGGCATTTGCTGTCAAGGAGCTGTGGCAAGACGATTGCTTAGTACGGAGACCCTCTGACCAAGAACCAAGTGCTCCCCGCGCGCGAATGAAAGCAAGAGTACGATGAGAAGCCATGCTTGCCTCCTACCTCCTCTCGCGAACGGTAGTCCCGACATTTGCAAGTACCTACTGCCTCCAGAGATGGACCGTCACCGTTCATGAGCCACCAAAACCGAAAACCATCTTTGGAAAAATCTCGCTGGGCTTTGAGAACGGCTTTAGCAGATTTCGGGAAGGGTACCGAGACCTCTTAAGCATTTGTCTGCGTCATCCCAAAGTGACGATGTCCATAGTATCAGGGTTTGCCGCGGTTTCCATGCTTCTGTTTCCCTACCTCGGTGAAGACTTCTTTCCGACAGTCGATGCCGGGCGTTTCGATATGCATATCCGCATGAAGCCGGGAACCCGAGTTGAAGAGACGGCAAGGACGGCTGACGACATCGAACAGATGCTGCGCAGGATAATCCCGGCGAGCCAACTGGGAGGCATCATCGACAACTTGGGGATTCCATATAGCGGTATTAACCTCTCCTATAACACCACAGGTACCACCAGCGCAGCCGATGGGGACATCCTGGTATCGTTAAAGGAGCATCACCACCCGACGAACGAATCTGTCCGAGAAATCCGCAGACGGATGCCTCAAGAATTCTCAGATGTCGATTTCTGGTTCCCCCCGGCAGATATCGTAGCGCAGATTTTGAACTTCGGTCTACCTGCTCCTATTGACGTGCAGGTCCAAGGTCTGGACAAGCACGCCAACTTTGAGTTCGCCAGCCGGTTGATGAATCAAATGCGCACTATACCCGGTTTAGTGGATCTACGCATACAGGAACCGAACACGGTGCCTCGCCTCGATATAACCGTTGACCGGACCAAGGCTTCGATTCTGGGTATGCAGGAGCAAAATGTAGCTAATAGTGTCCTGGGCGCACTTGCCGGGTCCCAGCAGGTAAATCCTAACTTCTGGGTAGATCCGAAAAACGGCGTTACTTAGCAGGTCACTGCGCAGGAGCCGCAGTACCAAATGGACTCCTTAGATTCTCTCCGGAATCTGCCGATCCTCGGCGGAACGGGTGTTACAACGCAAATTCTCGCCAATGTCGCGGATATTTCCCGAAGCAACACCTCCGCAGTTGTCGATCATTATGATATCAGGCCAGTGATTAACATTTACGGGAACGTAGACGGAAAAGACCTGGGGTATGTATCCAATCAGGTGCAAAAGCTGGTAGACGCCGCGAGGAAGGACCTACCTCGGGGAAGCCTCCTTATCCTCCGGGGCCAGTCCAAAACGATGCAATCCTCGGCGAACCTCCAAACGCAGGCGAATCAGGTCTACGCTGAACTGGCGGTTTCTGTTGTAACGCCCGAAAAGGCGCCCGCAACGACTTCGATAGATCTGCCGGGCCAGACCCAAGCGTACATTCAGGCTTCAGTTTTCGCTCAGACGACCGGTTATGTGAAGAAATGGAATTTCGATATTGGTGCCCACGTAGGGGAAGGGGATGTTCTAGCGGAGATCGACACGCCTCAAGTCGATCAGCAATACAACCAAGCCGAGGCGACCCTCAGGCAAGAACAATCCGCGCTCGAACTTTCTCGTGCGACCTTCCAACGAGACCAGGATCTTTTTCAGAGAAAGGTCATTGCTCAGCAGGATTTCGACACCGCGAAGGATAATTTTCGGGAGAACCAGGCGACCGTCAATTCCGGTGAGGCGGCGGTCCTGCGCTTGCAAGCGCTGGAAGACTTCAAGCTCTTGAAGGCGCCGTTCGATGGAATTGTCACAGCGAGGAACACCGACATTGGGGGGATGGTTAACGCAGGTTCCGGTAACCCACTTTTCGTGGTGGCACGGATCAAGCCGCTTCGTGTGTACATCAATGTGCCAGAGAGCATGGCACAAGATGCTGCTGTCGGCGTCACTGCGGATTTGAAGTTTAATGAATTTCCGGAGAGGACCTTCGCCGGGAAGGTAGTTCGCACTGCTGGAGCAATTGATCTAATTTCCCGGACACTACTTGCGGAAGTGGACGTTCCTAACGAGAACGGTCAGCTGCTTCCCGGCGCTTACATGCAGGTTCATCTCAGCACGGGAGGTAACCGGCAATCACTCTTAATACCGGCAAATACGCTTCTCTTTAAATCGAACGGAACACTGGTGGGAGTTGTGGGATCGGATAACAAGGTTGAGCTGAAAAAGATCAAAATCGGCAAAGATCTCGGGACCCACCTGGAGATTACGCAAGGTTTGTCTCCCGATGACCGGGTGATTGTCGATCCATCCGACAGCCTGGCATCCGGCCAGATAGTGAGAGTCCGATCTTCGCAGAATGAGAAAAAGCAGGCGACCGCGACTCCAGAGGCAAAGCACTCTTGAATGCCAGGTTACGAACCGTCATCATGGGGAACCCAAAACCGTGCACGTCTACGCAACAACCCTCGCCGAGCTCGTACGCGACGTTTCTCGACGCGAAGGCGCGAAGCCCGCGCTCATCTTCGCGGACCAGCCGATTTCGTATGCGGACCTTGATACGCGGATCGAGCGAGCTGCGAATGGATTGGCGTGGCGCGGGGTTGCGCATGGAGATCGGGTTGCCCTTCTGGTGCCGAACATCCCCGAGTTCGTCATCGCCTATTACGCCATCCTGCGCTGTGGCGGAATCGTCGTGCCGATCAATGTGCTCTATAAGGCGGAAGAGATCGCCTATATTCTGCAGGATAGCCAAGCGAAGGCGTTCATTCTGTTTTCCAGTTTCGCTGCCCAAGGTATTGGAGGGGCGGCAAAGACGCCATCGGTTTCACAGGTCATTGTGGTTGGGGATACGGCGCCCGATGGAACGACGTCGTGGGAATTGCTCACGGACGCCTCGTCGCCGGAGCGCGCACCGGTTAGAGTGAACCCTGGCGACATTGCGACGATTTGTTACACCTCCGGTACCACCGGGCACTCCAAAGGTGCGATGCTGACGCACCGGAACTTCATCTCCAATTGCGAACAACTGGACCGGACGGACCGCGGCTACGCCAAGAGCTCTGATGTGCTGCTGGTCGTGCTGCCTCTTTTCCACATTTATGCGATGAACTGCGCATTGAACGCCTTTCTCCGCGCCGGTGCGACAATCGTTCTGGTTTCTCGTTTTGATCCCGTTCCGGTGCTGGAGCAGATCCAGAAGCATCGGTGCAATTTCTTCCATGGCGCGCCGCCGATGTACATCGCCTGGGTGAACACGCCCACGCTTGGTGACTACGATCTTTCCTCCGTGCGCGTGGCGTTTTCAGGCGCCGCGCCGCTGCCCACCCAGATACTGGACCGGTTCCGCACCGTGACCGGTGTTGAGATCGTAGAGGGATATGGCCTCACCGAGGCCTCCCCGGTGACGCACTCTAATTGCGCCGCCGCCTTTGCGAAAGCCGGGACGGTCGGACCGCCAATCCCCGGCGTGGAAGTGCGGTTGGTGGACGAGGAAGATCACGATGTAGCGGTGGGTGCACCGGGCGAGATAATCTGTCGCGGCGAGAACATAACGCTCGGCTACTGGCGCAACCCGGACGCGACCGCAGAGGTACTGTGGGATGGCTGGCTCCACACGGGTGATATCGCCACGATCGACGAAGATGGCTACTACCGCATCGTGGACCGCAAAAAGGATATGATTGATGCGGGTGGCTTTAAAGTCTGGCCGCGCGAGGTCGAAGAAGTCCTTTTCCGGCATCCGGCGGTGCGCGAGGCGGCGGTGGTCGGAATGCCCGACGCGTACTCGGGCGAGAGGCCAATGGGGTACATCGCTCTTAAAGAGGGTGAGACCGTCACGGAGGAAGCATTGATCGCCTATTGCCAGGAACACCTCGCCACCTTCAAGGTGCCCTGCCTCATCAAATTTCGTGATGAATTGCCGAAATTACCGACCGGCAAAGTGCTGCGCCGAGTCCTGCGGGACGAGGCCCGGCAACTGACACCTGCGAAAAGATCAAGATGAGCGAATCCCATCCCGTCGTCACCCGGGTATTGATTACCAATGATGACGGAATCGACGCGCCCGGCCTGGCGGTGCTGGAAGCGGTGGCGGGTACGCTGGCCCGGGAAGTCTGGGTCATTGCGCCGGAGGAAGATCAGAGCGGCGTGTCGCACTCCATCAGCCTGCACGCCCCGCTGCGTGTTCGCAGGCGTGGCGGGCGCCGTTTCGGGATCAGCGGCACGCCCGCCGATTGCGTATTCGTGGGGTCGCGCCATGTCATGCCGGCCCCGCCCGATCTGGTGCTATCCGGAATCAACCGCGGCGCCAACCTGGGTGTCGAGACGGTCTTTTCGGGCACTGTCGGCGGTGCCATGGCAGGGCTTCTGCTTGGTGTGCCCTCGATCGCACTCAGCCAGGCCTTCTCTGATCGCGACGCGGTGCGCTGGGACACAGCACGTCAACTGGCGCCTGGGGTGCTCCGAAGGCTGCTGCAGGCGGATTGGGCCGATGGCGCGTGCCTGAACGTAAACTTCCCTGACGTGCCTGCTGAGCGCGCCGGCCTATTGACCGTAACACGCCAGGGACAAGGATTGATGAAGGCCGTGGACGTGACGACGCGCATCGATCCGCGCGGCATCGATTACAGTTGGCTGCATATCACTCGGGAACAGCGCACGGACGCAATGGGCAGCGAGACCGAGGTGATCGCCGCCGGAGGCATCGCGGTGACCCCGCTGCAGTTTGAGCGTACGGCCGAGCAGGCCTGGTCGCGGCTGACCGAAGATCTGACCAATTAGCCTGGAAAGCGCTTGGGCGTTCGGAAGAGATTACCCCGGCATCAGGCGGAGACTCCAGAGATGCACCGACTGCTTCCAGTTTTTTGAATTGGTGGCGCAGTAGATGGGAGCAATGCTCGCAAGGCTGGAATGGCCTTTGAATGGTTTCAGAGCAAACGCCAATATAGCCAAAGTTCTCATGCGCCCCTCCTTGGCTGCATTTGCACACTTTCACAAGTCTCTTTTTTTTTGAAGGGTGAATAGTGAGTGGCGGTGTCAGCGGGCCGAGGTAGCGACGGAGTGGCTTGCGATGGGAGAAGAGACCCAAACGAAGGAAGGAAGCGATGGAGTGCGAGGTTCGCAGCCAAAGACATCGATAACGATAACGACGACGAGCACGAGGACGATAGCAGGGAAGCTTGAATGAGGGCGCTTCATCTCGGCCGCTTTGAGGGAGGCGATGCCCTCCATTGCAAGACTTGATTCGCTCATCAATCGTGCTCGTTATCGTGGTCGTGCTCGTTATCGATCTTTGATCGTTGACGGTTAGAACGGCTTGCGATGAAAGAAGAGACCCGAACGAAGGAAGAAAGCGATGGAGTGCGAGGTTCGCAGCCAAAGACATCGATAACGATAACGACGACGAGCACGAGGACGATAGCAGGGAAGCTTGAACGAGGGCGCTTCATCTCGGCCGCTTTGAGGGAGGCGATGCCCTCCATTGCAAGACTTGATTCGCTCATCAATCGTGCTCGTTATCGTGGTCGTGCTCGTTATCGATCTTTGATCGTTGACGGTAAGAACGGCTTGCGATGAAAGAAGAGACCCGAAGGAAGGAAGCGATGGAGTGCGAGGTTCGCTGCCAAAGACGGCGATAACGAGAACGAGCACGAGGGCGATTGGGGAGGAAGCAGGGGGAGGGGACACTTCAGAATTCTTGCCGCATCTCCAAACGATGGGTCGCGCCTCCCGCGGCTAGCAGGCTCGAATAAAGCTCAAAACCGGTCACCTTGATCAGGCCGAACTCTGTTTCTGCGTGCCTGCGTAAAAGCGGCTGAAGCGCCTCCCGGGAAATGCCTTTGGCGCGACCGACAGTGACATGTGGATGAAAAGCTCTGAGATCCGGTTCGAGACCCACATCAAGGACCGCATCCTGAATTCGCCGATGCAGCGCAAATAGATGAGGATGCACCTTTTCCCACGCCCACCCAGACCACCGATGGCCGACTGCGCGAGCAGAAGACACCGATACCGCGCAGCGGCAGAAAAAAATGCCGGCACCCGCACGTCGCCCAAAGCCTGGCACAGCCGATCCTCCGCTGACGCTTCCACTTCGCCGAGAAAGCTGAGCGTCAGATGAAGCTGTTCCTTTGGGAGCCAACGCAAGCCGGTCAGATGTGGGTCAAGTCCGACGAGCTCCGCCTTGCAAGTCGACGGAAGTTCGAGCCCAACGAAAAGTCGTTTCGACCGAAGCACCCGTAAGAATAGCGCGACCTACCGAGACCAATTAGCCTGGAAAGCGCTTGGGCGTTCGGAAGAGATTACCCCGGCATCAGGCGGAGACTCCAGAGATGCACCGACTGCTTCCAGTTTTTTGGATTGGTGGCGCAGTAGATGGGAGCAATGCTCGCAAGGCTGGAATGGCCTTTGAATGGTTTCAGAGCAAACGCCAATATAGCCAAAGTTCTCATGCGCCCCTCCTTGGCTGCATTTGCACACTTTCACAAGTCTCTTTTTTTTTGAAGGGTGAATAGTGAGTGGCGGTGTCAGCGGGCCGAGGTAGCGACGGAGTGGCTTGCGATGGGAGAAGAGACCCAAACGAAGGAAGAAAGAGATGGAGTGCGAGGTTCGCAGCCAAAGACATCGATAACGATAACGACGACGAGCACGAGGACGATAGCAGGGAAGCTTGAATGAGGACGCTTCATCTCGGCCGCTTTGAGGGAGGCGATGCCCTCCATTGCAAGACTTGATTCGCTCATCAATCGTGCTCGTTATCGTGGTCGTGCTCGTTATCGATCTTTGATCGTTGACGGTAAGAACGGCTTGCGATGAAAGAAGAGACCCGAACGAAGGAAGGAAGCGATGGAGTGCGAGGTTCGCTGCCAAAGACGGCGATAACGAGAACGAGCACGAGGGCGATTGGGGAGGAAGCAGGGGGAGGGGACACTTCAGAATTCTTGCCGCATCTCCAAACGATGGGTCGCGCCTCCCGCGGCTAGCAGGCTCGAATAAAGCTCAAAACCGGTCACCTTGATCAGGCCGAACTCTGTTTCTGCGTGCCTGCGTAAAAGCGGCTGAAGCGCCTCCCGGGAAATGCCTTTGGCGCGACCGACAGTGACATGTGGATGAAAAGCTCTGAGATCCGGTTCGAGACCCACATCAAGGACCGCATCCTGAATTCGCCGATGCAGCGCAAATAGATGAGGATGCCCTTTTCCCACGCCCACCCAGACCACCGATGGCCGACTGCGCGAGCAGAAGACACCGATACCGCGCTGCGGCAGAAAAAATACCGGCACCCGCACGTCGCCCAAAGCCTGGCGCAGCCGATCCTCCGCTGACGCTTCCACTTCGCCGAGAAAGCTGAGCGTCAGATGAAGCTGTTCCTTTGGGAGCCAACGCAAGCCGGTCAGATGTGGGTCAAGTCCGACCGAGCTCCGCCTTGCAAGTCGACGGAAGTTCGAGCCCAACGAAAAGTCGTTTCGACCGAAGCACCCGTAAGAATAGCGCGACCTACCGGACCAATTAGCCTGGAAAGCGCTTGGGCGTTCGGAAGAGATTACCCCGGCATCAGGCGGAAACTCCAGAGATGCACCGACTGCTTCCAGTTTTTTGGATTGGTGGCGCAGTAGATGGGAGCAATGCTCGCAAGGCTGGAATGGCCTTTGAATGGTTTCAGAGCAAACGCCAATATAGCCAAAGTTCTCATGCGCCCCTCCTTGGCTGCATTTGCACACTTTCACAAGTCTCTTTTTTTTTGAAGGGTGAATAGTGAGTGGCGGTGTCAGCGGGCCGAGGTAGCGACGGAGTGGCTTGCGATGGGAGAAGAGACCCAAACGAAGGAAGGAAGCGATGGAGTGCGAGGTTCGCAGCCAAAGACATCGATAGCGATAACGACGACGAGCACGAGGACGATAGCAGGGAAGCTTGAATGAGGGCGCTTCATCTCGGCCGCTTTGAGGGAGGCGATGCCCTCCATTGCAAGACTTGATTCGCTCATCAATCGTGCTCGTTATCGTGGTCGTGCTCGTTATCGATCTTTGATCGTTGACGGTAAGAACGGCTTGCGATGAAAGAAGAGACCCGAAGGAAGGAAGCGATGGAGTGCGAGGTTCGCTGCCAAAGACGGCGATAACGAGAACGAGCACGAGGGCGATTGGGGAGGAAGCAGGGGGAGGGGACACTTCAGAATTCTTGCCGCATCTCCAAACGATGGGTCGCGCCTCCCGCGGCTAGCAGGCTCGAATAAAGCTCAAAACCGGTCACCTTGATCAGGCCGAACTCTGTTTCTGCGTGCCTGCGTAAAAGCGGCTGAAGCGCCTCCCGGGAAATGCCTTTGGCGCGACCGGCAGTGACATGTGGATGAAAAGCTCTGAGATCCGGTTCGAGACCCACATCAAGGACCGCATCCTGAATTCGCCGATGCAGCGCAAATAGATGAGGATGCCCTTTTCCCACGCCCACCCAGACCACCGATGGCCGACTGCGCGAGCAGAAGACACCGATACCGCGCAGCGGCAGAAAAAAATGCCGGCACCCGCACGTCGCCCAAAGCCTGGCACAGCCGATCCTCCGCTGACGCTTCCACTTCGCCGAGAAAGCTGAGCGTCAGATGAAGCTGTTCCTTTGGGAGCCAACGCAAGCCGGTCAGATGTGGGTCAAGTCCGACGAGCTCCGCCTTGCAAGTCGACGGAAGTTCGAGCCCAACGAAAAGTCGTTTCGACCGAAGCACCCGTAAGAATAGCGCGACCTACCGAAGGCCATCAAGCAGTCAAGCCAGGGAACCAGAAGGCACGAGGCAAATACGTATGGTCTGGAACAAGTACTCCGTTGTATCGGCTGCTCGGGAAGCGCGTCGCCCCATTCTGCAACTCCTGACTCCTGTCTTCTGGCTCCTCTCTCATTGCCTGCTTCTGTGATGGGAAGCTCCGTGACTATGTGAGAGACTTCGAGCAGAGTTAATGAGTCCGACGTGAGAAAAAGCTTGAGGAAGATTGCCTACCTGCCGTCGATTCTTGGCGTCATATTCTTCGGAAAGCAGGCCCAGACTGCTGCAAACAGTTAACAAACCCCGGAACAGACTTTGCGCCTCCGGACGTCGTTCCATCAAACACAAACAGTCAACCAGCCAAAATGAACATGGCAGAAACGATCCTTCACCGGGCGGAAGCCCATCCACATCGGCGGAGCCGTCCGGATGGTATCTCAGGACGAACCCATCCACGACAAGTTCCTTTTGGATGAGTTCTACGGTTCTCTTAACGCGTTCATCGCCCGGGGGCAAAAAACCAACCAGCGGTATCATCAAAAGGCTGGCGTCTGCGACGGAGCGGCTTGCGATGGGAGAAGAGACCCAAACGAAGGAAGAAAGAGATGGAGTGCGAGGTTCGCAGCCAAAGACATCGATAACGATAACGACGACGAGCACGAGGACGATAGCAGGGAAGCTTGAATGAGGGCGCTTCATCTCGGCCGCTTGGAGGGAGGCGATGCCCTCCATTGCAAGACTTGATTCGCTCATCAATCGTGCTCGTTATCGTGGTCGTGCTCGTTATCGATCTTTGATCGTTGACGGTAAGAACGGCTTGCGATGAAAGAAGAGACCCGAACGAAGGAAGAAAGAGATGGAGTGCGAGGTTCGCAGCCAAAGACATCGATAACGATAACGACGACGAGCACGAGGACGATAGCAGGGAAGCTTGAATGAGGGCGCTTCATCTCGGCCGCTTGGAGGGAGGCGATGCCCTCCATTGCAAGACTTGATTCGCTCATCAATCGTGCTCGTTATCGTGGTCGTGCTCGTTATCGATCTTTGATCGTTGACGGTAAGAACGGCTTGCGATGAAAGAAGAGACCCGAACGAAGGAAGGAAGCGATGGAGTGCGAGGTTCGCAGCCAAAGACATCGATAACGAGAACGAGCACGAGGGCGATTGGGGAGGAAGCAGGGGGAGGGGACACTTCAGAATTCTTGCCGCATCTCCAAACGATGGGTCGCGCCTCCCGCGGCTAGCAGGCTCGAATAAAGCTCAAAACCGGTCACCTTGATCAGGCCGAACTCTGTTTCTGCGTGCCTGCGTAAAAGCGGCTGAAGCGCCTCCCGGGAAATGCCTTTGGCGCGACCGACAGTGACATGTGGATGAAAAGCTCTGAGATCCGGTTCGAGACCCACATCAAGGACCGCATCCTGAATTCGCCGATGCAGCGCAAATAGATGAGGATGCCCTTTTCCCACGCCCACCCAGACCACCGATGGCCGACTGCGCGAGCAGAAGACACCGATACCGCGCAGCGGCAGAAAAAATGCCGGCACCCGCACGTCGCCCAAAGCCTGGCACAGCCGATCCTCCGCTGACGCTTCCACTTCGCCGAGAAAGCTGAGCGTCAGATGAAGCTGTTCCTTTGGGAGCCAACGCAAGTCGGTCAGATG
The DNA here is from genome assembly GCA_963782115.1 of uncultured Verrucomicrobiae bacterium. Classification (GTDB taxonomy): domain Bacteria; phylum Verrucomicrobiota; class Verrucomicrobiia; order Chthoniobacterales; family JAFAMB01; genus JAFAMB01. The sequence continues at coordinate 120,877 of CAWAIK010000016.1, forward strand.
TGGGTCAAGTCCGACGAGCTCCGCCTTGCAAGTCGACGGAAGTTCGAGCCCAACGAAAAGTCGTTTCGACCGAAGCACCCGTAAGAATAGCGCGACCTACCGAAGGCCATCAAGCAGTCAAGCCAGGGAACCAGAAGGCACGAGGCAAATACGTATGGTCTGGAACAAGTACTCCGTTGTATCGGCTGCTCGGGAAGCGCGTCGCCCCATTCTGCAACTCCTGACTCCTGTCTTCTGGCTCCTCTCTCATTGCCTGCTTCTGTGATGGGAAGCTCCGTGACTATGTGAGAGACTTCGAGCAGAGTTAATGAGTCCGACGTGAGAAAAAGCTTGAGGAAGATTGCCTACCTGCCGTCGATTCTTGGCGTCATATTCTTCGGAAAGCAGGCCCAGACTGCTGCAAACAGTTAACAAACCCCGGAACAGACTTTGCGCCTCCGGACGTCGTTCCATCAAACACAAACAGTCAACCAGCCAAAATGAACATGGCAGAAACGATCCTTCACCGGGCGGAAGCCCATCCACATCGGCGGAGCCGTCCGGATGGTATCTCAGGACGAACCCATCCACGACAAGTTCCTTTTGGATGAGTTCTACGGTTCTCTTAACGCGTTCATCGCCCGGGGGCAAAAAACCAACCAGCGGTATCATCAAAAGGCTGGCGTCCAAATTGTCCGAACCATAAAACTGTGTGAACGCCTTCCGCGATGGATTGTAACCATGGGCACAGACGTCCTTATGAATTGATCGGCGCAGGTTTTTCCAACGCTCAAGATCGCCTTCGAGTCCGAACTGTTCGATGGCTTTGACAGCGCGATCGATGGCTACCCAAGCCATCACTTTGGAATGAGTAAAGTGTCTTCGGGGGCCACGGATTTCCCAAAGCCCATTATCGGGTTTGTTCCAATTTTTCTCGACGAATTCCACCAAGTGTCGCTGCAGACGCCAAGAGCTTGCTCCAGAATCGATCCCAACCGTGCGCGCAAGGTGCATCGCATCCAGAACCTCGCCATAGACGTCGAGTTGTAACTGTTCGGATGCTGCATTTCCGATTCTGACCGGACTCGAATTCTCATACCCAGGCAGATGGTCCAGTTCGAACTCGGTCAGCCGGCGCTCACCTGCCAGACCGTACATAATCTGCATCTGTGCGGGTTCTCCGGCTATGGCACGCAACAGCCATTCGATCCATCGCGAAGCTTCCTCGGTAAATCCACTCTGCATCAGAGAATAAAGGGTGAATGTGGCGTCCCGAAGCCAACAGAAACGGTAGTCCCAGTTGCGTACCCCTCCGAGCTGCTCAGGCAGAGAGGTCGTAGCAGCAGCGACGATTCCGCCAGTCGGAGCGTAGGTCAGGGCCTTCAACGTGATAAGTGAACGGACCAAGAGATCCCGCCACTCCCCTTTGTAACTGCAGTGAGAGACCCAGTCGATCCAGTAGCCTTCGGTTTCGCTTACTGCGCGCCCTGGATCAATGGCTTTCGGCGGTTTTTCATGGGACGGGTACCACGAGAGAGCAAAGGATTTCCGGTCTCCCTCGGCTATGGTGAACTCCGCCACAGTGGAAAGGCCTTTGCCCCGCGTCTTTACGTCGCTCCGGAAAACGAGAGCATCCGGTCCGGCGATCATGATCGATTGAGTCCCTTCCCGTTGAACCCATGGAACGGCGATTCCGTAATCGAAACGGACCAACAACTTCATCTCCATCGCCACCTGTCCGCGTATAGCTTCAACTATTCGGACTACATCGGGATAGGACTCACGTGGCGGCATGAAGTCGATGAGACGGACGGTGCCATGTTCTGTCTCAAACTCCGTTTCCAGGATAAGTGTATCTTTTCGATAGGCGTGGCGCACCTTCTGCCACGGTTCAGCGGGTGCGATCCGCCAACAGCCGTTTTGCTCTCCTCCCAGTATAGCGGCGAAACAGGGAGGAGAGTCAAAGCGCGGGAGACACATCCAGTCAATGGAACCGTTGATTCCAATCAGGGCCGCGGTGTGGGTGTCTCCGACAAGGCCGTAATCCTCAAGCTTGAGGCTCATCGACTACTTTCGTCTTTGCTGCCGTAACGGAACTTTTTGCCCAACGAGCTCGTCCACGGAAAGTTTGTTTTAACTGAGATCTGAATAGGAAGTGACGAATTGAATCCGCCGTGAATCGGTGCGGATCTTTTGTTCCCGAAGCGGTGCTGCAAGCGGTTAGGAGGACCAGCAGGAACACCGTGAGGGGCCTGAACTTGCCAAGGAGCTTGAACATTACCGAATTACATTGGAACCGGGGTCTCTCGTCAATCATCATTGCGTCACGACCGCGTCATCCACCCAAGCTCAACATCAGCCCTTGGCGTTTGGCGATGAGGTGCAGGACCACCCCATGCAGCCACAAATCGCCGACGCTCTTGGTGCCGAGTGCGAGGCCATAGCGGATCTGAGCGGACGCGCCCCCAAAATCGTAAAGATGCCGGCATCAGGAATATTAGGAGCATTCATGGCGTGCGTGAGTTACCTAACTAGAGGGGCATAGCTAAAGAGGCGAGCTATACTAGGTTGTTCCGGCTGATGGAGCGATTGGACCTTGGTCCAATCGCAAGGCCAACCCTAATGGTTGAGAGTGAATGAACGAATTCCATCCCGAATCTGCGCGGGCTAAGGTAAGGTTCGCCCTTGTCATTTCTCTGAGGTTTCGATAACAATTGCGCCCCGGGGCCGCTTCCGCCAGGTGCACACGATGAGTTATGAAAAAGATTTCTTCCATTTGTTGGGCAGCATTATTTGTCTTGGCTGCGTTCACTTCGTGCCACAAACCGCCGGCCGCGGGACCAGCTGGGCCTCCCGAGGTTCTGGTTACTGAGGTCGTCCAAAGGGACGTTCCCCTGGTTCGCCAGTGGGTTGGCACGATGAACGGAATCCAGAATGCGCAAGTCAGGGCGCGCGAGACTGGATATCTCCAAACCATCGCCTACCAGCAAGGCGGCTACGTGAAGAAAGGTGATCTGCTGTTTGAGATTGATCCAAGGCCTTTTATAGCGGCCTTAGATCAGGCAAAGGGCCAACTTTCAGAGGCAAAAGCAACTTTGCTTGGAGTCGAGCTTGACGCGAAGAGGGCAAAGGAGTTGTTCAACAACAAAGTCATCTCGGAGCAGGAGTACACCAACAAAACGCAGGATTACCAAACCAAATTAGCGGCTGTGGCGGCCGCGCAGGCGGCGTTGGACGATGCCCAGTTGAACCTCGACTACACGAAGATCGTTTCGCCGCTGGATGGCATCGCAGGACAGCAAGAGGCACAGATTGGGGATCTGGTCGGCTCCGGGTCCAATACGGTGTTGACGACGGTCTCTCAGATTAACCCGATTTGGTGCCTCTTCCCGATCAGCGAACAAACCTATTGGGAATTTGCCGACCGCTTAAAAGAAATGATGGCGGTGCCTGAGGACAAACGTCCGGAAAGAGTGGAACTGATCCTGCCTAATGGGAGTGTTTATCCGCATAAGGGCAAGTTCGCTTTTGTCGATCGCCAGGTCGACCCAAAGACGGGGACGATTCAGATCGCGGTCACCTTTCCGAATCCTGAACTGACGCTGCGGCCTGGACAATATGCGACAGCGCGTGCCGAGATCGGCACGATTCCGAACGCGCTGTTGATTCCGTACCGGGCAATATCCGAATTGCAAGGCGGTGCTCAGGTTGGGATTGTCAACCCCAACGGCAAGGCGGAGATCCGCGCCGTGACAATTGGCCCGGTGTACGGACCGTTGGTCGTAATTAAAGAAGGGCTGAAGGCCGGAGAGAAGGTGATCGTGGAGGGATTTCAGAAAATCCGGCAAGGCATACCCGTGTCGGCTAAACCGTACACCGATTCATTGAAGGCCGAGGGAACTCAGGACGCTTCCGGGGAGAAATCATCCGCCGGACAATCCTAGCCCCGAGCTTCACTGGAGATCCCAAATGTCGAGATTCTTCATAAATCGTCCAATCGTTGCCATGGTGATCTCCATCGTCATGGTGATCGTCGGGGTTGTCTCGTTCCTCAGTCTGCCGGTCGCTCAATATCCCAATATCGTTCCCCCGGAAATCGCGGTGAACACCACGTATGTGGGTGCGGATGCGTTAACGGTGGAGCAGTCCGTCGCCACGCCAATCGAGCAGCAGATGAGCGGCGTGGATCACATGAATTACATGTACTCGCTGAATGCGAGCAACGGGACGATGAAGTTGACGGTCAACTACGATATGACCACTGATCCGAACATCGATCAGGTGTTGACCCAAATGCGGGAATCGCAGGCCGAGTCCCAATTGCCTTCCAGTGTTCGCGATTACGGAATTACGGTGGCGAAATCGACTTCAGCGCCGCTGATGGTTATTTCGCTCTCTTCGCCGTCGGGCCAGTTCGATTCGAAGTTCCTGGCGAATTATGCCTACATCAATCTGAACGACCCGATTGTTCGGGTACCCGGAATCGCGAGCGTTTCCGTTTTCGGAGCGGGCCAATATGCGCTCCGGATCTGGGTTGATCCGAACAAGCTTGCCGCGCTGAACATCACGACGCCGGAAATTGAACGGGCAATCAGCGCCCAAAATACTGTAAACCCGGCGGGACAGGTTGGAGGAGAGCCCATACCGCCCGGACAAGCTTTCACGAACACCGTTCTGGCACAGGGACGTTTAGTAACCGAGGAGCAGTTCGGCAACATCGTGATCCGGGCGGAACCCAACGGTGCGTTTGTGCGAGTCAGAGATGTTGGACGGGTCGAATTAGGGTCTCAGACCTACTCGATGACCAGCACGTTCAACGGCAAACCCGCCGCGGTTCTGGCCATTTACCAGTTGCCCGGCTCCAACGCCGTAGACGCCGCGAAGGGTGTCAGGCAACTAATGACGCAACTCAAAGATAGGTTTCCTTCTGGTATCAACTATTCCATCGCCCTGGACACCACTCTGGCGGTGACCGCGGGGATGGAGGAAATTTACAAGACCCTTGCAGAAGCGATGCTCCTGGTCATCCTTGTGGTATTCGTTTTCCTCCAGGGTTGGCGAGCGACTCTAATACCATTGTGTGCCGTGCCGGTTTCGCTGATCAGCACATTCGCGGTGTTTCCTCTGCTAGGGTTTTCGGTCAATACACTATCGCTCCTCGGGCTCGTCCTGGCGATCGGTCTCGTCGTCGATGACGCGATCGTTGTGGTCGAAGCGGTCGAACACCACATTGAACATGGCCTGTCGCCAAGAGATGCCGCACTCAAGGCGATGGAGGAAGTTTCCGGACCTGTTATTGCCATCGCGCTCATTCTTGCAGCAGTTTTTATCCCGACGGCCTTTATTCCCGGGATCACCGGCCGGCTCTACCAGCAGTTCGCAGTGACCATCGCTGTTTCTGTCATTTTCTCGGCATTCAACGCTCTGACGTTGAGCCCGGCGCTGGCAGCGCTTCTGCTGCGGCCCAAGAAAGAATCCCGGGGGCCATTGGCGTTTTTCTTCAGAGGATTTAACAAATTCTTCGGATCCGCTACTAACGGCTATGTCGGGGTTTGCGGCCATTTGATGCGGCACGGCATTATCTGCATTTTGTTTCTGGTCCTGGTCATGGTGGCGTCCGGTTTTCTGGGCGGAAAGATTCCCTCCGGATTCGTTCCCATCGAAGATCAGGGTTATCTCTATGCCAATCTGACGCTCCCTGACGCAGCGTCGCTGCAAAGGACCACGGCCGCTACCCAACAGGTTACAGACATTCTCCGCAACACGCCGGGAGTGCAGGATGTGACGTCGATTTCCGGATTCAGTCTGCTGAGCGGCGTCAATACCACCTACAACGGATTTTTCTTTGTCACTCTGAAGCCATGGAAAAAACGCACTGATGTTCAGCAACAATTAAGGGCCATGATGGCTAATGCCAACGGAGCGCTAAGGAAGATTACGGAAGGGACTGCGTTCGTTTTTCCACCGCCGGCGGTCCCTGGGATCGGCGCATCCGGAGGCGTGACTTTCATCTTGGAGGATCGCGCTGGGATGGACGTCGGCTTTCTGGCTCAACAGACTAAAAAATTCATCGAAGCCGCGAGCAGGCGCCCGGAAATTGCCAGGATCACCACTACTTTGTTGCCGAACGTCCCTCAGTTTTTTCTCGATGTTGATCAAGACAAGGTCCTGAAGCAAGGCGTTCAACTCTCCGATGTGTACAAGGCGGTTCAGGTTTTCATGGGCGGTTCGTTTGTCAATTATTTCAACCGATTTGGGCGGACGTGGCAGGTCTACTTGCAGGCCGATGGTCCATTTCGCACCAAGCCGGAGGATCTTGGCCAATTCTACGTGCGTAACAATGCCGGAGACCCGGTCCCTCTTTCTGCGTTGACGCGGATCGAGCGGCGTTTCGGGCCGGAGTTTACGATGCGCTACAACCTCCATCGATGCGCCCAAATCAACGTGAGTGGAAAGGAGACCTTCAGCTCGTACCAGGTCATGGCAGCGCTGGAGGATGTATTTGCCGAGACGATGCCAAAGGAAATGGGCTTTGACTATAAGGATATGTCTTTCCAGGAACAGCAAGCTCAGAAAGGGGTGCCGCCCACTGTGATCTTCGGGTTGTCGCTGCTCTTTGTATTCTTGATTTTAGCGGCCCAGTACGAAAGCTGGTCCTTGCCGTTCAGCGTCCTCCTCTGCACGCCGATAGCTGTCCTGGGAGCGTTTGTGGCGCTGATCGTCAGACTTTTCGGAGCCGACGTTTACGGTCATAGTTCGGTCATTTTCGAAAACAACGTGTACGCACAAATCGGTCTGGTGATGCTCATTGGGCTGGCAGCAAAAAATGCCATCCTGATTGTCGAATTTTCCAAGGCCGAGTACGAAAAAGGGACGCCAATCCTGGATGCGGCGTTGGCTGGCGCCCGTCTGCGCCTTCGTCCGATTCTGATGACTGCATTTGCCTTCATCCTGGGCTGCGTACCGCTGTGGGCAGCTGCCGGGTCAGGTGCTGCGTCCAGGCAAATCCTCGGCACAACTGTCATCGGGGGGATGCTGGCAGCGACGTTCATTGCGATCTTTCTTATCCCGGTGATGTTTTACCTGGTAGAGCGAATTTCTCATCGGAATGGGGACGCTAAACACGAGGGGCCTCCTGTCGATAAGGTGGACACTTCGCTACCGGCTGGAAGCAACTGAACGGTGAGCTGATTGACCTTGTGCCGCTTAGACCTGTAGTCGTAGCATTAACGAAAAGAATAAATGCAGCCTATGGATCCACGAAAGCCGATTGCCATTTCAGCGTTTCAGCATGGAAGATTCGTTGTCTTATGCGATGACGGAACTGTTTGGACGCTCGGAGTTTCTAAAACGATGGCGAAATGGGAGCAACTGGACGGGGTGCCGCAACCACCGGACGTGCCGGAGAGGCGTGGCTTATAGCTTCGCCGTGTAAAGCTCGAGACGATAAAACGATGCGCCACTGACGCCGAGATCGTAGTCGTAGTACTCACCTCCAATGATTATCGGAAGGCGATGTGGCAAATGGGACGTTGACGAACTCCAGGGCCAGGGATGGCAGCGGGAAGGGTGAGTTCATTTGGAGTGGACCAGCGGATTGGGAAACTTTTTCTTGTGTTCTGAGCGATATGAGGGAGACTGGTAACGTTCGTTTGTTTTCGTTCATAGCGCGGAAGATCGTCGGTTGAATTTCTCAAAGGTGATTTGAAACCCGGTTCTCGGGAACGGCTTTGTAGCTAGCATTCGTTCTTATCACCAAACCATGAAACTTTACGTTGGAAATCTTTCGTTTAGTACCACTGACCCTGATCTAAAGGACCTGTTCGCACAGTACGGAACTGTGACCGACGTGCACCTCGTTACCGATCGCATGACCGGCAAATCGCGCGGATTTGCTTTCGTAACCATGAGCAGCGCTGCTGAAGGCAAAGCGGCTATTAGCGCCCTCGAAGGCAAAAACCTCGATGGCCGCAATCTTACCGTCAACGAAGCCCGTCCCAAGGACGAAGGAGCGAAGCGCTCTTTTACGAAGTCACGCTGGTAGGCACGACCATTCTCAAGCAGGCAGGTCTTTCAATTAAAGGACCTGCTTGTTTGCTTCTACCTATCCAAGAATGGTAAGACCATTCGCCGTCACCTTCCCCCAGCCGGCGATGTGATTCAGAGAACGTTCAGACCGGTCCGCCAAAGTTTTAAGAACCATGCCTACCGAAAGTTCAATCGTCATTGAAGGAAAAATTACCGCTGTACTCCCTGGAACAATGTTTCGTGTGGAGCTTTCCAACAAGCATCTTGTCCTTGCCCACATCTCGGGAAAGATGAGGAAACGGTTCATTCGTTTGACGGTGGGGGATCGAGTAAAGATGGAGATGTCTCCTTACGATGTCAGTAAGGCACGTATCGTTTACCGGCTCTGATAACGTACTTAAGAATCTCTTGGGTAGACACCGCTTCCCAGCAAGATGAGGTAGTGATGCTAATGTGAAAAATGTCGGCAAGTCTGTGTGATTTCGCCAAATCTTCAGAAGTGCCCGGCAATCCAATAGCATGCTTTTTCAAATCTACACTTTGGCTTCCGAGAGGCCTGACGCAAAGTGTAGCACAACCGTTTGATACGCTATTCACGGGCGGTCAAACCTTGCCCAGTGGCGGAGACTTGGGGGCGAGTTCGATAGCCTGCTCGATTGCCACCAGCAGGCTGCGCTCGTCCGCCTTACCGGTGCCGGCGATGTCGAAGGCTGTGCCGTGATCGACGGAGGTGCGAATCACCGGGAGGCCGACCGTGATGTTTACTCCGTCCTCGATGCCGAGCACCTTCACTGGACCGTGCCCCTGGTCGTGGTACATGGCTACCACGATGTCAAAGTCGCCGCGACCGGCGCGAAAGAAGAGCGTATCGGCAGGCAAAGGGCCTTCAACGTTCCAGCCGCGAGCGCGACAGACTTGGATAGCCGGTTCGATCTTCGATTCCTCCTCGCCGTACCCAAAAAGACCGTGCTCTCCGGCGTGGGGGTTGATGCCGCAAACACCGATTCGTGGATTTCTGATCCCGGCCTGCACGAGGGTGTCGTATGCGCGGATGATCGTCCGCTCTACGAGGCCGGGTTCGATCTTGGCAACGGCATCAATCAAACCGATATGCGTCGTGACGTGAATGACCTTGAGCTTCGGGGTGGAAAGCATCATCGACACCTCCGGCGTACCGGTCAGGTGCGCGAGCATCTCTGTATGACCCGGGAAAATATGACCCCCGGCCTGGAGCGCTTCCTTGTTCAGGGGCGCGGTACAGATGGCGTCGATCTTGCCGGCTTTCGCCAGTTCGACTGCCCGAGCAAGGTATCGGTAGGCGGCATCGCCGCAGACGGCGGAGAGTTTGCCCCACGGCAGGTCACCCGGAATGAGCCGCAGATCGATGCAGTCCACGGTACCGGGAGTGAAACTCGCGTCGGCCGGATCATCGATGGCACTGACCTCGGACTGCGCGCGGACGATTCGCCCGGCCTCGCGCAATCGGGCGGCATCGCCGATGACCAGCGGACGGCAGCGTTCGTAGATCCCGGCGTGATCCAAGGCTTTCATGATGATCTCCGGGCCGACGCCAGCAGCGTCGCCCATCGTGATCCCAATCGTGGGTAAGGAATAGTTTTTCATAGGAGTAGCGTATCTCGAAGTCGAGAGATCACCGCGAAGCAGGCGGCGAAGCGCTGCTCGACAGAGCACTAGCGTTCGCGCGGTACCGAACGCTCCGGCCTTAGTGACGATCGGCAGATCCCGCCAGCCTACGGCAGTGCCAAGTGGCACGCCGGGTTCAACTTCACCAATCAGTCGGATGCCCGCCGCGCCTGAGGCATCGAGCAAAGCGCGTGCAGTCTCGCCACCAGTGCACAAGAGACCACCGAGCCGCGAAGTTAGAGGGAGAAGGAACTGGGCGAGCGCGGCGCTCAGCAGGGCGCTCTCGGCCGAGTTGATCCCTTCATCAAGGCTAAGAGCAAGCGCAACATCTTCGCCAATATCGAGCGCTTCACTTACAAGCCGCACGACCTGCCGCCATTCGGAAGATGTCGGACCATTGCGCAGTGCCGCAGGCGCGATGGTGATCGATCGTATGCCAGGTTCGCCTGCAAGGGTACGTAGTTGCTCGCGGGAGACTTGGGACATGCTTCCGATGATGAACAACAGCGGTGCTGTTGGAGTTGCCACCGTTTTCGCGGTCTCCGACTTCAGCGTACCTACGCGTATCAGGTCAAACGCGCGCGGCAAATGGCGCGCCAGACCTGCAGAACCAGCAAAAATGGTCGGTTGACGCCGGCTCACCCCGGCTTGGGCAATAACGCTCAGGTCATTGTCGGTTTCGGCGTCGCAGACGATAGCGTGCACCTTCGCGGCCGCGTGTTCATCTAAAGCTGCTGCGAGCCTTTTCGCACCGGCGCGGATGGTTTTCAATTCCACGGATTGAGCGCGCAGCCCAGCCGCTCTCTCCAGTAGCGCAGGAATGTCGCCGACGCCCTCGATTTTGTCGTTGCGCCATACCTCGCTTGTTTCTAAGGGCATATTATTGAGGAACATCCGTCCGCCGTGGGTGGTGCGGCCAGCCGCAGGAAATGCGGGTGCGACAATGGCAAGTGGTGCGACGCCCGGTTCGCTGTCCGCCAACAGGCCAATCACGGCGCGCCTGGCAGCGGCGATTTCAACGGCGAAGTTGCCACGCAAGGTCGAATCAATCTTCTTGTAAAGCACGCGGACGCCTCCACCTGCGCAGAGCTCTCGGACGGCTCGTTCGGTTGCCGCGGCGGCGTCGTCCGGTGAGAGGCGTCGGGTGTCAGCATCGAAGGCGATGGCGTCGGCAATAATGCCATTAGCCCGCGCCAAGTCGCCGAAGATGACGACCGTATTCAATCCTTCCATGGTGCAGGCAATACCACAATCCGCGGCACCTGTTAGATCGTCGGCAATGATGACGATAGCGGGACACATAACCGCTTCAGGGAGGGGGCTCGGGCGGGGCGATATCGGCGCGCACAGGCGAAACTTTGGCGTTGCGCTCTGAGGCAGGCTCTTCCGCTTGCGGCGGCGAACCGACTCTGCCAGCCCACCACGCGGTGACGAGAGGTACGACGATCGCCGTCACAACGACGCTTGCGGCGACCAAGACGGTCGCGGCTTTAGCGGCATCATTGTAGGCCGGGTTGGCGGAAGCCACGATTGCTGGTACAGCCGCAGCGTTACCCGCACTGGAGGCAGCCGCGAGGCCAGCAACACCATTGCCACCCGTCAGCCGGTCGGCTAGGAAAAGAGCAAGACCGGTAAACGCAACTACGGCGAGCCCGAGCCCGACACCAAGCAGGCCGGCTTCGACAACCTTGCGCAGATCAAGGGTGCTCCCAAGTGCGAAGGCGAAGAATGGAATCAGCGGCGGCGCTGCCTTACTAAAAAATGTCCTGCAGGCCGGATCGAGATTGCCGAGAATGATGCCAACCAGAAGTGGCAGGACGGCACCGAGCAGTGCCTGCCACGGAAAGGCCGACAGCCCAGCCACACCCAGCGTGACCATGGTCAGAAAGGGGCCGCTCTCAATCGTCATCACGGCATATGCGCCGACGTCCCTCGGTCGGCCATACTTACCCATTAACGCCATATACAGTCCGCCGTTTGTGTCGTTCAGCGCGGCGACGACCGCGAGCGTTGAGAGGCCGAGGAAGGGACCGGCCGCGATTGGTTTTTCACCGAGGAGCCGGCCGAGAACAAGCCCGGCGATAATGCCGCAGAGGATTTTTGTGATCAGGAGCGCGCCGCCTTTTTTCAGGATGTAAGGCGTCGCGGTGAGCTCAATGGTCGTCCCCATGCAAACGTAAAAGACCGCGAGGATAGTGAGCGCACCGGTGAATAGAGACTGCGTGAAGGAGCCGAAGAACTTCGGAGCGCCGGGGGCAAAAGTCGCTATGGTGGCGCCGAGCATCAGAGGCACAACCATTAACCCGCCCGGCACACGCTCAATCGAGCGAAGGATGGGAAACGATTTCATTTGAGGGAGGGACGGAATCGGCAGCGCCCCGTCAAGATCCGTTCCGAACCGCCAGCCTAGCATATTCGATTTGTTGAACGGAATCATAAACGAAGTTTCGCTGCTCTCTTTTTCACCACATGAACTATAGACCCTGCAGCATGAAACATCTCGGTACAGAGACAGGGAACTTGGTCGCTCCCGCTGCCAGTCCGCTCAACCTGGCCGGTTAGGGATTGTCACAAAATAAGTGTATGGATATTTCTTCAGAATAGATACTCTGGTGGAACAAGATCGATCACCGATTGTTTTCCTTCATCAGTCAGAACTGGCGCGGCAAGCCCTTGGTGAGCCACGAGGTGATTGTGAGTTTGATTTCAGCGACAACTACTCAGACCAGTTTAAAGGTGCGGGCCGAACTCGACACCAACTCCTACCCGCCAGGAGCCAAGGTATCAAAAAAGCAGATTGAAGAAATAAATATTCGTCCCGACTCGTTCCACGGAGAATGGGTATGTGTTAGCGCGATGTATCCGGAAGGACCGGGACGAGGGCGAGTTCGAGACGATTACGATTTCAGAACGAGTACGAGGAAGCACCCTACGGGCACGCGCGCGTGAAGATTTGAGTAGAAACTCTTTGCTCGGCGGGTTCGCGTGGCAAAAGGTGTGTTTGACGGAGGAGCATCGGAAGTAAAGGTCGAGATCTCACTGGTGCGGGGAGCGCGAGCTCTCTAGCCCGAGAGGAAGCATGGTTCTTCCCGAATAGCGATGAAGTTATTGGTGAGATTGCGGCGGCTGGCTGTCGCAATCAACCCGGAGAGAAGAATGAATATAAGATCGCCGGGAAGCCGGTGCCCAGCCGTCGCAAAGGAAGAGTACTATGTCAACGGCATGCAAACAACAACGGGAAAAAAAGGGATCCGACGCTCAACGCTCAGCTTCTAAGCGCAAGGCCAGAGGTAGCCACCGCCAGCAAGGCGAAGGCAACCGGCGAAGGTCCAAGCTCACTATTACCAATCCGGATGCTGCCGGGATCGATATTGGATCTCAAGTTCATTATGTCTCAGTGCCCGAAGATCGAGCTGAGGTGTCGGTTCGCAGCTTTGGCGCTTACACTGCCCAGCTCGATGAGTTAGTGCAGTGGCTCAAGGACTGTGAAATAAAGACCGTGGCGATGGAATCGACCGGAGTTTACTGGATCCCGTTGTACCAGAAGCTCGAAGAGGCTGGTTTTGAAGTCTTGTTGGTCGATGCCCGTCAAGCCAAGCATGTGCCTGGACGCAAAAGCGACGTCCAAGATTGCCAGTGGCTGCAGCAATTGCACACTTACGGGTTGTTACGAGCGGCGTTTCGTCCCGAAGACTCCATTTGCCGCTTACGCACTTTGCAACGACATCGCAAGAATTTGGTCGAATGCGCGGCGATGTGGATTGAGCACATGCAGAAGGCTCTCAACGAGATGAACCTCCACTTGCATCACGTGCTCAGTGACATCAGCGGGTACAGTGGGCTGGCGATCCTAGATGCGATTCTGGCAGGTGAACGCGATCCAAGAAAACTGGCCTCGCTGGCACATTATCGAGTTCAGAAAAGCCAAGCCCAGATCGAAGCCGCGCTGACAGGCGATTACCGCCCGGAACTGCTCTTCGTGCTGCGCCAATCCTTAGAGAACTACCGCCAGATACAGCAACAAATCACCCAGTGCGATCTGAGCGTTGAGAAGCAATTGGCAAAAATGGCCGATTGCACAAACCCAAGCCAAGCCTCCGAGTCAGCACCACAATCGCCAGATTCGGCGGGTGGCAAGCCACGCAAGAAAAAGCCCAAAGATGCCTTGGAATTAAGCTTGGTCGGGCATCTGAAGCGCATCCTCGGAGTCGATCTAACGACCATCCCCGGCTTGAACGTTCTAGCGATCTTGACTCTGCTAAGCGAGATCGGGACCAACATGGCGAAGTGGCCCAACGAGAAAGCCTTCGTCTCATGGCTGGGACTAAGCCCCAACAACAAGATCAGTGGCCAGCGGGTGCTAAGCTCCCGCACACGCAAAGTCGTCAACCGCGCGGCAACGACTTTACGTCTAGCGGCGATGACAATGGGCCACAGCAACACCCCCTTGGGCTCGTTCTATCGCAGAAAACGCGCTCAGCTCGGCGCTCCAAAGGCCATTACAGCCACCGCAAGGAAACTAGGTTGTCTCATCTACCGCCTCATCAAAAGCGGCCAAGGTTACCAAGAACCCGATATTCACATTTATGAACTTAAATACAAAGACCAAATCCTGAACTCGTTACGCAAACGCGCGAACAGTTTTGGATTTGATCTCGTTGAAGTTCCAAAGGCAGCCTGAAGGCCACGTCACACGTCAAGTTTCAGAGAAGAAGAACTTGGAACTCGAACTCCGGTTCGCTGCGCTGATCTATCTAGATGTGGCTCTAGGCGTAGGCCGTTTTCTATCGAAGGGACTGTCTTTGTGACCTTTGTGATCTGTGCAAATGATTTTCTTCGTTCCCCCGGCACTAAGACAGGAAAAAAAGCAAAAGTCATTTTTGAACAGAAGATCGCAAAGATCACAAAGAGTCACTGTCTTTAAGGCCATCGGAGGCACGTGGGCCTGCGTTGTCTAAATCGCGATCAGCAACGAACGAAACGCTCGTTAATCCCCACTCGTCCTCTTGTTCTGAAATCGTAATCGTCCTTATAGTCGTCGTTCTCGACTTCTATGGACGGGGAAAACCCGCCGATTGCCGACAACGTTCAAAGATCGAGGACGAAGGACGACCACGACGACGATTAGGAAGCAAGCTTCGATACATAGTCCCCCATCTCGATTCCCTGCCCTCTCTCCCGATCGTTCTCGTCCTTCGTCGTCGTTCTTCGTCCTCGATTTCTTCGGCACGAGCGAGGCACGGGTTTGCTGAGGCATTGGCCGTGGAGGGAGCGAGTGTCGAGGTGATATGTCTCAAGCAGCGGGACGAGAAACCGAATCACGAATCCTTCAAAGGGGTGGATATCACCCGCTTTGGTACCGAAGATCCTGGGCGCCAAGGTTATCCTCGATCTTCATGATCCGATGCCTGAGTTGATGATGACGATCTTCGGGCTTCGCGAGAACAGCTTTTCAGTCTGGTTGCTAAAGAAGCTTGAAAAACTGAGTCTCGGATTCGCGGACGCGGTGCTGACGACAAACGAAACCTTCAAGAGGATTTTTTCGGCCCGAAGCTGTCCGGCCGACAAGATAAGCGGAGTCATCAATTCTCCTGACAAAGAGATCTTCCAGTTTCGTGATCCTTTGAGCGAGGAATTCTCCGAACGGGGCTATTCGAAACCGTGTGTCATCATGTATCACGGTTCGCTGGTCGAAAGAAACGGCCTCGACTTGGCCGTGACGGCCGTAAAAAAAATCAGAGAGAAGATTCCGGGTGCGGAATTGCGAATTTACGGTCGAAGCACGGGATATTTGGATCAGGTCATGGACTCGGTGCGGAAATCAGAGCTCTGCGACGCGATCCGATTTCTGGGGTCCGAAGAATCTGGAGCAAATTGCCGAGGCCATTCGCGATCGGGCACACAAATGGAGCAGCGAGCGAGAGCGGTTTGTGAGTCTTGCGGGCAGGCTTTGAGAACGTGACTGTTCGGCAGCTCATCGACCGCCGGGGAATTTTACACGGTCAAGGGGCGATCTATCGGCAGTGGCGCGACGCGTAAGCAGGTTTTGCCCTCCCCCGGACAACGTCAAGCGCGAGCTATCGGGAAAGCTCCCCGGCTTTTGGCGGAAGGCGCTCCGGGTTCGGCTTGTTGAACCAAATTTTTTTCGCGAGCCGAGCGCCCTCCAGCGCGACGAGGAGCAAGAGCAACCATCGGGCGATGTACCAATGTCCTTTGCCGGCGATCGATTGATGATAGATCAGGAAAATTGCTGCCACGTAAGCCAACCGATGAAGAAGCTTCCATCTCTTTCCGCCCAGCTTTCGCACGGCCCAGTTGTTGCTGGTCGACGCCAGCAACACCAGGATACTGAGCCCGGCTAAGCCGAACCAGATAAACGGCTTGGTAAAACTTTGAAGCAGATCATCCCAATCGCCTTGGTAAAGCACGTGACACGAGAAATGGATCAGTCCATAGATGCAGGCCGATACACCGATGTAGCGCCGATGCCGGTTCAGCGCGTTAACGATCGCCGACCGCGGAAAGAGCACCCGCAGCGGAGTCAGGCTCAAGACGGTGCCCAACGTCCAGATCGCGATTTCGCCCGACACATGCAGCAGCCGTTCGACCGGATTTGCGCCGAGCTGGTTAGTGAGGCCTGGAACAAGCAGCAGGGAGACGCCGACCCCAAATAGAATGGCGAGCGCGACAATTTTGTTAGCGAGAATCCTCGCGAAGAGGTTCATTCCCAGCTTAAGTTCTGCGGATTTAGAAATTTTCTCGAAGATCCAATCCGGCGTACAGCCCGGCCACCTCTTTTTCGTAGCCGTTGAATTTCACGGTTGGTTGTCTCCCCCCGAAGAAGCCGGCACCGATGACGCGCTCCGTTTTCTGACTCCAGCGGGGATGATCAACTTCCGGGTTGACGTTCGCGTAGAATCCGTACTCATTTGGCGCCATCTGGTTCCATAGCGTTTTCGGCCGTTCAGCAACAAAGTTGATTCCCACCAGCGATTTAGCTCCCTTGAACCCATACTTCCAGGGAACAACCAAACGGATGGGCGCCCCGTTCTGGTTGAGCAATGGCTTGCCGTAGATGCCTGTCGCCAGGAACGCCAACTCATTGGTAGCTTCGCGCAGCGTCAGGCCCTCAGTGTATGGCCATGGAAACTCCTCCGAGCGTTGAGCTGGACAGTCTTTCGCGTCCAGGAAGGAGGTGAATTGCAGGTACTTCGCTTCGGCCTTCGGCTCAGCCATTGCCACTAGCTTGGCGAGAGCGAACCCATCCCAGGGTATTACCATTGACCAGGCTTCCACACACCGGTGCCGGTAATTGCGCTGCTCGATCCCGCCCACGGCTTTGACGAGGTCGTTGATATCGTATTTGACGGGTTTTGCGCATAAGCCGCCAATCTCGATGGTCCAAGGCTCGGTCTTCCAGCCATGGTTGGCGTTGACTTTCGGATCTCCTTTATCAAGCCCCCATTCGTAGAAATTGTTATAGCCGGTGATGGCGTCGTAGGGCGTCAGTTTAACTCCGGGAAGGCTGTCTGTCGCATTCAGCGAATCAGGAAAACCAGAGGTGGCGCCTCGGGCCACAGCCGGCAGCAACGCGCCAACTGCCAATCCCAGACCGCAGGTTCGGAGAAATTGGCGTCGTCCAAGATACTGTGATTGAGGAGGTACTGCCGAGTCGGGTAACTGCCAGGAATTATGCTTTTGGATATACATTAGAAAGCGGCGCCATAAACTTCCATCTCCCTAATGATTTCCGTGGAAATGATCCGCGTCTTTTGAGTCGCGCACGTGCTCGCTTATTCCTGGTCTCTTATCCTACTCCGGCATCGGTGAACAAACCGCGTTCCTCCGCACCGAGACTTTTCTTCTTGTCAGCCAAGCCGGCTTCGGAAAATGAGTCGAATAGGGATCACTTCCCGCCGAGAGAACGGATGACGATCTCCTGGGCCTGACCGACGATGGAGGCGAGGTGTTCGGCGCTTTTGAGGCTTTCCGCGTAAAGTTTATAGATGTTCTCAGTCCCGGACGGGCGAGCAGCGAACCAACCACTGGCCGAGACAACCTTCAAGCCACCGATCGGTGCCTTGTTGCCCGGCGCGGATGTAAGCTTTGCGGTGATCGGTTCGCCAGCGAGTTCGGTGGCAGTGACGGCTTCCGGCGAGAGTTTCTTGAGCGAATTCTTTTGCTCGGGGGTGGCCGGAGCGTCGATGCGAGTGTAATAAGGCGTGCCGAACTTGGCGGTTAGTTCTTTATAATGCTCGCCCGGATCCTTCCCGGTACGCGCGGTAATTTCCGCGGCGAGCAGGCCAAGGATAAGGCCATCCTTGTCTGTGGTCCAAACCGAGCCGTCACGTTTCAGAAAACTCGCTCCGGCGCTTTCCTCACCGCCAAAACAGCAGGATCCGTCGAACAGGCCGGGCGTAAACCATTTGAATCCTACCGGTACCTCCCACAGTATGCGATCGAGGCTGGCCACTACACAATCAATCAGACAACTGCTGACGAGTGTTTTACCAACCACCGCGGTAACCGGCCATTGCGGACGATTCGTGAGGAGATAGCGAATTGCGACTGCGAGATAGTGATTGGGATTAAGAAGACCCGAGGAGGGCGTGACAATCCCGTGCCGGTCCGCATCCGGATCGTTGCCGAATGCGAGGTCGAAACGGTCCTTGAGCTGGACAAGCCCTGCCATCGCCCACGGGCTCGAGCAATCCATCCGAATTTTCCCATCGTGATCGACCGTCATGAACGCGAAAGTCGGATCGATCTTCGGGTTCACGATGGTGATATCGATGCCGTAGCGTTCCACCACCGGCTGCCAATAGGCCGCGGCTGCGCCTCCAAGCGGATCGACACCGATTTTCACACCCGCCGCACGGATTGCTTCCAGGTCGATCACATTGGCAAGGTCTTCCACGTAGGGAGTGACAAGGTCCTCGGCGTGCGTCGTCGAGGCCTTGAGAGCAGCATCGAAATCGATGCGTTGAACGCCTTTGTTACCGCCGCGAAGCAGTTCGTTCGCACGGTCTTGAATCCAGTCGGTGACGTCGGTGTCGGCCGGTCCTCCATTCGGCGGGTTGTATTTGAAACCGCCGTCGGTTGGCGGGTTGTGCGAAGGGGTGACGACGATGCCGTCTGAAAACCCTTCCGACCGTCCTCGATTGTATCCGAGAATGGAGTGTGAAATGACCGGAGTCGGTGTAAAGCCATCATCGCGCTGGATAAATGTCTCTATGCCGTTTGCGGCCAGGACCTCCAATGCGATTCGCTCCGCGGGCCGGGAAAGAGCGTGAGTGTCCTTACCCATAAACAGCGGGCCGGTTATTCTCTCGTTCCGCCGGTATTCGCAGATGGCCTGAGTAATGGCAAGGATATGCGCCTCGGTAAACGTCGCGTTCGAACTCGTGCCGCGATGCCCGCTGGTGCCGAAGCTGACGAGCTGATTAGGGTCTGCCGGATCTGGCTTGTTTTCGTAGAAGGCAGCGTCGAGCCGGCTGACGTCGATCAGCAGATCTTTCGGTGCGGGTTTGCCTGCATTGGGATGTGTGCTCATCGGGAAGAAGGGTGAGAATGAATGAAGTTCGGTTCAATATGCCAATAACGATCGATTAATCGAAATGGGATCCGCAATTTTTCAAATTTTAGTCCCCGAAGGAATGACGGCGCCTTTCGGAACAACAACCACTCCGTCGCGGATGAAATAATTGTCGCCATCCGCATTTTCAGGTTTCCCTGCCGGCGAGATCATCACGTCGTCGCCGATGTGAGCGTTCTTGTCGATAATCGCTCCCTCGATTACGCAACGTGCGCCGATTCCCAGGGGCGGTTGGCCTGGCACGGGACGGGGATTTTCGTCCTGGTAAAAATCCGCGCCCATCAGGAACGCATTTCGGATGGATGTGCCGTTTTCAATCACGCTCCGAATGCCAATAACCGCCCGGTCGATATTGGCATGGCTAATGATACAACCGTCGCCGATGATGGCCTTATTGATCTGTGCGGCGTTGATCTTGCTGGCGGGCAGAAACCGCGCGTGAGTGTAAATAGGGTTCAGGTGATCAAAAAAGTTGTACGGCGGAACTGTCTCGGTGAGGGCGAGATTCGCTTCAAAGAAGGCGCGCACCGTTCCAATGTCCTCCCAATATTCCTGAAAAATATAGGCGAAGACTCTGTATTTATTCAGAGAGGCTGGAATGATGTGTTTGCCGAAATCGTCGTAGTTATTGTCCAAAGAGTCGATCAGGATCTGGCGATTAAATACGTAGATACCCATCGAGCCCTGGTAAAGTTCTGACTCAGCCGGCCGGCCCAGATCTTTCAGCAGATCGGGTGGAATACGCAGTTCTTCCAGCAGTTTGGGATCCTTCGGCTTTTCCTCAAAGCGGTAAATTCGCCGATTCGCGTCGCTGTGCATGATCCCAAACCCGGAAGCTGCCGCGCGGTCGACCGGTGTAGTGCCCAGAGTAACCTCAGCGCCGTTTTTGAGATGAGCTTGCAGCAGGTCACCGTAGTCCATCCGATAGAGTTGATCGCCGCTTAAGATGAGGTAGTGCTCGTAGGGGCGCTCGAGAAAGTAACGGAGATTCTGGCGCACCGCGTCCGCCGTCCCCTGGTACCAGCGAGAACCCGCGGGAGTTTGCTGAGCCGCCAATATTTCCACGAAGCTTTTTGTAAAGTTGTCGAATTTGTAGCTGGCCGTGATGTGGCGGTGCAACGACTCGCTGTTAAATTGGGTGAGCACGTAGACCTGGCGAAAACCACTATTGAGACAATTGCTGATAGGGATGTCCACCAGACGGTATTTGCCGCCCAGCGGCACTGCGGGTTTGGCACGTTCTTTGGTTAAAGGAAACAGCCGGGTGCCGGCGCCGCCGCCCATGATGATGGCGAGCGTTTTTTCCGTTGGGGTCTTTAGGTTCATAGCTTGCTGGTGGTTAACGTGGTGTTATTCAAGCCGGGCTCATTTCGTGCCCGATCGCGTTGTATTCGCCCTGCGCCTGCGCTATTTCTATCGACTGCTATCCGACTTACCGGGGGTCCTGCGCTAAGCATCAATCCCTTTTGCTATCAAAACCAATTCCGAACCGCTAGTCAGTCAGAAAATACGAAAAATGAGTGCATGCCGACGAAGGTGACGTCGGCTCCCTTGACCTTCAGATCCGGAACGCCACCGACTACTCAGCATAGGACTCCGCATAAAGTTTTTTCTGGCTCTCTCGGCCGCAACGATCGGTGATCTGTTCCCAGGCTTGATAGATCTCGTCGAGAGCCTCTTTGGGCTTTTTGGCGCCCGAGAGGACCGAGGAGACGCGGACATCGAGTTCGTGCCAGTAATCTGCGGCTCCGGGAATTCGCAAATAGATTTGTTGCGCCGCCAGGACCAGGTTGGCGTAGTAAGCGTCCAGATACGCGATCGCATCGGCTTTGTCCCAGCCCTGGTTCTCCCATTCCTCGACCCTCCCGGTTCCCACAGGAGGGAAATATTCATATTTCATGGCCGGCTGCACACCGGTCCAACCATTGGTCACATTGAAGAAAGCGTTCTTCCTATTTGCCATGAACGCGAGGAAATCGTACGTCGCCTCTTTCTTTTTGGATAGCCGCGAAAGCACACAATGCCAAGTTCCACCGTTCGTATTCCCAACAGTATTCAGCGAGCTTTTTTCCCATTGGTTCGTCAGCGGGTTGAATGCCTCAGTTGTCCCGGGAATAATCGTTGCACCCACTCGACCTTGCACGCTGGACCGGGCGCGGTCTTGCGCCAACGTGGGTAGATCGCCCCAGGTCGGCTCCATGACGGCGTGCCCGCTCAAAAACACGTTCCAACCCTGTTCCAGCGTCCAGCCAATTTGTTCCTTGGGACCGTTTGCCAGGAACTTCACATAATCTTCCAATGCGCGAAGATGCCCCTCGGAGTTGATGAGAGGCTTCATATCTTCGGGGTTGAAGTAGAAGTATTTGTTAGTCGGTGAAACGACGTAGGGGGCGGCAAGCGTGAGAAAATGGAAGAAACCCTGTTCGTTGACCTTCGCGTGAAGTGAAATTCCCCAATCGTCCTTCCCGTCGCCGTTCCAGTCCCATCCGGTAAAAAAGGACGCAACGTCATGCATCTCTGTCATTGTCTTCGGCGGATTGGGTAAATCATAGCCGAGTTTACTCTTGAACTTCTCCTGATAGTCCGCATTTCCCAAAACATCTTTCCGGTAGTACAAGATCTGGGCGTCCGCATCGAATAGCACGCCGTAGAACTTGCCTTGCCAGGTATAAAGCCGCTTCATGGCCGGCAGGAATTGATCCGGGTCCCAGTAGGGATACTTGGGATCTTTGAGGAACGGCGCTATCTCGACAATAGACGGCTCGTCCGAGGTGAAAAAATCCCCGTAGAACCATGCGGCGGTCTGGTAGGCATCATACTGACCCGGCCCTTTGAGATCCGCAAAAATCTCTTGGTGGAGCGTGTCGATTGGAATCTTGGTAATGTTGACGTGGGCACCGGTTTCCTCTTCCCATCTCGGCGCGTGGTATTCGACACAGTCGCCGACTGCTGACCTCAGTACCATCAAGTTGATCGTCGTGTCCTTGTATGGCTTGGACTGGAGATACTCGATGCGTTCTCGCGTAACGGGGGACTCATTGGGTGCCACGGGCGAAGATTCGAGAAAATCGTCACCGGCCGCGAAAGAGGCAGGCGCAAGTCGGTTCACTAGAGCGGCGGACAATCCGAGCTGCGCGGCCCGGTGAATAAATCGACGTCGAGTCATCCTTCCTTGAAAGAATGCAGCCACCAGTTCGTTGAACTCTTCTTCCGAGTTTTTGTGAGCCATAGGGGTTTTCTTTATCTCGAGGTGGAATTGGCAGCGCCGGCTGCTTCCTGCTTCTTAACTCGCTCGATTTCCCGCGAACTACCGTTCGATCCGCTGTCGCATCGGAAGCGCTTTTGCAACGCAGATCTCGGTCGCAACCGTTGCGCTGCTCGTCTATTTGTGGGTTACCTATCCGGCTTGACCGCGGGTGCGCAGTTTGTCCAGCATCACAGCCAAGATGATGACCGCACCCTTGATGACCAATTGCCAGTAAAAGGAGACGTTCATCAATGTAAGTCCATTATTAAGGACGGCGATGATCAGAGCTCCGATCAAAGTTCCAAAGACAGTTCCAATTCCGCCGACGAAACTTGTCCCGCCCAGGATAACCGCGGCGATCGCATCCAACTCGTAGCCGATGCCCAGTTGGCCTTGGGCACTGTACAGGCGGCTGGCGCTCATGACACCGCCAAGCCCCGCCAGAAGCCCGCTCACACCGTAGGAAAAAATCAGGATAAACGGTACGGGAATACCAGTCAACCGGGCCGCCTGCGCATTCCCGCCCACCGCGTAGATGTGCACTCCCAAAATCGTTCGGTGGAGAATGAACGCACTCACCGCTATTGTTAAAAGTGCGATAACGACCAGCCAGGGAACCGGTCCGAGATAGCCATTGCCTAACCAGGCAAAGCCGATCTTGCTGTTGATGACGGTAGTCCCGCCGGCGGCAAGATAAGCGGCCCCTCGGATCGCCGTATAGGTTCCAAGAGTTACGATAAACGGAGGGAGTCCGATGTAGGCGATCGTTGCGCCCGTTAGCACTCCAACCAGCAACCCGGCAAACAGCGCCGCTGGAACTGCCGCCCAACTTAAGCTGGGATTCAGTGAAACAACCACCGCAATTACGGCGGTAAATCCCAGCACCGATCCGACCGCTAAATCGATCCCTCCCGTTAGGATAACAAACGTCATCCCGGCAGCCAGCACGATGTTAATGGACGCTTGGCGGACGACGTTGACGATATTATTCTCATGGAGAAAATTCGGTGTAAGTACCGCAAAAAGAATGCAGATAACGATCAGGACCGGAAGCATCCCGGCCAGCTCGATTGTCGATCTGGTAAACTCTTTCCGCTTCGCCGCAGCCAGTGCGGCTGTATCTGTTGTCGCTTCAGTTGCCATTGGTTGTTGCACTCCGTATGACATCGGTCGCAAACTTCATAATGTTCTGTTGAGTGATTTCGATCCCGGTCTCGCCTCCCACCTCACCGGTGATTTCTCCCTCCCTCATGACTAATACGCGGTCGCAAACGCCGACGATTTCCGCCAGCTCACTGGAGATGAAAAGGACCGCCATCCCTTTCTCGAGCAACTGCTGGATTAACGCGTAAATCTCTGCCTTGGCGCCGACGTCGACTCCGCGCGTTGGTTCGTCCAGAATCAGGACCCTGGGATTTATTTCCAGCCAGCGCGCTAATAAAAGTTTTTGCTGGTTACCGCCGGAGAGCCCTCCGGCTCGTTGCTTCAGCGATGCAGTCCGGACACGCATGGCCTTCACTTCTGCATTTGCGCGCTCAGTCAACTTTTTGAAGTTGAGAACGCCGGCCGTCGCACATCGTTCCAAGATGTTCATTGTAATGTTTTCTCCCGAGGTCATCTGGAGAAAAACACCTTGAAGCTTGCGGTCTTCGGGCACGTAGCCGATCCCGGCGCGGATCGCATCTTTGGGCTGGTTGATCTGGAGCTTTTTCCCATCCAGATGGACCTCGCCCGATTTGCGTTTGTCGGCCCCGAAAATCATGCGTGCCAATTCGGTTCTTCCCGCCCCGACCAACCCGGCTAACCCCAGCACTTCGCCCTGCCGGAGCTGGAAGTTAGCGTTCTTCACCCGCTTGCCATCTGACATGTTTTTGACTTCCAGAACAACCTTTCCGGCCGAATGCTTGGTGTGCTCGTAGAAATCCTCCAGTCGGCGTCCGACCATCATCTCAATCACTTTGTCGGCTGAAAATTCCGGGCGTTTCAGCTCGCCGACATATTCTCCGTCGCGCAGGACCGAGAGCCTGTCGGCCAGTTCGTAGACCTCGGCCATGCGATGGCTGATGTAGATAATGGCCATCCCTTCCGAACGAAGTTGCCGAACCACCTCGAACAACCGATCCGTTTCACGATCGGAGAGGGCCGCCGTCGGTTCATCCATCACCAGGACCCGACTCTTGTAGAACAGCGCGCGGGCTATCTCGACCTGCTGTTGTTCGGCAACCGCAAGATGAGCGGCGCGCTGGGTGGCTTTGAATCTTGCCCCGAGCCGGTCCAGCACCTCCTGGGTCCTCCGATCCATTCGCGCGGTGTCTGTCACGAAGCCGAAACGTTTCAATTCCGAGCCCAGAAAGACGTTGCCGCTCACCGTCAGGTTCGGCGCGACAGTCAGTTCCTGGTAGATGATGCCAATCCCTGCCAAGCGCGCTTCTTGAGGGGTACGCAAATGAACGGGCTTACCATCCAGGATAATTTCACCCGAATCGGCACGATAGGCCCCCGCCAGGATCTTCATGAGCGTGCTCTTGCCGGCGCCGTTCTCGCCCATGAAGGCGTGCACTTCTCCGGGCCAGACGCTCAGGTTAACGTTCTTAAGAACGCGCACCCCGGGGAAGCTTTTGCAGATCTGCCGTACTTCCAGAATCGGCCGATCGCTACTTGGTCCAGCCTTTGTACTGGTCGACATTGTCTTTGGTGATCAGTTCCACAGGGATGAGGGTGAGTTCCTGTGCCGGCTTCTTACCATTCATACAATCGTAACCAATATCGACCGCTTTGCCGGCCATCGTATACGGATCCTGGGCCGCACTTGCCACGATCAGGCTATCTTTATCTTTGAGCGATGGCACCACGTCGGGTGCACCATCCACGCCCACGATAAAGAAATCCTTCCTTTGCGCCTGCTTGGCTGCCAGATCACATCCGATGGCCGTCGGATCGTTAATCGCAAACACCGCATCGATTTTTGGAAAGGCGGTTAACAGATCTGTCATCACTCGAAGTCCCCCGTCACGGCTGCCCCCGGCGTTTTGATCCTGCGAAAGTATCTTGATGTCCGGGGATTTCTTAATTTCCTCAAGAAAACCGGCCACCCGGTCCGTCACTGCGGTCACCGGCGGTCCGTTGACAATGACGATCTGTCCTTTGCCCTTGAGCCGATCCGCGACCAGTTTTCCGTCTAATTGCCCCGCCTGCTTGTTGTTGGAAGTGACCGTTGCGTCGACTCCGCCTTCCGCACCGACGTCGACCGCGACCACGGTGACACCGGCCGCTTTCGCGCGCAGGACGGCTGGAGCAATCCCTTTACTGTCCGCAGCGTTCAAAAGGATAAGACTGGCCCCGGAGGCCACAAAGTTATCCATCTGGTTGGTTTGATTGTTAACGTCGTAATTGCTGGATTCGGATGCGAATTTAACGCTTGGATTAATCTTCTTAGCCGCAGCTTCGGCTCCGTGGGCGATCTGGACGAAAAACGGATTGCCAAGGTCTCCGACAGTGACAGCAACCTCAGTTAGCTTTTTTTGAGCAAAGAGAGGCGTAGCTAAGCTGATTGCCAGAAGCAATCCGCCGGCGGTTTTGATCCCGGACCGGGAAATGGTGGAGATGTTCATGTTCAAGGGGGTTCTCAGAATAGTTTAGAACAGGAGAAGTTAGATCAGATGAGACGTATCACGTGCTCTTGCCGACAGCAAGAGAGTCGCGTATTATTTCGGTGGCTCGGGAGAGCGTCTCTGCCGAAGCAGAGACGCTGGCCCCCAGTTAATTGGCCTGATACAATACGCATTCGGCTCCTTGTTTAGCGTCTAACAATGCGGACGTCTTTACCAAGTGGGGAAAAGTATTTCGCATTTCCGGAATATTTAACCCGGTAATCTCGTCAGTGCCTTCGCGGTCGCGAGATTTCCAAGCTTTTTCCATTCGCTCGGGCTTGTGCCGACGTGCTTGTGAAACGCTCGTGTCAGATCGTGTTGTCTCGAGTAACCGAGTTCGCGGGCGATCTCCTTGACCGAAAGATTGCTGGTTCGCAACAACTCCTTTGCCTTGTCCATCCGGAGTCGAATCAACATGCCCTGCGGAGAGATTCCAAAGATCTTCCGAAATCGGTGACGCAGGGAATCATGGCACGGATTCAGCCCGAAAAGCATCGGTCCGGTCGAAGCCGGCTGGAAGACCTGCCGATTAATCTTCTGCCACAACTCGAAGCACTGCGGATCGATTTCTTCTTTGCCGTCGGCGAAGTCAAGTTCGGGCCTGATGACTAGCCATCGCGTAACGTCGACCAGCAGAAGCGTAAGCCATGCGGACGCTGCGAAAGCGTTCAGAAACCCGGACGCATCTTTCTCGAAGGCCAATTTTTGACAGACGCTACTGAATCGTTGGCGCTGGCCCGCGGAAAGTTTAAAGACCCGCTGTTCGGGAGGTCGTTCGAAAAGTTCGCGGAAATGGCCTTTCAGAATCGAGCTGACCCGAAACTCCAGCAGCCAGAAGCGGGCGGTCGCGGGCCCGGAATTCCAAATGCCGTGCATTTCCCTTTCCTTGAACAAGAAAAGAGTGTCGCTCTGCGGAACGATCTTGCCGCCGGCATGCCCAATGATTGGTGTGCCTTTGAGAGTCAAACAGAATTCATCATGTCCATGGGCGTGCCAATCGATCAGGTCATCGGGCGCCACGGTGCGACATAAAACCTCCAGCGGACTCAAATCTGAGGATAAATTCATGAATAATTTGATAAGATAATATAATCACTTTCGCCAATATTGGCCTAATGTACATATACTTGTAAGCATATCAACATCAAAAGATCCGAAGTCTTCCTAGTGGGACCTTGCTTCATCGAAAGAGAGCTTGCCTGCAGGTATCTTTTTGGGTTGAGAAATTGAGCTAAAGCTGTTATATTACCTTTCAATGGTTCGAAAGCCGAAATACCAGCAGGTGTTCGAAGTGATCAAAGAGGATATTCTCAGTGGGCGCTATAAGCCTGGTGAGAAACTCCTGAG
Organism: uncultured Verrucomicrobiae bacterium; assembly: GCA_963782115.1. Taxonomy (GTDB): domain Bacteria; phylum Verrucomicrobiota; class Verrucomicrobiia; order Chthoniobacterales; family JAFAMB01; genus JAFAMB01. Next base: position 148,367 of record CAWAIK010000016.1, read on the forward strand.
CGAAGGGCATCTGGTCGATGAATTTGGCGCGTCGCGGATCACGATCATCCGGGCCTTGCGGGAGCTGCAGCAACGCGGCTTGGTGCAGCGTCGCGCTGGGTCAGGAACCTACGTGGCAGATGGTGCCGCAGCGGGTGCCAGCCTCTTGTTTGGCTTGTTGATTCCGAATTTGGGCGAGACGGAAATTTTTGGCCCGATTTGCCAAGGCATGGCGGAATCCTCTCAGCGGCGCAAGCACGCCCTGCTTTGGGGAGACACCACGGCTTCTGCGGAAGGGAAAGAAATTCAGACCTTAGACCTGTGCAGGCAGTACGTCGCGAAAAAGGTGGCCGGCGTATTCTTTGCCCCTTTAGAGCGAACCCCACAAAACGATCGGATCAACCAGGCCGCTGTCGCGGTGCTGGAGGAAGCCGCCATTCCTATTGTGTTGCTTGATCGCAGTTTTTTGCCATATCCAAGTGGCAGCCCCTACGACCTCGTTGCGATTGACCATCGCCGAGCGGGATTCATGGCGGCGGAGCATTTGCTCAAGCTCGGCTGCCGGCGCATCGCTTTCGTGGGATATACGCACTCCGCGTCGACCGTTGATGCACGAATTGCGGGCTACCGCGAGGCACTGTTTGTTTGGGGTGTACCGTTGGAGCCCTCCATGGTTTGGCGGCTAACAGGTGATGGCGTAACCGACCTTGCGCGTGCTGTCAAAAAGCTCAAACCGGAAGCTATCGTTTGTGCAAACGATCGAACCGCAGGGCAGGTCATGCACACCCTGATCGAGCTGGGTTATCGGATTCCGGATGATGTGCGAATCGTCGGCATCGATGATGTCCAATACGCAAGCCTTTTGCCGGTACCGCTAACGACCGTTCACCAACCGTGCCGCGAGATAGGGGAGGCAGCGGTCGCGGCGATGTTGGAGCGGATCGCAGCACCCGAAACGCCCAGGCGCGACATTCTCCTGGATTGCCGCTTGGTGCTCCGTGAATCGTGTGGTGCGCGGACTTCCACACGCGAATCGGAGACTCTGAATCCAACTGATCCGATTCCTGCTTGAAATCATTCCGAGGTGGAGTGACGAGCCACATGCACCTCCGCCCTATCGAGTCCTTCTTCAACACGACTCCGATTCTGTCTCCTCCGCTCCGAATGAGACTGACAACGCGCGCGGTTCGTTGTAAGAATTGTCAGCATGTCGGACGTCGTCCCAAAAATCGGCTTGGCCATCGAAGGTTACAAGGCGCGGGAGCAGGACATTATTGGATTGGGACACAGAGCTTACAAGGACCTTTTCTCAGCGGCGAATTCCTCGATGCTGACGTCGGTTGTCCGGAGTTTGATCCAGCAGTCTTATTCGGACTTGGTGAATGCGAATTCCGCGAGAACTTCCTTGATTGCGGCTGTTTCGCAGCAACACGCCGAGATCCTGGCCGGGTGCCGCGTGCTGACGGAAGACGATGGGATTTTGCGGGCATTGACCGATGCCGCCAATGCTGCGACGACCGACGCGTTTCACATGATTTACGCAGAAAGGCGGGCGATTGCCGCGCCTTCTCAGGCTGGAATGCCCGCCAGAAAAGGCGCCGCCGATTCGGAACAAATTCCTGCGAAAAAAATAAGGCGATCGGCAAAGAAGCCGGCCGCGAAAAAGACCCAGTAGCTTGGTGATACCAACCGGGCGTTTAGCGCTGATCGTTGTGGGCACCGCTGTCCAACTCGGCTTGGCCGTGCTCGGATGGGGCGGGTTCACTGCTTTTTTCTCCCACCCGGCGCTGATCGCTCTTACGATCGCACTCTTGGCGGTGGCTGGCGCGGCGCTTTTCGCCGGCGGAAATCTGAGCCCAGGAGTGCGAGAGGATCGTGGCAACCGCTGGGTCATCGCTGTCATTGCGCTGATAGGGCTGCTGGACCTTTATCTGCCCGCTTACACGGACCGGCAGGAGTTCTGGACCATCGACGGCAATGCCATCCGATGGCTGGGCGTTGTTCTCTTCGCTGCCGGTGGCGCGCTGCGGATCTGGCCAGTCTTTGTACTTGGCCGTCGGTTTAGCGGACTGGTCGCGATCCAGCCTGGACACACGCTGGTCACCAACGGGGCCTATGGTGTCATCCGCCACCCCAGCTATCTCGGGTTGCTTGTCAACGCACTTGGTTGGGGCCTGGCCTTTCGTTCGGGAGTCGGCGTTCTCCTGACGGCGCTTCTTATACCACCGATCCTGGCGCGCATTCGTGCAGAAGAGGCCCTGCTGCGGACGCACTTTGGCGGCGGATACGATACTTACTGTGCCCGCACCTCGCGGCTGATCCCCTGGCTCTATTAGAGTCAGACCTAACAAGCTGGATGGTCTCGGTGCAGAAATTCTCGTTTTTTAGCTGGTCTTGGGACTTCTTTTGATAAAATCACCGCTCCAGCCTCGTTTGTAACCAGGAATGAGGATGAAATCTCCGGTTCTGTGCCTCCAGGGAAATCGAGAAGACGGTTGCAGACGAAACCAGGAGACCTTGACGCAATAAAGCCCGATCGAAAACCATGCCTGGCACCTACGACATCTTCTTCAGTTATCGCCGGGATGATCTTAGTCGCGCCCAGCCTCTGCTAAACGCTCTGGATTCCGCTGGCCTGCGAATTTGGCGGAATGCCAGCCGTATCGATGATGGCCACGCGGTCACTATGGATTTCCGTGATGGACTTGCTACCTCGAAGGCGCTCGTGGCGTTCTATTCAAGTGCCTATTCATTAAGCAGCGCCTGCCAAGAGGAGTTCATCTCGGCTTGGCTCGCCGCAGGTCAGTTTCCGCACCGCCGAGTTCGCGTCATCAACCCCGAATCAGGAGTTGACCATATTCCTGCTCTGATTCGCGACGTCCAATCGCCAATTTTGCCGCAAGACCTCTCCGGGTTATCCGAGTTTGCCGGTGAAATGCGAGGCGATGTCGCCTCGCTCGAGGGAGTGCTGGGTGCGGTCGACCGGGAACAGCCGCGGTACTATGGTATCGAACCAGTCCATGCCAAACGCTTCGTCGGCCGCGCTGGAGAACTTTGGGACCTCCACGGCAAACTAACAGGCCATCGCGCAAGCATCACCACTGGCGTACATGGTCAAACTGCGGCGCAAGTGCGTGGCCCTGGCGGCAACGGGAAGACACTCCTTGCGAGAGAATACGCAATACTTTTCGGCTCGGCTTATCCAGGCGGCGTGTTCTGGCTCAGCGCCTACGGGAACGACGATACCGGATTTGTCGATCGCGAGAGCCTTGAAGCACGACGCAAAGATCAGCTTCGGGAATTGCTTGGGGAATTTGCGACCAATTTCCCAAATTTGCATATATCTGCGGAACGGCTAAAACCGGAGGAGATCGAGTCGACTTTATGGCGCCACATCATGAACCACGGTGCGCCTTGTTTATGGATCGTCGACGATCTCCCATCGAGTCTGGTTGCTTCCGACATCGAACGGTACTGGTTCGCAAGATGGCCGGGCGCTTCCACCCTCCTAACTACCCGAAGCCGGGAATATGGTTCGCTTTGCGATCATCTTGATCTCGATGTCCTTGCACCGTCTGAAGCCGTAGAACTTCTGAGTCGGCACCACTGCCCAAAAAGTACGGAAGAGTCTGAGTTAGCGAAGATCGCAGAGGTACTGGGCTATCATCCGTTGGCGCTGGACGTCGCGGGAAGCTACCTGGCAAAGGGAATTCAAACATTCAAGCAGTATTTGGACGGTCTGTCCCTGGCTGATCGGAATGCCATAGAATATGGCGCGTTGAACAGGGAGAACCTGCCCACAGGTCATGACCGAAGTATCAGTCGTACCTTTTTCAAGAGTATCAACCTGCTTGGCAAGGAGGGCCTGGATTTCCTATGCCTGGCCTCAGTACTCGCCGTGGCGCCGATCCACGCCGAGCTTGTGCAGGAAGCCTTTGAAAGTGCGGGATACGGAGTTGCCAGCCGAGAACACGTGCTGGAAGTGTTTGATGAACTAGATTCGCTGAGTCTCTGTGAGAACACCGGAGAAAATGCACGGCGGGTACACACGCTGATTAGCCGCGCAGTGCATTTTCGGCTCCGCGAAGGCAACTGGATGAACCGCTTTTGGGGTCTGATCAGTCGAGCCGCAATGTCTCAGTCTAATTACGATGAACGGATCGGACTTCTGCAGAAGGCTGTCGTTCGCGTCCTTGAGCGACGTCTGAGCTTGGCCGGTGACGTTGGCGAGCACTCCAGGTTTGCAAATGAAGTTGCTCATGCCCGGCATCTTACCTCGATCCGCCTGGCCAATGTAGAGGACGCGGCCTTAGCCGATTGGATTGCTCGCCATGATTACGAGCGGGGCGACTATTCAGGGGCTCGCAAGCTAGAGGAGCAGGTGCTCGAGGTCATGGCTCGGCTGTTGGGTAAGGAGCACCCGGACACACTGAGTTCGATGAACAACCTGGCCCAGATGCTGAAAGCTCAAGGAGATTTGGCGGGGGCCCGCAAGCTGGGGGAGCAGGTACTCGAGGCCATGGCTCGGCTGCTGGGTAAGGATCATCCGGACACATTGAAATCGATGAACAACCTGGCCCAGATGATGAAAGAGCAAGGAGATCTGGTGGGGGCCCGAAAACTAGAGGAGCAGGTACTCGAGACCAGGGCTCGTCTGCTGGGTGAGGAGCACCCGGACACCCTGAAATCAATGAACAACCTGGCCCAGATGATGAAAGAGCAAGGAGATCTGGTAGGGGCCCGAAAACTAGAGGAGCAGGTGCTCGAGACCAGAGCTCGTCTGCTGGGTGAGGAACACCCGGACACCCTGAAATCAATGAACAACCTGGCCCTCATGCTGAAGGCGCAAGGAGATCTGGCCGGGGCCCGCAAGCTAGAGGAGCAGGTGCTCGAGGCCAGGGCTCGTCTGCTGGATAAGGAGCACCCGGACATCTTGAAGTCATTGAGCAATCTCGCCGACACGCTGAAAGAGCAAGGAGATCTGGCGGGGGCCGGCAAGCTAGAGGAGCAGGTGTTTCAGGCCAGGGTTCGGTTGCTGGGTAAGGAGCACCCGGATACACTGAGTTCGATGCTCAACCTGGCGGCGACGCTCTACGCGCAAGGAGATCTGGCCGAGGCTCGCAAGCTAGAGGAGCAGGTGCTTGAGGCCAGGGTCCGGCTGCTGGGTAAGGAGCACCCGGACACCCTGATATCGATGAATAACCTGGCCGGAACGCTCTACGCGCAAGGAGATCTGGCTGGGGCCCGCAATCTGGGGGAGCAGGTGCTCGAGGCTATGGCTCGGCTGCTGGGTATGGACCACCCGGACACCCTGACATCGATGAGCAATCTGGCCCACACGCTGTACGCGCAAGGAGATCTGGCCGGGGCCCGCAAGCTAGAGGAGCAGGTGCTCGAGGCTCGGACTCGCCTGCTGGGACACTCCTAGAATTACCACCAAATGTTCCAAGGTCCCCAGTATGGACCCCAATCCTGGTCGTACATCGAAGCCTGCTCGTTGATTTGCGCCGCTTCCAGTTGGTCCTGTGCAATCGACTGCTGCAGCGCCAGCTTCTTGTACTGTTGATACTCGTTCTCGCCGCCGATATAGACGACATTCTTATCCTTATCAGCGTAGGCGTATAGCACTTTTCCATTTCGAATGCGGCGTTCAAGCTTATACGGGGTCATTCGATTGAACATCGCTTGTTGCTTGGCGGTCGCGGGTGTTCGAGCTCGGAATCCGGCGGCGATAAGCAGCGATTCCTTATTCTGTGCTTCGTAGCTTGCGCATCCCGCTAAGCCCGCCAGCAGGAGAAGGGTGATTGCCACGATCGGGGCATTGAAGAAAGAAGTGTTTCTGTTCATTGGGGTACCCGTTCCTTGACCAGATCCGACCGCGAAAGTCAAGCTGTCTCCTGTCTTCGCATTTGTGAGCGATACGGGCTAGGATCAATTCGTGGCCTCGAGATTCATCGTTATTACGCCGCATCTGTTTACCAAGACGTTCTCAATCCCCAGAGATGCGATCGATGAATTGGGGCACGTCAGCAACCTCAAATATGTCGTCTGGATGCAGGAGATCGCGATTCAGCATTCAGCCGAGCAGGGTTGGCCGGTGGAACGATACCTCCAGAGTGGAGCGGTCTGGGTGGTGCGTTCTCACCTCATCACCTACATCCGACCGGCCTTCGAAGGGGAAACGATCACGCTCCAAACCTGGGTGCCCGAGATCAAACAACGTAGCTCCTTGCGCAAGTATCTGGTTTTGCGAACGAATGACCAGAGCGTGTTGGTCGAGGCCGAAACCAACTGGGTCTACGTTGATCGGCAAAGTCGGCAACCACTGCGAATTCCGGATGAATTGCGAGCTGCTTTTGACCTTGGCTCAATGCAGGATCGAGCGAAACAGCCCGACCATGGGGAAAGGCTCTGACGCAAACCGGAATCAGTTTTTGAAGCGGGAGCATCCTCAAGATCCCGCCGTGCGTGAACCATGTGTTGCCTCGGCGGCAACCGGGTGCAGGACGATTACAAAGTGCGGGGGAGAGGAGGCACAACAAAGGCTGGGCGTGGTTCGAGGAAGAGGTTGGGAACATAGACAGGAGGCACTGGCGAGGGGCTGAAGGCGGCCACATCCAGGATCTGGTCGTGGAATCCGCGCAGTGTGCTTCTGTGACCGACGCTGACGATGGTGGGCCGCCATGGGGCGGCGCGCAGCAAGCCGTAAAGCCTGGCCTCGGCGTCTTCGTCGAGAGCCGAGGTAGCCTCGTCCAGAAACAGGAGCGACGGCTTTAAAAGCAAAATGCGAGCAAAGGCAAGCCGCTGCTGTTCACCCAGCGAGAGGCGTTGAGACCAGTTCTGGACATCATCGAGTTCGGCGGCAAGAGAGCGGAGGCCGACCTCCTCGAGAACTGCCGCGAGCTTGGGGATGGAGAAGGCATTTTTTTCGCTGCGCGGGTAACGCAGCGCACTGGCAAGAGTGCCCAGGGGCAGATAAGGCCGCTGGGGCACAAAGAGCATTGACCCTTTGCCAAGCCTGATTTCGCCTCGGCCGTAGGGCCAGATCCCGGCAATTGCACGCAACAAGGTGCTCTTGCCTAGGCCGCTGGCACCGGCAATCAAAACCGTCCCGCCACGGCCAGGAGCAAAGCTTACCCCGCGCAAGAGCGGCGTGCCATCGGGCATATCAATGTCGAGTTCTTTGAGCGCCACGCCAAGACCCCCACGACGAAGCACAATCTGTCGGGGTGCTCGCATCACTTGATGGATCGCATGCAACCGCTCCTCGAAACCGTCCAGCCGTTCCGTCACCGCCTGCCATGCAGCAATATCAGCGTAAGAATTGATGATGAAGGAAAGGGCGTTCTGTACAAAAGAAAATGCATTGACCGCCTGCATCAGGCCGCCCAGGCCGATCTGCTTAAGAAAGTAACGCGGCGAAATCACGACGACCGGAAAGATCACCGCCACCTGGGCGTAGCCCAAGGTAAACCAGGTCAGGCGCTTTTGGCGCTTCATGATCTGGCAGAAATTTTCAAACACGCTGCCAAAGCGCTCCTTGAAAAGCTTGAGCTCGACCGGTTCGCCTCCGTAGAGCGCGACACTCTCAGCGTTTTCTCTAAATCGCACCAGACTGAACCGGAAATCCGCCTCAAAACGCTGACGTGCATAATTCAACGGCACAAGAGGTCGACCGATTTTGACCGTCAACCAGGTCCCGATACCCGCATAGAGCAATGCCGCCCAGACCAGATAGGCAGGAATATGCAGGGTTACCCACTTGCCGATGGCAATATCGGCCGGCCCGGACAATCCCCACAGGATCACGAGAAATGAAATTAAGGAAACCACCGAACTGATCAGGCCAATCGAGAGGCTCAGCACATAGGTAGTGAATTGGTTCAGATCCTCTGCGATGCGCTGGTCGGGGTTGTCGGTCCTGCCGCCCAACTCCAATTGATAATAAGCCCGCTCAGAAAGCCAGGCCCCCAGGTACCTGCTGGTCAACCAGCGGCGCCAGCGTATCTGGAGCATCTGGTTGAGGTAAAGGCCATAGACGGACATCGAAATGGCGAAAAACACCAAAATGCCGAAAAAGCCAAGCTGACGGAATAACTCCGCGCTATCGAAGGCCTGCAGCGCGTTGTAGAAGGAGCGGTTCCATTCATTGATCCGCACGCTGATATAAACGTTGCACAGATTGAGCCCTATCACTCCCACCAGAAGCGCCCACGCAGACCACTTTTCTTCCGACGTCCAATAACACTTGGCGAGACGCCACGCGGCGCGTGTGATGTTTCGCCTTACTCGCATTCGGCGCATCGCTCGCACGCTTCCGCGTGGGCTGAATGATGATCAAAATTAGGGAGGATACACATCGTGCGGAGTGAAAACAGCGCGCTCTTTACGCCCCTCAGCAGAACCGATCATTGGAGAGGACACGGCGTGTACAACAAGCATGCGTTCAATCAAGTGGAGCAAAACTGGGAATGATATTCTGGACCATGCGCGCATATTGTACCAGATCATTTGGACGAATACAAGATATTGGGGCCATCCTATAGAAAATGTGATAAATACAACGGGCCGTTGGCGATATGCATGCGTGCTCGGCCCTGCTGGCTGTAGGCCTGAGCCCATCCCGATCAACAGGCCAGAGCGCAGACCTTCCGCGAAGCGTATGTGTTTAGCGCCCCAATCGTCCTGTCGCTGAACGTTGAACGCTGAACGTTGAACGCTGAACGTTGAACGCTGAACGTTGAACGCTGAACGTTGAACGCTGAACGTTGTCGGCAATCGGCGCGTTTCTCCCGTCCATAGAAGTCGAGAACGACGACGATTACGATTTCAGAACCAGAGGACGAGTGGGGATTAAGGGGCGTTTCATTCGTTGCTGATCGAGATTTAGACAATGCAGGCCCACGTGCCTCCGATGGCTCTTAAAGACAGTGACTCTTTGTGATCTTTGCGATCTTCTGTTCAAAAATGACTTTTGCTTTTTTTCTGTCTTAGTGCCGGGGGAACGAAGAAAAATCATTTGCACAGAAGATCACAAAGGTCACAAAGACAATCCCTTCGATAGAAATGGCCTACGCCTGGAGCCACATCTAAGCCCCCGATCAGTGCCAAAGGCCCAGTAAATCCTGAAACAGGAAACTATGCGGATGAGCATGGAAGAGTTCGGCGATCTGTTTTCCGTAGCGCGCGATGTAAGAGAAAAGGCTTTTGAGCTGCTGAGACATCGCGCTAACCGTTCGTTATGTCAAAAAGTTGGACAAATGAGCCGGTTTTTCAGGCAGCTTTGCGCATGGGAAACACCTGAGCTAACAATCGGTTTATTTCGGTATCGATGGTTTGCACTGCCTTGTTCAATGGACCGGGTTCTCCAACCGGCGGTGCGTTCATGACGGTCAGCGCCGGGCGAAATACTCTGGCCTCCAAGCGTGCGTACAATCGTGCCAGCTTCCAGCCGTAGGGACTCTTCGGTCCGCAGTCCGCGACCTTCCTTAAAGTATTGTTTGAGATCAAAACGCTTGTAGCTGATGTGCAGACTCGGATGGACGCGCTCACGCAACACCCGTGTGCGGAAACTCCCCGGTGTGGTGCGGATGATCTTGCGTGGGAAAATCAGTTGAATTCGATCGGGCCGACCCAAGTCCAGGTTGTCGCGAATGACTTCCTCGAAGAACTGACGACCGGCCTCGGACGATCGACGATCTGAGTGAGCGCTGAAGGCGTGGGCTTTTTCCTGAGCGATCCCAATGAAGACACCGCATCGCGCACTGGTCGCTCGCGGCGCATTTGATGGGCGCGCAGGTCTTCGATTCCTCACGCTCAAAGTGAAACAGCGGGATGGCTTGCTGCGTGGCGAAGGACTCAACTTCAGCAACGAACTTCGCGGTGATCTGCCCCAATAGCGCAGGCGAAGCGATCGGTTGTCCTCGGTGCTGACAGAAGAACTGGACCAATCCAGCGCCGTGTTGGAGCTGGGGCACGTAACCGTTTAGGTAAAGTCGATCGATCGATTCCAGTTCCAGAGTGATATGGCCCTCGAGCAGGTCGCGCACATTCGGGATAGTGCTCATGAGCCCGAGTGTAGACCACTGGTCGGTTTGAAGTCGAAGATTTGGCTAACGCCTGCAACTCCAGCCTCACACTCCAACACTCCAACACTCCAACACTCCAACACTCCAACACTCCAACTGAGCCCCGAGCGTAGACCACTGGTCGGTTTGAGGTCGAAGACTTCGCTAAACACATACCATGGAGTCCGGCGACAACTTATTTGCCGTCCCCACTCGAGTGCCGAGTTCCTGAGAAGGAATGTTTGCTATTGGATCAGCAATCATAACGCGACTCGGTGTTTGAAAAAGCGAAAAAAGTCAGCTAATTCGCTTGCGATTACTAAAAATTCGTGCCAAAACCGAGAGAAAAGATGAGAACGCTCTCTTCTTTTTATTATGCCAAAGAATAGGCTGCTCGTTGTTAGCTGTTAGTTGTAGAAAAATATCGGAGCAAATAGAAATATCCCCGCTCAACTATTCATCGAATAGTAAAACAAACGATCCCTTGGAGTTGACAGAGGGTCCGGAGAAACCTCGCCGGCCATTGGATTAACTGAGCAATCGCGGAGTCATCATATACCTGCATTGACCGTTTGCGACATTTCGAAGGTAATCTGCGTATGAAGCGAAAATTAAAGGCTGGCATGGTCGGTGGCGGCCGCGACGCATTCATCGGTGGAGTTCACCGAATCGCCATGCGGCTCGACGGAAAAATCGAACTCGTGGCAGGGGCGTTCTCATCGAACGCGGAGAAGTCGAGACTCTCCGGGGAGGAACTGCTGCTGGATGCAAATCGGGTTTATCCCGATTATAAAACGATGGTGGACCGGGAACTCCGATTGCCGGTTGGGGAACGAATCGACTTCGTTTCCATTGTCACGCCCAACCGGACGCACGTGCCGGTGGCTAAGGCGTTTCTGGAAAGCGGATTTAATGTCGTCTGCGACAAGCCGCTCGCTTTCAATCTTGAGGAAGCCCTTGACCTCCAGCAGGCCGTTCAGAAAACAGGGAAGGTATTTGCCTTAACGCACAACTACACCGGCTACCCGATGGTGAAGGAAGCTCGGGAACTTGTTCGCAGAGGCGAACTGGGCAACCTCCTCAAGGTGGTTGTGGAGTACCCGCAAGGTTGGCTGATCAATCCAATCGACGCGGAGGGTCATAAAGGGGCCGCCTGGCGAACGAACCCGGAGCAAGCCGGCGCATCAAGCTGCGTCGGAGATATCGGAACGCACGCCGAAAATTTGACCCGTTACATCACCGGGCTCGAGATCGACGAGCTATGCGCCGATTTCACGACCTTCGTCAAAGGTCGCCGGCTTGAAGATGATGCGAACATGCTGGTCCGCTTTAAAGGCGGAGCGAGGGGTGTTTTATATGCTTCGCAAATTTCCGTTGGGGAAGAAAACAGTTTAACTATCCGAGTCTACGGTACCAAGGCGTCGCTCGAGTGGCACCAGGAAGAACCGAACGATTTGATCGTGAAGTATGCCGACGCGCCCCGGCGCACTTATCGCCGAGGCAACCCGTACCTTGGCGACGCCGCAAAACGTTTCACCCGGATTCCCGCAGGCCATCCGGAGGGTTTTCTTGAGGCTTTTGCAAACATCTATCTCGAAGCCGCGAGAGCGATCGACGCGGAGGTCAACGGCCAGCCGGTTCCTGCCGATTGCGATTTTCCCACCGTAAAGGATGGAGTGGAAGGAATGCTCTTTGTCGCGACCGCGGTTCGGAGCGCTAAGGGCGGTGCTGTCTGGACCAAGATGGTGAACGACTAACCTGATAGTATGGCAAGCATAATAATCGATGGTGCCAGTCACAGGGCGGAGCCAGGCGAACGATTGGTTGATGTAATCAATCGAATTGGAACCAAAATTCCTCAGGTCTGTTATCACCCTCAGTTGGGTCCGATTCAGACCTGCGATACCTGCATCGTGGAAGTCAACGGCAAGCTTGCCCGGGCTTGTGGAACGATGGAGTGCAAGGGCATCAACTTTATCTGCCAATGAATTCGAGTGAAAACGCCGTGAACCGGCTGACAGGGAGTCACACGGATCAAGCCACTCACACGCCTGCCTACAAAGAGACTGCAGCCGCCAGAACGCCGGAAGCTATTCGCACGCTTCGCAACCTGATTCTGTTGCGTCAGAAGCTGGACAGCATTGACCCCGAATTACTCGGCCATTTGATTGATTCCGTTCCTGAGGGTTTGGCACGAGCAACGGAACGCAGGGAACCACCGGGACTCTTCTCCCTCGCTCAGAAATTCAGCAGCAAAGAAAGCCGCCGAGGTTTGATGGCGGCTGCCGAGATCCTGGAAACATTTGGAAGGCGCTTGAGCTCACTCTCATCCGAGGGCGAGCCGGTGCACTAGACCAACGCGATGAAGCCGCTTCCCTCCAGAGATCGAGCGGGCTTTCAGAAAAGGCCCGATGTCACGCCCCACTTGCCGCCGAAAACGAATTCTTTTAACGGTTTGCGCGGGCGCCGGGCGGCGTCTCGTGCGCGCCACTCCTCGGGCACATCGATCGGATCGCTAGCGTAGCCTATGGCAAGCCCAGTCATCGGCTCATACCCTTCGGGAACCGAATAGACTTCTCGAGCCTGGTCCGGCAAGATACCAATCATCTGATGGACGGAAAGACCGCGTGCGGTCGCTTCCAAGACAAGATTGCCGGCGGCCAGACCAAGGTCATGGATCGCAGCACGATTTGGTTTGTTATTGCGTGCAAAGTTGAGTCTCGAAATGCCCAGTGCCAGTACCGAGGCCGCTTTTGCCCAGGCCTGATTTCCTTCGACCAGACATGACAGTAATCGCGCGAATTCCTCGGCGTCTTCTCTTTTCGCGACAATATAACTCCAAGGTTGCTCGTTATAGGATGAGGGCGCCCAGCGGGCTGCTTCGAACAGCGATCGCAGATCCTCATCGCTAACCGATCGGTTCGAAAAGCTATACGGGCTCCATCGGCTCGCAATCAAATCGTGTACTGGATAATCGGTAAGTGCTCTCATAGGTACGTGGTGCGGAGGCTACCACCGAGTTCAAGCGAACGCCAGCGCAAGCAGCACCCATTTAGGAAGCGGTGTCGGGGACAGGACAATAGTGCACCGTCTCGCATATAATGGTGATGTCGCCGGGGCCAGTTGGCTGTTTTTCCGCGTTGCTCGCTCGACCCGTATGACTCAGATATGGGCGCTTCGCTCGCGCCTTGAAAAACAGCCAACTGACCTGCGGCGACATCACCATTATATGCGAGACGGTGCACTAGGTTCGCCGATACGCCGATTCGCTCCTCAAACTGGGGTCTTCAATTTCGCGGGGCTTTTCCAGCGACTGCTCGCATTGCTTGAAAGATGCTTTTTGTAGGCGGACATGGCGTTCCGCGCGTGTTCTCGGACGACGGCTTCTGTCCGAGCGGGATCCCGAGTCCGGAGGGTCCTCAAAATCTCCCAATGCTCGCGCTGCGCCTGGCGAAGACGCCGCGCAAACACATCGTTGAGGAAATAGCGGTGCAACCGATCCCAGTGATCCAGCACCTTGCTCATCAAGGAACCAACTAGGCGCGTGCCTGATTTTTCACAAATAAAACGGTGGAAATGTCGATTTTCCTGGGACCAGAGCTCCGGGTCGCCCATGAGCGAATCCATCTTCTCTAGCATCTTTTCCAAAACGCTGAAATCTGAGTCGGACATATGCTGGCAAGCGGCTCGGCTGCTGACCACCTCCATGGTTTCCAACAAACTGAATACTTCGATCACCGATTCTGCTTCGATGGGCGCCACTCTGGCGCCGAGATAAGGTTCAATGACGACATATCCGTCGGCGTCCAGCTGTTGCAAAGCTTCGCGCACCGGGATAGGGCTGACGCCAAGCTGCTTTGCCAGATCCTCGATCACGAGCCTGGTGCCCGGAGTCAGTTCCCTGTTAAGAATTGCGTTACGAAGGGTCTCGATTACCAACTCCTTCTTGCTGCGCGAGGAACCGATAGGTTGCATAGTAAGTTAATTGGAAGTCTTGACCAAGGCGGAAACGAATTCCCTCCAAGTTCCATCACCACTCCGTTCTTCAACACCATCCATTGTTTTAGACATGAGTGAGGAACCTGTCCTTAATGAGCCGAAGTAATTCCCTGCCAGGCAGCCGCCAGAGCTCTTCGTTAAAGATTTCGACTTCGATCGGGCCGCCGTAGCCCGCCTCAGCCGCCGCTTCGCGGAGGCGTTTAATCTCAATGACACCATCGCCCATCATGCCCCGACCGTTCAACATATTAGGGACCGGTACAATCCAATCGTTTACGTGGAATCCGAAAATGTGCCCCGCTGCGCGAGCCATTTCAGAATAGACCGTGGGATCCCACCAGACATGATAAACATCGATCACGACTCCGAGATTCCCGGACTTGAACAATTCGACGATCGCATTGGCCTGACTCAAAGAGACGATTACCGAACGATCCGCCGCGAACATCGGATGCAGCGGTTCAATTCCTAACCTTATGCCAACCTGCTCCGCATATGGCAGCAGGCGTCCGATACCTCCTACCACCATCTCGCGGCTTCGGTCGAGATCATCGTTGGCGATGCCTCCGCAAACTAAAACGAGGACTTCAGCTCCGACCGCCGCCGCTTCGTCTACGGCTCGATGGTTTTCTGACAAATTTCTGGATTGCTGATCGAGTGTCGCCGCCGGAAAGAAACCGCCGCGGCAAAGACTTGAAACTTTTATTCCGGTATCGCCGAGGAGTTTCAGAGTCTCGTCCAGCCCGGCCTCTGCAACTTTATCCCGCCACAGCGCAACGAAAGGAATCTGCTCCGCTGCGCAACCTTCGAGCAATTGCGGAATCGTCCAATTCTTAACGGTGTACTGATTGATGCTTAATCGGTTTGCTGTCTCCATGAACATTTCTGAGGTCATTCGATACCGCTGACCGCCAGGAAGTGCCGCATCCGCTGGATCGCCAGTTGCGGATCACGGATCACGCCTGCTCGATCGGCGAGAACGAGGACCTCACAAAGATCGGTCACTGATCGACCGGATTCCAGGCCCCCTACCATTCGGAAGTGATCCTGATGTCCGTTCAGATAGGCCAGAAAGGTCAGTCCAGTCTTATAGTAATAGGTAGGTGTCCGAAAAATGTGGCGAGCTAACGGCACCGTGGGTTCGAGGATTTGACGAAAAAGCGGGACATCACCTTGATCAAGTGCGATGACGGCTGCTGCTGCGGCGGGCGCGATGCCATCGAAAATGCCAAGTAAGGCGTGGCTGTAGCTGCCACTGTCGCCGAGAATGAGTTCGGGATAGTTAAAGTCATCCCCTGTGTACATCTTCACACCGGCAGGAAGTCGTTCGCGAAAACGGATTTCTCGTTCTTTGTCCAGGAGTGAGATTTTGATGCCGTCAATCTTTGCGGAGTGTTCTTCAATGATCCTCAGACAAACCTCGGCAGCCTGATCGAGGTTCCGCGATCCCCAATAGCCGTCGAGGACAGGATCAAACATCGCGCCTAACCAATGAAGGATGACCGGACCTGATACTTTTGTCAGAATGTTGTCGTAAACTCGTTCATAGTCATCGGAGTCAGTCGCGCTTACGACCAACGCCCTGCTGGCCATCAAGATGACCGTGGCGCCTGCTGCCTCGATTACTTCACATTGTTCCAGATAGGCGGTCACAATTTCGTGCAGCGCGTAAGGCCGCCTTTCTGAAAGCTGGTCGGTACCGGCGCCGCAGGCGATTGGATTTTGTGCGAGTTTCGCGTCAGCCGCCGAGCGTCGGATCAGTTCCTTGGTCGTCGTCCAATTAAGCCCCATGCCTCTCTGTGCAGTGTCCATTGCTTCGGCAACGCCTAAGCCCAGCCCCCAGAGATGATGACGAAACGCCAGAGTCGATCCCCAGTCCAGGACAGCCGCTGCCCCAAGGCAATTTTCGCCTAAAGGATCAGCCACAACATGGGCCGCAGCGTAAACCTTGCGACTTTTCAACGTTCGCGGTTTTGCAAAGACCGGAGGTTCACGCAGGGTATATAGTTGAAGAGTTCCGTTCGCTTGTGGAAGTTTTATGGTTGGCTGCATCAGAAGAAGTTGTTCGGTGTCGGTGGAAGATTTTCTCATAGGCAAAGGACTGCCCTGCCCACGACCCAACGGGCCGGGAAAACATACCCAGGTCAAAACCTGGGCTCTCTTGCCTCTTCGGCCCTTGGGACGTTGGATACATTTCTAATCTTGGACGCGCATTCCGGCATAAACCAACTCAAAACCCCGTCGACGGCAACTTCGACTGACACTGACAACCGACACTGACAACTGCCCCTGACAATGCCCCTGCAACTGACACCGGCACCCCCCCTCAAATCTCTGAAAGTTGTACCCAACGACGTTGATGCCACGATTCCAGACCGGCTTCGGCTAACTGAAGTCCCTTCGCTCCTTCCAGCAGTGTAAATTGGAAAGGGATGTCTTCGACGACATGGCGGATGAATAACTCCCATTGTACCTTAAAGCCATTATCGAATTCGATGTTATCCGGCACCTCTTGCCAATCAGCGAAAAAGTTATGGGTACTTGGCAGGTCTGGATTCCAGACGGGTTTAGGGGTATTGACCCTATGTTGAACCTTGCAGGAGTGGAGACCGGCGATAGCACTCCCGTGCGTCCCATCCACTTGCAGGGTTAGAAGCTCATCGCGATAAACCCGTACGCACCATGAGGAGTTCAATTGGGCTATGATTCCGCCCTCCAATTCGAAAATAGCGTAGGCGGCATCGTCTGCCGTCGCGGGATAGAGGTTGCCATTCTCGTCTCTTCGCTGTGGGATATGGGTGGTGCCCAAGGCGCATACCGAGCGAACGGGTGCGAAGAGATTGTCGAGAACATAGCGCCAGTGACAAAACATATCGACGATGATACCGCCTCCATCTTCTTTCCGATAATTCCAGGAGGGGCGTTGTGCCGGTTGCCAGTCGCCCTCAAAGACCCAATAACCGAACTCTCCGCGAACCGAAAGGATCCGGCCGAAGAAGCCGTTTTCAACCAGGGCTTTCAACTTTCGCAGACCCGGTAGAAACAGTTTGTCCTGTACTACGCCGTTTTTGAGGCCAGATCGGGTGGCCAACTCGGAGAGTTCCCTGGCGGTGCGAAGATCGCCGGCGATCGGTTTTTCACAATAGATGTGCTTTCCCGCTGCAATAGCAGCTTTGACGGCGGACGCCCGCTCTGAAGTTAATTGCGTGTCAAAATAGATTTTCGCCTCGGGATCAGACAGGGCTTCCCTGAGGTCGGTGGTCCAGAGGGTTAAGCCGTACTCTCCGGCCAACGAACGCAGGCGGGTTTCGTTTCTGCCGACCAGAATCGGCTCCGGCCAGAGCGTTTCACCGTTGCGCAAGGGGAGGCCGCCTTGCTGCCGGATAGCAACAATAGATCGGGCGAGGTGCTGATTGCGCCCCATCCGGCCGGTCACACCGTTCATGATGATCTTAAGGATTCGATTCTGCATAGAAACCGGTACCAACGAAATTTACATTGAAACCGAGGTCTGCGATATTTTATATATGATATATGAACCCTCGCCTTCAAGAAAAAATTCGTTTCCACCGGTCTCTGATCGATGAGTAACGTTCTCCGAATCGCGGTGGTCGGCTCCGGAATCGGCCTCGAACATATCAAAGGCTACCAAGAACTTCCGGAGCTGTTTGACGTCAAAGTGCTTTGCGACGTTAACCTCGAGCGCGCTTCGCCCGTGGCCGAGAAATACGGGATTGGCGAAGTAGCAGCAAACTTTGATCAAGTTTGTCGTCGGCCCGATATCGATGTGATTGATATTTGTACACCGCCAGGTTTCCATCTGGAGCAGATCGAGTCGGCGGTCAAAGTGGGCAAACACGTGATCTGCGAAAAACCGCTGGTTGGCAGCCTTGCTGCGGTGGATTCTGTGGCGCGTCTGGCGAACCAGAGCGGCCGGCGGGTCATGCCGATTTTCCAATATCGATTTGGCCACGGCCTGCAGAAGCTGAAATACCTGGTCGACCGGAAGCTTACCGGCCAAGCGTTCGTATTCAACGTGGATGTTGCCTGGTGGCGAGACAACGAATACTACCGCAATTCATGGCGCGGGAGACGAGCCACTGAGCTAGGCGGTGCCTTGTTAAGCCAAGCGATCCATGCCGTGGATATGGTGCTGTATATTCTGGGGCCGGCAAAAAGGGTTTTTGGCCGCGCCGTTACCCGCGTCAACCAGATCGAGGTTGAGGACTGCGTGGCAATGTCGATGGAAATGGAAGACGGATCGCTCGGCACGATTTCAGTGACACTTGGTTCCCTCGCCCAAATCTCAAGGCATCGATTTACCTTTCGAAATGTCACGGCAGAGAGCAACACCGAGCCATACGCTAACTCCCGGGAGCCTTGGGCTTTCTCATTCGACGCCGCCGGAAATGAAAGGCAGGTAAAGGATGCCCTCGAACAATTCAAACCTGTTCCGGAACACTACGCGGGCCAGTTCTATCATTTTCATCAAGCTCTCCGAGATGGCGCTGAGCTGCCGGTGACGCTAGCGGACGCGCGTGCCGCGTTAGAAATTATTGCGGCCACCTACTACTCCAGCGAAAACAATGCCTCGGTCACCCTGCCGATTGGGCCAGGTCATCCGAAATACGAGACATTTTAATACCGGCGAACAGGAAAAAGGCAGCAATCCGGAATCATGAATATGACTGAAAAAACGCAGCGGGTTGAGGCATTTCCGGGCGCAATCGGCGTCACGCATCTCAGGGTCTACGACAGTCTGGCCTCGGACGGGCTAGCCGGCGGTAGCCCTCATATGCATTTCGCTTGTTCCGAAGCCTACCTGGTAGTAAAGGGACGAGGGTCCGTTCAGACTCTTTCCAGCGAAGGCTTTCGTGAAATTCCGCTTCGCGCGGGATCTCTGGTTTGGTTTACGCCCGGTCTGATTCATCGACTGATCAACGAGGATGCTCAGCTCGAAATCTTCGCGGTGATGGAGAATGCCGGTTTGCCGGAGCATGGCGATTCAGTGTTCACTTTCCCTCTTAAACATCTCCAGGACGAAGACACCTATTTACAAGTTGCATCTCTCGATAGGGCTGGCTCGGTATTTGCCAATAGGCAAGAGGCGGTCCGAAGGCGTCGAGATCTGGCCGTGGAAGGGTTTCACCTACTCCGCACCGAACTGGGAAAGGGATCTTTGCAGAGTTTTTACCGCCAGGCGGTGCATTTAATGGGGTCGAAAGAATCGACGTGGCGCGCACTTTGGGAAGCTGGACCGGTGAGCACGATTCAGCGGACCAGAACCTTCCTGGACAAGCTGAAACTCGGGGCGGGTGATTATCTGAACGAGGGAAGAGTGTTTGAGATTTCGGTGGATGCTGAAGACGAGGATCGAAAGCTGGGAATGTGCGGAACGCTGCGGCCATACCTCCCGGAAGGCCGATTGATTTCGTAGCCGACCGACACTAGAACCAGCGGGTTGCAATCTGAGGAAACGGCGTGAAAGTCTCCAACAGGACCGAGATCGAGAACGATTGAAGAATTGCGAAAGAGCGAGAGATTAGCCCGAAAATCTCATCAGGGCTTTGGCTGGTGAGGTTTTTCGCGCTAGACCTTTTTCCCCCCAAGCAACGTGAACCTTTTCTATTCCAGGATCATCGGCATTTCGGTTTATCTTCTGATTGCCGGATCGCTGAGTGAGGCCAAGACGTTGACCGTACTCCTCCTGGCTAACGCCAGTACGCAAGACGTAATCCAAAACTTCTTGAAAGAGTACAGTCATGAACAGCCGGGGATCGATTTTAACGTCTCGATTGTTCAGTACAGCGCGCTCACAGCGAAGATCAACACTCTGGTCACCGCCGGTGACCCTCCGGACATTCTTGAGGTAACAACGGCCTATATTCAGACCTATGCAGAACAAGCCCTGGATTTAGCGCAGTACACCAAGGGGCCCGATTTACTGAAGCGGTATCTCCCAAGTTATCAGGCTTTCATCAGGTCCGGAGATAAAGTGATCGGAATCCCGATCGAAGCAACCGTCAACGGCCTTTTCTATAATAAGGAACTCTTCAAGGAAGCAGGAGTCACTGTACCAGGTGATCCCGATCACGTTTGGACCTGGTCCGAGTTCAAAGATACTGTCGCAAAAGTGATGAAACTACCATCCTGCCGGATTGGAGTTGCATTCGACTGTAGCGTGCAGAGGTGGTCCAACCTGCTCTACCAGGCAAACGGCCGTTGGATTTCTGCAGACGGGAAATCGATTTTGCCAAATCGAGAAGCGGCCAAACAAGCGCTCAATTATTTTCGAAGTTTGGTCGAAGCGAAGCTGGTGCCCACTTCCTCGTGGCCCGGAAAGACTGACGGAGGTCCACTCTTCGAAACTGGAGTCACGGCGCTCATGTGGGCGGGCAATTGGGAATTAAAAACCCTGGTAGGAAGTGGAACACGATTTCCGTTCGGGACTACCTATTTTCCCAAGGATGTCATTCGTGCTGCATGCCCTGGGGGAGAGTTTTTGATTGGCTTTCGAAAGTCGCCAAACCATGAGGATGCAAGTAAGGTATTGCTCTGGTGGGCAGAAGCGTCGACGACTAAGCGTTATCTCGAAAGTCTCGGTGGTTCACTCCTGAGTCCGATGAAAGATCTCCCCATAAACTACGGGAAATACGCGGACTACCTGAAGCCGATGCTGGACGATTTGTCTGTAACGCCTCAATGGGTTGCGGAGGATCTGGCCAAACCCGAGTTAAATCTGCTGCAAAATGATTTGCTTGAACAGTTGATCCTCTACTCCACGGGGAGGTCGAAGTTAGACGGGACAATCTCGGAGATAGAGAAACTCGGCTCTCAAGTTTTCGAACCGAATCGGCCTGACAGCCAAATAGAAAGCAGCCTATGGCTCCGTCTAACAGTAGTGATTCCGTGCCGGATACGTTCCGCAAACCCTCTTCCGATCCAAGACCTTCTTCATCCGGGCGTCAATCCACATTGCCGTGGGCGCCCTACTTGTTTTTGATACCCACGGTGGGCATCATGTTGCTTTTCAGCGTGTTTCCGATGTTTTACGGCTTGTGGATGTCGCTGCAGAACTTTGATGTCATTCGGGGCACGATCAAGTTTGTGGGACCAGGCAACTACCTCCAGCTGTTTCAGGACCGACAATTTGGTCTGAGCGTGCTGAATACAGCTTGGTACACATTGACCGTGGTTCCCCTGATCGTGGTCGGAAGCATAGGCATTGCCGTTTTTCTCCGTGAAAGCAGACCGGCGCGGTTGTTAGCTCGTGTCGGCTTTTATATTCCATTTGTTCTGTCGCCCGTGGTGGTTGCTACTTCCTGGAAATGGCTTTTGAATGAAGACCTCGGCGTCATCGACGGATTCCTGAAGTGGGCTGGAGTGTCAACGATTCCATGGTTAACGGACGACTTTTCCGCGCGTGTCTGCGTCGTCGTCATCACGGTGTGGAATCTCGTCGGGTTTTATATGCTCATGGTTTTGGCCGGTTTGAGCCAGATTAGCGTAGAGCTTTATGAAGCGGCAAGAATTGAAGGGGCAACCGGGTGGCAGCGATTTTGGCGGATTACCTTACCGATGCTGAGGCCTACGATCTTGTTAGTCGTCATCCTGGCAACGATTCACGCCACCCAAGCCTTTGAGATGATACTACTGCTCACCGCTGGAGGACCGGGTGATGCGACCCGGCTGGTGGTGCAGAACATGTATCAGTCTGCGTTCGGCCGCTTGCAGCCTGGCTATGGTGTCGCACAGGCGATCGTGCTAATGCCCGTGATCCTGTTCGTGGCTTGGTTGCAAATGCGGCTATTCAAGCAGGAGGGGATCATCTAGATGAAGAGAGGCAAACAGAGGCGAACGGAGGTCAGAAAACTCGCTTACGACGTCTGTGCGCTCGGCACTTGCTTCATTTTTCTGGTTCCCGTCCTCTGGGCCATTTTTTCAGCGTTCCAAGCGCCTGGCAACTTGTTTACCTTTCCGCCAAATTTCGATCCGCGAGGATTTAGTCTGGTGAACTTCAAGGCGGTGTTTGGAACCGGGGATGTGCCGAGATATGCGATGAATTCAGTGATCGTAGCCACCTCGAGCAGCCTGATCACCGTCCTCGCGAGTTCCATGGCCGGATTTGCCCTTGCCAAATATCGGTTTTTGGGGCGGCAGTTTATCTTCCTGCTGATCATCAGTGTCCTCCTGGTTCCGCTGCAGGTCCTGATGGTGCCTGTATTTCTGGTTTTGAAAACTCTGGGCTGGGTGAATAGTTTGATTGGAATCATCATCCCCCCGGCCGCAACGGCGACCGGGACTTTCATGATGCGTCAGTACATTATCGGAATCCCGGACGAGTTGTTGGAAGCTGCGCGGTTAGATGGAGCGTCAGACTGGAAGATTTATCGACATGTCATTCTGCCGTTGTCTGCTCCTGCATTGGGAGCGGTCGGAATTTTGAGCTTTACCTGGCGGTGGAACGATTACCTGTGGCCGCTCATTGTCATTAGCAATCAGCAGAATTATACATTGCAATTATCGCTAGCGAACCTGGTGGGAACTAACACGGTTGAGTGGGGAACATTGTTGGCCTACGCAACTATGGCGATGGTGCCGGTCCTGGTGGTCTTTCTCTGTTTCCAGCGCTATTTTGTGAAGGGTTCGCTGGCTGGAAGCGTTAAGGGTTGAAGATATTTGGAGATCGATATGGAGACAGTTAAACTTGGAATCGTTGGAATTGGCGCGATGGGTGCGATCCATGCGCAAAGCGTCATCGATGGCAAAATCCCACGCTGCAAACTTACCGCTGTGTGTGATCCGAAGGCCGAACGGCTCCATCCCTTCTCGTCCGTCGAAGGGTTTCTTTCCGTTGCCGACTTCCTGCGGTCATCCAAGACGGACGCTGTCTTGATTGCGACGCCGCATTACTCGCACACCACCATCGGTAGACAGGCACTCGAAACTGGCCGGCATGTGCTGGTGGAAAAACCAATCTCAGTGCATAAATCGGATGCCGAACGTTTGATTGCGGCGCACCGAGTTCCTGATCAGGTCTTTGCCACAATGTTCAATCAGCGTACCGACCCTTTTTTTCTGAAGCTTCGTCAACTGGTGCGGTCCGGCGATCTCGGAGCGATCAGGCGCGTAAGCTGGACGATTACCAACTGGTTCCGAACTGAAGCCTATTACCAGTCGAGTGATTGGAGGGCGACCTGGGTAGGCGAGGGGGGCGGTGTATTGCTCAACCAATGTCCACACAATCTGGATCTGTTCCAATGGATTTTTGGAATGCCTGCGAGAGTTCGCGCGTTTTGCCATTTTGGCCGGTATCACGATATCGAAGTCGAAGACGACGTGACCGCTTACCTCGAGTATCCAGACGGAATGACCGCTATCTTCAGCGCTTCCACCGGGGAGGCGCCAGGCACGAACCGGCTCGAAGTGGCGGCCGAACGAGGCAAAGTCGTGATCGAAAATGATCAATTCAGTTTTACTCGGAATGAAGTGCCAATGAGTGAATTTTCGCGAACAGATCCTGGTCGCTTCTCTGCTCCGGCGATTTGGGACATCAGGATTCCAATCGCAGGCCACGGCCCGCAGCACAACGGAATTCTCGCGAACTTCGTCGCAGCCATACTGGACGATGCACCGTTGATTGCGCCGGCCCGGGAAGGCATTTGCTCCCTGGAACTCGCGAACGCGTTTCTGCTCTCGACCTTGGAAAATCGATCGGTCCAGCTCCCGATCGACGGAGCATTATTCGAACAGCATCTCAACAAATTGATCGCCACATCTAACCGACAAAAACCAAAAGTCGTCAGGGAGGTCTCTGACGACATGGCGAACTCTTTTCGATGACTAACAACCGACAGGACCTACATTCATGAGTCAGACAGGTTACGATTACGCTCCAAGAGGAAAACCGAAGCCCGTCTGCCGACCGGGCGACTTCATATTTGCGGCTGTTGCCCTTGATCATGGTCACATCAACGGTCAGTGCCACGGACTGGTTGAAGCAGGCGGAGAACTGCGCTGGGTTTTCGATCCCGACCCGCTCAAGGTCGAAGCCTTTCGGAAAAGCTTTCCAGAGGCTCAGGTGGCCCAGTCGTTAAACCAGGTCCTCGACGATCCGAGTGTGCATCTAGTGGCGGCTGCTGCCGTCCCTTCCGAAAGAGGGCCTCTCGGAACGAAAGTCATGAGATCCGGCAAACATTACTTTACAGACAAAACCCCGTTTACCGAGTTGAAACAGTTGGCTGAGGCCAGATCTGTCGCGGCGGAGACGGGCAGGAAATATATGGTCTACTACAGCGAACGTCTCCACGTCGAATGTGCGGTGTTCGCCGGCGACCTTGTCCAGGAGGGCGCAATTGGCCGCGTTGTCAATGTACTGGGACTCGGGCCACATCGCCTGAATGCCAGCGCGCGGCCCGCCTGGTTTTTCGAAAGAGCCAAATATGGCGGCATCTTGTGCGACATTGGTAGCCACCAAATCGAACAATTCCTTTTCTTCTCCGGGGCTTCGGACGCCAGCATCACTTCGGCGCGGGTGGCGAATTACGCGAATAAGCAATACCCGGAACTCGAAGATTTCGGGGACGCTACTCTGGTGGCTGACAACGGTGCGACCTCCTATTTTCGAGTCGATTGGTTCACTCCCGGAGGTCTGCGTACCTGGGGAGACGGTCGGACACTCATTTTGGGCACCGACGGCTATATCGAGATGCGAAAGTATATCGACGTTAGCCGCGAGCCCCAGGGCGACCATCTGTTTTTGGTCAACGGGGAGAGCGAACAACACTTTGCTCTCAGCGGAAAAGTTGGCTTTCCGTTCTTTGGGCAGCTCATTCTCGATTGCCTGAATGGGACAGAAAACGCCATGACGCAGGAGCACGCCTTCAAAGCGGCTGAGTTATGCCTCAAAGCTCAGGCCACCGCCCGCCGGATCGAGTAAAGTCAGCCCGGACCGATTTTTCGCGATCCAGCCGGTGTTCGTTAGCCGTTAGTCTCTTTCAGAACATAAGACGAATTTCTTCGATGACTGATAATATTGCTTGTTCGGTGATGAAATACGGGTCTCAAAAAATCTTCATTCAATGGGCAGCGATCGTGGCCCTCTGTTGTTTTTATTGTTTCGGCGCCGCGGCCTACGTCGCTACGGGAGTGATGCGTGCGCGCGATCTGGGAATTCCATTTGAGGGTGCGCCGGGTTACCTCAACGCTATTACGGACGTGCGGGGGGTCGAGGTTGGTCAAACGACGCTGGTCGAAGGCGAGGGGAAACTGGTTGTCGGCCAGGGCCCTGTTCGTACGGGTGTCACAGCCATTTTGCCGCTTGGACAGGAGAACGGTAATACACCGGTGCCTGCGGCGGTGTATTCTTTTAACGGCAACGGTGAAATGACCGGCGCTGCGTGGGTGGAGGAATCGGGTTTTCTGGAAGGGCCGGTGTTACTGACCAACACCCACAGCGTTGGCGTGACCCGCGATGCGGTTGTCGAGTGGGGAACCAGGAAGTTTCCGGACACCGCCAATTTCAGTCTGCCGATGGTGGCTGAAACCTGGGACGGCGAACTCAACGACATCAACGGTTTCCATGTGAAAAAGGAGGATGTCTTCAGTGCCCTTGATCGCGCAACGGGCGGAGCTGTTGAGGAGGGCAATGTGGGTGGGGGCACGGGACTGCGCGCTTTCGGATTTAAAGCGGGAATTGGCACCGCTTCACGCATCGTTTCAATCGGAGAGGATCATTTTTGCCTGGGTGTCTTGGTTCAGGCAAATTTTGCAAGGCGTGATAACCTCGTCGTGGCGGGCGTACCGGTTGGACAGGAGATCGCCGATCTTCAGCCGGTGATTCATCAAGAGTTTGAAAAAGAGGGTTCAATTCTGATCGTGATTGCGACTGACGCACCGTTGCTCCCGCATCAATTAAAACGGATCGCAAAACGCGCAGCTTTTGGTGTGGCGCGCACTGGTGGCGTCAGCACTAATTCGTCGGGCGACTTGTTCATCGCGTTCTCGAGCGCAGTCCCGGTGGCGGCTGGAATCCGGCAGCAGTGGTCCACACTAAGAAACGATGAGCTCGACCCATTGCTTGCGGCGACTCCGCAGGCGACGGAGGAGGCGATTATCAACGCTCTGGTCGCAGCAAGAACCATGAAGGGGATCAACAACAACACATTCTATGCTTTGCCCCACGACCGCTTGCGTGAAGTCCTTCGAAAATACAATCGGCTCCTGGGAAATTGAACTCCGTCAAGGGCCTTCGTTGCGGGTTTCGGGCTTGGAAAAAGAAGTATTTGGATCGGTAACGTCCTCCTTCGACGTGGTATTTCCTCCGCCGCCTTCGCTTTGGCACGAGGCGAGAGAGATCATCATTGCCGCCAGGATCAATCGTGCCGCCAGCTCAATTTGTTTTCGCATCAGAAATAGTTCGCGCGCGAATTTTCGCATGTAAACCGGACTTTGGAGGAATCCACGTGGACGCTTGGCCGCCAGAAATGGCGAGGAACGGCGAACGCTTCTCCGTCACTCCTTGCGCCTTTCACAAGCGACGCCGGAATATTCGAACACCTTGACCACGCCCAGAATTACCAACGCCGGTTTTAGGAGCAAAAATGTCATTTTCACCAGCACACCCAGCAATTTTCCCAAGGGCAGCAAACACAACAGGAATCCGCCTCCGAAAGCCAGGATCACTGCCTTGACCGGTTCGCGGCGAATCTGCTCTTCAAGCTCATTCCAAATCGGACCTACGTTATTAGCCATACCGTAGAGGGTACGCCTGAACCATGCCAATGCGCCACCCCCTCGTTTCGCTAAAATCACTGGCAAATCAGGGCACCTGTTCCGGATGATATTTTCGCCAATAACGAGCCAAGCCGGCGACGCTCATCGATGCGGGATCCGCCTCTTCATAGGTCACCAAATCTTCATTCGGAGTTCCATCGGCCAGGAGTTCCTGCACGGTAAATTTCTCGAACTCTGGAATGATCTCCATTTCCGATTTGCCTTCGAGTAACCGCTGCTTCATCCAATCCGCCCAGCTGAACAATCGCTTTTCCAGGGCGTCAAGGGTCCGTGAAGGATCATCAATTTTACCGAAATGCGTGATATGGAGCGAGGCAGGGCTTAGGGTGCGAATCTTTTCCAGGGAATCTTTCCAGGATTCCAAATGAATGTCCGGTGGAGGGAATGGCGGGATCACCGGTCCCTCGCGGATGAGAACGCCTGCAACATCGCCGGCAAACACGGTCCGCTCCGACTCCAGCCAATAGGCGTTGTGATGTTGTGCGTGGCCCGGAGTGTAAAGGACGCGGAACTGCTGGGAACCGAATCGCAGCTCAGCGTTGTCCTCGACGGCGATCACATGATCTTCCGGGATCGTCCCAGCTGCTCCCCATAATAGGTTCATTTTATCTCCATAGATTCTGGCCGCGCTGCCGACCAACTTTGAGGGATCTACGAGGTGGGGTGCGCCTCTTGGATTCGCATAAATCTTGGTCCCATATTCTTTGGCCCATCGCCAGGCACCGCCGGTGTGGTCCAGGTGAATGTGGGAGGCCAGGAGATGGCGAACGTGGGCGGGTTGAAATCCAAGCTTACGGACGCCTTTAACCACGGCGTCAAAGGCGGACTCCGGTCCGCTGTCCACCAGGAGCAATTCACTTGGTCCGCATTCAACCAGCGCGATGCAAATGACGTTCGGTATTCCGAGGTGGAGTGCGTCAATCAGGTGAACCATCTTAAGCTGTGATTAACCGGAGAATCGCCTGGATGCCAGCGATTAGCTCGGAAATCTGACGATCTAATGCGCTCGCGAGAATTCCAAGCTGCGCTTCAATTTGGCTGACTTCGGTCACCGGTCCGCTTATTTGATTGATTCGGTTGCCACAAATTCATATGCGTAGCCCAGTTATTTGCAGCAAATGAACCACTTAATGCGACGGTTGCAGGGGAGCAGGATGGCTGTTGTTCCTTTTCTATGGTTGGCAACCAACTCCGTTTGGGCGCAGGATCACCATCCAAATATGGCCTCGCCACAGCAATTGATCGCGAAACAGGCGCCTCCAGTGGTAAATAAAAATGTTTTGGCGCAAATGACTCCGGACAACGCCACGGTCCTGGTTTCACTGTCCAGACAGCGGGCTTATGTGTACTCGGGAAATGATCTTGCCATTGACACACCAATTTCGTCGGGCAAGAAAGTCGGGTTCACCCCAACCGGTAATTTTACGATCATGCAGAAAGATCCCAACCATCGGTCTAACATCTACGGCAACTTTGTCGATTCCAGGGGGCGGGTGGTTCGAGCCGGGGTCAGTGCACGGATCGATTCGGCGCCAAGCGGCAGCCATTATCAAGGCGCGCCGATGTTTTATTTCATGCGATTAACGTCGGAAGGAGTCGGAATGCACATCGGGATATTGCCAGGGTACCCGGCTTCTCACGGATGCATTCGTCTGCCGGCTGAAATCGCTCCTCAAATCTACGCTCGAATAAAAATAGGCACTCCGGTCCAAGTAACAAACTAAGAATCGATTAAAAGACATGTCAACGGCAGGCGTAGTAATGCTATTCCTGTGACTCCGCCTTGACAAGCAGCGCCGCAAGCTTAATAGAAAGGCTCACCTACACAATGGCTCTCCCCAGCAAATTCAGCTTCAGCTTCTCTAAATTCCCTGAAGGCGGTTTAATTCTGGCCATAGTTGTCCTCGGCTTGTTACTGGCCGTTTTCGGCGGATCGGTTCAGCTTCCAAAATTTCAAAATAATGCGGAAGGGAAACAGGTGCGCGTTTTTGAGACTGGTCCGGATGGACAGAAGGTCCCGGCTTTTGTGACCGTCAACAAATTCTTTAATCCGCGAACTCTTATTCAGATCGCGAAAGACACGAGTTTTTTCGCGATTATGGCGGTAGGAATGACATTTGTCATTATCACGGCGGGAATTGATCTTTCCGTCGGTGCAACCTACGCGCTGGCTTCCGTCTGTGGGGCGCTGGTTCTGGCGCAGTATGGATCCTCGGGCGGGATGGGATCCGTGCTTCTCGGAATCCTCGTTACGATTGGCGTCGGCGTATTAGGCGGATTGTTGAACGGATCGATGATCGTGGCTTTTAATGTTCACCCGTTCATCATCACTCTTGGCACGATGGCGATCTACCGCGGTATCGCGTTCGTCCAGACGAATGGCCAATCGATCGGCGGTTTTCCGGAGGCGTTTCGCTCGTTTGTTCGGCAAGAATTCAACGGTCTGAGTTTGGTTCCGCTGATCGTGATGATCATCGTCATGATTATCGGCGGCATCTTTCTTTCGAAAATGGCCCTCGGCCGAAAAATCTATGCGATCGGTGGCAATGAAATTGCCAGTCGTTACAGCGGCATTCGAGTCGGGGCCGTAAAGATTCTCGTGTATACCATATCCGGGCTAACGGCAGGAATCGCCGCGGTGTTGTCCTTGGGCTATTATGGCGCAGGTTCATCCGGAGACGGTCAAGGTTACGAATTGAATGTTATCGCTGCGGCGGTCGTTGGCGGTGCGAGCCTTATTGGAGGGAAGGGCACGGCCCTGGGCGCCTTACTAGGGGCTGTCATCCTCCAAATGATCTCGAACGGTTTGGTCATTCTTAACATCCCTCAAAATTACAGCCAGATCGTCATCGGCCTGGTCGTGATCGCCGCGGTGTTGTTTGACCAGTTTAATGCCTGGATGGCCAATAGACGTTTGTTGGCCAGAACGGGTCGTATTAAGAAGGAGGTGCTCGCCTCGAGCGAGACTCCAGTTGCTATAACTCCCCAATCAAAATGATCAGGAAAATAAGTCTTACTGTAACAAGCCTGCTAGGCTTGGCGGCGGCTACTGGTTTTGCTGCCGAAAAAACCTATACGTTTGGCATCGTTGCCAAATCCAATAATAACCCCGTATTCCAGGCCGCGAAAACCGGTGCCGAGGATCAAGCCGCGAAGCTGAGCAAGGAAAAGGGTGTGACCATCAAGATCGACTGGCGTACGCCGAATGAAGAGGATCCCCAGAAACAGGCGGACGCAGTGGAACAATTGGTGAACGCGGGGGCCAGCGGTATTGCCGTCAGTTGTTCTGACGCCAACAAACTGACCGATTCGATCGACAAAGCCGTGGACAACGGTGTGCCGGTGGTCTGCTTTGATTCGGACGCCCCAAAGAGCAAGCGTCTTGCCGATTTCGGAACGGACGACATTGATTGCGGCAAGAAAGTGATGTCCGAGCTGGCAAAAGTGATGGACGACAAAGGTGTGGTGGCGATCCTCGCAGGCAACCAGAACGCTCCGAACCTGCAAAAGCGCGTTGAAGGAGTGAGGGAAGAAGCCAAAAATCATCCCAACATAAAAATTCTTGATGCCTATTATCACAAAGAGACGCCTCAGGATGCCGCTGCCAAGGTTGAGCAAGTGATGCAGGCGCATCCGGAAATCACCGGCTGGGCGATGATTGGCGGTTGGCCGCTGTTTACCGATAATGCGCTCAAATTCCCTCCGGGCTCTGTGAAGGTCGTCGCAGTCGATGCGTTGCCGGCCGAGCTCGGATACCTGAAGAGCGGTCATGTGCAAGTTCTGCTCGCGCAGCAGGTCTATGAATGGGGCACCAAGTCGGTCGACATGCTCTATGACAAGGTTGCCGAAAACAAAAACCCGCCTTCGACCTTCGTAAAGGGAGAACTGATTCCTGTGACGAAGGAGAACGTGGATGAGTACGCCGAGAACTGGAAGAAGTGGCTGCCCAAGAAGTAAGGGCTGGATAATTAAAGAATTGCGGGCTCCCGGCCTTCCGGAAGCCCGCTTTTTTGTCAATCGTTCTCGCTCACCGTACTTTTCCCATACACGAGCAACGGCAGGGGTAGGCTTCTTCCAACAATCGAGCAAATCTCCTCAACAGTCCTTAATCTGTAATCACACTCTCGCACGTGGAGACCTACTCGACTCTAGTCAAGAGGGATTTCGCGTCCCCAACAGCTTTCTCCTAAGCATCTCCAATGCATGCTGAGTACAGATCCGCTTGAAGGAGGGGCGGTCCATTGGAAAGAACTCCTTCTCGACCAGGCTAGCCGCTTTGCGACTCGCTAACCCGATAAAGACAGTTCCAACTGGCTTCTGATCGGTGCCGCCGTCCGGGCCGGCAATACCTGTGGTGGAGAGCGCGTAGGTCGCTCCACTCCGCCTTAAAGCTCCGACAGCCATTGCTCGGGCGACTTCCTCGCTGACTGCTCCGACAGTGGAAAGCAGCTCTGCAGATACACCTAGTGTGCGCATCTTGGCCTCGTTGGAATAGGTGACATTTCCCTCGATAAACACTAGCGACGACCCAGGAACGTCGGTGATCCGATTCGCCAAAAGTCCCCCCGTGCAGGACTCGGCAATTGCCAATGTTGCCTTGCTCGCTGTCAGCAGTCCAACGACGACCTCTTCTAATTCTTTCTCCTCGGTCGTGACGATGTAGGGTCCCAGCTCACCTTCGATCAGCTCACTTCCCGCATCGACAGTTGATTGTGAGCCGATCAAGCGGAGGTCCACTTCGCCCATCCGTGCGCAGTAACCGAGTTCCAGTCCCGGGATAGTCAGGAGCCTGTCCCCAACGATTCTCTCGACCTGCGATTCGCCAAGCCCTGTTATTCGAAAGGTCGCTGAATGCAGATCATGATTGCCAACCAGGGATCGCAAGATCGGTAATGCGTAGGTCTCGAACATCGGCCGAAGCTCGCGAGGCGGCCCGGGAAAGAGAAAGAGATGTGGAATGCCATTTCGTGCGGGGATTTGAAGTCCGGGCGCCGTTCCGTGGTCGTTCGGAAGTACCGTTGCGCCTTCGGGCACATAGGCTTGTCTCGCAGTCCTGTCAGTCGTCTTCAGCCCGCGCTTTTTAAAGCGTTCGCTGATCTTCCGGAAAATGGAATCATCATATCGCAGCGGACGACCGGTCAGCTCTGAGACGATTTCTCTGGTAATATCGTCCGAAGTTGGTCCGAGACCGCCGGTGACAAGAATGACATCGCATCGGTGGGCCGATTCTATGATCGCTTCGCGAATCGAGTCGCCATCGGGGATAGTCGATTGCCGCTGGACCCGCAGCCCAAGCGGAAAGAGTTGTTGGGCAAGAAAAGAGAGGTGGGTATTGATGACGCTGCCGAAGAGGAGTTCCGTGCCTGTGTTTAAAACTTCAACGCGGGAGAGGGAGCTCATTTTGGGTCCAGAAGGTGAATCCATTGCGTAATCATCTTGTGCAAAGGTCCATTTTGTTCGTGTTGGAAGATGTAGAGAAGGTTTGCCAGCATGCGGATCAAGATCAATTTTGGATGAGCCGTCTGAAGGTGCTCCTGGTGCAAAGTCCGATTTTGATAGGATAAAATCTGCGCGCAATCGCTGGTTGTTAAAATCCGCCCCTCATGGAACGGATCAAGGAGGACGACGCCGTGTCGGACCACGAAGTGGCCGGGAAGGTTGATTCCTTCGACCACGACAGAGGCTCGTCGGCCAACGATCATGTACAAGAGCGAGAGTGAAATGGGAATGCCGAGCCTGGAGTCCATAACGCAAGGAAGGAAAGAATTGCGCGCATTATAGTAATCATCCTCGTTTCCGCGTAACCCGAGGTCCTTGCCGAAAAGCTGTGCCATCGCCATGGCTCGCGAAGTATCGGACTCGCAGAGCGACAAGCGATTACGCAGCTCACGACTCCAGGAGTCGATGGTCCTCTGATAAGACTCGACCTCCACACCAGGCTGAAAGATCTGGGCTAAGTACCAGCATGCCTGTTCCAGGGCGGCCAGGTCAGAAATTCTTCCGCAGATTTCTTCGAATGCGACTTTTGCATGTCGTATCTCAATTTCCGTAAGTATCTCTCGGACATGAAGCGTGACTTCTTTATCATCGGTCGACAACAGATCGCGCAGATCGGGGATTGTGCCAACGCCCCCTTGAACCAGCTGCTGCTTTGTGAGGCCAACCGTTTCCGGATCACTGTCTTTGAGGAGTCGGATGATG
Source organism: uncultured Verrucomicrobiae bacterium (assembly GCA_963782115.1). Classification (GTDB taxonomy): domain Bacteria; phylum Verrucomicrobiota; class Verrucomicrobiia; order Chthoniobacterales; family JAFAMB01; genus JAFAMB01. The sequence goes on from CAWAIK010000016.1 coordinate 181,408, forward strand.
GCCTCACGCTGTTTGAACATCGGAGTAGAACTAGGAAACCAAATTGAGACGTGGCGCGTCGCTCCACAAACTTTCCAGAGCGTAGAACTCGCGTTTCTTCTGGAGAAAAATATGCACGAGAACTTCCGAATAATCCATTACGAGCCATTGGCTGGCCACGGAACCTTCCGATGCCAGCGGAGAGGTGTGTGTCTGATCCCGGATCCCTTCCCGGATACCGCTGTTAATCGCCTTCAGATGAGGCTCTGAAGTCCCCGAGCAGATAACAAAAAAATCGGTAAAGGACGAGATTCCGCGCAGGTCGAGAACGACGATGTTCTGGGCCTTCTTATCTTCGGCTAATCTAACGCAAAGGCGCGCTAACTCATCCGCTCCGATACACCTCTCCTCGGTAAAGTTTTCTCTCCTGGATATAATGCAAGACGTTCTCCGGAACCAGATACGAGATTGGCAAATCATTGGCAACCCTGTTTCTGATTTCGGTCGACGACAGATCGAAACGCCGTCGCACTATCGGATATTTCAACTCTAGAGGCAGGTCCGAGCGGCTTAAGATCGCGAACTTCACCAGTAGGTCCAATTCCTCGAACTCGTTCCACTTTGGCAAAGCTGCAACGTGGTCTTCGCCGACCAGGAAAAAAAGAGTATCGTCTGGATGTTGGGCGTGGTAGGACCGGGCAGTGTCGATCGTGTAAGAGGGGGGTTCCCGTTCAATTTCAAAGGGATCCACAAAGAAAGCAGGTTCATCTTGGACGGCGAGCTGGACCATGGCAAAACGATCTGCGGCCGATGCGCCGGAGTGATTCAGCTTGAAGGGAGACTCAGCTGCCGGAATGAAAATAACGCGATCGAGTGACAAGTCTTCCAAGGCTTGGCGAGCCAGTATCAGGTGCCCGTGATGAATCGGGTCGAATGAACCGCCATATAACCCAAGCCTTAGCATTCCAGTAATTTACATTTTGTTAAACTGCGAATCGTCATCATGGTCACATGTGGCAAAAGTAGCATCAAAAAAAGGGTGGTTAGCCAGGCTGGGAACAGTAAAATACCGGGCAGCGTATGGAATGGAGCAGCTTAGGACAACTCTTGCTTGTTGGAGTGCCCGGACTGGACCTCGACTCTGAAACGGCCCGTCTCTTCCGCAAAGTGCAGCCCGGAGGTTATATACTCTTTGGACGCAACATTCGGTCCGCGTCGCAGCTTCGTAAGCTTATCGATGACCTTCGGGATCTCTCGCCGATAGAGCCAATTATCACCATTGACCAGGAAGGTGGAAGGGTCTCACGGCTTAAACTAATCGGCAACGAGCCGCCCAATGCGCAACAGCTCAGAAAAAAAGGCGATCCGGCTCTGATTCGGGAACACGGCCGGCTGACCGGAGAGTTGCTGCGTCTTTTCGGGTTTAACCTGGACCTCTGCCCGGTCCTGGACATTTCTTTTGATGACGACGCGGATAACTCGCTCCGCGGCCGATGTTATGGGTCCTCGGTGAAGGAAGTGATCGCGTTCGCCGGAGCATTCAATGAGGCCCTGCTGGAAACTGGGATTCTCTCCTGCGGAAAGCATTTCCCCGGTTACGCCGCCGCGACTCTGGACCCGCATCATGAGTTGCCTTGCATCGATCGGAGTCGCGAAGAGCTGAACCGGACAGAACTTGCGATCTTTCGAGGGTTGGCGCCCAGGGTCAGCAGCATGATGGTCTGTCACGCCTGGTACCCGGCGTTCGATCCTGAAAAGACGCCGGCTTCGTTCTCGCGGTCGATCGTGTCGGATTTACTGCTGTCTCAGTTCGATTTTGGCGGATTGATCATGACGGACGATCTCGACATGGGCGCGATCACCAACGAGGCAGGGCTCATGGCAACAATTGAACGCGCCATGCTGGCAGGTAATCACCTGGCGATGATTTGCCATCGCATCCATTTGATCGAGGAAGCGCGCGCAGCGCTCGAGAAGGCGGAGCGGGGCCCGCTCGGGCGCGCCTTGGCCGCGGTCGATCGTTTCAAGCAAAAGATGGTTGCACCGAAGCCTTTTTCGGAGGAACGCTTTCGCGGATTAGACCGCGAAGTCTGGGAGCTGCGCGTCGCCGCGCTTGGGGCAGAGGCCGCATCCCTTCGTAGTCCGGATGACGGAAAGCGTTCGCCGGTGGAAAATTACTGAGAATTTTGCCTGGGGCACTCGTCAAACGAGGTATCCCCATTTCACGAGTGCCCCTGCAAAATTCTTTGCACTGGAAATTAGCCCGTGTTCCCGGCTAAATTCAGATATTTCCCAATGCTAAAAGAGATCGAGCAGTTGCTACTTCTTCAGGAACGAGACCAAAAAATCAAGATGTTCAAAGCGGAACTTGAAACGGTTCCATTGGAGCAACAGCGGATCAGCCAGTTTGTCGCGGGCAAGAGCAGCGCTTTTGATCAAGTCAAACAACGGAGCCGCGACGTTGAGGTTCAGAGGAAAATGCTCGAGCTGGACGCTCAATCCCGTCGGGATTCGATTGCCAAGTACAAAACCCAGCAATTCCAGACTCGCAAAAACGACGAATTCCAGGCAATCAGCCAGGAGATCCACCGGTTTGAAAAGGAGATCGAGCGGATCGAGGATCACGAGATTGAGCTGATGGAACAAACGGAACAATTCCAGAAAGAGACGGTGTATGCGGAGCTGGAATTGAAAGCTGCGAAACGACAATCGGAACTGCAACAGGCGGATTTGAAAAAGAAAGAGTCAACTTTGGGCGAGCGTTTGAAACAGGCCGAGAGCGAGCGCGAACAGCTGGCGCGGGGTCTCGATCCGGACCTCCTGTTTCGATACACGCGCCTCTTTGCTACCAAAGGAGGAAACGCGGTCGTCCCGGTCGAGCACGAGTTTTGCATGGGTTGCCATATGAAAAACACGACGGCCCTGGTGCACCGGGTAAAATTGGGTCGGGATATTGTCCATTGCGAGCAGTGCGGGCGGATTCTTTACTACGCTGACTGACGCATGGCCACGCAGAATCGACGAGGAGGCTGCGGCTGTTGCGGCTGTCTGTTGGCATTTTTTCTGCTCCTCTCCGCCTTGATTCTCGTCGCTCTCGGCTTCTTCTACTTCAACGCGACGAATAATCTGAACCGCGTTCCAGTGACAGGCCCGGCTTCTTCGCCCGCGGTCACGCGGCAGACCTACGCCGCCGCCAGGCGGAAGCTCGACCATTTTTTTGCGGACTCAGCCGAGCAGAGCTTGGCACTGTCAAATGATGAAGTAAACGCGCTTCTGGCCCAGTCCCCTGAGTTGCGCATCTTGAGGCATGGCACAGTCGTCGTTCTCAACCAAAACTCCGCGGAAGTGTCTTGCAACCTGCCTGTGAATCTTCCATTTTTACCTCGGCGCTATTTAAATTACGCCTTCCAGGTGCGTCCATCGATGCGCGCACAGCAATTGGAGCTGGATGTTTCGCGGATCGAAAGAGAAGGCAGACCCCTTGGAGCGGTGGAAACCCACCAGTATCGATTTATCGTCGTGCCATTCATTGAAAAGACGCTGTCGAGCTTGAACATGATCCAAGGAGATCGATCAATGCGCGAGGTTCGAATTGAAAACGGGAATCTGGTTCTGGGCCGGTGAAATTACAGCCGAGCTTCAGCAGCTCTGCGAGCTACCGGAATCACCAACGAGTTTCAGGCTCAGCCCGGGACTTCTTAGGCTATGGGAGAACCAGAAGCAAAGCAATGCCGGCGATTTTGGTATACAGGTTTTCCAAGTTGCTCGATCATTCAAGACACGGAGGCCGACTCCAAATAAGGTAAACCAAGTGATCGCTGTGGTAGCTTTTCCAGAAGGGTAGGTAAAAGATAAAAAACCATATCGATGGTAGCATCAGGACAGGAAGGGGATGCTGTCCGATTCCCTCAAGGGCCACGCAGAGCGCCCGACCAATTTGCTTTGTCATTCCCCTGAGAACGAGATGAGCTGGAGAAATACTCGGCACGGGGATCTAACTATTCAACATTTGGCTCGAGGATTCTTGAAGATCCAGATCTGCTCCCACACCTTCGAGTTGGTCGATCGACTGATTGTTGTGCTTCAGGCGGTACTCGACGAGCGATTCCTCCCCCTTGTGTTCGGCCCAAGCCTGGAGTTGAGAGCGGTGGCCACGAAACTCGTACAAGGGCACTCCGTAACCGCAGGAGTCGGAGATTCGGGTCAAATGGACCTTGATGAAGGACCGGATACCGATCCTGGAAGAGAAAAGCGTCCGGAGTTGTTCGAACTCTGCATGTTTGGGCTCGATGATTTCTCCACGGCCATGGAGGCGAACGATTTTCGGAGCTCCGGTGAACGCACAAAACATCAGGACGATACGTTCGTTTTCTTTCACGTGCGCGATGGTCTCTACGCCGCTGCCGGTCAAGTCCAGATAAACGGCTGTTCGTTTGTCGATGATTCGGAAGGATTCGCCGTCTTTCGGCGAACAGTTTACGTGGCCGTCTTCGGAAAGGGGGGAGGTTGCCACAAAAAAGATTTTTTGCGCCAAAAGCCACCGTTTCAATTTTTCCTCTATCGATTCGTAGATTTTACCCATAAATGGAACACGAGTTGCGATCGTCGGACGGGAGTCACCATGGTCACGACGCGACAAGGTCGCAACCTGAATTCCTGTTTGCCGATCGGACGGGAAGGAGAGAAGATCCCTCTATCCTATGCCTCCGCGCAAAAAGTCAGCCCAGGCTTCTCAACCTTCGAGTGTTTTCGCGGTCATCGGGTCAGACGAAGGGGAAACAAAACGACGTGCCAAGGAACTGGCGAGTGAACTTACGCCGGAGCAAGGAGGAGACTTTGGTGTTGATACGATCGACGGAATGGCAGACAACGCGGAACAAGCTGTGCTGCGAATTCGCCAGGCGAAAGAGGCGATTCAGACGCTCCCTTTTTTTGGTCGTGAGAAGCTTGTTTGGCTCAAGAATGTGAACTTCCTGGCAGAGACGGTCACCAGCCGTTCAGCAGCTGTGCAAGAGGCTTTGGAAGACTTGAAAGAGTTTCTCAGTCGAGGGTTGCCAGAGGGGGTGCGTTTCTTGTTGAGCGCCTCCGAAGTGGACAAACGCCGCAGCTTTTATAAGTCCTTGGGCAAGTTTGCGAGAGTGGAGCAGTTTGACAGAATCGATCCGACCCGGTCCGGGTGGGAGGAGGAGGTTCAGGCTATTGTGCACCGGTTGGCGGCTGAACTTAACCTGAGGTTCGAACCGGAAGCCCTGGAGATATTTGTCCGGCTTGCCGGTGCCGATGGCCGCCAACTGCGGAACGAACTCGAGAAGATCGATCTTTATCTCGGAGAAAAGCGGATGATTACGGTGGAAGTCGTGCGTGCATTGGTAGCGAAATCGACCAGCGGCGTGATCTGGGAGCTTGGAACGTGCATTTCGAAGCGGCAATTAGGTGAGAGCCTCACGCTGTTGGACCAGCTGATTTTCCAGGGAGAGACACCAATCGGAATCCTGTACGCCGCAATTATTCCGACTGTGCGAAACCTGCTCGTCACGAAAGATCTGCTGGAGAGGCACAAGATCAGTCCGCCACAGGCACCCTTTCAGTTCAGTTCCATTCTCGGGAAGTTGTCGGAAGAGGCGATTCGGCATCTTCCGCGGCGGAAGGATGGCGGAATAAATGCATACGGCCTTGGACTGGCGGCGTGTGAAGCGCGTCGTTTTAAATTGGCCGAATTGGTCGAGGCCCTTCAGGCCTGTCTGAAAGCTAACATTCAACTCGTTACGACCCAGCTCGAGCCTAAGCTGATTCTCAGCCAACTGCTGGTCAAAATAATCGCCTAGAGTTTTTCAGTCACTTCGATGTCACAGGAGAAGTGGTTGGTGGATAACGTTAGAAAATAGGAACAAAGCGTATAAAGCAGATTTTAGCCAGTTTTTTTTGATGAGTTAACTTTATATACCTCGTTCTGTACTCGGTATGGAGATTCGCAGATTTCTTTCGAATAGCTAAATCCCGTTTGACATCGAGCCCTTCGGACTTACTTCGGCTATGAAGGTCGAAGCTAATACAAATGAAGATCTTTGCAGACGCACTCTTAATTCTCCTTTGGATTACAGCCGCAATCGTGGTCGCTTGCGAGTTCAATGAGCTTCCCGGTCTGAGCTGATTAGTTTCTTCGGGCGCCTTCGCTCGGTGCGTTTGTCAGCCTCGATCCGAACCCGGAAGCTAGCTCGCGTGCTTGGTCCGAATATCGTTATTCATGGGGCGAACATCCACATCGTGAGCGGGAGCGGTACGACCAATGATGGTCACGATTGAAGAGAACAGAACGAGAATGCTAATCCTGAAAACGTTTTTTTGCCCCGGAGGGGGCTGTAAGCCCAGGGTTTCAACCCTGGGAAACATCCAATAAAGCGGTTCGCCCTGAAAGGGCGAGAGATCAGGTGGGCCAAATGCGCTCCGAATGCTACTGAAAAGGAAATAGGCCATTTGTTAGGCAGAGATATAACCTCCCGTTGGTAAAATAATGCGTACCAGCACAACGTTGAGCGATTGCGAGCTCTATATAAATATGTTCTTTGCGTCTGTTTTTTATACGTCTGATCCTGGAGTTTGGACATTCCGAGAACTATTTGGGCCGCGGGGTAAGGCGAGACGCCTTACTTAGTGCTGCGGACAAACCGGGACGGTTTGCTTACCGAAGAGGGTAAGGCGGGACGCCTCACTTACGGCCGCGGGCGAACCGGGGTGGTTTGATTACCCCTTCTATCCAAGTCTCTCCCGCCTATCCGCCGTAAGTAAGGCGTCCCGCCTTACCTTCCCAGGGTGGAATTCTCGAACCCGTTTGGGCCAGTTGATCGTCCCAAAGAACCCTTAACTTAGTGCCATTCGTGTCTGCTCTGAGCAGTCGAGATGGGTCGGGAGACCATTCCGACCCCGCCGAGTTAGTGATAGCTTCGGTAATACGCTTTTACCTCATGGCGATGCAACAGGCTCAATCTACACTAAGCGTAAGTGTCTTTACCCTTAGGAGACGCAACTGTGTGCGACGCTTTGCAATGCTTTGGAGGCTGATTCTCAGCCGGTTGCTAGTAAATCAATTGCTAAGTCATTAAAGAGGGGGAACAAGACTGGAATCGACTGCTGGCCTGCATTTTTTACAAACCCTGGAAACGTCGCCACAGCGTGTTTGCTCCGCATTTAAGTCCAACCGTCCCTCCGAGCCGCTTCCCAAGCGGCTTTACAGCGCGCAAATCTCGCAAGCGCTTGGGCTTGTGAGATTTTCGGGCTAGCCGAGTGGAATTCTTCATCACCCGACTCCCGCGTCCTGTCTCACCGCCTTCGCGCTTTTGTGGATCGGCTCTGTTTGCCGCCGCCATACTTCACCAGACGCCGTTTGGGCTCGATCTTTGCGATGCCCGTGCCGCTCTTGAGTTCCATGATCTGGTCGCGCAACAATGCGGCTCGCTCATACTCCAGGTTGGTTGCCGCGATTTGCATCTCTTCTTCCAATTCTCGAAGCACTTCAGTGATGTTGAAATCGCCGCCGCTTTCTCGAATGACCGATTCCTCAAGCTGCCGACCCCTTAATAGAGTATGCAAGCTTTCTTGCACGGCCCGGCTGACACTGGTGGGGGTGATCCCGTTGGCCTCGTTGTACTCGATTTGCTTGCTTCTCCGGAATTCGGTTATCGCTATCAGTTTCTGAATACTATCGGTGTAAGTATCGGCGAAAAGGACCACCTCTCCGTTCACGTGGCGAGCGGCCCGGCCGGCTGTCTGGATGAGCGAGGTCTGACTTCGCAGAAACCCTTCCTTGTCGGCATCCAGAATACAAACCATGCTGACTTCCGGCAGATCAAGGCCTTCACGCAAAAGGTTGATCCCAACCAGAATATCGAACTCCCCCGAGCGCAGGGAGCGAAGAATTTCGACACGCTCGATCGCGTCGATTTCGCTGTGCAAATATCGCACTTTCAATCCGACATCACGGAGATAATCGGTGAGATCTTCCGCGGTGCGCTTTGTCAGAGTGGTGATTAACACGCGTTCGGCATTTTCGGTTCGCTGGCGGCAAAGCTCGATCGTCTCATCAATCTGATCTTTGAGGGGCCGAACCGTGATTTTCGGATCTAATAAGCCGGTGGGCCGGATGATCTGCTGCGCGATCAGTGGGGTGCCCGGCGTGTGCACATCGAGAGTCGGGACCGAACGACCAGTGAGCATCGGGATAAGGACGGGTTCGGTCTCCGGCTGGCCGATTCGCGAGCGAGAGTGTGGAATGTAGGTCGCATTGCCAGCCACACTGTTCTGGATCTCGAACGAGGCGGGAGTAGCGCTGATGTAAAGGATCTGGTGAACCATCTCCATAAATTCCGGAAAATTCAGCGGGCGATTATCCAGGGCGCTTGGGAGACGGAACCCGTATTCGACCAGCACCGTCTTCCTTGAACGATCGCCTTCGTACATCCCTCCGATTTGCGGGATCGTGGCGTGCGACTCATCCACAATCAGCAAGAAATCCTTCGGAAAAAAATCAAGCAACGTGTAGGGGCGCGAGCCGGCTGGACGTCCGCTCAAATGTCTGGAGTAGTTTTCGATGCCGCTGCAGAAGCCCATCTCCTGCATCATTTCCAGGTCGAACTCCGTGCGCATCTTGACCCGTTGGGCTTCGAGAAAGTTGGCGTGCGCTTCAAACCATTTAACTCGGTCGTCGAGTTCTTCGCGAATCGCTTTGAGCGCCCGCTGCATTTTATCATATGGGGTCACGAACTGCTTGGCCGGATAGAAGGTGAACCGGTCGAGTCTTTCCACGGTATGGCCGGTGAGTGGATCAAAGCGTGCGATCAGATCAATTTCGTCACCGAAGAATTCGATGCGGATTGCTTCCTCATCGAAGGTGGCTGGATAAACTTCAACCACGTCGCCGCGGGCGCGGAATCTTCCACGGGTCAACGCGATGTCGTTGCGCTCGTAAAGCATGTCGACCAGCTTTGCGAGCAGAAGTTCACGAGAGATTTGCTGCCCTTTAGTGACACTGCACACCATGTTTGCGTAATCTTCCGGTGAACCCAAACCGTAGATGCAGGAAACACTCGCGACCACTATGACGTCATCTCGTGAAAGAAGGGATCCGGTGGCAGAAAGCCGAAGCCGCTCGATCTCCTCGTTGATGGACGAATCTTTTTCGATGTAGGTGTCTGTCCGCGGAATGTAAGCTTCGGGCTGATAGTAGTCGAAGTAGCTGACGAAATATTCAACGGCGTTGTTGGGGAAGAACTGCTTAAACTCGCTGTAGAGCTGTGCTGCGAGGGTCTTGTTATGCGAAATTACCAGAGTCGGCTTGTTCAGTGCGGCAACGACATTGGCGGCGGTGAACGTTTTGCCGGAGCCGGTCACTCCAAGCAGCGTTTGATGCCGATTACCTGCCTCAAGCGAATGGACGAGCTGATCAATAGCCTGCTGTTGGTCGCCGCGCGGTTTGAACTGAGAAGAGAGGTCGAAGGGCATCAGCAAGACAGAATTCAGGAGATCTCCCTTATTCTTCTGTAACGACCGGATTGCTCAGAACTCCGATTTTCTCGATTTCGACTTCCACGAAATCTCCCGGAGCAAGGTATTGGGGCGGATTCATGGCCATGCCGACGCCTTCGGGTGTTCCGGTCAGAATTACGGTACCCGGATGGAGTGTAGTGCTTCCACTAAGAAATTCGATCAGGGTGGGTACGTCAAAGAGCATGTCCGAAGTGTTTGAACTCTGACGAGTCTTGCTATTCACGCGAGTCGCGATCCGAAGCGAATTCGGGTTGGGAATCTCGTCTTTTGTCACGATGGCCGGCCCGAGTGGTGCAAAGGTATCGAAACCTTTTCCTCGGCACCATTGACTACCGCCCAAACGCTTTTGCCAGTCACGGGCGCTCACATCGTTGCCGGCGGTGTAACCAAAGACGACGTCGAACGCGTCGCTTTTCGAGACATTTTTGCACCGCCTGCCTATGACAACCGCTAATTCGCACTCGTAATCGACCTCGTCGCTGCGAAGTCTGGTTGGCAGGACGATCGGGTCGCCCGGGTTTTGCAAAGTGCCGGGACCCTTCACAAACAATACGGGACGCTCAGGAATTCTTGCTCCGGTTTCTGCTGCGTGTTTTCGGTAATTGAGGCCGATACAAAGGATTATCGGGGGTTCGATCGGCGCCAGAAGCTTGACCATGTTCGATTCGCGATCTGTAATTTCGAAGTCGCGAAAAATGTCTCCGCGAATATCGAAACAACGTCCACCGGGTCGCTCAGCCGCAAACCGGATATCTCCCTCTTGGGCAAGGTATCGGATGATCCGCATGAGCAGATTAGTAGGCGAGGTTGGTGTTAGAAGCAAATCCGCTCACGTGGAATGGCTCGCGACGCGTTCTAATGATTCCCGCTCCGTTTCCAGAAGCTCCGGAGGGTCCGCCGGCAACTGGAGCGAGGGTTCCAATGCAGCTTCCGGTCTCGCCGGTTCAAGTGACGATTCTGGATCCGAATCGGACGCGTCTTGAACGGTCTCCGGTGCCTGACCTTCTTGTGCGGCGGAAGTGAGCCCAGCTTCGGATTCGGCAGACATGGCTTCCGTTTCGGATTGAGCGGTGGAGGATTCTTCATCCGAAGAGCCGTCCGCTTCTTCAACTTCGAGATCCTGGTGCGTCGATGGATGCACTTCCCCTTTCGCCGCTTCGATTGGCCTGGGCGGCAACGGCAAATCGAGCGTCCCGTCGGCGAACTCGATCACGTGGCCTGCTTTGGCCAGCCAAATGAGATCGGTTGCCAGCGTGGTTTTCGCGTGCTGGTACTCCTCGCTGGATTCGTCAGTTGATTTTTCGCCGATCAGCTTAGCCAGAGCCTTCTCCGCTAACTGTTTTCTCGAGATTTTCGGGTAAGATTTTATGGTCGTAAGGATAGCCGACAAGCCGGTCGAAATGGATCCTTGATTCGCGTCGAACAACTGCGGCCGGACCGTGGAGATATAGAGGATTCGTTTTTTATGCTTAAAGACGTGTAACCCTGCCTGATTTAGGCCATGCCGCAGAGCCCCCGCGATTTGCGCAGGAAACCGATTTTCGCGATCTCTGGCTTTTCGAATGGCTGCGATAATGCCGCGGTCCGGGAGATGCCGGGCTGTTTCTCCGGATAATTCTGTCGCCAAACAGCGCCGGACGAGGCTAGGCAGGTAATTGGCCCGGAAATGCTGTTCAACGGCGCCCAGATTGTCGAACGCGGCCGGATTTTCCTGGTCCTTTGTTTGGAAAGTCACAGACTTTCGCGCTTCCTCTTTCCATTGTTCGACCAGTTGCGGATCGCTGCTGATCTCGATTGCGCGCCGATAATCGTCAAAACTCATTCGGCGGCTGAATCTTTGCTCGTAGAGTGTGCGCAGGGCCGGTTGAAAGGCGTGATAATTAGTCGGCCCGAGGAGTTTGCCGGACAGGGTACAGCGGGCGACGGAGGTAAAATTTCCCTTGATCGGCTCTTTTTCGACGATCTGGGTCCCGTAAAATTCCTCCTTCTTTTCGTTGAAGGCATTGCGTTCGAGGGCGGTCGGATCCATGGCCACCGGACCGTCGTCGCCGAATTGGTAAATCATCGTGTGATTGTCCAGCGAACGAACGCGGATCCGATGGCGCTCCGGACGCTCCAAAAACATGCGTGCCAAACCGAACAATGGATAAGCAATATGCCCTTGTTTGATCTGCTGAATGATTTTGGAAAATGCGCGCTCTTCTGGGAGGAAATCGATCTGTACCGGAGCCGGTTCGGCCTCGGGACGAAGGCCTGGTTCTTCCCGGCGTTGAAAGCGCGCCCGGTCGTTCCTGAGCGGCTTCGGGCTGCCAGTTTCGGTGCCACGTGGAGCTGGAGGCTGAGGAGACTTGTTGTTTGCGGCTGATCCTCGATCAGGTTGTACTCGCCGAGGGCGGTCACTTTGGGGGGATGGACGCCTGGGCCGATCGTCCCGGCGGTCTCTCCGCCCACGGTGATGACGGTCCTGCGGGTCGTCGCCATCGTAGTCCGCGTAGCGGTTGCGGGGCTCCGATTCCTTCAGCCAATCGGGCGTTAAACGAAGATCAAGCGAAGGGAGCGGGTCCGTCATGGTCAGGTGAGGGGTGGCAGCATTTAACCCAAAAATAAAACGCCCGGCGCGGTCGCCGAGAAAAGTCATAGAAACGGGCGTCTAGGTTGTCGATTCCATCTGATAGGTCAATAAAAAAGTGGTTGCAGCCCTTATTTAACCGGTGAAATGGGACCGCAGTTGTGGCAATCCTAACCCAAAAAAGCAACTTTGTCGGGCGGTTTCACGGTCGGCTCGCGCTGAATCTGGGATTTGGGTGGAGGAATCTTCCATGCCCACCGGTGAGTTCGAACCTGCGGGCGAGAGATAGAGCGTTCAGATCACAAGAAAGTAGTTGCTATTTAATGCAATTAATTTAGTTGCCATCACCGGGCTTCGTAATTAACCGTAGGCACGTCTTAACTACAACGAGAAGAAACGCGATTTATGTCAGAGAAATCCATCGAAGAAAAGGTCAAAGAGATCATCGTCGAACAGCTCGGCGTAAATCCTGAGCAAGTGACACCTAACGCTTCCTTCATTGAGGATCTCGGTGCTGATTCGCTTGATACGGTAGAGCTCGTAATGGCCTTCGAGGAGGAGTTTTCGGTCGAAGTTCCTGACGAAGATGCCGAAAAGCTCCAGACAGTCGGCGACGTCATCCGATATATCGAAGAGCGGGCAAAATAAGCGCGCGGAATCAGGAGATGTTTGCATCCTGGCCTTGCGCCGCAAGGGGAGGCGACAGCCCTTTCAGACGCCATGAGCTTGGCCCTCCTCGCGGGTGTTTGTTTCCTTCGCGAAACAAGCTAAATTATAAATTTATCCTATGCATTCGGAGGACGATCTGCAGTACGCCTTAGAGAACACCAAGGTGATTGTTTCACCTGAACGTCGGATCGAGACCTTTGGCGCCACCAGTTTCCATTTCTATCTCGTAACAGAGCTCATGGACAGGGCGAATCAAATACGCATCCGCGACGGAAAGATCCAGGCTGATCGTCCCCAGATATTGACGACGGAAAATTTCGCGAGGTTGACCCTGGAAGGTTTCGGAGAGAAGGCGCAAAAATTTGCCGAGATGCTGCAGTCGCGGAATGCCGCGTTGCTGAAGTATGGATTTCAAATCCGGAAGGATGATCTATCTGAAAATCTGGTTCATGATTCGGTCGAGGCTGTCCTGGACCGAGTGACGAGCCAGGTTCCGGAGTCACTACGGAGCACCAGCGCCGTCATTCACGGCGTCGATGAGGGCTGGGAGGTTTGTCTGCTGAAGTTTACGGTGGAAATGATTCAGCAGTCAGCCGGTCGGAATATTCAGGATTTTCGCCGGAAGGGCCTTCTTTAGCTGGTCCGGAGGCTGAAGAAGGCGCTCCCGGCGGAGTCCTGAATGAACAACCTGGTGAAGGTTCTCATCGTTGCCTCGCTGGCAATCGCTATTTTTGGGGGAGGGGGATTCGTCGCGTATCGATTATTTTTCAAAAAACCTGGTACTCGCCATGGAGCCGGGAATGAACCGGTCGTCACGCCGACACCTGACCCGGGTATCGCAATCTTCGACCAGGCGAAACAGCAGATTGCGAGCGGCAATCAGAGCGAAGCGCAAAAGATTCTTTTGGCACTGATCCAGAGCTTTCCTGATTCAGCCAAGAGTGATGACGCGAGAAAATTGCTGGGTGACCTGAATATCAGCGAGTTCTTTTCACCTGCGCCAGGGCCCGACAAAACGGAATATGTAGTGGTTCGCGGCGACTCAATCGCAAAAATCGCCCTTAAAACCAAGGATGCGGCCGAATTGATCTTCAAGGCCAATGGTCTTGACAGCCTGACGATTCAGCCCGGCAAGCGGCTAATTATTCCGAAAGGTCAGTTCAGTCTGGTGATCAATACGAAAAAAGGGGATGTGACCTTGGTGAATTATGGGAATTTCTTCCGTTGCTACAAACCTTTGGAAATCAAGCTGCCGGCAAAGGTGGTTCTCGGTCAGTTCAAGACTCGGGAGAAGATCGCTTGGTCTGACGGTGTCCGCGTTGCTTTTGGAGAAAAAAAATACCTGGGAAGCAGCCGATGGATTGTCATAAACGATAGTGGTGTCACGCTCTATTCCGAAACCAATGCTCAAACACCCAACGCGCAGAAGCCTGGCACCGGGATCATGCTCGGTCCTGCTGACATGGAGGAACTGTTTGCCTTGGTCGCGAAGGATACGCCGGTGATTGTCAAATGAAGGTACAACCTCTGGAATTCGAGAAGCCAATCGTCGAACTCGAAAAGCAGCTGGACGAACTGAAGAAGCATTCGAAGCCGAGTTCGGTCGATTTTGAGCGCGAAGTGCGCGCCATGGAGAAGAAGATTGAAGAGACAAAGCGGGAGATTTACGGGATGCTCAGCGCCTGGCAGAAAGTGCAGATTGCTCGGCATACCGCACGCCCGTTCGCGTTGGATTATCTGAGATTGGGGTTTTCGGACTTTATCGAACTGCACGGCGACCGGTTGTTTGGGGACGACGAGGCGATGCCTTGTGGATTTGCGATGATCGGAGAATACCGATGCGGCGTTGTTGCCCACCAAAAGGGAAGGGATACCAAGGAGAACATTCGAAGGAATTTCGGGAGCGCCCATCCCGAGGGTTACCGGAAGGCGCTCCGCGTCATGCGGTTGGCGGAAAGATTTCGCCTTCCCGTGATCGCGTTAATTGATACTCCGGGAGCTTATCCGGGAGTGGGAGCCGAAGAAAGGCACATCTCGGAATCGATTGCCGTCAATCTGAGCGAAATGATGTCGTTACGGACGCCGATTGTCGCGTCGGTTATTGGCGAAGGCGGATCGGGGGGCGCGTTGGGCATCGGAGTCGCCGATCGCGTCCTGATGCTCGAGAACGCCTACTACTCGGTGATCAGCCCGGAAGGTTGCGCCGCAATTCTCTGGAAACACCGCAGTCATGCGCCGGAGGCGGCGGAAGCGCTGAAGCTGACAGCTGTGCAACTGAAGGAGCTTGAACTGATCGACGAAGTTATTCCTGAACCGCTTGGCGGCGCACACCAGGACCATGAATTGGCCGCGCAGAATCTGCGGTCTGCTCTCCTGGCGCATCTCGATCAAGTGACGAAGAAACCCGTCGATACACTTGTTGACGAGCGTTACCAGAAGTTTCGAAAAATGGGAAAGGTTTTCGAATAGCGTGAAAATCTCTCGAGCGCTTTGGCTTTTGAGACTTCGTGCTATGGGCTACCGCGTGTGCGGTCGATATACGCGCGAGCTGCGTTGCGAATCTCTGCGGCCACATTGCCCTCGGATTTCGCGTGTCTAGGCTTGAACCACGGGAAGTAACCCACCAGGTCGTGAAACACGAGAATTTGCCCGTCGCATTCCGTCCCTGATCCTATGCCAATCGTTGGGATGGAAATAGACTGGGTGATTTCCGCTGCCGCCGGTGGGTCAATCAACTCGAGAACTAACGCAAATCCTCCATTTTCTTCGATCACTCTGGCTTCATTGAGTAAGAAACTGCGTTCCTCCGCTGTTCGGCCTTTCGTCCGATAACCACCCTCTTCCAACACGTGTTGCGGCAGCATTCCGATATGTCCGACGAACGGGATGCCTGCGTCGGTGATTGCGCGGATCTGTGCGGAGCAAGCCTGACCGCCCTCCAGTTTGACCGCGTGAGCACCTGCGTCAATCAAGCGCCTGGAGCTCTGGACAGCGAGATTCGGGCTATCATAGCTATGGATCGGAAGGTCAGCGACCAGGAGCGCAGACGACGCACCGCGCGCGACTGCCCGCATGTGGTGGATTACGTCTTGAATCTGCACATGGGTCGTGTCGGGATAACCGAGCACTGTCATCCCAAGCGAATCGCCGACCAGGAGCAGATCGATACCGGCTTCGTCCAGGAGCCTTGCTGTGGGAAAATCGTAGGCCGTCAGCGCGCTGATTCGTCGGCGGGTTGCTTTCCAGCTTCGGATCGTATCGGGAGTTATCTTATTCACGATCGAACAATGGAACGCCGAGTCGCGTGACCTGGCCCGGATCATCGACCTCGGCGAGAAGCCGCCGGACGGAACCCATCTGACCAGGAAGAACGAGGTCGGGCGAAATATCTGCCAAAGGAGTCAAGACAAACCGGCGCTGGCGAAGTCTCGGGTGCGGAATAGTTATCTCGGCACTATTCAGCACCAGATTACCTGCGTAGAGAACGTCCAGATCAATGATCCGGGGAGAGTTTTTCGGTCTTTTCGACGTTCGGCCCATTGCTTTTTCAATCTCCAGTAACCGATCGAGTAAAGCAACGGGTGGCCCCGTGAAATTGATCTCCATGACTGCATTGAGATAAGGCCTCGTACCCGGCTCGCAATCTACCGGAGTGGTCTCGTAGACCGACGAAAACCGGATCGGTAAACCGGACTCATGGAGCGAACAGGTTCGTTTGCAGCCTTCGCGAAGGTTCGCGAGGCGATCCTCGATATTCGAACCCAGGGCGATCCCACAGCGCATCCTACCGCAGTCCTAATACGTCCTGCATCTCGTACCAGCCGGCGGGTTTGCCAATCAGCCAGCCGGCGGCTCGCAAAGCGCCTTTGGCAAAAGTGTCCCGACTCGACGCCCGGTGGGTCAGTTCGATCCGTTCTCCCGCGCCTGCAAAATAAACAGTGTGTTCGCCCACGATATCTCCTCCCCGGATGGCGTGGACACCGATCTCGCTATTCTTTCGTTCGCCCACTAAACCTTCTCTCCCGTGCCGGGCCGCTTTGCCATACTCCAGCAATCGCGTCTTCGCGATGATTTCGCCCAGCCGCTTTGCTGTTCCGCTGGGGGAGTCCTTTTTGAGACGGTGATGCAATTCCACAATCTCTGCATCGAACTCCGGGCCGAGGATCTCGCTCGTCCTTTCGGTAAGCCAGAAAAGCAAATTGACACCGACGCTGAAATTGGGGGTCAGCAACATTGCGATTCGAACCGACTTAGCGCGTAATTTGTCGAGCTGATCGCTCGAATGCCCTGTCGTTCCGATCACCAAAGGTATTCCATAAGCAGCGCAACGGGTTGCGATCGCGACCGACCCCTGGGGTTGGCTTACATCGATCGCCACATCCCAGGCCGCATCCTGTTCTGAAAAATCCTCTTTTCGTCCGGATATCGAAACTTCGTAGTCACCGGATGCCACGGCGATTCGAATGATCGCCTGACCCAATCGTCCGTTCCCTCCGTGGACGTGCAGTCGGGTCATACCAGCTTCAGTGCCGCCATGGTCTCGTGGAGTTTGCTTTGGTTTCCTTTAGCAATCTCGCACATCGGCAGTCGAAACTCGTTTTCGATCATTCCCATCAAATACAAGGCGGTCTTTACCGGGATCGGATTGGATTCGATAAAAAGATCCTTGAAAAGCTGGAAATAACGGAGGTGTACTTTCAGCGCATCGGCGGACCGGTCTGCGAGGAACGCGTTGACCATGTTCGTTATCTGTTTTGGAATCACATTAGAAGCCACGCTGACGACCCCAACGGCTCCGACGGCCATAAAAGGTAACGTTAAACCATCGTCACCGGAAAGGATGGTGAAATCCGCAGGAAGAATCTTCTTCAATGCGGAGACACGTTCCGCTGATCCGCCGGCTTCCTTGATGGAAACAATATTTCCACAATCTCTCGCCAGGCGGGCGCAAGTTTCCACGCCAATTTCACCCGCTGTACGACCCGGAACATTGTAAAGCATCAATTTCAGGGAGGTCGATTCGGCGATTTTCTTGTAATGCCTGTAGATCCCTTCTTGGGTGGGTTTGTTATAATATGGACTGGCCAGCAGAACCGCATCGACGCCCAGTCGCTCAGCTTTTTGCGTGAGGTCCACCGCTTCCTGCGTCGAATTTGAACCGGTGCCTGCAATGATCTTGCAACGGCCTCGTGCTTCCTCGACGGCGAGCTCGATCACCCGCAGATGTTCGTCAAAATCGAGCGTCGCGGCCTCACCGGTAGTTCCAGTTGGGACTATTCCATTCACGCCGTTGTCGATCTGAAATTGGATCAGAGTACGAAACGCATTTTCATCGACCTGTCCGTTCTTGAAGGGGGTGACGATGGCTGTGTAGGTGCCTGCAAACATTGGTATGGAGGGTTATGGAATTTCGATGGAACCTTCAAAGACGAAGCTGGCGGGACCTTTTAGTGTCACATCCTCGAAGCCGGCTCCAGCTCTTCGAAAGCCAACCTCGAGCCAATCTCCGCCTCGCACAAGAAGGCGCACCGGAGATGTTGCGTCGCTCAGCGCGGCGTAGATCAGGCCGGCCGCGGTCACTCCGGTGCCGCATGCCAGCGTTTCGGATTCGACACCGCGCTCGTACGTTCGGATGGCTATTTTTCCCGGCTCAATTTCCTTGATAAAATTTGCGTTTGTCCCGTTTGGTTGAAACGCAGGATGATACCGGATTTGTGCCCCCCAGTGCTGCACTGGCGTCGATTCGATGTCGTCCACGAAAGTCACGACATGCGGTACCCCTGTGTTGATGGAATGGGTCGAGAGTTTGACACCACTGATATCGAGACTCCGCCGCAGGACCAGGTCGTGCGGCTGGCTCAACGCAAGCTTGACGAGTTCCCCATCGATCTGGGCCTCAATGATTCCGGCCGGAGTCTCGAAACGGATTTCGGAGAACGCGCCGGTGATCTTGTTGACGAAACGCGTAAAACATCGTGCACCGTTCCCGCACATCTCCGCTTCGCCACCGTCGCTGTTGTAATATCGCATCCGAAAATCCGCCTTGCCTGCCGTCGCCTCAACCAGAAGCACTCCGTCCGCGCCGACGCCTCGGTGACGGTCACATAAGCTGGTGATCTGTCGCGGCGAAAATTTGTGAGCGCCGGATCGATTGTCGATCAGCACGAAATCGTTCCCGGCGCCGTTCATTTTCGTAAACCGAAGCATTATCGCTCGCTAACATACGCCCAATTGCTAAGCAAGGGTTACTTGAGGCGGTGTGCGAGCTAAGAAAAACTCAAATCCATTTGCACCCGGGTGAAAATACCTTATCCCTATAGGGATTATCTATTTTCTGCTATGGCTTCTAAAAGCGTCGAAGAAATTAAGTCTGAGAGTCATGCCTTGCGAGGTACGATTCAGAGAACTCTTCTGGGTGACGGGTCTCACTTTTCCGAGGACGAGTACCAACTCCTGAAGTTCCACGGTACCTATCAACAGGACGACCGTGATCAGCGAATCTCTCGGAAAAGGCAGAATCTTGATAAAGCCTGGATGTTCATGGTTCGCTCTAAATTGCCGGGCGGCGCATTGAGTGCCCAGCAATACCTGGCTCATGACCGAATCGCGGGGGATTTGGGCAA
Source organism: uncultured Verrucomicrobiae bacterium (assembly GCA_963782115.1). GTDB lineage: Bacteria > Verrucomicrobiota > Verrucomicrobiia > Chthoniobacterales > JAFAMB01 > JAFAMB01. The sequence goes on from CAWAIK010000016.1 coordinate 200,788, forward strand.
CGGAACGCTCCGGATCAGCACCAGACAGGGATTCCAGTTGCACGGTGTTCTCAAAGGAGATCTGCAGGAATGCATCCGCAGGGTTAATGAATCCGGAATCACCACCTGGGGTGCCTGCGGCGACGTCGTCCGGAATACCACCGCTGCTCCCAGTCCCTTTAAAGACGAGGCTCACCTGGATGCCCAACGGCTCGCAAAAGAACTCAGCGACACGTTTCTCGCCAAAACGACCGCCTACGCAGAGATTTGGTTAAATGGCGAGTACCTCAACCGGACAACGGATGACGCCGAGCCAATTTACGGGAAAATTTATCTGCCGAGGAAATTTAAAATCGGTATCGCCATCCCGCCGCGAAATGACATCGATATCTACACCAACGATCTCGGATTTATTTCAAACGTGGAAAATGGCGCGGTGAAGGGTTACACGGTGGTCGCAGGCGGCGGATTCGGGATGACGCACGGTAAGACGGAGACTTTTCCGGCCCTCGCAAAGCCGTTATTCTACATTGACCGGGAGTATGCCGTTCAAGCAGCTGTGGCGGTGGTTACTGCCCAAAGAGATTTCGGCAACCGAGATGATCGCAAACGCGCCCGATTGAAATATCTGATCGACGAGCGCGGGATTGACTGGTTCCGCGACGAGGTTGTCAAGCGGTTGGATGCCCCTTATGAAGCGGCCAAGAAAGTTCTTTGGAACACCGTAAGCGATGTCTACGGTTGGCAGGAACAGGGGGATGGAAAGTTGTTCTGCGCCCTCTGGATAGAAGAGGGCCGAATCAAGGATACGGAACAGCGCAAGTGGCGGACCGCATTTCGTACGATTGCTGAGCAATTTGGATTTCCTGTCCGGCTGACCACAAATTGTAACATTATCTTTCACGACATTGATCCAGCTGCAAAAGAGAAGGTCACCGAAATCCTGATGGCGCATGGAATTCCGAAGCCGGAAGATTTGACGGAGACCAGGAGGCTGGCGCAGGCCTGCGTCGCGCTGCCTACCTGTGGGCTGGCGCTGGCTGAAAGCGAAAGGGTATTCCACCTCGTTCTGGATAAAATCGACGACATTTTGCGAGATTTCGGTCTGAGTGAGGAACCAATTTTGATTCGCATGACTGGTTGTCCGAACGGCTGCGCCCGGCCTTACAACGCCGACATTGCATTTGTCGGCCGCGCGCCGGGCAAGTATGCGCTCTATGTCGGAGGTTCAATCACCGGCGAACGATTAGCAGGATTGCAGGAAAAGACAGTCACGCAGGAAGAGATTCCGGCAAAAGTTCGCGGATTGATCGAAGAATTTGTTCAGAATCGTCACGGCAACGAAAATTTTTCCAGCTATTGGGGTCGTACCCACGTGAACGGACCGGCGCCGGAGCCGGATCAATTTCACCTTGAGTTCGCGCAGCGCGAAAACAAAAGCCTCGTCGGCGTGGAGGTTTGATTGACCGAGCGCCCAAATCCCGTTACAGGGGTGGAATGGGCAAGCAACACAACAAGCTGGAAAAACGCCGTCGCCGTTTGAACTACCTGAAGCGCAAACGGAATTCTACGAAACCGGTCAAGGAGTGATCTTCAAAATTCGGAGTCGTGAGAAATTGGTCTCACGTCTTCCGGTTTTGAGTTCAAGGTTTACGATGCGGTTTCTCTTTCGGAATCCAGATTTGATCTGAGCGAAAAATGCCTCAACCAGTGATGCTGATGATCCGGGATGGATGGGGGATTAATCCTCATGGCCGAGAGTCTGCGGAAGCCGATGGTAACGCGACGTTGCTCGCGAAGACGCCATACCACGATCATCTTTATCAGACTTATCCATTGAGTCGACTCAGCGCCAGCGGGATGGATGTTGGATTGCCCGAAGGCCAGATGGGAAATTCGGAAGTTGGACATCTCAATCTCGGCGCTGGAAGAATTGTTTACCAGGATCTCACGAGGATCAACAAAGCAATCCGGGACCGAGAACTGATAACTAATCCAGTAATCCGCGAGGCCTTTGAATCCGCCAAACAGTCCCGGCTCCATTTTATCGGACTGCTTTCCGATGGCGGTGTCCATAGCCACCAGGACCAGTTGATTGCCTTGGTCAAGGAAGCGGCGCTTTTTGGTGTAAAAGACATTTTGATTCATGCGATCACGGACGGCCGCGATACGTCGCCGACCGGCGGACTTGAATACTTATCCACGGTCAAAAATGCGGTAAGCGATGCCGGAGCAATAATTTCCACTGTCATTGGTCGATACTTTGCGATGGATCGGGATAGACGCTGGGAACGCACCAAACTCGCATGGGACGCTATCGTGCTGGGACGAGGCGAAATTGTTGTTAACTCACCGGACGACGCCATCACCCAGAGGTATCAGCAAGGAGAGACCGATGAATTCCTCAAACCGTTGATCTTTTCGCATCCGAACCAGCAGCGGATTCGGGATGGCGATGTAGTTTTCTTTTTTAACTTTCGCGGGGATCGAGCAAGACAACTGTCGCGGGCGTTTCTTTTCGATGACTTTGACGGGTTCGATCGCAAGGTGCATCCGAAGGTGCACTTCGTGACGATGACGCAATACGACATTACCTTTGACTGTCCGGTGGCGTTTGAGCAGCAGACGCTGGACAACATTCTCGGAAAGGTGGTCAGTGAGGCCGACAAGAAGCAGCTGCGAATTGCTGAAACCGAAAAATACCCGCACGTGACCTATTTCTTCAATGGCGGCGTGGAGGTGCCATTTGCCGGCGAAGACCGCGTGATCGTCCCGTCACCGAAGGTTGCGACCTATGATCTCAAGCCCGAGATGAGCGCGCCGGGAGTAACGGCCGAGGTGGTTAAGCGGTTGAAGGATTACGATCTGATCATCTTGAATTTTGCGAACCCGGACATGGTCGGACATACTGGAGTGGTCGAAGCCGGGATCAAAGCGGTGGAGACAATCGATCAATGCGTGCGTCAAGTCCTGGAAGCGCTGCTTGCCGCGGGAGGAAAGGCGATCGTGACGGCAGACCACGGGAATTGCGAGATGATGCGCAACCCTGACGGCTCACCCAACACCGCGCATACGACGAATCTCGTTCACTTTCTCTACGTAGCAGCTAATGCATCGGAATATAGCCTGAAAGACGGGATTCTCGCCGACGTCGCTCCAACCCTTCTGGAACTGCTCGGTTTGCCGGTACCGAAAGAAATGACCGGCCACAGCCTGCTCGAACGCAAATAGTAAGGTCAATCGAGTTTTGGCGTTTTGGGGGAAAGGGTTCTCGGAGGCGGCTCGATGTCACCCAGAAAATGCAAAACATCTATTGCATGGCCCTGGATTTGCTTTTAGTAGGATAAGATTTGTTATTTACCGCGTGGTGTAACGGTAACACAGCGCCCTTTGGAGGCGTTATTCATGGTTCGAATCCATGCGCGGTAGCCATTCGACGCGCTTGACGCTTGCTCATGGCAGGCCATCCGACGCATTCGACGCGCTGGACGCTTGCTCATGGCAGGCCATCCGACGCATTCGACGCACAAACGGCCTAAATATTATGCCAAGTCCACGTAACGAAGCGCGTCGAATGCCCTGAGCAAGCGACAGCGCGTCGAACGGGCATCTTTAATTAAAATACGTGCTCTGTCCCTTGCTGATTGGTTAGCGTAAAAGACCCCATCGACCATGACCCAACGAGACGATCTTTCCCATCTCCCGACGCGAGAACCACCTGCGCCTGTAAGCGGGAACACCTTTGTCTACATCCTCGCCTGCTCGGACTGCACCATCTACGTCGGAAGCGCCGGCGACGTAGCCAAGCGTCTCGCCGAACACGGCGGGCCAAAGGGTGCAAAGTTTACCCGCGATCATTCAGGTGCGCGACTGATCTATGTTGAAGGACCGCTCTCGACCGCGCTGGCGCTCCAACGTGAACGCCAGCTAAAACGCTGGAGCCGAGCGAAAAAATTGGCCCTGATTAGTAATCAGACCGAAGTTTTGAAAAAGCTGAGCCATTCGACGCGCCTGCCCTGAGCAAGCGACAGCGCGTCGAATGGGTAGCCTTTTCTATAACGATTTCAAACACATTTTCTGGTGTTCGTTTATGTGCCTCCTGACCCTTTATGTGCCGATATGCTATAGGTAGAAAACCTATGGTTGAGACGATGTTTACCATCTCATTTCTAAAATTGCGATTTCTACCAGTTGCTAGTGTGCCGCAGAATCGGCATGATGAACCGTCTGATGGCCAGTAAGCCGCTCCACCCTGTAATCACAAAACTGAAAGCCTGGCGCACGGCTCGGGGATTCAGTCAATCTCAAACGATCCGTGCGCTGTGGCCGGTCGCCTGCCAATAAAGCTTGGCACCCTTCAACAATGGGAGAGAGCGCGTTCCTCTCCTCAGGCTGTGACCGCTGCGGCACTCGAAAGGTTCCTTTTGGAGCACCACGAAACGTCCATGCCGCAAAAGACCCCCGTTTCGATCGTTCTCCGGCTCAAGTCGTGGCGGGAGACCAATAATCTGAGCCAGGCCGAGGCAGTCATCGCTCTCGTTTCCGCAGGCGTGCCCGCTAAACTCCAGACGTTGCAGCAATGGGAAAGCGGAAGGCGTTCGCCCCCGGCGATCACCACCGCCGCTCTTGAAAGATTTTTGCAGGAACATCCCAGCGTTGATCAACACTCTTCCGGTCATTAGATCTGGGTCCTTTTATTTATACGCCCAATGCCGCTCGCGACTTGTCGGAAACGCCGTCCAAAACTGTGAAAAAAGCTCTTGGCCAAATCAATAGGCTTCGCGGAACGACAATTGCGCACGGCGAGACAAGGCAGATCGTCTAGGCGTATCAACGCTCCGTCTAAATCACTCGTTCTGTGGACGGTCTGTTTTGCGTCAAAACAAACCCATTAACAAAGCGGCTAACACGGGCGAGCCTCTATTTAGTCGCTTTTTCAAAGCGCTTCTTTCCGGCGATACAGTGACTATTATTCGGGGACTACCCCGCCTAACATCGTACAAATTATCATCCAATGTATTCGCAACGGCTCCCTCTTGAACCGCCTTTTTCATACAATCGAAGTAATATATATTCATGACTTCTAAAGCGTATGTAAGCGTAGAAAGCTTGCGCAGCTTGCAGCACGAAGTCAAGTCTTAGAAGTGTATTTTCTCAATTTTCTTTTGAGGAAAAAGCGAATCCAATCGGATCCGGACAACGATCGGATTCACATCAAATATCACCGCCGCTTTTTTGATGAGTGCCTCTCGCTGCGGCGGAGTCAGGATGCGACTTGCGAAGGAAGAAGGTTCGATGCCGGACTGTTTTAGAAAAGCATTCATCAGCAAGCTGGGAAGCAGAAGACTCCCCATCGCTTCGTTTGCCTGGAATTCCCACCATCGGCCGGTGTAGGAGCGCTGGGCGTCCACGAGAATGTCCTCCGACCGGCAAAGGATCAGAGGCTGTTTTTCTCCAGGAGCATCGTTCACACGATCTCCAGAGTTGTTTTCGCTGAAGAGTGGTCCGTGCAAAAGACCGTGCCCGGCCTCGTGCGCAATCGTTGAACGAACCCGTCTGCGAGCTGGAACCGTGTTCTGTTCTTCCAACGTCCGGGATACCAGGATCGCCTCCACAGCGCCCGAGGAATTGAATATCGTGCAGCCAAGGTGCTCTGGGCCAAGGTCTTCATATCGCAGTGGAGCTTTGAATTGCTTCTCAACAAAACGTTCGATCCTTATCGGTGCCGGGTCGGAGGGCAAGAGTGATTGCAACCTGAGAGCCTCCGAACAAATCTTGTCTATTTCGCCAAGATCTTCGAAATACAACCGGAAGGCGAACGGTCCTGATGGTGTTTGAACTTTGCGCACGCTACTTTTTTGGAGAAGACTTCTTGGTCAATCTGGCGATGAGTTCTTCAGCCGTGAGTTCGCCACTTTTTACTTTTTCCACGGCCGTTCTAAATGCGAAACCAAGCTTGGGGTCGGAATCCATTAAGCGTTTCAGATCAGCTATTGGCTCGCGATTGTCATATTTCTTTAGTTCCTCCAAGGATACATTCAGAGCGCGAGCCAGCTTTCCCAAGATTTCCTCGGAAGGGAAGCGCCTTCCAAGCTCTATATCGGAAAGGAAAGGGGAGGAAATGCCGATTCTCTTGGCCAATTCACGCAAGGACAAGTCCGCCTTATCCCGCAATTCACGAAGTCGTTGGCCCAAAGAGATTTCGATCATGTGTCAGCGAAAGAAGCTTGCGGGGAGTTTGGCGCGACTCACGGAATGTGGCAAGTCTCCGCTTATGTGAAATTCGACTAGACTTGACCCGCGATCGCATTGATTGAAAGCGACTCCAAAGCTCGGGAAGAGCCGTTTAGAGCAACCGCGCGGAGAGCGGTGTGGATCACCTGCTTGGGAGCGGACCACCCAGCCATCGGCAATGAATGAACTATCCCGGGCTCAAGAATTTCTTGCGGAGCTCGTACCTTCCTGTAGATGTGTTCGTATGAACACTTCGGGCGAAACGAATTAGAATGCAGCTATCCGGGGACTTCTCGACGACTTCCAGCTCGCTCTTGACCACCGCGAACGCGTCGTCCGGGGAATGAGCGCCCTCGTTGAGAATTTTCGCCAGCCATACGCTTACACAACAGTAACCCGTTCAGAAGAGTATGCCTGCAGCCGATCGAAATGGGACGATACTTAGTGACCACAGATGAAGGTTGAAAGTGAGAAAACCCTTACAATTGCCGTAGGACGACGCCAATTACCGTTAAAGCGCTGAAATCGACAGGCTAGGGGATCAATACCTGATAACCACCCGCATCGGATTCGAAAATATGAACGTACACTCGATGCGGCCAGCGGCTTGAGTCAGGGTACTTCACTGGTTGGGAAATGACTTTCCATAGTAACAGTATCCTCAATACGCCACGTAAACGGTCGATGGAATGAATATGCGGAAGCGTCTAGCACTCGCGGGAGCACTGACCCTAGGCTACATAGTTTCAGCATGTGGTGGCAGCTGGTTTGTTGGGGCAATTTTTGGCGCAGCCCTGGGCGTCGTTTTGGCGAACGTTTTTTGGAGCAGGAAGGCTTCTGCTTCCAAACGAGTAGGGGTCAAAAAACAACCGGGGACTGAGCCCGTTACACAGCCTGCTCCGACAAAAACCCGGCAACCGCAGATAACACTCAGGCTGAACGCTGCGACGCCTTTCAAGCAGAACGCCAAATCCAACGGCGAGGCGCTCGTATGGCATCGAGCTGGTGAATTGGTCCCCCTCAAGACCGGGCAAACTGTCAACGGAATGATTTACACGACGTCTCGAGACTTACCGTGGCCCGGTGAATCATCAGCGATTGACGAACGACTTCCGGTAGCCGCGAAATCTGATGGTTCGGCCGAAAAGCTTCCGTACTACCCCAATTACAAAGATTTCACTGCACAACAGCGCCGAGTTTATTTGGATTGGATGGCGTCAGGGAGGCCCGCAAATCACTCCGACCAGTTCCAGCTCGGCTACGTATTCATCTTTTTCTATGGAATCGAGCGACGATTGATCCTTGAAGATGATTCAAGTGCGCTCTTGTTCGATGAGCTGATAAAACTAATGGTCGACTATGGTACGACGCAGTCGAGTAAATCACTCATAACGTACGGCTCGCAACTTGTGCATTTTGCGGGTTATCGTACTGAGGTCTATCCTCAGCTCTCTCAACGCTTGCTTGCGATCGACGACCGACGAACTTTCAAGTCGGGCTCCCAGTTCATTCTGGCTAATTTGTACAATCGCGGTGAACCACTCCGCGCGGAGATTGCGATAATGCTCGCGGCGGCGGACGAAAACAGCCGGAAAAGCAAGGTAACCGCACGTGTTAAAGACGAGTTCCATGCCTTGTTTGGTCGCAGGTTCGAAGAGACCTGGCCAGGCGGGATGAAGCTGGAAGTTGCAAAACTGGCGGCGGTCGTACAATACAGACCGGCAAGTGGAGCGTTGCTTCAGCTTACTTACCAAGGCCACTCAGAAAAGTTTGTTCAAAGAGTTCCGCATTTGCTTCCTCGGCAATTCAAAGGCCTGCCAAAAATCTGGAACTCTTGCATTGACGACTTAAGTGGCTATTCTCCGCCCGTGCGAGGGTTAAGTCGCTTGGTTCCGAGTTATCCGCTTGGAACGCTTTACCAAGTGAACTGCGAACTAAGAGCCTCAATCCGATCAATGAAGCTTTTAAGACCCTTGTTGCCGCCGCTCCGTTAGAGGACGCTTACCGGATTGTTGAGGTCGGAGAAATAGCTCAACTCATCGGCCTAGCGGAGGCTTCAAAACTAACGCCTGCGCAAAGTCGCCAAATCACGTCTGCACTTCGCGGCATTGGATGGAGTCTGGCTCCGAATCTTTCGATCCTGGGCTCATCGTTGTCATGGAGGCAAGAAGTAGCCGTATTCGAGCCTTGCGGCGAGGTTGGCGCAAAGCTCGCGGTTATTCTCCGACTGCTCTTTCTCTCCGTCATCGTCGCTTTACGAGGGTAATTTCGACGGCGCTAGGTTGAAAATCTTTGAGGAGCTCGTGGAAGGAGAATCTCCGAATCCTGCAGATTGGCAACATATTCATGGCGCGCTGATCATCTTGCGTCGAGATTCAAAATCAGCTCTCCGCTCGTTAGCGAGCATCGCTAAAGCAATTCCGGACGCATTGAAGCGTCCGGTGATTGCGACGCTCGCAGAGATGGCCGCGGTAACCGGAAAAATTGGCGTTGACCAAGCCAGAATTCTTCATCGGATTGGGCGTGCTTTCGCAATCGACGAAGCGTTTATCGAACAGCTGGTTGCGGAGGCAATGTTCAAAACCGGGGCTGTGCTACTCAAAGGCGAAACTGGTCAACCCGGGGAAAGGATTCCGCGGCTTGTCGCCCCGACCGGCTTTGCTTTGGATGCGTCCAAGATTGAAGCATTGACAAAAGAAACGCACGAGGTGATTTCAATCCTCTCGAAGCTTATGACCGAGTCGGACCAAATCGAATCCGAGTCATTAAGAACCGATACGGCATCCACCGCAGCACGGGAACCCGCCGAGTGGTTTTCCGACCTCGACGAGCGTTATCACCCGGCTTTTCTAAATTTGATCACGAAAGATGAAATTTCGCTCCGAGACTTCGAAACTTTTGCCGCTACTTATAATTTTATTCCTGAAGATCTTTTT